>NZ_KI391939.1:2593443-2616808 GCF_000162375.2 Acinetobacter sp. RUH 2624 | reverse complement strand
CCAGTTACCCCACCAATAATGTCAGTTACAGTACCAAGCGGGTTGCCACCAGTAGCGCCACCAGTTACACCGCCAATAGCACCTGTCACCCCACCGATGATATCAGTCACAGTACCAAGCGGGTTACCACCAGTAGTGCCACCAGTTACACCGCCGATAGCACCAGTTACACCACCAAGAATGTCAGTTAAAATACCAGTTGCAGTTGAACCGTTATGAACAAGTGTTCCAAGAATACCTGTTGCAGATTGGGTAGCTCCTTGGATGTCACCACCTACTAAATGAGAAACTGTTTCTAAAGCACCATTTACAGTATCGCGAGAAGTTTCAAAAGTTAATGTACCGAGGTGAGCAATATCAGTAACAGGATGTTCAGTTTGAGGAAGTACGCCAACTACAGTGTCCGCAACAGTATTAATGCCTGTATTAATAATGCTGGTTTTTAGACTTTCGACACCTTGTAGCACGTCAATACCGCTTTGTACGACGTTAACAACTGGTGCCAGTGGAGAAGTTCCGCCTCCGACTACACCACCAGTGACACCGCCAATAATATCGGTCACGGTACCAACAGGATTGCTACCAGTAGCACCACCAGTTACACCGCCAATAGCGCCAGTTACACCACCAATAACGTTGGTTAATCCACCAACAGGGCTACCGCCAGTCACGCCACCAGTTAAACCACCTACCACATTGGTTATGGTTCCTAATGGATTTGTTGAGCCTGCAGTACCAGTTACGGTACCCACTACATCAGAAACTAATCCTGTTGTAGCATGCGAGACTGTATTGGTTACAGTTGAAAGTACATTAGAAAGTAAGCCTGATGTTGAAACATTTCCATTAGCAATATTTATGTCAGAAACGTTTACATTAACAGGAGAACCTGTGTTTACAACAGGATTCACCGATACAACATTACCCAGGTCCTGAGTAACTTTTGTTATCGAAGATACGAGATTTTTCAGTAAGAACATGATGGTCTATTTCCTGTATATTTATGTATTTTTAAGTAAGTATTTATTTATTGCGTTAGGCAATTATTGAGATATGTTTCTCAATAATTAAAATTTAGTATTGGGTAGATCTCAAAAAGTGTCAATGCATATTTCTACTCAAATAATTTGATACTTATAATATTTTGACAATTAGTTATTCATTCTGATTTAGACATAAAAATAATAATTTTTTTTATAATATATAGTTTGAAGATGAATGTATGTTTCTCTCATTTTATTATTATTTTTTATAATTATTAATGCTAAATAATTTTATTTATAAAAATACTTTTGCATAAGTAGAAATATATTATTTATATAATCCTGACTAAAAAGCTAGGCTTTTATTTCTGTCAATTTGGCCAAAATGCCCAAATTGGATAGATGAAGTCAGAAAACTTTAATTGCAAAAAAATATTTCAAATACATTTTATGGGCAAACAATCCTTTTTTGGACAGCTATGTTACTGAGGTATTTTATTATGGCTAAGAACTAGACGCTTGATGACAAAAAGATGAAAAAGGTCTTTCTAAAATGAAAAAACTGCGTATAATGCCCTCCATCAAGTACGCGCTCATAGCTCAGCTGGATAGAGCACTTGGCTACGAACTAAGGGGTCGGGAGTTCGAATCTCTCTGAGCGCACCACTTGAAGAATTAACCGCTATATAGCGGTTTTTTTGTGCCTATTTTATATGGATTCTAATAAAAAAAGCTGGTGCACATGGCGACCAGCTTTAAAAAGTTCTAAATTCAAAAAAAACTATTATCCGAATGTTTTAAAACGACTTTTATCATCAATAAAGGTTTTTTCACCAGCTTTAGCTTCAATAGAACCAAAAACTAACTGAGCTCTTAGCTTCCATTCAGATGGAATATTAAATAAAACATTAATTTTTTCATCAATAATTGGGTTGTAGTGTTGCAATGAAGCGCCAATACCTTGTTCAGTTAAAATGTTCCAGACCGCAAATTGTGCGATTGCTGTTGAATGCTCCGACCAGATCGGGAAATTATCAGCATAAGCTGCAAACTGTTCTTGTAAACCTTTAACCACGTTCTGATCTTCATAAAACAAAACTGTGCCTGCACCAGCAGCAAAACTTTGAATTTTTTGTTCTGTTCCAGATACAGCTTCAGCTGGAACAATACTTTTTAAAACTTCAAGAACTGTATCCCAGAATTTATGATGTGATTGTCCAAATAAAATGACAGCGCGAGATGATTGAGAGTTAAAAGCAGAAGGGCTGTGACGGATTGCTTCTTGAATTAACTTTTCAATTTCATCATTTGATTGGCTTAAGTTATTTCCAATTGCATAAATAGAGCGGCGGTTCTTAATGAGTTCTAAGAAAGAAACTGCATTTGAAGGCTCTAGCTCTTGAGCGGCTTTTAAAGCCACATCTTCTTGAGCTGTCGTTTTTTGATTTAAGCCAAATAGTTTTGCAAAGAAAGACATGACGTATTCCACTAGAGAGACAATAGAAGTATTTTATAAATTTAAAGATATGGAATAAGCCTTAAAAATATGAATCTACGTTCTATATATGAAACGAGTAAGCAGCTTGTATGAGTGAAGGCTTTATAGTTCGAGCAAAAATAAAAAATCACTTTTGATTCATTTTAAAGCGTAGATGAATATGCTCTAATAGTTTCGATTTATTCAATATTGATACATAGTGATGACCGAGCAAAAAAGCGCTTTATCTTTACGTTATTATTTAAATTTAGAAGAGTCTCAAGACGGGTTTGGCTTGGTGACATTCGGAAAGAAACAATTTACACGTTTTTTAACCCCTGTTATTAGTATTGCAATTGTTATTTGGGGTTTTTATTTAGGCTTATCAGGCGTTGGTCGCTACTATGTTGCTTTGGGTATTTTTTTCCTGATTATGCAAGGTTTAATGCGCTATTGGCTTTTACCTATGATGTTTAAACGTCAATTTGTTCGTTATCAATTTGGTAAGAGCGAGCAGGGGATCGATTTATATCAAGATTACTTTGAACTTTATGCCGCTGGCCGTAAGCAAGTTGTACAGTATGGTGATGTGCAGACTTTTGCCAAAGGTAAACTAACTTATATGCTTGAGTTAAAAAATAAAACGGTCATTATTGTACCGAAACGTGCCTTTGCTCAAGCTTCAGATCAAACTATATTTGAAAATACATTCAAGAAGTAAGTTATTGGAATTATTAGCCGCAACAATAAAGGAAGCCTCATGAAAACACGTCCTTCAAAAATCGTTTGTGTGGGCAGAAGTTATGCTGATCATGTAAAAGAGCTGAACAATGCAATGCCGGGACGACCAGTATTGTTTATCAAGCCTCCAAGTAGTTTGATTGGTTTAGATGAAGGTATTTCATGGAATCCTGCTTGGGGTAGCTGTCATTTTGAATGTGAGTTTGTTTTACGTATTGATCAGCCACTAAAAGGAGAAACCGATCCGCAAAAAGTACTACAAGCTATTGGTGCAGTGACTTTAGGGTTGGATTTGACATTACGTGACTTACAAAATGAATTAAAAGATAAAGGTCAACCTTGGGAAAGAGCAAAAGCATTTGATGGCTCATGCGTACTTGCGGACTGGGTAGATGTAAGTGAAATTAAGAATTGGGAAGAAACTAAATTTACTTTCCATATTAATGATGAACTGCGTCAAGATGGTAATACCGCCTTACTCATGTTTAATATAGCTTATCTATTAACAGATATTAATCAGGTGTTCTCACTTGAACCGGGCGATGTCATTATGACTGGCACGCCAGCGGGTGTAGGACCATTACATGCTGGTGATCAGCTAAAAATGACTTTGAAAGGTGCGACTCAGGATTTTATTTGGGAAACCTTTGTGAAAGCATAATTTGATTTACCTCACTAAGTTTTGAACCCTATTATTGAACTGATAATAGGGTTTTTTATTATAACCAACATTAATTTATTGATAGAGCTTTCGGAACTGGTCTGGTGTAAAGCCCATCCAACGTTTAAACATATATATAAATGCTGATGCACTGGCGTAGCCTAAATCAAAAGCAATATTTTCTATGGTTTTACCTTGATTGAGCATAGTCATCGCTTTCATGACTTTTAGTCTTTGTCTCCACTCATGTAAAGACATTCCTAACTCTTTTTGACTGTAACGAGCTAACGTTCTTTCGGTCATATTGTTCCGTTCAGCAAGTTCTTGCAAAGTACTATTGTCTGCAGGACATTGATGTAAATCATTTAGTATTTTGGCTAAGGCTGGATGATTTGTTGTAGGTAAATAACTACCGACCAAATCAGCTTTTATGAGTTGATCTAATAAAACTTGGAGTAGGCGTATATATTCGACCCGGGTTTCATCTTGGGGATTTTGCCTTAAGTGATCAAGTAAAGCAGGCACAAGCGGGGAGGTTAATAATATACCTGCCTTTTGCGGTAACTTTTGGCACAGGCTTTCATGAATATATAAAGTTGCATGAGTTACTTGGTTGCGGTTAATTCCGCTATGTTTGGTATAAGGCGGTAACCAAATCCCATAAGGAGGCGGAGTTAAATAATTAATTTGATCAATATTAACTTCGAGTACACCACTAAACGCATAAATAAATTCACCCCATGCATGTGCATGTTGAGGGTAAACCGTCTCTGCGGGCGCATTGCGGATACGGAACCAAAGCAAATCAGGGATGGCGTTATGAGCAGGAATTTCCTGAAAATCTTGCACACGTTGAGCTGATTTTTTCATCTTTGAAAATTGCCTGAAATTGCTTATGTGTTGTCTGTTTTTCACTATATCATGTAAATAAGACAGTTCTATAGTCAGATTTTTCGCTATAAAGAAAGGTGCTATATGGAAGAGCGCAAAAATCTGGATGCCAGAGCCTCGGCTTTAATGGTGCTTTTATGTATGGTCTTAGGGCTGCAACAGGTGGTTCTGAAAATAGCAGCACCAGATATTTCACCGATTATGCAAATTGCTTTACGCTCTGGTTTATCTGCAGTTCTAGTTCTACCTTTATTGTGGCGGGATCATTCGATTCATCTGTTTTCTTATCAGCAATGTAAAGCTGGTGCTCTTGTCGCTTTATTTTTTTCATTAGAGTTTTATTTCGTTACCGAAGCTTTAAAGTTTACTTCGACTTCTCACACTGTAGTTTTACTCTATACCGCTCCAATTTTTGTCGCCTTAGGATTACATTGGAAATTTCCTACTGAACGCTTGAACCGAGCGCAATGGGGAGGTATTGCTTTAGCTTTTATGGGAATTATTATTACATTTTACCCTACAACCACAGCTATAAATGCACCAGCTATAGCGCAAGTTTTATTAGGTGATTTATATGCACTTATGGCTGGACTTGCATGGGCACTGAGTACCATTATCGTTCGTTTATCTTCTTTAGCCCAAGCACCAGCAACTCAAACTTTATTTTATCAATTAACGGGTTGTTTTATTTTATTAATCTCAATCGCTTTTTTGACAGGTCAAACAACTATTCATTTAACAGCTTTAACAATTCTAAGCTTAAGCTTTCAAACATTAATTGTATCTTTTGCAAGTTTACTATTATGGTTTTGGCTACTCAGAAATTATTTAGCTTCACGATTAGGAGTTTTCTCTTTTCTGACGCCACTATTTGGTGTGCTGTTTAGTGTTTTGTTGTTAAATGAAAAATTAGAAATTAAATTTATTTTTGGAAGTATTTTAGTGCTATCTGGAATAGTTGTGATGAGTCTAAAGCAGGGCCAACCAAACAAAGGTTAAGCCCTGTTGTGAGTTAAATATTATTTCTCTTCAAAAATTGTTGAAAGTGGAATTGAGAGTTTCGCAGCTAAATAGTCATTTGATTCTACTAAAGCAGGGCCAATTCTTTCCATCCATTCATCATCATCATGCACATTTAATACATCCGGACGTAAAGGAAGTGGATAAGGCAATGCAGTAAAGAAGCTCCAAAAATCGACTTGAGATAAATTACGCACTAAAACATATTCATCTTTATCTGTACGTTTCACTAAATTTTGCTCTTCGAGCAAAACAACATAAGCGGGCCAACGGCCAATCTCACCACGGCCTAAAATTGCCAATGCTTCTTTATCACTTACACTTTCACCAAGTTTTTGCTTTTTATAAAATAATTCTAAAATATCAAGTAGCATGAGTACGGGATGTCTTTTTTGTTCTTTACCCGAATGAAAAGCAGTAAGCGCAAAACTCACCTCGACACCGAGCAACACAATATTCCAAGATAAGAAGACCCATAATAGGAAAATAGGTACTGCTGCAAATGCGCCATATATGATTTCATAGCTGGTAAAGTTTGACATCACAAAGCTAAATAAATTTTTGAGTATTTCAAACAGTACAGCACTTAAACAGGCGGCAATTGCTGCTGAAAATAGAGGGACTGTGCGGTTGGGAATAGTCCAATATAAAATGAAAAAACCTAGAACAGTAAGAACAAAAGAAATAAGCCAGAGCAAGAATGCACCATCAAGTTGATAGCCCGTGAAGTTATTACTCAATAAGTTCATAGATGCAACAGTTGATGAAATAACAAATGCACTGCCTAAAATAATCGGACCAAGTGAGATAATGGTCCAATAACGCATAAAGCCAACAATGCCGCTACGGGTTTCTTTTACTCGCCATATACGATTAAAAACAGTTTCAATTGTGGTCAGCATTAAAACTGTGGTGACAAATAGAAATAACACGCCAATCACAGTTAAATTGCTAGATTTTTCAGTAAAAGCATTAAGTGCTTTATCAAATGCAATTGTGCTTTTAGGTAAAAAATTACTATAAATTAAGTGCTGTAACTGTTGTCTGGCTGGTTCTAACGCTTTAATTGAAGAAATAATAACTAAAAATACCGTTAGCATCGGCACAACGGCAAAAAGAGTTGTGTAGGTGAGAGAGCCAGCCTGTTCCCGGCAGCGATCAGCTTCGAAACGCTTAATTACGAATAAAATAAATTGAAACCAGGTCTTGTTATAAAAAGGAAGTCTCTTCAAAAAACGTTCTAACATGCGTCATCTATCCCGATTTTTTTAATCATGATGTGGGTGATTGATATTCACCGGTGTATTCGGTTGAGAACACTATGGTTGGTGTGAGGAAAACTTTAACCTAAAGAATAAAAAAGTATTCTGAAAGTTCCCTATGTATCATGGTAACAAAAGGTAATAAAAAGCTTTTACAAATATTTGTTACGGTTGCCTTTAAAAATCAATCACCTTTAAAATTTCATAAAATTGGCTAAGCCAAAAAAATAAAAAATACCGTATAGTGTTCTTTTTAACAAAATTCATGAAACCGATGCAACCTTACATTCTTGTGCTTTATTACAGTAAATATGGTTCTACTAAAGAAATGGCGCATCTTATTGCGAATGGTGTTGAATCTGCAGGTATCAGCGTAAAAATACGAACAGTACCCAATATTGCGACAGTTGTAACTGAGGCTGAACCGAGCATTCCCGAAGAAGGCGATATTTATTGTACTTTAGAGGATTTAGCCAATTGTGCAGGCTTGGCTCTAGGGTCTCCAACCCGCTTTGGTAATATGGCGAGCGAAATGAAGTATTTTTGGGATCAGACCACAAGTCTTTGGTTAAATGGTGCTTTACATGATAAACCAGCATGCGTTTTTACTTCTTCTGGTTCAATGCATGGTGGACAAGAAAGTACTTTGTTGACGATGTTACCTCCATTATTTCATCACGGCATGATGATTTTAGGTTTGCCAAATTCTATTCCTGCGTTGTCGAATACGAAAACTGGCGGAACTCCTTATGGTGCAAGCCATGTGAGTGGTCCTAGACATGACCAAAGTTTAAGCCAAGATGAAAAGCTTTTATGTGAAGCACAAGGTAGACGTTTAGGTGAAATGGTAAAAAAGCTTTGCCTATAGTTTTATAAAAATAAAAAAAGAGCGGAAGTCCGCTCTTTTTTTATTGAAACAATTTTATTCTTTAACAAAAGTTACTGTGCCATCAGTAAGTGATTTAACACGTGCTAATGACTCAACGCGGTAACCTTTCTCAAGCAATAAATCACGGCCAGGTTGGAATGATTTCTCAATCACAATACCAACACCTACAACCTCTGCGTTTGCTTGGTGAATTAAGTCAATCAAACCAAGTGCAGCTTGACCATTTGCCAAAAAGTCATCAATTACTAAAGCTTTATCGCTTGAGTTGATGTGTTTATTTGAAATAGCAATAGTACTTTCTGTTTGTTTAGTAAAACTAAACACTTTGGCGCGATATAAATCGTCTTTCAAAGTCAGCGATTGATATTTACGAGCAAAAATCACAGGTACACCAAGTTCTAAACCTGCCATGATTGCTGGCGCAATACCTGAAGCTTCAATGGTAATAATCTTGGTAATCCCTGCATCTTTGAAGCGAGCGGCAAATTCTTTACCAATCTGCTGCATGAGGACAGGGTCAATTTGGTGATTTAAGAAAGCGTCGACTTTCAACACTTGATCAGATAGAACGATACCTTCTGTTAAGATTTTCTGTTCTAGTGCGTGCACGGGAGAATCCTCTAGACGGATGCTTTTAAAGCAAATGCGTATTTTAAAAAGCATCCGAAAAAATGCAAGCTTTAATTCGTTTTACCGCTATAACTTGTTAATAACAAACCATAAGATGTTTTGCCATCAATATGACTTACCTTAACCGGTAAGTAGTCTAATTTAGGCGCTAGCCAGAAAATCGTACTACGATCTGGTCGGCCATGTTCTAAGACAACTTTTACAGTATCAAAAGTGCCATAAGAAGTTTTAATTTTTTCGCTGCCTTGTTTTACAAAACGGCGGTTTTCAACTTCTTTTGCATCGGCAAGAGGGTACGAAGACTTAAGTGAACCATTTTTTAAATCTTCACGCACTTGCAATTCAGCATTTAGCTCGTCAAGTACGCCCGGCTGCCAAGCAAATGTTCGTGCTTTATCATCTTTCTTGGTGCTAATTGTCTTATTGCCAGGGTTAAAATTAATATTCATAGTATTGTTATGAATTAAAATTTTACTGGTACGGCTAAAGCTTTGTGATCCGATTTTGCCATTTGCAAAACTAAATTTACTTGTTTCGCTCGCAGAAGCAATACCGCCTGCTTTTGCAGTGAATAGATAAGTCCAGTTATTGCCTTGTTGACTAAGTGCGCGTGTTGCTGAACCCATGCCTTTATTATTATAGGTAAACTGATAATTTGCCTGAAATGGGCTCATGGCAAGTGCATGGCTAGAGAAACTTGCAATAAGCAAAGTTGTCGAAATACCAGTTGCGATGCTGAATGATTTCAGAAATTTTGTTGCCATAAGTAAATATCCTTGTACAGACTGAAAGGTCAGTGCTGATGCATCTATGACTTTTGCATATTATGCCTGTTGATCATGGAGAAAAAATCAGGATTTATGCTAAATATGTAATCTCTTTGTGTTTTTTAACAATGAATTTCTTTAGCTCATACAGTTGTTATGCATCTTTTTGCTGTATTGGCGTAATTTCAGTGTCTTCAAGATCATCTTCAAATTCATCTTCTTGGTCTCGGAAAAGTAACGCGGCAAGATTGACGTTACCAAAGACGACTAATTCTGCTTCACGTACTCGAGCATAGTTGATATGTACCTTTCCTAAAGTTTCAATAATGCTGGCTTTTTTACCGAACCAACGATTTAGGTCTAGAAAGATAAGGTCATCTTTTTCTTGGGCTACGTTAAAACGCTCTAAAATCATGCCCAATGGATCTTTTTTTAGAATTTTGTGATAGTAAAAAATAGCAGCTTTTACAGCAATCTTTTGCCAGAAATTTTTATATTTAGCTTCTACAATTTGTGTATTACTAATTTGTTCAAATACAATAAGTTGCTGTTCTTTGTTGAATTCCATCTGTATCAATTTTAAGTCGACAGATAAAGTTGTCTCTAAACCTTTAACATGCATTGTGGCATAGAGCCTTAACCAGTCATGATAAAGGTCTGCATGTAGATCATCTAAAAACTCGACATTATTAGTCACGTAACGTTCTAAGGTCGCATTTAGAAAAGTTTGCGACAATGTAAAATCTCTTTCTTCCTCAATGAAGGCTTCAGCTTTTCGGTAGACTTTATGAAGACGTTTGACTAATGAGGAAAATAGCGTTTGCATAAAAGAACTTCCAGAAGATGAATTATTAAAGAAACAACACACTCTTTATTATGTTAAAAACAGATTTTGATATTGCAGTGTAACAAATTTAATTGATACATTTTCACAAAATGAAAATGGATAAAAACCCATATTTGAAGTGAATCACACTTTTATCCATATTTGAATATCAGTTTGTATTTTGTTCGGTTATTAATACTCTGGGGAAAAGGCATTTATATGCTTTTAAGATTATGTTGAAAAAAAGAAGTCTTTCTATAGAGCCTTTTCATTATTGGTGGCAAGACCGAGTCTTTATTGTCGCGATAATACTCGCAATCTTATTGCATACTTTTGTGCTGCTCATCCATTTTGCGATGCCTGCACCATCAGAACAATCGACTAAAGAAATTGCGATATCGGTTCGTCCTACAGAAGAGATCGTTAAGCATGCAGACTTTTTAGCTCAAGCAGACCAGCAGGGTTCGGGAACTTTTCGAGCGGCTCATCGAATGTCCAGTAATTCTCCGACGCCTATGCCGACTGATGCTTCAACTGGCGAAGTTCAGTTAGACACTTTGGAAAAAGTGCGGCAACAAAGAGAACTTAAATTTGAAGAAAAAGTATTAATGACTGTGTTGAGTTGGCAGAAACAAGCAGAGGAGAGCCAAAGGAAAAAAGCACTTGAACAGTTACAGAGCCAATTTCAAGCAAAAGCCGCAATGGTCGCGAGCCTTGAAGCTCAATATTTGCAACGTCAGCAAGATTTCAGCCGCCAACAAAAAATAAAAACAGTAGATGGTATTCAAGCCAAGAAAGATGCCTCAGCAGCTTATCTAGATAAATTCCGTGAAAAAGTAGAGCTTTACGGTAACCGCTATTATCCAGAAGAAGCCAAGCAGCAACAGCTAAAAGGGGAAGTCCGCCTTATGGTGATTTTAAATGCTCAAGGGGGAATTCGTGCAATCCGTTTACTTGAAAGTTCAGGACATCCAGTTTTAGATGAGGCGGCAAAGGCATCAGTACGTCGTGGAGCACCGTTTGGTCGTTTTGATGCAAATATGAAGGATATTTCCGAGCTACGTATTGTGCGTACTTGGCGTTTTGATCCAGCTGAAGCCGAGTTTGAAGTTCATTAATGAAAAAATGTGGATAACTTTTAGGATATCCACATTTTAAAAATGAATTAAGAAGCTATTTGCGTTCTTAATGGTTTGAGAGAAATTGATTATTCCTGATAAGGATTAGCAATATTGAGTTTAGCTAAAATTTCGATCTCTAAACTTTCCATTTCTTCTGCATCTTCATCACTTATTTCATGGTCATAGCCGAGTAAGTGCAGAACACCATGTACTAAAAGATGTGCAAAATGATTTTGGGCAGTTTTCTTTTGTTCCAGAGCTTCTTGTAATACCACTGGAATACAAATCACCAAATCACCTAGTGGTAATGCATCAAGCATTGGTAGGACTTCTTCGGGAATGTCGCTTGGAAACGAGAGAACATTGGTGGGTTTATCTTTCTCACGATATTGCAAGTTAAGTTGATGGCTTTCTTCCAGATCAACACAGGCAACACCAATTTCACAGTCTTCTTTGTAGCCAACGTGGCGTAAAGTTGTCTCAATAATTTTTTTGAGTTGAGCTCGTTTGAGCTCTAACTCAGGGGATTGAAAGTCTTGTTGTAAACTTAAACTGATTTTCAAAGTGAATCCTTAGGCATCCTGATGTTGCAAGTCTGCTGCTGTATCGTTTTCAGCGACTAATGCTTCTTGGCGTGCTTTACGTTCAGCGCGTGCTTCAGCATTAAGACGCTGTTGTTCACCATCCCAACCTTCATACGCTTCAACAATTTTTTGAACAAGTTGATGACGTACAACGTCGCGAGAATGGAAACGGGTAATATGAATTTCTTTAATGTTCTCAAGTACACGAAGGGCGTGTGCCAAACCGGATTGTTGGCCTCGAGGTAAATCTACTTGAGTAATGTCACCTGTAATCACTGCACGAGAGCCAAAACCTAAACGGGTCAAGAACATTTTCATTTGTTCAGGTGTAGTGTTTTGCGCTTCATCCAAAATTACAAATGAATGGTTAAGTGTACGGCCACGCATATAAGCAAGAGGCGCCACTTCAATCACTTGACGCTCGATTAACTTGGCAACTTTTTCAAAGCCAAGCATTTCGTAAAGGGCATCGTAAAGAGGACGTAGATATGGATCAATTTTCTGGGTGAGATCACCAGGTAAGAAACCGAGCTTTTCTCCTGCTTCTACCGCAGGGCGAACAAGTAAAATCCGCTGGATTTCATTACGCTCTAACATGTCGACTGCGGCGGCAACTGCTAAATAAGTCTTACCTGTACCAGCAGGGCCTACACCAAAAGAAATATCGCTTTGTAAAATACGTTGTACATAGCGTTTTTGATTGGCACCACGTGGATTAATGCGACCTTTTCGAGTCTGGAAATAGACATCCATTGGCGCATCATGCTCTTCCATCTCTTCACCAACTAACTCGAAATTACGTTCAGTTTGTGAAGATTGAATCAAGAGATGTAATAGATCAGCACTGATTTGCTGAGACTCTTCAGTTTCTTCGTAGAGTCGTTGCAATAATGCTTCGGCTCTCCCAACAGCATCTATCTCACCATCTATGTGAAAAACATCTCCACGATGAGTAATTTTGACATCTAAACGCTGTTCGATTTGCTTAAGGTGCCCATTATAGGCACCCAAGATGCTCTTTAAACGTTCCATTGAAATTTCAGGAAATGTTACGGTACGTCGAATCGCTGCAGTCAAGAGAAAACCTTTCAGTAGACTTTAGAATACCTCTACATTACGCCACGTCAGGCTCAAGATTCAAGAGTTCACCGTAAACTAAATTTAAAGTTTTAATTTCAGTAATCTCAATCTCGGCAAAACGGCCAACCCAAGAAGCATCACCTACAAAAGTTACTAAGCGAGTATTGTCTGCTGTACCTACTAAAATATTAGGGTCTTGATCAGAAACTTTCTCGATAAGTACACGTTCAATTTTGCCAAGCATTGCATCAGTTTTTTCAATACTAGATTGCTTAATGACTTGTTGAACTTGTGCTAAACGTTCTTTTTTAACATGTTCAGGAGTTGTATCTGGTAAGTCAGATGCTGGTGTGCCAGGGCGTTTTGAGTAAACAAAGCTATAAGAGTGATCGAAGTCTAAATCTTTGATAAATTGCAATGTTTCTGCAAAGTTTTCGTCAGTTTCGCCTGGGAAACCAATAATAAAATCGCTCGATAAATGCATATCCGGACGTATTTTACGTAACTTGGCAATCTTGTCGATGTATACATCAATGGTGTGATTTCGCTTCATTGCTTTAAGTACATCATTTGATCCACTTTGTACTGGCAGATGTAAGTGTGAAACCATTTGAGGTAAATCTTCATAACACTGAATAAGTTCATCGGAGAACTCAAGCGGGTGTGAAGTCGTATAACGTAAACGGCCAATTCCAGGAATTTCTGCAACGAGTCGTAACAATTCAGGGAAGGTGCAAATACCGCCTTCGAATGTCTCACCACGATATCCGTTTACATTTTGACCAAGTAAGCTAATTTCACGAACGCCTTTTTCAGCAAGACCCGCGATTTCTGCAAGCACATCATCAAGTGGACGAGAAACCTCTTCGCCACGAGTATATGGAACCACACAGAAAGAGCAGTATTTAGAGCAACCTTCCATAATAGAAACGAATGCTTTGAAACCTTCTACGCGCGGTTCAGGTAAGAAGTCGAACTTTTCAATATCAGGGAATGAAATATCAACGAGCTTAATTTTTTCTTTTTTCGGCTTTTCCACTTGTGCATGATGTTGGTCAAGCATTTGTGGTAAACGGTGTAAGGTTTGTGGGCCAAAAATCATGTCGACATATGGCGCACGTTTTTGAATGTTGTCACCTTCTTGAGATGCAACACAACCACCTACACCAATCACAAGATCAGGATTTTGTTCTTTTAACTTACGCCAGCGCCCTAATTCACTAAATACTTTCTCTTGTGCTTTTTCACGGATAGAACACGTATTCATGAGCAGAATGTCTGCTTCATTAGGGTTAGTTGTTAAAACATAACCGTGAGAATCCCCTAAAAGGTCTGCCATACGGTGACTGTCATACTCATTCATCTGACACCCTTGAGTTTCAATATATAATTTCTTTATTGAAACATCAGTGGTGTGCGTTGACTGGGTAACAGTGTTTTCTGAGGCAGCTTTGGCACCATTGGGAATGAAGGTTTGAACCGTCATGTAGGCTCCTAACAGATCGATCTAGATAAATAATAAAATGACCCAAAACGGGTCAAACCGATCATTATAGCAGTATTTGAGCCAGACAGATAACAATAAACTGCCATAAGCTGCACATGATTTATGAAGACAAATGACATAAATTTTAATGATGTTGAATCAGATAGTTACATAACACAACAAAAGAATGTACGAAGAATAATTAAACTATGCCTAAAGGTGGATAGTCAGGGTTTAGCACATTTATGAGACCAGGTAAAAAGAGCTCATCAAACAAGAGTCGTGTGATGAAAAATAAATATGCACATCGTAGCTGGTTAGGAGCTGTGTGTTTACTTGGTTGTTCATTGTCTTATGCCGCAGAAGAACAATTTAACGATGCATTAAATGCCGCCAATAGTGGTAATACTGCTTTATTAGATCAATATCAGGCTGCAATGCAAAATGATGTGTTGGGCTATTATCCTGAATACTGGAAGTTAAACAGTAATTTAGGATTTCAATCTCCAACATCAATTGTAAGTTTTGCCCAGCGCTATCCACAATCTGCTATGGCAGAGAAGCTTGCAGCGGATTATGTTGAAGAAAAAGTTAAACAAGCTGATTTTGTATCTGCACAGCCATTGTTACCTTATGTCTCTAACCCTGACCCAGCCGAAAATTGTGCTTTGGCGCAGGTACGAGCTAAAAGTGGTGATGCATTGGTATTTGCAGAATATAAAGATGTTTGGTTAGCCACTGAGTCACAACCAGACTCTTGTGTTGGGCTAGGCCGTATGATGCTTACCAGTCCATTAATGAGTACCCAAGATAAGCAACAGCGTCTGTGGGTACAGCTACGTTCAGGCTTATCAGGACAAGCTCTTGCAACTGCTCAAAGTCTTGGAATGAATCTTTCTTTGGCTCAGCTCAACCAGATTCAGGCGAATCCTCTTAATTATTTATGGACTGCTCCAAAGACCAATGATGTAGATTATGCCTATTTGATTTTCGCATTAGGTCGTTTAGCGAATAATGATTTAGGTAATGCTTTTGCAAATGTACAGCGTGTAGCGCAAGGTACTCCAGAGAGCGTGCAAAAGTATCTTTATCGAACCGTGGCTTATATCGGTGGCACGACGGTGATGAAAAATAACTTTAACCGTGAAGTACTTCAATATTTTGATGCCAGCTATGGTTATCCGCTAAGTCCTGAAGAAGCTGAAATTTATGCACGACAAGCTATTCGCTTTAGCGCATGGGAAAGCTTAATTCGTGCGATTGATAGCATGTCAGTTTCCCAGAAACAAGAAGATCGCTGGCAATATTGGTTAGCCCGTGCGACAGAACAACGTGGCGATAGTAACTCTAAAAACACGGCACAGCGTATTTATAAAAAATTAGCTGAAAGTGGGGATGATTATCACAATCTTCTTGCAAAAGACCGGTTAGGTGTACGTTATAATCATCAGCCATATAACGACGAGCCGACTGCAAGCGATTTACGCCGTCTAGATCAAAATATTCACTTTAATCGTGCATTTACTTTAAGACGTATTAACGCAAATCCAACGTATACCAACCGTGAATGGAACTGGGCAGTCCGTCAAGCATATCTTCAGCATGACGATGGATTATTATTGGCTGCGGCAAAACGTGCTCACGATATGGGATGGTATGATCGTGCAATTTACGCAGCAGATCGTACAACGAATAAACATAATGATACGTATCGTTATGTGACTCCGCATAAGACTAATGTCGTAAGTCATAGTTACAATGCTGGAATTGATCCTGCGTGGGCTTATGGTTTAATGCGTCAAGAAAGTCGGTTTGTTACCTCGGCACGTTCTCATGTAGGAGCTGGTGGCCTTATGCAAATTATGCCTGATACAGCAAAGTTGATTGCTCGTCAGATGGGGGAGACATATAATCCGGCGGCGTTAAGTGAAATGAATACCAATATTCGTTATGGAACATTTTATTTATCAATGATTCAAGGGCAGTTAAGCAATAACCCTGTTTTAGCGACAGCAGGCTATAATGCTGGCCCAAATCGTGCAAGACGTTGGCAACCCGATTACCAACCGATTGAAGCTGATCAATATACAGAAACCATTCCATTGCTTGAGACTAGAGATTATGTCAAGCATGTCATGACAAATGCGACCCATTATGGAGTGGTGTTGGGGCAAGGCGCTCAGTCGCTAATACAGCGTATGAAAGTCATTCCAATGCGATCATCACCTTAATTTTAGATGATGAATGATGGAACATTCTTTTAATTGGCATAACCAAGTTTTAATTAAATGAAATATAGATATCTAGGACTTCATCCAATATCGCAACTTGCATGGTGGCTCATCTGTGCAAGCATTGGATTGATGAGTTCTGTTTTACATGCGGAACCTGTAAACGTGCAAGGTTATGTCATGCATGTTCAGATGACGCCTGCTGTCTGTTCGTTAGATCCTTCTAAACAGAAGCAGCGTAAATGTCTTGAAGGGTACTCACTCACAATTACGGGTTTAATGCCTGAAACAACTAGAACGGACTGTTCAACTGAAAGTTCTGCCACCCTTTCGCCCTTGCAAGCTAAAGTTGTTGCTCGAGTGATGCCAGACAACAACGCTCGTGTGCAACTTTGGAAGAGTGTTGGTGGCTGTGTACCTATGAACGCCAGTCAGTATTTCCGTACAATTATTAACTTCGCTGAACGATTAAAAATACCTGCCAATTTAACCAGTTCTAGTAATGTAGAAATGCAACAATCTACATTACGTCAACAATTTACAAAGCTTAACCCGAGTTTGCCACAAAATGGCATTCGTTTTTCGTGCCAACTTTCACGTTCCGATGTTGTACTTACTGAAGTTAAAGTTTGCTACACAGTAAATGGCCAATATAAGCAATGTTCAAATCATGTAGTCTCTAATTGCCCAAGCGAAATTACAATTAAAGGTAGCTATTAAGTGTAGCTACCATTTCACAGAAAAATGCTCACCATACATTGAATCTATTTGTAAAGGTTAATTTGTATTTTCTATCAGACTTTTGGTGAAAATGAGTCGCTTTTACATGCATCTGCAACTTCTTTAGAGTACAATCTTTGCCGTTTATGATGATTTGGTTAAGTAGAACCGCTATTTAGCCCGATTAAGGACACTCATTGGAGACAATTACATGAAGCAACCCGTTCGTGTTGCCGTGACTGGCGCTGCAGGTCAAATTGGTTACAGCTTATTATTCCGTATCGCAAGCGGTGAAATGTTAGGTAAAGATCAACCTGTTATTTTACAATTGCTTGAAGTTCCAGTTGAAAAAGCACAACAAGCGCTTAAAGGCGTAATGATGGAACTTGATGACTGTGCTTTCCCTTTATTGGCTGGCATGATCGGGACTGATGATCCTAAAGTTGCATTTAAAGATGCTGACTATGCATTATTAGTTGGTTCTCGCCCACGTGGTCCTGGTATGGAACGTGCTGACTTGTTAAAAGTTAACGGTGAAATCTTCATTGGCCAAGGTCAAGCATTAAACGAAGTTGCTAGCCGTGACGTTAAAGTATTAGTTGTAGGTAACCCTGCAAATACAAACGCTTACATCGCAATGAAATCTGCTCCAGATCTTCCAGCGAAAAACTTCACAGCAATGTTACGTCTTGACCACAACCGTGCATTGACTCAAGTTGCTCAAAAAGCTGGTGTTGCAGTTGCTGACATCGAAAAATTAACAGTTTGGGGTAACCACTCTCCAACAATGTATGCTGACTACCGTTTTGCTACTGCAAATGGTGAAAGCTTAAAAGACAAGATCAACGATCCAGCTTGGAACAAAGACGTATTCCTTCCAACTGTTGGTAAGCGTGGTGCTGCGATTATCGAAGCGCGTGGTTTGTCTTCTGCTGCTTCTGCTGCTAATGCTGCAATCGACCATATGCGCGATTGGGCACTTGGTACAAACGGCAAGTGGGTAACTATGGGTATTCCATCTGATGGTTCTTATGGTATTCCTGAAGGCGTTATGTTCGGTTTCCCTGTAACAACTGAAAACGGTGAATACAAAATCGTTCAAGGTTTAGAAATCGATGAATTCAGCCGTGAGCGTATCAACTTCACTCTAAACGAGCTTGAAGAAGAACGTGCAGCAATTGCTGACATGCTAAAATAATTCATTAGTTAAATGAATTGGAAAAGCACTCTCTTGTAGGGTGCTTTTTTATATTTGAAATTTAATAAGAACACACAAAAAACAACAAGAAAATATAGACCTAGATATACAACTAACATCTATTGTTGCTAGATTATTGAAAAGAAGCCATGGGAGAATAACAATGTTTGAACAGCAACCGACATTACAACTTTTATTCGAGCAATTGGGTTTGGATGCTGATGACGCGAGTATTGAAAATTTTATAAAAACGCATCAGTTACCCGCTGAGCAGAAGTTACATGAAGCATCTTTTTGGTCCCAAGGTCAAAGTGATTTCCTAAAAAGCCATTGGGAAAAAGATGATGAGTGGATTGTCGTCATTGATGAACTTAATGAGCAGCTACACGAAGATAGTGTAAAAAAATAACCAAATAAAAAGGCCTGTTTATAAATAACAGGCCTTTTAAAATTCACACTTTAGTGGGTTTTGAATTTTAATAATTCTTTATACCATGGCTCATGGCGTATTGGATGAAATACCGGATGTTCATGAACCAACTCAAGATCACATTGAGCAGTTGATAAATATTTTGTAAGCCAATGTCGGGTAAGAGCTGGTTTTTCCTGCGCTGCCGAAGCATAAGCCAAGAAAAAGTATATATCACTATGGTGATGGTGAGCTAAGGGCTTTAAAATTTGCTGTGCAATGAGCGCAAAGCGTTTTTCTTTATTTAGCTCAAAATAAATCATATACGCTTTAGCTAAATGAAGAGATAAATTCAAATACAAACGCATCGGCATTTCATCGTATTCCATACGAGCTTGCTCAAGCAAAACAATAGCTTCTTGCAAAAAATGAATTTGCTCTTGACGAACACGGCTTAATACAACGAGCTGCATACGTAAATCTGCACGTTCCAAAGCAAGTTCGGGCGTATTCTCAGTTAAATAGAGTTGGTCTGTTTCACCAATTCTGCTCACAATCATTTTTGTTTCAATAGACATACGCCTTCGCCCTTTTTAATCAATAGCTCTTATATCGGGTTTATTTAAGAAATTTAAAGAGCACTTCTCTAACCCCAAATCGAGTTTCCACTACGAAGCCAAGCTGTAATTGATAAACGCTGCTGTTTAGAAACTAAAACTTCATGAAGCAAATTACTTTGGAAAATAACTAGGCGATTAGGTTCTGGCGTAATAATGTGCCAAATATCATTTTTGTCCTGCAAGCGTAATTGTCCTCCCCAATCATCCTGCCATTCAGGATGTAAATAATAAACAGTAGAAATAATACGATCATTTTTTTGTTGAGGATTATCTCGATGTAATGCATAAAATTCACCTGCGTTATAACAGGCAAAATGCGCTTCAACCTCTTTAATTCCTAAAAAGAAAGCTTGATTTAGATGTTGGCAAAATGAAGTTAGGGTTTCGACATGTTGTTCGGCAATAGGAAGTGACTCATTAATCCATAAAATATGATCGCTTCGAATAGTACTCACTACACCATTTTGAATCCCTGCTTCACGGAACTCATCAAAGTGATGACTACACTCTGTGGCAACTTGAGCAAGATACTCAGTAGAATAGGCATGGTTTACAATTGCAAAACCATGTGCATTTAAGTCATCTAAAATCTGGTTCAGATTCCAACTGTCAGGAAGTGGTCGAGAGCGCATATAACCTCATATCGATCGTAAGAAAATCAAGCAGCCTTATTTTAGATGATCACAACCTTACGAAAGAATATTTTTTTCATGTTAAACTATTCGTTGAATTGAGGAATTAAAGTCAACATGAATTACCGTCACCATTTCCATGCGGGCAACTTTGCAGATGTTATGAAGCATGTGCTTTTGCTACAGCTTCTCAACCGTTTAAATGCTAAAGATAAACCTTATCGTTATATCGATACGCATGGAGGGGCAGGAAAATATGATCTATCTCAAGCACCTGCACAAAAGTCAGGAGAATTCCTAACGGGTATTCATCGTCTTGTACAGCTTTCTGAAATGGAAAAGCGTCAAGCTCCTGAAGCAATCCAGCAATACTTAAAACTCGTAGAAGAATTACGTACTGAAGAAGGTAAAGGTAGCTATCCGGGTTCTCCTTGGTTTGCTTTGCAAGGTATGCGTGAAATCGACAAAGCGACTATATTTGAAATGCAGCGCGATGTTTTTCAGCAATTACGTCATAACATTCGCGATAAACGTGCAGGTTTACATGAGCGTGATGCATATGAAGGCTTGCTCGGTGTAATTCCACCGAAAGAAAAGCGTGGTCTGGTTATGATTGACCCGCCTTACGAATTAGAACGTAAAGACTTTCCACAATTGGTTGAACTCTTACAAAGCGCTTATAAGAAATGGCCAACAGGTGTCTTTGCAGTTTGGTATCCAATTAAAGACCGCGCAATGATTGAACGTTTTGAAAAGAAAATGTTCAAAACTGGAATTCGCCGTCAATTAATTTGTGAAATTTGTGTATGGCCAGATGACACACCTGTAGGACTGAATGGTTGTGGTTTATTGGTAATTAACCCACCTTGGCAGTTTTCTGAGCAAGCAGACCAAGCCCTACAATGGTTATTTCCTCACTTACGTATGCAAGAAACAGGTGGTCACGCTGCTGTTCGCTGGTTAGTGGGTGAGTAACAATTAATCTAAATCAATGCACATGTTTGGAATAGAAAATAATGACAAATGCGCCTAAACCAGAGCAAGATTTAACTCATAATGAACATTCTTTTGATGGGATTACGTTCGAAGTGGTTGAAGAAGAAGATAATCCGGAAGGACAAAAAGTGAAGCGCCGAGGTATTTATCTTTGGCCTAACTTAATCACGACAGCCGCTTTGTTGTCTGGTTTCTATTCCATTATTGCAAGTATGAATGGCGAATTTACACAAGCGATCTATGCCATTTTTCTTGCTGCTTTGTTCGATGGATTAGATGGACGTGTTGCCCGAGCTATTGGTGCTCAAAGTGCTTTTGGTGAGCAATATGATTCTTTATCTGATTTGTTAGCATTTGGTGTGGCGCCAGCAATGCTGATGTATAGCTGGAGTCTCCATGATTTAGGTCGCATCGGCTTAGCATGCTGTTTTGTTTATACGGCTTGTGCAGCATTCCGTTTGGCGCGTTTTAATGTTCAAATTGGAGTAGTTGATAAACGCTATTTTATTGGTATTGCAAGTCCATTAGCTGCAATTATCATTATTTCGCTTGTATGGGTGGCTCGTGATTATCCGTTTATTTTCGATTTACGTGATATTGCGATTCAGGTCATTAATGCGATAATCATGGTTGTTGTTGGTTTACTTATGATTTCCAATATAAAATATTATTCATTTAAGCAAATGGACCGCAAACGTGTTCCTTTTGTAGTTATGTTGCCGGTAGTACTGATTTTCGCAGCAATCACTTATAATATCCCAATGGGTATTCTGATTGTTTCAATTATCTATGCTCTATCAGGTTTTGTTACCACACTTTTAGCTAAAAAAAATAACGAGACTATCAAAACATAAATTAGATGAGGTTCAGTATGCCTAAGTTGATGAGTCCAATAAATCAATTACAGCAACTGAGCCTCAACTCAAATGAGGGTGTTGTTTATCAACCCGCTAGAGGCTTCTTTAAAGTTGTCTATCAAGGCTTAATCCTTCCAAATTTACCGGCCCCACTTCGTTATTTTAATTATATTAGTCTAATCGGGCAGCCTAGAATTCCACTTTGCTATAACGCAAACAGTATTGTGACTTCAGCAATTGATACAGCAACAGTACTGGTGAGTAACAGCCTACACAGTGTAAGTCACTTAAAAACCTATTCTATCCGAAGACAATGTCAACTTACTCCTAATAGTTACCAATTTGATAAAACAGATCTTATTGAATGGCAAATTCCAAGAGTTCAGCTTAGACGAACAGATTCTGAAATGAGTTGTGACTTAGTTGTCCAAACACCTTCTGATATTTCCAATTCTTCAGCACTACAGTGGGGAATATCTGACTACTGGTCTGTTTTATGTCATTGTGAAGGAGAGATTTTATATAAAGGGCAGAAATATGAAGTCAATGGATTAGGACGTTTTAAACATGCTCGGGCCTTGCATTTACCTTTCTTATCTTTATGTTTTTATACCTGCCAGATTATTAATTTAAATGAAACAACACAAATCACACTTTCTCAAATAAGAAATCAATGGAATATTATTCTGTTTTCACGTTTAGATATTCAAGAGCTAGGAAAACCTGCTGTCACATTTACGGAAGATGTTAATTTCCATATCCATCGGGTTTATCCAAAGGTTGAAACACCACATGGACGTGAAATGTATTTACCTCGAGAGTTTTCTTGGCAGTGTAAAAAAAATGGAAAAGTAATTTTCGAACTTTATGCAGAAAGTCGTGGTGATTACAAATTTGGATTCGCTGCTGGATATATTGGAAGTTTCCGTTATCAGCTAAGTTGGAATGATCAATGCCTTCAAGGAGAAGGTGGATATTGTGAATATATCGATTGCCGTCCATTAAGATGGCAAGAGAAGAATCAAGATGAGAAAATCCTAGATAAATTGATGCTTTTACAACCGTGTTTATATAAAAAATGAATATTTTTATCATTTTTGATCAAAAAGCGAACTGTCGTTGCACTAATATTAAAAAAGGTATTGCAAAGGTAAGTTAATGGTCTATAATGCACATCCATCGGCGGTGATGCAGATAGAAACTTGTTGAAAAACAGTTGCTTGAGATTGAGTTGGTTACTTTAAGTGATGAATTTGATGTTAAGTTGGTTTGAGAGATAAGTTT
>NZ_KI391939.1:2560650-2590978 GCF_000162375.2 Acinetobacter sp. RUH 2624 | reverse complement strand
TCGCCATTTAAAGAGGTACGCGAGCTGGGTTTAGAACGTCGTGAGACAGTTCGGTCCCTATCTACCGTGGGCGCTGGAAATTTGAGAGGATCTGCTCCTAGTACGAGAGGACCAGAGTGGACGAACCTCTGGTGTACCGGTTGTGACGCCAGTCGCATCGCCGGGTAGCTATGTTCGGAAGGGATAACCGCTGAAAGCATCTAAGCGGGAAGCCTACCTCAAGATAAGATTTCCCTAGGAATTTATTCCTCTAAAGAGCCGTTCGAGACTAGGACGTTGATAGGTTGGATGTGGAAGCATAGTGATATGTGAAGCTGACCAATACTAATTGCTCGTGAGGCTTGACTATACAACACCCAAGCAGTTGTATATAAAGCATCAATCGATTCATAAATCTACAAAGCAACTTGATTTAGTTATTCCACTAGATAAAATGAACACAGTCAGATTCAATCAGCCCAGTCTGTAAAGATTTGGAAAACGCTTCGGCAGTCAATAAGACCAAAGCAAGTATCCATAAACAGTTGTGCTGGCGACCATAGCAAGAGTGAACCACCTGATCCCTTCCCGAACTCAGAAGTGAAACCTCTTAGCGCTGATGGTAGTGTGGGGTTACCCATGTGAGAGTAAGTCATCGCCAGCTCATTATTCTAAACACCCCAATCTCAAAAGAGGTCGGGGTGTTTTTTATTGCGCAGGAATTTTATGTCCAATGCTTTAGATATTAAATTTAATTCAATTTATAAAAAAATAGAGCTAATCTAAAATTATTCACCTAATTAGAAATTTAATATGTATATGCAATGGATTTTAGTTAAAACTTTTTCATTTCCTTATGAGGCACAAATTGCAAAGACTCAATTAGAGGCTTTTGGAATTCGCGTTCGTATTGAAAATGAACATACAATTAACATGGACTGGTTTTATTCAAATGCATTGGGTGGAGTCCGATTATTAGTACTAGAAAAAGACCTCAATGATGCGAAAGCACTTCTTGAAAAAGATTTTAGTGAAGACTTAGAGCAAGAGTTTGGAAAAAATAAAGAACGATGTCCTAACTGCGGAAGTTATGATATTGAACCTTACACAAAAAGAAAAAAATCAGCCTTTATGGCACTCATGTTCTTAGGTTTACCTTTATTTTCTTTTAAAAATGGTAATAGATGTAAACAATGCCAATATTTTTGGAATTAATAATTATCTATTATCTTAATTTATTAAAGTTTTTATAAAGAGAAGGCCCAAATCTAAAATAAGATTAAAAAATGATCTACAATAGAGGGTATTAAAAAATTATAAAAGGAAGAATGTTATGGAATATAAAGGAAGTTGTCATTGTGGACAGGTGAAGTTTGTCGTAGAAGGTGAGCTAACAGAAGTTTTATCTTGCAATTGTTCCATTTGCCAAAAGAAAGGATCTTTACTTTGGTTTCTACCGACTAATCAAGTTAAAGTTACTTTGGACACTCCTGATAATTTGGCGAACTATACTTTTAATAAACATGTGATTAACCATCATTTCTGTAAAAATTGTGGTATTCATCCATATGCCCAAGGTATAGATAAATCAAGGTAATTCAATCTTTGCGATTAATGTACGATGTATAGATGGTATTGACTTAGATAAGATAAAAATAAATTATTTTGATGGGCGTTCAGTTTAATCGCTATTAGGGGTTTATCCAATGAACACTAAAAAACAGTTAACTTCAACACAATTAGATTTACTGCTTGAACTGTTAAAGGCGAGATTTGAAAAGAACACACATCGTCATAAAGAAGTCGATTGGTCGAATGTACGGGATAAATTAATAAAATCTCCAGACAAACTATGGGCATTGCAAGAAATGGAAAATACTGGAGGAGAGCCTGATGTTATTGTTTTTGACCAGCAGAAAGATCAGTATTTATTTGTAGATTGTTCTCCTGAAACCCCAAAAGGCCGTAGAAGCCTTTGCTATGATCGTGAGGCTTTAGAATCTAGAAAAGATCATCCTCCTAAAAACAGTGCAATAGATCTTGCTAATGAAATGGGAGTTGAGCTTTTAACAGAAGAGCAATATCGTCAGTTACAGCAAATTGAAGAGTTTGATCTTAAAACATCGAGTTGGCTTGCAACCCCAGTCGAGATTCGTAAATTGGGTGGAGCACTTTTTGCTGATCGTCGTTATGGCCGAGTCTTCATTTATCATAATGGAGCACAGTCTTATTATGCTGTACGTGGTTTTCGTTGTTGTTTAAGAATATAGGTGTTGTACTTAAATAAAAATAATTCTATTTGATGTTTTATGCCAAGAAATTGAAGATTCTTGCAACTTTTGATTAACAGTAAACATGACAAGATATGTTCAGGAATTAAATAAAAACTTCAGGACATTTCTAAATATGCAACTCAACCCAATTTACTATAATGAACAACACATTGCTTTTGCTGACAATGTTCGTCGATTTGTGCAAAAAGAAATGGCACCTTTTGTTAATGAGTGGGATGAGGCCGAGACATTTCCTAGAGAGCTTTATAAAAAGGCTGCTGAAATTGGCCTATTGGGTCTAGGTTTTTCTGAAGAATATGGTGGTATTCCAGATGCAGATCCATTCTATTCATTACTCGCTGGTATTGAAATGGCAAAGGCGGGTTCTGGCGGAGTACATACTTCACTCATGGTGCATACAATTGGTGCCCCTCCAATTCAACATTTTGGAAGTGAGGAATTAAAGGCTAGAGTCCTCCCAGAGATTATTTCCGGTGAAAAAATTTCTGCTTTAGCAATTACAGAACCAAGTGGGGGGTCTGATGTGGCAGCGTTACAAACTAAAGCTGTTCGGGAAGGGGATTATTATATTGTCTCAGGTGAGAAGACCTTTATTACTTCGGGAATTCGTGCAGACTATTATACAGTTGCAGTGCGTACTGATCCGACAAAAACGGGTGCAGAAGGCATTTCAATGTTACTCATTGATGCACATAGTGAAGGTATTACTAAAACACCTTTGAAGAAAATGGGATGGTGGGCATCAGATACGGCACATTTGCATTTTGATCAAGTACGAGTACCTGCATCAAATCTACTTGGCAAAGAAAATGCCGGTTTTAAAGTTATTATGAATAACTTTAATATGGAGCGTTTCTTCTTGGGAGTAGTGGCTTATGGCTATGCATTGGTCTGTTACGAAGAAGCTTTAGAATGGGCGCAGCAACGTAAAACTTTTGGTAAGCGATTAATAGATCATCAAGTAGTACGCCATAAACTGGTAGATATGGCAACCCAACTGACTTCAACGAGGGCATTACTTGAAGAAACTGCATGGAAAATGACTCAGCCAAAACTACAAGGGCCTGAGTTGGTAGCGCAAATTTCAATGCTTAAAAATGTTGCGACTCGTACTATGCAATTTTGTGCTGATGCTGCTGTACAAACGTTAGGTGGTATGGGCTTTATGCGTGGTACCAAGTCGGAACGTATTTACCGTGAAGTGAAGGTCAATATGATTGGTGGTGGTGCTGAAGAAATTATGAAAGATTTAATTAGCAAACAGCTGGGTTATTAATTCTTACAAGGTGGTCGTTGAGCCACCCTTTTTCATTTCAAAGCCATCTCCAAGACCATTTCAGTTAACTCATCAATTTTGACTTTGCCTTCAGACTTATACCAAGTTACAGTCCATGATATTGCACCACCAATTAATCTTCGCCAAATAAAGGCATCATGTTTTACCTTGCCTTGTGTGCGTAAATTTTCAATGATGTCGAGCCAGATTTGCTCATATTCATTACGCATTTTTAACAGGTAATTTTGCTTTTCTTTTGACAGAGCAAACCATTCATAAACCAACACAGCCATGGCTGCACCTGTATCGCCAGTAATTGAAATAAGCTCAGCTTTAATAAGGGCTCGTAATTGTTGTTCTGGATCAGTAGATTGATGTGCTGCCTCTTCTAAACGAGCAAGATTGTAAATAATGGTTTCCTCCATTACATGAGCGAGGATGTCATCTTTACTTTTAAAGTGATGAAATAAACTTCCCGATTGAATTCCAATAAATTGAGCAAGTTCACGTACAGTCGTTTTGTCATAGCCTTGCTTGTGAAATAAATAGGCAGCCCCCCGTAATAAACGACCACGCGGGCTATCGTCAAAGCAAGAAATATTTGGAATTTGTTCAATTGAAGTGGCAATCATGTGTTCAGTTTGTTCCCTTATCTAAATATCCATAACGGAAATTTCTCTAAATTTCATCACATTTCAGATTGTTTTCTGAATTTGGAAGATTTGGTCAACATCACAATAACATTTTGCGCTTTACAAACCAAGCGCTTGCTTGGTAATGTTGAGGCTGATTTTTAGACAAAATAATGAGAAATAGAATGGCAAATAATCAGCAGGATGATCATCGAGTTGTAAAAATAGGTTGTGCCTCTGGGTTTTGGGGAGATACCAATACTGCCGCTTTTCAGTTAGTGCATTTGACCGATATTAATTATTTGGTTTTTGATTATTTGTCTGAGATTACCATGTCGATTATGGCAAAAGCGAAGATGGTAGAACCGAAACATGGTTACGCTTTAGACTTTGTCAGCCGAGTCATGGCACCTTTGCTGAAAAAAATTGCTGAAAAAAAGATTAAAGTGATTAGTAATGCCGGTGGTGTTAATCCATTAGCTTGTCGGGATGCCTTACAAAAAATTATTAAAGAGTATGGTCTAGATCTGAAAGTGGCTGTGGTGTTAGGTGATGATCTTTTGCCAAAACATGAGCAGTTAAAATCACAGAATATTCAAGAAATGTTTAGCGGAGAAGCTTTGCCTGAACAGGTAGCGAGCAGTAATGCTTATTTAGGCGCGGTTGCTATTCGTGACGCCTTAGACTTAGGTGCCGATATTGTGATTACGGGTCGGGTGGTTGACTCTGCTGTGGTGCTTGCACCCTTGCTTCATGAATATCAGTGGTCGCTCGATGATTATGACAAATTGGCGCAAGGTTCATTAGCAGGTCATGTCATTGAATGTGGTGCCCAATGTACGGGTGGTAACTTTACCGATTGGCAATTGGTGCAGGGCTTCGACAACATGGGGTTTCCAGTGGTTGAAGTGAGTGAGGATGGCTCATTTATTGTAACTAAGCCTCAAGGTACAGGTGGTCTGGTTTCTACTGCTACAGTTGCAGAGCAAATTGTTTATGAAATAGGTAATCCTCAAGCATATTTACTACCTGATGTAATTGCTGATTTCAGCCACGTGCATTTAGAGCAAGTTGGGGAGCATCGGGTTCGTGTAACGGGCGCAAAAGGACAAGCTCCGACTACACAATATAAAGTCAGCGCGACCTATCCTGATGGTTATCGGGTTTTAGTGAGTTTCTTAATTGCAGGTCGTGAGGCACCACAAAAAGCACAAGTTATTGCTGATGCGATTCTATCTAAATGCGAACGTGTTTTAGCAATGCGCTCAGTGCCGCCATTTAGTGAAAAGTCTGTTGAAATTTTAGGTATTGAAAGTACTTATGGCGAACATGCCCAAACATTAAATAGTCGTGAAGTAGTGGTCAAAATAGCTGTAAAACACATGTTTAAAGAAGCATGTATGTTCTTTGCATCTGAAATTGCTCAGGCCTCTACAGGTATGGCTCCAGCCTTGGCAGGAATTGTTGGAGGCCGACCAAAAGCATCTCCAGTGATTAAGTTATTTTCATTTTTAATAGATAAAAATCAGGTAAGTGTCGAAATCGATTTTGAAGGAAAACGCTACCCAGTTGAGATTCCACAAGGAGTTTTTACAGAGCAATTGCCTACTTTAAAGGCAGGTGAAAATGCAATTTATCAAGGAGATGAAATTGAAGTTCCTTTGGTTGAAATTGCGCATGCCCGCAGTGGTGATAAGGGTAATCATAGCAATATTGGTGTGATTGCACGTAAAGCAGATTATTTACCATGGATTCGTGCAGCACTAACTGAACAGACTGTTGCAAGCTATATGCAACATGTTTTGGATGCTGAGAAAGGGCGAGTAATTCGTTATGAGTTACCGAGTTTAAATGCACTGAATTTTATGTTGGAGAATGCCTTAGGTGGTGGTGGTGTTGCAAGCTTGCGTATTGATCCGCAAGGTAAAGCCTTTGCCCAACAGTTATTGGATATGCCTGTTAAAGTTCCGGCACATCTTTTAGAAAAATAAAATGAATGGATGAAACAAAGATGAGTTATCAATCAATTTTTAGACCAGATGCTTTCGCCAATAAAGTCATTATTGTGACAGGTGGGGGCTCAGGAATTGGACGCTGTACTGCACATGAGCTTGCGGCTCTCGGCGCTCAAGTGGTGATTACAGGACGAAAAATTGAGAAATTAGAGAAAGTAAGCCAAGAAATTATAGAAGATGGTGGTCGGGTTCATTTTATTGTTTGTGATAACCGTGAAGAAGAACAAGTGAAAAATATGATTGCTGAAGTGATTGAGAAATTCGGCAAACTCGATGGTTTGGTAAATAATGCGGGTGGCCAGTTCCCGTCAGCTTTAGAGAATATTTCGGCGAATGGTTTCGATGCAGTCGTGCGTAATAATTTACACGCAACTTTTTACCTAATGCGTGAAGCTTATAACCAATGGATGGCAAAACATGGTGGCAGTATTGTCAACATGACTGCTGATATGTGGGGTGGCATGCCGGGAATGGGACATTCTGGTGCTGCGCGTTCAGGGGTTGATAACTTAACTAAAACGGCATCGGTTGAGTGGGGGAAATCTGGTGTTCGTGTAAATGCAGTTGCACCGGGTTGGATTGTGTCATCCGGTATGGATAATTATAGCGGTGATTTTGCCAAAGTGATTATTCCAAGTCTTGCTGGCAATGTACCGCTAAAACGTATGGGAACTGAATCAGAAGTTTCATCGGCGATTTGTTATTTACTGTCAGATGCTGCGGCTTTTGTGTCAGGTGTAACTTTGCGTATTGATGGCGCTGCATCGCAAGGGACACGCATGTATCCACTAGCCGAAGCGACAAATAGTCAGTCTTATAATGGTTTCCATCGCGCGTTTATTCCTGAAATTTTTAAAAAAGATAAGATTGAGAAAGCCGAACAAAACAATAGTTTAGGTTTGGAGTGAGGAATAAAAAAATGACCATTCTCCAATCTGAAATTGCTGTTGGTAGTGAACAGTATCAAAAAAATAAAGAGGCACTACTTGCTCAGCTGAGTGAAGTCCGTGCAATTCAGCAAAAAAGCATTGATAAATCGTATGCTGCTAAACCGAAATTCGATAAAAAGGGCAAGATTCTGCCGCATGAGCGTGTACGGTTATTGCTCGATGCCGATTCGCCTTTTGTCGAGCTTTGTGGCTTGGTTGGCTACAACATGCATGATGACAAAGATGGCTCCGAAGCTGGTGGTGGTGTAATTGCTGGCATTGGTTTCGTCAGTGGTGTGCGTTGTCTGGTCTCTGCAAGTAATAGTGCAATTAAGGGTGGGACTATGTCTCCTATGGGCGTACAGAAAACTTTGCGTTTACAAAAAATTGCCTTAGAACAAAAACTCCCGCTGATTACGCTGACTGAAAGTGGTGGTGCTAACTTAAATTATGCAGCTGAAGTATTTACCTACGGTGGTATGACTTTTGCCAATCAGGCACGTCTTTCTGCAGCAGGTATTCCACAGCTTGCAGTGGTACATGGGAATGCAACGGCAGGAGGAGCTTATCAACCAGGTCTTTCGGATTATGTCATTGTAGTACGCAAACAAACCGAAATGTTACTTGCAGGCCCACCTTTACTTTTAGCAGCAACTGGTGAAGTCGCTACAGCGGAGGAATTGGGTGGAGCGGAAATGCATGCGCAGGTTGCCGGAACAGCAGAATACTTAGCAGAAAATGATGCCGATGGGATTCGGCTTGCACGTGAAATTTTTGAACACCTGAACTGGAAAGAGCAAATCAAACCAGTTGATGTGACTTATAAAGAGCCTCGTTACGATACCGAGGAACTATTGGGTGTTATCCCAAGTGATCCTAAACAACCATTTGATATGAAAGAAGTGGTTGCACGCATTATTGACGATTCAGATTTTCTAGAATTTAAGCAAGAATATGACGATTTAACGGTGTGTGGCTGGGCAAAAATTGGAGGCTTGCATATCGGTATTATTACCAATAATGGTCCGATTACCCCTCAAGGGGCAGCAAAAGCAGCTCAGTTTATTCACTTATGTGAACAGACTAACCACCCGTTATTGTTCTTACATAACACTACTGGCTTTATGGTGGGAACCGATGCCGAGCAAAATGGCATTATTAAGCATGGCTCAAAACTGATTCAAGCTGTTGCCAATTGTACTGTACCTAAAATTTCAATCGTTGTGGCAGGGTCATATGGTGCTGGTAACTACGCAATGTGTGGTCGGAGTTTATCGCCAGATTTTATTTTTGCTTGGCCAAATTCGCATGTTGCTGTAATGGGTTCTGCACAGGCCGGAAAAGTATTACGTATTGTGGCAGAAGGAAAGCAAAAGGCGTCTGGTCAGGAACCGAATCCGCAAATGCTCGATTTTCTTGAGCAAAGTACGGCCATGAAATTAGAGCAGCAATCTACCGCGCTTTTCAATACAGCTATGCTTCATGACGATGGCATTATTGACCCGAGAGATACCCGAAAATTATTAATTTTCCTTTTACAAACCATTTATGAAGCACAGCAACGAGAGCTAAATCCAACTCGTTTTGGTGTGTCCCGTTTTTAATCAACCTTTACCGCAATTAAAAAAATTAATAGGAATAACACCATGAAATTTACTGACGAACATGAAGCATTACGCCGCACAGCTCGCCAATTTGTTCAAAATGAGCTGAATCCACATATTCCGAAATGGGAAACTGAGGGACGTTTCCCAATCCATGACGTATTTAAAAAAATGGGTGATCTTGGTTTATTGGGAATTTGTAAGCCTGAGGAAAATGGCGGTTTAGCGTTAGATTATTCTTATAACCTTGTGGTTGCTGAAGAAATTGGATATGCCGCTTGTGGCGGGGTACCTTTGGCGATTGGTGTGCAAACCGATATGGCTACACCTGCTTTGGCACGTTTTGGTAGTAAAGAGTTACGTGATGAGTTTTTAACACCAGCCATTGCTGGGGAATATGTGGCATCGATTGCAGTATCGGAAGTGCATGCCGGTTCGGATGTTGCTGCTATTAAAACAACAGCAAAAAAAGATGGCGATGACTATGTCATTAACGGCAGCAAAATGTGGATTACTAACTCATTGCAAGCCGATTTCTTTTGTCTTTTAGCCAATACATCTGACGATAAACCACACGTCAACAAGTCGATGATTATTGTGCCGGCAAAAACTAAAGGGATTAGTTTTTCAGAGCCGTTAAATAAATTAGGTATGCGTTCAACGACCACAGCACAAGTTTATTTGGACAATGTACGTGTACCACAGCGTAACTTAGTGGGTGTCGAAGGCATGGGCTTCATGATGCAAATGATGCAATTTCAGGAAGAGCGTCTATGGGCTTGTGCTAATGCTATTGGTGGTTTGGAAAATTTAATCCAAAAGACTATCGCCTATACCAAAGAGCGTACGACGTTTGGTCAGCCACTTATTAATAACCAATATATTCACTTCCGCTTTGCTGAACTCATGACTGAAATAGAAGCACTTAAAGCATTAACCTACCAAGCGTGTGAACAGCATATTGCAGGTGAAGATGTGACCAAGCTGGCATCTATGGCAAAACTCAAAGCTGGACGTTTAACTCGTGAAGTTGCTGATAGCTGTCTGCAATACTGGGGTGGTAACGGCTTTATGTGGGATAACCCTGCATCACAGTTGTATCGTGATGGTCGTTTAGGCTCTATTGGCGGTGGGGCAGATGAGATTATGTTGGGGATTATATGCAAACTTATGGATATCTTGCCAAAAAAACAAAAATAAGGAATCAGCCATGACACTTTCAGCATCTCTACAAGCTATAGATATTGATGACAGTATTCAATTAGAACAAGACGGCAGTATTTTATATCTTTGGTTAAACCGACCGGAGAGCCGTAATGCCATGAACTTGAATATGGTCAATGCAATTCAGCAAGTTTTTGCTGCCATTCGCGATGACCTTTTAATTCGCGCGGTCATCATCCGTGGTGAGGGCGGGACTTTTTGTGCAGGTGGGGATATTAAAGACATGGCTGCCTTACGAGTTGAAGCAACTCATGTCGGTAGTCTACAACCTTATGCTGACTTTAACCGCCGTTTTGGTGCCATGCTTGAGCAAGTTGAAGCTGCACCGCAAACTGTTGTGGTCATTTTAGAAGGTGCGGTGTTAGGTGGAGGTTTTGGGCTGGCATGTGTTTCTGATGTTGCCATTAGCCGTGACAATGCGCAGTTTGGTTTACCTGAAACTCGGCTTGGTGTGATTCCTGCTCAAATTGCTCCTTTTGTGGTGAAACGTATTGGCCTGACTCAAGCACGCCGATTAGCTTTATTAGGTATGCGCTTTGAAGGGCATACGGCACTGAGTGTCGGTGTGGTTCATCAAATTGCACATAATGAAATTGAACTTGAACAAGCTTTAGAGGAAACCATTCAACACATTAAACGAGCAGCTCCTCAAGCTTCGCGTGTGACCAAAGCATTGTTACATCGAACACTCAATGAGCCTTTAAATAAATTGCTCAATGATGCAGCTCAGCAGTTTGCCCAAGCGGTTGGTGGAGCTGAAGGTCAAGAAGGAACGATGGCTTTTATCCAGAAAAGGTTACCAAATTGGGCCGATGAGTCATAAAAGATAAGGATAAAAAAAATAATGAAATTTTCAAAAATACTGGTTGCCAATCGTGGTGAAATTGCAGTTCGAGTTATGCAAACAGCCAAGGCAATGGGTTACCAAACTGTCGCAGTTTATTCCGATGCAGACCGTAATGCCCGTCATGTGCAAGAAGCAGATGAAGCTGTTTACATTGGGGCATCTAAAGTATCGGAGTCTTATCTTTCCATTGCTAAAATTATCGAAGCCTGCAAAAAAACAGGGGCAGATGCTGTTCATCCCGGTTATGGTTTTTTGTCAGAAAATACTGATTTTGCTCAGGCATGTATCGACAACCAGATTACATTTATTGGACCTACCGCTTCTGCAATTGAGTTAATGGGCAGTAAACGCCTTTCAAAAATTGCCATGATTGAGGCGGGCGTCCCTTGTGTGCCGGGTTATGAAGGTGACTGCCAAGATCTCGAATATTTAGCAGCTCAAGCCGAGCAGATTGGCTTTCCAATTATGGTCAAAGCTTCTGCGGGTGGCGGCGGTCGTGGCATGCGTTTGGTACAGCAAGCATCTGAATTGGTTGAGGTATTGCAAACTGCGCGTTCAGAAGCTGAAAATGCTTTTGGTTCGGGGGAGCTTATTTTAGAAAAAGCAGTTATTGCTCCGCGTCATGTCGAAATTCAGGTTTTTGGTGATACTCACGGCAATTATGTGTATTTGTTTGAGCGTGATTGTTCGATCCAACGTCGCCATCAAAAAGTAGTTGAAGAGGCGCCGTGTCCAGTCATGACGCCTGAACTACGTCAGCAAATGGGTGAGGCAGCTGTAGCAGCGGCAAGAGCATGTGCCTATGTCGGTGCTGGGACAGTTGAGTTTTTGCTTGATGCATCGGGTGCATTTTACTTTTTGGAAATGAATACCCGCTTGCAGGTAGAGCATCCGGTCACTGAGCTTATTACAGGATTGGACTTGGTTGAATGGCAGTTACGTGTGGCGAATGGTGAGCATTTACCTTTAAAGCAACAGGAATTGACCTTAAATGGACATGCGATCGAAGTGCGCTTGTATGCAGAAGACCCACGTCAGGATTTCTTACCACAAACAGGAAAGGTTTTACGCTGGAAGCCTGCAACTTTGCCAAATGTGCGAATCGATCATGGCATGTTGGCAACTGATGAAGTCAGCCCATTTTACGATCCGATGGTAGCAAAGGTGATTGCATACGGTAAAACCCGTCAGGATGCGATTCGCTTACTGGCTCGTGCAGTCGATGATAGTGTTTTACTTGGAGTAAATAGTAATAAACAGTTCTTGGTCAATTTACTGCGCCATCCAGTTGTTGTTACAGGGGATACCAATACTGCATTCATCCAACAGCATTTCCAAAATGATCCGAGCTTACATCATCAAGTTTTATCTTTAGAAACTTTAGCGATTGCTGCGGCATTATTTAGCCAAAATAAAGTTACTGCGGTGTGGCAAACCGGGCTTGGTGTGCCATTACCGTTAAAATTACAAATTGCCGATCAGCAAATTCAATTGCAGGTTTCATCTGTCAATAATACATTTACGGTACAGTTCTGTGATCAATCAGTTTGTATTGATGTGCTTGAGAGAACGTCAGAGCAACTAGTTTATTTAATTGATGATGTTCGTCGCCGTGTTCAATATGTATTAGATAGTGATCAACTTTATCTAGACCGAGATTACGGTAATATTGTGATACGCAATGTGACCTATGCTGCGCCAGAAGCTGCTGATGTTGCCGGAGATGGCAAAATTCGTGCACCAATGGATGGTGCTGTGGTTAATATTCTGGTGAATAAAGGCGATCAAGTAGTGAAGGGCCAAACATTATTGATTCTCGAAGCCATGAAAATTCAGCAGCAGATTAAAGCTGATGTAGATGGTGTAGTTGAAGATGTGTTAGGGCAACAGGGTCAACAAGTAAAAAAACGGCAAATGCTATTTACTCTTCATACTTAATTGAAAAATACCGCTCTTATTGGGCGGTATTTTTTTATAGCAGTTTAAGAGTTATTCTCCATCTGCCTCTGCAATCACTTGGCTTGCTTTTTTTAGGCTATAAAGCAGCTGCCCTAAAAGTACATCTCTATTACTTAGGGTAACCATAACCATCGGATGATGGAGAGCAGGAATAGCTGTTAAAATGGCTTTGCCATTGTCTGCATCTAATGTGATGTTATTACAGCCAGTCAGTTGAATCTCTTTTAAAAATGCACTGACCATGGCCAAAATTGAGCTACTCACCGCTGCTAATTTGGTGGTATTAGGGTAGTTCTTGTGGCTCACTGTTGCCAATTCAAACCCATCTGAAGAACAAATCATGACAAAGTCTACACCACGTGTATTCATAAGAATTTTTTGGGCTTCACTTTTTGCAAGTTGTAGCAATTGTGTTGGAGCGGTTCGTTTTTGAACTGGAATACTAAGCATGATCTTTCCCTTGAGATGTTGCGCCTACCTTAACTTCAAGTGATGCAATTAATGATTCAACCATCATTAAAATTTGCTCTTGTTCTCTTGCATCAATAAAAAATAATGGATATTGAAGTTCGTTTTCTGCTAACCAGTTTCGATACTGTTGGAGTGAAGATTCTTTATTTTCATCAATATGCGTAATACCAATCGCAATATTATCATTATAATTTTTAAAGGATTCCAAGTAACTTTCTAGTTCAGCAATTGGAGTAGAGCTATTGTGATCTAACAGAAGAATAATACCAATCGCACCTTTACAAATAACTGACCAGATAAAATCAAAACGGCTTTGTCCAGGGGTTCCATATAGCCCGATTTTAATACCATCATCTAAAGTAATTTCGCCGTAATCAATCCCAACAGTTGTTTGTGATTTTTGGTGACTTTGTACATCAGTATTAAATGCTTCTGTTTCTAAAATTGGAATTTCAGATAGCGATTTGATCGCTTCTGTTTTACCAGCCCCCATACTGCCTGCGAAGACAATTTTATATTGTTGAATAATCATAGTGTTCCTTAAAAGCCAAAACGGCGTCGAATTTTCCCTATAAAATTTTTTAAAAAATGACTTTCTGTATTTAAGTTTTCTGAATGAGTCTGTGGCGTGTAAAAACACTTATTCGCGGAAACATATTGCCCATTATTTGCCATTAAACATGCTGTAATAAAACGTAGAACAACATCGATAGGTTGGTTGAGTTGTTTAGCTACTTCAGTGACTTTTGCTCCCTGAATAAAACAGGCAGAGAGCTGTAGGCTTACTTTTCTATATTCTTTTTGATAGGGTTGTGGCCAATGATTAATTTTAAAGTAACCATCAGCTGACGCTAAATTCTCAAATTCTTTTGAACACCAAATTAAATTCCACAACCAATCCTGTAAGTAATAATCCTTTTTACGAGAAACCTTAGTAAAGTCTGATGTTTTTGCAAAGGTAAAGTTAAAACTCATATTGGTCTGTGTTTTTTGACGAGAAGGTTCTAACCAAGCAATTTGAGTTCTATTATCAATAATTGCCAAGGTACCCTTGTCATCAAATAAATGTAATTTAATATTTTCAGAGCTATGCAAATTTTTTATAAATTGCTCATCTATGATAGATATTTCATTTAATAAAGTTGAGTTGGAACGAACATCAGTATGTTTTAAAAGAGATAATACATTTGCTTGTAACCATGAACGGAGATGTTCTGTTTTTTCTAAAGGGTAGTGTAAGGTATGTTCGTGTATAGTGCCTCCATTTTCTAAAGGTGTTTTTGTAATTTTTAAATAAGGAAATTTTTTCTTATTAAGAATATTTTGAATATTGTCTGCATCAAAAAAGTTTTCATTAATAATTAATAAATCAATCTGATTACTAGAAATGTTAACCCAGTTAATTCCATATTGATTAGATATCAAATCACGGATTAAGATTTTTAATTCGTCTGAAACTTTTAAGCTTAAACCAGAAACTGCAATATTTATGCAATGGCTATCCATAGTATCATTTTAAATTTTTATTAAGTAATATTGTAATGTTATATGTGCTCTTTATATTAAGTATAAAGAGCACAGCTTAAATTAATTAACTAAAATCGAGCTCTTTTTCAAAGGACTTTAACTCATGACGAGCCATGGCTAAATTCGACTTGGCGCGATCAAGTACTAAATAAAGGAATAAATTATTATTACTTTCTAAAGGACGAATTAAGTGATAAGCCTTCCCTAATGTAATTAAAATATCTTCAATATTGTCATTTAATTTTAATGCGTTAGCTACATTTCGTTTTGCGCGAATGACTTCTGTGTTTCCAGCAGCTGCCAGCTCTAAATCAATATCCCCACCGCCTTGTGTAGCAAGTGATAAACCACTTTCTGAATCAACAAGTGCAGATGCAATAAAACCATCAATTTCAGTTAAGCTATCTAAAGAAAGTTTAGCCATTTTTTTATCTCTCAGGATTATAAAGTTATAATTACTACTTTTTCCTTAAAAGTAGTTAAAAATCATTATATTTTTACTCAAGTTGAAGTCAATAAATCAAATAAATTTCAAAATTGTTGTTTTAGTAAATAAGTGACCAAAAATGTCATCTTATAAAAAATATTATAAGATTGTTTTTACATTAAATATTTAATACTGTGCTCATGTTTGCATTATATAATTTCTATTATTAATTTTAATAATTGTAATAGAATGTTAAAACAATATTTATTGATAAATTATGTTTATTTAAATAGAAAAGAGGAACTATAAGTTCCTCTTTTAAATAATTATAATAAAATTAAATAAGATGTGTATAAATACAATATAGGTAACCTAAAATAGCTAAAGCAACAAAAGGTGCGATAACTTTTGACCATGCCGGAATAAAAGTTTCAATAGGTTGCTCTTCGATGTGTAATTCTTCATGATGCGGTTGGGCTTGGTGAACCATTTGGTTGAACTCCTTCATTGTTGCATCCAATGATAGCTCTTCTTGTTCAACAGGTTTAGAACCAATGAGCTCTGTTAGATGGTTTGTTGACCAAACCCAATCATCAGCCTGACCTGATAAATGTTCAACTTGCCCTAAAATGAGCTCTTTTAAACCATTCTGTCCGAAACCTCCAGTTTCATCAAGTTGATTAAGCTCAGTTAGCTGTAAGGTCAAAATTTCTGAAATACTTTGCTCAAGTTCGGCATTTTTTAAAATCGACTGATTGTGCTTAGAAGTTGTTAAATGACGCGCTATTTCTTGAATATATAATGGATCGGCTGTTTTGATTTCATTATAAATTTTATTGTCGTCTTGACGCCATAAGCTAATTAACTTTCCAAGAGTGAGCACATTCACTTCATCAATCAGCTTATTTTTCTCATTGGCTGGATATTGATTTAAAAGCTGAGGCTTTTGAATTTTTATTTGCTCAGCAAAGTATTGGACTAAATCAAATGCCATACTTTATTCCTCTAAAATTAATCTAAAATTCTTAATGTTGGCTTTTTCTTGGTTGGTTCACTTGTTTCTTGTGCTTCAGAGTCTAGCGTATTTTCTACAGGCGCTACATTGGCATATTCTTCTGGATCAAAGAATAAACCTTGTCCATTTTCGCGTGCATATATACCCAAAACAGCTTGGATAGGGACATAAATATCTTTAGAAACACCGCCAAAACGTGCTGAAAAGGTTACGGCATCATTGCTAATAAGCAGTTGATGTACAGCATGGGGCACAATATTTAAAACAATTTGGCCATCTTTCACAAATTGTTGTGGTACATCCGTATGTGGTTGTGTTGCATCAACGAGTAAATAAGGGGTGAGTTGATTGTCGCAAATCCATTCATAGATTGCGCGAGCAAGATAAGGACGTGTAGGGGTTAATTCAATAGTTTGCTCAGACATATCACACTATTCCATATTTAATTGTTCATTGTAACGGGTTTTCTCTTGGGGCGTCATTGATTTAACAAAAGAAGGGCGGCTAAAGATACGTTTACAGTACAAAAATATAGGCCGACACTGCTGCTTTGGTAAATCAATTCCCATGCTATTAAGCCGCACAAAAATTGGGGCGAGCATACAATCCAAAATTGAAAAATTTTCGGACATAAAATAAGGGAAATGCTGAAATAGGGGAGTAAGAGAAATTAAGGTATCACGTAATTCTTTTTGCGCTTTTTGCTTTTGTTCTACATTTAAAGTATCTGCATGTTTGAGCATATGATCGGCCAATTTAAACCAATCATTTTCAAGGCGCCAAATGTATTGTCGTTGTTCTGCACGTGCCATAGGAGCATCAGCGTAAAGCTTGCTCTGACGATATCGGTCATCGAGATATTCAGCAATAATTGGAGCGGAAAATAATTTGAGGTTTTGCTCAAGTAGCATTGGTAATTGGTTATAAGGGTTTAGACTCGCTAAATCCTCATCTTCATGATCAGTTACGATCAATTGATATTTAATTTGCTTTTCTGCCAATAAAAAACGGATCCAGTGAGAACGGAAATCATCAGCATGGCTGTAAAGGGTAATTCCCTGAATTGAAGTGTTTTCGACCGACATATCACAAGGTATGGTTGTGTGAATCGGTTAGAATACTAAAAATATGAGTGGAAATCACGGTGCCATAGATAGAGTTTCATATATTTATCTGTTTCGCTCATGCTTAAAATGAATAAGCAATAAAAAAGCCTTGGGATAACCAAGGCTTTTTGTCCGATTCGGTAAACGAATTAACGTTTAGAGAATTGAGGACGTTTACGAGCTTTACGTAAACCAAGTTTCTTACGTTCAACTTCACGAGCATCACGAGTAACGAAACCAGCTTGACGTAGAACAGGTTTTAAAGTTTCGTCAGCAGCGATAAGCGCACGAGTAATACCGTGACGGATCGCGCCAGCTTGACCACCGATACCACCACCTTTAACAGTGATGTAAAGGTCAAACTTTTCAGTAACTTCTAAAAGTTCTAAAGGTTGACGAACAACCATACGAGCAGTTTCACGACCGAAATATTGCTCTAAAGTACGGTTGTTGATAACGAGTTTACCTGTACCAGCTGACAAGAAAACACGTGCAGTTGCGGTCTTACGGCGACCTGTACCATAATTAGTAGCCATGTGCTGTATCCCTTAGATGTCCAAAACTTGTGGCTGTTGAGCAGCATGAGGATGCTCAGTACCAGCGTACACTTTCATTTTTTTGATCATTGCATAACCAAGAGGACCTTTTGGTAACATGCCTTTAACCGCTTTTTCAAGAACAGCTTCAGGTTTGTGAGCAATTAACTTCTCGAAGTTAGTCTCACGGATACCACCAGGGAAACCAGTATGGCGATAATATTTCTTATCAAGTGATTTGTTACCAGTCACTTGAATTTGTTCAGCATTAATCACAACGATGTAATCGCCAGTGTCAACGTGAGGAGTATAAGAAGTTTTATGCTTACCGCGTAAACGACGAGCGATTTCAGTCGCAAGGCGACCTAAAGTTTTGCCAGAAGCATCAACAACATACCAGTCATGTTGAACTTCAGCTGGCTTAGCGCTGAGAGTTTTCATTAAACCACTACCTATTATAGTTGGTTTGGACTATGGAATCTGTCCAAACAAAAGGAGCGAGCATTCTAAACGAGTTTGTTCAAAGTCACAAGAAAAATCCAGTTTAAGTTAGATAATTTAATACATAAACTGATGAATGGCAGATATGTTAAAATGAAACAAATTCTTGTTATATGTCTGGGGTGATTGTGCTGCCTTTATATATCACTTCCGGTGAGCCTGCTGGTATTGGTCCAGATATTTGCTTAAGTCTGGCGGAACGCATTGATGAGCGTCCGATTGTTGTTTTGGCTGACCGAAATCTATTGCAACAACGTGCTCAAAAGCTAGGCATGGACATTAAGTTTTTAGAGTATACAGGGCAAGCTGAATCATGTTTGCAAGGCGAACTTTATATAGAGCACGTCGCGTTAAAAACAGAAGTCATCGATGGCCAATTAAACCCAGCTAATGCAGCTTATGTATTAGAACAATTACGTCGCTCAGCTGATTATGCAATGTCAGGTAAAAGTGTAGGTGTGGCTACTGCGCCGGTACAAAAATCGGTCATTAATGATGCAGGTATTTTATTTAGTGGTCACACTGAATATTATCAAGAGTTCGCTGGTGTAGAGCGTGTTGTCATGATGCTCGCAACAAAAAACTTGCGGGTAGCTTTAGCGACTACACATTTGCCTTTAAGAGAGGTAGCCGATGCAATTACCAAACAACGCTTACATCAAGTGATAGACATTTTACTTCATGACTTAAAAACCAAGTTTAAAATTAATGATCCAAGAGTATTAGTGTGTGGATTAAATCCTCATGCAGGTGAAGATGGTTACTTGGGACATGAAGAGATTGATACGATTAATCCGGTTCTTGAAACTTACCGCTCTCAAGGTATTAAAATCAGTTTAAGTATGCCAGCAGATACTTTATTCACTCCTGATCACCTTAAAAATACCGATGCTGTTCTTGCTATGTACCATGATCAAGGTTTACCTGTGCTAAAATCACAAGGTTTTGGTGAAGCAATTAATATCACATTGGGCTTACCGTTTATTCGAACTTCAGTCGATCATGGTACTGCTCTGTCTTTAGCTGGGACAGGTTTGGCAAAAAGCTCAAGTTTAAATGTCGCTGTCGATTTAGCCTTATCGTTGGCAGCGAGTTAAATTTTTCATGTTGGAAATGTTCTATGTATCAAATTAATGCCCTAAACCCGAAAGATGAAGGGCATAAAGCTCGTAAACGTTTTGGTCAAAACTTCTTACATGATCAGCGAGTCATTGCCAAAATTGTACGCTCTGTTAATCCGCGTCCAGGCGACAATATTGTTGAAATTGGCCCAGGTTTGGCTGCTTTAACCTCTCCTTTAATTGGAGAGTGTGAGGCTTTAACTGTAGTCGAGCTAGACCGTGACTTAGCAGCAGGCTTACCAGAACGTGTACCACATCCAGAACGTTTAACTATCGTAGAAGCTGATGCTTTAAAATATGATTTTAGCCAACTTGTAAAAGATGGCCGCCCATTACGCGTTGTTGGTAATTTGCCTTATAACATTTCTACACCATTACTTTTTCATCTCTTGGAATTTGGTAGTCAAGTTAAAGACATGCATTTCATGTTGCAAAAAGAAGTGGTAGAACGTATTACTGCTGAACCAAATACAAAAGAATATGGTCGTTTATCGGTAATGATTCAATATTATTGCCAGCCTACCTTTTTATTTGAAGTACCTGCCGGCGCATTTAATCCGCCACCAAAAGTGACTAGTGCTGTATTCCGTTTAGTTCCTTACGAACAAAAACCGATTGTTGCGAAAGATGAGAAAGCTTTAGCTCGTTTGGTTGCACACGTATTTACTCAACGTCGTAAAACTCTAAGAAACAGTCTTAAAGGTATGTTAGCTGAAGATGGCTTCGAAAAAGCAGGAGTCGATCCAATGGCTCGTCCAGAAACTTTGACACTTGCTGAGTTCGTAGCTTTGGCAGATCAAATGGTGGCATAAATGACCAAGCGTTATAACTATGTAATTGGAGATGTGCAAGGTTGTTTTGAAGCACTCAAAGCATTACTAAAAGAAATACGTTTTGATCCTGATCAGGATTTTATTTGGTTTGCTGGTGATTTGGTTGCACGTGGGGAGAACTCGGTAGGTGCACTGCGTTTCATTAAGAAACTAGCCGATCGAGGGGCTGCCGCTACAGTATTGGGTAATCATGACTTAACACTCATTGCTTGTGCTCGTGGTCTTAAAGAAATTAAAGAAAAAGATCGTACGCAGGACGTTATTGATGCTGTGGATGGTGATGAACTCATCGACTGGCTGCGTAAACAACCATTATGTTTATTTCCAAATGAACAAACTGTGCTAACGCATGCTGGTATACCTTGTATTTGGAGTGCATCAAAAACGGCTGCGGTAGCGAAAGAAGTTGAAGCGGTATTAGCAGATGATGATCTGTCTGTGCTAGATGCTTTTTTGGCTGAAATGTATGGTTCGAAACCGGATCTTTGGAAAGATGACTTAACTGGTAATGACCGTCTACGCTGCATTACTAATTATTTAACACGTATGCGTTTGACCAATGCAGAAGGTACTTTGGAATTTAGTTTTAAAGATACTTTAGATGCACCAATGCCGGAAGGTTATTTACCTTGGTTTGAATTTCCAAGTAAAGCTGCACAGACACATCAAATATTTTTTGGACATTGGGCTGCTTTAGAAGGCAGAACTATTAGTGATCATATTCAAAATGTTGATGGTGGTTGTGTATGGGGTAAGAACTTAATTGCTTACCGTCTTGAAGATCAGCAAATATTTTCAGTAGTTAACCCTGTGATGTAATAAAAAAGCCGCATAAGCGGCTTTTTTATTTTTGAAAATTATTCTAGTCGAATCCAGATTTGATTGCGGCCTAAAGCAGAAACTCCAAGATAACCGCGCATATGTAGACGGTTACCATTTGCACTGAGTTTGGCTTTTAATCCGTAAACTTTACCAGTATTTGGATCTAGAATTTTTCCTCCGGTATAGGTTGTACTATCAACTTGTTTTAAGCCAGTCGCAATATCCAAACCTACAATATGCTTATTGGTATAAGGCGCTGGACAGTTATCACAAATTTCTTTTGGTGTATAACCCGGACGCGGTGTGATTTTTACAACTTTTCCTGCATACGTACCATTCGCCTCTTTACGTATTTCTACGTGAGCCTTAGGTGTGCCAGTTTTATCGTCAATTGTTTGCCAAAGACCGGTAATATCGGCTGCAAAAGTAGCAGTATTCATTCCCAATAGGAGCAAAGCTCCAACAAAAAATTTCCCCATAATCAAAAAATCCTTTTAGATTTGAAAGTCCATCTTATTTCTAATTAATAACGGGTTCAATGTTTATTTAAACTACTTTTTAATCAATGTATTCCAAAAGATAACATGAAGGTTGGTAGCCAGATTGCAGTAAATACCCCATTTAAGGCCATACCAAATGCAGCATAACGACCCGCAACAGGGCCACGCTGCCAAGCTTGAGCAGTTCCAATTGCATGGGCAGCTAAGCCTAAAGCTAAACCTGATGCTCTTTCATCATGAATATGCTTAAGTAAAAATGGTGAAAATGCTGCACCAATAACGCCAGATAAAATCACGATCAGAGTGACTAAAGTTTCTGGAGCATGTAACAAAGTCGCGATATTTAAAGCAATAGGCGTAGTTACGGCGCGTGTAGCAAAAGCCAAAATAGTAGGCTCAGACATATGCAATAAATAAGCGAGTCCCATTGGTAAAGCAACAGCACTAATACTCGCAAAGCATAAAATGCCAATAACCGATTTAAGAGGTAAGTCGTCATAACGCATCGCAGCTAATGGTATAGCTAAAGCAACTGTGACATATCCTAATAAATGGCTAAATAAATCATTTACGTAAATACGGTATTCTTCATAAGGAACTTTCAAGATTGACAATAAACCAATCACAATGAACATACCAAAAACTAAAAGAGGCACTTGAGGGAAACGACGGTTTAAAGGTTTTGCACAAAGATAGCCAACTAGCGTAATCAAAAATCCATATAAAATCATAAGCATTTTATTCTCCTTATAACCAATGTTTGGCCATTTTTGCATAGACCCACAAGGGTATAAGGGTGCTCACCACCAATACGAAGAGAAACAAAGGAATTTCTTTACCCATATGTACCAGCATAATTAATGAACCTGCACAAATGGGTAAAAAAGCAAAGCCACTTTCTTTCATAATTTTATTATTGGTGTCGACAAGTCTTAAGGGGATTTTCTTAAACTTGCGCCAAATGAGTAAGATGATGAGTAAACTAATTAAACCAACTAAGTTACCTAATTCTGGATGACCAAAAGCACGCATAACGACGACTGAGCCTTCACGGAAACCGATAATAAGTAGAAAAGTTCCTACCCATGCTGCCCAATCTATACTTTTGATCTTATCCATATTTTTTATCTCTAAAAGTGTACTTATCAAGTTTTAACTGATCTAGTGCTTGATTTCAAACTCTTCCAATGGTCTTTTAAACTGACTCGCCCGTTCACCCAATATCTCGTCGATAGGGAGTTTGGCTTGACGAATTAACTGCTCAAGCTTATGAGGCGCAATTCGTATATCAATATGTAAAATTCCTTCATCATCATAATGTTCAGATTCGATCACGTTTAAAGCATAAAGCTGGGTACGCAATTTGCCATAAGCAGGTTTAAGTTTTAATGAGAATTGTTGAAGTTGCCCCATTAAACATTCTTGGACTGCTTGGCGTAGTAAATCTAGCCCTAAACCTGAATGTGCTGAAACATACACGCGATCCGGAACATGAGGCTGTGAATAAATAATTTTAGCCTCTTCACCACTTAAATCGATTTTGTTGTAGACACGAAGGACAGGTGAATCTGCTCCAATTTCTTTTAAAACCCCTTCAACAGCTTCAATTTGATCAAGCATGTCATGGCTACTACTGTCAATGACATGTAAAAGTAGGGTGGCTTCAAGCGTTTCTTCTAAAGTTGCTTTAAAAGATTCAACTAGATCATGTTGTAGGTTTCGCACAAAACCTACAGTATCTGCAAGCACAACAGTACCAATACCATCCCATTCTAAACGACGTAAGGTTGGATCAAGAGTTGCAAACAGTTGGTCGGCTGCATACACATCACTTTTTGCTAAAATATTAAATAATGTGGATTTACCCGCATTGGTATAACCTACTAAGGATACGGTTGGGATTGAAGCTTTTTGTCTTGCCGCCCGCCCTTGTATACGAGTTTGATGAACTTTATCTAACTTATCTTTTAATTGTGTAATACGCACACGAATGAGGCGACGGTCTGTTTCGAGTTGGGTTTCACCGGGACCACGTAAGCCAATACCACCTTTTTGTTGTTCAAAGTCAGCAGACCAACCACGAATCAGGCGAGTTGATAAATGTTTAAGCTGAGCAAGCTCGACTTGTAATTTACCCTCATGGGTGCGGGCACGCAGCGCAAAAATATCTAGAATTAAACCAGTACGGTCAATGACTCGGCATTTTAATATTCTTTCTAAATTTCGTTCTTGAGCAGGTGTTAAAGCATGATCAAAAATAACCAGTCCTGCTTCTAAATCACGAACTTGTTCTGCAATTTCATCGACTTTACCGGAACCAATAAAAAACTTAGGATTTGGCTTATTACGTTGCACTTTAATGTGTTCAAGAATATCTGCACCAGCAGACTGTGCAAGTAGAGCAAACTCTTCGGCATCCAGATCATCTAATAATTGTACAGACACACTCACTAATATTGTGCGTTCACCGCCTTGATGCCGATCAACATATTCCACGTGGTTATAAATCCTGAAAAGGCTAAAACTTTATTCTAGTGGAAACTTGAGTAAAAGGGGAAAGGGTTTGCTCTTATCCTTTAGATTATCTACATACATTTTATTTTTTATTTGCTTCTATCGCATAGCGATGCAAGTTTATTCCGAAACGTATAGAATGGCTCGAGATGGGTATAACAATGATTGATCGTTAGTGAAATTTTATGGCTCAAACGCAAAGTATAGTGAATTCAACATTAAAGAAATTTTCAAAAATAGGTTTATACGGAAAAAAAGTTACTTCAGCGACAGCGGCAATCAGTGAAGGTTTTTACTTAGTTTATCGTCATGGACTTTATAAAGATCCAAATAACCCTGTTAACACACGATACGTCCAATATTTTTGCCGCCGTTTATGTAAAGTCTTTAACCTTGATGTTCAAGTGCATGGCACAATTCCGAGAGAACCAGCTTTATGGGTAAGTAATCATATTTCTTGGCTTGATATTGCTGTTTTAGGTTCAGGTGCGCGTGTATTCTTTTTAGCGAAAGCCGAAATAGAAAATTGGCCTATTCTTGGTAACTTAGCAAAAGGCGGTGGTACTTTATTTATTAAGCGTGGGTCTGGTGACTCTATTAGAATTAGAGAGCAAATTGCTGGATTCTTAAAACAAAATATTCCAGTTTTATTCTTCCCAGAAGCGACTACTACAGATGGTCATTCTGTTAAAAAAGTTCATGGTCGTTTACTTGGAGCTGCTATTGAAGCAGAGCGTCCAGTACAGGTATGTTTAATCTGTTATGTAAATCGTCATGGCGAATTAGATAACGTTGCACCATTTATTGGGGAGATGTCTTTTGTTGAGCATATTCAGCGTGTGCTAGAAATGCCGAAAGTAACGGCTCATTTATTAACATTGCCTCCTATCTCGGTAGAAGGACATGATGTAAAAAGTTTAACTCAAGAAGTCCAACAAAAAATGGTAGAAGGTTTGGCTCAATTACATCAAAAAGTACTTAAGCCAAAAAGTTAATTACATAAAACCTTCGAGAGGCAGCCATGAAAGAAACTTCATGCCTGCCTTTTGCCACCATTTCATTTCTGGCTCTTTTTTATAAATGACAGGGCCTTTTGAGGTTTCTTGTTGCCAATAAATATTATTATTCGGATCTAGTTTTAATTTATAAGCATACTTATTTAAATTTTCATCCATCGTATGGTGAATTGTTTTAGCCAGTGATGGGCTATCTAAAATTACACCAATTTCAGTATTTAAATAGGCTGAACGTGGGTCAAAATTAAATGATCCAATAAAAACCTGTTCATCTAAAGCCATGAGTTTAGTATGTAAACTTGAGCGACTTAAACCTTTCATGTTTACTTTTGCTTTGGTTGCCAACTCATCCGTATTTTTATTTAAATTACGTTTATCTGGAGTTGGTAAAAACTCATAAAGTTGTACGCCGTTTTTCAAAAGCTCTTTTCGGTATCGACCATAAAATGCATGAACCACAGCAACATCATTGGCTTTAAATGAATTTGTTAAAACACGAACTTCTACCCCTTCTTTGGCGAGGGTACTTAAAATTTTAGCGCCTTGCTTTTCAGGAATAAAATAAGCAGAAATCAAATCAACATTGCTTTCTGGTTTTTCCAAATGATTAATCAATTGGAAATTCAAATGCTCTTCTTTTTTTGCTTTTGACTTAATTTTATCAGGGGAGTCTTTTACAACCTCTGCCTTCACCCAGTCAAACTGAATGTTATGGTCTAACCATTTATCAAAAGCATGCGATCTAGACGTTAAATTGAGAAAGTTTTGAACAGTGGCTTGTTGATAGTGAGCATCTAGTTGTTCTTTCAAACTTTCATATCGTAAACGGTGTTGTTGAGCACTGACAATACTCTGGACTGAGTATGCATATTCATGATTCCAGTAGTCATCAAAAGAATTTACGATGTCATCAACAGCAGCACCGACTAACATGACATCGACATCAGAGAATTGATAACTATCACTAACGTTATAATACTGATTTGTCATATTACGCCCACCAATAAGCGCAACCTGATTATCGGCAATAAAACTCTTATTATGCATACGATGATTGATACGCTTTAAGTCTAATAGCATATCCATCGCACGGTATTTACGAAAACGGTATGGGTTAAATAATTTAACTTCAATATTTTTATGCTGAGAAAGGGCCAGTAAAACACCTTCCATCTTTTTAGCATTATTATCATCAATCAATAAACGCACTTTAACGCCACGATCGGCAGCACGAATAATGGCATGTAAAGCTAAAGCACCGACCTTATCGTTATCCCAAATATAGTACTGTAAGTCTAAAGTCTTCTCGGCTTTATCAATCAACCTTAATCGAGCTGCGAGAGCTTCTAACGGATCATTTAAAAGGTGGTAACCCGTTAAATTTGGATTTTGCTCACGTAAAGGCGTAATAATTTTCGCAAGTGAAGTTTGAGATGTATCGATATCACGCGCGTATTGAACTGGTTCAACCCGATGTTTAGGTAGCGTGCTACAACCTGTCAAAGTTACAGCAAAACTTGAACAGACAATTAAAGAAGCTTTGATCAAAAAGCCTTTAGCCTGTTGATGAGTTTGAAGCTGTTTGGAATGAAAGGATTGTGCCATAATCAATACATACGATAAGGTGAGCTAGAGTATAATTCGTGCATATTGAAAGATAAATATTGAATTTGATTACTAGCAATCAATATAAGATAAGTCGAGAATCGTAATGTGGAACCCAAATTCAATCATCTTTTGTTTTTACTTTATTTTTTCAATACTTGCCTTATGGGGAATTGTCGAAGCTTGGGTTCATCAATCGCGTACCGAGACGATTCATCCATTTAAAGCTTTTGTTCACTTACTTGCTTTTTATCTATCTTATCTTCTTATTCCACTTTGGTTCTTTAATTTATATGCAGGTTGGATGGGGTATTACTCAATTCATCAGACTATTTTTATATTTTTATTAAGCGGTATTCTCATTTATGCGCGTTTTATAGAACCGCATATGGTACGTGTCGATGTTCATCAGTATCGTTTGAATCCAGACCGCCGTTTTAATAAGCCTGTAAAAGTTGCTTTAATTGCCGATTTACATATAGGTTTATTTTCTGGCCATGAGCGACAACTCAAAATCATTGTGAAAAAACTCAATGAACAAAAGCCAGACCTAGTGGTTGTGGCAGGAGACTGGACTTATGAGCCAGAAGATAAGTTGGTGCAAGAATTGAGCGTACTCAAAGATATTCAGGCCCCTGTGTATTCTGTTCCTGGAAATCACGATGAACAATATCCAGGGCCTCCTATTCAACAACTATTAAAAGATGCGCTTCACTACAATGAGGTTATGGATATTGAAGGGAAAATTGTTGAATTTGATGAATTTCGTTTAATTGGTATTGGTGATCTTTGGGCTGGGAAAACCGATATGCGTTCAATGCCAGACTTACCTCAAGATAAGCCTTGGTTAATTTTGTCCCATAACCCCGATACTGTAGATATGGTTCCCAAATTACCTAATCGCCCCTTAATGTTATCTGGGCATACTCATGGGGGACAGGTCGAACTTCCTTGGGTAACTAACTATATTATGAAAAAAGTATCAATCTTAGGTCATAAACGTGGCTTTTATTCACATGAACATGCTGATGTTTTCGTCACCGTAGGAACGGGTATGGTTGGAATACCATTAAGATTTCGGGTGCCGCCTACTATTGATATTATTGAGCTTGTATAAAATAAAAAAGCCAATCACAAAGGATTGGCTTTTTTATAATTAGAAACCTAAGGAATAATAACGATTGCAACACGACGGTTAATTGCCCGATTTTCATTGGTTGTATTCGGTACATAGGGTTGAGTTGAACCACGCCCAATAACGTAAATATTTTCCTTTTTAAAACCGTGAGTCAAGAAAAGGTTCGCAACACTTTGCGCACGTTCTTCAGATAACTTTTGGTTGTATTCAGGATTACCTACATCGTCAGTGTGACCAACAATTTTTAATTTATTCAAATCATATTTATTCAATTGATTTGCTAAACGTGTGAGCTCTGCCTCATGACTTTGTTTTAATGTTGCGTCATTAAAATCAAATAATAAGCGTTCTGGTAAACCTAGAGTCCAACCTTCATTAGTAAGTACAAAACCCTCTTTTTTTAGCATTTTTACTTGACGATATTTCAAAGGACCAAAACTCAAGCAGCCTGCAAGCGCAATGCACAGCAATGCAATAAAGGAGAGTTTCAAAGATCTTGTATTCATAAATTAGCCTAAATTTAATTCTCTGGTTTATAAATAAACCAATGTTGCTCAGAAGTCTTAGCCTTATACATCGCTTGATCTGCTTGCATAATAAAATCTTCTGGACTAGACGCAAATTGGGATAAAGCAATCCCTACACTAAAACTGAAATAAATCGTTTGATCATTTAGATGCAAAGGTTCTTTACAGCTTTCGAGTAAATTTTCAGCAATAGATATTAAATGATCAGCATGCGTAATGGAATGCAAAATAACCGCAAATTCATCTCCGCCTAAACGGGCAATAAAGTCTTGATGACGTAAGCGCGTTTGTAACCTTTTCGCCATCTCTTTCAAAACTTCATCACCAGCTAAGTGTCCGAACTGATCATTAATTGATTTGAAGTTGTTGTTATCTATGAACAATAAGGCCGACTTGTTGTCAAAATCCTTATCTTCAAACATATCTAACAATATTTGATAAAAATAATGTCTATTCGGTAATAGGGTAAGCTGGTCATGATGGGCTTGAAAAGATAATTTACGATTTTCCTTTTGCAGTTGATTATCCCAAATCTGAATTTCTTCAAGTAACTCATTAAATACGGTATTTAGATCTTGAAACTCTTTAATTCGGTTATAAGGAAAACGAAGGTTATAAGCTTTTTGTTCACTTACGATCTGAGCAATATTTGTGAGCGGATAAATCGCTTGCATAATTTGACGATAAGTCAAATTCACTGACCACCATAAAGCACAAACAATAAATAACATTGCAATCGCAAGACCGACCATAATCATCTTTAAAAATTGCAATATTTTTTCAGAGCTACCAAAAAGTGTGAGTTCACCTACATTCTGCTGGTGATGATAAATTGTTAAATGTACCGGCTCATTTAAAAACCAGTGATCAAACCATCCTTCTAAAACTGAAGTTTGACTCGACAATTTAAAGCTTTGTGCAATTAAATGATGTTCAGAATCATAAATATGAATTGCTCGAATAGAATGATCATTTGTATATTCATTTAAAATCTGTTCTATCGTGATCTTGTCATTAAATACGACAGCTGGCTGAATACGCTCTAGAAGCGTATGGCTGAGTAACTGCAAATTCTGCTTTGCATAAGTTTCCATAGTAAAAACGGAAATAGATACAAAGGTAAAAGAACAAATAAAAAAAGTAATAGCAAAAATCGTAAATTGAGACTTTCTAAAAAGAGCATGTAGAGAAGTGGACTGATACAACTTAGATATCATAGCCCTTACTCCGCATTCTTAGCCAAGAGTAATACCCTTGGATCAATATGGACCTTGGAGTGGCTTAATGCATCTAAGTTAACTTTAAAAGTGGTGTAATTATTTTGGTCATATAAGCAAAAGATACTACCAACTTCACATTCTGGATTATTAATACTTAAAGAAAGCAAAGAACGATATGGATAATTTTGAATTAAATTTTGTTGCTGCTGAGGAGAGGTTGTAGAGAAATAAACAGCTTGGCAATGCGACTTAGGAAAATCTTTAGCATTAACCGTTTGTACACGATAGTTATAAGATAATTGCTGAATATAAGACTGAAAAGAAGAAGTAATTGAAGCATTATCAATTACACAAAGAGTAGGAGTGCTTACATTCTCCCATTTGCTATAACTTAAAATAGATAAAGTCAGCACATAGAAATTATGTTTTGAATTGGCATACGCAGGCCCACTCGTAGCAAACACTACAAGTATGCAGAATAATACTTTCTTAGCGGAGTGCCACATGGTGAGTTAATGCCAAATCAATTGCACGAATAATCTATTCTACATGAAGTTGATTAACTAAAAAAAGTTTAATATCTCATCTAATTTTGACTAAAAAGCCTAAAAAGTGATCGGTTGATGCGTTGGAAGTTAAAAAGGTATTGCAAAGGTAAGTTAATGGTCTATAATGCACATCCATCGGCGG
>NZ_KI391939.1:2549410-2554413 GCF_000162375.2 Acinetobacter sp. RUH 2624 | reverse complement strand
AAAGCAAGTATCCATAAACAGTTGTGCTGGCGACCATAGCAAGAGTGAACCACCTGATCCCTTCCCGAACTCAGAAGTGAAACCTCTTAGCGCTGATGGTAGTGTGGGGTTACCCATGTGAGAGTAAGTCATCGCCAGCTCATTATTCCAAACACCCCCATTCTAAAGAGTGGGGGTGTTTTTTATTGCGCGAAGAAATAAAGTGAAAACACATAACTAAAAATCAGATTTGCACGGTTGCCGAGCTTCAGAGATATAGAGAGTTAACTTTAATTAAGAAAAACCTTATAAGAATAATTATTTTAATTGCCTGCGTGCATGTTTAAGGGCAGTGCGTAGACCTTCTTCAAGAGTTGGATGATAAAAAGGTTTCTCTAAAATATCATTTAAAGTTAATTCTTCACCAATGATCCAACTTAAGAGGTGAGCCATATGTTCTGTCGCCTCAGTAAATAACTCGGCACCAAGTAGTTTATGGCTTTTTCGCTCTATATAAACTTCAATAGCTCCTTTATTCTTTCCAAGAACAATAGCTCTTCCTTGTCTTTCGTAAGATGCTTCACCTGTGACAAAATCTATTCCATTGTCTTTTAGTTGTTTATAACTTTGTCCCACAATTGCCATTTCTGGATGACTAAATACTATTCCTAATGGAGTAAGAGTCTTAACTGAATTAACCTGTGGATAATTCAAACAGTTATAAACAACTTTTTTACCTTCATGTGCAGCTTCATGCTGTAATGGCGTTGAAGTATAAGCGTCCCCAGCAATAAAAATTGGATAGTTATCTAGCTGTTTTGTTTTCGCATTTATAGGCAATAACTTAATATCCTGAAATGATTTATCAATATTCTCTAGTTTTAAGTTATCTAATAAGCTTGAACGGCCTGTCGCGGATAGTACATACTCAGTTTGAAGAGACTTTTCTTCTCCATTGATTCTATAATTTAATATAACGCCACCAGAAGTAGACTTAACTTCGGCTGGTAATGTCTCAAATAAAAAGTTTAATTCTTTGCTTAGCTCTTCTTGAGCAAGTTGCTGTAATTTAGAGCTAGTAAATATTCCAATTCTTTTACTACGAGCAAAAATAGTTGTTTCCACGCCTAATCGATGCATAGCTTGTGCGATCTCAAGAGCAATTACTCCACTTCCAATAACGGCAAGAGACTTAGGTAGAGTATCTAATTCAAATATTTGGTCTGTGGTAATAAGGCGATCACCTAATTCTTGTTTCCATGTTTGATCATAATTAGGAGTAGAACCAACTGCCAGAATAAAGCTTTTTGATTGATATTGTTTCCCATTTACTTCAATAGTTTCTGAATCAATAAAATGGGCTTTACCTGAAATTTTATGTTCAGTTGGCCATTGGTCTACATCTTTGAGAGTCGCCTTTGTAAAACGGTCACGTAAGTTTCTTACATGTTTCATAAGCTGATCAGTATTAATGTCTACAGAAGCATTTAACCCAACTTCTTGAGCATTTTGGAGGTCATGCATACGATTTGCTGTAGAGATGAGGACTTTACTTGGCATACACCCTACACGTGCGCAAGTTGTATCCCATGGCCCATCATTGATAATTAAAATATTATTGGTATGTTGAACAGCCTCTTTATATGCGCTAATACCAGCAGTACCTGCGCCAATGATAATTATATCGAACATTGTGATTAAGCTATGCTAATAGATATTTAGAATATATAGAAAAACCCTCTTGAACAGAGGGTTTGGTTCTAATTATTTAGCTTTAAAATGTAAATTTTTGCTCAAAAGGTGATTTTAAAGCAGTTGAAACAGTTCCATTTTGATTAATAGACTGTCCTTCAATATTTATACTATTAATTACATGTTTGAAATTTAATATAGTTCCATTCGGAGACTGTTTAAAAGTGAAAATATTTTGTCCTTCCAGATAGATGCTACCATTAAATTTCTGTGTATTCGTTGTTGGAGATTGATTCTCAACGCGACTTCCTTCAATACCAGTAATACTTGGTAAACTCAATACTTGATTACCATTGAGTTTCACTTGATATGTTGCATTATTCGTATTCCCAGGAGTCGAATTTACAACAAATGAAATTGGTTCTGCGTAAGGAACATTAGGGTTATCATTGATAAGTACGTTAAAACCAGACCCCCCTTGAATTACATATAGATCACCATCAGTTGATGTATTATCTTTATATACGCTCATTGCACCTGTAGTGACTTCTTTTTCGGTTGGTTGACCTGTTTGTGGATCTTGAACAGTAGTGGTTGTGGTAATTTTATAATCGCTTGTCGTTGAGTTAATTAATACAAATCTCTTTTGTTTGGTTTGTTGAAGTCCCCATGATTGTTGGAATGGATATGCAAAAGCTCCAGTAATAGTTACATCTTGGAAATTTTTATCCTTATTTTCATTTTCAAAAATATAAATTCTGGTATTAGATTGATATTCCTGTAGATTTGGAGAGATATTGTCAGACGCGAGTTTAATATTCTTTAAATCATCTGCTGTAATATCAAAATCCCAATCATTATAACCTGTAAGTAATGATTTTATTTCTTCCCCTTTAAAAACGTAGCAGGCGCGATAGTCTGTAGTACTATTAATAAAACATTTGTCACGATAGTGATCTGAAAATTTAGTGAGATCTACTTTTCTAATATCGAGAGTTAACTTTAAAGGTCCTTGTGCGAAAGTATCTAATGCATGATCAATATAACCTTTTGATAAATTTTCATTATTAAGATCATAGGCACCAAATAAATATTTTCCTTCTTGCTTTACACTATTTAAAACAGAAGTAGCAAGTTCCTGATTTTTTGAAGGTGTATTTGGCGTTGTTGTTGAATCAGAACTTGAACTTTGATCATAATAACCTCCACTACCTCCGCCACCACAAGCTGATAAAAAAACAGCTAAAGTAACCCCACATACCCCTTGAGTAAGTTTCATCATTATCCCCATATAAAATGATATGTTATTTAAAATAATTTTTAGTTTTATAAAATAACATATATTTCATGAGGTTGCTCACGATATTTATATTAAGAAGTTTGTATTAGATACTTGTTCCCATACTAACACCTACGGTAGGTCGGACCTGCATAGATGAGCATGCACTAAGAATAAGACAACTGACCAATAAAAATATAAGTTTATTCATAAGAGAACTGAGAAATTTAAAATGATTTAAATACTTTAGCTGAAGACCGTTTTTATATCTGTTGAATTGATACAGTTATATATATTCTTTTTATTAATAAAAGCTCTACTTTTAAGGAAAAATAGAGCTTGTCGTTGGCTCATTCAATAATTTAATCGTCTAATAAATCCATTTGCTTTGCTAATTGATAAAGATTGTTTGAACGATTTCCTGTTCGGCAAAACATGAGAACAGGTTTTGGAAGTTCATTATAGTGATTTGCAAAAGTACGGACATCAAGCTCAGTAATTTGACCTGCAACTACAGGTTGGTAAACGTAATCTAGTCCTGCCTGACGTGCTGCTTCTTCAATTTGAGCGCTTGTTGGTTGTTCTGGACCGCCTTCCATATCCGGACGGTTATTAATAATAGATTTAAATCCTTTTTCTACAACTTGATCTACATGTTCTGGACCAATTTGACCTGCGAAACCAACATTATCTGACATTTCGTCACTCCAAAATTTAATAAAACCTCTTATGCTGTATCATAGCATTAAGCTTAACCTGAGATACAAGACACTAAAACGTTGTTCCTACATAGATAAAAGTTATGTAAAAGAACAACTATAGATTTTTAAAAGGCGATCAGGATGTTTTTTGTAAATTCATTACTTCGACCATAATGCCACGGAGCACATATGTGATCCTAGCCAAAATAATGGACAGTACTTCCCTCTAAAGATAACGTAACGTTAACTTTGGAGATCCAAGAAATGGCCAAACGTTTTAGTGCTGAATTTAAACAGCAAGCAATTGATTATGCACTTTCAAACTCACACGAGCCTATAGCTGCAATCGCCCAGAAATTAGGTGTGGGTTATTCAACTTTAGACAAATGGATTCGTGAAACCAATCCAGTGGGTTCAAGCAAACGTCAACTTTCACCAGAACAACAGCGGATCTTGGAATTAGAGAAAGAAGTCAAACAGCTCAAGGAAGCCAATGACATCTTAAAAAAAGCGCATTTGTACTTTCTAACAGATCATGCCAAGAAAAGTACACGGTAATTCAAGATCTAGATATGAATGAAGTCACGGTATCTTCTGCCTGTAAATACCTAGGTGTCAGCACTTCAGGCTATTATGCCTGGCGAAAACGTCAGGCCAATACGGTAGAGAAATATAATGATTTAAAAGCCGTATATTGGCAGCATCATGCACGATTGGGTGCACCTTCATTGGTACATGACATGCATGATTTAGGTTACAGCATGAGTGAACGCACTGTTGGAAGAATGCTGAAAAATCTGGGTTTACGCAGCAGGATTGCGCGTAAATACAAGCATACGACTGATTCAAACCATCGTTTGCCTACAGCACCCAATCTGTTAGAGCGTCAATTTACAGTCATTCAGCCTAACAAGGTTTGGACAACGGATATTACCTATATCCGTACCAAGCAAGGTTGGCTGTATTTATGTGTGATGCTGGATCTATTTAGTCGTCGTATCGTGGGGTGGCAAACCAGCCATCGAATAGACCGCCAGTTGGTGTGTGATACGTTTAACTATGCAATGGCTCGTCAGGGTTATCCAACTGGTGTTATGGTTCATTCGGACCAAGGTTCACAGTACTGTAGTCGTGATTTTAGAGCGCTGTTACTGACAAATGATTGTACTCAGAGTATGTCTAGACGTGGAAACTGTTGGGATAATGCAGTGACTGAAAGCTTCTTTCATACATTGAAAGGTCATGTGGTCCATGGCAGTGTGTTTGCCACTCGAAAAGAAGCGAATGCTGTCTTGTTTGACTATATTGAGATTTATTACAATCGGGTCAGAAGACATTCTGCAAATGGCTGG
>NZ_KI391939.1:2276763-2549310 GCF_000162375.2 Acinetobacter sp. RUH 2624 | reverse complement strand
TAAGCCCTGAAGCCTTTGAGAAGAAATATTTTAAGAATTTAGAGGGATTTGTTGTCCACGATACTGTCTAGGATCAATGCACGCTTATACGGTTGAGCCTTTATATGTTCCATGTGATCAGGAAATGATCGCAGCTGACTTTTATATTCCAAAAACAAATAATAAATCTGCGGTAATTATCATGGCACATGGTTTTGCTGGATTGCGTCAATTCAAGCTTATCCAATATGCACAGCGTTTTGCACAGGCAGGCTATGCTGTGATTTTATTTGATTATCGATATTGGGGTGGGAGTACAGGTAAGCCCCGAGAAATGATTTCTATCAATTCTCAATTAGAGGATTGGAAGACCATAATTCAATACGCCTCCACCTGTAAGCTTATCGATAATAGACGGATTGTATTGTGGGGAACATCTTTAAGTGGTGGATATGCTCTAAGTTTAGCTTCTGAATTAAAAAATATTCAGGCCATTATGGTACAAATTCCATATGTAGACGGTGCTGAAACAGCAAAACTATATCCATTACAGCGTTATCCCCAAGCTTTAAAATTGTCGAGCCAAGATTATATGGGCTCTAAGATGGGCCTTAATCCCAAGAGATTACCTGTTGTTGACCAATTTAAATTATGTTTTATGCCAACAGCAGATAGTTACTATGGATATTTGTCGATTGTGAATCCAGATTATTATTGGAGTGGCGAAGTCCCTGCGCGTGTTTTTTTTAATTTGATGCGTTACCGTCCAATTCAACTCGTCCGTCAGATTAATATCCCAGTTTTATTTATTGCTGCTCAGCATGATTCTTTAATTCCAATTGAGTCTAGTCGTGAAGCTGCGACCAATATTGCTCCTTTTGTGAGTTATCATGAGTGGGATATGAAACATTTTGATATCTATCACGGCGCATGGTTTGAAAAAGCAGTGACGACCCAATTAGAATTTTTACATCAACATATAGGAGTGATGTAAATGATTATTGTATGTGCATCGTGTGGTGCAAAAAATAGAGTTCCAGAGGAAAAACTTAGTGCGCAACCGAGTTGTGGCCAATGCCATCAGCCATTACTTCCGCTTGCACCGATTGAGTTAAATGAACAAAACTTTAGTAACTATATCACGAATAGTGATCTGCCTATTTTGATAGATTTATGGGCAGAATGGTGCGGACCTTGTAAAATGATGGCGCCACATTTTGCGCAAGTAGCAAAACAGAATCCACGTGTTATTTTTGCCAAGATTAATACTGAAGAATCTCCTCGCTTAAGCCAAGCATTTAATGTGAGAAGTATTCCTACCCTTGTATTAATGAATAAAACCACAGAAGTTGCTCGAATGAGCGGCGCATTACGTGCTCCTGAATTGCAGCAGTGGCTAGATCAACAACTTCAAACGAATTTCGGGAGCTAAGGTGTCAGAAGCTTATACCAAACCAGAAGGAATTTTATCCTTACAAACGATTGCCATGCCAGCAGATACAAACTGGAGCGGTGATGTATTTGGTGGGTGGATCGTGTCACAAATGGACTTGGCTGGAGCAATTCACGCTGAGCGTTTTAGTCGTGGACGTTGTGCCACGATTTCCATTAATCAGATGACCTTTTTGGTTCCGGTAAAAGTAGGCTTTGTGATTAGCTGCTATACCAAAATCTTAAAAGTAGGTAATACCTCTATTCAAATGCAAATTGAAGTTTGGGACAGTCATGATGATTCTCGTGCCCCAATTCGTATTACCGAAGGGGTGTTTACCTTTGTTGCTGTTGATGTAAAAGGTAATAAGCGACAAATTCCTGAAGAAGCGAAGCAGAAGTTTTTAGAAACTCAATAAAACATTTAAAGCCTGAATATCAGTATTCAGGCTTTAATTTTTTAATAAATAGTTTAATTTTTAAAACTAAAACATTGTATTAGAGTTTTTACTTTGTTCGGGAATGTTTTGTATAACATCCCAGTGCTCTACAATTTTTCCATTTTCTACACGGAAAATATCAACAATTGCTCTGCCTCTATCTTTGTCATTTTCCGTAGAGTGGACGTGTAAAACCACCAGATTACCTTCAGCGATTGCGCGCTTAATTTCATTTTTTGCTTGTGGATTTTTTTGGAATTTCTCAGTAAAGAAATTCACGAAAGGAGCCTTCCCATCAGGAACATTAGGATTGTGTTGGATATATTGATGACCAATATAACGGTCGGCATATTCTTTAACTTGATGTTTTAAAAACACACCTTCATAAAAGTCGACTACTATTTTTTTATTTTGAGCACTTATTTTATCGATTGACTCAGTTTTTGTTTGAACAATTTTATTGGTTTTATTTGTGGGTTCGGCAGCGTGAGTCGTCACAGCTGTAAATATAAAACTGGTAAATAACGAGGATAGGATCAGTATTTTTTTCATTGTGACCTCAAGATATAAAGTTATAGTTTTATATCTTGAGGTAAATATCAATCTAAAAATATTTTAGATTAGTTATCATTTCTTACGTTTAGGTAACCATGCCCACAGCATTTGACATTGAATCGGTTCATTACCCGCATCATCAATAACGGTAACCGGAATAACAAGTTCACCTTTCTCATGATCAGCAATATATTTTTGCTGTTCTGCAGAGAGAGTCGCTGTTGCTGTCAAACCACCTTCAACAACTTTTAAATAATCAACATGTAATGATTTGATTAATAAAATGCGGTTATCAGGAATATGTAAACCCGTTAAAAAACCTGTTGCAGTCTCTGCTAAAAGTGCCATTGCTGCCGCATGTACACCTTTAATATGATTCTGCATGTTTTTCTGGTTCTCTAAGCGAACAGTTACATGGTTTACATCTACTTCTAGATAGCGAATATTTGCTGTACCCACCATTGGCACAATACGGCCAAATGCCTTGCTCCAAAGCGTACTTCGAACACCTTTAGGAAATTTTGAAGTTGCTTTTACCAGTTTTAATAGTCGATTGGATTGAGACATGGGATTACCTTAACTTTGAATGTCGCTGAAAGATATTAATCTTTAAAGTTATTAAACTGTAATGGCACACCGAATTGTTGTTCACGTAAAAAAGTCATGACTTGTTGCAAAGTGTCACGCTTTTTATCAGTTACACGGATTTTGTCGCCCTGAATAGAAGATTGCACTTTAATGCCGCTTTCTTTAATGGCTTTATTAATTTTTTTTGCTGTATCAGAGTCAAGACCATCTTTAAGCTTAATGACTTGTACAAAATTTTTACCTGACGCAGCAGCTTTTTGTGGATCAAGTGCCTGCACATCAATCTTACGTTTATAAAAATGATTTTCTAACATGTTATAAACTTGTTCACACTGGAAATCACTTTCTGTGCTGATTTTAATCTCTTTATTTTTTTCATTTAATTCGATAGAAACATCGTGACCACGGAAGTCAAAGCGTGTTGCAATCTCTTTTTGTGTGTTTTGAACCGCATGATTAACTTCAAATAACTCTAATTCAGAAACAATATCGAAAGAAGGCATAGTTTAGACCTTTACAAAGTGAAAGAATATTTGAGATGCTAAGAGGGTTTTCTTCATTTGCCAAGTGTTGTTTACATCAAAGGAGTGCACAATGATCCGTAAACAAGAAATTACAACATTTGAGTTCCCAGAAAACGCTGTTATCTGGGATGTCCGTGATTCAAGTGCTTATGCAGAAGGGCATGTTAAAGGTGCGGTAAGTCGCCCGATTAATGATTTAAATGCTGATATTTTGAACCAGGTCGCTGCGGATCAGCCGATTTATATTTTATGTGGTGGTGGTAGCAAAGCTCCTCGTGCAGCTGAGAAACTAGAAGACTTAGATGCCTCGCGTGAATATGTCGTGCTGATGGGGGGGACGCGTGCAGCTCGTGATGCAGGTTTACCTCTAGAGCAGGGCGCATAAAAAAAGCACCTTCGGGTGCTTTTTTATTGGAACAAAATTTTCTCAAGTACACTATTGAGATTGGAAATAAGGTTTCTTAGGTTTAACTTTCTTTTGAAAGCGCTCGGCACTTAATTTCTTTAATAGGCTTTTTGGAACAGGACAAGCTTCACCTAAAATTTGGGCCACTAAAACTTCACTACAAAGCGGCGCAAATAAAAAACCTTTTGAACCTAGACCTGCAAAGGTAGAAATATGGCTTTCACTCTGCATTTTGCCTACAAGTGGGAAATAATCTGGACTTTGAGCACGCACAGCTGCCCGACCTTGCCATTGTTCTACAGGTGGTAATTGTTTTGCATAAGTAGGGAAGACACTGTGGATTAATTCAAAGTTATGCACATGATCGTCAAGCTGTACTTCTTGATCTTCTCGGTTCGGATAGAAAGATGCTCCTAAAATGAGTTGAGAAGAGTTAAGCTGCATGCAGTAGCCACCATAGCTATACGCTTCATGCAAAGGTAGAGGTCCAAAAGAATTATCAACCCAGCTCACTTGTCCACGTATTGGCTTTAAAGGGGGATAGTTCTCAAATAAAGCGGCACTTTCTCGGGCACAGCACACCACAACATGATCTGCCTCTGCAATGATTTCGTCATTCGTTTTTAATTGAACTTTATTTTCAAAAGAAACAAGTGCTGTGATATTGGCAATTTTTAACTCAATACCTGAATGCTGCAAAATTTCATCACGTAACTGGTGTGGAGAAACTGCTCCGGCCTCACTTAATACAATGTGTGGATAGTCCGATTCAAGTGAGCTTGTTTGATGTGTAACAATATCAGCAGGATATTGATCAGCAAGATCGAGAAGATCTTGGGCATTTTTTAATGCCATTTGCTGTATTTGAATTGGGCGAAATGCTTGAAAGTTTTTATAGAAATTCAACGCATGTTGCCAGCTTAAAGTCATTAGATGTTCATGACTTTGTTCAATTGGGCATAATTTAGGATTGAGCAGTGCTAAAGGGTTGCCAGAAGCCCCTGCTAAAGGCGCTGTACGCTCGAATAGGGTAACTTGATGCCCACGTTCGGCAAATGCCCAAGCTGTGCTTAAACCAGCAATCCCTGCGCCAATCACGGCGATATGCTGCTGTGTAAAATTGAAAGTATGGTTATCTGGTTCTAGTGCAGTGTCTTCACTTAAAGGTGCTTCCCAAACTGCTTTAAGCATTTCACGTTTATGACCGAAACCGCGAGGACGTGAAATATCAATGCCATGAGCTTTTAGTCCACGTTTGAGAATACCAGCTACACTAAACGAGGCAAAGGTAGTGCCATAGTCAGAAAGACGTACAATATTGTTTAAAACGTTTTGTTCCCACATATCTGGATTACACGAAGGTGCAAATCCATCTAGGAACCAAGCATTCACTGCTTTCGTTTTTACCATACTTGGAAAAATATCTTGCGCATCTCCTAGCCATAGATCGATGCTAAAACGTTCTTCTGGAAAATTTAAACGATGGCAACCTGCGATAGGCAAGGGATATTGTTCAATAAGTTGTTTCGCAAGTGGCTTAAGTTCATCCCATACATCGAGTGCGCGGATGAGATCTGCTTTACTTAAAGGAAATTTTTCTACGCTAATTGCATGTAAATGGCTGTGGTTATTGGGACGGACCTGCTGCCAAAGCTGCCAGAGTGCAAGAATATTTAAACCGGTACCAAACCCGGTTTCTCCTACACTAAAATATTCAAAGTCTTGTAAATTAGCTAATCGTTCTGATAGGTCATTGCCATTTAAAAATACATGTCTTGTTTCGAGCAGACCATTATCTTTAGAAAAATAGACATCACCAAATTGTTTGGAAATGGGAACCTCAATACCATCAATAGATTCCCAATCCAGCTCAGCAGTTTGTATACGGTTTGATTTGTTCATTCGGTTTAATAAGTCGCTCAGAATTACCACTGACGACGACGTTTGGTGTAAACATAACTAGCGATAAAGAAACCAAGTAGTACGCCGCCTGCTAGTGTTACTGCGCCATATAAGAACATTTGAGCACTACGTTCACTTTGTAAAACTTGTACCTGAACAGACAAGTTATCGTTCTTTAGCTGTAACTCTTGGTTTTGTGCAAGTGCTTCAAGATTTGCATGTTCTAGCTGTTTAAGACGAGATGCCTGATCTTGAACTAAAGCTTTGATTTTTGCATCTTGCTGTTGCTTATTTTTTGCGATTTGTTCTGCGGTAAGTGGCTGTGATGTAGTTGCCGCCGTTGTAGCGGTCGGTTTGGCTACAGTTGCAGAAGTAGGCGCTGGTTTAGGCGCCTGAGTTGAAGGCACAGTAGACGGTGTTGCTGGCGTCGCAGCAGGTTCAACTGCTCCGGCAGTTGAACATATCAAACACAAGCCAAGAAAGCTTTTGGTTGCAAACTGCATGCGTTTACCCTTTTGGAAATGCTTTATTAAACGGTTTGACATCAATATGGCTATAAATGCCTTCTTTCAAAAATGGTTCTTCTTTTAACCATTCATCTAAAGCTTCACGGCTATCAAACTCTACAATCATAGTACTACCGTAAAAACCAGCCTGTGGATCATTCGGATCTTTTGGCATAGCTCCAGCGGCAACAAGACGACCTTCATCATCAAGTTTTTGTAAACGTTCGATATGTTGAGGGCGTACTGCTAAACGTTTCTCTAGAGTTCCTTCGTTATCGGTACAGCTTAGAACAAAAAAAGGCATGTCATCGTATCTCTATAATCAAACCGAAATCACATTAAGCATCTGTTGACTTAAAATGTTTGCGTAAAATAATGAACTGAATAATGATAAATGAAAACATGACGATCATGTCACCAAATGCCGTAAATTCACCCCAATATTTTCCGCCATGAAATAAAAACGCGAAGAAGATATGTAAACCGGACATGACGACAAACATAGCTGCCCAAGCGAAATTTAAATTTTTCCAACCTTTTTCACTTAGCTCTAAAATTGGATCGAATAAACGTTTAATGAGAGGTTTACGTTCCTTACCAAACCAAGGTGAAACTAAGAAAGCACCAGCAAATACTAAGTTCAAAATTGCAGCTTTTAAACGAATATAAAAATCATCGCTTAACATGAGTGTAATGCCACCAAAAATAACTGTCATAAACAGTACAATCCACTGCTGTTTATCTAGGCGGAATTTTTGAATGATGAACAAAGCACCATACACGATAAGCATTGAAATAATTAAGCCTGTTGTAGCGACCAGAATATTATTGTTATTTACACCGCCAGCGGAACCGATCAATTTTAGCAACGGGTGATGAGCATTCGCAGGATCAACGGTTTTATATAAATAGAAGAAAATAATTAATGGAACAAAGTCCAGAAGTGCTTTCATGTTAGAGTATCTGATCAGGTTTGGTGAATGGCATAGTATAAAAGATGCAAGGCATAGATTTACATACACATAGCAATATTTCTGATGGAACTTTGTCTCCGGAATTGCTGGTGCAAGCTGCTGTGGATGTGAAGTTGCATACCTTGGCGCTTACTGATCACGATACAATGGATGGCTTGCAGCGTGCAAAGAAAGCAGCACAAGCCCATGATTTAAAAATTATTTCTGGTGTCGAGATCTCAAGCCAATGGTCTAGACCAAGCACAAAAAAAAGCTATGGCGTGCATATTGTGGCTTTAAACATGCAAGATGAAGCACCAATTTTGGAAGCATTAGAACAACAAAAAAGAATTAGAGCACAAAGAGCAGAAGTTATTTGTGAACTATTAAAAAAGTGTATTGGCTTTGATATTTATCAGGATGTGCTTGATAAAGTTGAAAATCAACCAGACCGTATTACCAGAACACACATTGCCAAAACCTTAGTTGAAAAGAATGTAGTGAGTCGTCCTCAACAAGCTTTTGACCGTTTTTTAAAAGAAGGTAAGCGTGCTTTTGTAAAGTTTGAAGGCTTGGGCTTAAAAGAAACGATAGAGGTTATTCATAATAGTAAAGGCTTGGCAGTTTTAGCTCATCCAACTCGTTATGATTTATCTGCAACTAATACACGCTATTTGATTGAGTTATTTGCGAGTTGTGGTGGCGACGCCGTAGAGTTGCCGCCACCTGTAGATCCTTTATCTACTCGCCAAATGATTGATCGTATGATTGATCAGCATCATCTGGCGGTTTCAATTGGCAGTGATTTTCATGGTGAAAATATGCCATGGATTAAATTAGGTAATACGCCTAAGCCAAAAAGTGATCAGTTGGGTATTTGGGAACGTTTTCTCTAATAATGTCCTAGAGTAAGTTGTTATCTTGAGCTTGAATTGGAGGAGGTGTTGGTTTACCCAGCGTTCCTAAAAGTTCAATTTCGATACTCCGGACCATTGCATCTAATGGTAAATCATTACTTTGAGTACCAAAAGGTTCTTCAATTTCAGAGCTTAGAGCATCTAGACCTAAGAAGGTATATGCCAAAATTCCAACCAGTAAAGGGGTTGCTAAGCCAAGCAAAGAACCTAAGCTAAATGGCAACATAAAACAGAAAAAGTAAACAGTGCGGTTGAGCAAGACTGAATAAGCAAAAGGAATAGGAGTATTTGCAATACGGTCACAGCCAGTCTGTACAACACTTAAATCTGCAACATTTTTATTCATTTGAGCATAAATAATATCTGAGATTTCACCTTCTTTAAGCGCTTGTAATAACTCCCATTGAATAAGACTGAGCGTATATTGCGGCGCATTATTTTGTTGGTATAGCTGAGTCAATGCTTGTTGACTCATACCACTGGTTTGTATTAACTCGGTTGGGTTGGCCGTTTGGCGGCGTAAACGGTCACGTAACACATTTGCAAACACAATAACGTGATGAATGACTCGTTCACGACGGGCTTGAGTTAAAATACGACAGTCGCGGTCAAAGTGACGTGAAGTCGCAATGAGTACACCCCATAGTTTCCGTGCTTCCCACCACCGGTCATAACACGCCGTATTTTTAAAGCCTAAAAAAATAGAAAGTACAACGCCAATTAAGGTGAAGCCAACTAAAGGAATTTCTGGAAAACGGTAGAGATTAATATATTCAACCCCACCAATGATTGCCGAAATCAGCATTACCACCCCTAAAGAGGGCAAAATTTTTGGTAATATCGTCCCTCGCCAAGAGAATAAAACTTTAAAAATACTGGGCTGTTCACGAACAATCATTTTATTTTAAACGTCGCTATTTTTGTTTTTGATATTCTAAGCTTAGTGATGCTTTGTCAATATCATTGAACGGCTATTGAAGTAGGGTTGAGCAGTTGTTGTTCAGCAAATGAAAAGCTACCTTCTGGCGAGATAATAAAATGGTCCAGTAGACGAATTTCTAAAAGCTGACAGGCCTGTTCAAGTTGCTTTGTGAGTTTAATATCTTCGCGAGAGGGCTGTGCGGAACCAAAAGTATGGTTATGTGCGATTACCAATTGGCAAGCATGCTGTTGTAAAGCATAACGTAAGGTTTGATTCACTGAAACGGCGCAGTGTTGAACTGAACCAAAAAATAACTTTTTAAAATGTATTTTTCTCAACTCGGCATCTAAGCAAAGTACCGCAAAGACTTCCTGTTTTTCACCTTTTAACTCATAACGCAGATAATCTAGAACTAAATGAGATGAATGAAGGCTTAGTTCAGTTTGACTAAAATGATAGTCGAGATAACGCCGTCCAAGTTCTTTTACGGCCAATAATTGGGAATACTTCGTAGCTCCAATACCATTAAATTGAGCTAATTCATTGAAAGAAGCATCGAAAACAGCATTGAGGCTTCCGAATTGTTGAATCAGTAAGCGGGCGAGTTCAACAGCCGAATGTTGACGTGAACCTGAGCGAAGAAAGATCGCGAGTAATTCAGAGTCAGAGAGACTTTGAGGGCCTTGTTGTAATAACCGTTCTCTTGGCCGTTCTTGTTCTGGCCAATTTTTAATAGAAGTATTCATATTCCCCAGCAATATTCTGCTTAAAAATTTATTTTGTTTGCCCAATCAATCTTGGGTCTGCGCGTATTTAATGCTATTGTGAGCGCCACTGCAACAGAAAGGTATCCTGTTCGTGAGCTTTGATTTAAGTGTTATTCCTCATAAAAACATTGTTTTAGCTGTTACAGGTGGGATTGCTGCCTATAAGAGTGCCATTTTGGTCCGTCGTCTTAAAGATTATGGTTTTGACGTTCGGGTTGTGATGACACACGGAGCTCAAGCATTTATTACCCCTCTAACGTTTCAGGCTCTTTCTGGAAATCCTGTACATACCGAGCTTTTAGACCCAGAAGCTGAAGCTGGAATGGGCCATATTGAATTGGCTCGTTGGGCTGATTTGTTACTGGTTGCTCCGGCAAGCTGTGACACGCTGGCTAAGTTTGCTAATGGTTTGGCAGATGACTTACTGAGTACTTTATTTTTAGCAACTAAAGCACCTGTGTGGGTTGCACCAGCAATGAACCAGCAAATGTGGGCTGCAAAAGCAACCCAGCGTAATTTGCAAACTCTGGTTGAAGATGGCGTACATGTGATTATGCCAGATTCAGGTGAACAGGCTTGTGGAGATGTTGGTTTAGGTCGTATGCCAGAACCGGAAGAAATTGCAAGGCAAGTGGCGGGTTATTTCCATCAAGCCCAACGTGCGATTGCTGAAAAATTTGGTTTGTTGGCTGGTAAGCGAGTTGTGATTACTGCTGGACCAACACGTGAAGCGATTGATCCTGTTCGTTATATTTCAAACCATAGTACTGGAAAAATGGGCTTTGCTTTAGCGGCTGCATGTTATGCGGCGGGCGCAAAAGTGACTTTAATTGCTGGTCCTGTAAGTTTAGATACGCCAAATGGTGTTCAACGTGTAAATGTTGCATCTGCACGACAAATGTTAGATGTCAGCATGAGTTCACTTGAGACCGGATGTGACATTTTCATTGCTACAGCGGCAGTAGCTGATTATCGCGTTGCTGAAGTGGCTGAGCACAAGATTAAGAAAGCAGGGGATGAGCTGAATGTTTCCCTTGTAAAAAATCCGGATATTGTGGCAACTATTGCCGCTCAGGAAAAACGTCCATTTATGGTGGGTTTTGCTGCCGAAACGCAAAATGTTGAAGAATATGCAGCGGGTAAACTGGTTGCTAAAAAACTAGATATGATTGCGTGTAACGATGTTTCTCGTGCTGATATTGGTTTTGCTTCGGATGAAAATGCGATGACTGTTTTCTTTGCCCAAAGCTACCATATGAAAAAGCGTGAGTTAGAAAAAGCATCGAAGCAAGAAATTTCTCAACAATTGGTTGAAGCAATTTCGGATGCATTACGCCGTAAATAATTTTTGCACCAAATAAAAAAAACCGCGAATAAATCGCGGTTTTTTTAATAGTCTTATTTAGACAATCAAGGAATTTCATCTTCAAATTCAGGTTTAACCTGAACGATAAAGTCCTGACGGTTAAGACCACGCCACAATGCAAATGCTGTACCGATATAAATCGAAGAATAAGTACCGACAAAGACACCTACAAACATTGCAACAGAGAACCAGTGTAAGCCATCACCGCCTAAGAACATCATTGCAAGTACTACAAGCAATAATGTCATTGAGGTATGAATAGTACGACGTAAAGTCTCAGTTAAGGCAATATCCACGATTTCACGTGGAGTCGCGCCGCGAATTTTACGGAAGTTTTCACGTATACGGTCTGATACCACGATGTTATCGTTAAGCGAGAAACCAATCACCGCGAGTACAGCAGCTAAAACTGTAAGGTCAAATGGCCATTGGAATAATGCAAAAGCACCAATAATGATGATGATGTCATGGAATAAAGACATTACAGCACCCATCGCGAGTTTAAACTCAAAGCGAATGGTCACGTAGATCAACATTAAGATAAGTGCAAGAGCAACCGCTCCAGCTGAACGAACATAAAGCTCATTACCCACTTGACCGCCTACAGAGTCCACTTTATGAACTTCGGCAGCGTTATTTGGTAATTGCACAGCTTTGGTGATCGCGTTATTAAGATCTTCAACCTTAACTTCTTGTACCGGCATACGCACGAGTAAGTCTTTATTACTACCTAGCGTTTGTACTACGGCATCTTTAAAACCAGCTTTGTCGAGAGCCTGAATAACTTCAGACTGATTTGCTGGTTGCGCATAGTTAAGTTCGGCAGAAACACCGCCTGTAAAGTCCAAACCTAAGTTAAGACCTTTAGTCGCGATAAAGAAAATACTCGCTAAAGTAATAAGGATCGAGAAGATTGCTGCTGGTTTAGCAATCTTCATAAACGGGATGATTTTTGCATCATCCGGACGACCATATTGTTTTGAAGGCTGTTGAGTCACTTTAGTCATCATAGATCTCCTTAAATGCTCAACTTTTTCAAATTACGGCGTTTGCCATAAATGATTTGTACAATTGCGCGTGTTACTGTAATTGCAGTAAACATCGAACATACGATACCAATCATTAATGTTACGGCGAAACCTTTAATCGGACCTGTACCAATTGCAAACAGAATGAATGCAACGAGGAACGTAGTTAAGTTCGAGTCAAAGATCGTGTTATAGGCTCGATCATAACCTGCCACAATGGCCTGTTTGGGTGAGGCACCCCAGAGCATTTCTTCTCGAATACGCTCACATATCAGTACGTTGGCATCGACTGCCATACCAATAGTAATAACGATACCAGCAATACCCGGTAAGGTGAGTGAAGCCCCTATCCAAGACATAACGGTTAAAATCATTGCCAAGTTAAATACAAGTGCAAAGTTCGCAATCAAGCCGAATACGCGGAAGAACACGACCATCCAGATTGCAACGAGCAAGAAACCGATTTGAGTTGAGAGTACACCTTTATCAATGTTTTCTTGACCAAGGCTTGGCCCCACCACACGTTCTTCAACGAAGTACATTGGCGCAGCTAAAGCACCAGCGCGTAGCATCAATGCAAGTTCAGATGCTTCTTGAGGTGAACTTAAACCGGTAATACGGAAAGTTGAACCTAAAACAGCTTGAACTGTTGCAGCATTAATGACGACAGATTCGGTATATGGTGTACGAACTTCTGTTTGAGCACCAGTTTTTGGATCTGTAACGTAACTAATCTTTTGCTTGTTTTCGATGAACAATACCGCCATGCGTTTACCAACAGCATTACGGGTTGCATCTGACATGAGCTTACCACCAGCACTGTCGAGCGTAATATTTACTTCGGCACCGCCAGAGTCTTGGCTAAAGCCAGAACTTGCATTTTGAACACGTTCACCAGTCAAGATACGGTTACGTTGCAACAGAAGTTGACGACCGCTATCTAAAGATTGATAAGCGAAAACTTCTGTACCCGGAGGTAAAGGTTGACCGTTATATTTACCCGTATATGGGTCAATATATTGATCATTTAAGTCAGATACCAAACGGAATTCGAGGTTAGCAGTACGTCCTAAAACGCGTTTAGCTTCTGCTGTATCTTGAACACCCGGTAATTCAACGACAATACGGTTGCTACCCTGACTTTGTACTAATGCTTCTGCAACACCAAGTTCGTTAATACGGTTACGTAGTGTTGTTAAGTTCTGATTGACTGCATATGCCTGAATTTCTTGACGACGTACATCAGTATAAGTGAGTTTTAAGGTCGAACCTGTCGCGCTCGCTAATGCCTGTTGGGTATATTCATTACCATTACGGCGTAAAAAATCCATTGCTGCATCACGATCAGCATTGTCAGCAAATTGAACAGTGATCACATTATTATTTAACGCAAGGTTGTTAAATTTAATTTTGTTTTCACGGAACTGACGACGCAAATCAGTTGCAGAGGTTTCCATACGTTGGGAAATGGCTTTGTCCATATCTACTTCTAGCAAGAAGTGAACACCACCACGTAAGTCCAAACCAAGTTTCATTGGTTTAGCCCCAATTTTTTGCAACCATTCTGGTGTAGTTGGTGCAAGGTTTAGGGCAACAACGTATTGATCACCTAAGTCACGGCGTAATACTTCTTTTGCTTTTAACTGCGCTTCAGAAGAGCTGACACGCAAGAGAGCAGCATTATTTGTAAAAGTATTATCGTGGCTTGCAATATTTGCTGTTTTTAAAATTTGCTCTGCTTTTTGCACCACACTTTGATCAATTTGGGTACCAGCTTTGGCACCGGAAATTTGAACTGCGGGCTCATCCGGATATAGACTAGGCAGTGCGTATAATGTACTGACTACCAGAACAACCAGAATCAGTAAATATTTCCATGCAGGGTAACGCATTCGCTTTCTTCTTAAATGAAAAAGCCGTGCTAAAGCACGACTGTTTTATGATTAAAGGTTATTTAGAGTGCCTTCAGGTAATACAGAAATTACGCTGGCACGCTGAATTTTTACTTCTACACCACGGTTAAGTTCAACAACCGCATAGTCACCTTCAAGTTTGGTTACTTTGCCCATTAAACCGCCAGCAAAAACAACTTCGCTACCTACACCTAAGCTTTCGATTAAAGAACGGTGTTCTTTTGCGCGTTTTGCTTGAGGGCGCCAGATTAAGAAATAGAAGATTGCAACGAATACAACAATCATCAAAATGTTTGGCAAAAGACCAGGGCTTTGGGCTGCTGCTGGAGCTGCATGTGCAGTAGAAATGAACAAGCTCATTTTAATTTCCTAAAGTTAAAAAATATGAGTCAGATATCTGACATAATCCTAATTCGTTTTGCAATTTACCTTGTCTTGAGGTTGAGCGCAAATCTCACTTATTCATCGACAGGGCAAGGTGGAACTTCTAATCCACGGCGGGCATAAAAGTCCTGAACAAATTCATCAAAAGTGCCATTATCTAATGCGTCACGCATACCTTCAGTTAAACGTTGGTAATAACGTAAGTTATGAATAGTACCGAGCATAGACGCCAACATCTCTCCACATTTTTCAAGGTGGAACAGATAAGCACGGGTAAAGTTCTTACATGTGTAGCAATCGCAGTGTGGGTCAAGTGGTCCTTGGTCATGGCGATATTTACTATTACGAATACGTACCAGACCATCAGTGACAAAATAATGACCATTACGTGCATTACGTGTTGGCATTACGCAGTCAAACATATCGACACCACGGCGCACCGCTTCAACGATATCTTCAGGTTTACCTACGCCCATTAAGTAGCGTGGCTTGTCATGTGGCATTTTGTTTGGAAGATAATCTAAAACTTTGATCATCTCTTCTTTTGGTTCGCCTACAGATAAACCGCCAATTGCATAACCATCGAAACCAACTTCAAGAAGGCCATTTAAAGACTCATCACGTAAGTCTTCATACATACCGCCCTGAATAATGCCGAATAAGGCATTTTTATTTTTAAGCTCATCGTGGTGATGCGTTTTACAACGTTTTGCCCAGCGCAAAGAAAGCTGTAATGATTTTTGTGCTTCTTCATGTGTTGCAGGGTACGGTGTACATTCATCAAAAATCATGACGATGTCAGAGTTCAATACATGCTGAATTTCCATTGAAATTTCAGGCGATAAAAACACTTTTGAACCATCGATCGGGGAACGGAAAGTAACACCTTCTTCCTTAATTTTACGCATAGCGCCAAGACTAAATACTTGGAAGCCGCCAGAGTCAGTTAAAATTGGCTTATTCCATTTAATAAAGTCATGTAATCCGCCGTGTTGCTTGATTACTTCAAGGCCCGGACGCAAATATAAATGGAAAGTATTACCTAAAATAATTTGTGCCTGAATATCTTCGATATCACGCGGCAACATACCTTTGACTGTACCGTAAGTCCCCACTGGCATAAAAACAGGTGTTTCAACAACACCATGTTCTAAAGTTAAACGACCACGACGGGCACGACCCGACTGACCTAATTTTTCAAACTTCATCTAAAAATCCTGAACAATAGCAAGCAATGCCGCAGGGCAGTGCAAGGGCGAAAAAACAGTTCGCTGCTAAATAGGGGCTGTAATATGAGGAGTTTTTAAACAGGAAGACCAATTTAAAAACACAAATAGCCCTAAAAATAAGAGGGCTATTTTCCTTGATTCTGCGACGTAGTTCTACTACTAAATGTAGCTGGCTATAAAATAGGTCAATTTCCCGATTGAATGGCCACTTTTTTATTAAGACTAAAAGTTAGGTTTGTAGTCAAAATTGTCTGTAGCCAAATTATCGCGAAAAGGACGAATTGCTTTTTTAGATAAAGTCATCGTATTAATCAGATTATTTGGAAATACTTCAATCTGGTTGTTAAATACTTCGACATTGCGGTTAAAAATGCTGATTGCAGCGCCAACATTTTCGTTTTGTTCCTGAATATCATCCATCATTTTACTATAGAGTGTATCTGCTTTTAATTCAGGATAGTTTTCAACTATAACATTTAGGCTGCGGATCAGCTCTTTGCTCATTTTTTCAATCTGCTGTAATTGAGCAATATCAGTATGATCGACATTTAAACTGAGAATTTGCTGACGTAAGGCAGTCACTTTTTCTAGAGTCGACTTCTCGAACTGAGTATATTGATTGAGAGTAGTTTCTAATGCTTCAAGTGTTTTTACTTTTTGGCGTTCGAAATTTGCAACCTCAGCCCAAGCGCGTTTGGTCGCGTTAAAATAACGCACAATGCTGTTACGAATGTGAATGCCCCATGCAATCAGTACAACGAATATCCCCAAGAAAATGAATAAACCTTTCATTTTCACTCCTCTTATTTTTATTCTCTCATTGAACCTTTTAACTTCTTATTTTTTATAAGTTGCCAGTTGGGCACTACGAGAGATTTATTTAATTAAATTAAGCATTAATTGTTGAAATTTTTCATATTGCGGCATGGTCATGGTACGTAAATGTCCACGTAATGCTGGAATATCATGAATTTCACTACGTTTGCTGGTGGTTTGAAAAAGATCTTGCTCACCGAGATAACATAATATTTGCTCTTCATGATGATAAATTAAATCACCGGTAAAATGTTGAAAAAAATCATGAAGTTTTAAAGTTAAACTTGGACTAATTTCTTTAGCTAATTGATGTTGATCAGTACCGAAGATATTGAGCTTTTGGTTAATCAGAATATCAGTACTTTGCCATTCGCTTAAGTAGGGTGCAAAAAAGCGAGAACGTTGATTACTTACAGCAATACCTAAGGCTGGCATCTGAAAAATAAAAGCACCCCATAAGTCTTTATGAATCTCTTTTACTATTTTTTTATCGCTGTTTTGATCTTGAAGAATAGGTAAATTATTTACATAGTGGTATTTAAATAGCAGGACTTGATGATCTGTAATGCCATCATTCCATGTCACTGAAGCAAACTCTGTAATTTCATTCGCTTCATTGCCTCGATTAAACAATGGGAAATATTGCTTTAGTCTGCTTAAGACTAAAATGGGTTGGGCTTGAATAGGAAGATAAGCTGGTAAATGTTGAAACTGTAGGCCATAACGTAAAGCAGTCATACGCTTTTCTAAATAGTGAATGACTTCGGCTAGAGGTTTTTGCGGTTCATAGAGCAAATAGGCCAGAAAACCCGTTAAAAATGCCCATAACAGACTCCAAATATATTGAATATGAGGATGAAGAAAGTATCCAAATAATAAAGTCGTAATACTGCAAATACCTAACAAATGCGGTAATACATTAACAAAACGCAGGTTATGATCTTCACGCCATGGATGTAATGCATTTAAGAGTTCTTGATCTGTTTGTGACTTTTGTCCCGCATCCCAAAGTCGAGCAATATTACGAAAGACCTGTGTATTTTTTTTACGTCTTATATGAAGTGCTTGTTGTACGGTATCAATTGGCATGAAGGTAATGAGATGATTATCATAAAGTGCTAAACCTAGACTATCCTTTAAATTGAAAGAGATAAATAGAAATACCAAGACTATTTTTATTTTAATTATAGATACTGGGTTAGACCTCAAATTAACTAATAAGATTTAACCCAGCTTTAATTTTTAAACTTCTAATTTATCAATCAGCATTGCATCGCCATAACTAAAGAAGCGATAGCGGTCTTTAACTGCATGTTCGTAAGCAGCCAAAATATTGTCTCTATTTGACAATGCTGAAACTAACATGAGCAGGGTAGACTCAGGTAAATGGAAGTTGGTAATTAAACGATCTACGATACAGAACTCATAACCCGGATAAATAAAGATTTGCGTATCACCAGTCCATGCTGCGATTTTTCCGCCATGCGCTTGGGCTGCACTTTCTAATGCACGCGTTGCGGTTGTACCAACAGCAATTACTTTATTGCCACGTGCTTTAGTCGCTAAAATTAAATCAATGGTTTCTTGAGGAACATCACACCATTCACTGTGCATGACATGGTTGGTAATGTCATCAGTGCGTACAGGCATAAAAGTACCTGCACCGACGTGAAGAGTCACAAACGTTTTCTTAACCCCTTTTTGATCTAACTTTGCTAACAACTCTTCATCAAAGTGCAAGCTTGCAGTTGGTGCAGCCACACTGGCAATTTTTTCTGGGTTATGGAAGACCGTTTGATAGCGTTCAGTGTCAATTTCTTCTGCTTCACGGTTAAAGTAAGGCGGAATAGGTAACTGACCATATTGCTCAAGTACAGGTAAAATTGGCTGTGAAAACTCAACGACAAATAAGTTTTCGTGACGGCCTCGCACAATTACAGGAATATTGTCTGCACCGACAAAAAGCTCAGCTCCTGCTTTAGGCGAGTTACTCGATTTAATATGGCAATACGCTGTGGTGTGGTTCAGCATACGCTCAACCAGAATCTCAATAGCCCCACCTGTGGCACGTTTTCCTTTAAGACGAGCCTTCATGACCTTGGTATCGTTGAGTACCAACAAATCACCTTCTTCAAACAGATCGATAATATCTGTGAACATGTGATCGTGATATTGACCCTTTGCGTCTAAATGCAATAAACGTGAAGCACTACGTGATTCGAGAGGGTAACGGGCAATAAGTTCATCGGGTAATTCAAAGGAAAAGTCAGACAGTTGCATATTTAGGAAAAAACACCGCAAAAATTGGGCCTAGTATAAACTTTTTCGCTTTTTTATGGCTGTGCTTCTGCCCTAAATTATGAAAAATGTTTAAATGATCTAAAAGTGAACGATAATATTCACTTAGGGTTTGACAAGTTTTACAAACGCGCTAATATACGCAACACAAACATACTTCCTCTCCCGAGGTGGTGAAATTGGTAGACGCGGCGGACTCAAAATCCGCTGTCAGAGATGACGTGTCGGTTCGAGTCCGACCCTCGGGACCAAGATTCAGAATCTTATGATTCTAAGAAAACCCCTAAGCTAACGGCTTAGGGGTTTTTTGTTGGATAAAAAAGTTCATAGACTTCAAGAAATTGTGAACTACTTACTTTAGTTCTGACGGTTGGGTTTGAATCTTTTATACATTTATAACTTAAAGATTTTTTTAATTTAAGAAGACTTTATTTAAATATGAAATGCATTTATTAAAGCTAAAATTTAAGTCGAAGCTAAGCGGTAATACTTATAAGAAGATTTAAGATAATTTTTACCTTTTTGAATCTCTATTTCTTATTACTTACAACTCCTCACCTTCAAATAATTGTTGTATTTTTCTAAAGCATACCCACTTTATGTATCTGAAAACCTTTAATTGAAACTTCACATTTCTATTTCGAAAAGAAAGTTGCTCTTTTAATGTACTGTGTTAAAGTTTGTATTAGATCATAATGATTATAAGTACATTTCTCAAAGAGCGGTTCCGACTAACAACGACAAAATCTGTGAGGCGGGCATGACACAGCGATTAGAACTACATCAGGTCGAGCAATTAAGTGCTTGTAGAATATCACTATTACTTGGATTAAATGCCGAGCAGAACTATATTGAGCAATTTTTCCGGTTTAGTGTTCGCCTGTTGAAGTGTCAAAAAGCTTTGCTCACTTTTAATCAGGAACCTTATTTCTGGCATCATTGTCCTGAAGGCATGACTGCTATTTCATTTAAACCTTCAAGACACTTAAAACAATGTTTTGCTAAACAACAGGTGATTCATCACGATCATCCTTCTTATCAAAATTTAATCAACTATTTAAAAGAGCTAAATATTGAGTGTGGTCGTGCCTTAGCTGTCCATTTGGTGCAGCCTGACCAGACTTCTATGGGGTTTGCTGTTTTCTTTGATGACGGTGAAACCACTTTTGAAAATGATCAAATTCAGTTGTTGCTCGATTACTGTTCTAGTTTTATGCAACAAATCGAGTTGAAATTTAATTATGAAGAATTAAATGAACTCTATGAGCAACAAGTCGCCCTTAATTCGAGTAAAACAAAGTTCTTTTCTATTATTTCACATGATTTGCGGGCACCATTTCATGGTTTGTTAGGTTTCTCCGAAGTGTTGGCTAAAGAGCGTGAAACACTGGATGAATCGAGTATTCAAAATATTGCCGACTATTTATATGACACTTCTCAATCGACATATAACTTACTGGAAAGTTTGCTGACATGGGCGATGGCAGAGGGTGGGCGTTTTGTTTATCACCCTATTAATTTTAAACTTAGACAAGTGAGCAATATTGTCTGTGATGTGCTGCATACGTTGGCTTTAAAGAAAAATATTGAATTGGTAAATGCGGTTTCCGAAGATTTAAAAATCTATGCCGATATCAATATGATGACTTCGGTGATCCAAAACTTGGTCTCAAATGCATTGAAATTTACTGATGTTGATGGTTCTGGCAAAGTATTCATTGAGGCTAAGCAAGCGGGCACAAATGTCGAAATCACTGTACGTGATACAGGTCTTGGCATGACCGAACAACAAATGGCAAATTTATTTCACCCACGCATTACAGCCAGTTTTAAAGGTACTGCAGGGGAAAAAGGTGCGGGCTTAGGATTGAGTCTCTGTAAGCGTTTTATTGAGATTAATCAGGGCCAAATTAGTGTGAGTTCCAAAGAAGGTGTAGGAACAACATTTAAAGTTTTATTACCTTCAGCTCAAGAAAGTCATGAGACGCTTATTGAGCATCATGATTCATCTGAAGCAAAATTGGTTTAATCCCTTTTCCTATTACTACGTGAACTGCTATAACTAAAAAGAGAGTCTGAGGAAAAGAGCTTTTTTATATGAATGCGGAGCAGTTACAAAAAACATTGCGTGCCAGCCAATATGCTGAACAAGTTTTAGGGTTACATCAGGCTGTTTTAGAACAAGATTATCAAATAGATCAATTTGCTGCACCGCTCTCAATAGAACAAATTTACCAGCTTGTAGACACCACGCTCGAAGGCATTGCCGATGAAACAACTTGGATGCGTGCGCTTCGTGTATTACGCAGTCGTTTAATGTTTCGCTGGATTTGGCAAGATGCCAATCAGCTTACCGATGTTGTGACACTCACTCGTGAACTTTCAGACTTTGCCGATGCAAGTATTTGTGCAGCAAAGGCTTTTGCTCGTGTTGCACTTGTGGCTAAACACGGCGAACCATTAAGTTATTCAGGCAAAGTTCAAGATTTGATTGTGGTTGCCATGGGTAAGCTTGGGGCACAGGAATTAAATCTATCAAGTGATATTGACCTGATTTTTGCTTTTGATGAGCAAGGCGAAACCAATGGTCGTAAATGTATTGATGTACAGCAGTTCTGTATTTTGTGGGGACAAAAACTTATTTATTTACTCGAACATATCACCGCAGATGGTTTTGTGTTTCGAGTAGACATGCGCTTACGGCCTTGGGGGGATGGCTCGGCATTAGCGATTAGTCATGCAGCTTTAGAAAAATATTTAAGTCAGCATGGTCGTGAATGGGAACGTTATGCATGGATTAAGGCACGCGTTGTCACTGGGGGTAAAGAAGGGCAAGATTTATTAGAAATGACACGTCCTTTTGTATTCCGCCGTTATGTCGATTACACCGCTTTTGCTGCCATGCGTGATATGAAAGCGATGATTGAACGCGAAGTTTTACGTCGCCATATTGAGGATGATATTAAACTCGGGGCAGGCGGTATACGCGAAATTGAGTTTATTGTTCAGGTTTTTCAGCTGATTTACGGTGGCTCTAAACGTGAGTTACAAGACCGCCAGTGTTTGGTCAGTCTAAAGCATATTGGTGAGGCAGGCTTGTTGGAAAAACAGGCCGTATTAGAGCTTGAAGATGCTTACCTGTTTTTACGCCGTGTTGAACATGCAATTCAGGCTCTTAACGATCAGCAAACGCAATTATTACCCGAAGAAGCAGATTTACGACAACGCATTATAGATACCTTGGGTTTTACGAGTTGGAATGAATTTATTGATGTTCTTAACGAGAAACGCCAAAAAGTAAAAGTTCAATTTAAACAGCTGATTGAAGATACTAGCTCTAATGCTGCAACTGAGAACTTTGGACAGTTAGAGCAGCAGTTAGATGAAGTGTTAGATGATAATGCGAAAAATCTGATTCATGAGTTTTGGCATGGTCATGCACTTAAAAAACTTCCTTCAAATGCCGTGCAGCGTTTAAAAACCTTTTGGCCTCATTTGATTGAAGCGATTTTGCAGTCCGAACAACCACAAACTGCACTGTTACGTTTAATGCCGCTGATTGAGTCAGTCATGCGCCGAACAGTGTATTTGGTCATGTTGATTGAAAGTAAGGGCGCATTACAGCGCCTAGTGAAAATGGCGACAGTAAGTCCGTGGATTTGTGAAGAGCTAACTCAGTATCCAGTACTATTGGATGAGTTCTTATCGATGGATTTTGAGTTACCAAAACGTAAGGACTTGGAAGATTCTTTACGTCAGCAATTGCTTCGTATCGAAATTGATCAAGTCGAAGATCAAATGCGGGTACTTCGCTTGTTTAAAAAGAGCAATGTGCTCACGGTCGCTGCAAGTGACGTCTTAGCTGAAAGCCCTCTTATGAAAGTATCTGATGCATTAACAGATATTGCTGAAGTTAGTGTTAATGCAACTCTCCATTTAGCTTATCAGACCGTAGCAAAACGTCATGGTTACCCAAAAGATGTCGAGGGAAAACGTTGCTCTCTTGACTATAAAGCCTTTGCTGTCATTGGTTATGGCAAAGTAGGTGGCATTGAGCTGGGCTATGGTTCTGACTTGGACCTTGTCTTTATTCATTATCTAGATGAACAAGCTGACACCGATGGAACTAAGGCTATTAGTGGGTTTGAGTTTGCCATGCGTGTCGCTCAAAAGTTTATGTCTTTAATGACCACTCAAACGCTTGATGGCCGCGTCTATGAAATTGATACACGCTTGAGACCTTCTGGTGAGGCTGGTTTATTAGTGACCAGTCTAAAAGCCTATGAACACTATCAGTTGAAAAGTGCATGGCTTTGGGAGCATCAGGCATTAGTTCGTGCCCGCTCTATTGCTGGTGATGAAACGCTTTGCCAAAAATTTGAAATATTTCGCCGCGAGATATTGACTCAATCTAGAGATGAGGCTTATGTTCGTGAAGAAGTGTTGAAAATGCGTCAGAAAATGAAAGACCACTTAGGTTCGTCTTCTGAACAAAAAAAACATGGTATTTTTCATTTAAAACAGGACGCAGGTGGTATCGTAGATATCGAATTTATGGCACAGTATGCTGTACTTGCATGGAGCGGGACGAAACCCGATCTCGCCCATTATTCTGATAATGTAAGAATATTAGAAGATGCTGCTAAAGCAGACTGCTTATCCAGTGAAGATGCCACAGCATTAATTCGAGCCTATCTTAGTGAACGTGCCGAAAGCCACCGCTTAGCCCTTGCGAATCAATCCATGCAAGTCAGCGCAGCGGACTGGCGTAGTACCCGTGAGGTCGTTTGCAATTTATGGCAAAGATTAATAGACCCAACCGCCTCGGTTGAGTTGGATAGTGAATGATTTTATAACAATTTGGAGTGTTCCATGAATTTGGCTGATCGTGATGGTTTTATTTGGCAAGATGGACAATTAATTGATTGGCGTGATGCAAAGATTCACGTTTTAACTCATACTCTACACTACAGTATGGGCGTATTTGAGGGTGTTCGTGCTTATGAAACTCCTAAGGGTACAGCAATTTTCCGTCTTCAAGACCACACAAAACGTTTGTTAAATTCAGCAAAAATTTATCAAATGAAAGTACCGTTTGACCAAGCAGCGCTTGAGCAAGCACAAATCGATGTTGTTCGTGAAAATAAATTAGCTTCTTGCTATTTACGTCCGCTTATTTGGATCGGTTCAGAAAAACTAGGCATTGCTGCAACAAATAACACTATTCATGCCGCAGTAGCAGCATGGGCGTGGGGCGCATATCTTGGTGATGAAGCAATGGCTAAAGGTATTCGCGTTAAAACTTCATCATTTACTCACCACCATCCAAACGTGACCATGTGTAAAGCAAAAGCATCTGGTAACTACACATTATCAATTCTTGCTCACCAAGAAGTTGCGCACTCTGGTTACGATGAAGCAATGCTTATGGACCCACAAGGTTATGTGTGCCAAGGTTCTGGTGAAAACGTATTCTTGATTAAAGATGGTGTTTTACATACTCCAGATATCGCTGGTGGTGCACTTGACGGTATTACACGTCAAACTGTGATGACGATTGCTAGAGATCTTGGTTACCAAGTTGTTGAGCGCCGTATTACACGTGACGAATTCTATATTGCAGACGAAGCATTCTTCACAGGTACTGCTGCTGAAGTTACGCCAATCCGTGAATACGATGACCGTCAAATCGGTGCGGGTTGCCGTGGTCCAATTACCACTGAAATCCAAAAGACTTTCTTTGATGCAGTTCAAGGTAAAAATCCAAAATATGAACACTGGTTAACTTACGTAAAATAAGTTAATCCGTTAACATGAAAAGGCGAACATTGGTTTCGCCTTTTTATTTTTTAGTTAGGGAGCTTTTATGCATATTGTCTATGTCTCTGATGGTAAAGCAGGGCATCGTTCACAGGCTTTAGGCTTGTTTCAGGCAATGCAAAGACAGCAGGCAAATGCAACTTTTGAAGAAGTTTCTATTAATGACTTGCCTATTATTTCCTTAATTAAAGCGCTTTTCTCTTCAAAAAATTCTCTACTTCAGCAAGCACCCGATTTCATATTTGGTGTCGGGAGCCATACGCACTTTCGTGTCTGGTTGCTGGGTAAAATTTTTAAAAAGGCGAAGACTGTTATTTTAATGAAGCCAAATTTACCTATTGCTTGGTTTGACTATGCTGTGATTCCAGAGCATGACGGTATTCTTTCAAATGAGCGTGTTATTGTTACGCGTGGAGCATTGAATCCAATTCGTAATGAAAACCGACATCAGGCAGGCAGAATTTTAATTGCATTGGGTGGTTCATCTAAACGACATCAGTGGAACCATGAAAAAGTATTATTAAGTGTCCAAAAAATTGTTGAGTGTAATTCAAATTCTGAGATTATCCTGACCACCTCACGTCGTACTCCTGTAGGTTTCATTGATATTTTAAAACAACAAAGCTTTGCTAAGTGTTTGCAGATATTTCCAGTGGAGCAAACTCCTCAAGGCTGGATTTTTGAGGAAATGCAAAAGGCAGAAGCTGTGTGGGTAACCGAAGATAGTGTTTCTATGATTTATGAGGCACTTACTGCAGGTTGCCGAGTCGGTGTGATTGCAATGGACAGACTCAAACAAGATCGTATTACCAATTCGGTTGATATACTGCTAGAGAAAAAGTTAATAGCAAATGTGTTTGATATAAATTTGCTTCCTGAAGGGCAGGTCCTGCAGGAAGCGGATCGGGTCGTTTATCAGCTCACTAAATGACATTGGCTGTCATCGTGACCTTTATCATAGTTGATGGTTTCTGATGTTGCTAAAATTTCTCTTGGATATGTTTTGAACTTCGAATTAAATAACGATCTCTCTTGAGAAATGTTTTTACAGTGAATACCTCTCATATCTAAGAGTGTAGGTAATATATTAATTGAGCTGATTGCACTGCTTTGTTCTTTAGAAAGAGTATTCGCCATTTCTGGATGATGTTGCTTCCATGAGTTTGAGCTCCACATAATTAACGGAACATCGAAGTTATTTTTCATGTCTAAATGCAGTGAACTATTTTCTTTACATTCTCCAAGATTAAGACCATGGTCAGATGTGTAAATTAAGTTGGCGTCCACATTGGTTGCTTTTAATTTTTGAATAACTTCACTGAGCAGATAGTCTGTATAAAGTACCGTATTGTCATAGGTATCTTTAAACTTATTAAATTGCGGTGGATAGCGTTTTGTAAAATCAGCATGTGAGCCATAAAGGTGTAACACGATGAATTTATGATGTGTTTTTTCTGCCAATGCTCGATCAAATGATTTGAGTAGCTCCTCATCATAATGAGTTTCTAGTGAGGCTGAATATGAATGTTGCGTCAAAAATTGGGTTTCTTGAGCAGAAGAGGCATACGCTGAAACAAGAGAATCATATTCTCCATATTGAGATTGTGCGCTAAACCAGTAAGTTTTGTAGCCTGCTGCATTGAAAGCATTCACAATAGAAGGGCTTAAATTATCAGTCCCGTTTAACTTTCCTGTTAATAAGGTCGGTACAGACTTACTGGTCATATAAGAGCCTGAAATCGTATTATTAAATAACCATAAATCTTTCTTATATTTTTCTAGATAAGGCGTTGTATTATTTTTGGTATAGCCAAACAAACTTAAACGGTCGCGTCGAGCACTTTCCCCAATAACTAGTACTGTAATGGTAGGGCGAGTTTCCTTAACTTGTGTACATTCAATTTCGTTTTGTGTGGCTATGAAATCTTTTACTCGATTTACTTCAAGACTCGCTGCTGGTAAACCAAGAAGTAAATTTAAGGGGTAAGATTGTTTAAAATGGCGATATACATTTAGAAACCCTTGCTGATGATCAGGTGCTTTAAGGTAGCGTTGAATTGGCGAAAAAATAAGACATAACGCTAAAATGCGTAGCCATATTGGAGTGCTTAGTCTTTGATTTGGAATGAAATAATAAAAGAAAATCAAAGGAATGATGTAAGCAATAATCAAACCAATTGCTAAAGGAAGATCTAATGTCGATAAATAAACTTTGCCTTCAGTTGTAGAGCTGCCTAAAATTGTGAGCCACACTGAAATTTCAGTTGGGGCGTTATAGGTAATTTCATAGTACAGTGCAAAAGGGCTTAAAAGATAAATAGGTAAACTAAGCCAGAAAAAACGGCGGTAATGATAAATTAAAAAAACGAAAAAAATAAGCGGATATAAAGCTTTGAAAAAACCATCACTGGAAATAATGCATGATGGAACAAGCAGCATAAAGCAATAAATAAAGAACCATAACTTTCCTGTTTTGAATCGAAAAATCACGCCAAGCTGTTCCAGGTGTAAAAGCGCGATATCATCCTATATTTTGATAACACGGTCTACATAAATTAAGGCATGATATAATATTTTAGTTCATCTCCAGAATTGATGGAATTATAGAGTTTAGAATGAAAATATTGCATATCGCAAATTTTGGCTTTAATAAACAAGGCGCGCATTTTTACTGTACAGACCGTAAAATTTCTGCCGGATTAATTGAAAATGGCCATTTCGTTTATGATTTTAGTTTTCGTGATATGGCACGAATGGGGACGATTTTTAAAACAAAAAAATTGGGTGCCAATTGGGCCAACAAAGAAGTATTAAAAGTCGTCAATAACATTGAACCCGATTTGGTGCTCATTGGACATAGTGACTTGATGAGTCCAGATGTTCTAAGACAAATTAAAGAATCTTATCCAAATACTAAAATTGCATTTTGGTATGTTGATCCGCTTTATTTAGAGAGCAAACTTGGCTTTGTAAAAGCATTCTCCCCGTATTTAGACGCTATCTTTTGTACGACGGGTGGTGAGTATTTACAGAAGTTAAAGCAGCCTCATTTAAGCGTAGCCTATCTGCCTAATGTGGGTCATCGTAACGTTGAAACACTACAGCAATTTTCAAACTCTCAAACGGATAAAACTTTTATTTTCTGCGGTGTGGTCTATAAAGAACCTGAACGTGAAAAATTCTTAAAAGATTTGGCAGATGCCCTGCAACAAGGTCATGTAAACTATCAATATTATGGTTGTTTTGAGCAACCTGGTGTTTACGGTAAAGCTTATTATAAGGTTCTGTCTGAAACAAAAATGGGACTTAATTACTCACGTCGTAATGATGTAACCTTGTATAGTTCTGACCGTATTGTACAGTTGACTGGTAATGGTTTACTCACCTTTAGTCCAAGAATTCCGGATTTTGAGAAACTCTACACTGAGCAGGAAGTGGTTTACTTTGATGATCAGTTTGACTTGGCCAAGAAGATCCAATTCTTTGATCAAAATCCAGAGCAGGCTGAAAAAATAGCGAAAGAGGGCTGGGAGAAAACGCGTAAATCTTTCAATGCTAAACGTATCACTCAATTTATGGTTGAGGTGACATTTAAGCAGCCCCTTTCAGAAAATTATGAATGGTCACATGAGGTTTATGCATGATGTGGTTTTTGTACGTTGCGGTAGGCCTATTAATACTTGCTGCACTGTTATATGTGCTGGGTAATTATACATTCTGGCTTCCGTTCCGTTCGAACAAACTACCACGCATAGTGATGTTGCATCAGGTTACCCCTAAGGATGCTGCCTCTGGTATGAACATGCCCCCTGAAAAGTTTGAACAACTCTTACAGTTGTTGACGCGTAAAGGGGCTATCTTCTGCTTTGTTTCTGAGCTTGAACAATATCGGAATCAAAAGAATGTGGTTGCTTTAAGTTTTGACGATGGCTTTATGGATAATTATCTTTATGCCTATCCATTACTTAAAAAATATAATGCAAAGGCAACCATTTATTTGGCAACGCAAATTGAAGGTATTGAAAAGCTCACTCACGATCAAATCCATGAAATGGCGAACTCTGGTTTGATTGAGTTCGGTGCGCATACTCAACATCATGTGAACTTGCTTAAGCTTGATGACCAAACGGCTTACAATGAGATGCTTCAGTCTAAGCGTGATGTTGAAGCATTAGTTGGGAAGTGCCCTAGCTTTGCTTATCCATTTGGTCGTTTTAATGAAAAGCACCAGAAAATGGCCCAAGATATTGGCTTTAAAAATGCAGTATCGACTCGTAAAAAAATCGAAGCGTATGAAGCAGATAACCAATTTAATATTCCACGTGTCAGCACGCATGGTGCCATGAATGCTTTACAGATGCGTATCGCCCTTGCTAAAGGACGTTATAAGTTATGAATAAAATTCCATGTAGTGTTTATATTGTCACTTTAAACTGTGGTGCTTGGTTAGAGCGAACTTTGCAAAGTGTCAGTGAGTTTGATGAAGTTATTATTTTAGACTCAGGTAGTACTGATAATACTTATGAAATTGCAAAGCGCTTTGAAAATACCCAAATTTCTCATCAAGACTGGCAGGGTTATGCTGGGCAAAAAAGTTTGGCCTTAGCAAAATGCCGAAATGATTGGGTACTCAATTTAGATGGCGACGAAGTCTTATCTAAGGAGTTAAAACAAGAGATTGTTGAGACTATTCAGCAGAACAAGCTTGATGCATTAATCACTCCAATTAATGATGTATTTTTAGGTGTCCCGAACAGTAAACATACTAAAAAACATGCAAAGGTGCGTTTTTTCCGTAAGTCTAAAGGGCATTATGATCTTGCCAATAAAGTCCATGAAAATGTAATTGTAGATGGTGAATCTCAGCGCGCTCAACACGATATTTATCATTATGGTGAGTCGAGTATTTTCGTTAAAGTCGAAAAAAATAACCAATATTCCAACTTAAAAGCATTAGAGAAATTCCAAAAAGGAAAGTCTCCAAGCATTGCAAAATTGGTTTTGGTGATGCCAGTGACTTTTATGAAGTCTTATTTTATTCGCCGTAGTTTCTTAAATGGTTGGCGTGGTTTCGTAAATAGTATGATTAACGCGTTTTATGCATTTCTAAAAGAAGCCAAACTGTTTGAACAGACGATGAATAAAGATAAAAAATAAGTAGGCAAGCTATGAAAATTGTTCAGATTATGGCGACAGATGGTGGGAAAATCGGTGGGTTAGAAAAGCATACTTTCCAACTCTGTGCAGAATTATCACAAAAGCAAGAAGTCCATTTATTTTTAGACTTAAACTATCAAAATACACTACCTAAAATAGAGCATCTTCATTGTCATTATTTTGATTTTTCCAAAGGAAGAATGAATATCGGTCTTCTCTATTCTCTTTTTAAAGAAATTAGAAAAATTGCTCCTGATGTTGTCCATGCTCAAGGTGGAAAAGCTTCAAAAATTTTGAGTTTTCTTCTACCGTTTTTAAAAGTACCAAGTGTGGCAACCATTCATGGTATGAAAAATAATATGCGTAGCTATCGGCATTTTAATGAGGTAATAACTGTAAGTCAGGCGGTTGCCGATAAAGTGAGTGAGTATCGACCGGTTCATGTTGTTTATAATGGTGTGGCTCAGGAAAAAAGATTGACTGCTGATATACCTAGAACAACTCTAAAAAAAGTTATCGCAATTGGCCGATTAGATCCAGTAAAAGGCTTTGATCGACTTATAGAAGCATGGCAAGGTTTGGAGATTCAGCTAGAAATATTAGGTGAGGGACCAGAGCAGGAACATTTAAGTCAGTTAATTCAAGAGCTGCATTTACAGGATAAAATTAAATTAGTTGGTTATCAGCAAGATATTTATCCCTACTTGGCAGCAAGTGATTTAGTGGTGGTATCTTCCTTGAGAGAAGGAGGGCCTTTAATTGTTGCAGAAGCATTATTGGTACATAAACCTGTAATTGCCACTGATGTTGGTATGGTAAGAGAATTTATTCCAGAAAAATATATAGCAAAAGATAATACCGTATTAGAAATTAATAATTTAATTAAAGTTGCGATTAAAAACTTTGAGCATATTCATCATGACTTTAAGCCTGCATTTGATAAAGCTGAGGCTGAATTGTCTTTAAATGCAATGGTTAATAAAACACTAGATATTTATAAATTAGCGTTGAGACAACAACGCTAATTATCTTTTTCTGTCAAACGGATCGCATCCATAACAATGAAGTTTGAATGTACATCAATAGTGTGACATCCATCATCATCTTTGTTCCATTCAGGATATATTGTTTCGTACAGTTTTTCTTCATATTCCTTTGGACTTAATTTTATGATTTCCTTAAGTTCAATATGTCCACCATAACGTTTTAGAGAGTCTTGACTTGGGCGAACCAGTTTATTCTGATAGAAAAAAGGTTTTCCAGCCATCCTAAATTGAATTTTTCCTTTACACACTGGGTTCATTGGGTGTTCTTGCCAGTTAGGATTTAAAATATCCTCGGTAAAGAATAAATCTAAACGATCACCAAATTTCTTACAGTCACGACGTGTAGAAGTAAAAAGATACCATAAACCTTCATGATAAAAGGGTGTGGTGTCAACTGCTTCAATATTCTCTAAAAGATTAGAATGCTTTTCCCATTTTAGTGGAAAATCAGTACATTTCCAAAGTTCGATTGTTTTGTTGCTAAAAGTCTCTGGTACCATGTACCAAGTATTATCTATTTTAAATACACAAGGATAAGATAGGTGATAGTCAAGCTTTAAAATAGCTTCAGGTGATGTGTATGTACCATCTTTAAAAACTTCTAAAACAGAAAGAAAGCCTACAGGATGTTCATCATCAACTTCTTCAAAAAAAATAAAATGACGATCATTTTCATAAGCATAAAAGCTATCTGCAAATGTAAATTTTCTAGGAGAGTGAATTTCAAATAGAGAGTCTAATTGTTCAAGTGATGTAAAAGGTTGTTCTAACCAACCAAAACGCATATACCAATGAGAGTCAAAAGATTTTGCTTTTTTTGCTTGTTGGTATTTGTACCATTTTTTTTGGATTAGGCGATTTAGCATTAAATTTTACACTCGATATAACTATAATTAGATAGACTATCCCTGACTCATTTTAACATTTGAATGAAATGAAAAAATATTTAATCAGTATTGAATCTACGAATAGTGAACGTTTAAAAAAGCTGTACTCTCAGCCAACATTTTACAAATACCGCGATGAATTTAAGCAATTTGGGGTTATAGGAAAAAATTTAAGTGTTAGTGAGTATTTTCAACAGGGTGTAGCAGGTAAGAAGAAACCGATGACACCGGGTGAGCTTGGTTGTACCATGTCACATATTGCTGCATTAAAAGATTTTTTGAGCTCTGACGATGAATATGCCATTATTTTCGAAGATGATGTGATCGAACGTTTTGAAGTCGATTTTAATGAATTAGAAGAACAGGTCAAAAGGATAGGGCTGACTACTCCCTTATTTTTGAGTCTCGGTGGCATCCAGATGAAAATCTGTCGTAAAGTAAAAGGGAAATATCAGCCAAATTTTTTATTAGATCAGCATGTTCTAAAAGTTGATCCTTTCTTTTATGAAAATTTGGCATATGCATATGCATATATTGTAGATCGCGAGATGGCTCAAATATTAATTGATTTCCATCGCTCCCCAAGAGTTTATGATCAATGGGCTGATCTAATAATATTTAAACAATCAATTAATATTTATGTTTCATATATATTTGATCACCCTGAAATCGAAAATGAAAAAGATAAGAGTTATCTAGAAAATGAAAGAGATATGTTAACTAAAATAACAAAAAATAAATTAGAATTTGATTTTTCTTATATTGTAAAAAAAATCAAAGGTTTTTTTCTTCAGAATTACAAATTAAATACTTAACTAAATAGGCGGTTTATTTTGAAAAAATATCTTATTAGCATTGAAGCAGATAATAGTCCAAGGTTACAAAATTTTTTTTCTCAAAGTAATTTTCAGCCATATAAGGGTGACTTTAAAAAAATAGGCATCAAGGGTAAAGAGCTTACAGTAAAAGAATATTTTGACTTGGCCGTCGCTACACAAAAGCAACCCTTAAGCCCAGGAGAGTTAGGTTGTACTTTATCCCATATGCAGGCACTTCGAGATTTTATTACAAGTAACGAAAAATATGCATTAGTATTAGAAGATGATGCTATTCAAATTATGGATATTGATTTAAATCAATTTAAGTCAGAAGTAGTAAATTTGAATTTACAGAATTGCTTCTTTATGAGTTTGGGTGGTATTCAACTTAAAGTAAATGATCGTATTTATGGAAAAATTCAGCCCAAAAAAATTTATAATAGAAATATTTTAAAATTGCATCCCTATAGTATTGCTGATTTATCTTACACTTATGCTTATGTGGTAGATAAAGAAATGGCTAAAGTTCTATTAGATTATCATCATAAACCACATGTATGCGATCATTGGGATGAGTTGTATAAGTTCTATCCCAAAATTAATTTTTATGCGACATTCTTATTTGATCATCCTGAAATCATATTTCATACTCATTCCACTAGCAGTATAGAGTTAGAACGGAAACTGCTTTCAGAAAAAAATAAAGTAGAAAGAAACATCTTCGAAAAGCTCAATCGATCCTTTAAAAAAAGGTGGTTAAAATTATTTTATGAGCAATATCGTGAATTTTAAATTAAGTGTTAAAATATAGTTAGAGTAATTTATGAAGAATTTAATTGTTGTAAGATGTGGTGATAAATCGCTGCATGAAAAATGGGTTTCAACTGATGCAAATTATGATATTGCATTAAGTTATTTTGGAGATAATCCAAAATTTGATATAGAGAAAATTAAATTTTTTCATCCTTATAAGGGCTCAAAGTGGGAAGGGTTATATAATTTTTTTACTACTACTGACTTTTGGAAAGAATATGACGCAATATGGTTGCCAGATGATGATATAGATACAGATACACAAACTATTAATCAATTTTTTGATTTATTTCACTATTATAAATTTGATTTGGCTCAACCTTCCCTTGATGAAAGAAGTTATTATTCATGGGGAATTTTATTAAATAATAAATCATTTAAGTATCGTGAAACAAACTTTGTAGAAGTTATGATTCCTTGTTTTAATAAAAAGTCTTTTGAGTCTTTATATCTCACCTTCAAAGAAAATAAGTCAGGGTGGGGATTAGATAACTTATGGCCAAAACAATTAGGAGATTCTTCTAAAATTGGTATTATTGATGAAGTAAAAGTCTTTCATACTCGACCTGTAGGCTCTGCTGGTAATGGAGTTGGTAAACAGAGTTTTAAAAAATCGTCCCTTTTTTCAAAAGCGAAATTAATTACCCCACTCGATGAACTAAATACCCTACTAAAAAAATATGATTTGAGTCAGGAAACAATTTGTAAAGGTGGCTTAGATCAACAGAATATTTATCTAAATACTGAGAATGTTGAATTTATAAAAAAAATAATTGCTGGATGTGATAGTCGTTTATTAAACGGAACATCAATTTCTTTTGGATTAGATAAAGTTGGACTAAGTAAATGAAATTTTTAATTGTAGGATGTGGATTTACAGGTGCTGTTATTGGAAGGGAGCTTGCAGAGAAAGGACACTCTATTGTTATTATTGATCAACGGCACCATGTAGGTGGAAACTGCTATACGGAACGTGACAGTCAAACAGGAATCATGGAACATGTTTATGGGCCGCATATTTTCCATACAGATGATGAGCAAGTGTGGAAATATGTCAATTCACATGGAAATTTTAAACCCTTTACGAATAGGGTTAAGTCAATTGTAAATAATGAGGTTTATTCACTTCCAGTTAATTTACACACAATTAATCAATTTTTTAAGACTAGATTTTCTCCTGATGAAGCAAAAGAATTTATTAAAAAACAAGGTGATAGAAGTATTGTTGAACCAGTAAATTTTGAAGAGCAAGCTTTAAAATTTATTGGCAAAGATCTATATGAAGCGTTTTTTAAAGGATATACAAAAAAGCAATGGGGACTAGAACCTAAATTATTGCCAGCAAGTATCTTGAAAAGATTACCTGTCCGATTTAATTATGATGATAACTATTTTTCACATAAGTATCAGGGGATGCCTGAAAATGGATATACATCAATTATTGAGTCTATTTTAAATCATAACAATATCTCAGTAGAGCTAAATAAAAGTTTTTCTAAAGATTTGGTAGCTGAATATGATCATATTGTTTGGACTGGAAAACTGGATCAATGGTTTGATTATTCTGAAGGAAAGTTAAATTATCGGACTTTAAAATTTGAAAAAAATTATTCGGAAGGCGATTTTCAGGGAAATGCAGTCATCAATTATGGGGATGAACATGTACCTTATACTAGAATTTCTGAACATAAACATTTTGCTCCTTGGGAAACGCATGAGCAAACTATTTATTTCAAAGAATATAGTGCAGATTGTACCGATGACGATATCCCTTACTATCCTGTACGATTAGCTGATGATAAAACAGTATTAGATAAGTATTTGGCCTTGGCAAAGGTAGAAAAGAAAGTAACATTTGCTGGTCGCTTAGGAACTTATAGTTATATGGATATGGATGTGACTATCAGACAGGCTTTAGATATATCAAAAGAGCTTATTAATAAAGCTCATTCTTTTGATCATTCCTAGTGATTAAAAAGGCAACATTATTTATCGAAATATTAATGTTGCCTTTAAAATTATTTATCCGCATTTCCTTTAAGCACCATATAAATGAGTGCTACAAAAATAAGTAATGCACCTGCGAGGCTGCTTACACAGAAATAAAGAATGCGTTGGTTGGTCGTTAAATTAAATAGTTCATGTGAAAGGATATAGCGCATGAAAAACCATTGCGCAAGAGAGAATACAATCACGACTAAAGCATGTCGACGAACGTCAGGACGCATTGCCATAATCAATTACCATGCGGGAGAAGAGAGCAGCTATTATGCCATTTGCCCACTGTCACCTCAATAGACTATGAATTAACGAAATTGTTTAGAAATAATAAAAATATGAAGGAATTGTGAACTTTAATTAACATTAATAAATAGTAATATCCCTCTTATTTGCTAAAACTTTCATTATCTTGTTGAATTTAGCTTAGGGGAGAATAATGCAGCCTATTGATTTTGTAATGATTTGGGTCGACTCAACTGATACTAAATGGCAGCAAGATTATAAATATTATAAATCTAAAGAAGCAAATACACAGGTGACTGAGGTCATTGATGAATGCCGTTATCGTGATTGGGATAATCTTCAATATTGGTTTAGATCTGTTGAAAAATTCTGTCCTTGGGTACGAAAAATTCATCTAGTAACTTGTGGTCATTTTCCAGAATTTTTAGTACAAAATCATCCAAAATTAAACTTGGTGACCCATGATCAAATTATAAATCCAGACTATTTACCTACTTTTAACTCTCATGCTATCGAAATTAATATTCATAAAATAGATGGTCTTGCAGAGCAATTTGTCTATTTTAATGATGATACTTTTATTAATAGCCCCCTAGAACCGGAGTTTTTCTTTAGAAATGGTCTACCTTGCGATGGAGTTAGACTACAGCCTTTAATGGTAGTGGGAGAAGAGAACTTTTTAGGTGCTGTTGCTTTGACCGATGTTGCGATTATTAATAAATATTTTGATAAGAGAAAATTATTTCGAAAAAATCCTTATGCACTTTTTAATCATCGTTATTCAATCAGTAATAATTGGGGTAACTTTTTAAGTTTATATAATCGAAAATTCTCAAGCTTTTATAGTAATCATTTACCTCAACCATTTTTGAAATCGATATTTGAAGAGGTTTGGGAAAAAGAAGAAAACTACTTAAAGGAAGTATCAAGTCATCGATTTAGACAGCCTTTAGATGTTAATCAGTACTTGTTCAGATTGTGGCAGTTATGTTCTGCTCGTTTTTGCCCCGTAAATATATTTGAGCGTGGTCAAAATTTTAATTTAAGAATCCAAAATCTTCCTGAAATTAATCATGTTATTAAAAATGAGTACCTTCCACAGATTTGTTTAAATGATGATGAGCAAGTGGTTGATTTTGAAAAACTAAAAAAAGAAATTATTCAGATTTTTGAACAAAAATTTAATACAGTTTCGAGTTTTGAAAAAGAAATATCTCATTAAAAATTATTTATTAAAAAACCCTGCATAAGCAGGGTTTTTTAATTTCACAATCTAATAATTATTTAGATTCTTCAGCTTTTGGCTTTTCACGTAAGCGGATGCCCAAGTCACGAAGTTGGTTTGCTTCAACAGGAGCAGGTGCTTGAGTAAGTGGACATTCAGCAGTTTTCGTTTTAGGGAATGCAATAACGTCACGAATTGAAGTCGCGCCAGTCATAAGCATTACTAAACGGTCAAGACCAAATGCCAAACCACCGTGAGGAGGGGCGCCATAACGAAGTGCGTTAAGCAAGAAGCTGAATTTCTCTTCTGCTTCTTCATCAGAAATACCAAGCGCTTCAAAAATCGCTTTTTGCATTTCTAATGTGTAAATACGAAGAGAACCGCCACCAACTTCAGTACCATTCAATACCATGTCATAAGCAACAGAAAGTGCTTCGCCTGGATTGCTCTTCACGTCTTCTACGCTAGATTTAGGTAGTGTGAATGGGTGGTGAACAGAAGTCCATTTGCCATCGTCAGTTTCTTCAAACATTGGGAAGTCAACAACCCAAAGTGGAGCCCACTCACAAGTTGCAAGGTTCAAGTCATGACCGATCTTGACACGAAGTGCACCCATAGCATCGTTTACAACTTTGGCTTTATCAGCACCGAAGAATACGATATCGCCATTCTCTGCACCAACACGCTCAAGTAACTTCATTACGATTGGTTCAATGAATTTAACGATAGGAGATTGAAGACCTTCAATTCCTTTTTCGATTTCATTGACTTTGATGTACGCCAAACCTTTCGCACCGTAGATGCCAACAAATTTAGTGTATTCATCAATTTGGCTACGACTTAATGAACCTGCACCTGGGACGCGAAGTGCTGCAATACGGCCTTTAGGGTCTTTTGCAGGACCAGCAAATACTTTGAACTCAACTTCTTGCATTAAATCTGCAACGTCAACGAGTTTCAATGGAATACGCAAATCTGGTTTATCAGATGCATAGTCACGCATCGCTTCGCTATATGGCATGCGGCGGAACTTTTCAAATTTTACGCCAAGCAAGTCATTAAATAGTTTAACAGTCATGCCTTCCATCAAATCCATGATTTCATCGTCATTTAAGAACGATGTTTCAATGTCGATTTGAGTGAATTCTGGCTGACGGTCAGCACGTAAGTCTTCATCACGGAAACATTTCGCGATTTGGTAGTAACGATCGATACCACCAACCATCAATAATTGTTTAAACAATTGAGGTGATTGTGGAAGTGCGTAGAAGCTACCATTTTGTACGCGACTTGGTACTAAATAGTCACGTGCACCTTCAGGAGTTGCACGAGTTAAAATCGGAGTTTCAACGTCTAAGAAACCGTGATCATCTAAATAGTTACGGATCAAGTTAGTTACTTTAGAACGGAAACGTAAACGCTCTAACATTTCAGGACGGCGAATGTCCAAGAAACGATATTTTAAACGGTGTTCTTCTGACACGTTAATCGTGTCATCATTTAATGGGAATGGAGGAGTTTCAGAAGCAGCAAGAACTTCGATTTCTTTGCCTAAAACTTCGATTTGACCACTCACCATATTTGGGTTTTCAGTACCTTCATAACGGCGACGAACACGACCTGTAATTTTTAATACATATTCAGAACGTGCTTTATCTGCAGTTGCAAATGCTTCTGGAGTATCTGGGTCAATAACCACTTGAACGAGACCATCACGGTCACGCATATCAAGGAAAATAACACCGCCATGGTCACGGCGACGATGTACCCAACCGCATAATGTAACGGTTTGGTCGATTTGGGCTTCAGTTAAAGAGCCACAGTAATGAGTTCGCATCATGATGAAGATTATCCAAACTATATTGGCTGAAAAGACGGATGCGTAAACCGCGCATCGTCAAAAAAGTAAGTTTTCGATTATGCCCTGTTGAATGGCATGCCACAAGAACTAGATCAAAAAACAGCTATAATTTAGCTAAAAATGAGCAATTTGGCAGCAAGTTTACCCTTTAGCCCATTCTTTGTTGTCGATCTAAAAACAGGAATAATAAGCACCCTAAACTAAAAGTGCTTAACCAGCCTTGCATGAATTCATTAATAGATCGACCTGTAAAGTAATAGGTGTCGGTATGCCAAACCTCATGAGGAATGTAACGGGCATAATCCCAAAGTGAAAATAAGCCCAAAAGGGTAGATAACATAAACAGAGACCATGCAAAAATTTTAATTTTATGACTTATTTTCCAGTGCTGTTTATGTTTTTGATAGTAATGAATACTCATCCAGCCTAAAAAAGGTAATGCTAGAGCAGAAGAACCGAGTTGAAGTAGTCGATGCAAAGGATAGGGACGACCAAAGAAATGAACCGTTTGGGATAAAAAATCTTGGAAGATAAAAGTTCGAAAGTCAGAATGAGTAAGACCATCCCAAATGAGATGAGTGGCAATACCGATAATGAGTGCAAATATAATTTCAATTAAAAAGTAGATAAAACGTTTAAAAGAGTCTAATTTCAAATCATGCTGAATACCAAAAAAACGGTAAACCACAGGTCGATAAAGTAAATACCAAATGACGCAAAACAATAAACCTAATGCAAGGTTTGGGTAAAGCAAACCCTTCCATTGATGAGTCAGCATACCTGACTGAACTGTAAATAAGCGGTAAAGGTCAGGTGTCATGCTGCCAATAGCTAGGGCAGCAACAGGCAAAGTGTTTCGACTTAGTTTAGCAATCGGTGGAGCAAGAACAGCATGAGAGATTGTAAAAGGCATTGGAAAACGAAGCTTCTCACATCATCAAAACAACGAGTCTAACGAAACATGCCTTTGGTTAATGTTTTTTATTGCAAAACATTTGGAATGTTATAATATAACGTAAAAAATATGGGGCATTGACTATGCAGCTCAAAACACAGCTTTTTGTTCTCTTATTATTATCACTTTCTATTCAGCAAGTGATGGCAGCGGATGACACAAATACTAAGGAAGAGAAACCTGCCGAATTGGCAACAATTACGGTTAAAGCAGAACCCACAGCACCAGCCAATAATACGTCTTTAGCAGAAGGTGCAACGAGTATTGGTAATGCCTTAAATGGTCAGGCAGGGGTTTATTCAGCTCAATATACAGGAGGGGCGAGCCGCCCTGTCATTCGTGGTCAAGACGGTACACGTGTCAAGATCGTACAAAACGGTGGAGATGTAATGGATGTTTCATCTGTATCGCCAGACCATGCCGTTACGGTTGATCCAAACTCTGCCCAAGATATTCAGATATTAAATGGTGCTGAAGCATTATTATATGGTGCAGGCTCTGTGGGGGGACTGGTAAATGTTGTTGATGAAAAAATTCCAACCAGCATGCCAGACAAGGGCTATCAAGGAAAAGCCGGTGTCCGCTACAACTCAGGTAGTGATGAGCTACTATATTCAGGGCAAGCGACAGTCGGTTTAGGGGACCATGTTGCGCTACGTGTCGGTGGTTTAAAGCGCGATGCGAATGACTATATTTTGCCTAGAGATTTACAAACAGACGAGCGTCGTCAGGATAGCACTTTTGCCGACTCTAAAAATTATAATGCTGGATTATCTTGGATTGGGGATCGTGGTTTTATCGGTGCTTCATTTAGCCAGCGTCATGATCAATATGGTATTCCTGCCGATAATGAGCTTTTTGGTTCATGTGAACGTGATGGCTTGCACCTTGTGTGTGGAACTGACGACCCATCAACCGATCATGAGCATGAGCACGAACATGATGCCTCATGGATTAATCTCAAAGAAAAGCGTTACGATTTAAAAGGTGAGTTAAGAGACCCGTTTGCAGGTTTTGCTAAAGTTGCAGCGCAAGCAAGCTATACCGATTATCAACATGAAGAAATGCATAATACTGATGTCGGAACAACTTTTAAAAGCAAAGGGATTGATAGCCGAGTTACATTAGAAAATAATGCTTGGGCGGGTTGGACAGGACAAATTGGCGCGCAATATACCCAACAAAAACTGAATATTGTTGGTGATGAGTCGATTATGGATCCAAGCAAAACCCAACGTTATAGCGTATTTGGTTTGCAACAAAAACAAATCAATAACGTCAATCTTGCAGTTTCTTCGCGTATTGATCATCAAACTATCGACATTGAGTCAGATCAAAAGAATTACACGGGTACTGGATATTCGGTTGCTGGTACAGCAAGCTGGGAATTTATTCCGCAATACAAATTGTCCCTCACAACATCACACCAAGAACGTTTGCCATTTGCTCAAGAGTTGTATTCGGACGGTGTGCATATGGCGACCAATACTTATGAGTTGGGTAATGATGACCTGAAGAAAGAGCGCTCAAATAATGTTGAGTTAGGTTTGCACTTTAATAATGATCTTTTGAAATACAACGTAAGCGTGTTCCATAACCGTTTTGATAATTTCATTTATGCTAATACATTGGATGATTTCCAAGGCTTCCGTCTTATTCAATATAGTCAAGATGCAGCTAAGTTCTATGGTGTCGATGCTGACCTAAGCTACCAAATTTCACCTGTATATAATTTAGGGCTATTTGGTGATTATGTTCGCGGCAAAATTGATAATGAAAATGCACCACGTATTCCGGGTGGGCGTTTAGGTACTAAAGTTAAAGCAGATTTTGGTGATGGATGGGATGGTTCTGCCGAGTATTATCATGTATTCAAACAAGATGATATTGCTAATTATGAAACCAAAGGGCAGAGCTATAACATGCTGAATTTAGGCGTTGGTTATAACGGCAAATATAGCAATATTGGTGATTATCGAGTGTTCTTGAATGCCAACAACTTGCTTGATAGCCGAATTTATCAACATGAGTCTTTCCTTGCAAATGTTCCACAAGTCGGACGTAATTTTACTGTCGGTGTAAACTTTAGTTTCTAAGGCCTAACACGAAACTAAACTTGAAAAATCAAGCTAAAAGACCTAATTTGGAATGATCAAGTTAGGTCTTTTTTATGCGTATTTTTCAGCGAATTCATCAAAAAATAAATTGGTCAGGGCGTCGTTATATGGCGGTATTACTTTGCGTTGTTGCTATTGCATATATTGCATCGGCAATTTACCACACAGTAAAACCATTACCACAGGGCATTAACTTTAGTGGCAAGCTTAGACATGCCGATGTCAAATTTTTAGCAGATAAAACTTATCTGGATGCCAATGGTCAACAGAAGCTTGATCAACATATTTTTGATGAAATTTTAAAAATGATTGATGAGGCAAAGACTACTATTGTGGTCGATATGTTTTTATTTAATTCAGAGGTGGGTGATTCAAAAATAAAGCAAAGACCATTGATGCAGGAACTTACTAATGCGTTGATTAGTAAAAAAAGACAAAACCGTCAAATCCAGATTGTATTAATTACTGACCCGATTAACTCAGTTTATGGCGGTTTAAGTCCGGAGCATTATCGGCAATTACGACAAGCCGGTGTTGATGTTATCGAAACGAATCTGGCACCTTTACGTGCTTCAAATCCACTTTGGTCTGGTTTTTGGTATATTTGTTGCCAAAATATCGGAAATAATCCAGACAAAGGTTGGTTACCCAATCCTTTTGGTAATGAACAAATTACATTACGCAGTTATCTGAACCTATTTAATTTTAAAGCGAATCACCGTAAAACCTTGGTTGTTGATACTGACGCTGGTTGGAAATCATTGGTCACCTCAGCAAATCCACACGATGGTAGTTCGAGACACTCTAATGTGGCGTTGGTTGTAACAGGAGCCACAGCTACTGATATTCTTCAAACAGAAGCTGCTGTTGCGCAGATGTCTGGAAGTAGCTCACCATCACTCATTTTAGGTGACTTCGAAAAAGATATAACCAAGCCTCAGGTTCAAGTGTTAACTGAGGGCGCAATCTATGAATCTGTACTGAAACTAATTAATTCGGCTAAACCCAAAGAACATCTCGATCTAAGTATGTTCTATCTATCTGAACGCAAGATTATTCAAGCTCTAAAAAATGCACAAGCACGAGGGGTTATGGTTCGGGTTCTGCTTGATCCAAATAAAGATGCGTTTGGAAGACAAAAGAATGGTATTCCAAACCGTCAGGTTGCTTCAGAACTACATACTGCTGGTATACCAATTCGCTGGTGTGACACGCATGGTGAACAGAACCATAGCAAAATGATTGTGAAATATAACGACCAGCAAGCTGAGTTGATTGTAGGTTCTGCCAATTTCACTGCTCGTAATTTAAAAAATTACAACCTTGAAACGGATATGTTGGTTATAGGCAAAGTTCAAGATCAAGTTTTTAAAGATGCTCAGGATTACTTCAATACTTCTTGGTCAAATCTACAAGGTAGACAGATGAGCGTCGATTATGCGAAGTATGCAGACGAGTCTAAAGTGAAGTATTGGATTTATCGCTTTATGGAATGGTCAGGGTTATCCACTTTCTAATTCTATTTTTTATATAAACTTTGAGCTTATCCGTTGCCGTGATTTTGTACAAAATTGGAAAGATAATTGGCGACATGGATGTCGCCGTTTCACTGTGTTGCAGGGAAGCAACATCAGTGAAACAAAGGTTTTTGTCACTTTTGACCTCTCAAAAGTGAGGCATTAGCCTATACAAAAGATATTAGAACATCACTGTAAGTAAAGGCTGTGCTATAAGTCCGATGATTTAAGGTGCTGGCGGAATCAATTGATCCAAAGCCTTATCATCTAACTTTTCTATTTCACTCAAATCAGTCTTAATCTTCCACTGCGATTCATCATCTACCGGATTAGGTAAACGTGCTTCAAGCCAATCACATACGGCATCAGGGTTAAACTCAGGATGATTACATTGAATAATCCATGACAAAAAGTCTTTTGCTTCGCCATTCATATAAGGCGGTGGTGACACTGGAAAAAATAACGTAGGTAGACGTTCATTCGTCGATAGATAGTTTAAAACATGGCCGAGTTCTTGCACGGTTTGCCATGCAAGTGGGTGTTCTACATCAATACTGAACTTAAACCACCAAGCGTGTTCGCCATCTGCTCCATGCGCCATAATGCGGGCTTCTTGTACACTTGGAACTTTGCAGAAAAATTGATGAAGACGTTCAAAACTGATTTCAGACACAGCAATTGACCTAGCTTAGAAAATGCTAATGGTAGCACAGATACAGATTCTTCATATTTTCTTTATAGTCATTACAAACAATATCAATCAAGCCGGTTTTATTCATGGTTTCTCCTTGACTCTCTTTTAATCTAGCTCTATATCAAGACAAAAGGGATGCACCATGAAAAAGCCAATCGTTCTTGTACTTTCAACTTTAATGTTGGGTATGTCTGCTACTGCGATGGCGGATTCAAATAATCGCTGGGATAACTATCACGGTAAAGACTATCGACATTATGAACAACGCTACGATCATCGTTATGATCGACGCGATGACCATAGACCACCGGTTTGGTCAAATGCAAACCGTGGCCATGAATATGTTGTGTTCAAGCGAGGGGAGCGTATTCCTGTAGAATACCGTGATAACCGTTATTTTGTTTCGGACTGGCGTGCCCATCGTTTATATGAACCACCACGTGGATATCACTGGGTGAAAACACCGAATCAATATTTATTAGTTGATTCACATCACCAAGTTTATCGTGTGCGTTAAAACTAAAATATAAAAATGAAAAGGCCTCAATATTGAGGCCTTTTTTATGCTAATTCATCATCTTGTGGTTGAGGAGTTTTTAAAGAGTTGGGTGTTTTTGAATGCTTTTCTTTCATTACAGATGGGTAGTGCCAAGAAGCAAAACGAACCACTAAAATTGAAATCGCTAAAATTAAAATTGAACCAGTAATAATCACTTGATCGATATCTGCTTTATGGTCATGTTGAATATCTGAAATCAGTAAACGCGTTAAGGCTGTAATCGCCACATAAATAAGAAAACGTACAGGCATATGATTGGTTTTAAAATAAATACCGACCATTGCGCCGAGTTCCAGATAAATAAATAACAATAAGATGTCATCGATTGAAGCATACTTTTTGACAGTTAAAATTTCATAAACTGTATGTGCTGCTGACCATGCCACCATACAACCGATAATGAATAAAGCCAAATAATGAAAAGCTTCAACGGCATAGTGACCAAACCGGTCGAGCGTTCTTTCAAACTTTTTCGGATCAGGCATAGTAAAATCTTTTTAATATGAGTATGCCTAGAAAATAAACAAATTTTATGCCAATAGAAATAGTAAATACAAAATAAAAAACGCCTGATTACTCAGGCGTTTTTTATAAAAATCTTAATTATGCTTGGTTTGTAAAGTAGTCTTCACTAAAGCCCATAATTAAGTCTGAACCAGCTTTGATTTTAGCAATACGTGCATCAATATCTGGCAAGATACGTTCAACATAGTATTGAGCTAAAGCAAGTTTGTTTTGGTAGAAATCACCAGATTTATCTTTAGCAGCAGCTGCAATTTTTGCAAACATATAAGAGAAGCTGAGTAAGCCAACTGCATGTAAGTAATCAACAGCAGCAGCATTTGGGAAATCTACATTTTCAGCAGCTTGTTCAATAATAAACTGAGTGATTGCTTCAATTTCAGTTGCAGCATCTAAAGTTGCATCTTTAATGAAGTTCAAATCGGTGTCTAAATCATTTGCAAAGTCACGGATTTCTGTAATGTATTCAGCAATGAATGCACCGCCACATTTAATAGTTTTACGACCAATTAAATCTTGAGATTGAACGCCGTTGGTACCTTCGTAGATTTGCGCAATACGAAGATCACGAATACATTGTTCCATACCCCATTCACGAATATATCCATGACCACCAAATACCATCTGAGCATCTAAAGTTGCTTGGAATGCGGTATCTGTAAGGTAAGCTTTTGCGATTGGTGTTAAAAGCGCAACGCGATCATTCGCTTTTTTCACAGCTTCTGCATCAGTTGAGAACTTAGTGATATCTAGCTGTTGACCTACATAGACTGCAAATGCACGAGAAGCTTCGTTGTTTGCACGTACATTTAACAACATACGACGTACATCACCATGTACTAAAATGCTATCAGCAGGCTTGCTTGGTGATTGGACACCAGCTGCACTACGGCCTTGTAAACGGTCAGTCGCATATTGAGCAGCATTTTGATAAGCAAATTCAGAAGCACCTAAACCTTGAATACCCATTGATAAACGTTCGTAGTTCATCATAACGAACATCGCAGCGAGACCTTCATTTTCTTTACCAACGAGGTAACCTTTTGCGCCATCAAAGTTCATTACACAAGTAGCAGATGCTTTGATCCCCATTTTATGTTCAATAGAACCTGGGCCAACATGGTTGCGGTCACCTAAAGAACCATCTTCTTTTACAAGGTATTTCGGTACGATAAATAGCGAGATACCACGTGAACCAGCAGGAGCATCTGGAGTTTTAGCAAGTACCAAGTGAATGATGTTTTCTGCTAAATCGTTGTCACCGCCAGTGATGAAGATTTTAGTACCTGTAATGTTATAAGTACCGTCTTCATTACGTTCTGCTTTAGTTTTAATAATACCTAAGTCAGTACCTGCATGTGGTTCAGTCAAACACATGGTACCTGACCATTCACCGGAATAAATCTTAGGTAAATAAGTTTCTTTTTGCTCTTGAGAAGCATAGCTACTTAAAGCCATACCAGCACCTACTGAAAGAAGCGGGTAGAGCATGAAAGATGGGTTTGTCGCAAATAACATTTCATCGGCAAGAACGGTCAGCATTTTTGGCATGCCTTGACCACCCCATTCTTCATCTGCGCCTAAGCCAATCCAACCACCTTCTGCATATTGACGAAATGCATCTTTAAAGCCAGTAGGCGTAAAGACTTCGCCGTTTTCATAGCGAGCGCCTTCTTCATCACCAGTACGGTTTAATGGATGAGTCACGTTCTGAGCAAATTTAGCCATTTCTTCTAAAATTGCTTCAGCTGTTGCAGCATCTACATGAGCGAGTTTCTCATTAGACTGCCAAAATTGTTCTGCTTTAAATACATCTTTTAAGATGAATTTCATATCAGCTAAAGGAGCATTGTAAATTGGCATAATCGTTCACCTTTTTTATGCACATCAACTTGTGCTAGATATCCTGTAAAACGAAATGGATATTGAATTTAAAGTCTAAATTTATCACTGATCTTATAAAAAAAGGACCGTCAAAACTGAGCAGTCCTTTTTTAGTTTTTAACATTGCATATCGCAACTAACTATGGTTAGAAAGCGAAATGTTCAGCATCTAATGACATCAATGGGTCTAAACCACCAGCAATAACGTCTACGTGAGAACGTACGCGTGGCAAGATTTTCTTGAAGTAGAAGCGAGCAGTCGTAACTTTCGCGTTATAGAAATCAACGTCAGTTGTACCTTCTGCTAATTTCTCTTGTGCTACAAGCGCCATACGAGCCCATAGATAAGCTAAAGTAACGTAACCAGCGAAGTAGAGGTAATCTACAGCAGCAGCGCCCACTTCATCCGGATTTTGCATTGCACGCATACCGATTTGCATAGTGAGGTCGCCCCATTCTTTGTTAAGCGCAGCAAGTGGCTCAACAAATTCTTTCATGGCAGCATTGTCTTTATTTGCTTCTACAAACTTGTGAACAATCTTAGTGAAATCACGAAGCATTGCACCTTGAGTTTGTAAAACTTTACGGCCTAATAAGTCTAGTGCTTGAATTTCAGTTGTACCTTCATACAAGCAGGCAATACGTGTATCACGTACGATTTGTTCCATGCCATGCTCAGAAATAAAGCCATGACCACCGAAGACTTGAACACCGTGCTTAGCAGACTCAGAACCTGTTTCAGTTAAGAATGCTTTTGCAATTGGAGTCAATAAAGACAAGATGTTGTCAGCAAACTTACGCTCTTCTTCAGTTTCGCCTTTTTCAACGATATCTGCATATTGAGCAAGTAAGTAAACAAGTGCACGACCGCCTTCAGCAAATGCTTTTTGAGTTAAAAGCATGTTGCGAACAGCAGGGTGAACAATAATTGGATCTGCTTCTTTTTCTGGAGCTTTAGGACCAGAAAGTGAACGCATTGCTAAACGCTCTTTCGCGTAAGCTAAAGCACCTTGGAAAGATGACTCAGATGCAGATAAACCTTGAACCGCAGTACCAATACGTGCTGTATTCATGAAGGTGAACATACAGTTCAAACCACGGTTTTCAGGTCCGATCAAGTAACCTTTAGCTTGGTCAAAGTTAATGACACAAGTTGCGTTACCATGGATACCCATTTTGTGTTCAATAGAACCACAACGTACTGCATTACGCTCGCCAATCGTTCCGTCTGCATTGACATTGAACTTAGGAACGATAAATAACGAAATACCTTTAGTCCCTTTTGGTGCACCTGGAAGGCGAGCAAGAACGATATGGATAATGTTTTCAGCCATATCATGTTCACCAGCAGAGATAAAGATTTTCTCGCCAGAGATTGCATAGCTACCATCTGCATTTGGTTCTGCTTTAGTACGGATAATACCTAAGTCTGAACCTGCATGAGATTCAGTTAAACACATCGTACCTGTCCAAACACCTGAAACAAGGTTTGGTAAGTAAGTATTTTTTTGTTCATCAGAACCATGATGTTCTAATGTACGTACTGCTCCGTGAGACAAGCCAGGGTACATACCCCATGCCCAGTTAGAGCTACCTACCATTTCTGAAATTGCGATACCTAAAGAGTTAGGTAAACCTTGACCGCCGTATTGTTCTTCTGCTGATAAAGACGGGAAGCCAAGTTCGATGTATTTTTGATAAGCTTCTTTAAAGCCTGTTGGTGTAGTAACAACACCATCATTCCAAGTACAACCTTCGCGGTCGCCAACTTGGTTTAAAGGAGAAAGTTCATTTTCACAGAAGTCTGCCGCAGCTTCTAAATATTGATCAACCAATTCACGGCTTACGTTACCTTGAAAGTCAGGTAATTTTGCATAGTGTTCTTCAGCATTTAATAATTCATGCAAAACAAATTGCATATCACGTAAGGGCGCTTTGTATTGTGGCATATCGGGTTCCTCAATACTGGTGAAACCAGAGTTATAATCCTAATCTACGATAATGTGCCATAAGAGGCACCTTGAACCATTACATCGTGCAACAACTTGCATAACTGTACAAGCACCTCAGGGCCTTTACTTTGTGACTGCAAAGTCAAGAAAAAAATACTTGAACTATGTAAGTGCTTTGAGTGTAAACACTTTTGGTGAAGTTTAGATGAGACAAATAGTCAAAATCGTAAGTAGTTATGTACACAAAAAAGGCGCCTATAGGCGCCTTTTATTGCAGTATTTTTAAAATTATTTTGCTTGTGGTGCTACTGGAGCTGGAGCATTCATTGGAGGTTGAGGACGCTTTGGCTCGAAACGAAGATTACAAGTCCCTTCAAGTGTTCTATCTCCAACTTGGACATTTACAGCTTGACCATTTGCCTTGCCTTCACATGCTTTTTGAATCTGTTCAAAACGAGCTTGACGTTCTGCGCGGTGCTGTTCCCACGCTGCTTTTTGCTCAGGTGTAAATTCACGATGTTTCATGCGGTGATGACCATCACGTGGACCATCTTTCATCATATGATGGTCTGAATTAGGCGTTTGAGGGTTTGATTGACAAGCTGCCAAACTGCCCATAGTTACAATTGCTGCACTGAATAATGCGATTTTAGCCGTCATTTTCATGTTTAAAGCCCTTTAATGTTTGTTTTAAGATGACTTAAAGATTAGATAATAAAGATGAAGAAACAATGGAGAGTTTTTCTTTTCGTTGTTGGTTACAATGCAAAATATAGGATAAAAATGAGAGAGTGCTTTTGAACGTTCTACGTGTTCCCATTGCATTGCGGCTATTTTTAACGGTCTTGCTTACCACGCTGTTAATTGCAACCGCAAGTTTGAGTGTTCTGCACTGGACAATGCAAAAGAACTTTGCCAAATATGTGGCCGATGTTGAAATGCAAAAGCTAGATCGGCTCATGACCAATCTTGGAAATGTTTATAACGTTTATCATGATTGGGGAAACGCGATTCAGGCCCAAATCTTACAAATTGAAGGAACAGCCGCTCCAGATGATTACGATCGTCTTTCACAGTGGTGGTTAAGACGCCAATATGACATTGCCATTCAGCAGCATTCTTTCGATGAACACACTCTCATTAATGTTTCTCCAGATGGTGCATCTCCAAATAAAAATTCTATTTTTAGCGATGAAGAGTTACGCACACTAGAAAAAAACTTACCTTCTGAATATCAACCATTTGAAGGTTTAAAATTCCCGTTAAGTGCTAACCAGTTTCGTCCACGTGATGACAATAAAAACAAGTCAAAAAGAGGAAGTCTCAAAGATATTGAGACACAAAATGGTAAGAAGCGCTTTATTGCTTTACCAGACCGTTTAGGCTTAAGTTCTCGTTTATCCTTATATGATGCCAAACATCAGTTTGTAGTGGGTGAACCGCCATCTTCAGATCAAATGTCGTACCGTCCCATCATCATCAACAATGAGGTGGTAGGGTACTTAGGACTAAAACCAGTCCTAGATAAAGAAGATGCTTTAAGTATTAATTTCTTTAGTAATCAAAAGCGTTATTTACTTTTAATTTATGCCTTAACATTGCTGTCGAGTTTAGTTGCAGCACTTTTAATGGCAACTTATTTTAAAAAGCCAATTCAGCGTTTATTAAATGCAACAAATGAATTAACTAAAGGTAATTATCAGCATCAAGTTGTGATTAAACGAAATGATGAGTTAGGTGACTTATCAACTCAACTAAATCATTTAGCCGAGATTTTACATCAACATGAAGAATCACGACGACAATGGGTTGCAGATACATCTCATGAGTTAAAAACACCATTAGCTGTATTGCAAGCGCAAATCGAGGCAATGCAAGATGGTATTCGAAAGGCGACTCCTGAACATCTCGATGCCATGATGCGACAAGTTTCAAGCTTAAAGAAACTCACTCAAGATCTTGCAGACTTGGCACAGGCCGATGCCCAGCAACTTAAATGCTATTTAAGTTCGGTCAACCCTTGGGATGTTGTACTGCAAGAAGTCGAAAATTTCAGACCTAAACTCGAACAGGCAGAGCTGGAAATTGAGGTGGAAGGTGAGGGCGTTCCATTATTATTAGACCGTGATCGCTTTAAACAAATTATTGTTAATTTAATTAGTAATAGTATTCGTTATACCGAAACAGGTGGAAAGATTCATATTCATACAAGTCAAACGTCTCAGGAGTGGACTTTATATGTCGATGACAGTCCGTTTGGTTTAAGTGATGAGCAATTATCACGTTTAGGTGAACGTTTTTATCGTGTAGATGATTCGCGCACACGTAGTACAGGTGGAACAGGACTAGGCTTAGCTTTATCTTGTAAAATTGCGCAAGCGCTTGGTGGTACACTAAGTTTTGAACACTCACCATTAGGTGGTTTACGTTGTGTACTTACCTTTAAAAAGCAGAGTTAAATAAAAGGAAAAATGGCCCATGAAACATGTAATGTTGGTTGAAGATGAAGTCGAGTTAGCGCATCTGGTGCGTGATTATCTTGAGGCTGCTGGTTTCGAAGTAAGCATGTTTCATGATGGTCAAGATGCTTATACGAGCTTTCAACAACGTAAACCTAATTTAATGATTCTGGACTTAATGGTTCCAAGAATGGATGGTTTAACGATTTGCCGTAAAGTACGTGAACAGTCAGACTTACCAATTATTATGGTAACTGCACGTACTGAAGAAATTGACCGTGTTTTAGGGCTAAATATGGGAGCAGATGATTATGTGTGCAAACCTTTTAGTCCAAAAGAGTTAGTTGCCCGTGTACAAGCAGTTTTACGCCGTTTGGAACGTAAGGCTGAGCCAGAACAAAATGATTCGTTCCGCATCGATAAAGCCCAACAAAGAATTTGGTATCAACAAAAATCTTTAAGTTTAACGCCGACAGAATTTCGCCTACTTGAGCTATTTTTAGAACATGTGGGGCAAGTTTATTCACGTGCACAATTATTAGACCATATTAATCCGGATAGCTTTGATGTTGCTGACCGAGTTATTGATAGTCATATTAAAAACTTGCGTCGAAAAATCACGGAAGTGGCGGAAACTGGTAACCGTCATGAGTGGATTCAAGCTGTTTACGGTGTAGGGTATCGCTTCGAATATCCTGAAGAATAATTGCTTAGAAAAGTTATTCTGTGGATAACCACAATGTTATCCACAGAAAATGTGGATAAAAAATTAAGACGAACAGCTCACTGCTACATCAGGTACATCGCTTGGCAATGGCCCTAAGTCTTCAGGTTTTTCCAAATCTGGTTGTCTTGTATAAGGATGATTGAGTAACTTAAACAAACGGTCTACTTCACTAAAATCATCTCGCTCCGCTGCTTCAATCGCTCGCTGTGCCATATGATTACGTAAAATATAAATCGGATTTGCTTCTTGCATGTTCGCATCAAGTTCATCGGTATCTTGATGTTCACGAATATTTTCATATTGCGTAAGGAAAGCATCAAATTGTCGAATATCAAGGCAATCATCACGTAAAACCTTATATTCTTTATTTTGAAGGCGAATAAAGCTTTGAGTGTAATCAAGTTGCTCTGTTTGCAAAATACGTAAAAAGCTTAAGCCGCATTCAGTACTGTCTTTATGAAAATGAGGAAGGCCCATTTTTTTGCATAAACCAGTGGTGTAATGCTCAATAAAAGTTGGTTCAAATTCTTCTAGACAAGCGGCCAACGATTCTTTGAATTGCTCCTTTTGCTCAGGCTCAGCAAGTGGAATGAGATTATTTAACCAAGTCCATAAATTCCAGTGCGCAATACTCGGTTGGTTTTGATAGGTATAACGTCCTTGGTAATCAGAATGGTTGTTAATCCAGTTTGGACGAAAACGTTCCATAAAACCGTATGGGCCAAAATCGAGTGTAGAGCCCGTAATATTCAAGTTATCGGTATTCATCACACCGTGAGCAAAACCGACCAGCTGCCATTTAGCAATCATAATGGCTGTATTTCTAATCACAGCTTTAGCAAAAGCTAAAATAGGCTGTTCTTCTTGTTGGCATTCTGGATAGTGCCATTCAATGCATTTTTGAGTGAACTCGGCCAATAACTCAGGCGCATATTGATTGATCCATTCAAAATGCCCTAAACGAATATGACATTCAGATGTCCTAAGCAATATTGCACCGGGTTCTAGTTTTTCACGTTGTACACCTTGGGTAGAGCTTGTAAAACCTACTGCATGACTCGAGGCGACTCCTAGAGCATTTAAGGCATGACCTGCTAAATATTCGCGAATAACTGAACGTAAAACTGCTCGGCCATCTCCCATGCGTGAATAAGGGGTAGGGCCTGCACCCTTCAAATGCAAATCGATGGTTTGACCTTTTTTATTCAGAATTTGTCCAATGAGTAAACCGCGTCCGTCGCCTAGCTGACCTGCCCATTGTCCAAATTGATGGCCTGCATAAACCATTGCCAAAGGTGGAAACTCTGGGAAAGTCCGCTGACCACTACAGATCTCAACCCATGCTTTTTTTTCTTCATCTGTCCATTGTAATTCTTCGGCTAAAGCTAGATTAAAGTGTCCAGCCTTTGCACCGCGAAGAGGGGAAGGCTGCTGTATATGAAAAAGCTTAGAATTGAGTGATGAATAAAGCGGATTAAATTGCATAGGCTGGACTAAATATTTGAGGCGAACTTCACTATACCATAGTTAAAAACGAGCCAAAAAAATAGCGCCTGCAAAGCATGGCTTTACAGGCGCTATTTCGAACTAGAGACGTATTAGTCTGGTACGACGTTTGTGTTCTTTTTAATGTTGCGCATTAAAGTTTCTAGACACTCACGGTGATGACTCAAACGATGTTCAAGCAATTGGAAATCAACTTTTAACTTATGATCCATTTTATGAATCTTTTCAGCCATTGCTGCTTTCTTTGCTTGTAACTCTTGTTCTTTGAGTTTCGCCCAGTCATTTAAAGTATGCGTAAATGCTTCATATTCTTGAGCAATACGTTGCTTCATTTGACTAATGTCGGCATTTACATCGTGGCCATAAATAGCTAGATCTTGTTCAGCATATTTAAACTTCATTGCCAATTCTGCTTTTTTAATATTAAAGCTTGGAATACGACGTAGGTTCTTTGCTAAACCAACTTTAGAGCATGTCCAGATTAACCATTTAGTTGGGTCATATTGCCACCATTTCACACCATTACGATAATCGTATTGGAAAATATGGTGATAGTTGTGATAACCCTCGCCCCATGTTGCAATCGCTAACCAGAAGTTATCGCGTGCTGAGTTTTCATCGGTATAAGGACGTTTACCAAACATATGGCAAAGAGAGTTAATGAAGAAAGTTACTTGATGGCTAATGATTAAACGTACTAAACCACCGAGAAGAACAACTCCCCATAAATCGCCAGTTGCCCAGCCGACTAAACCTAAAATACCAACGTGAACTGCTACGACAAGTAAAGCATAGTATTTATGCTGGAACATCACCAGTTTGTCATTGAGTAAATCAGGCGCATTTTTAAAGTCTGGCTCAGATGGAGAATGATCGCGAATCATCCAACCCATATGGGCATACCAGAATCCACGTTCAATTGAATATGGATCTTCATCTACATCGTCAACATGGCGATGGTGGGTACGGTGACCAGATGCCCAAAACAGAATACTGTTTTGTACAGCAAATGTGCCGCCAATCATTAAAAGAATTTTAAGAGGTAACGACGCTTCATAAGCACGATGTGCCCAAAGACGGTGATAACCAGCAGTAATCCCCATGCTACTTAAAGCTAAAAGAAAAAATAAGCTTACCCATGCGCTTACACTAAAATCATAATAATACGCGTAAATCGGGATTATGATTGCAGCAAGAATTGGTAAACCAATTAAGGTAATGCTAGCGGTCCAGTTAATTGGGGCCTTGAGTGGGGCGGAAGTCATATCCGGCAGCGCTCCTAGAAACCTTGTCATACAAGGTAAAAAGACAAAACGACATAGCAAAACCAATCATCAAGATTTATTGCTATTTTGCACACCATATTAGCACGTGCATAGTGAGAATCACTAACATTATTGTACAGATGTATCGAAAGAACCGTAACAGAATTAAACCATGCTTGGCAACATTTCAGATAGGAGAAGTTGTGTAATGAAAATACAGCGATTGAGAAAAAAGAATAGCATTGATATTGCAGGAAAATTGCCATTGAAATGTCTTTTCATCGCAATCAGCCTTGTATTGGCAGCATGTCAAAGCGCGCCGCAACAAAATGTTCAAAAAGGCCATGTAAAACCCATACACCATGCACAAACTCCGGTAGTTAAAAAGAAAGTGAGCCCGGAAGGTGTTCAAGATATTGATTGGCAAATCACTCAGATTAATGGTCATAAGGCAAAATTCTTTAACCAATGGCCGACTCTTTCACTGAACTCAGCAGTCAAAACTGTAACTGGCCATACCGGATGTAACCGTATTTTTGGACGATACACATTTGATTTCAACCAAAAGAAACTTGATATGGAAGTTAATGCGGGACATTCAAGTTGTGATGGTGCTTTGGCTCAAGAAGCAGAACTAGTTGATTCCTTACAACGTATTCAACGCTTCCAGTTGGTAGGTAATACCCTATATTTACTTGATCAGAATGGACAACGCCTGATTCAGGCCGAGAAAAAATAAAAGGTGGTTAATACCACCTTTTTTCATTTAAAGTGTTTCGAGCATTGTTGTAGGAATATCTGTAATTAAGCCCTGAATATCTAAATCACGGAGCTTCTTCGCTCTTTCTACATCATTTACTGTCCAGACACTAATGTTTAAACCTGCTTGGTGAGACAATTGAATCATTTCATCTGTAGCAAGCTGGTCATACCAACCAATATGACAGCAACCAAATTGATGAGCGAGTTCAATCGCTGTAGCTCCAACCGGAAGTTCAACTAACAAACCGCGTTTAAATTGAGAGTTGATATCACGTAAGGCAGTTAGAATTTGAAGATCGAAACTTGTAATAGTCACGACTTTTTCATACCCCTGTAATTCAGACTCAAGCTTTTGAACTAACTTTTCTGCAAATGCCATATCTCTGACAGCTTTAACCTCAACTTCAATATGATCAAAGTTATCAAGTAAATTTAAAACGCCTGTAAGAGTAGGAGTTGGCTCTGAATTTGGCCAGTTGGGCCAGTTTTGTCGATGATCAAATGATAAAGCTTGAGCCAAAGTAGATTGCTCAACAATTTGGTCGACTCCAGCTGTACGTAAAAAATTATCATCATGAATAACGACCAGTTCTTGGTCCTGAAGCTGGCGAATATCAAATTCGACACCACGAATACCTAAATTTTTTATGTGCTGAAAACCACCTAAAGTATTTTCAGGAGCTTCTCGGCGTGCACCACGATGACCAATAATGCGCATAATTTTCTTCTATTCAGTTATTGTTGATTATGGCCTCTTCAAAAGTAGAGACCATACTTAAATTAGTCTATTTTTAAATAATCTCATTAATATTTTTTTGCCAAAGCACTTCTTGTCCACCTTCTGCACGTTGTAAAGCACGAGATGCGACAAATAACCAGTCAGATAGGCGGTTTAAAAGTTGGAGTGCTGTGGCTTGAATATTTTGGTCACGAGTCTGTACCGACATAAGTGATCGTTCTGCACGACGGCAAACAGCACGCGCTTGATGAGCGTAACTGCAAGATAAAGAGCCAGATGGCAGAATAAACTCTTTCAGCATAGGCAAATCTTCATTCATACGATCAATTTCTTTTTCCAGAAATTCAATACAAATGGGCTGAAGCAAATTGTAATTGGGAATACAAACTTCGCCGCCTAAGTCAAAAAGCCAATGTTGGATCAAGCTCAGGCTTTTGTCCCAATCTGCTTTATTAGTCACTTGGCTGGCTGTGATTTGTGCACGGAGCACACCAATAATGGCATTGAGTTCATCGACATCACCAAGTGCCGCAATTCGTAAATCATCTTTGGCAACACGAGAGCCATCGCCTAAACCTGTGGTACCTGAATCGCCTGTGCGTGTATAGATTTTGCTTAAACGGTGTCCCATGATGGATATCCTGAACATAAAAAAGGGGGTAATGTCGGTCAGAACATTACCCCGAAACTGGAGTTAAGAAAATATTTTTATAATGAGGGTGAAAAATTAATAGCGGAAAGTTACGCCAACAGAAGCTTGGCGACCTCCATCTACATACCAATTTCCAAAGTTGTAAACTGTTTTGTAATCTACATCGCCTACATTTTGAATATTGGTAAATAATTTTACGTTTGGATTGATATTCCAGTAAGCATTTAGATCGACAGTAGCATAGCCAGGGACTTTCTGCGGATTAGCGCTATTCTGAGCATTAGAGCTAGAACGGGCAATAAGTGAAGCGCTAATACCGTAAACGGTATTTTCTAACCCAGTAGTTAAGGTAAGGGTTTGCTTAGGACGATACGCAATTTCTAAACCAGATTCTTTATTCTCTGTTTTTACATAGGCATATTCAGTTGATAAGAACAGATCTTGCTGTTTCCATTTTAAACCGACTTCACCACCTGTAAATTCTGCTTTATTTATATTTTCATAATTAGCAACGGTAGCAAACGTTACAGGATTAAATACAGTATTGGTTGTGATTAAGTTTTTAACTTTAGTTTGATAAGCAGAAATCGAACCAGATAAATGACTATTAAATTGATGATCTGCACCAATTTCATAAGAGAAACTTTCCTCTGGTTTTAAATTTTGATTACCGTATGAATAGTAATTCCATGCTGGATTTTCATAAAAATAATAGAGTTCTGATAAGGATGGTGCTCTAAAGGCGGTTCCGATATTGGCATAAATACTAGTTGTCGGAAGTAGGAAGTAACGGATAGCACCTTGACCAACAGTATGTGTTCCGAACTTTTCATTGTCCTCTAAGCGAACGCCTAATTGTGTACTAATCTTATCAGTTTTATATTGGTGTTGAAGATAATAACCAGCAGAATCAATATCTTGTTTTCCATTTAATATGGACGCATCTTTATATTCAGTTTTATCAATACTTGTACCAGCTAAGATGTTTTGTGTTGGTGTAAATTGCCATTTGATATTTAAATCCCCTTCATTACGTTTAGTATCTGCGTGATAAGGTGAGGATTCATGGTACTCTTCGTTATCTTTGAAATTAGAATAACGTGCATTAATTGTGACATCAGATGTCGCTTTATATTCAACTTTTGTTGTGATTAATTGATTATCAAACTCTCTTCTTGCAGCATTATTCACACCACTATTTTCTGAGTAGTTGTTATTACCCTTATTTTGGCTGATTTCAACGCTGGCATTTAAGTCATTTTTATTGTTGTAACCTAATTTTGCACTATAACCTTTTTGGTCATAAGCTGCTTTCATATTCTCTGGTTGACTATCGAATATACGAGTACCATCGCTTTCCAAACGTTGTCCGCGAATTTGAGCATAGAATCCTTCATCACTGACTAAATCTGTCCCTACAATTGCTTTATAGGTTTTATTTTCACCATAAATACCTGTAATAAATGCAGAGTTCTTTTGAGGGGTAGCCGTAATCATTTGAATTACACCCCCGATAGCATCACTACCGTATTGTACAGATGATGGGCCTTTTAGAACTTCAATGCGCTCAACATCAGTTGTATCCAAGAACTCAGGATAGATAGGAGATAGTGTATTTGGTGTATTTAAGCGAGCACCATCTTTAAGTAATAAAACATGATTTGGGTTAGTGCCTCGAATAGAGAGGTTTGTACCTTGTCCAAGACCGCCATTTTGTTTGATATAAACAGAAGCATCTTTTTGGATGAGATCAGATAAATTGAGTGCGGGATTCTGCTCAATGGTTTTTTCATCAATCACTGAAATGCGCGCCGGAACTTCACTCGCTTTTTCTGCGCTTTTTGAAGCAGTCACTACAATTGGATCGAGCTGAGTTGCGGTAGTTGTATCTTCAGCAAAAATAATAGGTGAACACCCCATCGCAATAGCGATAGCCCCTACCAGACGAGTAGGTTGAAAAGACTTAGACATAACATGCTCCATACATTCACCCCACGTGAATGATCGGGTAGATAGATGAAACAAGCAGGTCTCCGGACTTCAGCGCCATAATTCATTTATGGACATATTCACCTTCCCACATCACTGCAGTGGTGTAAGTCGATCTCGACTTAAAAAATATGCTTTACATTGTTACCGTTGCGGGGGCAGTGCCGGATTTTCACCAGCTTCCCTAAAGCATCAATTGCTTACACTTGCTTCCATTTGAACGCAGTATAAAGTGCCGAATTACTTCCTACAATGTCATTTCGAGCAATTCCCGGAGAACTTTTACGCAAGGGACTAAAATTGCATTACAATGACGCTTATTTTAAAAAATGGTTGTAGTTTAGGCAGATCATGAGCCCATCAAACCAAAAGCGTACTCGAGCAAAAATTTGTGGAATTACTCGTAAGCAAGATGTTCAAGCAGTGGTCACAGCTGGAGCAGATGCGATAGGTTTTGTTTTTTTTCCGCCAAGTCCAAGAAACGTAACAGTTGAACAGGCAGAAGAATTGGCAAAACTTATTCCACCTTATGTACAAATGGTTGGTTTGTTTGTTAATGCAAGTGCCACTGAAATTCAGGATGTACTTGATTGTGTTCCCCTAGATGTATTACAACTACATGGCGATGAAACTCCAGAACAATGCCAAGACATCGCTCGCCATTGTAAACGTCGTTGGTATAAAGCAATTCAGGTTAAACCTGATCTGGATGTAGTTGCTGAAATTCAAAAATATCAGGCAGCTGGTGCCAGTGCTGTATTGCTCGATGCATGGCATCCTGAGCTTAAAGGGGGCACAGGACATCAGTTTGACTGGTCTAAATTCCCGAAACTTGATATTCCATTAATCTTGGCAGGTGGTTTAACCCCTGACAATGTCATTGACGCTATTCATACTACCGGTGCTTTTGCAGTAGATGTGAGCGGAGGCGTAGAGTCCGCAAAAGGTATAAAAGACCAACAACTCATTGAAAGATTTATGCAAGGAGTCCAACGTGGATCAGCAAAATAATGTGATTGACTATACCCAATTCCCAGATGCAAATGGGCATTTCGGTATCCATGGCGGACGTTTTGTGTCAGAAACTTTAATGGCGGCATTAGAAGATTTAGAAAATCTCTATTCCCGCATGAAAAATGATGAACAGTTTCTGGCAGAATTCGACCGTGACCTCGCCTACTATGTAGGTCGTCCTAGTCCACTTTATTATGCTGAGCGATGGTCAAAAGAGTTAGGTGGTGCACAAATTTACCTTAAACGTGAAGACTTGAACCATACAGGCTCACATAAGGTAAACAACACGATTGGTCAAGCACTACTTGCAAAGCTTTCTGGTAAAAAACGTATTATTGCCGAGACAGGTGCAGGCCAGCATGGCGTTGCAACAGCAACAATTGCGGCACGTTTAGGTCTTGAGTGTGTTGTGTATATGGGTGCTGAAGACGTTAAACGTCAAGCCATGAACGTTTACCGTATGCGTTTGCTGGGTGCAACAGTTGTACCTGTACAAAGTGGCTCTAAAACGCTTAAAGATGCCATGAATGAAGCAATGCGTGACTGGGTAACTAACGTTGATACGACTTACTATGTCATTGGTACAGTTGCAGGTCCGCATCCTTATCCTCAACTCGTTCGTGATTTCCAGTCGATTATTGGCCGTGAAGCACGTAAACAGATTTTGGAGCAAGCAGGTCGCTTACCAGATGCATTAGTTGCATGTGTAGGTGGTGGTTCAAATGCAATGGGCTTGTTCTATCCGTTCTTAAACGATGCCAATGTGAAAATGTATGGTGTTGAGGCTGCTGGCTTCGGTATTGAAACTGGTAAACACTCCGCGCCTTTAAATGCAGGTCATGTGGGCGTATTGCATGGTAACCGTACTTACCTCATGAGTGATGCACAAGGCCAAATTATCGAGACACATAGTATCTCGGCAGGTTTGGACTATCCGGGTGTGGGTCCTGAACATAGCTTCTTAAAAGATATGAAGCGCGTTGAATACGTGCCAATTAATGATACTGAGGCGCTGCAAGGTTTCCGTGACTTAACCAAAATTGAAGGGATTATTCCTGCGCTTGAAAGCTCACATGCTATGGCATATGTATCTAAGCTTGCACCAACCATGTCTAAAGATCAGATTATTATTGCGACTGTTTCAGGCCGTGGCGATAAAGATTTAATGACAGTTGCACGCATTGATGGCGTAGAAATGGTTGAGATGTAAGAGGAAAAAAATGCCAAGTTTGTTTATGGTAATGTTGGGTGGCCGTCATGCGCGTGCCAATACAGAAGTCCATGACATCGTTATGGCTGTAGGGGATACTTTAGAAGAAGTTTACCCTCAACTTAAACAGGCTTGGTTTGGTGAGGCTCAAGGGTTACATATCGATGCTTGGGCCAAGCTTTCAGGGGTTAGCTCTCAAGGGCAAAACTATCAAATCCAGTTTACCGATGCAGCCCCATCAGCTTCAGATCTAAAGTTATATTTGATTAATCTGGGTGGATATACACCCCAAGCTTTTGGTGAGTTGCATAGTTATCATTTGGTTGTTGCACCTGATGCGGTAAGTGCAAAACAATTAGGTAAACAGTTTATAGATCAAGAGTGGCATAAACCACACACTGACCGTGTAGTGGATATTGATGATTGTATTCCTATTGACCATATTGCGGGTCGTTATATACAGTTAGTGCAAGGTGAGTTCAATCCAACACGTTGGGAAAATACTTATTTACTTCTTTAACTGTTCTTAAAAAAAGCTTAAAGGCAAAAATAAAATATAAAAAGTTGCTGATCTCATGTATAGCTCGCTCAAATCGCAACTTTTTTGTACCACTATTTACAATTCATCTGCTTAGACTAGAAGCTCAACATAAGCTCTTTGGAGTAATCAAAATGGGTCTTCTAGATGAAGTAGGTAAAATTGCTGGTGCAATTATCGCGGAACAAGGCGTCGATAAATTAGATCCAGATGCAGGTTTTCTAGAAAAAGCAGCTGGTGCTTTTGCTGGATATGAAGCAGCAAAAATCGCTGAGAAAAAATTGGAAAATCAGGACAGTAACGAGCAAGAATCAGAGCCAGAACAGGCAAGTGACGATGATGCTTAACTTTTAGAAATTGAATTACACTTAAATCGAGAGTTGAATTTGATTTTGTTGATGGAGTGGGTCATAGCTACTGAAATAGACCCTCAAAGAGTTTAAGTTATCGTATATAGATTTAAGTGAATATCAGAAAAAAGAGCATATCAATATGCTCTTTTTTTATGGCTAAATAAAAGTCATTTGAAGATCAAAACAGATAAGTAGCCAACTGGTCAGTGATCAGTCTATTATTAGTCAATAGATGAACAGGAAATCAACGGATAATAAATAATGGATTTAATTCAAGAAAATGGACAGCCTCGTTATGGGCGTTTTGAATCTGTACCGTCGACTATTCATGTACAACGTTATATCTATAAAACGCCTTATGGTAAGGTTTTAAAGGGCTGGCGTAAGCAATTAAAGTATAAAAAATTTAAATTCTGTGGCATTCAGCATAAACACTACAGTATTGGTCTAGCCATTGCAGATATTGGTTGGGTTGGACATGGTTTTTTCTATATTTTTGATCATGAAACAGGACAAGTCATTGAGTGGAACGCCATTCAACCTTTAGGTCATAAAACTCATCTTGATGAACAGCCATTATTTAATCAAAGTTATTTTTCTAAATCGCCTTATCAACTAGATATTCAACATGCTAATGGTGTGCGATATATTCGGGTAACTAAATATGGGGAAGTTTGCCTGAGTGCCCGTATTTTTTGTGCTGGAACAGATATTTTAAGTTTGTGTACCCCAACAGGTATCAATGGTTGGACATATACCCAAAAGCAGACCACTTTAGCTGTAGAGGGAATGTTCATGAATAAACAGAATCAACTTATACAATTTGATGAAAAGACATTTGCATCGCTTGATGATACTTGTGGATTTTTACGTCCCGAGACAGCGTGGTTCTGGCTTTCATGTAATTTTTGGGATGAACAGGGGCGACGTATTGGGTTGAATTTGGCTTCTGGGGTCAATGAAAGTTTTGGTAATGAAAACTGTTTATGGGTAAATGGGGTTTTATTTCCACTCACTGATGTTTTGTTCGAAAAAATAAATGATGAAAAATGGAAAATTAGCTCTTTAGATCAAAAACTTAATCTAGAAGTGCATATTGGTTGGTGCCGATACGAAAATATAAATTTAAGAATGATTGGCAGCCAATTCAACCAGTGGCAAGCTAAAATTACTGGCACTATTGAACACGAGGCAATTGATATGATTACTTGTAATGAGCAATACGGTCTATTAGAACAACATTATGCAAAATGGTAACAAGCAGGTTATAAACCTGCTTGCCAAAATGCCTCACCCGCTGCGATAGGGTCATTTGTTTTTTCTAAAGTCTCAATCCAAACAGGGTACTGACGAATAACTGGATGTTGGCTTGGGTGAAAATCTTTTTTAAACCAGTCCAGATATTGCTTTTTCATAGCCGTTAATGTGCCATTTCTGCCAAAGAACCAAGGTAAACCTTTGAGTGTCATCGATAACCTTTCTTTAGGGCTAAACCCATCACATTTCAACATGATGTTGGTTCTATAGAGGGTAAAACCAAACATGAGTACAGTTGTTAAAACAAGTACAAAGCGACGGGTTGACTCTGGAACTTCACCCACCTGTCTCATGACATCAAATGCCACATCACGATGCTCCATTTCTTCGATAGCATGCCATGCAAATAATGCGCGAACGTAAGGATGAGCATTTTCCAAGGTTTTTTTATTGCTATAAAAGGTTTCTGCCATTAATGCTGTTAAATGTTCAGCCGCGGCCGTCATTGCAATATTGTATTGTGGTGAACGTTTGGTGAGCTCAAAACGGAAAATTTTTTTAAGTGTGCTTGTGAACTCATCCACAGGCATACCTTGTTCTTTCATGAGCTGATTCATTTTGTCATGGGCAATACCATGTTGAGCTTCTTGTTTAATAAAATCTGCAACTCGCTTTTGTAGTTCCGGGTCATCAATTTTGTCACGGAACATTCGCACACATTCAATGAAGTAACGCTCTCCGTCGGGAAAGGTTAAGCTGAGTGCATCAAACATGCGAGTCAAAAAAGGATCGTTATTAAACCAAAAGCGTGGTGCTTCGTTTAAATGAAAATCTAGATCTTTGCGAACCACTGGCTCGACCTGATAAGAAACATGTGCGTTCATCTTTGTATTTCTCGCAACTAAGCTTTTCATTAGTATGTCGTGAATGGTCGGCTTTGTTTTGACAGTTATCGCCAATTTTTATACAGTTTGCGACAATATGGCAGTAAAAAAAAGGAAACGCCATGCAAGAGTTTACGATCTCAAATGGATACTTTTACCTTTGGAATACGTATTTAAAAGAAAAGGGAATAGCGTGGCAGTCACTCAATTTAAATGACACTCAAACTCGGCAAATACAAAATATTTTATCTGCCTCTATTGATGCTCAGTCCTCCTTACATCTTTTTACTGAGCTTTTAGAACTAACCGAATCTCGATTACAAGTGACCAATTTGGCTTTAGAAATGGCAGCCTGTATTACACCTGCCAATTTTGGCGTGTTGGGTTATATGGCCTCCAGAAGTGATACCTTAGGTCAAGTGGTTAAATATATTGCTAAATTTCATCGCCTAGTAATAGATGGGGAGCAAGTTGTACCTATACAAATCGAGCAAGATGCTTCCAAAATTCGCTTGTATTGGCCTTTGGTTGATGACAGTAATATTGTACTTAGCGAGTTAACCTTAGCCGCAATGGTACAGCTTGCTAAAGAGATTGCTCCCTTACATGATTTTCTTTTACAGCATGTCGAATTTGTACACCGAGCTCGGGGGCCTTTGGTTCTTTATCAACGCTTCTTTCAGTGCAAATTGTCATTTGACCGACCGTACTATGCATTAACTTTTTCAAGTGAAAGTTTAAATGTTCGTCCCCAGCATGCAGACCCGACTTTAGTGCAGCTTTTAGTAAAACAAGCTGAAGAAGCTTTGGTTCAACGGAAAATACATACCGATTTAGTTCAGCAAATACATTGGATCGTACAAGAATATTTAAAGCATAAGCAGCAGGCTCCAAAAATAGAAGATATTGCCATCGAACTTAATGTTTCAGTACGAAGCTTGCAGCGTCAACTACAGGCATTAAACACTTCATTTAAATTAATTTTAGATACTGAGCGTATGAAGCGCTGCGAGATATTGTTAAGTCAAAATGAAAGTCTTACTGCGATTGCTGACCAGTTGGGTTATTCCGATCAGTCTGCACTTGCGAGGGCACATAAAAATTTAACAGGGCAAACATTATTAACTCGTAAAAAGCAATTGCAACTCACCCATAAAAATACGGAGAAATAGATTTTTGATGATTTTTTATTCACATTGCAAACGAATAATGGCTCAAAAATAGGAAGCTTTGATCATTGAGAAAAGTTTCAAAATATTGATAAATGTACGCCATGGGTTGTATGAATCATACAATCGAATATCGCCATAACGTTAGGCCTGTTCAATGAGCAAAAAATAGCGTTAAAATGCGGTGTTCTTGTATTTCTACAAACAACTCCTCAATTTTAAATAATTCAAGGAAAGCACAACCCTATGTCACGTCTTGCCACCCGTTTTGAAAAGCTGCAGTCCCAACAACGTAAAGCGCTTGTATCTTATGTCATGGCGGGTGATCCACAGCCACAAGTAACAGTTCCGTTACTTCATAAAATGGTTGCGGCAGGAGTAGACGTTCTTGAGCTTGGTTTACCATTTTCAGACCCGATGGCTGATGGTCCGGTTATTGCGCTTGCTGCGGAACGCGCGCTTGCGGCAGGGACGAACACCTTAGATGCATTGAACATGGTAAAAGAGTTTCGTGAACAGGATCAGGAAACACCTGTTGTTTTGATGGGTTATCTCAATCCTGTTGAAGTGATTGGTTATGAGAAGTTTGTTTCTTATGCGAAACAATGTGGTGTAGATGGCTTATTACTTGTGGATTTACCACCAGAAGAGTCAAAAGAATTTGGTGCGATCTTAAAACAGCATGATATGGACCAAATCTTCTTACTTGCACCAACTTCAACTGATCAACGTATTCAACACGTAGCAAATCAGGCAAGCGGTTTTATCTACTATGTTTCACTTAAGGGTGTAACAGGTGCAGCGACTTTAGATACTTCTGAAGCGGCTGCGCGTATTGAAAAAATCAAAAGTATAACTAACGTTCCTGTTGGCGTTGGTTTCGGAATTAGTGATGCTGCATCAGCGAAAGCGATGGGTAGCGTTGCCGATGCCGTGATTGTAGGTAGTGCTTTCGTTAAATCTTTTGCAACGTTAACAGCTGATGAAGCTGTTGAACAGACGGTGAATAAAGTCAAGGAGCTTCGAGCAGCGCTCGATGAGTTAGTATGAATCAAGAAGTGAAATCAGGGAAAGTTCTTAGCCCTTCGACGCCATGGACACAGCGTCCAGTTCCAGGTATTGAAGTTGCAGATGAGCAACAGACTCTTAAAGCAACATTTACTGAGCCGACTATTGAGTGCCCTGAATGTCATGCTTTAGTGACACGTACAGCTATATCTTTCAATGCGTATGTATGTCCACAGTGTGACGAACACTTAAAAATGAAAGCTCGCGATCGCTTAAACTGGTTCTTCGACAATGTTGTAGCTGAATTAGGTCAAGAATTTAGCGCGAAAGATCCTTTAAAGTTTGTCGATAGCAAACCTTATCCAGAACGTATGCGTGAAGCGCAAACTAAAACTGGTGAAACGGAAGCCCTCATTGCTATGCAAGGAAACTTAAATGGCGTAGACATGATTGCATGTGCTTTTGAGTTCGACTTTATGGGTGGCTCAATGGGTACTGTAGTAGGTGACCGTTTTGTTAAGGCGGCTGAGCTTGCAATTGAAAAACGCCAACCTTTAATCTGCTTTGCAGCTTCTGGTGGTGCACGCATGCAAGAAGGTATGTTGTCACTTATGCAAATGGCGCGTACTTCTGCTGCAATTCAAAAATTAAAAGATGCAGGTTTACCTTATATCGTAGTGTTAACACACCCAGTTTATGGTGGTGTAACTGCTTCTTTAGCAATGTTGGGCGATATCCATATTGCAGAACCTAAAGCAATGATCGGCTTTGCTGGTAAACGTGTAATTGAGCAAACTGTACGTGAAACATTGGAAGAACCGTTCCAACGTGCTGAATATTTGCTTGATCATGGTGTAATCGATCAGATTGTTCATCGTCATGCTTTACGTGATACTGTATCTCGACTTGTATCGAAATTGATGAACTTACCTTGAAACAACAAGCTCCACTTTCAACAGACTCTTTAGATACATGGCTCAATTATTGGAGCCATGTTCACGTTACAGGGATCGATCTTGGTCTGGAACGTGTTATTCCCGTAGCAGAAAAATTAGGAGTGACAAAACCCACTGCTAAAGTTTTCACTGTTGCCGGAACAAACGGGAAAGGTTCAACTACAACAACACTTGCGTCTATATTAAAAGCACAAGGTTATAAAGTTGGGTTGTATCAATCGCCGCATATCTATCGGTTTAACGAACGAGTCAAATTAGGTGGAGTCGAGGTTGATGATCAAAGCCTGATTGATGCTTTTGTACAAGTTGATCAGGCTCGTCGCGATTGCGATTTAAGCTTATCGTTTTTTGAAGCAACCACTTTGGCTGCTTTTGTCATTTTTAAACAGCAACAATGCGATGTATGGGTGCTTGAAGTCGGTTTAGGCGGACGTCTGGATGTCGTCAATGTCATTGACCCTAATATTGCTGTGATCACCAATATTGGTCTTGACCACACTGACTGGTTAGGCGATACCATCGAGAAAATTGCTTTTGAAAAAGCAGGTATCATTCGCCCTGATATTCCAGTCATTTTTGCAGGCGAGCAAGTTTTACCTCAAGCCATTCAAGATAAAGCCAATAGTTCAAAAGCGACACTATATGCGATTAACAGAGACTATTTCTATAAACTCGCAAATGATGGAAAACACTGGTATTTTGCAAGTGAAGGAACTACTTTAAAACTGCCATTAGGGTCACTTGCAATTGAAAATATTGCAGGAGCGGTTGCTGCTGTCTTAAATAGCGGACTTGAAATCTCCCAATCTGCGCTAGAGAAGGGCATTGAAAATGCTCGCTTGGCAGGACGCTTTGAAGTGCGTCAAGTCAATGGAAAAACCATAATTTTCGATGCTGGACACAATCCACATGGTGTTGAATTTTTGTTAAAGCAATTGCGAAATTTCTTAGAATACAATAAACAGTACACAGAAGTTGTCGCAGTATTTTCAATGCTGGCAGATAAAGATATAAAATCAGTAGTCGATTTATTGAAACCTACTGTTTTACATTGGAAAATTGCTGAGTTGAATGTGCCGCGTGCTGCACCGATTCAGCAATTGAATGACGCCCTACAAGGCCAGACAATACAACAATTTGGCAATATCAAAGAGGCTTTTAAATCAGCGCTTGAGCAGACAAATAACAATCAGCTGATTTTAGCCTGTGGTTCGTTTCATACTTTAGAAGCGATTTGGGAGTATTTGGAAGAATGTCAATGAATAACAAACAACGCTGGATGGGTGGCGTTGTTTTATTAGGTGGTGGTGTTTTATTGGCAGCATTACTTCTAAAAGGAAATGAAGAAATAAAACATGTGGGCGCTGAACCACAAACCTCTACATCACCGAAGCCACAAGCTAAGCCAAAGCCATCCGCACAAGAAGGGCAGATGGTACAGCTACAGCCGCTTGCAGTAGATGTGGAAACAGAGAAACGTCTTCTGGAAGAACAACGCCGTTCCCGTGAAAAAGCTGTCGCGGAACAAGAAGCTCGTGCTGCTCAGTTCTTGGCAATGCAACAACAAGCAGAAGCAGATGCAGCGCGTAAAGCCGCTGCAGAATATGCTGCGATTAATGCACGCCGTGCTGCTGCGCAGGAAAGTTCAGATAATATCCCTCCTGAAGTTGCAGGTGGTGAAGGTAAGACAAAAGGACAGCAGACTGATACAAAAAAGCCAGTAGATACAGCTAAAGCAGATGCAGATAAAAAAGCTGCTGAAGCGAAGAAGCAAGCAGAAGCCGACAAAAAAGCCGCTGAGGCAAAGCGTCAGGCCGAAGCTGATAAAAAAGCAGCAGAAGCTAAGAAACAAGCCGAGGCAGAAAAGAAAGCTGCTGAAGCTAAAAAGCATAAGGCTGAAGCAGAGAAAAAGGCTGAAGAAGCTAAACATCAAGCTGAGGCGGAAAAGAAAGCTGAAGCTAAGAAACATGCTGAAGCAGAAAAGAAAACAGCAGAAGCTAAACATAAAGCTGAAGCAGAGAAAAAAGCTGAAGCTGAGAAAGCGCGTGAATTGCTTGAAAATGGCGATAAGAAATGGATGGTACAGGTTGCATTGGCTGCTAATCAGGCAAATGCAGATGCTGTTGTTTCTAAACTACGCGCTAAAGGTTATAAGGTCACGACAAGCCCAACCAGTAAAGGTATTCGTATTATGGTTGGTCCAGCAAAAGACCGTGATACTGCAGATGCAGCTCGTAAGAAAATTACCTCTGACTCCAGTTTAAACATGAAGTCAGCTTGGGTGATTGATTGGGTGCCATTAGATCAGCGCTAATCTGATCATAAGTTTATTCAAGATCTAGTTAAGATGGATTCGACAATTGTTGTTGAATCCATTTTACATTTTCAGGGGTGAATAAAAGGTCAATATTTTTCCAAATAATATGATAACCATACCCACCTTGTTTCATTTCTTTAACAGCATCATCAATTGTCCAATCTTCAAAAATAATTCGGTACATTGCAACGCTAGCACCGGTACGGTCTGAACCATGGTAACAGTGTAATAAAACACGTTGGTGATTTTGTTTGGCAATTTTAATTTGCTGCATGACTTCTAATAGGTCTTGTCTGTTAATAGCCCATGTGTCGATAGGAATGTGAACAAGATTAAAATTTTCATTTTTAAATACTAATTCATCTGAGTCTTTAGCTCTTAAATTAATAATAGTTCCAATTTGATGGTGCTTTAACTCGGGAATCATTGCTGCATTTGGTTGTTCGCTACGAAAAACATCATTACTCACTTGATAGAAATTATGGGTTTGAGAAACTAAAGTTCCCCAATCTTTGGGTCTATGCTCATGTGCAATGCTTTCATGTTGCATACATCCTTGTAGGTTTAAACACAGAACAAAAGCAATGAGGGAGAGTTTTTTCATGTTTGATACCGTCGAAGCTCATGAGGATCATGGGCACAAATAATTTCAATCGTTGGCTCATGTTGAGCCAAATGCTGTATTTTTTTCAGGTTAACAAGACGCTTTTCATTATCTTCTGCAAATGTTTTTTCCAGAAGGGTTAGCGATCTTAATTTATTTTTAGGATTTAACTCTAGGTGTGAGTAGTAAGCATCTCCGCAGAACAATAACCACTGATTTTGCTGTTTGATAGCAATTCCACAATGTCCGGCAGAATGACCTAATAATGGCACCATTAAAATTTCGTCTTGGAATAACGGGAAACCTTTGACTTTTTCAAGATTAAACCATTTTTCACCCTGCTGATATTCAACAAAATTCCAGTATCGATGATGATTATATTGATTGGTTCTATAACGAAGCTTACCTTTAAAATTAGGCAATTGTGCAGCATTATATTCAGCGGCTAATACATGAACTGTGGCATGAGGAAAATCCGAAATGCCACCTGCATGGTCAAAGTCGAGGTGAGTCACAAAGATGTGTTGTACATCTTTAGGATGAAATCCTAATTTTTGTATTTGCTGAATCGCGCTGAATTCAAGATTCGGCTCAATTTTCCCCAAACGTTTGACTAAAGAGCCAAGGCGCTGTTGCATGTGTAAATAGTCTTGCAGACCAAATCCGGTATCAATGAGCACAAGGCCTCGATCAGTTTCTACCAAAAGACAATGGCATACAACGTCAGCTTTCCAGCCTTTCTGCCCAAATAAAGGTGCGCAGACAGGACACATACTGCCGCATTTCAAATGATGAATTTTATGGATCATGATTGTTGTTTTTTGCACAAACTCCTTGGGAGTTATAACTGATCTCGACAGTAAAAACCATGCGTATTCAATAATGCAAAAAAAAGCCATCGGTTGAGATGGCTTGGAGATGGAAACATTCGTTTATGAGCTTTAGTTAGTTTTCTTTACTTTTTCTCATTATTGATTACGCGCTTTATTGTTTTTTTAGGCAACTTTTCAAATGCCTGTCTACGCGCTTGTCTTGCAGAGAACTTTTCAGATGCTTGCCTACGCGCTTCGCTTATCTTGCAGGGAACTTTTCAGATGCTTGCCTACGCACTGCGTTTGTCTTGCAAGTGATAAAGCCTTTATTCGGCTTTATCACTTTCAGGCTGTGGTGTGAGGCGTAAATAAGGTTTCACCGCAGTATAGCCTTTAGGGAAACGTTGTTTAATTTCTTCTTCATCTTTCAAAGAAGGAACAATCACAACATCTTCGCCTTGTTGCCAGTTCGCTGGAGTAGCTACTTTATGCTTGTCGGTTAATTGTAATGAATCTACTACACGTAAGACTTCGTTGAAGTTACGACCAGTCGAAGCAGGGTAAGTAATAATTAAACGAACTTTTTTGTTCGGATCAATAATGACCAAAGAACGAACTGTAAGCGTTTCACTAGCATTTGGATGAATAAAGCCATATAGCTCAGATACTTTGCGGTCTTTGTCGGCAATAATTGGAAAATTAACTGTAGTATTTTGAGTTTCATTAATGTCATTAATCCAGCCTTTATGCGACTCCACGTCATCTACAGATAGGGCAATCGCTTTGACATTACGTTTTTCAAATTCATCTTTTAGTTTTGCTGTATAGCCTAATTCTGTTGTACATACAGGGGTATAGTCAGCGGGATGCGAAAATAAAATACCCCAACTATTACCTAAAAAATCATAAAAACTAATTGTGCCTTCGCTTGATTCTTGTTGAAAATCAGGGGCAGTGTCTCCTAATCGTAATGTCATGATCTGTCCTCAGTTGCTTAAAATTTGTTATATGTTGAAATGACTATGCCGCAATTTATTTATTATTAAAATTATTGTTTTTGTATTTTATTATGAACTTTTTATATAAGTGTAAATATATATGACTAAAACTCGTTAATTTATGGACTGAATCAATGTAACTTTAAGATAAATTTGCTAAATTAGATTTCTCGGAAGTTGTGTTCAATAGATAAGCGTTAATGTTGAGTTTTGGGTGCCAGATGCATTAAAGGGGCTTAGATAAAGGGTAAAACCGTTTATCTAACTATCAGATTTTTTTTATGGGTTTTGTGCAAACCCCTTGTACTTCAAATTTCTGACACCATAATAAACGACTGAGAAAAAATTTATTCATTTGACCAAGCAAGATTTAGAGAGTTTATCCATGTTGGCAAGTCTGATCGGAGGTATCTTCGGTACAAAAAATGAGCGTGAACTCAAACGCATGCGCAAAATTGTTGAGCAAATCAATGCGCTCGAGCCGACGATATCAGCTTTAAGCGATGCAGACTTATCTGCAAAAACTCCAGAATTCAAACAACGTTATAGCAATGGCGAAAGTTTAGATAAGTTACTCCCTGAAGCGTTTGCAGTTTGTCGTGAGGCAGCAAAACGTGTGATGGGCATGCGTCACTACGATGTACAATTGATTGGGGGTATTACTCTCCACGAAGGCAAAATTGCCGAAATGCGTACCGGTGAAGGTAAAACCCTTATGGGTACTTTGGCGTGTTACTTAAACGCATTAAGTGGCGAAGGCGTTCATGTGATTACCGTGAACGATTACTTGGCACAGCGCGACGCTGAGTTAAACCGTCCATTATTTGAGTTTTTAGGTTTAAGCATTGGTACAATTTATTCAATGCAAGAACCGTCAGAAAAAGCAGCGGCTTATCTTGCTGACATTACTTATGGTACCAATAACGAATTTGGTTTTGACTACTTACGTGACAACATGGTGTTTTCTTTAGCAGAAAAGAAACAACGTGGTTTGCACTATGCCATTATCGATGAAGTTGACTCAATCTTAATTGATGAAGCACGTACCCCATTAATTATTTCTGGTCAAAGTGAAGACTCTTCACATCTCTATACGGCAATCAATACAATTCCACCAAAACTACGCCCGCAAAAAGAAGAAAAAGTTGCGGATGGTGGACATTTCTGGATTGATGAAAAGCAACGTTCAGTTGAAATGACTGAAATCGGTTATGAAACTGTAGAGCAAGAACTTATTCAAATGGGCTTGTTGGCTGAAGGCGAAAGCTTATATTCGGCAACAAACCTAAACCTTGTTCACCATGTATCTGCAGCTATTCGTGCGCATTTCTTATTCCAACGTGACGTTCATTATATTATTCATGATGGTGAAGTCATCATTGTTGATGAGCATACTGGCCGTACAATGCCGGGTCGTCGTTGGTCAGAGGGTCTGCACCAAGCAGTTGAAGCAAAAGAAGGTTTGGAAATTCAGCCTGAAAATCAGACCTTAGCGACAACTACATTCCAGAACTATTTCCGTCTTTATAAAAAGCTTTCAGGTATGACAGGTACTGCTGATACTGAAGCTGCGGAAATGAAGGAAATTTATGGTCTTGATGTTGTTATTATTCCGACACATCGTCCAATGATTCGTAATGACCAAAACGATTTAATCTATTTAAACCGTAACGGCAAATATAATGCGATTATTCAAGAAATTATGAATATTCGTGAGCAAGGTGTTGCACCGATTCTAATTGGTACAGCAACCATTGAAGCCAGTGAAATTCTATCTTCTAAGTTGATGCAAGCTGGTATTCACCATGAAGTGTTGAACGCTAAACAGCACGAGCGTGAAGCAGACATTATTGCTCAGGCGGGTAGCCCGAATGCAGTAACAATTGCAACCAACATGGCTGGTCGTGGTACAGATATTATCTTGGGTGGTAACTGGAAAGCGAAACTTGCCAAGCTTGAAAACCCAACAGCAGAAGATGAAGCACGTCTAAAAGCACAGTGGGAGCAGGACCACGAAGATGTATTGCAAGCAGGTGGTTTGCACATTATTGGTTCTGAGCGCCATGAATCACGTCGTATTGACAACCAGCTGCGTGGCCGTGCGGGTCGTCAAGGTGACCCTGGTGTTTCTCGTTTCTATTTATCTCTTGAAGATGACCTCATGCGTATTTTCGCAGGTGACCGTGTTGTTGCCATGATGCGTGCAATGGGCTTACAAGAAAATGAAGCGATTGAACACAAAATGGTAAGTCGCTCTATCGAAAATGCTCAGCGTAAAGTTGAAGCACGTAACTTCGATATTCGTAAGAACTTATTGAAATACGATGATGTGAATAATGAACAACGTAAGATCATTTATTCACAACGTGATGAAGTGTTAGCTGAAAATACTTTACAAGATTACGTTGAAGAGATGCATCGTGAAGTCATGCAAGCCATGATTGCCAACTTTATTCCACCTGAGTCAATTCATGACCAATGGGATATTGAAGGTCTAGAAAATGCTTTACGTATTGATTTAGGTATTGAACTTCCGGTTCAGGAATGGTTAGAACAAGACCGCCGTCTTGATGAAGAAGGTCTGGTTGAGCGTATTAGCGATGAAGTGCTCGAACGTTATCGTCAACGCCGTGCGCAAATGGGTGATGAGTCAGCAGCAATGCTTGAGCGTCATTTCGTTCTAAACTCTCTTGATCGCCACTGGAAAGATCATTTAGCTGCAATGGATTATTTGCGCCAAGGTATTCACTTACGTGGCTACGCGCAAAAGAACCCGGAGCAGGAATACAAAAAAGAAGCGTTTAACCTGTTTGTGAACATGTTAGGCGTCATTAAAACTGATGTTGTGACTGATTTGTCTCGTGTACATATTCCAACACCAGAAGAACTTGCAGAAATGGAAGCTCAACAGCAGCAACAAGCTGAGTCGATGAAGCTTTCTTTTGAGCATGACGATGTGGATGGCTTAACAGGTGAAGTGACTGTCTCTCAAGAAGCACTCAATGAGCCGGCTGGTGAACAACAAATGTTCCCAGTACCAGAAAGTCGTAATGCACCATGTCCATGTGGTTCTGGTTTAAAATATAAACAGTGTCACGGCAAAATTTAATTTTCGTGATAAAAAAAGCAGAACAATCGTTCTGCTTTTTTTTCATTTGTAGTAAGCCTGTGAATAATGTTTGCAGTTTTAAGTATTAAATGCTATTTACTTCTCATCCAGAGTGTATGTTGGAAAGACAATGAAAAAAGTATTACAACCTTTATTTTTAACTGTTCTTGCTGTACCAAGTTTTGTTTTCGCAGCAGAAACAGCTTCAGCACCTCAAACCACAACGGTTGATAAGGTTCTTGCGGCAAAAGGCCCAACTTCGGCTCAGGCTGTAGTGAAACAAGAGAATACGACGGTAATTAGCCCTCGTACAGGTATTCGTTATACATTGGGTAATACAGGTAATCGCCCAATCATTTTACAAACTGCTGCGATTGCTCCAGCAAACTCTGCAAACATTAATCGTATTGTGGCAACTAACCCAGCTCTATCTGCAAAAAGCCAAGAAAAAGCAAAAATTGCATTAATTGGTGAAGCAGCAGTTGCGGGCGCAGCAGCTGTGGCGGCAAGTAATGTAACTGCTCCTGCAGCGACAAACAGTGTTGCACCAGCAAACCCTGCATCAATGAATTAATTTTCATATATAAAAAAGCCGGTCAATTTTGAACCGGCTTTTTTATGTTAGGGTGTTTGAAAATACTTAAATCTGATTATTCACATCTTCATTCTTGGTTTCACGAATAAGTAAAAAGGCAACCAATGATAAAAGTGATGCCGCTGTAAGATAATAACCTACAGCATACAAACCATAAGTTTCAGCAAGTTTTGTGGCAATTAATGGCGCAAACGATGCACCAAAAATACCAGCTAAGTTAAAGGTTAATGCTGAACCTGTATAACGAACTGAAGTTGGGAAAATCTCAGAAAGAACCGTACCAATCGGGCCATAGGTCAAACCCATAATTGATAGGCCAGTACATAAGAAAAGAAAAACGATAAGAGTATTTCCAGACTCTAACATGCTAGAGAAGAATAATCCGAAGATCGCAGCAGCGATACATACACCAACTGAAGTTGCTTTACGTCCAAATTTTTCTGCAAAAATAGCAGATAAAGGTATGAAGGCTGCAAAACAAAGTGTGGCAAAAAGTTGAAGTTCTAAAAACTCACCACGTGCATATCCCAGTTTTGTCGTTCCCCAGTTAAGTGCAAACACTGTGGTCAAATAAAACACCACGAAAGTACAAATTGCGGCAATTGTGCCGAGAATAAGCTTTCCAGTGTGTTTCGTGACAACTTCTTTAAATGGAATATTAACTTCTTTTTGCTTATCTAAAACTTTCTGGAAAGCTGGAGTTTCATGGAGTTTTAAACGGATATATAAACCAACAATAACCAAAATTGCACTGGCAATAAATGGAATACGCCAGCCCCATTGCATGAATGCTTGTTCAGGAATAGCTGCACTTAAAAGTAAGAATGAACCCGTTGCTAAAATAAAACCAATAGGTGCGCCAAGCTGTGGGAACATGCCATACCATGCACGCTTACCTTCTGGAGCATTTTCAGTTGCAAGTAGTACAGCACCACTCCATTCGCCTCCTAGACCTAAACCTTGTCCTAGACGGCAAACCGCTAATAGTAATGGTGCGACAATCCCGATTTGGGCATAAGTCGGAAGTAAGCCAATACATACTGTTGATATACCCATAGTAAGCAAGGCTGCCACTAGGGTTGCTTTACGGCCGATTCGATCCCCTAAATGACCAAATAGCGCTGCACCAATAGGGCGGGCAATAAAAGCAATCGCAAAGGTTGCTAGTGACTGTAAGACTGCGGCACTGCCACTGCTAGCAGGGAAAAACAGATGTGGAAAGATAATCACGGCAGCAGTTGCATAGATATAAAAGTCGAAGAACTCAATGGTTGTACCGACTAAGCTTGCAAACAAAACCCGTGTTTTTGAATTGGTGGCTACTACAGGAGCAGCTGTCGCAGAGGTTGACTCCATATAAGTCCTTATATCAGTTAAAATTTATTTTTAGTTTACTATTCTCATTAAAGGCATATTTTTCTTCAAAGAATAGTGTGAAAGAACATCTTCCATGACTCTTTCAGGATCACTGAATATGAGTGAAAAATGGATTAAACAACGTACCAATAGATTGCAAGAAAGTGTGCACCTGCACCTAAAAGTACAAAAATATGCCATATCGCATGGGTATATCTTACCTTTTTTAACGCGTAAAACAATGCTCCAACGGTGTAAGCTAAACCTCCAGTAATCAATAACATCAAAGCGTCTTTACTTAAATAGGTACGCATATCATCCATTACAAAAACGGCAAGCCACCCCATAAGAACATAAGCGAGCAAAGAGATTTTCTGAAAACGATGAATAAAAACTAACTTGAAAAGTGTACCAATTGCAGCAATGCTCCAGAGTGCAATAAGCAGAATATGAGCTTTTTGTGTAGGTATCGCAATACTCAAGAACGGGGTATATGTCCCAGCAATTAAATAATAAATAGCAGTGTGGTCGAGTTTCTTATACCAGTAACGTAAGTTTTGGGTCTGGGCAAAATGATAGAGAGTCGAACTGGTAAAAACGAGAATAAGGCTAAATGAATATACCCACAAACCTACCCACTGTGCCGTGGAAAGATAAGAACCTTTTATAATTAAAAGGATAGATGCAATCACGGCCATAACAACGCCAGCACCATGGCTATAGGCATTAAAAAGTTCTTCTTTAGGATCGTAAGTTTCTAACACCGATTTGCTCATAAGTTTATTTTTTTGATTAAAAATACAAATGTATAGAAATACAAAACAGTCGTAAAGTTATTTTATTTTTAATCCTATACCCTTTAAACTTTCACTTTATATGAGTCACCATTCTTTAGGTATATCTGTGTCGGTTTTCTCCTTTGAGCAAGAACAGCAATTCTTTCATGAAATCAAACAAATGCTTGATGAGCAAAGTTTTGAGCGTTTGATTTTGAGCCAATATAAAGGAGAGATGGCACAGCTAGAAAAAATCACTTTCCGTATTGTGGAGTTAAATGGGAAAAAACAGCTTTCAGCTTTATATCATTATACTACTCAAGATGTGACCAAAAACTATACCTTTGAAGAGGGTTTAGAACAGATCGCAACACTGATTGTTCAATGCAAACAAGCAAATTTATTTTCAACTCTGCAAGAAATTCAGCTTAAAAAAAATAAGAAAAAAGCCATGCTTAATATGGGTAAAAAGCAAAGTACGAATACGACTCCAACAGTACAAGCGCATGATCGTGAAAAACAGCGTTATGTACAGCAAGGTAGTGCATTTTTAAAAGAGCTTGGTATTACCGATGAAAAAGCTCAAATCATTCCAAGCATGGCTCGTAAATGGAAGCAAATTAATAAATTCATCGAAATTTTTGCGAGTGCGTATGAGCAGATCGATGCAGAGCAAAAAGAGTTACGCATTGTCGATTTTGGTTCAGGAAAAGGTTATTTAACTTTTGCTTTGTATGATTATTTACAGGAACAACAAAAGATACCGCTCATTACAGGTGTAGAGCTGCGTCGTAACTTGGTTGAGTTTTGCCAGAATGTGGCAGACAAAGTACATTTTAATCATTTGGACTTTTTTGAAGGCGATGTTCGTAGTTATCAGCCAGAAAAACTGGACGTTATGATTGCTTTGCATGCGTGTGATATCGCGACTGATTTTGCCATTCATACCGGAATTCGTTTGAACGCTTCAATGATTATGTGCGCGCCGTGCTGTCACAAAGAATTACGTCCACAACTACATAGCCCTGAAATTTTACAACCCATGCTACAGTTTGGTATTCATGCTGGACAGCAAGCTGAGATGTTGACCGATACTTTGCGTGCGTTACTTTTAAAAGCATATGGTTATGAAACCAAAGTTTTTGAGTTTGTATCGCTTGAACATACCAGCAAAAATAAAATGATTTTGGCAACAAAACGCAAAGATGTTTCTCAACCTGATGCGAAGATTATGGCTCAAATTCAAGCATTGAAAGAAATGTATGGGATTAAAAAACAGACCTTGGAATTGTTGTTACAAGATCAGTTGCCAATCGAAAATATTGGTTGCAAATGCTAGGACGGTGAGTGGATGTATAAAATTATAGTGGGTGATTGGAAACAGCTTGAGAAGGACGCCAAATACATCCGTAAACAAGTTTTTATTCAAGAGCAAGGTATTGCACCCGAAGACGAGTGGGATGATTTTGATGCCACTGCTGTGCACTTTATGGTGTATGACAAAGAGCAGCCTATCGCTACAGCACGCTTGTTACCGCAGCATAGTATAGGACGTGTTGCTGTTTTAATGCCTTATCGAAAGCAGGGTATAGGTAAAATTTTAATGCAGCATATTATTGACTATGCGCGTAATCAAAAATTGCCTTATTTAAAGCTTTCCGCGCAAACTTATGTGACAGCTTTTTATGAAGCTCTAGGTTTTAAAGTGCAGGGTGAGGTTTACCAAGATTGTGGTATTCCACATATTGATATGACTTTAGCGTTAAGTTGAGACTCCTTTTTAGAAATCTCAACTTTGAATTACTTCATCGCATTCCAGTTTTCGATGGCTTGTAAGCCTGTTTCCAAACCAACTTCATAGCTGTAACGAAGCTTTTTCGGATTTGTCGTTAAACGACCTGCCATATTTTTAAGAGGCGGTGGACATACCTCTAAAATTTGCTGTTCAGGGTTACTGCTACGAACAAATTCAACTGAAGCATTATAACGGGCACAGCGGTTACGCAAACTATTTGCAAAACCGTAATGGTGTTTAAAAGCATATTTCGCAAGGAATTGGTCGCCTCGACTACTTGCTTTAAAGTAGTTCTTCGGACGAGTACGTAAAACTAATAGCTTTTTGACACCACTTTGCTGAGCCGTCCAGCGAACGGGTAGAGCATCTGCAACGCCGCCATCAAAGTAGGGTTCACCCATAATATCGACGGGATGACGAGTTAAAACCGGAATTGAGCTAGAAGCACGCAGTGCATTTAGCAAATTATCTTTACCAGCACGAAGATACTCAGCATGACCAGTTTTAGCATGCGTCAATACCATATAAAAATCTGGATTTTTGGCAAAAAGGCTCTGTTGATCAAGAGGATGTTCTTGTTCGCCAATTTCCCACATCCATTTTAAATCAAGTAAATCGCCACCTTTAAAGAAGCGCTTATAATCGATAAATTCAGGACGGAGGGAATGATCAATATAGAAGGTTAAAGTCCGACCTTGTTGACCTGCCAAGTAGTTAGCCACATTGGTCGAACCAGAAGATACACCAACGTATAAGTCAAAAGGATTGAACTGTTGTTGTAGAAAAGCATCAAGTACACCACTGGTAAAGGCACCACGCATGCCTCCACCTTCTACAACCAGTGCGTTGCGGGAAAAATCTGTCATTTGAAAAATATCTGATTACTGATGTGAATGCTGATGTTCTTGCATGTCCATTTCAGGCATGTTGTCATGATGACTTTGTTGATCTGTCGATTTTTCAACTTTTTGTTGCATTTCGTGCTGTTGAGCTTTGCGCTGAGCACCTGGCATATAGTCAGGTTCATTACTCATTGCTAAATAGAAAAAGCCAAGGAAAATCGCACTTAAAACACCAACGATCAGAACAAATTTCCAGCCTAAAACTGCTGACTCGGAAGAATTTTTATCGGACATAAGGATTTCTCGAATGTGCTGTAGAAGCACAAAAATGAAGTCTATTTATAGCATATTTAGGCAGTAGGCTGAAATCTTAAAGGTCATAAAGAAAAACCCATATAAATAAAATATATTTATATGGGTAAGGTTTATGCAGTTTTTAAATATTTAATAGATTTAAATTATTGAATATTTTGTTTCTGCTCAGCTTTGGTTTTGAGTAACGCTGGGGGCGTGAAGCGCTCACCATATTTGGCAGCCAACTCTTCAGCACGTTTCTCTGCTTTATCAATACCATACTGATTTAGGAATTGAATCGCTCCGCCAGTCCAAGGTGCATAACCAATTCCAAAAATAGAACCGACATTGGCATCAATAACCGACTCCAACACACCTTCTTCGTAACAACGTAAGGTATCTAAAGCCTGTACAAACAAAATGCGATCTATCATATCCTGCTCAGAAATATCATGATCTTTTTGCCAACGGTTTAAGCCTTCCCATAAGTGTTTTTTACCATTTTCAGGATAGTCATAGAAACCTGCGCCAGCAGCTTTACCTTTACGGTTTAACTCATGAATCATGGTATGAATCACTTCATCTACTGGTGTTTTCGGTAGCTCTTTGCCTTCGGCTTGCAGCGCTTTACGTGCTTCATTGGCAACATGCTCTGTCAAAGTTAAAGACACTTCATCTTGAATCGCAAGTGGTCCCACAGGCATGCCTGCTTTCAGTGCTGCCATTTCAATACGTGCTGGGTGGACACCTTCTGCAAGCAAGCGCATACCTTCTTGAATAAAAGTACCAAACACACGACTGGTAAAGAAGCCACGGCTGTCATTAACAACGATTGGCGTTTTTCCAATTTGCTGTACAAAGTCGTAGGCTTTAGCAAGCGTCTCTGCCGAGGTGTTTTTACCTTTAATAATCTCAACCAACTGCATTTTGTCGACAGGGCTAAAGAAATGCAGACCAATAAACGCTTTATCATCTTTACTTGCTTGAGCTAAACCTGTGATTGGCAGGGTCGATGTATTCGATGCCATTACGCCATTAGATACTAAATATTGTTCAGCTTCTTGAGTGACTTTGGCTTTGAGTTCTTGATTTTCAAATACCGCTTCAATAATTAAGTCACAGCCTTGAAGGTCTTGAGCTGACGCTGTAGCCGTAATGAGCGATAAAACCTGATCGCGTTTTTCTGCGGTCATACGGCCTTGTGAAACACGTTTATCTAAGAGTTTTTGTGAGTAAGCTTTGCCTTTCTCAGCATTTTCAACAGATACATCTTTAAGGATAACAGGAATACCTTTAATTGCGGTTGAATAAGCAATGCCCGCACCCATCATGCCCGCACCTAACACACCAACTTTAGTCGCTTGCCATTTGGCAACATCGGCAGGGCGGCTTGCACCAGACTTAATTGCATTTAGGCCATGCCAGAACGTGCCAATCATATTTTTAGAAATTTGGCCAGTTGCTAGTTGAGTAAAATAGCGAGACTCGATGCGCAACGCTGTATCAACATCAACTTGAGCGCCTTCCACTGCGGCAGCCATAATCGCTTCAGGAGCAGGGTAGCAGCCCTTGGTTTTGTCTTTTAACATGGCTGGTGCAATCGCAAGAACTTGTGCAACTGCCGGAGTTTTTGGATCGCCACCCGGAATTTTATAACCCTTCACATCAAAAGGCTGTTGAGATTTTGGATTTGCCTTAACCCATGTAATTGCTTTATCTAAAAGTTCTTGCTCACTTTCAGCAGTATCATGAATTAAGCCTAAAGATTTTGCTTTATCAACACCGAACTGCTTACCTTCCATTAAAAATGGAAATGCATTTTGAAGGCCAAGCAGACGTACCATACGTACAATACCACCGCCACCCGGAAGTAAACCTAAAGTAACTTCTGGTAGGCCAAATTTGCTTTTTGGGTCATTGATTGCAATACGGTGATGGCAACTTAATGCGATTTCCCATCCTCCGCCCAGGGCCGTGCCATTCAATGCTGCAACAACTGGAACTCCTAGTGTTTCAATCGTTCTTAGATGTCCTTTTAACTTCTCAACCATATTGAAAAAGTCAGTTGCATGCTCAGGTTGAACTTGAATCAGTTCATCTAAATCACCACCAGCAAAGAATGTTTTTTTAGCTGAACGGAAAATAACGCCTGAAAGTTCCGTTTCTGCTTTAAGTTTCTGAGTGACCTCATCAAGCGAGTCACGAAACTCAGCATTCATGGTGTTTGCAGATTGTCCAGTTGAATCAAGCGTTAAAATGACAATATTGTCGGCATTTTTTTCGTATTGAATTGCACTCATCTTTATCTATCCCTAAATTTTTATACACGTTCAATAATGGTGGCAATACCCATACCACCGCCGACACAGAGCGTCGCTAAACCACGCTTTTTATCTTGTCGTTCAAGCTCATCAAGTAGTGTGCCCAAAATCATGGCACCTGTTGCGCCTAAAGGATGTCCTAAAGCAATTGCACCACCATTTACATTGACTTTTTCAGCAGGGACGTTGAGTTCATTAATAAAACGCATAACAACTGCTGCGAATGCTTCGTTGACTTCAAATAGGTCAATATCATCAATCGTAAGGCCTGCTTTTTCTAAAGCTTTGCGTGCGGCAGGCGCAGGGCCAGTCAGCATGATGGTTGGGTCAGTACCGACTAATGCGGTCGCCAAAACTTTAGCGCGTGGTTTTAAATTTTGTTCTTTTACTGCTTTTTCTGAAGCTAATAAAACGACAGCCGCTCCATCGACAATGCCTGATGAGTTACCTGCGTGATGAACATGATTTACTTTTTGTGCTTCTGGATATTTTTGTAAAGCAACTGCATCAAAACCCATTTGCCCCATCATTTCAAAACTTGGGTTGAGTTTTGCAAGGCCTTCGAGTGTGGTATTGCCTTTAATAAATTCATCTTTTTCTAAAATCACCACACCTGAATGATCTTTGACTGGTACGACTGAGTGATTGAAATAACCATTTGATTGAGCTGCTGCCGCTTTTTGTTGTGACTTCACCGCAAAATTATCAACATCTTCACGGCTATAGCCGTCTAAGGTTGCAATAAGATCAGCCCCGATACCTTGTGGAACAAAAGATGATTTAAGGTTTGTTTCGGGATCTAGTGCCCATGGTCCGCCATCAGAACCCATTGGAATGCGTGACATTGATTCAACACCACCAGCAACCACTAAATCTTCCCAACCAGAGCGGACTTTCATTGCTGCCATGTTGACGGCTTCTAAACCTGAAGCACAAAAGCGGTTAATTTGTACGCCAGCAACATCATCATTCCAACCAGCAGCAATTGCTGCGGTTTTGGCAATGTCCCCACCTTGATCGCCAATTGGTGTTACGCAGCCCAGAACAATATCGTCCACTTTAGATGTATCAAGCTGATGGCGCTGTTGCAATTCGTTTAATAGGGTGGTGAGTAATGATATTGGTTTTACTTCATAAAGAGAGCCGTCTTTTTTTCCTTTTCCGCGTGGTGTGCGAATGGCATCAATAATATAAGCCTCGCTCATAACAGTTCCTTTTTTATTGCTTAAAATTTATTTGTGCTTTGAGTGTACTGGTTTTAATAGCGAGCGCAATGACGATAAGCGCACCAGTCAGGTGATGATTTTTGCCAATAGAGATATAAAAAAGCCCAAGTTGAACTTGGGCTAGATGTGAATATAAAGAGATTTAAGAATTAGTGGTAACCATGTAGTTGGCGATATAAGCCAGGAGTTACACCAGTCCACTTTTTAAATGCACGGTGGAATGTACTGGTTTCACTAAAACCAACTTGCTGAGCAACATCTTCAAGTGTTAATTCAGGGTTGAGCAACAAGTGAATCGCAGCATCACGACGTAGAGCATCTTTTACGCCTTGATAGCTTTTACCTTCAGCAGCTAAGCGGCGGCGTAAAGTTTGCGGAGATAAATACAGCATTGATGCAACGTCGTTAAGCGTTGGCATTTCTTCACCAATTTGACTCTTGAGTACGTCACGAATACGAGAAGTCAGCGAATTGGTGTTCTTGAATTTTACTAAAAGCTGAGCAGGGGCTGCTTTCAAGAACTCTTCTAGCGTTTTTTCATCTTGACGGATTGGTAAATCAAGATAATCAGCTGCAAAGGTTATTTCAGTACGTGGTGCATCAAACTGCATAACTGGCGCAAAGAATAAAGCATCATATTCATCTGCATGTGCAGGGCGCGGATAGCTAAAATGAACACGTTCTAATGGTAAGCGGCGTTCAATCAGCCAAGATGCCAAACCATGCCAAATCATGAGCATACTTTCAGTAATGAAATGATCTGGATCTAATGTTTTTGGAATGAGAGGTACTAAACGCGCTTCGTGTTTGTCACGCTCTAGCGTTACTGACCATTCATCACCAAATAATTTATAAAACTGAGATGAGAGTTCAAGGGCTTGGCCCAAGGTTTTTGCATGAATAATCAACTGACACATAATGGCAAAAGTGCCCAAGCGACGCGGCTGTACATCAAAGCCGACGTGTTCATCTTGTGTGACCATCCATAACATTTTTATAAAACGGGTATATTGTTCTGGTGAGATTCGAGCTTTAGGTTGACGTAATAGTTCCGCTTCGATACCCACATGTGAAAGTAACGTCTCGACATCCATGCCAAGGCGTTTTACGCCTGTCAAAGCCGCATTCACGAAGTGGATGCTAATCGTATCGCGACTCATATTGAATCCTTCAGTCTCTTTGATGTTCACTTTAAATTGACCTAAATGACCGTCTAAAAAAATAAATTGGCGATTTACAACAGTGTAAAAGCACTTTTTACATGTTAAATTGCCGAAATGATCAAGGTAAATGGCTGAACATGACATTGTTTTAGAATATTTGCTTAACTAATATAAAAGAAAATTCGAATAATAGTGGTTAAAAATACGATGACGACAGCATTAAATGGACTTAAAGTTCTCGATTTCTCAACGCTCTTACCTGGACCTTTTGCCACAATGTATTTGGCCGATATGGGGGCAGAAGTCATCCATATCGAATCTCCATCCCGTCCAGATCTCATTCGGATAATGCCGCCATATGCCAATGGACAGGCGACTGCACATAGTTATCTAAACCGAAATAAACAGTCGATTGTTCTCGATTTAAAAGATGCTGCCAGTATTGATCTGATAAAAGCCAAGATTTCCGAGTTTGATATTGTCATAGAACAATTTCGACCAGATGTCATGCGCCGTTTAGGATTGGACTATGCAACGCTTGCAGAAATTAACCCGCGTTTAATTTATTGCTCAATTACAGGTTATGGACAAACAGGAAACTACAAAGATCGAGCTGGACACGACATTAATTACTTAGCTTTAGCAGGTATTGCTGGATATAGTGGCCGACAAGATAGTGGTCCACCACCGCTTGGCATTCAAGTTGCCGATATTGCAGGTGGATCATTACATGCAGTTATTGCTATTTTGGCTGCGGTCGTTGAGCGCAGCCGTATTGGTATAGGCCAATATATTGATATTTCCATGACGGATTGTGTGGCGAGTCTAAATAGTATGGCTGCGTCAGCTACGCTTGCAGGACAAGTTGAACAGGCGCCAGAACAGGGAATGCTTAATGGAGGTATTTTCTATGACTATTATATGACTCAAGATGGTCGTTATCTTTCCATTGGCAGTCTTGAACCGCAGTTTATGGCTGGCTTATCTGCTGCATTAGATTTACCTGTGTTATTGCAAAAAGGCGCATCATTAGATGCCGAAGATCGACAGGAAGTTAAACAAGCCATTCAGGAAAAAATTAAAACCAAAACATTTAAAGAGTGGCATGAAATTTTTGCAAATCTTGATGTGTGTGTAGAGCCAGTATTGAGTTTAAGTGAGGCTTTAAATTCACCGTTAGCACAACAACGTGGATGGATTGTGAATGTACCTTTGCAAAATAATATGGCAGATACAGAACCTCAAATTGCATGCCCAATTAAGTTCTCACGTTCCCAAATGCGATATTCCTTTGTAGGTCAAAAACTTGGCGAGGGGCAGTGGTAAGGTTAGAGGGCTATTTCTTATACAGTAAGTACTAAGATTATTATCTGATTAATCAATTGATTAACATTTTGAATAATTTCTTTACATAAAATTAGCGTAACCTTTATAAACAAAGACATAAAAGGTTCGTAAACATGAAAACGCATAAATCTTTGATGGTTTCCTGTTTATCCGTTTTATCAATTACTCTTTTTGTTCAGCATGCACAAGCTGCTGCTGCATTTGACCCAAATAGTTCTTGGATGTTGGGTGATTGGAACGGGCAACGTACAGCGTTACAAGCACAAGGTTATGATTTTTCTTTTGGATATACCGGTGAATATGCCGGTATTTTAGATTCAAAGAATACTTCTACACACGGTAGCGCTTATACAGGGCAACTTGCTTTAGGTTCGCATTTGGACCTAGGTAAAATTTTAGGGTGGCAAGATACTGAAGCTCAAATCACTTTAACTTATCGTGATGGGCAATCGCTTTCTGAACATTCTCCAGCTTTAGCTGGACACATTAGTTCTGCACAAGAAGTGTGGGGGCGTGAGCAAACTTGGCGTTTAACAGACTTGTGGATTAAGAAAAAATTCCTTGATCAGAAGTTAGATGTGAAAGTTGGTCGTTTTGGTGAAGGTGAAGACTTTAATAGCTTTGACTGTGACTTCCAGAACTTGGCCCTCTGTGGTTCACAAGTGGGTAACTGGGTAGGCGATCAGTGGTATAACTGGCCGGTTAGCCAATGGGCAATGCGTGTTAAATATAATGTGCAACCCGATTTATATACGCAAATTGGTGTATATGAATATAACCCAGAGAACTTGGAGCGTGGCAAAGGTTTCAACCTAAGCACAGATGGTTCTCACGGTGCAATTATTCCGGCAGAGGTCGTTTGGTCACCTAAATTAGGCGTGCAAAGCATGCCTGGTGAATACCGTTTAGGTTATTACTACAGCACTGCTGATGCAGAGGAAATTACTAATCCAACCAAAACATCTCATAAGCAAGGTGTTTGGGTAACTGCGAAACAAAAATTATTCCAGCCAGCTGATCAAACTGATCGCGGTTTAACAGGTTTTGTGAACCTTACTTTCCACGATTCAGATACTAATAAAGTTGATAACATGCAAAATGTAGGCTTAGTCTACAAAGGTTTGCTCAATCAACGTCCACAAGATGAGTTGGCACTTGGCGTTGCTCGTATTCATATCAATGATGACTGGAGCGATATTCAAGCCAAAGAATACGACACTGAATACAATACCGAGCTTTACTATGGTATTCATGCCACTAACTGGCTAACTATTCGTCCAAATGTGCAATATGTTCGTCATGTTGGTGCATTAAAAAATGGTGATAACACTTGGGTAGGCGGTATTAAATTCTCAACCGTATTCTAAGTAATTATTCCGAAAAACGGATTGTCGAGGGCTAAATCATTGATTGAAGTATCCAGACCTTCCGTTTTTTTCTTTATGCCTGAATTTTGTTTTATATGTATTGGTGATGCCATTTTCCTATAAGGTTTTTGGCACATCTTTCCGATAAAAATGATGATTGATAAGAGGTGGTTTATGAATCAACCTTCTTCAAGATCAGGATTAACGACATTTACCGTAATCATTATTGGGTTATTGGCGTTATTCCTGTTAATTGGAGGTATTTGGCTCGCTACACTAGGCGGTTCAATTTACTACATTGTAGCTGGAGTCTTACTTCTCATTGTTACATGGCAACTCTACAAGCGCGCTTCAACTGCTTTGTGGGTTTATGCTGCATTAATGCTAGGTACTATTATCTGGAGTGTCTGGGAAGTTGGAACAGACTTTTGGGCGCTTGCACCTCGTTTAGATATTTTAGGTATTCTTGGTTTATGGTTATTGGTTCCGGCAGTGACTCGTGGAATCAACAACCTTGGATCAAGTAAAGTTGCCTTATCTTCAACTTTAGCGATTGCAATCGTGTTGATGGTTTATTCTATCTTCAACGATCCACAAGAAATTAATGGTGAGATCAAAACTCCTCAACCAGAAACTGCTCAAGCCGTTCCAGGTGTAGCAGAGAGTGATTGGCCAGCTTATGGTCGTACTCAAGCTGGTGAGCGTTATTCTCCGCTCAAACAAATTAATGACCAAAATGTCAAAGATTTGAAAGTAGCATGGACACTACGTACTGGTGATTTCAAAACAGATAATGATTCTGGTGAAACAACCAATCAGGTTACGCCAATTAAAATTGGTAATAACATGTTTATCTGTACGGCTCACCAACAATTAATTGCGATTGATCCGGCTACTGGTAAAGAGAAATGGCGTTTTGATCCTAAACTTAAAACAGATAAATCGTTCCAGCATTTAACTTGTCGTGGTGTAATGTACTACGATGCAAACAATACTACTGAGTTTGCAACGAGTCTCCAAAGCAAGAAATCTAGTTCTACACAATGTCCACGTAAAGTCTTTGTTCCAGTTAATGACGGGCGCTTAGTGGCTGTGAATGCTGACACTGGTAAAGCATGTACTGACTTTGGTCAAAATGGTGAAGTGAACTTACAAGAGTTTATGCCATATGCTTATCCAGGTGGTTATAACCCAACATCTCCTGGTGTTGTGACAGGTTCAACAGTAGTTATTGCTGGTTCTGTGACAGACAACTATTCAAATAAAGAGCCATCTGGTGTGATTCGTGGATATGACGTGAACACTGGTAAGCTTCTTTGGGTATTTGATACTGGCGCAGCAGATCCAAATGCTATGCCAGGTGAAGGTACAACATTTGTTCATAACTCTCCAAATGCTTGGGCACCTTTAGCATACGATGCCAAACTTGATATCGTTTATGTTCCAACAGGTGTAGGTACTCCAGATATTTGGGGTGGTGACCGTACCGAGTTGAAAGAACGTTATGCGAACTCTATGTTAGCGATTAATGCTTCAACTGGTAAATTGATTTGGAACTTCCAGACAACCCATCACGACTTATGGGATATGGACGTACCGTCACAACCATCTTTGGCAGATATTAAAGACAAATCTGGTAAAACTGTTCCAGCAATTTATGTATTGACTAAAACAGGTAATGCCTTTGTTCTTGATCGCCGTAATGGTCAGCCAATTGTTCCTGTAACTGAGAAACCAGTTCCACAAACAGTTAAACGCGGACCACAGACTAAAGGCGAACATTATTCAAAAACTCAGCCATTCTCTGACTTGAACTTGGCACCACAAGATAAATTGACTGATAAAGATATGTGGGGTGCCACAATGCTTGATCAGCTCATGTGTCGTGTGTCATTCAAACGTCTCAATTACGATGGTATTTATACACCACCATCTGAAAACGGTACTTTAGTTTTCCCTGGTAACTTGGGTGTGTTTGAATGGGGCGGTATGTCAGTTAACCCTGATCGTCAGGTTGCTGTCATGAATCCGATTGGCTTGCCATTCGTAAGTCGTCTAATTCCTGCTGATCCAAACCGTGCGCAAACTGCAAAAGGTGCAGGTACTGAGCAAGGTGTTCAGCCAATGTATGGCGTACCGTATGGTGTAGAAATCAGCGCATTCCTATCTCCGCTTGGTTTACCTTGTAAACAACCAGCTTGGGGATATGTGGCTGGCGTAGATTTGAAAACTCATGAAGTCGTTTGGAAAAAACGTATTGGTACTATCCGTGATAGCTTACCAAAACTGTTCCAATTACCAGCTGTTAAAATTGGTGTTCCTGGTTTAGGTGGTTCAATCTCTACTGCCGGTAATGTTATGTTTGTTGGTGCAACTCAAGATAACTACATCCGTGCCTTTAACGTCACGAATGGTAAGAAATTATGGGAAGCACGTTTACCAGCAGGTGGACAAGCAACACCAATGACTTATGAAATCAACGGTAAGCAATATGTTGTGATCATGGCCGGTGGTCATGGTTCATTTGGTACAAAAATGGGCGACTATTTAGTGGCTTATGCATTGCCAGATAACAAATAAACGTTTGCTATCAAAAAAGCCCAGATTTATCTGGGCTTTTTTATATCGATGTATATAAGCTTATCAATAAAATCGTTATTAAATATGCAAAAAAAGCATTTTATTGATGAATAAAAGCTCGCTATGCTATCCGCCTTAATAATGAATCTACTAGCCATACGCCATGTATTTATATACCGATTTCGACCAGCAGCTGGTTAATGAACGAGTTGCTCAGTTCCGTGATCAGACTGAACGCTATTTAGCTGGCAAACTTTCTGAAGATGAATATCGTCCATTACGTTTGCAAAATGGTTTATATGTGCAACGTTATGCGCCTATGCTGCGTATTGCTGTGCCGTATGGCTTAATGAATTCAAAACAATTACGTAAAGTTGCTGAAGTTTCAACAAAATATGATCGTGGTTATGCACACGTATCAACACGTCAAAACATTCAGTTAAACTGGCCTGCACTTGAAGATGTGCCAGATATTTTGGCAGAACTTGCAACTGTACAAATGCATGCTATTCAAACTAGTGGTAACTGTATTCGCAACACGACAACTGACCAATATGCGGGTGTGGTTGCTGGTGAAATTGCAGACCCTCGCCCAACATGTGAATTGATTCGTCAGTGGAGTACATTCCACCCTGAATTTGCATTCTTGCCACGTAAGTTCAAAATTGCTGTTTCTGCACTTGAAGAAAAAGATCGCGCAGCAACTGCATTCCATGATATTGGTGTTTATATCGTGCGTAATGAGGCAGGTGAAATTGGCTATAAAATTATGGCTGGTGGTGGTTTAGGCCGTACCCCAATCATCGGTAGTGTCATTCGTGAGTTTTTACCACGTGAAGATTTAATTGCTTATTTAGAAGCAGTTCTACGTGTTTATAACTTGCATGGCCGTCGTGATAACAAATATAAAGCGCGTATCAAAATCTTGGTTAAAGCATTAACGCCTGAAGTATTTGCACAGAAAGTTGAAGCTGAATTTGAACACACACGTGAAGCATTAAAAATTCAGCCAGAAATCTTGAAAAAACTGGATGAAGAGTTCACTCCGTTTGATTATCAAGATTTGGCAGATGAAGATTTCACGGATTTATTCGCTGAGCATCCAAAATTCAAACAATGGTTCAATATCAACACGCATGCACATAAAGTGAAAGGCTATCGTATTGTTACGATTTCTCTAAAACGTGCAGGCATCGCACCGGGTGATATGACCACCGAAGAAATGAATTTTATTGCAGATCTTGCTGATAAATATACGTTCGGTGAGCTTCGTACCACTCACGAACAAAATATTGCTTTGGCAGATGTGCCTCAAAAAGATTTGTTTGATGTATGGCAAGCGCTTGAACAACACAATATGGCACGTGCACATATTGGTTTTATTACCGATATTATTAGCTGCCCGGGTGGTGATTTCTGCTCACTTGCAAATGCGAAATCAATTCCAATTGCTGAAGCGATTACACGTCGTTTTGAAGACTTAGACAAAGTTTATGATCTTGGTCATTTAGATCTAAATATTTCTGGTTGTATGAATGCTTGTGGTCACCACCACGTGGGTAACATCGGTATTTTAGGTGTAGATAAAAAAGGCGCTGAGTTCTACCAAATTACATTAGGTGGTAATTCAGACCATGATGCCTCTATCGGTGACATCTTAGGCCCATCATTTGCAGCAGATGCTGTTCCAGACGTTATTGAAGAAGTATTAAATACTTATCTTGATTTACGTACTGAAGGTGAGCGTTTCGTCGATACATATCGCCGTGTAGGAATTCAACCATTTAAGGAGCGTGCATATGCTTAATACAGCTCTACCAGTGCTTTATAAAGACGGCACGATTGCAGACAATACTTATCAAATCATTGCTGAAGATGGTGTGGTTCCTCAAGGTGATGTTGTTGTAACAACAGCTCAACTCGATCAATTAACTAATGTTCAAGGCAAAAAAGCTTTGTATGTGACTGTGAGCGATTCACCAGAAGATCATACATTCCCACTTAGCGAACTCAATGCGATCTTTATTGAGTTTGCCGGCTTTGGTGATGGTCGTGGATATTCATTTGCAGCGTTATTACGTCGTCAAGGTTTCCAAGGTGAACTGCGTGCAACTGGCGATGTGTTTAAGGATGTCTTAAACTACTTAAAGCGCTCAGGTTTTGATAGTTTTGTAATTAAGGAAGGTAAAGATGTGCAAGAGGCGGCAGCTGGTTTGCAAGACTTTACCAACCCGTACCAAGCTTCAACAGCCGTACCGCAAGCAAGTTATCAAACTGGTGCTTAAATAATTTTGAATGAAGAAGCTGAACTTAGGTTCAGCTTTTTTTATAATTACTTTTTAATAAATGAATGAAGAATAAGAATGTTAGGCTTAATTTCAAAAATAAATCCTGGTGCTTGGTGGTTAATATTTGCTATTGCGACAGATGTGCTCTCAACATTTTATTCGGCTAAAGGCAATGGATTAGTTAATAAAACTGCTCAAGGAATTGCTCTAGTTTTATATATTGGGTCTTTTGCATGTGCAGCTATTGCTTTGAAATATATGCAGGCGGGAATTTTATATGTGCTTTGGTCTGGAATAGGTGTATTAGCAACTGCTTTTCTTGCAAAGATTTTTCTTGGGCAGAATATTGATGTAGCTGGATGGGTAGGTATAGGTTTTATTACCGTTGGTTTAATGATTATTGCGCAGTATTCTAATATTAATGTTTAAGCCCCTTATAGAAATAGTAAGTGTCTCTATAAGGGGCTGATCTTAAAAAATATTATGTATCAAGCTGACAGTTAACCATCCACTTTATGCCAAACTGATCGGTAAATGCACCGTATAATGCACCCCAGAAAGTTTTTTCTAATGGCATTTCAACTTGTCCATTTACAGATAGAGCATCGAACAGCTGTTTTGCTTTTTCTTGCTCATCTTTTTCAAGGTTAATTGCGATGTAATGATTATTACCTTTAGTAAATACACTATTCGGGGTACAGAATTGATCGATAGTGTCTGATGCCATGAGTACTGTGTACTCATTAATCGGTAGAGAAACGTGCAGCACTAAATTTTTTTCGGCTTCCGATAATGTTACACCCTCATTAGATGGCATGTCGCTATAACGGCTCAGCATAGCAAATTCACCACCAAAGACCGATTTATAAAAATTAAAGGCTTGTTCTGCCTGACCTTGGAAATTGAGATAGTGATTGAGTTGCATTGTTATTGTCCATTGTTGTTTTCGTTTAAAGGAATAAGTTAAAACTTAAAAGTGATTTTGTGGGTCTTTTTTTGTAAATTTTTCATAAAAAATCCCACCGAAGTGGGATTTTAAACAGGTTTTAATTAAAGAATTTCAATGGCAACAGCTGTTGCTTCACCACCACCAATACAAAGTGCGGCAATACCTTTTTTACCGCCAGTACGTTTAAGCGCATGAATAAGTGTAAGAATAATGCGAGAACCTGTAGAACCTACCGGATGACCTAGGGCACAAGCCCCCCCATTGATATTTACTTTCTCTGCATCAAGTTTGAAATCATCAATTGGGCACATGGTAACCATAGCAAATGCTTCATTAATTTCCCAAAGGTCAACGTCCTGAGCATTCCATCCAGCTTTTTTAAGTACTTTTTCAATAGCGCCAACTGGAGCAATTGTAAATTCTGAAGGATGCTGAGAATTTGAAGCTGTCGCAATAATTTTAGCAAGCGGTTGTAAGCCGCGCTGTGCTGCAACTTCACTCGATGTTAAAACTAGTGCAGAAGCACCATCAGAAATTGAACTCGCGTTTGCAGCGGTAATTGTACCGTCTTTTGCAAAAGCTGGTTTAAGTGAAGGAATTTTATCAATCTTCGCATTTAAAGGTTGTTCATCTTGGTCAACAATCACATCGCCTTTACGTGTAGAGACAGTAACAGGGACGATTTCATCTTTGAAATAGCCTTCAGTAATTGCAGTTTGAGCACGTTTTAAAGAGCGAATGGCAAAGTCATCCATTTGCTCACGTGTATAACCACGTGTATTTGCCATATCTTGAGCAAATGAACCCATTAAACGACCTGTTTCAGCATCTTCTAAACCGTCGAAGAACATATGGTCTTTAATTTCGCCATGACCCATACGGTAACCAGCACGTGCTTTGGGCAATACATAAGGAGCATTAGTCATTGACTCCATGCCACCTGCAACCACAATTTCAGCACTGCCTGCTTTGATCATGTCTGCTGCTTGCATCACGGCTTTCATGCCTGACCCACAAAGCTTATTAATCGTCACTGCACCTGTAGAATCAGGTAAACCAGCTTTACGCATCGCTTGACGAGCAGGGCCTTGTTTTAAACCCGCAGGTAGTACACAACCCATAATGACTTCTTCGACATCAGTAGGTTGCAAGCCTGCTCGTGCGATTGCTTCTTTAATTGTTACTGCACCTAGTTCAGGAGCAGTTAAACCAGATAGTGATCCTTGAAAACCACCCATAGCAGTACGAGCACCATTAACAATTACGATGTCAGTCATTGTTGTAATCTCCGATTGTTCTTTATCTCAAATTAAGAAAACATTAAAACTTAAGCAGTATATTGCAAAATGAGGGATGTATTGGTCTCGGCATTAGACTGTAGAGTTCTAACAATTTTTTAATTCTTCGACACGCACATGCCCCATTTTGCTAAGAACTAATTTAAAATTTTTAAGCTGATCATAAGAACAGTACATAAAACTACCATTAGACTCGATTGGAAGTCCCGAGCTACCTTGAAAAACAATACTATTTTGTTTTTTACCAAAACGTTGTAATTTCATAGAACCATAAGTATGGTTAAGATCTATAGAGGTTAATAATTCTTCATTTAAATCATGCTGTAGATTGCGGTTACTATCTACGAAGCTGATTAAGTGTTTATTCCAATCTGTATTACAGATTACCTGATCTGAACTTGGACACAGAACAATGTTCTTATGCTGAATAATTGCGTCCGATTTGGCTTTTTGTATATGAATTGTGAGTACGCGCGAAGTATTTTTTAATTCTACAGATGCCATAAATTGATGGTATAAAGGAATGGCTATAACTGACATAATCACAAGAATTACGAGGGTTATAGAGAGCTCAACTATAGTAAAACCAGGAGATCTAAACATTAAGAAACCTTAATATATGTATAAATAGAGCAATTTTATGTTTTCTGACAATGATTTATATTATTTTTTATAATAAGGAAACACAAAATTAAATAAGGGTTATCAGTTGGCTAGAATACTGGTAAAATCACCGCAAGCGAAACAAAGAAGTTATTCATTTTTGCTAGTTGAGTAAAAAATTACCGAATTACAACGGAAATTGTAAGTAATTTTGTCAATAATTTACTTGATTAAAATTATCAAGCACTTGGAAAGTTTATCAAGTGTTTGTATGATTCAAATGTGAATAGCTTAAAAATAATACTGGGGTAAAAATATCTCAGGGGCCAATAAATTTAGGCTGAGCTTGAACAACAATTGTTATCTCTGGAGGATATCCATGAAATTGAGTCGTATTGCACTTGCTACTATGCTTGTTGCTGCTCCATTAGCTGCTGCTAATGCTGGCGTAACAGTTACTCCATTATTGCTTGGTTACACTTTCCAAGACAGCCAACACAATAACGGTGGTGACAAAGGTAGTTTAACAAATGGACCTGAGCTACAAGACGATTTATTCGTTGGTGCAGCTCTTGGTGTTGAATTAACACCATGGTTAGGTTTCGAAGCTGAATATAACCAAGTGAAAGGCGATGTAAACGGCGCTTCTGCTGGTGCTGAATACAAACAAAAACAAATCAATGGTAACTTCTATGCTACCTCTGATTTAATTACTAAGAACTACGACAGCAAATTTAAGCCGTATGTATTATTAGGTGCTGGTCACTACAAATATGACTTTGATGGCGTAAACCGTGGTACACGTGGTAACTCTGAAGAAGGTACTTTAGGTAATGCTGGTATCGGTGCGTTCTATCGCATCAACGATGCTTTATCACTTCGTACAGAAGCTCGTGGTACTTATAATTTTGACGAACAGTTCTGGAACTATACAGCTCTTGCTGGTTTAAACGTAGTTCTTGGTGGTCACTTGAAGCCTGCTGCTCCTGTAGTAGAAGTTGCTCCAGTTGAACCAACTCCAGTTGCTCCACAACCACAAGAGTTAACTGAAGACCTTAACATGGAACTTCGTGTATTCTTTGATACTAACAAATCAAACATCAAAGACCAATACAAGCCAGAAATCGCTAAAGTTGCTGAAAAATTATCTGAATACCCTAACGCTACTGCACGTATCGAAGGTCACACAGATAACACTGGTCCACGTAAGTTGAACGAACGTTTATCTTTAGCTCGTGCTAACTCTGTTAAATCAGCTCTTGTAAACGAATACAATGTTGACGCTTCTCGTTTGTCTACTCAAGGTTTCGCTTGGGATCAACCGATTGCTGACAACAAAACTAAAGAAGGTCGTGCTATGAACCGTCGTGTATTCGCGACAATTACTGGTAGCCGTACTGTAGTAGTTCAACCTGGTCAACAAGCTCAATAATTTGAGTTTCTGAACAGTAAAAAAGCGACTCGTTAGAGTCGCTTTTTTTATTGCGATTTTTAAAATATTTTTTCATTTCTCTATCTCCTTGATAATATGTACTCAGTTGTTCATGGTTAGATCAGTTTTACCAAACACCTTTTTTTAATTGCTGTTTAGTATCTTGTCTATCTCGACGATGCTGTGCACGAGGTTTTTCTGTCTCATGCATGCCACCTTTTTGAAGTAAAGGTGAAAGGGCTACGTGGTTGCGAGCCTTAATTTTTGGCATTTCTTTAATTTTCATGTTTTAACCTTTAATACATAAAACTTGTTTAAGTGTATGGACCACTTCAATAAGATCTGACTGGTTCGCTATAACTTCATCAATGTCCTTATAAGCGCTTGGAATCTCATCGACAACACTACTGTCTTTACGACATTCAATTCCTTGCGTTTGTTCAATTAAGTCTTGTTGATTAAAAAGTATTTTTGCCTTGCTTCGGCTCATTTTGCGGCCAGCTCCGTGAGAGCAAGAACAAAAAGACTCAGGATTAGCTTTTCCTCTAACAATATAAGAGCGTGCTCCCATAGAACCTGGAATAATTCCTAACTCATCTAAACCCGCTCTAATCGCTCCTTTTCTGGTAACTAAAAGATTTTCACCAAAATGGGTTTCTCGACTTACATAATTATGATGGCAATTAATTGCTTCTTTTGTCATTTGAAAAGAGGGTAGAAGAGGTCGAATTGCTTCTAAGATTAATCGCATCATTTCTTTGCGATTTTCGAAAGCATATTCTTGTGCCCATTCCACAGCTTCTACATAATCATTGAAACTGTTTGAACCTTCAGCAAAATAACTTAGGTCTTTATCAGGTACATGCCCGAAGCGATGTTGTGCTTCTTTCTTGGCGAGTTCAATAAAATAAGTACCAATGACATTACCAAGACCGCGACTACCTGAATGGAGCATGACCCATACATCTTGATTTTCATCAATACATAACTCTATAAAATGATTACCACCTCCTAATGTCCCTAATTGTTTTTGCCAAGTTGCATCAAACTGCCGAAGCATACGAACTAGACCTGGATGTTTCTTTATAATCGGTTGTAAACGCTTTTCGAGTGGAATAATACTCGACGCTTTAGCTTTGATCTGTTTATGTAAAGCAAAACCGACGGGTACTTTACGTTCGATTGCATCACGTAAACGGCTTAAGTTATCTGGAAGTTGTGACGCTTTTAGACTCAAACGAATTGCATTCATTCCACAACCAATATCTACACCGACTGCAGCTGGAATAATTGCATGTTTAGTCGGAATAACACTACCTACAGTCGCGCCTTTTCCTACGTGAACATCTGGCATAACAGCAATATGTGAGTATATGAATTGCAGTTGTGCCATTTTCTTTAGTTGTTCGATACTTTCACTATCTATATCTTGAGTGAAAATTTTAACCGGCACACCATACAGTGCCTCTTCGTTTAATATTTTTTGTATGCCCATAATTTTTCTCTTATTTTTCTGTCCGAATAGGCATAAAAAAACCTAGCGAATGCTAGGTCTTAAATTCGAGCATTCGGACAAGTGAATTAAATTTGTACACTTGTCCGTGAGCTGACATCGTGCCAAATCGTTACTGTGTTTTACCTTGTAGTGTTGGCATGATGTCCTCCTTTTTTAAAAAGTGCCGTTGAAAATCTGAACGGCATTTTACCTGTTTTTAACTAAAGATCAAGTTTTTGACATTTAGATATTTTTGATTAGCTCTTTAAGCTTACTATTAATCTTGCTCTGGTTTTACATCCATTTGATCGTAAGGTATTAATTTAGTCTTATTTTTCCATTTATATCCGAGCCAAATTACTAAGAATAAAGGCAAGCTAATATAGGTAGAAAGTAAGCCCATCCAGTCAATTTTTCCACCTAAAACAGCTTGATAGTTCTGGCCAAGGATAATGACAGAACAAAGAATAAAGGCAAACCATGGAGCAAATGGGAAAAACTTAGCACGGTAGGCAAGATCGTCGAGCTTATAACCTTGAGCAATATAACCTTTACGGAAACGATAATGTGAAATTGCAATACCTAGCCAAACAATGAAACCACACATCCCAGACATATTGAGAAGCCAGTTAAAGACTTGTTTTTCCCCAATAAAAGTCGTTAAGAAGCAGAATGCAGCAATAAATGTAGTCGCATATAAGGCATTCATTGGAACACCACGATTGTCGAGTTTTGCAAACCATTTTGGTGCGCGGCCTTGTTGAGCCATATCAAATAACATACGGGTAGAAGAATACATACCTGAGTTACCTGCCGACAAAATAGCTGTCAAAATAACCGCATTCATTAAGCTCGCAGCGAAAGCAAAGCCTACTTTTTCATAAAGCAAGGTAAAAGGAGAAAGTGCAACATTTTCTGTTGTCGCAGCTTGTAATAGGTTTGGATCATCATAGGCAATGAGTGTACCGATAATGAAAATACACAATACATAGAATAATAAAATTCGCCAGAAAATCTGTTTAATCGCAAGTGGTATCGTTTTCTTTGGATCTTTCGATTCACCCGCAGCCACACCCACCATTTCGGTTCCCTGAAATGAGAACCCTGCAATCATGGCAACACCAATCATGGCTTGTAAACCACCTACAAAAGGCGCATCTTTGTAAGTCCAATTACCAAAAGTAGCCACACCTGGTGTCAACATCACCTTAATAATCATGGCAATACCAATGATAATGAAGGCAACAATAGCGATAACTTTAACCATTGAAAACCAGAATTCGCTTTCGCCAAATCCTTTTACACTCATCGCATTAATCATAAAAATAATGACGAGGAAGAGCGCACTCCAATAGAACCCGGGAATATCTGGAAACCAGAACTTCATAATAAACTGTACTGCAACGAGTTCAAACGCAACCGTGATTGCCCAGTTATACCAGTAGTTCCAACCTAGTGCGAAACCAAAGCCTTCTTCCACATAGCGACTGCCATAGGTGAAGAATGCGCCAGATGTCGGTGTATGAGTTGCAAGTTCGCCCAAGCTGGTCATTAAGAAATAAATCATAATACCAATGAGGGAATAGGCGAGTAACGCCCCACCTGGACCTGCATTTGCAATGGTTGAACCAGAAGCAAGGAAGAGACCTGTACCAATGGAACCACCAATGGCGATCATATTCAGATGACGAGCCCCAAGCTTTCGCTGGAGTTTTTCAGGAGCATGTGTTTCGCTCATGGAGATTCCTTACATAGTTTGTTATGCACAGGCATATAACACCTTAAAGCCTTGTAGATCAGTTTTAATCTCACACTGACCAAAGTGCTTCTCGATTAAGATCGGATAGTTTAAAAAACGGTTTGCTACAATCCATAGCTCACCTGATGCCTTTAAATGTTTTTTAGCGTTCTGGCAGAGTCCTTCACTTGCATCGTAGTTGGTATGAATACCTTGATGAAAGGGGGGATTACTGACAATGGCATCAAGTTCTGTTGGGGCGTCTGCAATTCCCGTAACGGGCTGCAATCTCAACTGGTCTGAACCTATTCCATTTCGACTAAAAGTCATTTCCGTTGACCGTAAAGCGAAGGCATCAATATCTAGGGCATGAATAATATTACTTGAATTTACTTTTGCCAAATAGCAACTGATAATTCCCGCACCACACCCGAAGTCGGCAATTCTACCTGATTTCACCTGATTTAGATAAGGGAGTAAAACAGCAGTTCCGACATCTAGATGATTTTGACTAAAAACGCCAGGTAGCGCGCAAATGGTAAGTTCTTGTTCATTTGCTTGAACAGTATAGGTTTTTAACCAGCTTTCAAGAGGCTTGATTTTTTCAGTTTTTTCAATTTTTAAATGCCATAATTGACAATGGCGTGCACTATCGAGTTTAAGTATCTGGCCAAAACTTTGTAATTGTTTAGCTGCTCTTTCAACACCGCCTTTTTTCTCGCCTACTAGAAAAACTGATTGATCAGCCTTTAAATGGCTCATCACTACATGCAATATATAGTTTAAAAGCTCTTTTGATTTAGGCACAAAAATTAAAGCCTGATCAAATTCTTGTGATGGAAACTCAACTGAGAAATGTGCTGGGGTACCTGTATTAATGAAACCTTGGTAGTCGGCATAATTCCATGTCCAGACTGAGGCATCAACCGCAGTAGGTAATTGACTGACTAAGGCATCATTGGGTGCATTAATCAACAAGAGTCTACCTTTTAAATAGTCTTGCTGTCTTAATACCACTTCACTTCTAGGATCCATGTACATCTCTCATGAAGAAGAATGCCCAGTGGAAACTGGGCAGTAATCAAAAAATTAAAAAATAGGTTATTTGTGGGTTTCAGGCAGAACAATATTTAAAATTAGTGCTGCAATACCACCTGTTGCTACACCAGAACTAAAAATATTTTTAAATAACTCTGGCAAGTGCTCCAAAATTTGTGGAACTTGGGCAACACCTAAACCGAGTGCAAGTGAGATTGCAATAATTAAAAGTGCGCGACGATCGAGATGGATAGATGAAAGAATGTTAATGCCTGAGGCAGCAACTGCACCAAACATTACCATAACTGCTCCGCCTAATACTGCCTGTGGTACAGCTTGTATTACACCCGCTACAGCTGGGAATAGCCCTAATATAATGAGTAAAGCTGCAATCCAGATCCCTACGTAACGACTAGCCACCCCCGTGAGTTGAATAACACCATTATTTTGGGCAAAAACAGAACTAGGGAAAGTATTAAATAATCCTGCAAGTAAAGAGTTTGCGCCATTTACTAACACCCCACCTTTAATGCGTTGCATCCACTGAGGGCCATCTACAGGTTGGTTTGAAAGTTTGCTGGTTGCTGTGACATCACCAATTGCTTCTAATGAAGTCACCAAATAAATGAATGCCATTGGAATAAATAAGCCCCATGAGAAGCTTAAGCCAAAGTGCATTGGTGTTGGAATTTGAATGACTGGGGCGTCTTTTAGACCAGAGAAATCTAAATAACCCATGAAGCCGGCAAGAATGTAGCCAATAACTAAAGCAATCAAAATAGCTGAGCTTTTAATCCACACTATGCGTATGCGATTTAAGACAATAATGATGGCAAGAACTGTACAAGACATTATAAGGTTATCGGAACTTGCAAAAGTATGATCTTGCATGGCTTGATAACCACCACCCATACTAATCAAGCCTTCCTTAATAAGTGTCAAGCCAATCAGAAGTACAACAATACCTGTCACAAGCGGAGTAATCAGTCTTTTTACCCATGGCAGAATTTGTGAAACACCCATTTCAATAAATGAACCAGCAATCACCACACCAAAAATAGCAGCCATAACTTGATTTACTGGCGTACCTGCAGCAACCATTGCACTACCGATACCAATAATTGGTCCAATAAAGTTAAAGCTTGTTCCTTGAACAATGAGTAGACCTGCACCGAAAGGACCAACTTTTTTGCATTGTAAGAAAGTTGCAATTCCTGAAATGACCAAAGACATGGATAAAATCATGTTAGTTTCGGTACGTGAAACGCCCAAAGCTAAACAAATGAGAAGTCCAGGTGTAACAATCGGGACAATAATTGCAAGCAAATGTTGAAAAGCTGCTAGAAAAGCCACGAAGGGTTTTGGTCGGTCATCTAGTCCATAAACGAGGTCAAGATGGTCTTGTGATGGTTGATTGGACATGGGGGTAAGTACGCCGCAATTTCGCAAATTGGCGCTATTCTAATCGAGATACCTATCTTTACAAAACGAAATACAAGCTATTGGGAAATTTTTTTGTCAATGTCAATAAACTGTCACTACTCAAGAGTAGTGTTTTTCTGTATAATTTGCCCTCAAATTTCAGGCGTTTCTAATTTTCATGTCAGATATCAAAAATCTCCGTAATATCGCAATTATTGCGCACGTCGACCACGGGAAAACCACACTTGTCGATAAACTACTTCAGCAATCAGGTGCTCTCGGTGACCGAGCAGGCGAGATTGAGCGTGTCATGGACTCGAATGCGCTTGAAAGTGAACGTGGTATTACCATCTTAGCGAAAAACACTTCTATTACTTGGTTGGATAAGCGTACTGATACAACTTACCGTATCAACATCGTGGACACCCCGGGACACGCCGACTTCGGTGGTGAAGTAGAACGTGTTATGTCGATGGTTGACTGCGTATTACTTCTTGTTGACTCTCAAGAAGGCCCAATGCCACAAACTCGTTTTGTGACACAAAAAGCCTTTGCTCGTGGTTTAAAACCAATCGTTATTATCAACAAAGTTGATAAACCAAGTGCGCGTCCAGACTGGGTAATCGATCAAGTATTTGATTTGTTTGATAACCTTGGTGCAACTGATGAGCAACTTGATTTCCCAATCGTTTATGCATCAGGTTTACGTGGTGTAGCGGGTCCTGCTCCTGAAGAACTTGCAGAAGATATGACTCCGTTGTTCGAAACGATTGTAGACATCGTTGAACCACCAGCGGTTGACGTTGATGGTCCATTCCAAATGCAGATTTCATCACTTGACTATAACAGCTTCGTAGGCGTTATCGGTGTTGGTCGTATTCAACGCGGTTCAGTAAAATTAAACACTCCTGTTACTGTAATTGACAAAGATGGCAATACACGTAACGGTCGTATCTTAAAAATCATGGGTTACCATGGTTTAGAGCGTATTGATGTTGACTCAGCATCTGCTGGTGACATCGTATGTATTACTGGTATTGATGCTCTTAACATTTCTGACACGATTTGTGATCCGAAAAATGTTGAAGCATTACCAGCTTTATCTGTAGATGAACCTACAGTATCTATGACTTTCCAAGTTAACAACTCTCCGTTTGCTGGTAAAGAAGGTAAATTCGTAACTTCACGTAATATCCGTGAACGTCTTGATCGCGAATTAATTCACAACGTAGCTTTACGTGTTGAAGATACTGACAGTCCAGACCGTTTCAAAGTATCTGGCCGTGGTGAACTTCACCTTTCAGTTTTAATTGAAAACATGCGTCGTGAAGGTTTTGAAATGGGCGTATCACGTCCACAAGTAATCATCAAAGAAATTGATGGTGAAAGACAAGAACCTTACGAAAACGTAACGTTTGACGTTGAAGAACAGCATCAAGGTGCTGTAATGGAACAAATGGGTCACCGTAAAGGCGAAATGACTAATATGGAAGTTGACGGTAAAGGCCGTATCCGTATTGAAGCGACTGTTCCTTCACGTGGTCTTATCGGTTTCCGTTCTGAATTCTTGACTATGACTTCTGGTACAGGGATCATGACTTCAAGCTTCTCGCATTATGGCCCTGTTAAACAAGGTACTGTTGCGAAACGTCAAAACGGTGTGTTGATTTCTATGGTTCAAGGTACTTGCTTGGGCTATGCATTGTTCAGCTTGCAAGACCGTGGTCGTTTGTTCGCTAAACCACAGTTAGAAGTTTACGAAGGTATGATCGTGGGTATTAACTCTCGTTCAGACGATATGGTTGTAAACCCAACTAAAGCGAAACAATTAACTAACGTTCGTGCATCTGGTACAGATGATGCTTTAACTTTAGTACCAGCAATTGAATTTACGCTTGAACAAGCGCTTGAATTCATTGAAGATGACGAGTTAGTAGAAGTTACTCCAAAATCAATCCGTATCCGTAAGCGTTACTTGACTGAAAACGAACGTAAACGTAATCGTGATAAATAATTTTTCTTAAATGGAAAAAGACAAACCGCTAAATTCGTTTAGCGGTTTTTTATTGCTTACTGGTAAAGCTGAAAGTAAACTTAAAGTCATATTTTTCTTGTAAGCAAATATGTTGTTAAAGTGTGAAATAGCTTTCTTTTTTTGAAAAAAATATTAAATTATCAATATCATGGCGAGTACTATCTAGACGGATAAGAGGCCAGTGAAAAAAGAAAAATATGATGTGTTCCTCCCCCCTACATCTGGAGATGTTTAGATGAGTATTATTCAAGAATTTAAAGAATTTGCCATTAAAGGCAATATGATGGATTTAGCCATTGGTGTAATTATTGGTGGTGCTTTTGGCAAAATCGTGGACTCGTTAGTAAAAGATATCATCATGCCGCTTATCACTGTAATTACAGGTGGTGGTGTTGATTTCTCGCAGAAATTTATCGTATTAGGTGCAAACCCTAATAATTTACAATCTCTAGATGCCTTACAAAAAGCAGGTATCAATGTATTAACTTACGGTAACTTCCTGACCATTTTAATTAACTTCCTGATTTTGGCTTGGGTTGTGTTCTTAATGGTGAAATTATTAAACAAACTTCGCCGTGATAAGAATGAGCCAGAAGCTCCAGCTGCAACTCCTGAAGACGTACAATTATTGCGCGAAATTCGTGATGAGTTGAAAAAGAAAGCTTAAGCAGATTTCAAATAAAAAAACGGTACTTAGAGTACCGTTTTTTATTACATCACATTTTATACTGGACTAGAGATATTGATAAAATTGTAAGGTCGCAGTTAAGTTTAGCTAAGCATATTGAACAAGGAACATAAATTAATGAATCAGCTTTTTGTATATGGAACCTTATGTCCTAATAAAGCAAATGCTCATATTTTAGAGCAGATTGGTGGAAGCTGGACGAAAGCTAGTGTACGAGGGGTAATTCATATTTTAGAGTGGGGCCCAGACAAAGGTTTAAAAGCGTTAGAGTTAGATTCGCAAGCAGATTGGATAGAAGGTTATGTGTTTAGCACAGAAAAACTTGCTGAAAACTGGCAAATGTTAGATGACTTTGAAGGCTTTCAATACCAACGTGTAATCGCTGATATAAAACTAGAGTCGGGTGAATATATTAAAGCCTGGACATATCAAATGAATGCACAGGCTAAAACTTTTGAAAACGACAATTAAATTAATGAGTCCTAACGTAAGCTACCCATTCGGAATTTAACTTCTAAAAGATGATAGCCAAACTGGCTTTTGATAGGACCTTGTAACACGCGTTCAGCAGCAGTAAAAACGACTTTGTCTATAACAGGTACCAACTGTCCTTTTTTGACTTCACCAAGTTCTCCACCACGTTTTGCTGAATTGCAAGTGGAGTATTGCTTGGCAAGTTTGGCAAAGTCAGCCCCACTTTGTAGCTTCTTTTTTAGCTGTTCGGCTAAGTCTTTATCTTTGACTAAAATATGTCGGACAATTGCTGTTTGCATGTTGTCTTCCTCCAAAAAATTAAGGCTTTCTCAGCTTTTTAAGCGGTTGGCATTGTGGGCAAAATACACTGGCGCGCTGACCGAGTTTTAAGTTTTCTAATGTGGTTTCACAGTTAACACACATTTCTCCGGCACGACTATAAGCGAGTAAAGTCTGTTGAAAATAACCATTTTCACCCATGGCATTGCTGTAGTCTCGTAAAGTCGAGCCGCCTAAATCAATTGCTGACTTCAAAATTCGCTTAATCTCGATAACCAGTTTCTCAATTTGTTGCATAGTCAAATCGCCAGCAGGCTGAGCTGGGTGAATGCCTACATTAAACAAGCTTTCGGTTGCATAGATATTGCCAACACCAACCACTACATGATTATCCATGAGTGCAATTTTTATGCCGACAGCTTTATTCTTGAGTTTGGAAGCTAAATATTCTGCATGAAAGTCAGTACTTAAAGGCTCTGGGCCTAAAGTATCGATGAGTTTGCCTTGAGTTTCAGGGTTAAGCCAAAGAATGCAGCCAAAACGACGTGGGTCGTGGTAACGTAACTGCTGATCTTCAAATTGAATAATCAGATGATCATGCTTTCTAAATTCATCGTTTGGTTGACACAGACGAAAGCTTCCTGACATGCCTAAATGCCAGAGCATTTGATCTTGTTCAAACTCTGCCAAAATATATTTTGAGCGACGATTTAATCCAATCAGGCGTTGCCCAACAAGTCTTTGAATATCATCTGGTATTGGCCAACGTAAGCTAGGGTTACGTACTTCAACACTTAAAACTTTTTGATTCAATAAGGGAAATAAACTGGTTTTGGTGGTTTCGACTTCGGGTAACTCAGGCATGCCAACTCGCAGAATTAACAGATATACTGGATTAATCAAGTATAACGTGTGGTATGTAATATTTCAGAGAATACTATGTCAGATATTTTACCATTAAGCTGGTTTCAACGAGAAACTTCGGAAGTAGCATATGATTTAATCGGCTGCGTATTATGTAAGCGACAACCTGATGGACAAGTTATCCGCTGTACAATTAGTGAAACAGAAGCTTATTTAGGCGTGCGTGATAAAGCCTGCCATAGCTACAATGACAAACGTACCGCACGAACAGAAGTGATGTATCGCCATGGTGGTACCATTTATGTCTATTTAATTTATGGCATGTATGAAATGCTCAACATTATTACTCAAACAGAAGGTGTACCTGAAGGAGTGATGATTCGATCAGCATTTTTAAATGGTGCTTCAACCAAAAAAGAATATAAGCTTTTGGCTGGACCTGGCAAACTGACGCGTTATTTAGGCATTAATCGGACTTTAAAAGGCCAGACTTTAGGTGAAGAATCTGGACTATGGATTGAGGCAGCCACTACACAGCCAGAAGTGGTTTTAACGCCACGTATTGGAATTGATTATGCCGAGGAAGCAAAAGATTGGCCTGAACGATATTGCTGGAAAGATCATCCATCTTTGAGCCGATAACTCTTAAACTGGAAATCAATTTTTATATCGCAAAACGACTGTTCCAGATTTACAACAATGTAAACCGAATTCTATATCCAGACAAGACACTGCTTTTTGTTATCATAACTACAATATAAATAAAGGAAATAAGCATGTCCTTATTACGCTTAGACCGACTTCACTACTGTATTTTGATGAGTATGGGCTGTATTTCTAGCCCACTTGTTTGGGCAGAAGACTTAAATTCAGATGTTGCCAAATTGCCTACTTTACATGTGGAAGCAACGCGTACTGATACTACTTACTTACAAACACCTGCTTCGGTTTTTCGAATCGAGGCACCTCAGGCGGATAATTCTTCACAAGTGAATTTGACCGAAGTTGTGAAGGGGATACCGAGTTTGCAAATTCGTAACCGTGAAAATTATGCGCAAGATTTACAGCTATCTATGCGTGGTTTTGGTGCACGTTCTACTTTTGGTGTCCGAGGTATTCGCCTATATGTGGATGGTATTCCTGCAACAATGCCAGATGGGCAAGGCCAAACGTCTAATATCGACTTAAGCAGTCTGGATCATGTTGAAGTCCTAACAGGGCCTTTTTCTTCACTTTATGGAAACTCATCGGGCGGGACAATTTTAACTTCTACTAAAGAAGGACAAGGGAAAGACTCAATTGAGCTCAGCTATTCGGGTGGTAGTCAAGATAAAAGCCGAGCAGGGTTAGTGCTACAAGGTGGGGCAAAAGGGGCGAATGAACCAAGTTATATTATTAGCTCATCATACTTCGATACCGATGGTTACCGAGAACATAGCGGGGCAGAAAAAATATTAAATAATGCAAAGCTCAGTTGGAACCTTGATGATGGAAGTAAAATCAACTGGGTGACTAACTATGTCAAAATCAATGCCGATGATCCACAGGGTTTAACGCATGATCAGTGGAATGCGAATCCAAAGCAACAAGTTCCGTTTTTAAAGCAATTTAATGTTCGTAAAGATATCGAACAAACCCAAACGGGCATGACATGGTCTAAGCCTATTAATGATAAAAATGAACTTTATGCCATGGCATATTTGGGTAATCGTCAAGTCACTCAGTATCAATCTATTCCTAAATCTACCCAAGATGCCAGTATCAATCATGCGGGTGGTGTGATTGATTTTGACCGTAATTATTATGGTGCTGATTTCCGTTGGACAGGTAAAGAACTATTGCCAAATACAACGGTGAGTTTGGGGGTTGCACTCGATGCGATGGATGAAGATCGTAAAGGCTTTGAAAACTTTAATTTAGTAAATGGTCAACCTTCTTATGGCGTCAAAGGTAAATTACGCCGTGATGAAGACAATACTCTGTGGAATATCGATCCATATTTACAAGCTTCATGGCAGTTCTTACCTACATGGCGTATAGATACAGGTGTGCGCTATAGCAATGTGCATTACAAATCCAAAGATAACTATTTAAGTAATGGCGACGATAGCGGCAAGACTGATTACAGTAAAGTTTTACCGTCGCTTGCGTTAAGTTGGCAAATTTTACCTGAGCTCATGGCTTATATGAGTTATGCCAAAGGGTTTGAAACACCGACCTTTACTGAAATGGCATATCAAACTGATACGACAAAGTCAGGTTTTAATTTTGATTTAAAACCATCGACCAGTGATACCTATGAAGCTGGTTTAAAATCACAAAACCAATTAGGTGATTTTACTTTGGCAGTTTTTCAAACTAAAACCAAAAATGACATTGTTTCAGCAGGAAGCTCAAATGGTCGTTCTACCTTCCGAAATGCGGATAAAACTTTGCGTGAAGGGGTAGAGTTTGCATGGAATAAAAAGTTGTGGCGAGATTTAACAGCGACAGCAAGCTATGCCTATTTAGATGCTACTTTTGATGCGGATATTCCTGCTTTAGGCAATATTGCTCAAATTCCAGCTGGCAATGCGATTCCTGGAATTGCTAAAAATCAGGCTTACATTTCTTTAGCTTGGCAACCGAGCCACGGACTATATGGTGGTGTAGATGTACAGTATATGGACAAAGTATACGTGAATGATACCAACAGTGACGCAGCACCAAGCTACAGTGTAACTTCAGCAAATATTGGTTATGCATGGGATTTAGGTACTTGGAAAGTCAAAAGCTTTGCTCGTGTAGATAACCTATTTGATAAAAATTATGCGGGTTCAGTTATCGTAAATGATGGTAATGATCGTTACTTTGAACCCGCTGATGGGCGTAACTGGAGTGCAGGTTTACGTGTAATTAAACAATTCTAGGAATTTAAAATGGCAAAATTATTTGAAACGGTTAATTTTGATTCGCTACAACTGGTCAATAGAATTGTAATTGCCCCAATGTGTCAGTATTCGGCAACTGATGAAGGCGAAATTACCTATTGGCATGAGCAGCAATGGGCAAATTACGCGTTGTCTGGAGCTGGGTTATGCATTGTGGAAGCTACGGCTGTACAAGCGGAAGGTCGAATTAGTTACGCAGATCTTGGACTTTGGAATGATCAGCAACGTGACCAAATCAAAACTTTATTAGGAAAAGTTAAAACACTTTCTCCTATGCCATTTGGAATTCAGTTAGCACATGCTGGACGTAAGGCATCAACTGAAAAGCCTTGGTTGGGGAAAGGTCAAATTGCAAAAGATCAGCCACATGGTTGGCAAACAGTTGCCCCAAGTACAAGTACTTTTTCGGTTCACGATGCAGCACCACATGCATTAACAGTTGATGAAATTAAACAAATTCAACAAGACTTTGCAGCTGCAGCAAAACGTGCAGTTGAAGCGGGCTTTGAGCTAATCGAAGTACATGCGGCGCATGGCTACTTGTTGCATCAATTTTTATCTCCAATTGCCAATCAACGTACTGACGAATATGGCGGCTCTTTAGAAAACCGTATGCGTATGACGCTTGAAGTACTTCAGGCAATTAAACTTGCTGTTCCTGCAGGTTATCCTGTAGGGGTGCGTTTATCTGCAACTGACTGGATGGATGGTAACGAACAGTGGGACATTGAGTCTACGGTTGGTTTATCAAAAGCCTTAGAGCAGTTGGGAGCCGCTTATATCCATGTCTCTAGTGGTGGCTTACATGAACACCAAAATATTACCATCGGGGCAGGTTACCAAGTACCATTCGCGGAGCAGGTTAAAAAACATGTATCTATTCCTGTGATTGCGGTAGGTCTTATTACTGATCCACAGCATGCTGAACAAATTTTAGAAAACCAACAAGCTGATGCCATTGGTCTTGCACGTGCAATGTTATATGACCCACGTTGGCCGTGGCATGCTGCAGCTACATTGGGGGCAAAAGTCAAAATTGCTCCTCAATATTTGCGTTGTCAACCACATGGCTTAAAACAGCTTTTTGATTCTTTTTAGTTTTTAAATATGCGGGCAAATTAAGATTTGCCCGTTTTTCTTTTGAAATGAGTGAGGAAGTAGTCTGTGGTTTTTCAGGTAATCTTACCAATTTTGATTTTATTATTGATGGGGTACTGTAGTGTCCTCATTAAATTGGTGACACCTGAGCAAATTAAGGCTCTTAGCGCATTCGTTATTAAAATTGCTCTTCCTGCATTTTTAATCCAATCCTTAGCCAATAAAAATTTACAAGATATTTGGCACCCAGCTTATTTTATTGCTTACGGTGGTGGCTCTTTAATCTTGTTTTTTCTGGCTTTTATTATTTATCGAAAATATTTTAAAAACAGCTTAACCCATAGTGCAGTCATATCAATGGGTGCTTCTATGTCAAATACAGGTTTTATAGGTACTGCTATTTTGACTATGCTCATGGGTAGTCATGCTGCAATCTATATATCTTTAACTTTAATCATTGAAAACTTATTAATCGTCGCTTTAATGCTTATTTTGGCAGAAGCGGGATTACATCAACAGCAGCGGCTTTTGCCTTTACTGAAAAAAACATTCATAAATTTAATTAAAAATCCTGTAATTATTGCAATTTTAGTGGGGATGAGCTGTATCTTGCTAGGTATTCATCTGCCTTCAAAACTTGGGCAAGCTTTAGAACTTTTAGGAAGGACAGCCTCACCTTTAGCACTATTTGCTATTGGCGGCAGCTTGGTTGGTATAGGTATTACCGCCGTGAATTTACAAAGTGTATTGTTGGCTGGGTTTAATGTCATTCTTATGCCAGTTGTGATTTTTGGATTGTTCCTTTTATTACCAAACGTCAGTCAAGAGATGTTATATGCCGGAACATTAATTGCGGCACTGCCCATGCCAATTGCTTTTGGTATTTTTGGGCAAGCATATGGTTTAAATGAAAGAGCATTAACACCTTTAATGATAAGTACCATTATTGGTTTTATTGGTGTAAGTGGGCTTATCGCTTTGTGGTGGTAAAAGATAAGCCCCATACGGGGCTGTTGTTTCTTTGCTATTTTTTAGGTGCAGGCTGTGTAGGGGCGGCTGCAGCTTGTTTATTCTTCTCAGCAATAATCTTTTCGACTGAAGCTAAAGATTCTCTAGCATTAGGAACATTTTGGTTAGCAAGTTCAGTAAAAATCTGTTTTGCTTGAGGCAAGTTCTGAGGAATGATATTGCCATTTGCCATCATAGTCGCTAAAGCCATAGACGCTGGTGCATAACCTTTTTGTGCAATTGCTTGTAAAGCTTCAATGCCTTGGCGTTTCATTAGCGGGTTTTTATTTTCAACCCCTTGGCTAATATCATAAAGAGCTTTGACCTGAATAGCAGGGTAGTTTCCTTTTCGAATTAAAGGCGCTAGCTTTTGTAAAGCAATTTGATGAGACTGTGGCTTTTTCTGAGCAAATAAAATGGTCGCAATTTTTACCGTTGCATCATCAGAGCCTTGAGCTGATGCTTTTTGCACATATTGGCTAAATTTATTACTATCTTTTGCAACGCCTAATTCACCCGTTTCATAAATCTGTGCAAGTCTATAACTGGCCTGGGCATAACCTTTGTTTGAAGCGTCTTCATAATATTTTAGAGCTTTGGCATTATCTTTAGGGGTGCCTTGTCCCATTTGCGTCATATAACCTAAGTTATAGATCGCTTGAGCATTTCCTGTCTGCGCAAGGCGCTGCACTTCTTGGAAAGCAGCAGGATAATTTTTTGCCGCATACAATTGTTCAGCCTGTTTAAAGACATCATTTTTTGCCACAGATGCTGTAGTGTCTGCCGCAAAGATTGATGAACTTGAAATGGCGATTAGGCTGGCGATGAGTAATTTCTTCATTTCTTTTTAACCTTTTACTTTGTAGCTACATCATTCCATCGATGTATTGAATCAACTCAACTTCTCATCATAAATATTGATAGATGAAAGTAAACAGCCGATTTGTATATAAAACGATGTCTATAAAGCAAACTATGGAGAAAAATAATATGCCACTCTACTTCTGAGAGTGGCATATAGCATTATTTTACTGATTTAAGTAATGCTTCAATTTGTTTTGCATCACTTGGTACACCAGAGATTCTTTGACCATCTTGCAAGAATAGGGTTGGTGTTCCATCGATATTTAATTTTTGTCCTAAAGCGATATTCTTTTGAATTGGGCTTGAGCAACTTTTGCTGTTAGCCGGCAATTTGCGATCAAGCATATAACTGGTCCAAGCTTCCGAAGGGTTCTTTGAACACCAGATCTGATTTGAAACTTTTTCAGCATTGGGGTGCAAACTGGTCAGCGGATATAAGAATACATATACCGTTACGTTATCAACCCCAACCATATTTTGTTCTAGGCGCTGACAGTAAGGACAATCAGGGTCGCTGAAAATATAAAGAGTACGTTCTCCTTTACCTTTTACATATTTAATCGCTTGGTTTAGAGGTAGGCTTTTAACATCAATTTTACCCAATTCGGCAATTCGTTCTTCTGTCATATTTTTTTGTTGTTTGATATCAACTAAATTGCCTACAAAAAAGTATTTAGCATCTTGATTGGTATAAACAATACGACCGCTTGTATACACTTCATAAATACCTTGCACAGGTGATTGATAAACACCTTTTACAGGTAAGTCTGGGTAATTTGTTTTCAGATTTTGTTCAAGTGTTTTTACATCAGCATGAGCAGAACCGAAAAAAGCCAGACTCAACATGAGTGTAGCAAGTTTAGTTTTCATATTTTTTCTCTTAGATTTCAATCTGGATTATGATGGCATAGAAAAATTAAAAAATTGATGCCCTAATTAAATGAATTTATTAGAATTTTGTATCTATAGAAAAGCCCGTAGGGTCATCCACGGGCTTTTTATTTGCTAAATCTGCTTATTGTGGTCTAGCAACATCACCACTTAAAGCTTCTGGTAAATCTAAAACTTGAAGGCCGAGTTCTGCTAGAGCGGCAGGTTTCGCAACAACTAAGGCAATATAACCGTCAGTGGTTTGGGTACTATTAACCACTTCTACATCATTGTGCAGTTGAGTTGCTGGAGAAGGTGCATCACCTGTACCTTGAACTAAATGCAACCAGTGTTTTGGTTTTGCTTTAAACCAAAGGCGCGCCACAATTTCTTGACCTAAGTAACAGCCTTTATCGTAATTGACGCCTTCACGTTGATGTAAACGTAATTCTTGTGGCTGAAACTCATGTTCAGTCGCTTGAGCAATCCATGCTTGACCTGTCATGATGGCTTGTTTTTGCCATTCGGAAATATCAGTTTCTGTAGAGCTGAACTCAGTATGGTCATTCACAACTTTTGGAAACACAACGCCTTGTTCACTTAAGGTCATTTTTGAAAATGCGCCATATTTTTTAATATGCTTAGCAAACTCTTCAGCTTGATCTTGAGTAACAACAATCTCAAAACTTTCAGCGTTAATCTTTTTCAACCATAGGCCAAAATGAATACGGCCTTTAAGATCACAAATGGCTGTATAGCGTGTTTCATTTTCAGCTAAACGCTCAGTATCGACAGTCACTTGGCCTTGTAAAAACTTCTGTGCATCTACACCGTTTAATGCATATGAGGAGAAAGCGAGCAGACTCATGATTAATCTCAAATTCAATATGTTTCTTTATGATTGCTGACTATTTTGCTCCATTTTTATCAAAAAATCAGCCTTAGTTTTCGTAATTTAGTTTGTTAGAAACTGGTTATATAAATGGAAAAAACACCAAAAATATACGTTAAATGAAATTCTAGGGTTTAAGCTACTAAAGATAATTTCTATAACCTAAATGGACTTAAAATAAGGAGAACATAATGGCAACAGGTACAGTAAAATTACATCGCGTATTTAAAGCACCCGCTGAACGGGTTTATCGTGCTTTTCTCGATCCAGATGCTTTAGTTAAGTGGATGGCACCTCACGGTTTTACTGCGAAGGTTCATAGTTTTGATGCAAAAGTGGGTGGCTCATATAAAATGAGTTTTACCAACTTTTCAACAGGTTCAACACACTCATTTGGGGGAACTTATGTTGAACTCGTTCCAAATGAATTAATTCGTTATAACGACCAATTTGATGACTCAAATTTACCTGGTACGATGCAGGTCACTATTACATTAAAAACTGTATTGGTAGGCACAGAAATTCACATTACCCAAGAAGGCATACCAGAAGTTATTCCTGTGGAAGCATGTTATTTAGGTTGGCAAGAATCTTTATCTTTATTGAAGTTGTTGGTGGAAGCCGAAATCCCAGATCAGTAATCGCCTTTTAAAATTTTAAATATTAAATAAGAAAAGAGTGAGTAGAGAGGCTACTCACTCTTTTCTTTTTAAGTACATTAAAAGAGAACAAAATATTAAATCTGTTTATAAAGCCTAAACAATGAGGCGTTCTAGTGAGAAAAAGAGATGAACATACAAATTAAAAGAATTTATGAACAAGCAAGTACCGAGGATGGAAAACGAATATTAGTTGATCGGCTATGGAGCCGAGGGATAAGTAAAGAAAATGCTCATTTGGATTTATGGTTAAAAGAAATAGCTCCCTCAACTGAGCTACGTAAATGGTTTCATGCAGAGTCTGCAGAATATTGGGATGAGTTCAAACAGCGTTATTTAAAAGAACTAAGAAGCAACCCAGCAGTTAAAGAGTTACAAGACCTTGTGTCACATCATAAAGTCACGCTTTTATATTCGGCAAAAGATGTGGAACATAACCATGCAATTATTTTAAGAGATTATTTATTAGAGAAAGAGAAGAAATGAATATATAAATTTTTTTTTGGTAAAAGTCTTTTATTTAAAACTTTAAAAAATGAGTCATATCTCGCATAATATACTTTTTGAGATTTTTTTATGTCTTTACCAAATTGCCCAAAATGCCAATCAGAATATACCTATCAAGACGGCGACTTATTAATTTGCCCTGAATGCTCACATGAGTGGAAGGAAGGGGAAGCTTCAATAGCTGATGAACAAGAAGTGATTAAAGACGCAAATGGTAATGCCTTGGCAGATGGCGATAGTGTCACTGTGATTAAAGACTTAAAAATTAAAGGTTCATCGTCAGTTGTTAAAGTGGGAACAAAAGTAAAAACAATTCGTTTAGTACCAGATGCAAGTGATGGTCATAATATCGATTGCAAAATTGATGGTATTGGTCAGATGAAATTAAAATCTGAATTTGTAAAAAAAGCTTAATTTGTTAATTTTAATTACATTTCGGTAGAGGTACCTATCAGACCTCTACCTTTTTAAACTTTCAACATCCTTATAATTTTATTACCATAATGTATAAAAAGTAGACTATCCAAAGTTACATTGCTCATTTATATTGTCATTAATAACAAATAACTTTCGTCCAGAATAATAACGAAAGTCATACCCACACCAACAAAAAAACGAGGTTCTTATGGCAGGATGGTACGAGATTTCACAAGCGAGTGATGGACAATATCGCTTTGTACTTAAGGCAGGTAATGGCGAAATTATTTTAAATAGTGAGCTATATAAAGCGAAAGCATCGGCAGTCAATGATATTGAGTCAGTTCAAAAAAATAGTGGTGACGATGGACGATATGATCGTTTAACTGCAAAAAATGGAAAACCTTACTTCAATTTAAAAGCTGCAAATCATCAAATTATTGGTACAAGCCAATTCTATGCGAGCGAAGCATCGCGCGATAAAGGGATTGAATCGGTGAAAACCAATGGATCTTCAGCAACCATTAAAGACTTAACGGTTTAGGCGTAAAATTAAATATAAAAAAAGCAGCTTCTAAAAGCTGCTTTTTTATTTATGTCTTTATTAACGCGCTAACTTAGCTAAAAGTTCTTCTTTAGTTAAATTGCTCGCTTCAGCATCGCGGCGGCCTTTATATTCAAATGTACCAGCATCAAGGCCTTTCTCACCAATTACGATACGGTGTGGAATGCCCATTAACTCAAGGTCAGAGAATTTAACACCTGGACGTTCATTACGGTCATCAAGTAATACATCAAAACCTTGAGCTTGTAATTCAGCATAAAGTGCTTCAGCTGCTTCAAGAGTGCGAGGTGATTTGTGTGCATTCATTGGAACAATTGCGATTTCAAAAGGAGCAATTGCTTGTGGCCAAATAATCCCTTTGTCATCGTAGTTTTGCTCAATTGCAGCTGCAACTACGCGCGTTACACCAATACCGTAACAACCCATTGTTACTGTAAATGGTTTGCCATCTTCACCTAAAACTTTACAGCCTAATGCTTCAGAGTATTTAGTACCAAGTTGGAAAATATGACCCACTTCAATACCGCGTTTAATTTGTAGTGTGCCTTTACCATCTGGAGATGGATCGCCTTCAACCACATTACGCAAATCAAAGATTTCAATAATTTGTGCATCACGTTCCCAGTTTACGCCTACAGCGTGTTTATCAGCTTCATTTGCACCAGCAACAAAGTCAGAAAGAACAGATGCAGCACGGTCAACAATTACAGTGATACCTTTTTCAACCAAACCTTGTGGACCTGTAAAGCCAGCAGTTAAGCCAAATGCTTGAAGTTGCTCTTCTGTTGCAAACGTAAGAGGAGCGGCAACTAAAGGATGTTTCTCAGCTTTAATTTCATTGAGTTCGTGATCGCCACGTAAGAATAGGGCAACCACAGGTACATTACCTTTTTCGTCTGCAATACCTTGAACCAATAACGCTTTTACTGATTGTTTAGGATCAGCATTTAAGAACTGGCATACATCAGCAATTGTTTTTTGGTTTGGTGTTTCAACTAACTTAAATTCTTGTGCAGGCGCTGCGCGTTCACCTACTAAAACAGCCTCAGCCATTTCAACGTTCGCTGCATAATCAGATTCAGTTGAAAATGCGATGTCATCTTCACCACTTGAAGCCAATACGTGGAACTCATGTGAAGCTGAACCACCAATTGAGCCTGTGTCAGCTTGAACTGGGCGGAAGTCTAAACCTAAGCGAGTAAAAATACGGCTATAAGTGTCGTACATTACATCATAGGTTTCTTGTAATGATTCTTGAGTTGCATGGAAAGAATATGCATCTTTCATAATGAACTCGCGTGAACGCATTACACCAAAACGTGGACGAATTTCATCACGGAATTTGGTTTGAATTTGATAGAAATTTACAGGAAGTTGTTTATAACTTTTTAGCTCGTTACGTGCTAAATCGGTAATCACTTCTTCATGTGTAGGACCAAGCACAAACGGGTTGTCGTGACGATCTTTGAAGCGTAATAATTCAGGGCCGTATTGTTCATAACGACCTGATTCTTCCCACAAGCTTGCGGGTTGAGTCACGGGCATGAACACTTCCATAGCACCTGAACGATTCATTTCTTCACGAACAATCGCATCAACTTTTTTAAGCACACGTGTTCCCATCGGCAGCCATGTATATAAACCAGATGCCAATTTACGAATCATCCCCGCACGTAACATAAGCTGATGTGAAATCACTTCAGCATCGTTTGGGGTTTCTCTCAACGTTGCAAATAAAAAGCGGCTTGCGCGCATGGAAAAAGTCCTAAAAAGTTAAGCGTTATAAAAACGCAGATTATACGATAGTTGCTGCATTATGACATGAATCGTCGAGTTTGACGCAGCATAAAGTTTTTCAAGTCATCCAGATAAGTGAAAATGACGGGTACTACTACAAGAGTCAATAAGGTAGAGGTGATTACACCACCAATAACAGCATGGGCCATCGGTGCACTTTGCTCTCCGCCTTCGCCCAAGCCTAAAGCTAATGGAACCATACCCATGACCATAGCACTAGTAGTCATTAAAATAGGGCGTAAACGGGTTTTACCCGCTTGTAAAATAGCATCATAACGACTTTCCCCATGTTCCATGGCCTTTTTAATAAAGTCGATAAGTAAAATCGCGTTTTTGGTTACTAGCCCCATGAGCATAATAATGCCAATAATTGAAAATAGGTTTAGGGTACTTCTGAACAAGAACAGTGCAAGGAACACCCCAATCAATGACAGAGGCAAAGATGCCATAATCGCAGCTGGGTGAATAAAACTATTAAACTGAGAACCCAAAACAATATAAATAAATACAATGGAAAGTGTAATAGCAGTTAATGCATAACCCGCAGACTCGGCCATATCTGCATTGGCACCTTGGGTATTGAAGGTATAACCAGCAGGCAACTTAAATGCTTTTTGCATTTTATCGATGTCTTTACCGATATCCCCACTTGGGCGTCCTGATGTATTGGCTTGAATGAGTACTTCGCGCTCAAGATCACGTCGGTTAATTTGTGACGCACCGAATTTTTGCTCGGTTGTTGCTACTGCACTCAATGGAACTAATATCGGTTGTCCATTTGCACCAGTTTTGTTTGAGTTGAGATATAGGTTTTGCACGTCTTGCGGAAGCATGCGTTTGTTTTCATTTAAGCGGATATTTACATCATAAGTTTCGCCGTCACGGTCTTCCCACGTTGTGACATTATCGCCCGCAATGAGTGGTCGAATTGCATTGGCAACTTGGGAAACAGACAACCCTAAGTCACTTGCCAGTACACGATTAATATGAACACCTAAAGTTGGTTTCGGTTCTTTTAACGAGCTTTCTAAATCGACCACACCTTTAATTTTACCCATTTCAGTCATAAATCGATTTGAAATTTTTTGAAGTTCATTCAGGTCAGTTCCTTTAATCGAAATCATGATTGGCTTTTGACCACCAGAAACTGAATCTTGAGCCGCAGCAACGGAGGTAACACGAATACCCGCTACGGTTTGCAAACGATCACGGAATTCATTATTGAGCGTTGTTAAATCTGAACTACGTTGTTGTTTTGGTTTTAAAGTCACTCCTAAACCAGCGTGGTTTTTACCAGAGTCTATTGTGCTATTTACAACCCCGTAGGTAGAAACCACATCGGGAAATTGCCTAATAATTTGATCGACTTGATGTAACTTGGCTTGAGTATATTCTAAAGAAGCATCGACAGGCGTCTCGAACTGAATACGGATTTCACCTTTATCTGGAACTGGTACAAATTCGGTTCCAATCAATTTAGATAAACCTAAGGCCGCAACCAGTGAAGCAATCGCAATAATGACTGTAATAAAACGAAAGCGTAGAGCAAGTTTCAACAGCTTTTCATAAATATGGGTAAGGCCATCTAGTAATTTAGAAATGTGATTAAAGAAACGTTGTAGTCGTCTTTCTTTTTTCTTTACAGGGTCTTTCCAATGTGCTGAAAGCATTGGGTCGAGTGTAAAACTGATAAACATGGAAATAAGAACAGCTGTACTTACAGTTACCCCAAACTGGTAGAAGAAACGCCCAATTAACCCCCCCATGAAAGCAACAGGTAAAAATACCGCCACAATGGTAAGTGTAGTTGCGAGTACTGCTAACCCAATTTCTTTGGTCCCATCTAAAGCGGCGGTGACATGGTCTTTGCCAAGCTCTGTATGCCTAACAATGTTTTCTCGAACTACAATCGCGTCATCAATTAATAGGCCAATACTAAGTGATAGAGCTAACAGTGTCATCATGTTAATACTAAAACCAAAAGCCCAGATGAACGTTAATGTTCCAAGCAGGGTAATGGGTAAAGTTAAACCTGTAATGACGGTAGATCGGAAAGAACCTAAAAAGAGTAAAACAATTAAAACTGCTAAACCTGCTCCTTCAAGAATGGTACGTACTACATCTTTAATTGAAGCCCGAATACCTTTGGAGCTATCTGCGACGACTTTATAGTTTAATCCAGCAGGCATTTGAGCTTTTAGCTTCTCTAAGGTTTGATAAGTCTTATCGACAACTTGAATTACATTGGCATCTGAACTTTTTAAAATATCGATAGAGACTGCGGTTCTTCCATTATAAAAAGCACTGGATTGCAGTTCGGCTTGAGTGTCTTCAACGGTTGCCACTTGTTTTAGAAAAATAGGGGAGCCATTTTTATTAGCAATGACCAAGTCACCAAAACCAAAAGGATGAATAACTTTTGATTGAATCTGTACCACTAGTTCAGAATTCTTTTGCTGTAAAGTTCCTGCAGGTACTTCTATATTTTCATTTTTTAGTGTGTTAATGACCTGATCAATGCCAATACCATAGCTTTGTAATTGTTCAGGATGAACTTTTATACGAATTTGACGTTTCGCATCACCTAGTAAATTGACATTACCTACACCAGAAACGGTTTTAAGTTGCGGCACAATTTTTTTGTCTACATAAGAACTTAATTGAGCCAAGCTCATCGTATTCGACTCAAATACCACCGACATAATCGGGCTAGATGAAGGATCGTATCGTTGCACAATCGGCGTATCAATTTCATCACGAAATTGAGCGATAACCGGAGCAATTTTGTCGCGAACATCTTGAGCAGCAATTGCTGAAGAGGTGTCTAGATTAAACTCGGCAATCACCATCGATGACCCTTCACTTGAACGTGAAGTAATTTGTTTAATGCCTGAAATTGTATTGATTTGATCTTCGAGTTTTTTTGTAATATCAGACTCAACTGCTTCAGGTGAAGCACCAGCATATTGCGTGGTAACCACTACAAATGGGAAATCTACGTTAGGAAACTCTTCAACGGTCATGCGTTTCCAAGAGGCTAACCCGAGTACCATTAAGCACAGCATCATCATAATGGTAAAAACGGGGTACTTCACACTGATTCGGGTAAACCACATAAGCTATTTGCTACCTTATTTATTTTTTTCGGCTGTAAGCGTCACTTTTTTATTGATATCGGAATCGTCAAACTGGATACGACTTACCTGATCTGTGCTTTGTAGACCTTGTACCAAAGCAATATTTTCGTTGTAACGCTGCTCAACTACCCGAATTTTGACCTTTTGAATGGTTTGATTGCGTATCACCCATACGAAAGGATCTTGTTGCAGGTTTTGAATACTATCTAAAGGAATAGTTTGTCCTCGATTGTGATCACTTTGCAAAATAATGCCATTAATAAAAGCGCCGATACTGAGTGAATCAATTGCTTCTTTAGGGCTCGCAAAGAATTCAATTTGTCGACTATCTTGGTCTGCTACAGGTGAGACCCGAGTCAGTATGGCATGTAATTGTTTTGAATTACCCTGAATCTGATATTGAATAGAGCTGCCGACTTTTAGTGCAGATTGTTGCTCAATAGGCAACTTTGCCTGTATTTCTAATTGATCAGGATTAACGATTTCAAAGAGCGTTTGTCCAACCGATACAGTTTGTCCCGGTTCAACTTGTCGTTTAGTAATGACACCTGAAATCGGGCTAGTAATAATACCATCTCGATCAGCCTTTTTAGCAATATCAACATTGGCTTGCTGAGCTCTAACACTTTCAAGTTGACCCTTATAATCTACCTGACTCTGTTCAAACTCTACACGGGCAATAAAGCCTTGATTAAGTAGTCTTTGTTTTCGATTCATCAAATTACGTGCAAGCTCTGCTTGTGCCTGAGCTGAAGCAAGATTTGCTTCAGCTTGAGCTAAACGTGCAGCATTATCTTGATTGTTTAATCTGACTAAAACTTGGCCTTTTTGTACTTTTTGTCCCACATTTGCATTAACAGATGTTGCTGTCGCACTGACTTGAGCTTGAATAGAGCTTCGTTGTACCGCACGAATAGTTCCTGTAAAGGCAGTCTGAGCAGCAAGCGAACCTTCTTTTACAGTAATTAAATCTTGAGGAATAAGTTCAATTTTTTTTGGTTCAGATGCTGTGGTTTTTGGTGCTTCTTGCTTATGACATGCAGCTAAAATCAAACTCAAGCTAATTAAGCTTAATTTAAAAAAAGTAGAAGGGGTAAGATGCGTTGTGCGCATACAGCATCATCCTGTAATTCAAATTTTATTTTGCCCCTATTCTTGATAAAGCTGTGCGCTTATTCAAGCTTTTTTAAACGTTCGATAATATTTTCATAGTCTTTATTGGTGCGGTTATAGTTTTTTGAAAGTATTTCAAGTGTTTGTTTAACCTTATTAATATTCATCAGATTGTTTTCAATTAGGGTTTTATGCCTTTCAGGAACCTTTTCACCTTTACGAAAATATTCCATTTCCTGACGTTTAAATAAAATTTTGTCTTGTTGTAATTGGCTCAGTTGTTCCTGTTGATAATTCATTTGTTTTTTGATTGCCAATAAAGCTTGGTCTCTTTTAATCAACGCAGTTTTACTATTGCTATATGCTTTTTTTAACTTGTTATCTTCTTCCCTATATCGAGCAGATAATGCACGTTGTGAAGATTGATTTAGATCAGCTTCAGAATTATAGGGATGATTTCTTTTAATGACCTGCATATTTTGGTCAAGTGCCTCATATCCATAGCGAATATGAGCGGGGGTTACAGATGTACTAATATTAGCAATGCCATGCTGGTCGTAATAGCGATACCAAACAGCTTTAGGAGCACCATTTGCAGCTAAAGTTGGGGATGAGAAAAACAGGGCTCCGCAAGAAGCAATGCTTATAAAAACAGACAAGCAGGTCCTATAAAAGGCATATTTCATCCGCTTATTCATAAAATTCCCCAAAAAAGAAAGCTAAACCGCTTATTTTTAAATAATTAATCTTAAATATATTAGTTATTATTTAACTGAATAAAAATATCGACATTCTAAAAAAAATGATAATTTTTTCGAAAGTGTGATGAGGTTAAAAGTTATTGTTTATAAATGAGAAAGTAGACAAAAACCTTTCATTGAAAATAGAAGTATAGATATGTTAAAAATGCGTATAAATCTGTAAAAACAAATTTAAGTTAAATTGCATTTATATTTTATGTTATGGGGATGGAAGATTAAATGGAAGATGCGTTCCAAAATCTGAAAGTAATGGTTATTGATGACTCAAAAACTATTCGCCGTACAGCAGAAACATTATTGCAACGTGAAGGTTGTGAAGTGATTACTGCTGTCGATGGATTTGAAGCTTTATCTAAAATTGCTGAAGCGAATCCGGATATCGTTTTTGTAGATATCATGATGCCTCGTTTAGACGGTTATCAAACTTGTGCTCTGATTAAGAACTCTCAAAATTATCAGAACATTCCCGTTATCATGCTCTCTAGTAAAGATGGTCTATTTGATCAGGCAAAAGGGCGTGTGGTAGGTTCAGATGAATACTTGACGAAACCATTTAGCAAAGATGAATTGTTAAATGCGATTCGTAATCATGTAAGTTCATAATTAAGTAATTTAAGGGCAAAGAAGAAATGGCACGTATTCTTATTGTTGATGACTCACCAACAGAAACTTATCGTTTTAGAGAAATTCTAACTAAGCACGGTTACGATGTAATTGAAGCATCTAATGGTGCAGATGGTGTAACTTTGGCAAAAGCAGAACAGCCTGACTTAGTGTTAATGGATGTTGTAATGCCAGGTGTAAATGGCTTTCAGGCAACACGCCAGATTACCCGTGATGAAGACACTAAGCATATTCCAGTTGTTATTGTAAGTACTAAAGATCAGGCAACTGACCGAGTATGGGGTAAACGTCAGGGTGCTCTCGATTACTTGATTAAGCCTATTGAAGAAAAGCAACTGATCGATGTAATTAAACAATTTCTAAATTAACTCATCCATCCATAAAAACATAAATGGCGGGTCTACACCCGTCTTATAGGATCGAGTATGGCCGCGAACGGATTTATTGAGTTACTTCGTTTGTCTAAACGGGGTAACAAGAATTACGCTTCAGTCCAAAATGAAGCAGAGCGATGGTCAGGAATTGCTTTTGAAATGAGAGGGCAATACTTCGTCGCACCACTTGGGGAAGTGTCAGAGGTTATCTATCCACCAAAATATACACCTGTTCCAAATACCCAAAGTTGGGTGAAGGGACTGGCAAATATTCGGGGAAGATTACTTTCAGTTTCTGACTTGGCACATTTTATTTCAGGGCAACGAAGTTCATTTTCGGCTGCCCAAAAAGTGTTATGTATTAGCCATCACGACCAATATGTGGGATTGGTTGTTGATCAGGTCTTGGGGATTCAACACTTTAATAAGAAAAGCTTTTTTTCTCAAAGTTCAAACTTGGAGGAAAATTTAAAAGAATATTGCCAAGGGTATTTTCACCAACACAATCAGCATTGGCATGTTTTTTTATTTAGTCGATTATTGCAAAACCCACATTACATGAATGCATCGACAAAATTTATAAACTAATTTTTATGCTGTTAATACACAGTGTATTTTTCTGGGGAGAAGCTGTATGGGCTTTAAACTTAAAAAGAAAAGTGGCAATCGTAGTGTAAACGAAAAATCGAGTGTCAACTTTATTGCGAAAATTCAGTCACAAATTGAGCAATACGCCAGTTTATTTGGGGAAAGTAAAAAGTCCAAGCCTATCCTTTATGTAGCGTTGTTATGTTTAGTATTAGCTTCAACTTCGCTTGCTTACTTGTTTTATAGTGTACCTCGACATAACGAATTAACACGTAGTATGGGTGAGTTACGTTTACTATCACAAACGATTTCTAGACAGGCTACAGAAGCGACAGCTTCTGGTTCACCTCAAGCCATGAAAGACTTGGTTGAATCGCGTCAAACTTTTGCCAAAAATATAAAAAATGTCGAAAATATTTATGGTACATCTTCAAAAGAATATAAAAAAGTAGCGACTCTGTGGAAATCTTTGTCTTATGACATTGACTTGATCTCATCACAACAGGACGTAATTAACCAGTTATATAATATGAATATCTCGATTAGTGATTCTATTCCTGAGATTCAAGCTGAATATAACTTGATGGTTGATAAGATGGTCCGCGAAAAAGTATCAAGTAATCAAGTCGTAATTGCTAAAAACCAAGTATTTATTGCGGAACGTATTTTACGATCTATTAACTCGGTTTTCGTTGGTACAGAGAACTCTGAAAACTCAGCGCATGACTTTAGTGTTGATATTGAGACTTTTGGTGTGTACTTAGATGCACAGCTAAATGGAAATGCGGAGTTGGGGGTAGCTAAAGTTGAATCTCCTGAAGTGCGTGAATCTTTGGAAGGTATCAAAACTGAATATGATAAAGTTTTAAAATCTGCTGCAACTTCTGTCCTCAAGCATACAAACCAGATCGTAAACGTACGTCAATCATCAAGTGAGATCTTCTCTCAATCTGATGCAATGTTAACTGCTTTAGGTGATCTTTCAGAGCAAACCCAATATGGCTGGAAGGCTTTTGCGTTAGTTGCTGTACTGACATTATCACTTCTTGGCTTAATTACTTCTGTTTTAAAGCTTTTATCACTTCGTAGTAAAGCAGATAAACAACGTGTAGCTACATTACAAGAAGAATATGATCGTAACCAGAATGCGATTTTACGTTTACTTGATGAAATTGCCGATCTTGCAGATGGTGACTTACGTTCATATGCAACGGTATCTGAAGACTTTACTGGTGCGATTGCCGACTCGATTAACTTTGCGATTGACCAGTTACGTGACTTAGTATCACGAATCCATGAAACTTCTCAGGAAGTTGCACGTTATACGCAAGATACTCAAAATATTACTAACCAGTTAGCAGAGGCATCTGAGCACCAAGCACAAGAAATTGCCGGTGCATCAACTGCAATGAACGAAATGGCATTGTCGATTGACCAAGTATCTGCCAACGCCTCTGAATCTGCTCAAGTAGCACAACGTTCGGTATATATTGCATCTAATGGTGCACAAGTTGTAAACCGTTCTATTGAGGGTATGGATACCATTCGTGAACAGATTCAGGAAACCTCGAAACGTATTAAGCGTTTGGGTGAGTCTTCACAAGAAATTGGTAACATCGTATCGCTCATTAACGATATTGCAGACCAAACAAACATTCTAGCCTTAAATGCAGCAATTCAAGCATCTATGGCCGGTGAAGCAGGTCGTGGTTTTGCCGTGGTTGCTGACGAAGTCCAACGTCTTGCAGAACGTTCAGCTTCGGCAACTAAACAGATTGAAACGCTTGTCAAAACGATTCAAACGGATACCAACGAAGCCGTTATTTCAATGGAACAAACGACAACAGAGGTTGTACGTGGTGCTAACTTAGCGAAAGATGCGGGTATTGCACTTGATGAAATTCAAAAAGTATCGGGTGACTTGGCAAACTTAATTGCGAGCATTTCTGATGCAGCAAAACTTCAATCAGCTTCTGCGAGTCACATTGCTGCAACCATGACTGTTGTACAAGAAATTACTTCACAAACAACAACGGCAACCTTCGATACTGCTCGTTCTGTATCTGAATTGGCGAATATGTCGGAGTCATTACGTGAGTCAGTAACGGACTTTAAATTACCTGACTAAATTGGGGGATGAGAATAGCTATTCTCATAATAGCTATTCTTTTAAAAGTATGAGCAGCGCCAGACAAATATTGGGGAAATAGCTATTTTTCTGGTGTTGACTCTGTAGTTTTCCCCATTCAGGGGGTAAGCAAAAGAAGCCTTTGCTATGAAAGAAATATTAAAAACTTTAACTGAAGCAATGACGCTACCTGAAGATAGCTATTCTGAACAAGATGCTGAGTTTCTTGAAATCTTCGTTGAAGAAATTGAAGAAATTTTTGTTGATTTGCAACCATTATTAAATGAATGGATGCAGTCTGAGAATACTGCTACGCTCACTGAAATCCGCCGCCATTTCCACACTTTAAAAGGTTCTGGAAGAATGATCGGTGCTAAATCTTCAGCTGAGCTTGCTTGGACAGTTGAAGACACGCTTAATCGCGTAATCAATCAAACCCTTAAATTGTCTCCAGCAATCCAGAGCTATGTTCAATTAGTATTTAAGTTCTATTTTCTTAAATTAGTAGATAACTTTAAGCAAAAAAGAGCACATGCAGTAGATTTTCGACCGCTTATTTTATTAGGCCAACAACTACAACAACAGCAAAGTTTAGAACCTGCTTTAGAAGAGCTTTTACAACTTTCAAATACGCTTACTGCCGAAACAATGACTGGGCTTGAGCTAGACTATATTGAGCAAAACTCATTGGCTGAGCCAATTGTTGAAGACGTAGATACTGAAATTGCAATAAATCTAGATGAAACTTTGACCTTGTTTATGGAAGAGGCAGAGGAGCATTTAACTACAATTCATCAGTTTTTAAATCAAGAGCTGCATCAGTATGATAGTTATAATGCCTTAATACGCGCGCTACATACTTTGCGTGGCAGTTCTGCGATGGCGCAGGTCGAAACAATTTTTGAAGCAAGTACCAAAGTTGAGCACTTATTTAAAATACTATTGCAAGAAGAACTCTCTTCTAACTCAGATGAAATTTTATTATTACAAGAATATCGTGAGTTTATTAGAGATAGCTTAGAGCTTCTATCTAAACATAGTTCAAATGAACAGCTTGAAGCTCGATTGCAGCAGTTTAATCAATCATGGGATGCTTACGTTGAGCAACATGGTGACCGAACAGATCCATTAACACCTTCTCATGGTTTGGTATCACAACTGTTGTTGTTAGATGTTTCTGAATTATTAGATGCAGAGTTAGATTTTGAGAAAGGCATTCGTAATGAGTTTCCAGATTATCTTGAACGTCTAAGTGAACAAGCTGATCTACTGTTACAACATACACATTCTCAAGCAATGCTGGGTTTACATGAATATACCAGTCAATTGAAAGAAAGTTATGATGTATTACTTGATAAACCTCTATTATTGCAATCAGATTATATATTTGAAATTTATCAAAAAGCGCATCAACAGCTTATTCAATTGTTCGATGCCTTGGCTGCTGGTCAGCGAGTTGGTATTGTTAAGCAACATCAAAGCATTCTAGAAGAATTAAAACTTTATACCCTACATACTCCGAGCGTTCACAATGACCTGTCTCAGCAAGATCCTGCTTCTGTTGAGCCACTATTTAATATCGAACCAGAGCCAGAAGCTGCTGTTACGGTAGAGAATTTATCAGACTCTGCAGACTGGGCAGTATTAAGCCAGAGTGTACAGCAAGATCGCCAATATATTTCTTCTACACAGGTAAATCAAAACTTTGATCCTGACCTTTTAGATATCTTTCTTGAAGAGGCTGATGAACTACTGGAGGGAATTGATACCGATCTCAATATTTGGGTAGGTGAGCAAGAAAACTTTGCAGCCCTGAATAATCTAATGCGCTATTTGCATACCTTGAAAGGTGGAGCAAATATGGTTCAGGCGACTTATCTAGGTTCGATTACCCATGAATTAGAAAGCATATATGAGCGTTTAATTCAAAAGCAGTTAGTTGCAACTTCACCTTTAATTGATTTTATCCGTTTAGTACAAGATGACTTGGCTGACCGTCTGCAAATCATGCGTGAACAACAATTAGATTATGCAGCTCCTTACACAATTAATGCGTTAAAACGAGCAGGTCAAAACTCTAACTTCCAACCTGTACCAGTGGTTGAAGTATTTGATAGTGAAAGTGAGATCTTCTCTGAACAAGAGCTGATATCTGAAGTATTAATCGATGAAGTACCGGCAGAAATTGAGCCTGTTCTTACAGAATTAGAAGTTTATGATGATCAGCTGGTATTTGAGAACGTTGTTTCTGAGTTAGCTACGCCAGTTGAAGCAATAACATCCGTTACATCACAAGAGAATGAAGCGGTAGTTGAAGAACAGGATATTACGGCTGTTGTTGAGCAGACATTCTTAGAAGAAGCTGCTGAATTGTTAGAAATGGCTGATGGGCTATTGAAACAATGGTTTGAGCAGCGTACAAACCGTAGTATCTTGCTTCAATTACAAAGAGCTGTGCACAGTTTGAAAGGTGGTGCACGAATGGTCGGTTTAGAAGCCGTCTACGCGATTGCCTATCAACTCGAAAATACATTCGAACAATTTGCACTGCATCACTTCAACTCGAATATTTATGACCATTTGCTCGAAAGTGCAATTGCATGGCTAAAAGATGCTATTTTCAAGCATAACTATCAGCATTTCGATGGATTACAACAAAGTTTAGAAAATATTCAATTCTTTGAAACGAATATCCAAATTCCGGCTAAGTTAACGAAAACTGATTTGTTTAGCTCAGAACCTGTGATGACTTTCATACAAGGTGATGGTACAGAACCACCACCAATGATGGGCGCATGGGAGCAAACAGAACGTCTGGATCAGAACAATGAAATGATCCGTGTTTCAGCAGACTTGATCGAGAAGATGATTGACTTGTCTGGTGAGAACTCAATTAACCGTTCACGAATTGAAATGGACTTGAGTCAGTTCGGTCATACATTGGTTGAAATGGAATTGGCTATTCAACGACTGGCCGATCAGTTACGACGAATGGAAGGCGAGTTAGAAACACAAATTATTGCTAAACACGGTATTGAGCATTCTCGCTATACCGACTTTGACCCTTTAGAGATGGACCAATATTCATCTTTAAACCAGTTATCGAAATCTCTTGCTGAATCTGCATCGGACTTGGTCGACTTTAAAAATACGTTATCTCACAAGATCAGAGATACAGAAAGTTTGCTTTTACAACAGTCGCGTATTCAGGCAGAATTTCAAGAAGGCTTAATGCGAACACGTCTAGTTCCATTTTCACGTTTGTTACCGCGTTTGCAGCGAATTGTGCGTCAAACATCTACAGCCTTGAATAGACCTGCTGAGCTTTTCGTAAATAATACCGAAGGTGAGTTAGACCGTAACATTTTAGAACGCTTAGTGACACCACTCGAGCATATGCTCAGAAATGCAATTGACCATGGTCTAGAAGACCGGGCACAGCGCCAAAAGGTGAATAAACCGGAAGCAGGGCGTATTGAACTGAACATTCAGCGTCAAGGAACAGACGTTGTTGTTGTCTTTAGCGATGATGGACAAGGTATTGATGTTGAAAAAGTGCGCCAAAAAGCACTGCTTGCTGGTCTGATCAAGCCAGAACAAGATTTAGAAGAGCAAGATATTCTACAGCTAATTTTCCATCCAGGTTTAAGTACCGCAGAACAGATTACTCAGATTTCTGGACGTGGTGTTGGTCTTGATGTCGTACAGAGCGATATTAAAGCTTTAGGTGGACATGTTAGCGTTGACTCTGTTTATGGTAAGGGAACAACATTTACGATACGTGTACCGACTACTGTAGCTGTAAGTGATGCCTTGATGGTGAAAGTGGCAGATCAGCAATTTGCAATTCCACTTGCTCAAATCGATCGAATTGTTCGAGTTTCGCCAGCTTCTTTAGAGCAGTATTTTGAAAGCCCTAAAGAACTATTTGAATATGAAAATAAGCGATATCCATTACGTTATCTTTCTGAATTTGTTGGTAATCAACCAATGCCACGACTAAATGGCATGATGTATTCATTACCTGTCTTAATGATTAAAGCCAACAATGGTCAAACTGTGGCGTTACTTGTCGATCAGTTAATTGGTTCTCGAGCTCAAATTGTAGTGAAACCAATTGGTCAACAGTTCTCTAGCATTGGGGCAATTGCAGGCGCCACGATTTTAGGTGATGGACAGGTTTGTTTAATTTTAGACGGGCAAAATATTGCGCGACAAATTCAGTCTACACCGTGTCATAAACAGCTCAATGAAGCAGTATATAGACAACGTGAATCAGACGAGCGTCGCCTCGTTATGATTGTCGATGACTCCGTAACTGTACGTAAGGTAACGTCTCGATTACTTGAACGCCAAGGCTACGATGTTGTTACGGCTAAAGATGGTGTTGATGCCATAGAACAGCTAGAAAATATTAAGCCGGATTTGATGCTGCTTGATATTGAAATGCCACGTATGGATGGTTTCGAAGTACTTAATCTTGTACGACATCATGATATGCATCAATACATGCCAATTATTATGATTACATCCAGAACAGGCGAAAAACATCGTGAACGGGCATTCTCGTTAGGTGTAAGTCAATATATGGGTAAACCGTTCCAAGAAGAAGAGTTACTAGAAAATATTGATGCTTTACTTGTAGCATTTGAAAATGAGGTCAAATCATGAAAGGTAGTGTAAATACATCTTTGATCGGTAATATGGACCAACAAGAGCTACAGCATCTTATTACGGTTTCAACTGGTTTTATTGATGCCTATATCATTGAATGTAATGATGAGGTACCTATGTTGTTGCCGCAAAATATTGTGTTATCCGCCATGGACGTAAAAAATGGCGTAAAACATATTGAGTGGCATGATGTAAAGCTACCTATATACTCAGTCCATAATGCAACTGATCAATATGCTGTAGCACTGGTAATTGAAGGGGAAGATATCAGCCAACGTTTTGCTTTAATGTGTAAAACTATGCCGATCTCTGTTCGTTTACGTATTTCTGAAATTGTTGATGAAATAGATGAATACCAAGAAGCTGAACAACACCCTACAGTATTTAAATATGTGCGTATGCAAGATCAACGCTACCACATACCTAACCTAGAATATATTGAAAAAACTCTAGGTTTATAAAGAAAAAAGGAACTCAAATGAGTTCCTTTTTTATAAAAATTAAATAAATTTTAAAATATAAAATCATATATTCCAGTATAGAGATAAGCATTCAAAAGAATGCTATATAAAGATTCTCAAAAATAAATTATCTAATTTAATAACCACGAATTATATTTCAGAATTTTCAAATGCATATTCATAATTAAAAATAATAAAAAAGCACCCTAAAGAGGATGCTTTTTATATAGATCAATGATCTTTAAGCTTTTAAGCAAGTAAGTTTTCTAAAATTTGCTCATAAATATCAGTTAAAGGATCAAGATCATGTACATCTACATGTTCATTAATTTGATGGATAGTTGCATTTAGAACACCTAGTTCTAAAACTTGTGCACCTGTTGGTGCAATAAAACGTCCGTCAGATGTACCACCACTAGTAGATAGCTCAGTCTCAGTACCAGTCACATTTAGAATAGCAGTCTGAGCAGCATTAACTAATTCACCTACTGGTGTCAAAAATGGCAAACCAGATAAGTTCCAGTCAATCTCATATTGCAAACCATGTTTATCTAAAATTTCATGAACACGCTGTTTAAGCTGCTCAGCTGTAACTTCTGTTGAATAACGGAAGTTAAAAGTAACTTCTAAAGTACCTGGAATGACGTTGGTTGCACCAGTACCTGAATGAATATTTGAAATTTGGAATGAAGTTGCAGGAAAGTATTCATTTCCATTGTCCCAAACAGTTTGGCATAACTCTGCTAAGGCAGCTGAAGCTTCATGAATGGGATTGCGAGCTAAGTGAGGATAAGCCACATGACCTTGCTTACCGTGAACATGTAGTACGCCATTTAAAGAACCACGGCGGCCATTTTTAACAATATCACCTAATTTACTTGTACTTGATGGTTCACCGACCAAACACCATGTAATTTTTTCATTACGCTCTTCAAGTGTTTCAATAACTTTAACTGTACCGTTAACAGCAGGGCCTTCTTCATCTGAAGTAATTAAAAAAGCAATTGACCCTTTATGGTTTGGATGCTTTACTACGAAACGTTCAGATGCAACCACCATCGCAGCCAACGCAGTTTTCATATCAGCTGAACCACGACCATAAAGTTTGCCATCACGAATTTCTGGTGCAAATGGGTCTGAATTCCATGCATCTAGACGACCTGTTGGAACAACATCGGTATGTCCAGCAAAACAAAACACAGGACCTTCAGTGCCGCGTCGAGCCCATAAATTGTCAACGTCCCCAAAACGCATTGGTTCAATATGAAAGCCAGCTTTGGCGAGACGATCAGCCATAATAGTTTGGCAAGTATGGTCAACAGGAGTAACAGAAGGCTGTTGTAAAAGTTCTAAGCTAAGCGAGAGAGTGTCTGAGTGGTTCATACCGGAAATTGCATGCTGAGTAGGGGAAATATAGTCCGATATAATAGGCGAATCTCTGAAGGTTGGGTATTTAAAAATAAAAAAACCTTATCGAAGTGATAAGGTTTTTCGAAGCTGTGCATAACTTACATTTTATTCTCAGTTTTTTGTGCGGTATTACTTACAGCATCACCAGCTTTAGAGACATCTTTACCAAAACCCTTGAACGTATTACAGCCAGTTAATACAAATGCAATCATTACAGACGCGACTAAAACTTTTTTCATCATTTTCTCCGTTTAAATTTAATAATGAAGTAAATTTAGATTAAAAAACAAACGTAAAAAGAAACATGACTATTTAATAGTAAAAACGTTATAAATTGTTTCTAGAAGTCCATACCTACTTGTAAAGTGGCATTTTTTCGTTGTTAACGGGTGCTAGGCTTAGTAGAGGAGGACGTCTAAACATATAAAACTGTGTATCTTCGTTGTTCTTACAATATAAGCCATCTGTCCACCAATAAGCAGCGTTTGAACTTGCTTGTCTATTAGGACAAAGCCATTCATGTCTTTCTAGACGATAAAATTTAGAGTCAGGAATAGTTGTGCCCCAGTATCCGAGTCGACGTGTTGAATTTACCCAATTGGGTATGGGTTGTTTTTGGCCTAAATTCAAAGGTAGGTAGAGCTGGCCTTTTAAAACAGCAAAACGCTGTTGTACCTTAAAATTTAAAGCTTCTGAAAATTGGAACTGCTTATCGGTAAAGTGATACAGCTTTTTGCTCAAAGTATCTTCTCTATTTAAGCCAATCCATTGTTCTAAATTTAACTGACCTTCACCCAAGTAATATTTTAGAGCAACTTCCCAGTGTTCAACTTGTTGTGTTTCTTTATTTAAAATTAAGAAATCGAGTTCACCTAAAGTTCTTGCACCCTCAATTTTTTGAATACTATGGCCTAATAACTGGTAAGAATGGTATTGATCTTCCTGTAACCAAAACCAAAGTAAATTCTCAAAACGTAAACCTAAACGTGTACTTTTAAGGCGAGACATAAATTGGAGTAAAGGCTCAGGCATCTCATCAAGCTGGTGTAAACGTGGTAAATAATTTTGAAAATGTTGTTTCCAAGTCTGATCAGAATGTAATTGAAAACTATGCCGAATAGAGAGGCTTTGGGGAAGTTGGCAAAGTAAATTAGGACTAGCAATGGTAAATGCTAATTGTCTTACCATTGGGTGGTTGAACTGTAACCATGGTTCAAAATAGGATGTCTTAACTGAGGCAATATTCATACGTTTAGTACTCGAAATAATTCATCCCAATTTCATGGTCGATCAACAAAACAATACCAGAAAAACACTTTATACTACGATCAACAATAGCTTAAGGTTTATATATGCGAACATTGTTTTGGCGAACTCTGGTCGTGATTTTTATCACGCTTGGTATTATTGGAGCAATTTTACCAGGCATGCCGACAACAGTGTTTCTTATTCTGGCTGCTTGGGCTGCCTCAAAGGGATGGCCTCAAATGGATGAATGGTTGTTAAATCATCCAAAATATGGACCAACTCTACGTGACTGGCGAGCAAATGGCACAGTACCGCGTAAAGCGAAGTGGATTGCCAGTATTATGATGACCGCAAGCGGTATTTTAATGCTGTTTACTTCTGCACCATTTTGGGTGAAAGTTTTCACTGATACTACCATGCTCGTTGTTGCAATTTGGTTATGGCTACGTCCTGAGCCAAAATTAAAAGATTGATAATCTTTTAATTTTGGCGCAAGACAAGCAGTGAAACTGCGCGTAGATAAAAGAAGATTGATAATCTTTTATTTTTGGCGCAAGACAAGCGGTGAAGCCGCGCGTGGATAAAAGAAGATTGATAATCTTTTACTTGCGACGTATGACGAGTTTTCCATTAATTTTTATTAAAGCTCAAAATAGTTGAGTTGATATAAGAGAAGAAATTCGATGTTCCAATTTAAACTTGAAGATGCAGATATTCTTATCGATTTAGCAAATCAAACTTTAAGCCTCCCTAAACATAATAAGTTTTATGTGGTTTCTACGGGTAAGAATGGAATTGGGGAACAGGAAAATACGGGGAAAACCCCACGCGGATGGCATCGGGTTGCCAAAAAATTTGGTATGCAATCTCCCCAAAACGCAGTTTTTATTGCACGACAGCCCACAGGTGAAGTCTATAGCAGTGAATTAGCCGCACAATTCCCTGAGCGAGATTGGATATTGTCACGCATTCTTTGGCTAGATGGTCTAGAAGAGGGCTTTAATAAAGGCGAAGGCCACGACACTATGCAACGTTATATTTATATTCATGGTACACCTGATAAAGAACCGATGGGGGTTCCAATGTCACATGGGTGCATTCGAATGCGTAATGAAGAAATTATTGAATTGTTTGATTTAGTCTCTGAAGATGCGCTTGTCTATTTGTCTGAACAATCTTTAACCTAAAATGGGATTTTAAAGATTATTGTTTAATTAGCCGAATGATCAAAATATTAAAATAAGTGCTTAAATAAAATACAAAAAATTGTTTTTTACTTAATTATGACTTATTTTTAATCATTCATTCGCATTTTTTTGAAAAGTTGTCGAAAAGCGTTTGACACCTGTTAAAGATTCTCTATAATGCACCTCACAAACGATGAAGACGTTAAGGGCGCTTAGCTCAGTTGGTAGAGCGTCTGCCTTACAAGCAGAATGTCGGCGGTTCGATCCCGTCAGCGCCCACCAAGCCTTTACGTTAAGCTCTCAAGTGCAGCGGTAGTTCAGTTGGTTAGAATACCGGCCTGTCACGCCGGGGGTCGCGGGTTCGAGCCCCGTCCGCTGCGCCACTTAAGACTTAACATCGTTTACCCCACAATTGCGATATTGTGAAAGTGCAGCGGTAGTTCAGTTGGTTAGAATACCGGCCTGTCACGCCGGGGGTCGCGGGTTCGAGCCCCGTCCGCTGCGCCACTTTTATAAAACGCTTTTGCAGGGCGCTTAGCTCAGTTGGTAGAGCGTCTGCCTTACAAGCAGAATGTCGGCGGTTCGATCCCGTCAGCGCCCACCATAATTTGTGACCATACTTTATTTTTAAAGTATTGCAAGTGCAGCGGTAGTTCAGTTGGTTAGAATACCGGCCTGTCACGCCGGGGGTCGCGGGTTCGAGCCCCGTCCGCTGCGCCATTCTCTTGATTCCCTGATCTAGAGGATGTAATGTATAAAGACTTCGGTTGTTGTCTTTTTCAATCAGGGCGCTTAGCTCAGTTGGTAGAGCGTCTGCCTTACAAGCAGAATGTCGGCGGTTCGATCCCGTCAGCGCCCACCATAATTTTTCAAGTTTAAAAAATTATATACACTAATTTATTTAGTGTTTTTTGTATTTCTGCTATTTATATTTCCTATCTATTTTATCTTTGCTATCGTTGGTCAAAACTTCTCTTTCTCTTTCTCTTTCTCTTTCTCTTTCTCTTTCTTAATCTTTTAAGTTCAGATTTATTACTTTAAATTGTGATTACTCTCTCGTTTAATGAAAGCTGCCATACCGTAAAGTAATAGCAGCTTTCTGAACCAAGATTAATACTCGTTTAGAATCCAGCCACTCGCGTACGCAAAGTATTCACGCAGCCAAGCGTTATAGCGACTGACTAAAGGAGTTTCGGCAGCAACTGTATAAATATGGGTATAGCCTTGTTTCTTTGCAATAGCTGCAGCTCTTGGGGTGTGAAAGTCACTTGTAACAATTGCAATAGGTTGATCAATACTGATATGAGCTTGCTCAAGTAATGGTTTACTGTTTTTAAGGTTAAGTTCTGTACTTGTACTTTTGTCTTCAAGAATCATTCTTTCTTTGGCTATGTGAAAGTGCTGTTCCAAGTAGCGTGACATGACTAATGCTTCAGGTTCTTTTTCGGAGAAGTCTAAACCGCCTGTTAAAATAACCTTTGCTTGCGGTTGTGAAAGGGCAACTGGCGCTGCTGTGTCAAGACGCTTTGCAAGAATAGCTGAAGGCCGTCCATTTTCGACACCACTTCCTAAAACAATAATTGCTTTAACTGCGGGAAGATTTTGACTTGAGTTTTTATTTTCTTTAATAAAACTAAAAAAATAGCCTAAGCCAATCAACCAGATCCAGAAACATAACCATCCGAAACGCCAAACTGAATGCAGGCGATAGTGATAAAAGAAAAAACGTTCCAGATGATAATAAAATAAGGCATAGAGGCAGAAAAATGCCCCTAATATTAAAGGAACAATTGTGCCTACATGAATTTTATTTAGGAAAGCTAGAAATAAGCCGTCTAAAAATAAAATTGAACCAATGATGGCCAAGAAAATCCGAATCCACTTACTGACTTGCATTGTGTTTAGAGTTGCAATTTAAATTGCAGACAGTGTATGCAAAATCATTCCAAATTCAATGCTGATCGCAATAAAAAGCCGAGTAAAGCTTTTCGGCTATTACTCGGCTTTATTATTTATTGATGTTTAATAAACATCACGGCGATAACGACCTTGTTGTCTTAGCTCATCAACTTGTTCTTCACCTAAAATATCAATCAGTGCTTGATCTACTCCGCTAGCCATTCCTTCAATGCTTCCGCAAACATAAAGAACTGCGCCGCGTTCAATCCAGTTGGTCAATTCAACTGCATTTTGTCGAATGATATCTTGAACATACACACGTTGCTCTTGATCCCGTGAGAATGCCAAATCAAGTCGTTTTAACATTCCCATTGTTTGCCAAGCTTCAATGGTTGATGCATAGAAGAAATCATGAGCGCGTTGGCGTTCACCGAAAATTAGCCAGTTTTCAGTATAGTTATGACGAGTTCGCGTATGAAGTAAACTCATTAAACCCGCGATTCCAGTTCCATTACCAATACAGATAATTGGACGATTATCATCGATCAAGTGAAAAGACTCATTGGTGCGAATACGTAATGCAATACTCTGGTTAATTTCTGTGTATTGAGTCAGCCAGCCAGATCCTAACCCTAAATGACCAGATTCATCGGTTTGCTGGCGAACAACCAAACGAAGTACTTGCTGAGAAGGGATACTAGCAATTGAATATTCTCGTGTTGGTAGAGTAGGGAGTTGTTCTAATAAGTGCTCCAGATTAGCAAACGGTTCAATCTCACCCGTTAAATTTTTATTCCAAAGTGCTTTTTCAATGGAGATTTGTAGCGAGTCTACCACTGCATTTCTAAGAATATGATGGTGTTGTAAAAACTCATTAATACGTTCAGGGCTATTACCCGGTTGTATTTCAGCAATGTCTCCAGCTTGCCATATAGCTTCATGATTTGCTGTAAGTTCAATATTGTAAGCTGGTTGCCCTAGACTATTTGGGTTGAGCAAGTCACGTTGTTGTAATGTCCAATTATCAAACACTTTTTCAAGATTAACGGCATGCAGCTCTAGTTTAGTTGCTTTTACAAGAGCTTGATTCCAGTTTTGAATATGTGTTGGATTTGCATTATCTACCTCGATAGTATCGAAGTAAGCTTTTGCACCATTGTTTTTAAGCCATCCATCTACAGTGTGACCAAAACTACAATATGTATCTGGGTATTCTTTCGAACCTAAGGCTAATACGGCATATCTGAGATGCTGAAGCTCTAATTTTGTTTTTAATAGCTTTTTTGCAAAATTAGAAGCTAAGTCTGGTGCCTCTCCAGTACCATAAGTACTAATCACAAAAAGAATTTGTTCATGTTCTTGTAAATCCGCTTCAGTTAACTGCTGTATAGATTTAACCTGAACAGGCTGATGTGCTTCTTGCAAGCTGGTTGCGGTACTCCACGCAAGTTGCTCTGCAACTCCTGTTTGGGTGGCATAAGTAATTAACCAAGGTTTCGCATTTTCATCAATGTAGTGACCAGCTAAAGACTGGCGAGCTGCCTGTGTCAATTTTTTCTGTTTACGGCGTTTTAGATAAAGCATCCAACCGGTAACAAAGAATAATGGCATGGCTAAAGATGCAAGCATTGCTACAAATTGATAGACTGGTCCAAAAAAGCTGCCACGATGTACAGGTAACATGCTGCTCATGATTTTTTGATTAAGCTTTTTATCTTCATAAAGCTCCATCTTTTCAATATTGGCAGTTTTATAGTTATAGACAGCTTGGTTACGTGCACGCTCGTGTTGTGGCGTTGCATCTACAAAACTTAATTCAACTTTTCCATCGTCTTTTTTCGGTAAGTTTACTGTTAAAGTTGAATAGTCACGTCCAACTTGATTATTAAAACCGCTCCAGGTTTGGTTGAGGGCAGTAATCAGCTGAGTGCTATCTAATTTAGTTTCAGAAGATTTGTCTTTATTGCGTCCAGCTCCGCCATGTCCTTGCATTTTAGGTTGTTCTACACCTAATACTTTGAACATACCGCTACGCCACCAGTCATATGACCAATATAGACCTGTACATGCAAAAAGAAGATAAAAAACAATAACCCAAGTACCTACGACAGCGTGTAAATCCCAAATAAAATTTCGACCTTTAAGTTTGGGTTTAACGGCAAGCCATTGACGTGCAGAGTGCTTCTTTGGCCAACGTAAATATAATCCGCTCAAAACAAAATAGATGAGCATTAAGGCACAAGCGCCGGTAATTTGTTTACCGAATTCACCAGCAGTTAAGTTTCGGTGAATTTGTTGTATTAATAAAAGTAACTCGCGACCTTTAACATCAGGCAATACCTGTGCTGTGTAAGGGTTGACCATCATATTGTAGCCACGTCGTTCGCCTTCTTTTTCAATATTGACAACAGAGGAGGCAGTAGGGTCTTTGGCAATCGTAATGCTATTAATTTTAATTTCTGGCTGGGTTGTTGCGAAATGTTGGTAAAGTTGAGCAGGGGTAAGCTTAGGAGTGCTTTCTGCTTGAACAACATAACTATCTGTATTTACCCATTTTAAAATTTGTTGATCATAAGAATAAATTGCGCCTGTAACACCCATAATAGATAAGATGAGGCCAGCACTAATACCCAGAAACCAATGAATTTGAAATAAAAACTTTTTAAACATGGTCGAAAATGTAAATATGATGGAGATCTTGTAACGAAGTATAGCCGAAGATTGCGTAGATAATATGGATTTTGGAGATAATATTAATTTTCATTATCATTTATTTTTAGCTTAATAAAAAACCTCCTATAACGGAGGCTTTTTAATGGGGTGAAATTATAAAGTTTTCGGTTCACCTACAGTTTCTTTCAAATGCTTACGAATTGTATTGAAAGAAAAGTTTTTAGAGTCCATGCGTTTAGGCAAGATATACGCACCTTGCTGTTCTTGGCCCTTAGGATCTTTTACTTTAAAGTTAACTAAAATAAAGTCAGGGGTGTTGTACCATTCATAGATGTTTTTCCATCCAATGGTTCCAACGCCTTCTTGTAATCCCATTTGCTGGCGCATTACGATACCGTGAGGTTGTACACCTAAGCGAATACCTTTGATTTCCTGTACAGGAAACTCATTCATCTTACGCTTAACGTACCATTCCAAACCATATGTGCGGCCAAGGTAATAAAGTACTACACCAACAATGGCTACCCAGCAAATCACTGTAGAATAGTTCTTAATAAAAATAAGACCTAAAATCGCAAGGGCTAAAATTACCCCCATAATTGCCCAGATTTTTGTGCTGATTTTATTGGTGCTGCGCCAGATAAGAAGTTGTGCATTACGTTGTTCAGCTTCTGTAACCTCGTAAGGAACTGGCTGAAGCGTATAAGCATATAAAGTTTTCGCGGTCATAGTGCAAATAACAAATTGTAAACTGTTTTAAGTTTAGCATTAATTGGCATAACTCAGGAAAGGATATTATGCCAATTTCATACTAAATTCCGACTCAAATTTATAATGATGCAAGTTCGCTGGCATCATTATCTAGATCATGACTTAGGCGTTGTTTCAACATACTAAATCGATTCAAAACACTTAGCATCAGTGATAACTGCTGTAAAATAATGAGTGATTTCTGGTCATCTTCATCATTTTGGCTTAAACGCTGACGTATCGTCTTAAGCATATTTTGTGCTGTCAAATCAGGCATTTCATCTCTTAACAGCGCTCCTTGTATATCGTCTAATGCTTGATCTAAAACGTTAAGAACCGCTTGATCCTGAATCTTTTCTCTATGCGCTCCAAGTGCTGCGATATAACTTAAAAATGTATGATTAAGGCATAAAAATTCAAATATATCTGACTTGCGAGTAGGATCAAAGTCAGGCTCTGTCGCTAATGTTGAAATAAGCGAGGCGACTTCAGCATCGGTATTATGAGCAGCGCGGCGAACAATACGATAATTGAGCGCATGGTTATGACCTTCATGGTATTGCTTTACCACTTCCGCTAAATAATTACATTGTGCTTTTAAAGAGCGTCGAATGCTGCGCGGTAGACGACGGAATTTCCAGTCAGGCCAAATAAAGGTGACACCAAACCACGCTAAAGCACATCCAATTAGGGTATCTACAAATCTAGGAATAGCCGCAGCGACTGCCGAGCCATCTAAGTTAAAGTTAATTAATGCCAAAATTGTGATGAAAGCGGTTGCTTGAGCATATTGCTTACTGCGTAACTCGAAAAATAGTACGCCGCTTAAGACCAGCATGACTAATTGTCCTTCTACGGAAGGTACGAGGAATACCACGCTTAGTCCGACAATAATTCCGACTAATGTCCCAACTATACGTAAACGTAAGCGACGTTTGGTCGCGTTAAAGTTAGGTTGGCTAACGAATAATGCTGTCAACATAATCCAGTAGCCATATTCGATTCGGGTGGTTTGAATAAATACATATCCAATAAAAAGAACAATCGAAACTCGAATGGCATGACGAAACAGTACAGATTCAGGGGTTAGATTTTGTTTTATTCGTACAACAATATCATTCCAACCTTTTAAATCATCATCTTTGAGTTGGTTTTCAGCCTGCTTTACTTTGTCTGACTGAATATGCTGTTCCGTTTCTAAGTTGAGTAATTGTGAGTCAATAGACTTTAAGTTTCGGTATAAGGCAAAAAGAGCATTTACCCATAACAAGTCATACTGTTGATCTTTTCTTAATTTTTCTAAAGATAAGCGTAAGTTCTCAAAACTCTGTTTAAAACGTTTGTTATGGATATATGGTTTGCGTTGTAAAATACATTCATTCAACTCTTGGCAGGCTTTACCCTGAACCGCCAAAATACGCTGAAATCTGAATAAAATATCACTGTGCTGAAAAATCTTTGCTAACTTTTGATAGTCGATATGAGCAGAGTCTGCACGTTCATGAATATCTTGTGCGACAAAATAATAATGTAGGCTACGGCGAGTGTCTTTTTGTCCTCGGTCACCTTTTAAGCGGGTTAAAAGGGCGGTTTTAAGATCATTAAAAATAGTAATCAATTTGCCATTTTCTAATGAAAGATCAATCATGCTTTGCTGATAACTGGCAGGAGTCATATCAACATCAAATAAATTGGATTTGGCAAATAGGAAGTCACCTAACGAACCATAAGAGGCTGCTAGTTTGTCTTGAAGTTGGCGAACAGGAAATAATAAAAAGCTAATGGTTGCAATAAGTCCGTACCATGCTGCTCCCGCAACTAAAAGCGCTGGCTGAATATACCATTGGTCAAATAAATGAACCCCCAACATGGTATAAACCGAAACAACCAGACATCCATAAGAGATTGTCGCGTAACGGCGGCCTAGTGACCCGAGTAGAATCCAACCAATACAAGAGGCAATCAACCCTAGTGCAAAAAGCATTGGATAAGGGAAAAGTAATTGCACGGAAGCGGCAGTAATGAAGAAACCAATATAGGTGTAAATCAAATTCATGATTCGCACTGAAAAGCGATCATCAATATCACTTAAACCAGCTGCGACCACACCTAAAGTGAGGGGAATTGTTGCTAATTGATGGCCTAGAAAATAAGGCACGAACGCAGTTCCTGAAAAGGCAATCAGCATCCGCACGTTATACATAAATGATGTGTTATAAGTCGCTCTTTTTAGGCGTTTAAACCAAGATTTCAAATGAAGTCCTTGCTGATCAACCTGAGTGATAAAGGATTTGCGTATTTCTACACCAATGTTGCACAAATCATACGATAGACAGTGTAAGCTTGTCTGTATGCAAATGATTGAAAAATGAAATATCGTTATGTCTGAACAAACAGCCCAGCGTCAATATTCTATTGGCTGGATTATGTTGCTCGCTTTACTCACGGCTTTAGGGCCATTATCCATTGATATGTACTTACCTGCGTTGCCTCAAATGGCCCATGATTTTGGGGTGAGTACGCAAATGGTAGCAAATACATTGCCAGCTTATTTTTTTGGTTTAGCCATTGGACAACTGGTATATGGTCCTTTAAGCGACCGTATCGGTCGAAAAAAGCCTCTTTATTTTGGGCTTGCGCTTTATGCAGTCGCAAGCTTGTTTTGCGTGCTCGCTACAAATGAATGGAGTCTAATAGCTGCCCGTATTTTACAAGCTTTAGGTGGTTGTGTAGGTGTGGTTATGGCTCGTGCTGCTATACGCGATCGGTTAGATGTACAAGGTTCGGCACAAGCTTTTTCTAGCATGATGATTGTAATGGGTTTAGCGCCTATTTTGGCACCTATGATTGGGGCCTGGATTTTAATCTGGTTTCCGTGGCAAGCGATTTTTATTGCGCTTTCAATTGTGGGCGCAATCTGTTGGCTATGTGTACATTTCTTTTTTAAAGAAACTTTGGCAACTGATAAGAGGCTCAAATTATCTCTATATCAAGTGGCTACCTTATATGGTGCTATTTTCAAAGATGCGAGCTTCCGTTTGCCTATGTTTGCAGGATGTTTAACAGGTGCAGCGCTATTTTGTTATATCAGCTCAGCTCCCGCCGTTTTTATGGATCAGTATGGGCTAAATCAACAAGAGTTTGCTTATGTATTTGGACTGAATGCTTTTGGCATTATGTTAATGTCATCTTTAAATAAGCACTTAACTACACGTGTTGAAATTACTAAGCGTTTAAAAGCCGGTTCAATGGTACAGGTGACAGGTGCAAGTATTGTATTGATTGCTGGTTTAATTTCTGCAGCACCTTTATGGCTAGTAATGTTAGGACTGTTTTTAGCGATTTCAGGAATTGGTTTAACTGGACCAAATGCCATGGCTCTAGCCATGTCAAAGCAAGGTGCTCGTGCAGGAACCGCTAGTGCAATTATGGGCAGTATGCAATTTGCTTGCGGTTTATTGGGTGGCGTACTTCTTAACTTCCTTATTTGGTCTGCATCACTCAATATGGGAGTGATGATGGTGTTATTTACATTAAGTGGTTTTATTGTTGTTTTAAAAGCGACGCGACAAGCAAAAAGCCAAGCACTCTCTTGATTTTAAGAGAGTGGTTTGCTTGAGTCTTTAATCAAGAAAAACTGCAAAATTCTCAACAGGCTCTCTAGGCGTAATAAAGGTATTCACAATGTGTGCAGGGTCGGCATGACCTAGCGCAATTGCACATACCAACTCTTCGTCATCTGCTGCGCCTAAAATATCTAACACTAACGGATGGAAATGGTTCCAAGCGGCTTGAGGGCAGGTGTCTAATCCCCGAGCCTTGGCCGCGACCATGACATTTTGAATCATCATGGCGATATCCATTTTGGAACCAATTCCCATTGCTTTATTGACTGTAAAGAAAATTCCGACTGGTGCATCAAACAGTTTGAAGTTACGTAACTGCTGTGCAGCCATTTTTTCTTTTTCGCCCTTTTTAATCTCTAAGAGACCATAAAGTCCCCAGCCATTTTCTCGGCGACGGTCAATAAAAGGTGAAATCCATTTTTCAGGATAATAGGCAAAAGTTTCTTTATATTGTTCTGCAAGTTCTGGATTTTTAGAAATCTCAATCTGTGCTGTACAAACACGCTCTACCATTTCATCACGTTTTTGTCCTGTCACGACATAGACTTTCCACGGTTGAGTATTGGTTCCTGAAGGTGCTCGGCTCGCGACTTTTAAGATATCCTTAATGATTTCGGGCTCAATGGGTGTGTTTAAAAAAGCACGGACAGAGTGTCGAGAGGTAATGGCCTCGTCAACAAGGCGGATTTGTTCCAGATTCATGAGGACTCCTGATCTTATTCTCAATGTTTAATGTTTATAAAAGTCTAATTTTGTGCGCCAAAATTGATGCATTTATAAACAAAAAATATTAGAAAAGTGATTTCCTTATATGTATGATGACTCGATTCGTTTAGACAAATGTCTAATCAATGAGAGTTTGAAAGTGTCATTTTAGATTTAAATAGACAAAATATTGTGACTTGTTTGGTCATTAAATTAAAATGAAAATAAAGTTTGAGTAAAAATATTCAATTAGAAAAAAGGTATAATATGTTTAAAAACAGTACAAAACAGATGGTTTTGTATGAAAAATAACCTTAAAGAGCATAATCTTTTAATGAAAAACATACACAAAATTTTAAATTTCTGCATAATACCGACTTTTTTACGCAGGTATGATTTCTCCATACTCACGTTAGGAAAAAGTAGTGGCTGCATAACAAAATACTTTTACAAAAAGGATTTTGTGCAGGAATGGAGAAATACACGAGGTATAAGGAGCTTTACATGAGTTTACCGCTCATCAACAAGCAGTTCATGAAACAAGGATTGGCGATTACCATTGCGACCATGAAAATGAACTTAACTCACGCAACGACTAAGCCACAAAAAATACAACAGCTTGGTACACATCTCAACGCACTCTTCTTGAATAACAAAGAAAGGGGCGCAGATAGTCGCGTCATAGCGATGGCTTGTTACAGTCTTTGAAATTTAAATCCAGTTTAGACATTCGCCCAAAAGTATATGTAAATATGCTTATTGGCTTAAATCCAGTTTTTATAACTCGATTAATTGATGGGAATCATTAAGCGAGCTGATTTAGCGGTGGTCATTTGTTAGTTTCCAAGTTTGTAGCCGAGTCGATGCATACTGTTCACCCAAATGGGAATATGTTCAGTAATGCGATGAATTCATTTTATTTGAAGGATGCTTTCTCTCATGCGACCTTCAAAGGCTTAGTGCTGGGCATCATGTTGCTTAAACTTGTGACGATAATTGCTATTCAATTGACATTAAAAGTTTTTTCTTAAATGTACTGAAAAAGTCCCTATTGCTAGGGGCTTTTTTGTTTATTGCAGATTTTGGCTTGTGCTAATAGCACTTTAGCAAGAACGTAAGCGGACCGAGTATGAATGAACAACTCAATGCCACACTGATGTCGTGGGTAAAATTTTTTAATGACCCTTTATGGGATTTTCTGGTTATTTTCTTGCTGGCTGTCGGTATTTTTTATACGGTCTTAACAGGAGCAGTGCAAATTCGCATGTTCTTGCAAAGTATTCGTGTTATGAAAAGCAGTCGTACTGAAGGCGAAGACGAGCATGGTCTTACTCCTTTTCAGGCGTTCGTAACAGGCCTTGCGAGCCGTGTTGGGGTAGGTAACATTGCTGGTGTAGCAATCGCTATCGCAATTGGTGGTCCTGGTGCAGTGTTCTGGATGTGGGTAACCGCTGTTCTTGGTATGAGCTCGGCTTTCATTGAGTCTACACTTGCTCAGCTATTTAAAGTGAGAGACAACAAGAGCAAACAGTTCCGTGGTGGACCGGCTTACTATATTACTCAAGGTTTACGTAGTAAAACCTTTGGTGTAGTTTTCGCACTGGCATTAATCTTTACCTATGGTTTCGTATTTAACTCAGTTCAAATCAATGCGATTGCAAATGCATCTTCACATGCATGGGGTTGGGATAAAGCCAATCTTATTGCTCATTTAGGTGGTGTTGATTTAGAAATTTCATGGGTTGGTCTTGCTCTTGTTGTGATGGTTGCATTGGCAATTTTTGGTGGTATTAAACGTATCGCTAAATTTGCAGAAATGTTTGTACCTTTAAAAGCGGGTCTTTACCTATCTGTTGCGTTGTATATTGCATTAAGCAACTATGCAATTTTACCTGACGTGTTAAAACTCATTGTAACTGAAGCTTTCCATTTCAATGCTGCGGCAGGTGGTTTCTTCGGTGCTGCCATATCAATGGCAATGATGCAGGGTATTAAGCGTGGTTTGTTCTCAAACGAAGCTGGTATGGGTTCTGCTCCGAATGCTGCCGCTGCTTCTGATGTAAAACATCCTGTAAACCAAGGCTTAGTGCAAATGCTTGGTGTATTCGTAGATACCTTCATTGTATGTACAAGTACAGCAATCATCATTTTGGTTTCTGGTGTTTATCATGATGCAGGCTTTGTTGGTGTTGAATTAACTCAACGCGCATTAGAGACTCAAGTTGGACACTGGGGTTCTGACTTCCTGGCAGTTCTATTATTCTTGTTCTGTTATTCTGCTGTATTAGGGAACTATGCTTATGCGGAAAGTAATGTGCAGTTCATTAATAACAACCCGAAAATTATGTTCATCTTCCGTATTTTTGTATTGGTGATGGTGTATTTCGGTGCAATTGGTAGTGTTCCATTAGTTTGGTCAATGGCTGACTTGTTTATGGGTATCATGGCTACTATTAACTTAGTCGCAATTTTACTGTTAACACCTGTAGCTCGTACTTTATTGAAAGACTACCGTGAGCAATTAAAACAAGGTATTAAAGAACCAGAATTTAAAATTAATAAATATCCAGAGTTGAAGAAAAAAGTCGATTCAGATATTTGGTAATTTTCAAAAAAGCCTCTTAGAAATAAGGGGCTTTTTTTATGGAGCATAAAAACACTTGAGTATAAAATTTAAACATGACAAATTAAATAAATTCACTACAGCTTTTCACAAAACGAGCAACTAAAATTGCAATTCGGAAATTAATGTCATAGTGCAAAGATGGGCCATGAAACAGCTTAAATTGTGGGTTCTCGGACTTTCTATGGTGTTGGCTGGGTGCCAGACCACCTCACACTTATCTGCCTTAAAACCACAAACGGCAGAGGCATATTCACGTTTTGTCGACCAGCCTTTTGCACAGCTTAAGAAGCAGCATAAAAAACCAGTTGTCGCATTGGTGTTAGGTAGTGGAGGTGCTCGAGGTTATGCACATATTGGTGTTATTGAAGTCTTAGAGCAACATGGTATTCGCCCTGATTTTATTGTAGGAACTAGTGCAGGTAGTATTGTTGGGGCAATTTATGCCAGTGGAAAAACACCTGATGAACTGCGTGATACCGCATTAAAAATGAAAGCGGGTGACGTTCGTGATATCAGTATTGGTTTAAAAGGTTTTTTTGACGGGAAAAAAGTTGAAGACTATGTAAATCAGCAAGTAAATAATTTACCACTCGAAAAAATGAAAATACCAATGTATGTGGTCGCAACAGAGCTTAAGCATGGTACCAAAACAGTATTTAACTACGGCAATACTGGGCAAGCTGTAAGAGCCTCAGCCTCAATACCAAGTATGTTTGTCCCCACTAAAATTGGTAAATCTGAATATGTAGATGGCGGTTTAGTGAGTCCGGTTCCTGTTGAAGTAGCACGAGACTTAGGTGCAGATGTCATTATTGCTGTAGATATTCTGGCTCAACCGATCTATACGGAAACCTCGAATGTATGGGGGCTGTTTAACCAAAATATTAATATTATGCAAGGACGTTTAGCTGCTGAAGAACTTCAATATGCAGATGTCGTGATTCAACCGGATTTAAGAGAAAAAGCACATATTTTTGATGTGAAAGGCCGTGAAGCTACTATGCGAGCTGGTGTTGAGGCAGCAAATGCAAAACTGTCCGATATTCAGTTTGCGATTGATGAAAAAATAGCTGAACAGAATCTCTCTACCGATGGATTAAGCGCTCAGTCAAAATAAATTAAAAGCAAGTATATGAAAATTAAATAAAAGCCCGAGAAGGGCTTTTTTGTTGAAAAATAAAAGATTTGTATGTACTGACAAAAATTTTTGTATAGTGGAGTTATGCTGAAAACTACTCATGACAGATATGAGAAATTCATGCTATTTTCAAAAAAATAATTGATTTGTAACATATTGAGGCCGATTAATTAGATGATTCAGCAACAGGTAAAACATGAGTTTCCAACATTAGAAGATATACATGCCGCTGCAGAGCGTTTAGATGGTTTAGTGGTTAAAACGCCTTTTGTTTTTTCAGAAACCATTTCTAAAACTTTAGGGGCAGAAATGTGGCTGAAATTTGAAAATCTACAATTTACGGCTTCTTTTAAAGAACGGGGCGCATTAAATAAGCTTTTAAGTTTATCTGAGCAGGAAAAGCAACATGGTGTAATCGCTGCTTCAGCCGGTAACCATGCACAAGGCGTCGCTTATCATGCTCAGCGTACGGGTGTAACTGCAACGATTGTCATGCCTAAATCGACACCCAATGTAAAGGTACAACGTGTACGTGAATACGGTGCACGGGTTATTTTGCATGGACAAGACTTTTCAGAAGCTGCTGCTGAAATGCACCGTGTTGCCCAAGAAGAATCATTAACTATTATTCATCCTTTTGACGATGCTGAAATTATTGCTGGTCAAGGCACCATTGCACTTGAAATGCTAGGTGCCGTACCTGACTTGGACATATTGGTGGTCCCTATTGGCGGTGGTGGTCTCATTTCAGGTATTGCGATTGCGGCAAAATCGATAAATCCTAAAATTAAGATAATCGGGGTTCAGTCGGTTGTTTACCCAAGCATGGCGAAATTGCTTTGTAACTATCAAATTGCGGTTTCATTAGGTTCAACCGTAGCTGAAGGTATTGCGGTTAAAACTCCGGGTGAGCTTACGACCCAAGTGGCTAAAGAATATGTTGATGATATTGTGGTAGTCACTGAAGACATGATTGAAGAAGCGATTGCGCTGTTGCTTAACATTGAAAAAACAGTGTGCGAGGGAGCAGGGGCGACAGGTATCGCTGCAATTATGTCTCGACCAGATCTATTTTTAGGTCATAAAGTCGGCGTGGTGTTATCTGGGGGCAATATTGATACACGTGTAATGGTTTCGGTATTACAGCGTCACTTAACGCGTACGGGACGTATGGTTCGTATTCGTGTTGAATTACCAGATAATCCGGGGGCTTTAGCACGTTTAACAGCAATTATTGCTGAGCAGGGAGGTAATATTTATGAACTGCGCCATGAACGCTTTGCTGCCACAAGTCGCGCAAAAGAAAGTGCGGTAAGTGTCGATGTTGAGTTAAAAAGTGCTCCAGATCTGGAACCTTTAATTCAGGCTATGCAGCTTGAAGGCTATATTGTTCGTAAAGAAGAGATTTAAACACTCATATTGCTATGATATAAAAGCTGTATATGGCTCTTAAGGGAGTCATATGCAAAGCAATTTAAACGGATTAAATTGCAACAAGGATGAATTTACAAAAAAACGATCAAATCCTTCAATGAAACGGGAAAAACTGACAATTCTCTAAACTTTGCCCTTCACAATTTTAAGGTTTAGGTTTTAGTATTCTCCTCATTGCAAATTTGAAGAAATATAGGGATAACAACGCTCAATGTTCAAATCATTTTTTCCATCACCACGGTATTTTTTTATATCTGTAGTTATTTGGCTCGCGCTAAATATGGTGCTTTGGTATACAGGGGGGGATCACTGGGGACAGTATCTAGGTTTTCCTCAAGGATATGCAGATGCTGAGCTACCTATTGGCGTAAGTCGCTTCTGGTCACCTGCTTTTTTATGGTTTTACCTCTGGTTTTTAGTCTCCACAGCTCTGTTTGCTGGTTTTTGGAAAATTATTTCCAATAATCCATGGCAGCGTTGGTCTATCTGGGGGTCGGCTTTTATTCTATTTAATATCTGGTTTGCTGTTCAGGTTAATGTTGCTATTAATGCATGGTACGTACCATTTTGGGATTTAATCCAAAAAATGCTTTCGAGTGGTGGGGGGGATATCTCGACATTATATAGTGAAACTCTAGTATTTCTTTACATTGCAATGGTATACGTAACTTTGGGTGTTATTACTGCTTTCTTTACAAGTCATTACGTATTCCGTTGGCGTACAGCAATGAATGAGTACTACACTGAACATTGGGAAAAGCTTCGCCATATTGAAGGTGCTTCGCAACGTGTACAAGAAGACACTATGCGCTTCGCAACTATTATGGAAGATTTGGGTGTTGAACTAGTTAAATCGGTGATTACTTTAATTGCTTTTTTACCTATTTTATTTCATTTGTCTAAATATGTGCCTGTATTACCATTAGTTGGTGAGCTCAATCATTCTTTGGTATGGGCTGCAATTGTATGGTCAATTTTTGGTACTGTTTTACTCATGGTGGTTGGTATTAAATTGCCTGGTCTACAATTTAACAATCAAAAAGTAGAAGCAGCTTATCGTAAAGAACTAGTTTATGGTGAAGATCATATTGAACGTGCAAAACCGGCTACTTTAAAAGAGCTTTTTAGTCGAGTCCGTACAAACTATTTCCGTCTTTATTTTCATTATGCTTACTTTAATATGACTGCAACATGGTATGGTCAACTTGATATTCTATATAATTTAGTTGTTCTTTTCCCGTCTATTGCTGCTGGTAAACTTACTTTAGGTTTAATGCAGCAAATTATGAATGTTTTTGGGCGTGTGCGGGATTCATTCCAATATTTAATTAGTTCATGGAAAACCATTATTGAACTGCTTTCGATTTATAAGCGTTTAAAAGCTTTTGAGTCTATATTGCATAAATAAAAGAAAACCCGCGAAAGCGGGTTTTTTTATGGTTATTGATTTAATGGGTTGCATTATAAAAATTAAGGATAGGGCCAACTAGAGACTGCTGCGACTTATCTAAGGTGACTTGAATCTCTTTATAGTTAAAAGTGTCTTCATCATCATACTTGGCAATACCATGGGTTTTATTGTTCACTTGAGGAATTTGGTAGCTAAAAAAAGCGACTTTTTTAGAGGGATGAACAATATTGATAAGGTTTTTAGGGTCTTTCAAACCACCATATTCATTTTCAACACTTTCTTTTAACAGTTCAGGAAAATACAGCGTTGCATTTGGTAATCCACACCCAACGCAAAAAGAAGAGTCATAAAGTTCTATCGCTTGTTTTTGATCTGGACTCATTGCTAAAGCAAAACCAGTTCCATTTGCACCTGCATTTGCTTGTACATCTTGCCAATTTCTTGGAACAAGTACTAAACCTGTTTCAGGTAATGCAAGAAGCTTGAGTTGCTTGGCATGTTGAGCATCAAGATTAAAATTAAAGCTACAGCTTTTAAGCGTGCATCTTTCAAAATTTTTAAGTAAACCATCTTCTATTGGGTTCTGTGCCGTTACACCATAAAAAGGGACTGCAACGCCGTTTAAAAAATTTGCTTCTCCAAGCTTATAGAATTGATTATCTGCTTTGCGGGTTGCAGCAGAGCTATAAAATTGGGGGAAATGAGGGGTAAAGTTTTTTACTTCTGCATAAACAGTTGAATTTAGGCTGACTAATGATGCCCATAAAAAAGAATTTAATTTTTTCATTTTTAGAAAGTAATCAATTTAAAATCTTATATAAATCTAACATATTCTTTTAAACTATAAGGTAATTCAAAATTGAATACTGTTTTTAACTTCATAATAAAAACAGACTTATAGAGATATGGAAAATGAAAAATATACTTTCAATTTGCTGCTTAGCGGCAATAAGTTCTTATAGTTTTGCTCAAGACATTAAAGGCATTTCATTTTCTCATCAAGAGTGGGAAATCTATTGTAGTAATACAGGTACTTGTAAGGCTGCTGGCTATCAAAATGAAGACAATGGTGATAATCCAGCTTCAATTTTAGTAACGCGTAAAGCAGGGCCAAAACAACCTGTGCAAGTTGAGTTTGCTTTGTCTGACTATGAACAAAGCATACCTGCAAACCAGCTTAAAAATATCCATTTTTATATCAATGGCAAAGACTTAGGACCGGTAGCTGTAGATGGTACTGAGCTGCCAATTATGGGTAAACTAAGTAGCTTACAAGCTAACGCTCTACTACAGCAGTCTAAACAGAAAACTGAAATTGTATTTAAAAATGCGCAGCATAAATGGAAAATTTCCGATGCTGGTATGACTGCTGTGTTATTAAAAATGGATGATTTTCAAAAGCGTATCGGAACGGTTGGGGCTTTAGTCAAAAAGGGCAGTGCCAATGAAAATCAAGTGCTTATGCCTGAGCCAAAACTAGTTGTGAAGCGTATTAAGACTTCAACCAAACCTTACTTAACTTTACAGCCAAAAAATAAACAGTACCAAACAATATACCGTAGTTTAATGGCAGCTAAGCTGAATCCGAAAGAAGACGGCTTTTGTGAAGGCGTTTATGGTGGGAATAGTGATGGAGCTGAACCACAAGAAATTGAACTATATAAATTAACCAATAAGAAAGTTTTGGCGACTACCTTGTGTTGGAGAGGTGCTTATAACGAAGGGTATGGTGCTTGGGTACTAGATGAGTCTTTAAACGGTAAAGCGACTTTTGTGACTGAAACTGCTTCAGATTTTGATAGCGGTTTGATTAGTAGTGCTCAAAAGGGAAGAGGCATTGGAGATTGCTGGGCAAGTGAAGAGTGGGTATGGGATGGCAAGAGTTTTGTACACACGAAAGATATGTGGACAGGCATGTGTAAAGGCTTGGCAGCAGGTGGAGTGTGGGAGCTTGATCGAATAGAGTCTGTGGTGAAATAAGTATTTTGAAGTTACAGAGTCATAACAGGTAACGTTGGTGACTCTGTGATAAAAAGAACAGATTATTTATTGGAGCTAGACCTATGTCACGTCATCTTTACGCTATTGCTCGCCGTAAGTTTTCACACCTGAGCCGTTCAATATGTGTGGCGGCGGCTGTACTGGGTGCAACACAAATTACGATGGCTGGTCCAACGGTCGATCAGCTCAGTGATTGTTTAGTTAAAGCAACGACAGCTTCAGATAAAACCACGGTGCTTCAATGGACATTTACCGCTTTAGCGGCTCATCCAGATTTAAAAGCATTTAGTAATGTAACGCCTGAGCAAAAAGATCAGTTAGACCAAAAACTGGCTCAAGTTTTACAGCGGATAATTGTAGAGCAATGTTCTGCTCAAACAAAGGCCGTGATTAAAGCAGAAGGTGTGAAGGCAGTTGGAGAAGCTTTCCAACAGTTAGGTCAAAGTGCTGGTGAAGATATTGTTAAAGACCCAGCCGTTAAACAGCAGTTGCAGGGCACATTGCGCTATATCGACTTAAACAAATTGGTGACAACGTTTTTAACCCCAGAAATTTGGAATAAGCTGGGAATTACAAGATAAAAATCTAGTTTTCTATTTTAGTAATAAAGCCTGCTATCTAAGAACAGGCTTCATTGTATTTAGTATAAAGAGATCTATTTAGATCGTAATTGTAGCCCCTAAAACTTTCACAAATTGTGCTAACCAAGCTGGATGGGCAGGCCAAGCCGGAGCTGTTACTAAATGTCCATCTGTAACTGCTTCAGTCACAGCAATGTCTGCATATTGACCACCTGCGAGTTTTACTTCGGCAGTACATGCTGGATAAGCAGAACAGAGACGGCCTTTTAAAATGTCAGCCGCAGCGAGTAATTGAGCACCGTGGCATACAGCTGCAATTGGTTTTTTTACTCTATCAAATTCACGTACAATTTCGACAACACGTTCATTCATACGTAAGTACTCTGGTGCTCGACCACCCGGAATAACTAGACCTACATAGTCTTTAGTATTAACGGCATCAAAATCATAGTTAATCGCAAAGTTGTGGCCACGTTTTTCGCTATAAGTTTGCTCGCCTTCAAAATCATGAATCGCAGTCGCAATATGGTCGCCGTTCTTTTTATTCGGGCAAACAGCATGCACGGTATAACCTAAACCTGTTAAGAACTGAAATGGAACCATAGTTTCATAGTCTTCAGCATAGTCACCGACTAACATTAAAATCTTTTTAGACATGATTTATCCCTCTTTTTAAAATATAAGTGATTTCTATTTTTAATTTAAATTAGCACAATGAAAGTATGATTTTTAGCAAAAAGCACATTCTTTAGTCGAAGGGTGCTTCATAAGGGATATAAAAAAGCCTCGATAAATCGAGGCTTTTTTGTTGAATTAGCTGATGAACTCAACCAATCAATTTTTTCATTAATTCATTGACTTGCGCAGGGTTAGCTTTCCCTTTAGATGCTTTCATGACTTGACCAACAAGACCGTTAAAGGCTTTTTCTTTACCAGACTTGTATTCTTCAACCATTTTTTCATTGGCTGCAAGTACTTCTTTAATGATTGCTTCAATTGCACCAGTGTCGGTTTCTTGCTTTAAGCCTTTTTCCGCAATAATGTCATCGGCAGATTTACCTTCCGATTCCCACATAAAGCCAAAGACTTGTTTAGCAATTTTACCGCTAATGGTGTTGTCAACAATACGTGCAATCATGCCGCCAAGCTGTTCAGCAGAAACAGGTGAGTCTGTTAACTCTAAGCCCGCTTTGTTTAAAGCACCAGAGAATTCGCCCATTACCCAGTTTGCAGCAATTTTACCTTGCTTCGCACCGCCAGCCGCAGCAACAACATCTTCATAGAAGTCCGCCATTTCGCGTGAGAGCGTAAGTACGTGCGCGTCGTATTCAGTTACGCCAAAGTCTGCAATAAAGCGTGCACGGCGTGCTGCTGGCAACTCAGGCATAGTTGCTTTGATGGCCTCAATTTGCTCATCTGGAATAATTACTGGTAACAAGTCTGGATCAGGGAAGTATCGGTAGTCATTCGCTTCTTCTTTAGAACGCATAGAACGCGTTTCCATTTTGTTTGGATCGAACAAACGAGTTTCTTGATCAATTTCGCCGCCCCATTCCAAAATTTCCATTTGGCGTTCAATTTCAACATTGATCGCTTGCTCAATGAAACGGAATGAGTTGAGGTTTTTAAGCTCACAGCGTGTGCCAAACGGTTGGCCCGGACGGCGTAAAGACACGTTACAGTCCGCACGGAATGAACCTTCAGCCATGTTACCGTCAGAAATACCTAACCAACGTACTAGTGTGTGAATGGCTTTGATGTAGGCAACGGCTTCTTCCACCGAACGCATATCTGGTTCAGAAACGATTTCAAGCAAAGGTGTACCAGCACGGTTTAAGTCAATGCCAGACATACCTTCAAATTGGTCGTGTACAGATTTACCCGCATCTTCTTCAAGGTGAGCACGAGTTACGCCAATACGTTTAGTCGTACCATCTTCAAGTTGAATGTCGATGTGACCCAAGCCCACAATCGGGTTATCCATTTGGCTAATTTGATAGCCTTTTGGTGAGTCAGGGTAGAAGTAGTTCTTACGTGCAAATACTGAAGCTTGGTCGATGTAAGCATCAATACCTAAACCAAAACGAATTGCAAGATCAACCACTTTTTCATTCAAAACTGGAAGTACACCCGGCATTGCTAAGTCTACCAGGCTCGCTTGTGTATTTGGGTCTTGACCAAATTCAGTCGATGAACCAGAGAAAATTTTAGAATTGGTTGCAAGCTGAGTGTGAATCTCAATACCAATAACGACTTCCCAACCGTCAATCAATTTCAACTTTTGAGCTTCAGCCATTATGCATTCTCCTCAGCAATTGCCGCACGTTGAGTATGGAAATCGGTATTTTGTTGATATTGATGAATAATTGACAACAGTTGTGATTCTGACCAGTAGTTACCAATTAATTGTAAACCTACAGGTAAGCTGTCTTTATCAAAACCAACAGGAGCATTAATGGCTGGTAAGCCTGCTAGGTTCACTGCAAGTGTATAGATATCGCCTAAATACATTTCAGTTGGACTTAAGTTCGCACCGATTTTATATGCAGTTGTTGGCGCAGAAGGAGCTGCAATCACATCTACATTTTCAAAGGCTTTTAAAAAGTCTTGTTGAATTAAACGACGTACTTTCTGTGCTTTCACATAATAAGCATCGTAATAACCCGCAGAAAGCGCATAAGTACCAATGAGGATACGGCGTTGAACTTCTGGACCGAAACCTTCTGAACGAGAACGTTTATAAAGATCCATCAAGTCTGTTGGGTTTTCACAGCGGTAGCCGTAACGAACGCCATCATAACGTGACAAGTTAGAAGATGCTTCCGCCGGTGCAATCAGGTAATACGTTGGTACATAAGCTTCAGTCATGTTGAGGTCAATCTCAACAAGCGTTGCACCCATTTCTTCAAGCTTTTTCAAAGACTCTTCAACACGTGCTTTTACGTCGGCATCTAAACCTGCAACGTTAAAGTACTGTTTAGGAATACCAATACGTAAACCTTTTACGGATGTGCCATTTAAGTTTGCAACGTAGTCATCAACTTCTTTTTTAACCGAAGTTGAGTCTTTTGCATCATGACCTGCAATTACATTCATGAGGTAAGCACAGTCTTCAGCAGAGCGTGCCATTGGACCCGCTTGGTCTAAAGATGATGCATAAGCAATGATACCGAAGCGAGAAACACGACCATAGGTTGGTTTTAAGCCTGTTAAGCCACAGAAAGACGCAGGTTGGCGAATTGAACCACCTGTATCGGTACCTGTAGCAAATGGTGCTAAATCAGCCGCTACAGCCGCAGCCGAGCCACCTGATGAACCACCAGGTACATGGTCAAGTGCCCAAGGATTGCTTGTTGCGCCTACATATGAGCTTTCAGAAGTTGAACCCATCGCAAACTCATCCATGTTCACTTTACCTAAAGTGACAAGACCAGCTGCTTTAGTTTTTTCAACAACAGTTGCATCGTAAGGAGAAATAAAATTATCTAATATTTTTGAACCAGCAGTGGTTTTAATGCCTTTGGTACAAAAGATATCTTTGTGAGCAAGTGGAATACCCGTTAAAGCAGTTGCATTACCCGCTTTTAAAGCTGCATCGGCTGCGTCGGCTTCAGCAAGTGCTTGCTCAGGTGTAACCGTCACATAGCTTTTTACCAGTGGGTCAATTTTAGCAATACGTTTTAAATAGTGTTCAGTCAGTTCGCGAGACGAAAACTTCGCTTGGCTTAAGCCTTCAGCAAGTTCGCGAATTGATAAGCGATGTAAATCAGTCATGAGTAAAATTTCTTTACATTCAAAATAGGGAAGATGGGTTAATTGAGTAAAAGTTATTCAATCACGCGAGGAACAAGATACAAACCATCTTGAGTTGCAGGCGCAACTGCTTGGTATTCATCTCGATGATTGCTTTCAGTTACCACATCAGCACGTAAAGGTTGAGGATTATCAAAAGGACTCTTTAAAGGTTCTACGCCTTCCGTATCAATGCCTTTTAAGGTTTCCATCATGCCTAAAATTTTATTTAGACTTTGAGCATATTCAGCAGATTGCGTATCATTGAGCGACAATCGAGCAAGATTGGCGATTGCTGAAACTGTTTGTGCATTTAAATCTGCTGAATGCTGTGCATCCGATGTAGACATAACATCACCTAATCAGTATTAAAAATTTTCAAAATATCGTGCGTTATAATAAGCGATTGACTTGTTCAAATCATCACATTTAGTTTAAAGTTGCCACCTTGCATCCACATGAAAGTTTAACTGAGAACGAACCGTGATTCTAAAACGACTAATTGGCTTGTTTTCGCCGGATCTAGCCATTGATTTAGGTACAGCAAATACACTTATTTATGCACCAGGCCGCGGCATTATATTAAATGAACCAACAGTTGTGGCAATTCGTCACAGTGGTTCACAAAAAATTGTTGCTGCTGTAGGGCTAGATGCTAAGCAAATGTTAGGCCGTACACCTGCGAATATTTCTGCAATTCGTCCAATGAAAGACGGTGTAATTGCAGATTTTGAAGTGACTGAAACCATGTTGAATCAGTTCATTGGTAAAGTTCACGAAAAACGTTTGTTCCCACCTGCACCTCGTGTAGTTGTATGTGTACCATGTAAATCAACTTTGGTCGAGCGTCGCGCAATTCGTGAAGCCGTATTTAATGCTGGTGCACGTGATGTACGCTTAATTGAAGAGCCAATGGCTGCAGCAATTGGTGCTGGCATGCCAGTTGAACAAGCATGTGGTTCTATGGTTGTGGATGTTGGTGGTGGTACAACTGAAATTGCAATTATTTCATTGCAAGGTTGTGTCTATGCCGATTCTTTACGTATTGGTGGCGATGTATTTGATGAGCAAATCATTAATTATGTTCGTAAAGCTCACGGTTGCGTAATTGGTGAAACCACAGCTGAAATTATTAAGAAAGAAGTAGGTATGGCTGTTTCTGATGGTACGACATTAGAAATTGAAGTACGTGGCCGTAACCTTGCAGAAGGTGTACCTCGTGCGATTACTGTAACTTCTGACGAAATTACTCAAGCGATTTCTGACCCATTACAAAGCATTGTAAGTGCGGTGAAATCTGCTCTTGAACAAACTCCTCCTGAACTTTCTTCTGATATTGCTGAGCGCGGTATTGTGTTGACAGGTGGTGGTGCGTTACTTCGTAACCTCGACAAATTGTTAGCGCAAGAAACTGGTTTACCAGTTGTTGTTGCTGAAGATCCTCTTACTTGTGTGACCCGTGGTGGTGGTAAGGTATTGGAATTCTTCGACAACCCGAACCATGACATGCTTTTCGTCGGTTAAGTTTAAGGATTAGGCGGTGCAACCGAATATTTTTTCAAGACAGCCGCCATCTTTCCGCTCGTTCATTATTGCGGTCATTACATGCTTGGTTGTGCTGTTCTTTGATTGGCGCATGCCTTATGTAATTCAGCCAGCAAGGGATGTCTTGTACGCTGCATATAATCCAATTTATGCGCTTGCAAGCTATCCGGTACTGTCGAGAGAATGGCTGAATCAACAAACTAAATCTGAAACACAACTGCGCCGTGAAAACACTGCAATGCAGGCTGAGTTGTTACAGGCTCAGGTTCGTTTGCAGAAACTATCTGAATTATCTGCTGAAAATACCCGATTACGCGGTTTACTTGATACGCCATTAATTATTGATGGTCGTATGGAAATTGCCGAAGTGATTGGAACAGATGCCGATCCGTTACGTCACATTATCATTATTAACCGCGGTTCAATGGATCACCTTAAGGTTGGTCAAACGGTTCTAGATGATAAAGGGATTATGGGGCAAATCATCAATGTATATCCTCATAGTTCACGTGTGATGCTACTTTCAGACAAAGAGCATTCACTCTCTGTTCGTTTAGAGCGTACAGGTATGCGTGCGATTGTTTCGGGAACTGGTGATTTAGGTCGCTTGAAAATGGAATATGTTCCAACTAGTGCAAATATTCAGGTTGGCGATAAAGTATTGAGTTCTGGCTTAGGTGAGCATTTCCCTGCAGGTTATGCAGTAGGTACGGTGGCTAAAATCCGTCGTCATAATTCAGGTGAGTTTGCTGAAATTGATATTACTCCAGCTGCTCAGCTTGCAACAGGACATCACGTGGTTGTGCTTTTCTCTGACTCATTAGCGAAGGAGCAACCTTATGCCGATCGCTAAACTGAAACGTGAGAAGCGTAAAGATCCACTATGGGGAATTATTCTCTCCGTTATCGTGGGTTCTGTGCTCATGGTTTACCCACTTTCCTACGATATTTCTGGCTGGCGTCCATTGTTCATGCTTATGATCATGTTGTTTTGGGTCGTTTGCCAACCAACATGGTGTGGGGTGTGGTTTGCATTTGGCATGGGAATTTTTACAGACCTTTTGCTTGATGCACCTTTGGGCTTAAATGCCTTAAGTTTTGTTATTGTTACCTTTGTTACCCGCTTTTTAATACGTGAACGTCGGATTTTAACTTTCGTTAATTTATGGACGATTGCCATTTTAGTGATTATTGCTCACTTGGCATTTATGTGGGTAACCCAAACGATGGGGGGCATTCATTTTTCGATTGCTCGTCATTGGCAACCATTAATAACAAGCATCTTAACTTGGCCTGTTGTTTATTATTGTTTAGCAAAATGGCGCATTTAGTTTTAGCTTCCAGTTCTCCGCGTCGTAGAGAATTGTTGCAACAGTTGGGCTTAAATTTTGAAATTTATAGCCCTGATATTGATGAATCTATTCATGATGGTGAGCTGGTTCATCAATATGTTGAACGTTTAGCAAGAGAAAAAGCGCAAGCTGTATTAAATATTTTTCCAGATGCCGTGGTTATTGCTGCCGATACAAGTCTTGGGCTTGATGGTCAGATTATTGGTAAACCTGACTCAAAACAGCATGCCTTTGAAATCTGGAAACAATTATCTGGCCGTTGGCATGATGTGTTTTCCGGAATTTGTATTGCGACACAGCAGCAAATCTTGAGTCAAGTAGTGCAAACTCAAGTTGAGTTTGCATCAATGACTGCGCAAGATATGGAAGATTATTGGGCCACAGGTGAACCTGTAGGGAAGGCCGGTGCATATGCAATTCAAGGAATTGCTTCGCAATATATTCCCAAAATTCAAGGAAGTTATAGTAATGTGGTAGGGCTTCCTTTGTACGAATTTTCACAGTTATTCAAAAGAGTGAAGACATAAGGGGTTGTTGATAATTCTTGATTGAATTGCATTGTCGATGAATAGTGGACAAAGCGACATTAACAGTCTCTCTGACTCTTTAATAAAAATTTTATAATGCTTTGAGTTTATGTATGTCAGAAGAACTACTTATTAATGTCACACCTATGGAGTGTCGGGTGGCATTAATCGAAAATGGAACTGTTAATGAGCTGTATGTTGAACGTACAGTGAAGCGAGGACTTGTCGGCAATATCTACAAAGGTAAAGTTGTCCGCGTGCTTCCGGGCATGCAAGCGGCTTTTGTTGATATCGGATTATCTAGAACAGCCTTTTTGCATATTAATGATATGGTTTGGCCTCGTTCACAGCCAACTCCCAATGTTTTTGAATTACTTCATCCAGGGCAAATTCTGACCGTTCAGGTGATGAAAGACATGCTCGGTACCAAAGGTGCTCGTCTAAGTACAGATCTTTCTATTCCTTCTCGCTATTTAGTTCTTATGCCGTATGGTAATCATATTGGTGTTTCACAGCGTATTGAGTCAGAAGAAGAGCGCGAACGCTTACGTAATATCATCGAAGGTATTCAGGCAGAGCATAATCTACCCGGTAGTGTGATTGTCCGTACTGCTGCTGAAGGCGTAGATGATGCTGAGATTGCACAAGATATGTGTTACCTCAGCAAGCTATGGGAATATATCCAGCGTAAACAAGTGGATGTTGCAGTTCCTTCTTTAATTTTTGAAGAACTACCACTACCACAACGAATTATTCGTGATTTGGCAAGCGAAGAAACAGCAAAGATTTATGTCGATTCGAGAGAAATTCACGGCAAACTGCGTGAGTTTGTAGATGAATTTGTGCCGAATATGCAAAGTCGCCTGATTCATTATCCGGGTGAACGACCATTATTTGATCTCTATAACGTCGAAGAAGATATTCAAAAAGCTCTACAAACACGTGTTGCTCTAAAGTCTGGTGGTTATCTAATGATTGACCAGACAGAAGCCATGACTACCATTGATGTCAATACAGGTTCATATGTCGGTGGTCGTAGCCTCGAAGACACAGTCTTTAAGACCAATATGGAAGCGACTCAGGTGATCGCACGTCAGCTCAGACTAAGAAATCTGGGCGGTATTATCATTATTGATTTTATTGACATGCAAGAAGCCATTCATCGTGAAGAGGTGATGCGTCAATTTGAAAAAATGCTTGAACGTGATCACGCCAAAACAAAAATCACACAGGTGTCTGAACTTGGCTTAGTCGAAATGACACGTAAAAGAACACGTGAATCATTAGAACACTTGTTATGTGAGTCGTGTCCAACGTGTCAGGGACGTGGTTTTGTCAAAACGGCAGAGACAGTGTGTTACGAAATATTTCGAGAGATATTACGATATACGCGTGCATTTGAGTCTACGAGTGGCTTTACTGTCGTTGCTCATCCTTCTGTAATTGACCGATTATTAACGGCAGAAGCCCCTGCAGTGGCTGATTTAGAGCACTTTATCAACAGAGTTATTAAATTTCAGGTCGAAAATTTATATACGCAAGAGCAATACGATATCATTTTAAGTTAAAGTTGTAACAAGATATCGCTTAATCCTTGTTACAACTGAAATTTTACTTTCATTCATGAATTTTAAATACTACTTGCATACAGTAGCCGTAGACGTTCTCCCTGTTTAAAACGTCTTAGCAAACAATAAGAGGTATAACCCATGAATGTAAGTGAAAACCTAATTAGCAACGGTCTTAAACATGTTTTAGAAAGCACGCCAGTAAATAGCTGCTATATGTTGAATGACCAAGGTAAAGAAGTACCGATTACAACTGCGATGATCCGTTCAGTATGTCATCAGTTGCTTAACCAGTGCCGCGCAATTAAAAAATAAGGGGCCATTTCAAAGCCCCTTAATTTTTCTTAACTTGCTGAATGATGTTTCAGCTGTTTTTCCTCAATAATTTCTTCAAACCGTTGAATCTCATCTTCAAGATGGGTTAAAAGGTTTTGCATCTTAGGTAAAGCATTTCGACATGCTGTTAAACCTACTTCAAGCTTATCCAGATAGCTTGTCATCGTAATATTAAGCGCTTGCCCATCCATGACTATAGAAGCAGGGTAGAGCGCATCTAATTTCGCACCATTCCAATAAAGTGGCTCACGTGGGCCAGGTACATTAGAAATCACTAAATTGAATGCCTGACGCTTAGGAAGCATTCCAGACATGATGTTTAGACCTGCTGGGCCATAAACTACAGCGCTATAGTTTAAAATCTCATTTGCAGTCATTCGGCTAAAGCGTTGCTTTGAATTTTGCATACTACGACGAATAATTTCGAGTCGTTCTAGAGGCTGGTCTTTATGGGTCCCCAAATTCGCTAGAATCATCGTAATGCGATTACTTACGTCAGAGTCATCTGTACGCAGTGAAGCGGGCACCATCGCAATAAGAGGCTTTTTAGGCAAGCTATTATGGCTAATCAGGTATTCACGTAATGCTCCAGAACATACAGCAAGTACGACGTCATTAATGGTCACACCAAGCGCTTTAGAAATCTTTCTAAGGCGACTTAATTCAAAAGATTGGGCTGCAAAGCGACGTGAAGCGCTTACGCGTTGATTCAAAATTGAAACTGGCGCCTGAAAAGTCGATACATAGTCAGGATTTTTCCCCATTTCTTTAAAGATGGTTTGTGATAACTCATGCATGACCTTCGGAGTAACTTCAAGCTGTGACTTGATGCCTCCTAAAATACTTTTGATTTTACTAGTACTTGGTTTTGGTACTTTTAAGCGTTTTGTTCTTTTACTTTCTACGCACCAAAGTGGAACCACATGTTTTTCTTCTGGTGTTTTTGACAGAGACTTCTCAATTAAGCGCATACCCGCAACGCCATCTACCATGGCATGATGAATCTTAAAGTACATCGCGAAACGATTACCTTCGATCCCTTCAATAATGTCGCAGGTCCACAGAGGTTTTGCACGGTCAATTAAAGAACTGTGCTGCTGCGAAATATATACGAGTAATTCACGAATTCGGCCAGGATGAGGCAAGGCAATATGGCGGAAATGATGATCGATATCGAATTCTTCATCTTCATCCCAAAATAAGCCATTTAAACGGTTATTAAAGGGAGGGACAGGAATACTTTTTGATTGGCGAATTTCTTCTACTAAATCACGAACAAAAGTTTCAGGGGCATTTTCAGGAATTTCAAATAAAAACAATCCGCCAACATGCATCGGTTGTTGTCTTTTTTCTAACGATAGAAAAATAAAATCAATAGGGTGTAATGGACGCATAACTCGTTGTGCCTCATGCTTTTTTCTAAGAAGCCCTTAACTGAGCTCTTATTAGAATTATAGAACCGTAAAATTTAGTATATAGCGTTTATTACAGATTAAATATGACTTTGTGTACGAGATATAACTGTAAAAAAAACCACTGATTCATCAGTGGTTTTTTTATACCAGACTATTTTTTTAAGTTGCCTGCATGTAAGCCACATTCTTTTTGTGTTGCTTCTTCCCACCACCAACGGCCTTCACGTTCATGCTGGTTTGGAAGTACTGGACGTGTACATGGCTCACAGCCAATAGAAACAAAACCACGCTCGTGTAGAGGGTTGTATGGAATTTCCATCATGCGGATGTAACTCCACACATCAGCACTAGACCAGTTCGCAAGCGGGTTATATTTAATGAGTTGCTTACCCGGACCAGAGAAACCAGCATCTGCTTGTACCACCGGAATTTCAGTACGTGTACCCGGACTTTGATCTTTACGCTGGCCTGTAATCCAACCATCTAAAGTCGCAAGTTTCTTACGTAAAGGCTGAACTTTTCGAATACCACAGCACTCTTGGTGTCCATCTTTAAAGAAGCTAAATAAGCCTTTTTCATTTACCATGCTTTGCACAGCTTCAGATTCCGGGAAGCAAATCTCGATATTAATATTGTAGTGCTTACTAACAGTTTCAATAAATTGATAAGTTTCAGGATGCAGCCGCCCAGTATCAAGACTAAAAACACGGAAGGGTTTACCTAAACGTGAAGCCATATCAATTAAGACTACATCTTCTGCTCCAGAGAAAGAAATTGCGATTTCACCTTGTTGGCTTAATGCAAGCTCTAAAATCTCACGTGGGCTTTTAGCTGCATATTCAGTCGCGAGAGCATCAACGATATCAATAGTCGGAATAACGGTCATGGGTGTTCCTGGCAAAAGGCTTGGGCGCATTGTGTTATGAAAAATATTCTAAAGGATAGTGAATAAATTGCTTAGCACTTTAATTTCAATCCTTATGAATAAAATTGATTTGATCAATAACAACGCAAATCTGAAAATCTTAATGGTATGATACAGCAATTTTTAACCAACGTTGGAAGCATTCATGGAAATCGTATGCCTAGATCTTGAAGGAGTTTTAGTTCCTGAAATCTGGATCAATTTCGCAAAAAAAACAGGGATTAAAGAACTAGAAGCAACAACTCGTGATATTCCCGATTATGATGTTTTAATGACTCAGCGTCTGAATATTTTAAAACAACATGGTCTAGGCCTAAATGATATTCAAGAAGTTATTGCCGAGATGGGGCCATTACCAGGTGCCAAAGAGTTTGTTGAATGGGTGAGTAATCATTTCCAACTGGTCATTTTGTCCGATACTTTCTATGAGTTTGCTCATCCTCTAATGAAGCAATTAGGCTGGCCAACAATTTTCTGTCACAAATTAGAAACTGATGAAAATGGGATGATTACAGCTTATAAACTTCGTCAACCAGACCAAAAACGCGAGTCAGTTAAAGCGCTTCACGGTTTAAATTTCCGTGTAATCGCGGCAGGGGATTCATATAATGACACAACCATGCTTGGTGAAGCTGATCATGGCTTCTTATTTGATGCACCTGCCAACGTCATTGCGGAATTCCCACAGTTCCCAGCAATTAATGGATATGATGCCCTAAAAGAAGCAATCCGTTCAGTTTCGCAGCGTAATATTCCTGCTTAAGAATGGGCAATAAAAAAGGCGCTTAAAGCGCCTTTTTTATATGAATGAGTTTGAAACTTAGAATTTATAGCCAAGTTTTAAACCATAGGCGATCGCGTTGTTATCAGAGAACTCTGCAACATATTGATCGCTACCAGCTTGTGCACCAGTTTGTGCTTTAGCATCACCCAACCAGAAGTATTTCACACCACCAGCAATAAATGTTTGTGGAGTAGGGCTATATTGAACACCTACACCTACGTTCCAGTAACCTTCTGTTGGGCCCAATGTAGTCACCGGGTTACCTGCGCCAGAGTCCCAACCGACAGAGACATTACCTGCCCATTTATCATTAAGCTTACGACCCACACCAGCATTCACTGTCCATTGATCGTCTGAATATTCAACTAGGTTAAAGCCATTTGGACGGCCAACCAGACCACCCACAGCTTCTGAAACTTTACCAAATTTATATGGTTGAATTGAGAAGTCTTTCCAGTTCACCCAACGTACATTGGCGAATGCAACGGTATCAGCCATGATCCCTGTTTGAAAATCAAGGTTAACAGACTGTGGAGTAGTAATTGTCGTTTTACCAGATGAGTTAATTGCTTGGATTTTAGAAGCTGGAACATCTAAACCACCAAGTACTGAAGTAAGACCAGGGAAGTTTAATAAAGATAAATTTTCATTAATATCCACTTTATGGTCAATTTCAGAACGATAAGTTACAGATGCTCGAAGTGCGATTTCAGGAATTTGATAAGCTGCACCTGCTAACCAACCAGCGCCTGTAGTTTCTTTGATATTTGCATCATAGCCATTATAAAGGCTATACGCTTGGCCTCGTAAACTTACATTACCTTTAACTGTTTGTAATACAGGACCTGCGTAGAAATTAAAGTTTTTTGTTGGTTGATAACCAAATACAAAAGATAAATTTTGTGTATCAACTTTAACTTTAGTTCCACCATTACCTAAATAATTATTTGCTGCAGCAAGAGCGCCAGCGAGTTGTTTAAATTGTGGGCTTGCTAAAACTTGGCCTTTTGCTAAAGCTAAAGTTTGATCATTGACAGGTAAACCTTGTGCTTGCAAAGCATCAGTTGCTTTTTTAGTAACAAGGCCATCGATAGCTGATGCTGATAAAACAGAATCAGTACCAGGATTAGAAACGAATACATTGTTACCTGAATATTCTGCATCTGCTCCAAATGGTTGGTCATAGAGTAGACCAAAAGAGAATTTATCGTTAAGTTGTAGTTTTAATGCTGCACTTGGGAAGTAGTAATCATTAGCCATATCACTAATATCACGACGTGTTGCACTCGAACCTGCTTCTTTACCCGATACATCTGGGTCTAAAACAGAAATACCTGCTTCAAAATAATTACCAGGTTGAAAGAATGCGGACATTGACTGTCCAGAGCGATCCAAAGCTGCTGCAAAAACCCCAGTTGCAGGCAGCGTTGCTAAAATCATTGCAGTGCTCAGATGTTTTAATTTCATTTTAATCTTTCCTTGAACTTCAAGACATTTTTTTAAAAGTAACAGAGTTAAACCGTTTAAACTGTGTTGCCTTCATAGCTTTTAATTACAAGTTTCAAAGCTTTGATAACTCCATGTAACAAAAATAGCATAATTACACTAAGAGTAAATCTGTTATATGAACTGGGGAGTACTCATTTTTTATACAAAAAATGTCAATAATGAATGAAATATGGAGAAATATTTACATTATTAAATTATTTTAAATATTTGATATTTATATTTTTTATCTATTATTAATAGACTTTAGTTTTATGACATTTTTGTCATAAATCCAAAAAAAATGGCCAAAGATTTTTTTGTAAAAATATGAATTGATTGGTTATGAATTGAGTATTAGTTATCATTTTTACTGGACAAGTCTAGTTTCTCTACATGTGTATATTATTGATTAAGTTTTATATTCTTAATTAATGGGTGGAAATTAAGCAATTTTTTTACCAATTGATCAATTTTTGGGAGGGTTTAAAGACTAGTTAAGATCTTTTATATTCCAAAGAATAACCAAAAAATGAGAAGTATGTCTGGTTAGTCTGCTTTTAGAGCTAAAACATACCATTAAAGGGGATATAACTTCTCATCAAATTCTTCAAGTTTGGGAAATTTTAAAGGTTCTAGCTGGTCGAGGTGAGTAAGGTACGTTATATAGTCTTCAAGAATTGTTTCTCGTGCCTCTTGGCTAATATAAGGTACATGGTAGGCAATGAATGGTGGAAGAACCTCAAAACCAGTATAAGCCAAGGTGCCGCGTTGAATGGGTGAGAGATAATGTTCAATTGGTCCGTGAATTGAGCTCTCGCCAAACATATGCGTTCTACCGCCCAGTGTTAAACAGAGCATCGCTTTTTTACCCGCCATACCACCGTGGTTATAAAAACGCTTTCCGCCATAAAAAAGTCCTGAAACGAATACGCGATCAATCCATCCTTTTAAAATTGCCGGGACAGAAGTCCAGTAAAGAGGGAAGTTTAAAATGATCAAATCTGCTCGTTTTACCTTTTCAATTTCCGCTTGGATATCAGGTGCTAAAAGGTTTTGCTTGGCGGCATTACGTTGTTCTAATGCGTAATTGAAATAGTCGGGTTGATTGAGTTCTAAAAAATCCTCTTTGGAAGCTACAGGGTTGAATTGCATTGCATACAAGTCAGAAACTTCTACACGATGACCCAACTTTTTAAAAGTTTGCTGGGCTGTGGTTTTTAATGATGTTGTAAAAGATAGTGGCTCTGGATGAGCATGAACGATCAGAATATTCATAAGGTGACCTGTATTCTTTTTAGAAATTGTGTTGTCTAGTGCAATTTAGCGGGTTTCGTTTTGAACAACTATGCATCAATTTAAAAGCATGGCATAGTTCATGAACTGACAGTTTTTACCATTTGGCGCCATATTTATGATTTCTAGTGGACCAAACCTGAACCCAGAATTACCTGGAACTTATATTAATTTATTAGTTGATATGGTTAAGCGCTTGAATATCTCTGCTGAGCAGTTTTTAGATGGAAGTGGCATAACATTAGAAAAATTAAACAAACCGTATTGGTATGTTGAGTTTAATACCTTAAATAACTTACTTAAGCATGCGATTCAACGCACTCATGAGCCAGCATTGGCGGGTTATTTGGCGTTGGAAATGAAAGCGTCTTGTTATGGTTCGGTGGGTATGGCGGCCATGGTCAGTACAAATTTGGGAGAGGCCTTAAAAATATTTGAGCAATTTATAGCGGCTCGTTGTGATGCCTTTAAACCTGAGTTAAAGCAAGAACAAGATTATTTTTACTGGTCTATACACCAGCCTTTGAAAGCTTTTCAGTTGAGTCCAGATGCTACTATTTTTTTATTATTAGGTTTTGTTCAAATCGCGAAGCATCTAACAGGATTATCTTCTTTAGGTACAGTGCAATTGAATATGCCCGAACCACTAGGTTTTTCAAAAATAAAAGATAAATTAGGCGTAAGTTGTTTATTTGACCAAAAACATAATCTTTGGATTTTTCCTAAAGAATATTTAATGCAGCCTATACTAACGGCTGACCCTATGCTGGCACCTTTACTGAAAGCACAGTGTAAAAAAGATATTGATAAATTGAAGTTACGAAGTGGATGGAAAGCAGAAATTAGCCAAGTCATAAAAAAATTATTGATTAATAATCAGGGAGAAATATTAAAAGTTAAGCAAGTCGCTCAAATGATGAATATGTCAGAACGTAGCTTACAGCGGTACTTGGCAACCGATAATACAAGTTTCTCAGCATTAGTTGATTTAACTCGAAAGCAATATGCACATCATCTTTTAGAAAATAGTTCTACATCAATTGAAACTGTGGCTTTAAGTTTAGGTTATGCAGATACATCTCATTTCACTCGCGCTTTTAAACGCTGGATGGGAGTGACACCTAAGTATTATCGAACTCAGTTAAAACTAAAAAATTTAGATATAAGTGAATAATCAAGAAGACCACAAAATTGAAAGTGATCTTCTAATATGCCTTAAATTGATGATTATGGTTTCGATGAAAGTGAGTGAATCACTTCAAAATAGCTAGGCGGGACTGGAACATGCCCTCGTTTTCTTAATATCTGGTGCATACGTGGTAATTTAAAATATGGTACAGAAGCCATTAAATGGTGTTCCATATGGTAGTTTACGTGGATTGGTGCAACAAAACTTCTCGCAATCCATCCAGCTCGTGTTGTTCGAGTATTGGTTAAAGCAGTATTGCTGGTTTTCATACCAGCGTGTTCTGCCATAGAGCGAATACGTAAAAAAAGTGGGAATGGAGTTAAGTAAGCCAGAGGCCATAACCAATAAAAACGTTGTTGACCAAATGCTTTTAAAACGCCATAAAGTGCTAAATTCGTTGCAATAGCACCTGTACTGTTTTTTGCAATACTCTTTGCATAGTCAACGAAATTTTTATGACTGCGGTCTAACCAAATTTGATCATTGGCAACAGTCCATTTCATGACATCCAGATCCATTAAAACTCGACCTAAGCTAAACTTTAAGCCAGTCATACCTGTTAAGTCGCGTAAGAATTTACGAGTCAGAGACTTTTTACTGACAGGAAAACCAGCAACTAAAGAAAGATCTGGGTCATCTGGAGTAGAGGTTTTTGCATGGTGACGAACATGGTGTACACGATATTTTTGAAGATCATTCCAGATGGGGCGGGCGCATAGCCATTCACCTACGAAATCATTTATTTTTTTATTTTTGAATAAACTTTTGTGAGATGCGTCGTGCATTAAAATTGCGAGGCATAACTGACGACCCGCCAAGATTGCTAAGGCAAGCATACATGCTAATAATTTACCCCAACTTGGCAAGTAGTCCCACATCATTATTAAGCTAGCGAATGTTCCGCCAATAACAGCCCATGTGCTGGCAACAGCCCAAGCTCCATATGCATCTGAAGGTTCTGTAAGCTCTTGTATTTCTTCTCTGCTAAATAGGTCCGTAACACTTACCTGCGTATTCATTGTTATTCTCCCAAATTAGAGTTCGGTATCTATATTTTTATATTACAAATATAGTCATAAAAAATTAAAAAGTGAAATATTTGTTTGTAAAAAAATAAATCAGATGATTATAGATTTAGTTCTTGTTCATATATTTTTTTCCAAAGTTTTTGGCCGATCGCGTCTAACTGCTGTACATCTTGAGCAAATTGATTACGCGCAGACTCATTTACAAATGGTGCTGGTAATAGGGGATCATTCATGAGTAAAGCAATTGTTTCCCTACCTAAAAGAAGGGCTTTAACTGCAGCATCATTTAAGGAGAGGTGAGTATAGTTTTCAAGCCAGTGTGTGATATCTCGACTATACATTTCATAATTTTTTTCGAGTTGTTTGGTATCCCACAAAGAAAAAATTTGCTTAAGCGTTGAGGGTTCGAAATGCTGAATAATACAAATTTTTGCTTCTTTCTCTAGCCCAGCTAAAACAAGCTCCTCACAGGTTTTTTCAAAACTATAAGCTAAATTGTCTGGGCGGATGTAAATACCAGTTTCTAATTCTTTAAAACCAAATTGACGCAGTACACGTTCACGCTTTTTAAGAGCAGTTCGGTCTATACGGCCCAGTGTGCCTGTAAATACAGCAAGATAATGTTGCTGCCATTCTTTAGTTTGTTTAATACCATTTTTACGATTGAGTATTACTTTTGCCCAATCTTTCGTAGAAGGTGAAAGTTGATAAATTCCGCGTTCTACGCTTTCAATCATGCCTTCATTTAATAAACGGGTTGTCGCAACTCGAATACCATTTTCACTTAAGTTAAACAGTTTGGCAGCCACCAAAATTTGTTTAATCGTAAGTTGAGGGTAAGCAGAGGAAAGAAAGAGATCGATAATCAGATGACGTGCGTTGATTTTAGTATTTTTCATTCTGTTTAAATTTTAAATATAAATGACATATACTTGAAATAATATCATGTTTGTTTGATGTTTTAAGATGGTTTCTTGGCCTGTTTAAGTTTAAGAGCTTTTATTTATAACTAGAAGACGATTTGTTTTTGATTAGATTTTATCTTTTTACGATAGTTAACCTAAGTTTGTCATAATGATGTGATACATTATTGCACTTTAAATAATCGGTCTTTAATTAAAGGCAATAACCAAAATGCTAGAAATGATCTGATATTGAACATGAACTTAGCCAAAATGTTGGTTCGTTCATGATATAAAACAAATTTTTAGACCTTTCTAGTGATTAACTTTTTGAGCAAGTGATGGAAAATTTTGAAGTTATAAAAGCACTATTTCTAGGGTTTGTTGAAGGTTTAACTGAATTTTTACCAATTTCCAGTACTGGCCATTTGATTTTATTTGGTCATATTATCGATTTCCATTCAGATGGTGGTCGTGTATTCGAAGTAGTGATCCAGTTAGGTGCTATTTTGGCAGTATGCTGGTTATATCGACAAAAAATTATTAACTTGATTAAAGGCTTCTTTAGTGGCGATGTAGAGTCGCGTCATTTTGCTTTTAGTGTATTAATTGCTTTTTTCCCAGCAGTGATTATTGGTGTTTTAGCCGTCGATTTTATTAAAAGCGTTTTGTTTAGCCCAATTGTGGTTGCGATTGCCCTCATTGTTGGTGCACTGATTATTTTCTGGGTTGAATCTAGACAGTTTGAGCATAAAACACTAGATGCGACAAAAATCACGTTTAAGCAGGCACTTTTAGTCGGTCTTGCTCAATGTGTTGCGATGATTCCGGGAACTTCTCGTTCAGGTGCGACAATTGTAGGCGGGATGTTTGCAGGTTTATCACGTAAAGCCGCAACAGAATTTTCGTTCTTCCTTGCAATGCCGACCATGTTAGGTGCAGCGACATTTGACTTAATTAAAAATGCTGATGTGTTGACCTCAGACAATATGATTAATATTGGTGTTGGTTTTGTTGCAGCATTTATTGCAGCTTTATTTGTAGTAAAGGCACTGGTACTTTTTGTTGAGCGCCATACGCTACGCGTATTTGCTTGGTACCGTATTGTGCTCGGTGTCATTATTTTGATTGCAGCAATGTTCTTTAACTTATCTGCTTAATAGTCAGACTAAGTGAAAAAACCTAGAATCTTCTAGGTTTTTTTATGCCTAAAAATAGTTTTAACTTGCTTATTTATACAAAGTACTACCAAGAAACGCTTTTTCCTTTTAGTTTGATTGATATAGTAAATCTTAAATAGCCTGTAAAAAATAAAGCAATGCAACAGAATGATCTGATGAAAAGTTTGGTAGGGGCTTTTTTATATTTAGCTCCTCAAGAAGGGCTATATCCCACCTATATTTCAAATATCACTCTTATGAGGGTTGATCATTCCACACAGCCTGTTGCTGTATTACAAGAGCCTTCAATTGTTTTAGTCATACAAGGCGTAAAGCGTGGTTATATAGGAAAAGAAACTTTTCAGTTTCAACAAGGCCAGTGTTTACTCATCTCGATTGCTATTCCTTTTGACTGCGATACATGGGTTGAAAATGAACCGATGCTGGCAATTGCGATTAAATTTGAATCACAAATGATGGCTGATTTAGCCACTAAAATGAACAAAGAGCAGCAGTTATCTATAGATGAACTTGAAAAAAGAGATATAAAGCTCAGTTGTGGTTTAAATATTATAGAAATGAACTCTGTTATATCTGAAGTTGCTTTACGTTTGTTGCATTTACTTCGTTCTAAACAAGATACCGCGATATTGGGAGAGCAGATAAAACGAGAACTCATTTATAGGGTTTTACAGGCCGGTAGTCGTGATTTAATCGAAAATCTTTCGGCTATGATAAGTCGAAATAGTGTGATTTATACAATTTGTGAAATTATTCAAAGAGATTACTATCATAATTTAACGGTTCAGGAACTTGCTAAACAAGCAGGAATGAGTGTCTCTCTTTTTCATCAAGCGTTTAAGAAAGTCACGAACTATTCTCCATTACAGTACATTAAGATTACTCGATTACATAAAGCACGTGATTTAATCTTAAATAATCAAATGGGTGTTGCGGAAGCTGCCTATCAGGTTGGGTATGTAAGTGCCTCACAGTTTAGTCGAGAGTTCAAACGGCTGTTTGGAGTTCCACCTAAATCTTCAATGAATTAAAGTAAATCAATACATTTAAAATATAAACCAAACATGGAGCATATCAATGAGTCTTCCAACAACCATGAAAATTGTTGAAATTACGGTTCCTGGCGGACCTGAGGTCTTAAAACTTCAAGATTCAGATGTTCCAGTTCCTCAAGCAGATGAAGTGTTAATTGAGATAAAAGCTGCTGGAATTAACCGCCCAGACGTATTGCAGCGTATGGGCTTATACCCAATGCCAAAAGGTGTTACGCAAATTCCGGGTCTTGAAGTCGCTGGGGTCGTAGTTGCTGTAGGTGATCAAGTGCAACACTTCAAAGTTGGAGACAAGGTTTGTGCTTTAACCAACGGTGGTGGTTATGCAGAGTATTGTACTGTCACTGCAACGCAAGTACTTCCCATACCTGAGAATTTATCATTTACTCAAGCTGCTGCAATTCCGGAAACATTCTTTACAGTTTGGGCAAATCTGTTTGATATCGGCCGTTTAAAAGAAAATGAAACAGCACTGATTCATGGTGGGGCAAGTGGTATTGGGACCACCGCTTTAGCGATTTGCCATGCTTTAGGGATTAAAACTTTTGCTACAGTTGGAAGTGAAGATAAAGTTGAAGCACTCTCTAATTTAACGACTGCAATTAACTATAAAACCCAAGATTTTGAGCAAGAAATTTTGAAACACACCCAAGACCAAGGTGTTGATGTGATTTTGGATATTGTGGGTGGTTCGTATTTCTCGAAAAACTTAAATCTATTAAAGCGTGATGGTCGACTGGTCATTATTGGTTTTATGGGAGGGCGAATTGCAAAAGAATTTGATTTACAAAAACTGATTTTAAAACGTGCAACGATTACTGGCTCAACCATGCGAGCGCGTAATAGCCAAGAAAAAGCACAGATTGCTCAGTCCTTACATGAACATGTATGGCCATTATTGGCGCAAGGCAAGTGCTTACCGCAAATCTATAAAACCTATGATTTTTCAGATGTACAAAGTGCCCATGCATGTATGGAGCAAGGTGACCATATTGGAAAGATCGTTTTAGAGATCAATACCTAATTTAACGCGTGATAGTTTAGGTGAACGTCATGTTTGCCTAAACTGAAATTTATAATTATTAATTGTGCCTATTTCTATATAAAAATTGCCAAATTCTATTGGCGTGTTGCACCAGTTTCTTGATCTAAATATACATGTACTAAGAAATAATAACTGGCTTAAAGCTGTTATTTCGTTCTTCAATTCTAAAGGATGGTAACAATGAATACCCCAGCATCAAATGATAAAAATCCAACTCCAGATTTGGCTGAAGATAATGCGTTCTTCCCATCACCATATTCACTGAGTCAATATACTTCTCCTAAAACAGATTACGATGGCACAACCTATCCAACGCCGTATACGGGCAATAAAAAAGTCTTAATGATTGCAACTGATGAGCGTTATATCCAGATGCAAAACGGTAAGTTCTTTTCTACAGGAAACCATCCAGTAGAAATGCTTTTGCCGATGTTTCATTTAGATAATGCAGGCTTCGAAATTGATGTCGCGACCCTTTCAGGGAATCCAGCCAAACTTGAAATGTGGGCAATGCCAAAGCAAGAACAAGTGGTATTAGATACTTTCCAAAAATATGCAGATAAATTAAAAAATCCGTTAAAACTTGGTGATATTTTAGAAAATGTAGTCGGTGAAAACTCTCTATATGCGGCTGTATTTATTCCGGGTGGGCATGGGGTGTTAGCGAAGATTCCGCATAGCCTTGAAGTGAAGAAAGTTCTTAAATGGGCAGTTGAACAAGACAAATTTATTATTACGTTATGTCATGGTCCAGCTTCGTTACTGGCTGCCGCAATAGATGAACAGCCTGAGAATTATATTTTTAAAGATTATCAAATTTGTGTATTCCCTGATTCATTAGATAAGGGAGCAAATATTGATATCGGTTATATGCCGGGAGCTTTACCGTGGTTAGTCGGTGAGAACCTTGAAAAACTCGGTGTGAAGATTCTGAACACTGGTATTACCGGACAATGTCATAGAGATCGTAAATTGTTAACGGGCGATAGTCCGCTTGCTTCTAATAATTTAGGTAAACTTGCAGCTGAAACATTGCTGGCTGAAGTGAAGGATTAAGTTATTCAATATGTGCGCCCTGCGGGACTCGAACTATACTTTGTAAGACCTTTAAGTAAAGGATTTTTTGTTTTGAATTTTTTAAATATATCCCTATTTGTATCCTTATTTTCTTAAGTACTATTAACTGAATTTCATTCAATTAATAGTTCTAGTTCGAATCCTTATTTAGGATTCGAACTACTAAAATAATTTAATCTGATCTGGTAAATTATTTGCTTTAAAGCTGAATTCGGTTTGAAACTTTTACGGGTAGAAGAGTCTGATTTTTTTGCAGAATACTATTGTATACGTTCACATCACCCACAGTTTGAATTGATAAAACTAAAGAATATCTAATAGGAGATAGTTCTGATATTTCAGTCGCAGCACCTTGTTCTCTAGCATGGTATTTAACATCAAATAAGGGATCTTCAAGAGTAGATAATTTAAATCTTTGGCTTCTAGATATTGTTGTTTCCCATTTATGTGCATCTTCTCTTAATTCTTCTTCAGTTAGATATAAGCCTTTACTTGAGAAAAAAGTTTTTGCATCAGGATGTTGTTGTTCATCATTTTTCTTATTTTGATTAGCCCTAAAAGTAATATCCAAACCTGATCGGGTGTAGTGTAGTGGATGTTCAGGATCTGTAATGGCATTAATACTGAATGTTGCTTTTAAAATAACCCATGTACAATCCGCGTCTTTAGGAACTGGAATAGGTATACGCAAATGTTGGTCTGGTTTAAGTTCTCCCTGAAATAGAATTGTAGCTTCATCATCTAAGCATTCTAATACTTCTTCTGGTTGATGTGGTAATTTACCCCAACCTACATTATTTTGTGAATGTTGTTCCGGTTTAGCCTTATGAATCATTAAGGCTTTAATTGAATTTGTTGTTAATTCAAAATCTGTTAATGCATCAATACCAGCTGCTACACGCATGGCAAGTGGGGAAGCGAAGCTAGTGCCCATTGTCGCGATTATTGAATGAGTTAATGGTGAGTAAACATGGAACATCTCCTTTTCACTTCCACCAAATAAAACTCCATCAGGTTTAATTAAGCCAGGACTTCTTCCAGGGCCCGTACAGCTATAAGGGGCACGTTCCCAATCTTTGCTTTGGCAATCAATTGCTCCAATAGCAAGGCTGTTAACCATGTCACTTGGAGGCTGAATGCGTCCTAATTCTCCAGGTAAGTCGCCATCATTTCCAATAGCAATTGTCGCTAAACAATGTCCATCTTGTAGATATTGGTCGAGGACAGAGGTCCATACATGCACGTCATCATCATCAACAGCAATTTGAGGCCCTAGACTCAAATTGATATATTTATACTTTTTTTCTTTAAGTACAGCTTCAATTCTTGATAAGACATTAAATAAATCAGGATCATGCTCATCTTCTGGTGAAAGAACTCTAACTACATCCACACTTGTGTACGGAGAGCCTAGCAACCCAGAACCTGGTTGATATGGTCCAAATAGATAAGTTGAGCATACTTCACTACCATGTGCTAAAAAATGGGGATGAGATGTAGAAACATCAACAGGTATAATTTCCTTAGCTAAATCTCCCAGAAGATGAGTGCTTCCAAGGCCACCATCGAAAATACATACTTTAAACTTATCAGAGAGTTGATAATTTTGAGGAAAGGCAAATGCTTCTTTTAATTGCGTCCTTGTTAAATTAGGCTTATTGAAACGTAACTTAGGAATACTTCTTAACGCTCGTAAATGGGAAAATTCAGCGAGCTCCTCTTCAAGACCATGTTCAATAGTTACAGGCAAGAATGTTAAGCCTCCAACAAATTTACTTTTATTTTTTTCCGCATTTCCTCCTAGCTTCTCAACATATTTTAGAAAAGCTTCTAGAATACTTTCTTCTTCTTGGGATGCGTGAATTACCACTTCCAGTTTATTGATTTGTCTAGTTGGATCTAAATTTTTAATCTTTTCTTCTGAAGTAAAAATATCAACCCGTTCAATTGTTCGAATAAAGTCTAAAGTAGCTTGATCTAAATCATTTTCTTCCACATTTTTAAGCATTTTTTGATAATCAGTTTTTTTCCCAGATACATATATGCAAGAAGTTACAGCAATATCTGGATGTTTACGTGTAGCCCAACTATCAGGGGAAATTTTTACAGATTTTGATCCTATATCCTTCATACCAAATTTTTTAAATAGCTTACGAGGATAATAAGTTTTAGCTAAATATGAAGGGTGTTGAATAAACTTGACCACGACCTCATCATTAGCACATGCATCCGTAGGTTTATTTTCAATTTCCCACATAATTTCCTCTAAATTATGTTGGAATCTTAATCTCCCTTCTTCTATGGAATAGGGATGTTTCTTATCGCCACCGCCAGTTTTTATATAAACTGGATTTGTAATGGTTTCACCATAACCTATGAGGAAGTTCTTCATATTTAATTACTCTCAATTGTTTGTAAAGTGGTAATAATTTTTTTAATCGTTGGTCTACTTAATCCTGTTTCTTCAGCGATTTTTCTTTGGGAAAGACCTTTTCGATGTAGGTTAAGCACAATTTCATTTCTTTCGGTTTTAGAACTTTGCTGTTGAGAAGTATTAGAAACTGATTCTAAATCTTCATTTCTTCCTAAAAGGATATTAATGAGTGCTTGGTCTTTTATAAAGGCTTCTTTTCTAGCTAAGTTAAATGTTCTTTCAATATCGCTAAAAGATTTTCCTGAAAAAAGGTCACATAAAAGTTTTTTATGTTTTTTTAAGTCAGAATGTTGCTGTTCTATATAAGCTTCGATCATTTGTGGAGTTGGATTACTGAACTTAAGTTGTAAGTCAAATCTACGCCAAATTGCTGGATCAAGTAATTCACTATGATTTGTAGCTGCTATTAAGATGGATGATTCTGGCCAGTCATCTAGTGTCTGTAAAAGCACCGTGACTAGACGTTTCAATTCTCCTAGTTCTCGTTCATCATCTCTACGTTTTGCAATTGCATCAAATTCATCTAATAGCATTACACAAGGGAACGAAGAGGCGTAATCAAGAACTGCTCGAATGTTGCTGCCTGTTTTACCAAGATAACTACTTATAACTGTAGCTAAATCTAAAATAATTAATGGCAGTTCTAATTTATTCGCCAACCATCTAGCTGACATTGTTTTGCCTACGCCTGGAGGACCTTCAAATAAAATTGTTTTAGTAGGGGTTAATCCGAGTTCTAACAATTTTTCAATTAAAGAACGCTCTTTAACTACTTGAAATAATTTACTTTCAATACTTTCTGACAGAATAGGAGTTGAAGGCATAATAACTGGATTTTCGACACGAACTAGTTGTAGTCGTGAATCAGTGTCAACAGGAAGTATTTTTGAATTATCTTTCGAACGTAAAAGGTTCGATTGCAATCTACTGTTAATAAAATGGTACAACTCTGGATCATCACTCTTAATTTTAGGAGCGATTTTTTTTAATGCCATTTCAACTGATCTGACATTACCAGTTAGAGCGGAATCGATAAGGAGTTGGCTAAGTTTTAGTTCCATTTTTGGTAAACTTTTTTAATATAACAAGTAGATTTTATCCTAAAATTTACCGATTTTAAATTTTTTTTACCAATTTGAGTATTTTTTTTACCACTGGTTGATGTTTAGTTTTTTCTAGGTCTGCCGATTCGATTTCTTAAATCTGTTTTTAGAAATGGAATAACAATATTTGGATCATAGAGTTTTTTTCCAGAACCACCCACATTAAATAGTTCTAATTTTTGTGAGAGCATTTCTCTTGATAGAGGAAAGCGTTTAGTGAGCCATGCTAAATCTACAAGATCGGGATATTGCTCTACTTCTAATGAAATAACTGTGGCGCCGTGAATTTTATCTCCTAAGCATATCTGAGGTGAAGATTCGCTTTCTACAGTGATGATATATTTTTGCTTAAACATATTAGAGGCTACTCCCATTTCTAGCCCATAACTAATCCAATATTGGGATTATTCCAAAAACGGTAATATTCCCATTATTGGTATTTTGAATGCTCCCAATAATGGGATGTAGAATCAACCCAATTTTGGGATGCAGAACCTATCAATGAATCAATCATAGAATCGCTTATTCACTCTAAAAGAGATATTGGCTTAATAAATTACATCGTTTGATATAGTCAAAATAATATAAATAAATAGATTTGAATTATTCCTCCTCAAAACCAATTAAGAAAATGGCTCCATTTCTCACTAGTTTGAGCACTGTCAACTTTTTTTAAGAAAAATGAATCAAGGTACATGGATAATTATTAAGAGCTTAGGACGGCGAATAAAGCACTTATCAATGGGATGATTTGGTTTGAGATTTGTTGGCTAGAGTTGGGGGCTTTACGGATAGGAAAAGTAAGAGAAATAGGGGGGGTTAGGGGCTCCCTCGCGCGCGCGCGCGTTTTATTGAAAATATACCCATTTTTTGTGGGCCTAATCCAAGTCTTAATTAGATAAATTGAATGGGCTGAACTATGAATGTATTTGCTGAGCTATGCAGCTTTTCCACACCGAAGAATCTTTTTTTTAATAAGAAATTTCCAAACTATTTAGCTCCAGACTTCAACAGTATGATTGTCGATTTGACGAATCTAGATTGGACACACGAAAAAATTGCACATGTTTTGCCGATCTCTGGCACTTCAACTGTTAGAGAGTGGTCGCGTGGTGTAATTCCAAATTATGACAACGGCGCTGCATTGATAGAACTCTGGATGCAGTTAACTAGTAAAACAGAAAAAGAAATACCTCGAATTAACCGCTACCTTATAGCTTAGAAGGACTTAAATATGGGATCTAAAAAGAAGTTTTTTGAACCGATTATGGGAATTGAGATTAATCGAGCTATTGATCTAAGTAAAAGCATTCCCGAAAAATTAAATAATTTTCAGGAAGATATTCGTTATCTGGATTCTAATCAGCTTTTTCATAAGCAATTTACTCACCAGCTATTAGCTATAATAAATAACCTTGAGGAATTAAATCATTTACTTTTAGTGATGACGAAGCCAAAAGATATTTATTATTCCTTATTAAGGACAGCTTTAGCTGCTGTTAGCAATATATCTAATTCTTTAATTATTACGGCGTATTACCTCGATTCTGAAAATAAGTATAAGCGTCTATTGAATAAGAATACATTTTCTTTTGAACTAAATTTAATCTTAAAGAAATTGGATTTTGTGAAACAGATTTTAGAGCGTGTAAGTAAGGGTAATTCTAGTAATAGGGGTATTCAGCGTCCAATATCAGATTTTAGATCTCGTGCATGAATAAGTGATGAGAGGGGCTTTAGAAGCCCTTTTTTGTTTTGGAATTTACCCATTTTTTGAATATGAATGTTGTTCTAAATTAATGATATTGGGTGGATAACGTTGGTGTTGTTCCAAATTTTAGAAAATAGGAATATGAAAATGAAAGAACAATGTAAACAAGCGGTAGCTAAAGCACTTGGCAAGCAATCACTATCAGCTCAAGAAGCAATAAAAATTGAATCACGTATCAATGAAGCCATGCGCAACATGGCACGCAAAGATATTGATAAATGGCGAAATCTTTCTGACTCTGAAAAACTCATAGAAGCATCAAAGCAAGTTGCTATTGATATTCAAGAACAATTAAAACGCAAACATAAAATTGCTGCGAATGACATTCTTACACAATCTAAAAATTTGGCTAAATTAGATCATACTAGGTTATTAGCAAGTGAAGTTGTAGACCGGATGGTTGCACCGCATGGTGACATGTCAGGCATTCAGTCAATTAGCTCTAAAGCAGATGGTATTGCAGATATTTATGAAGGTGAGCTTGTGGATTTCTACACCAATATTAAAGGCGGTTTAGGAATTTTCACAGATAAAGAATTAGTACATAAAATCGTACGTGAACGCTTTAATGAAAATACAGGCGATCCATTAGCCAAAAAAATTAGCAACAAGATGGGCGATGTCTTTGAAACCATGCGTGACCGTTTTAATCGGAGCGGAGGTGATATAGGGATGCTTGATAACTGGGGATTGCCACAAACTCACAACTTAGAAAAGATTGCTAAGGCTGGAAAAAAGGCTTGGGTAAATAAGGCTGAATCACTGATTGATACACGCCAATATGTGCATGAGAACGGTGATTACTACTCACAGCAAGAAATACGCTCATTGCTTGAATATACCTATGACACATTATCCAGTGACGGAGCAAATAAAATTGAAGTAGGCCGACAAGCTACCGGTGCAGGCACATCAAAAGTGACTAACAAACATAGCGAAAGTCGAGTACTGCATTTTAAAGATGCTGAATCATGGCTTGAATATCAATCTGATTTTGGTGGAATGCAGTTTGTTGATTTGGTAAATGCACATATCAAAGGCTTATCAAAAGATATTGCGTTGGTCGAAAACTTAGGCAGTAACCCAAAAACAGCTTTTAAAATCTTAAAGAATGCAGCTGATAAAAAAGACCGTGAAGCTGGAAGAATTACAACTAAGGATAATCCGGCACTAAATCGCGCTCAGGTAATGTTTGACGAGTTTAGCGGCGGAAACTCACCACAGTCGCAAGTTCTAGCAAATCTCGGTATTGCTTATCGCTCAATGAATATTTTCTCTATGCTTGGAGGAACTACCGTTGTATCTACTACTGATCAGGCAACCATTGCTAAAACAGCTCATGTACATGGCCTTTCATATCGTAAGGCTTTCGGGGAGTTAATTAGACAGCTCAACCCAGCCAATAAAGCAGATCGGGAGTTGGCGCATAGTTTAGGATTAGCTACTGAGGAAATGTTAGGCTCGATTGCACGTTGGTCAGACGATGGCCTTACTTCAACACATGGAAAGTCTGAAAAGTTAGCCCGTATTTCTAGTGGTGTTGCATCTCTGGTTATGAGGGTTTCACTTTTAAATGCGCTCACTGCTGCTTCTAAAGTTGGATTTACTAAGCTACTTATGGAGAAATACGGGCGCTTAAGCCGCTCAAAAGCTTGGGGTGATTTAGACATACAGGATAGAGAGTTACTTTCAAACACTGGTTTAGATGAAAGAGCATGGCAAGTTTTCCAATTAGCGGAACCAGTGGTGGACCGTAAAGGAAATCAACTTATGTCAGCACGTTCTATCTATGAAATTCCAGATGAAAAGTTAGCAGCGTTTGGTGATCCGAAACAGGTTAAAGATCAAGTAGCCTCACAGCTACAAGCTCATTTACTTGATGAGCAGGGAATGGCAGTAATTGAAGCAGGGCTTCGTGAAAAGACTCTAATAAATGTAGGTGCTAGAGGAACGATTACAGGTGAGATCTTTAGAGGGATTGTGCAGTTTAAATCGTTCTCTGCTGCATTCTTAATGCGTCATGGGAGTCGCACAATGGCCCAAGAAGGCTTAAAAGGTAAGGCGGCATATGCAATACCATTATTTGTGATGACTACATTACTTGGTGGGTTAGTAGTTCAATTAAAAGAGTTACTTAATGGCAATGATCCACAAACGATTTACGATAGTAATGACCCTAAAAAAGCAAGTAACTTCTTTGTAAGGTCCGCTGTGCAGGGCGGTGGATTATCATTCTTGGGCGATATTCTAGTTGCTGGTACAGATACCTCTGGTCGTGATGCACACTCATTTGTAGCTGGTCCACTTGGTAGTGATTTTGAGTCACTATTAAGCCTTACAGTTGGTAACTTAACCCAATACAATGAAGGCAAGGATACCAATTTCGGCAATGAAGCCTTTCAATTTGTTAAACGAAAAATACCCGCTCAGAACTTATGGTATACAAAAGCAGCGATTAACCGTATGGTATTTGATGAAATTCAAGATTTTATTGCACCAGGTTATCGTGAGAAAGCTTTGCGTAAAGCAGAAGAAAAACAAGACCGTGAACGTTTCTGGGGTGATGACATAAATGATATTAGAGCACCTGACTATGAGAGGGTAGTGCAGTAATTTGATTAAAATAAAAGGTGGCTCCGTATATTTCAATTTCAGCTATAGTTGGTATATGGGTCACTTTAAATAGATATTAAAAAAGAGATTTAAATGTTATACATCTTATTAGCTGCAGTCCTCTTAGTTTTAATAGTTACTATAATTATTTTCCACAAGGCCAAAAGCAAACAAATTTTGATTTTTGATACGCCAAAAGATTTAACGGCATTTATTCGTAGAAAATATAGTTCTCAAATCAAGCATAATCAACCTATCCACGGATTTGTTCTTGAGAATGCTTCAATAGAAAGTACACTTCAAGAATCCGTTGTGGGGGATTGGGGGCGCTCTGCTGTGGATGTACAAGTGAATATTATTACTCAAGATGGATTCCAAGAAGTAAGAGCACCATGTGGAAATATAAAAGCTGAATTTAAAAAGGGTGACTTTGTAATTGTTCTACCAATTCATAATGAACGTCATGGCTTTTGGCATTACGTAACTGTTGCAAAGTTACAGCCTATTTATGATGGCAAGAAGAAAAGCTGGATAATAATAGAAAATTATATCCAAAATTGATTGAGATAACTTAGATTCCTTTATGGGTTTAATACAAGGTAACTTTTCAATTATGAAAAAAATATTAATCTGTTCACTATTATCTTTTATTAGTTCAGTAGTTTTAGCGACTCCAATTACTTTGCAGCATGCCAAGACCGGCTATGTAAATTCAGGAATCTGCTCCGCCGTGGTGGATGTGACGGTTCATGATTTTCTTGGAACCTATGACAAGCTGTATTTGGATCTTGTAGCAAAGGATAAAGCTGGGAAAATAAAAGGAACCTCTGAAGATATCATTGCTTATGATGATGTTCAGAACCTTTCCGGCAAAGCATTTGGTAAAGTTTTTATAGAATCTGAAGATATGTGTGAGGCAGATCGTACTTGGACAATCCAAGTTAAGCGCGCCATCTTAGTTATAGATGGTAAAAGAGAAGATTTACTGAAGTCTAAACAAGTTCAGATTGATGATTTTCAACCTATGAAAATTGTTACCAAGTAATACATAGTAAATTGGTCAAAAAACATCAGAATCTACTGTTACACGATAAAAAATGGACAATTAAAGGGTGTTACACGATAATTTTTTGAGGTGTTACACGATAAAAAAAGGTATGTTACATGATAAATCTGTGGTCTGTTACACGATAAAAATGCCTGATAAATAGTTGCTTATTATTAACATTTTAAAAGCCCTATTTAGGGCTTTTTCATAATATTTAAAGTAACTCTAACTGACCAATTTCATATTTATATGTTTGCCACTCACCTTCACGCGGTACGCGATCTACCCCTGTTTCTGATTTCCACAATTCAATAAAAGCTTCACCGTGTTCGAAGTTTGGTATTCCACCACGCGCCCATTCACTAACAGTCGATGCACCTGCTACGGGGAGAACAAAGGCAATCTTTTCGTGTGTCCATTTAAGCCGACTTAAATCTAGAATCATGCGGTTGAAGTCTGGGCGTTTGTAAGCACGGCGTTTTAGTAGAAATTCTTTTACTTTCTTTTGCTGCCTTAAATTGATAAATCTTTCAGCATCAGCTTTTTTATAAACTGTACTATCCATGCCACAATTATTTATAAACATCATTATTGAATCCCCTGAATTTGATTTAGTGCATCATGATCTAGGTTAGTAAATTGGCAGTATTTCAATTGAGAGTGCATATAGGCAGTTCCAACTTCGCCGTGCCGGTTCTTACTAACTATAGCTTCAGCAATTCCACGAAATTGAGATTCCCTGTTGTAAACTTCGTCCCGATAAAGGAAAACAATTTGATCTGCATCCTGTTCAATGGCACCAGATTCACGTAGATCTGACATCATTGGACGCTTGTTTGGTCGTTTCTCTAACTCACGGTTGAGCTGTGATAAAAGGACAATGACACAATTAAATTCTTTAGCCATAGCCTTGAGTTCACCAGTGAAGTAGGCAATCTTTAAATCCTCTCGAGCAAATTGCTTAGATGTCTTCATAATCTGTAGATAGTCAATTAGCACTAATCCTACTGAACCATATTGATGAAGTACTTTTCGGATCGATTCTCTGATGTTCGCTATTGATGGGCGTGAAGTATCATTGATCTGCATTGGAACATTTTTCAGCTGCACTACGGCGTTTGTATATGCTGTAAATTCTTCTTTAGGGAGTAGGTGAGGAGAATTCCGTACTAGGCTAATGTCAGCAGGTGCTATAGCACAGCATAAGCGCATTGCAATTTGTTCTTTTGGCATTTCACCAGACATAATTAGTACTGGTTTTTTCTGAACTACGGAGACATGATTTGCAATTATTTGCATCATTGTCGTTTTACCCATAGCCGGCCTTGCTGCCACAATCATTAAGCAGCCTGGTTCTACATCACCAAGTTTCTTGTCTAGATCATAAATACCAGTTTGAATACCTTTGATTAGTGTTGTACCGACAATAGCGGCTTCCATCTTTTTGCTTATTTCGACAAAAGTATTTGATGCAGCATCATGGATATGAAATAGGGATTCGCTCCCTGATTCAGTATTTAGATTGGCAAAAGCAGTTTGTGCATTCTGTACCAGTTCACCACGATTTACAGTTAAATGCCGGGCTTGCTGGATTACCTTTATTGCTTCAGCTTCAACCTGACGACATACGGTCAAATCCTTCAATTTTTCTGCATAAGATTGCAGATTGTAGAAGCTAGAAGGAGCATCATTCATTAGTTGAATAAGATATTTCTCACCACCTGATGCTTCACCATAATTACGCACTTCTAACCATTGATTCACGAGTACGGCATCGTATGGCGAATTTTTTTCATCAAGATCTACGATTGCACTAAAAATTAACTTGTGACGTGTTGCATAAAAATCGTTTTTGGATAATAAATTTTCAACTTGTGCATAAGATCCAGCTACGGTCATCAATGCAGCAAGAACCGCTTGCTCAATTTGAAGATTATGAATTGGAGGAGTATTTGTATTCATTACATACTCCCCAGTAAACTTTTAGGTTTGCTGTCTACTAAATTAATTATAGGTTGAGTCGTGGAAGTAGGATGAGTTTCAGATTGCTTCACATAATTCGGATTTGCTTTTTGATAACGTTCAAATTTATCAATGATCCAACGGACAAAACAATAAAGTTTTTTAGCATTAGGCATCGCTTGGTCTGCATAGTGAGCATTGAAAGCACCGAGTTGAAATTCAAAATCTGGTAACCCAAAAATTAATTCTAAATTCTGCTGCTGTCCCGCTATATTTAGGATGCCAATTAGTTGATCTCGATCTGGAATCCACTCGTGTTCTTGAGAGAGATTCATTGATAGATTCAATGGTTGGTTCTGCATCCCAAAATTGGGTTGATTCAAAGTACCGTTTTGGGGGTTATTCAAAATCCCATTTTTGGGAATATTTCCATTGTCGGAATCATTCCGTTTTTGGGAGTGTTTAATGTTCCCACTTTTGGGTGTATTTGTTCTGGATTCAGTATCATTTTTTGAACCTGAATTATCCAGATTTTGGTTATATTCTTCACGGCCTTTTACGCCGTTTAATTTAAGTATACGGACTCTTTTTGTCGGTCCTGTACGTTCGCCAGTATCGCTAACTAGCCCAAGTTTTATGAGCTCTAAAATAACCTTTTGAACTGTCTTTTTGTCTAGCATAGTGTCAGCAGCTAAGCGATCAATGCTAGGCCATGCAGTATGTTCTTCACCAGCCCGGTCTGCTAATGAAAGCAGAACTAAGCGTTGAGCAGAAGTTCTAACAGAAGCTGTCCATGACCACCGAGTTGCATCAATGCTCATCAGATCCTCCTTGCCGAAGATTTTTAATGACGGCATTAATGAGTCGATCTGGCGTTATGCGGACGGACTCCACATATGTAGCAGATTGCGAAGTTGGTTTGGGTTCTGTAGTTGGTTGAACCGAATTTTTATTGACTGAAACTTGGGGTTTATCCATTTTTAGATACCTCCCATTCAGCTTCATACTTTTCACTTTCAGTAGAAAAAGTACCAACATTAGTTTCAGCTAAATACTCAGCAATATTAATTAAATGCTCAAGGGGCGCAAAGACAGCGCTGTGAATGACATCCTTTACTGCCTCTTTACTCAATTCAACTTCGATTTTAATTTGAGAAATTAAAGTTTCTAGCCAAGATGTATTCTCTTGAGCAAGTGAGTAAGCTCCAAATAGATCGCCTGCGTCATACCGATCATATGGTTCCTGACGATGTCTATTTGTTTCAGCGCTACAAATATCAGCATGAGAGTTGGAAAGTTGAAGCGAGATTGCGATTAAATTTTCAATCTCTGTGAAGATTGAATTATCGAAACCACGCTCTTCAGCATATGCTTTAACGAAGGTTGCAGTTTTACCTATTTGATTGATTAAAGTGCGAAGTTGAGTTGCTACTTCATATGCAAGTGCATAAGCATTTAATAAATTAGTAGCAGTATAGAAAGGGACTAATTGCTCTTGTAATTGAATTTGTACTTTAGCGTTCATGATGAATGCGCTCCTAGATTATTAGAAGCTTTGCCAATTATCACGACCAAGAGATATGGTGGCAAAGCAAAAGGGGGTTGGTCGACGAGTAATCTAGGTGACTCGCACACTCGAAAGTGTCCCCCTTCGGCCCTGCCATAAGACGCAGATGCGGAAGGATTACGCACAAAAAAAGTCCTGAAAGCGGACTGTGCGCCTAGATATAAACAGCCGACCAAAGCTGATCTGATGATTTTGCACCAGACAGACTTAATATAGATCAATAAAATTAATTTGAAAAGGGCGAAGCTAAAAATAGGTGAATATTTCATGAAATAGCCCCTTCACTTATTAATTTTTGAATTACCCAAGCTTCACCTTTTGTCGTAAACATTGGTTGTGAGTAGCCCAGATCAGTTTGTTTTAATTCGCCATAACCTTTATCGATAAACCATTGTTGGAATACACGTGCACGCTTTACGCCATGGCTATATACTTTAAAAGCGTCTAAAAGCTTGTTCATCGTTATAGCTGATAGGCCAATCTTCTGAGCTACTTGAGTTGCATTGAGTAAAGTGTCGCGCACTACGATTTTTTCGTAGTAATCAACCTTTGGTTTATCTTCTTCTATTTTTCGTGCCTGATCTGCTGCTAACTGAAGTGCTTCAGAGAAAGATTGAGGTAAGAGGGGTGTTTGTTTTTGCTTTAATGTAGCTAAAACATTTTTACGAACGGCTTTTGATTCACGCATACCGATTAACATACATTGATCAATTGTTAATCCGTAAACAATAGATTCAGTGTTGTTTGTATTTTGAACTACGAAAGTTTCGTAGTATTCACCTTCAAGTTCATCTGCAATCCTGCTGTTAAAGTCGTTAAGGCGAACAGGATTTTCATTAAAATTTATTCGTGCAAAATTAATTATCTCAAGCAAGATCTTGCTCGACATGATTTTTTGATTTGTATCAAAATTGGATGGCATATTCATTATTAAGCCTCCATTTCTGAAGCAGCAGTTTTCTTGCTGTTATGCCATTCAACAATATCCTGATAATCAAAGAAAACAGGTGCTTGTTTTGAGGTGCCCATTTTCATTGGTCGTGGAAATGAAGGATCTTTACGGATCGTATGGCGAAGTGATTCTCGTGTTACATCAAGTAGCTGACAAGCAGTACTAAATTGAATTCGAATTGGCTTTGTTTGAACCATGTTGATAACCAAGTTTGCAAGAACATGGTTGTATCTAAACAGTTTAGATCGTACGGACGCATAGCACGTAAATGCAAAAAACTACGGACGTATTTTTACGTACGTAGTTTTAAAGTTTTAAAATTCAATAACTTAATTAACTATTGATTAATAATTTTTTTCTATCATCATGCCATCCAATTAAAGGTGATGTTATATCTCGCAGTCTGCGCGTATACGTATCATCTCGATCGCCGGAATAGGGGGTATTATTTTTGATCCAAATATTTGCTTTGTTACTATGCTTGCCTGATTTGGGATTAGTAACATAAACGGATTCCCACAATTGAATAGCATAAGCTAGATCAGGCGCATATCTTTCATTGTCAGTGCTGTCTAAAATTAAATCTAGTAGGTTATATGGCTTTACTGGCTCTAATGATTGTTCCGACTGTAATTGCTCAATTTTTGTATTTAAGTTTTTAATAGTTTCTCTCAGTCTTTCTATTTCTTCATTTTGCTCATTAATTCTTTTGTGCTCGACAGTGAGATTACCTTCTTCCATTATTATTAGATGCGCATTAAAACCCTGGATACGAATTTTGTTTTTCTTAAGAGTCTCTTTTAATAAGTCAGCAGGGATCATTTCTGATTCACCTAAAATGCCATCTTTATACCAAGAGCTAATTAAATTATAAGAATGTAAATAATGCTGAAAGTATTTAACAAAGTTCGGTTGATCTCGATAAACATCTACGAAGAGTGGATTATTCATAGAAACAATTGAAGCTGCTTCATGAATTGTGAACGATGGTTTTGAGTATAGTAGGTGTTTATATTCTTCATGATTGTATTCACGCCGTAAGGTGTCAAACCTCCTTTTATCAGGATCATTAAAATTTATTCTTTTTAACTCTTCAATATGAAACACTATCTCTTTTTTAGAATATTCAATTCCTTTGTATTCCTCATCCTCCATATCCCTAATCCAAAAAAAATCTTTAACGTCATCATCATACCTACGCTCATATACGTGAAGAGATTGGTTAAGTTCTGGTTCATTAAGTGGTATTTCAGAATATTGAGATATAATTTGATCAATTTTTAATAGATTAAAAGTTTGGTTTTTTGATCGTAATTGTTCAATCAGATCTTGACTAAAAACATATCCTTGAAATGGTACGTGCCATTTAGCCTCCGCTACATGTACAGGATAATCTCTTTTATCCTCACTATGGTGTTCGCGAGTTTCTTCTATACAGACTAAATTACCATCAAGATATACACACGGATGCAGCATGCTTCTTCGACAATAATCAATAATATCTAAGAGAGATAATGGCTCATCTGAGGCAGATAACACCTCTTCTAAAGTATAGAAATTCTTCATTCTGCCTCCCAAGGCATCCCCAAATAGGAGCTAAGCCAATCAGATTGGGTATCCGACTTTCGCTCCGTCGAGCTAGGCTTAGCAAACTGTTAAAATTGATTATTTCATCAATTTTGCATACTTAAATTGTATGATCTCTTCACCTAAAATCTGTGCCGTATAATCATATGGACTAATACTTGTTTCTTTAGTCACATCTAAATAACTACTCCACCAATTGAGCATTGTTTTTCTTTCTTCTAAGAACTCTGCTTTATGGGTATATGCAAGTCGTACATTATTACGTTCTTGATGACTCATTTGCTTTTCAACAGCATCTTTCTGGAAAAGTTTACTTTGAATTAGGGCTGCACAGGCCATACCTCTAAAGCCGTGTCCACAAACTTCTGTATTTGTGTCATATCCCAGACGGCGTAGAGTTTTATTGATAGTTGATTCACTCATAAAGCCATGCGGATCGCCATTTTTAGGAAAAACATTTTGAGTATGTCCGCTGTATTTGTAGATCTCTTTTATTATAGCTAGTGCCTGGTTCGATAGAGGAATTAAATGAGGTGTTTTCATTTTCGCACCGCGATGAGAATATTTGTAGCCTTCTACGAAATCTCTAGTTGGAGGAATGGTCCAGATAGCATTCTCAAAATCAAACTCCTTCCATCTTGCAAATCTAATTTCACTTGAACGAGCAAAAGTATGTAAAGCAAATTCAACACATAGTCGAGTAATTGGATGGCCTGTATCGGAAGCTAATTTAGCTTGCAGCTCGGGCAATCTTTCTAATGGTAATTGAGGGTGATGTTTGGTTTTCTTTGAAAGGATGAAAATATCTTGAAGACCATAGGCTGGATTACTTTCAATAAATCCTTTCGACATTGCAAATGCAAAAATACTTGTTAGCCGTTGCCGGGTTTTTTTTACAACTTCGGTATAACCTAAGTCTTCAATACTTTTAATTACTTGAATCAGTTCTTTTGGCTTGATTGCATCAATAGGTTTTTTCCCAAGTTTTGGGAAAACATACTCTTCCATATTCTTAAGAGCTCTTTCTGCTGTTTCAGTTCCCCAGCGTCCAGTATTTTTATATGCTGTATGCCATTCTCGAGCTATAGATTCAAAATTATATTTATTGTCTAGTTTAGCCTTTTGTATTTCACTGTATTCAATTGGATCTATTCCATTGGCTAATAGGGTCTCCAATTCACGGCGCTTATCTCTGGCAGTTTTTAAACTTAAAGCAGGGAAGTTACCTAATGTCATTAAGCCATCTTTACCATTAGCTCTTTTATATTTAAATCGCCATACTTTTGAGCCACTTTTACGAATGAATAGAATCAGCCCATGACCATCGTATAGGGAATAATCTTTTTCCTGCGGCTTTGCACCAGTGCATTTGGAGTCGGATAGCGGAATAGTTTTCTTAGCCATGGCAGAATAAGGATACATGTTGAGTAGAACTTTATATATCCTCAATCATATCCTTAAATATTGCAACTATATCCTTATATATTTATCTATATTCTTCTATGATTTTTGTTTAAGTGTTTGAATGGTAGTTACTTTTAACTAAATTATTTTATATTTTGCTATTGGGTTTGTGCGCCCTGCGGGACTCGAACCCACGTCGGTCGCTTAGGAGGCAACTGCTCTATCCAGTTAAGCTAAGGGCGCATAATTTTATGATTATAAACAAAAAAGCTATTGCTAAGGCAATGGCTTTTTTCATGTTTTAGGTATTAAAAATTTTGTCATAGTGGTTAATAAAAAGTTAAACCACTCAAAGGTTTTAGAGCTGTTTATGTCTTATATAAAAAATAGAGTTTATAAAGCTAAAAAATCACAAAAAATTCATGTTTACCTTTCTATGATCTGAAGCAAAACACGAAAACATTCAAGGCAAGCAATCGGGTAAGTGAAGCTATTTTCAGAAGGTTGTTTGTTAAAGAATCAGATTTGGCTACAACATAATTTAAAAGGGCATAACATGAAAAAAATTGATGAACAGGACCTATCTAGAATTATTGAAATGGCATGGGAAGATCGAACCCCATTTGAAGCAATTGAGCGAGAGTATGGCTTACGTGAAAGTGAAGTTATTCGTTTAATGAGATATAACTTAAAATCGAGCAGTTTTAAACTCTGGCGTAAGCGTATGGCAGGGCGTAAAACCAAGCATCAGCAATTACGTTCACCAGAAGTTGAACGAGCTTACTGTTCTCGTCAGTATAAATATGCTTAAGACCATCAAATATAATCAATTGAAATACAACTGATTCAACAATGAAGAGTAGTGTTGAATCAGTTAAAACAATCCGGTGAAATATTTACTTATTCGAGCGGGCGTGTCGTTTACATCTTTCAGAGCAATATTTTACTTCTTCCCAGCAACGCTCCCATTTCTTTCGCCAGTTAAAAGAGCGTTGACAATAGACACATATTTTCTGGGGTAGATGCTGTTTTTTCATGATGTTAAAGCTCATCAAGTTGATGAATAAGTAACTTTGCATGCTTCATGACAGAAGCTTTATCTTTCATACGATCAAGGTTTTTGTAGACCATCGCCATTCTGGGATTTTGACGAAATATGGCCTCATGCTGGCTCATAAAATACCAATACAAGCTGTTAAATGGACAACTGTCTGGTTCAGTTTTGGTTTTGACGTTATATGTACAGTGCTGACAATAATTTGACATTTTATGTATGTAATTACCTGATGCAGCATAGGGTTTACTTGCCATGATGCCGCCATCTGCATACATCGCCATGCCTAAAGTATTCGGTAATTCGACCCATTCATAAGCATCTACATAGACAGCTAAATACCATTCGCAAATTTCTGATGGATTTACACCTGCTAAAAGCGCAAAGTTGCCTGTAATCATTAAACGCTGAATATGGTGAGCATAGCCATGTTCAAAGGTAGTTCTGAAACACTCGGCCATACATGCCATTTTTGTATCACCTGTCCAGTAATATTGTGGCAGCGGCGTGGTGGCATGAAGGGTATTTTGATCGCTATAGTCAGGCATAGATAACCAATAGATTCCACGCACATATTCCCGCCATCCTAAAATTTGGCGAATAAATCCTTCTACTGCATTTAAGGGGGCCTGTCCGTTGTAATAGGCTGTTTGAGCAGCGTCACATATCTCTTTGGGTAATAATAATCCACAATTTAAATAAGGCGAGAGCAGACTATGAAACATAAAGTCTGAACCATAAACCATAGCATCTTGATAATCGCCAAAGTGGGTTAGGTTGTTAGAAATAAAATCATCTAAAGCAAGCAAGGCATTTTGACGGGTAGTTGCCCATTGAAAGGAATCGATATTGCCGATATGTTGAGAAAATTCTTTCTTGACCAGTCGAATAACATCTATATCAATTTGATCATGCTCAAACGCTAATTTTGGTGGCAAAGGTGGATCGCCTGACCATGCTTTTCGATTGGCTTGATCAAAGTTCCATTGCCCGCCTATGGGTTGTTGGTCATACATTAAATATTGAGTTTGCTTGCGCATTTCTCGGTAAAAGTATTCCATTCTTAGCGTTTCATATTTCTTTGCCCATTGCTTGAATTGTTCTACGGTACAAAAGAAGCGATCATCTTCTAAACAAATAACAGATAGTTTTAGTGAGTTAGCCCATGAACTTTCGATTTCATGCTGCAAACGATATTCACCACATTGGGTAATGACGAGAGCATTCGCGAAGAAGTGTTGCTGCTGCAAAGCAATAAAGTCGACTAACTTTTTTATATGACTTTCGCGCTTAAATGTGTGATAACGGATTTTCCAGCCCTGTGCTTTTAATTCTTTTGCAAAGTGTCGCATTGCACTAAAAATCAGCGCTATTTTTTGTAGATGATGAGCAACATAAGATGTTTCCTCAAGCACTTCAGCCATCAAAATAACGTCTTCATTTCGGTTTAAATACTTGAGCGTTGCGAGTTGGTGATTTAATTGATCACCCAGAATTAAACCAAATCGCATATTTTTTGCTTCATGAGATGGAACTAAAACTAGTCTAAGTTTTCATAGATCAATTTTATGTGAAGCAGTGCTGCTAAGTTCATCACTGGTCAGTTAGCTATAAAGTCATAGTTATAACTTAAAAGCATAGTATACGTGAATAAAATGTGATTTTAATCAAAAAGATACAAATTAAATAAATTGAAGGTGTTTACCAATATGCGTAAGATTTTTGAAAAATATGTTTTAAGTCTGATCCTTTTGAAGGAGCTATAGAGGCCGTCGAAAGGTTCTTCACTCGAGTATATAAATGGATACCGACAACCTTTCTATTGCTTATATTTTTCAGCAGCAACAACTTTTGGTTGATGCGAATTTTAATCTGCCTTGCCTTAAACTGCAGGAACATGATTTACATATACAAGCAGACCCTCAAGTAATAGCAAGAGATTTCCAAGAAGGTGAACCTATACCAAATGGATATCAATTCATACCTATTCGCCAACTCTTGCAGTATTGGACTAAACCGCAATTTGAACAAGCGAGTCGTGCTTTTCAGTTACTCGAGTGGCGTCGTAATCATCAGTTTTGTAGCCGTTGCGGACATAAAACCCAGCAGCATAAGACCGAATATTCTATGACTTGTCCTGTATGTAATTTCAGTCAATATCCTAGAGTTAACCCTTGTGTGATTACTATTATTAGACGTGGAGAGAACGAGATTTTGCTGGCTAAAAGTGCCAGAAATACGGGCCAGATGTACAGTTTAGTCGCTGGCTTTGTCGAGGTGGGGGAAACACTAGAAGATGCTGTGCGACGTGAAACATTAGAAGAAGTTGGATTACACATTAAGAATATTCAGTATTTGGCGAGTCAACCATGGCCATTCCCGAGTAACTTAATGTTGGCCTTTAAAGCCGAATATGAAGCGGGCGAAATTGAAATTCAGGAGAAAGAACTGAGTGATGCTCAATTTTTCAAACTTGATCAATTACCTGAAATTCCATTTAAAGGCAGTATTGCGCATGCAATGATTATGCATGTTATTCATGGCACACCTGTCGCTGATGATACGAAACAGTGGCTCTAAATAGACATTCAAATATGGTTTTAATCTTATCGTCTTAAATAAAAAAGCCATTGTCGAGACAATGGCTTTTTTCATGTTTTAAATACAAATGTTCAGATTATTGTTCTTTAGCATTGAGTACTTTAAACAAAATAAACATAAGAACAATCCAGATCGGAATCATCATTACAGACTCTTTAAAGCCTTGGCTCCACATAATGTAGAGTACAACAGCAATGAAACCTAAAACCAAATAGTTACTAAATGGTGCCCAAAGTGCAGGGAAGTGAGTTTTTTGACCGAGTTTTTTCATTGCTGATTTAAACTTAAGGTGAGTCATACTGATCATCGCCCAGTTTAATACCAATGCTCCAACTACAATGTACATTAAGTGACTTAGTGCATTTTCAGGTACAAAGTAATTTAAAAGAACACAGCCAAAAATGAGTAATGCAGATAATAAAACTGCTGGTACAGGTACACCTTGTTTATTTACTTTCTTGAAAATTTTTGGCGCATTACCTTGTTGAGCTAAACCGTAAAGCATACGGCTATTGGCAAACATCCCACTGTTATAAACAGAAAGGGCAGCGGTTAAAATAATAAAGTTAAGTAAGTGTGCAGCCCAACCAATACCCATTTGACTAAAAATCATAACAAATGGACTTTTATCGAGACCGCCAAGGTCTAATTGGTTCCATGGCACTAATGAAAGTAAAATTGCCAATGAACCGATATAGAAAATCAAGATACGGAAAACAACTTGGTTAATTGCTTTTGGAATGGTTTTTTTCGGATCTTTTGCTTCTGCTGCAGCCATACCAATCAGTTCAATACCACCAAAGGCGAACATCAAGAAAGCCAACATGTAGAACAGGCCACTAAAGCCATTTGGAAAGAATCCGCCATGTGTCCAAAGGTTGCTAAATGAAATGCTTGAACCTACATCTGCTGTAAATAGCAAATATAGTCCAAAAACAATCATTGAGATAACCGCAACAACTTTAATAATAGCGAGCCAGAATTCGGACTCACCATAAAATTTGACGTTTGTTAGGTTAATTGCCGTAATCACGACAAAGAAAAATAAGACAGACGTCCACGCTGGAATATGAGGCCACCAATAATTAATATATTTGGCTACCGCAGTAAGTTCGCTCATTGCGACCAGAACGTAGAGTATCCAATAATTCCATCCAGCTAAAAATCCGGGAAATTTACCCCAATATTTATAAGCAAAATGGCTGAACGATCCTGCAACAGGTTCTTCAACAATCATTTCTCCCAGGTGGCGCATAATTAAAAAAGCAATTAAGCCACCAATGGCATATCCTAAAATAATGGATGGTCCCGCAGATTGAATCACTTGCGCCGAGCCTAAAAATAATCCGGTACCAATTGCTCCACCCATAGCAATTAATTGGATATGTCGATTTTTTAGTCCTCGTTGCAGTGTAGAAGATTCGTTGGTCAAAGGTCTTCACTCACTATGAATAAGTAAATTATTCTAATAGATGGATTTATTTTAGCCTAGACTACAAATTAACAAGCGGTGACTGAAAAGTAACACTAAAAAATATTTAAAATCATTAACTTGCTTTTAATAATTTAAAAATGATTAAAAAATATTCTAAAAATATATTTTTGATAGACTCTTTTTTTCATGATTTTGCTTAATTCGGTCATTGCGAGCATGAATCTAAATTCTCAAAATAAGTCTGCGTCAATACGATTGATGTATAAAAGCATAACGCTATCTCTAGATCACAAAACGATTTAAGATGAAGCGGATGACTAAACAACTCTGTTTGTTTCGAGATATAAAAACACAATAGTAAGGATAACAGTTGATATGAGCTCAGTACCGCAAATTAAAATTCCAGCAACTTACATGCGTGGTGGAACCAGTAAAGGCGTATTTTTTAAACTTGATGATTTGCCGGAAAGAGCTCAGGTGGCAGGTCAAGCAAGAGATCAACTCTTACTACGTGTCATTGGTAGCCCAGATCCTTATGGAAAGCAAATTGATGGAATGGGTGGAGCGACTTCAAGTACCAGTAAAACCGTTATTCTCGCTAAAAGCACACAGCCAGATCACGATGTAGACTATTTATTTGGACAGGTTTCAATAGATCAGCCTTTTGTGGACTGGAGTGGTAACTGCGGTAATTTAACTGCTGCGGTTGGTTCATTTGCGATTTCAAATGGTTTGGTTGATGAAAATCGAATTCCTGAAAATGGCCTCTGTACTGTTCGAATTTGGCAAAAAAATATTCAAAAAACCATTATTGCTCATGTACCTATCACCAATGGTCAAGTTCAAGAAACTGGTGACTTCGAACTGGATGGAGTGACTTTCCCTGCTGCAGAAGTTCAAATTGAGTTTTTAGACCCAGCCGATGATGGTGAAGAGGGCGGTGATATGTTCCCGACAGGGAATGTTGTTGACCAATTAGATGTGCCTGAGATTGGTAGTTTTCAAGCCACATTTATTAATGCCGGTATTCCAACCATTTTCTTAAATGCAGAAGATTTAGGATACCAAGGTACAGAACTGCAAGATCATATTAATGGTGACGCAGCAGCACTAGCACGTTTTGAAAAAATTCGTGCATATGGGGCTGTACAGATGGGTTTAATTAAAGATATTTCAGAAGCAGCTGCACGTCAGCACACACCAAAAATTGCATTTGTCTCTAAGCCGAAAAATTACACAGCTTCAAGCGGTAAAAACGTTTCAGAAAATGATGTCGACTTACTGGTTCGTGCTTTGTCGATGGGTAAACTTCACCATGCCATGATGGGAACTGCAGCGGTAGCAATTGGTACGGCTGCTGCCATTCCGGGTACATTGGTAAATTTAGCAGCTGGTGGTGGCGAGCGTGAAGCAGTGCGTTTTGGACATCCATCGGGAACATTACGTGTTGGTGCTCAAGCTGAACTTACAAATGGTCAATGGGTAGTGAAAAAAGCCATTATGAGCCGTAGTGCACGTGTCTTAATGGAAGGTTGGGTACGTGTTCCGGGTGACAGTTTCTAAAAGTCATTTAAATGAAAAGCCTCTCTACCATAGAGAGGCTTTTTTACTTCTGACATCCATAACTCATCACGCACTTTTTACAGTGAATCGTGTATGATGTAGCACATGAATGTTTCATCACATTCAATAAAATTTCTCTACTGATTTTACGAGGCGACTGTGTCATCACTCTCTCAAGTTAATGCGGATGTTTTAAAACAAGCTCAACAACGTATTCAACAAGATTTATTGACAACACTCGCCGCATTTTCAATTCCTGAACCTTTAAAAAGCGCAGTACACCATGCAGTTATGCTTGGTGGAAAACGTGTGCGTCCAGCTTTGTGTTATGCCACAGCTTCTTTACAAGACAATCCAAATTTTGCGGCTGCTCGCCGTGCGGCAGTTGCGGTTGAACTTATTCATTGCTACTCGCTAGCGCATGATGATTTGCCTTGTATGGACAATGATTTACTTCGTCGTGGTCAGCCAACTTGCCATGTAGCATTTGGTGAAGATACCGCTTTACTTGCAGGTGATATTTTACAGTCGATGGCTTTTGAGGTTTTAGGGAGTCGTTTGTTTGATGAACAAGGGCAGGGAACTGATGCTGCAATTGTATTAAAGCAAATTCAAATTTTAGCAACAGCCAGCTCTAAAATGGTTTGTGGACAGGTTTTAGACCTACAAGCTGAAGCTAAACAAATTTCTCAAGACGAACTAGAAAATATCCACCGTAATAAAACGGGAGCGCTTATTCAGGCTGCCATTATGATGGGTGCAGTGACAATTTTCTCTGGAACAGATCAGGCAATTCCAAAACTACGTCAATACGGACAAGCGATTGGACTGGCTTTTCAGGTCCAAGATGATATTTTGGATATTACGTCAAGCACTGAAACTTTAGGCAAAACCGCTGGTAAAGACGAACAAGTACAAAAGTCGACTTATCCTGCTTTAATGGGACTTGAGCAAGCACAGGTTTATGCAAAAGAGTTGCATGATCAAGCTTTTGAGGCTTTAGCGCATTTTGGTGAAAATGCAAAAGAATTAGTTGAGATTTCACAATTCCTTTTAGCCCGTACCAACTAATATAAAATCAAATTAATAATCCTGCTTGTATTCATATTCAATGAATAAAGGAGATAAGAATGAATGGTGATCAGCTCCATCAAGTTGCAATAGAGATTGCGTGTAATCTTCCTTTTAGTGAGCAAAGCCAACCCTTTGGTCCAGAATGCGATGTCTTTAAAATTTTAGAAAAGGTGTTTTTATTAGTAGGGGAAGGAACGGGCACAAAAATGATTACTGTTAAATGTGATCCATATAAAAGTCAGGAATATCAGGAGCTTTATCCTTTTATTATTCCGGGGTATCACATGAATAAAAAACACTGGATCTCTATTACTCCGCATAAAAACTTAACTCGTGATTTACTTCAAGATTTGATTCGAGATTCTTATGACTTAGTCGTAAAAAAGCTACCTTTGAAAGATCAAAAAAGATTAAACAACCAATAATACTCAATATGAAAACGGCGACCATCAGGTCGCCGTTTTTATTTCAATGACTTATTGAAAGCAGTTAAATTAATTATGCTTTCCCATAATGCCACGGATTGTATTTAAAACATCAGCAGGTAATACAACAGTTTTAGCATTGCTCGATTTAGCCATGTCTTGCATTGCTTTAACGTACTGTTCACCTAATAGATAAGCGACAGGTGTTTCTTTATCGCCGACTGCGCTTGTTACCATTTCAATCGCTTTTTGAGATGCTTCTGCTAAGACAACTTGTGCTTCTGCATCACGGCGAGATGCTTCTAAACGACCATCTGCTTCTAAAATAGCAGCTTGTTTTTCACCGTCAGCTCTAGTCACTGTAGCACGACGTTGACGTTCAGCAGCAGCTTGAGCTTCCATAGCAGCTTGCATGGTTGAAGATGGCTGAATATCTTGAATTTCTACAGTTTTTAAAGTGATACCCCAATCCGAAATATCATCAGAGATCGCAGCTTTGAGCTTCGCTTTAATGTGATCTCGTGAAGACAGTGCATCATCTAGATCCATTTCACCAACAATAGAACGTAATGAAGTCTGTACAAGGTTTTGAATGGCCCATGTATAGTTTTCAATACCGTACACTGCTTTTTCAGGGGTTGTTAAATTGATATAAGCTACTGCATTCATAAGCAATACAGCATTGTCACGGGTAATCACTTCTTGAGATGGAATATCAAGCACAATATCTTTAGTCGTGACTTTATAAGCTACGTCATCAATATAAGGAATAACGAAGTTCAAACCTGGATTAAGCGTGGAATGATATTTCCCTAAACGCTGAACAATCCATTTATAACCTTGAGGAACAATACGTACCCCTTTAAAAATAGTAACTGCTACAAAAGCCAAAAAGGCTAAAACAATAATGGTACCAACTGGCATGAAAATAACCTCTCTTTATCTTTAATGTTTATGAAGTACTGTGGGGCTGGACAATTAAGTCATTGCCCGAAATATCAATGACACGGACTCGATCACCGACTTTCACAGGGCTAGTGCTGCGACAGTTCCATTCATCGGCCCCTAAAATAGGCATAGGGAAACGTACAATAATTTGGTCATGAGCAAGTCCCGTTTGAATCACCATACCAATTTGTCCAATGGTGGCCTCACGAGGTAAACCTGCTTTAGTTCTATCAATCGATAAGGGTTTAATAAATTTGAACCAAAGAATGGTGCATAGCACCGATAAAATAATCCACAATACAATTTGGGTTGTAAGGCTAATATCTGGAAATAACCAATAGAGAAAGCAAACCATAATGGCTGCAATACCAAACCAGAGAGCGGCAAAAGCAGGGATAATCAGCTCAGAAAGAATAAGTAAGATACCCAATACAAACCAGTGCCAAGGTTCTACAACAAACTCCATAGATCTGCTCTTTTATATATCTTTATGATGGGTAAAAGTGATCTCATATCACTTTTACCACTGTAGCAGATGATAGTAAGTGTGGATAGAAAAAAACCACCTCAATTAAAATTTAGGACGTGGTGCTGGCTTAAATGCGGCTGGAGATTTTTTGAAATTCGCAATTGCAGTTTCAATTTGACGAATTTGGCCTTGAGCAGCTTTCTCTCCCTCTAAAATAGCTTCATTACTTGATTTTAAATCGAGTGTACCTAAGTGCCCAACTTTAGGTTGGATGACTACGTTTGCTAGCTTTAACTCTTCATTAATACTTTGTTGACCCATAATATTAATGGTTTGATCAAGTAATCCCCACATATTCGCTGGGCGATTTCCTGCTGGACGTGCTGAAATATCAACGGCAATCACAATATCTGCACCCATATCACGTGCTGTTTTTACAGGAATTGGGCTAACTAATCCGCCATCTACGTATTTTTGATTGCCAATAGTGGCAGGTACAAATACGTTTGGAATACTACAAGACGCACGTACTGCTTGACCTGCGTTACCTTTAATAAAGTCAGCTTTTTGACCATTATCAAGACGGGTTGCTACCGCGGCAAAACGAATTGGGAATTTCTCAATAGGCTTATTGCCCACGTTACGGTTCACATAATCTTGTAGCTTTTGCCCAAGAATAATACCTTGGCGATTAAGCGTTAAATCACGAATATCCGATTCTTGTAATTTAAGTGCAAGATTTTGGAGCTGATAAGGTGTTTGCCCACTGGCATAGATACTTCCTACAAAACTACCGGCACTTGTACCCGTAACAATTTTAGGTTTAATACCATGTGATTCTAAGACCTTGATAACACCAATATGTGAAAATCCTTTTGCTCCACCGCCGCCTAAGGCAAGTGCAATAACTGGTTCGCGTGCTTTAACTGAAGTGGTCGGTGTTGGTGTTTTGCTGAATTTATCACAGCCGAATAGGGCTAAAGAGATAAATCCGATACTGGCAAATTGAGCAATTTTCATCTTTGAAAAACAATCTATAGCAAGATAAATTAAGATGGCCCATCAGACCAGATTCGCTCAATTTTTGCTAGGTTTTTTTCACAAGATTTTGTAAAGGTTCTGCAAGCCAATTACGATTTTTCGGTGATATTTTTCCATCATAACGCTCAAAAATTTTGGCGAGATCTTCATCATAATTTCCGCTAGGAGTTAAATAGCCTAAGCAGTGAATAGTCTTGCGATCATAATCAAAAGAGAACATCACAATCGGGATATTAGCCTTTGCAGCAATATGGTAAAAGCCACTCTTCATTTTTTTTGCTTTCTTACGTGTGCCTTCTGGCGCCATTCCAATCCAGATTTTGTCATAATCCTGAATGGTTGCAACCACCTGTTCAGTCAGTCCATTGGCAGAGTCACGTTTTACCGGAATAACACCTGCCCAATCTAAAACACGTTTAAAAGGAGGTTTAAATAAGCTGTCTTTACCTAGTACTGTAATTTGAATGCCAAGCCCAAAAATAGCTAAAAAACCATACCAGCCATCAATATTGGATGTGTGAGGAGAAATAATGGCTACAGCCTTAGGAAAGTTAGGAACTTCACCTTCTATAGTCCAGCCTTGAGCCAAAAAAAGTTTTTTAAATAATGCTCGACTTAAAGCATTACCACGTTGAGGGACCTGTGGAGGTAGCTTAGGGAAATGTTGTTCCATATTTTTAAGTTTTAAATCATCCTTTGTTTTATCTTAATCTTTTGAAATCTATGCTTCATTGGCAAAATGTAAGACTACGCATGGTATTTCATGTTATTACCGCACAAAGAAATAAAAGTAGGTATATATGTTTCGACAGCAAAATCTTTATCTTTTGCTATTTTCCTTATATTGGGCGCAAGGTTTACCTGTGGGTTTTATGACCCATGCTTTGCCCGTAATATTAAGAGCTCAAGGTGTATCACTCGCGCATATTGGTGGTTTTGGGCTGCTTATGGTGCCTTGGTCAATCAAAATATTTTGGGCACCGTGGGTGGATCGACACGCAATTTCCCGTTTAGGTCATTATCGTAGCTGGATTTTACCCACTCAGCTTTTAACGGTGGCAGTACTTTGTATTTTATCTTTTTTTCCTATTCAGGCTTTAGATCAGCCTTTGTACTTATTTATATTTTTTATTGCACTGTTATTTATGAACTCGACGGGCGCAACTCAAGATATTGCAACCGATGCTTTAGCTGTCAATTTATTACAACATGATCAGCAACATTGGGGAAATACATTTCAAGTTGTAGGCTCTCGGCTTGGTTTTATTGTAGGTGGGGGAGCTGTGTTATGGTGTTTAGATTGGTTGTCATGGCAGCCAACTTTTTTATTATTAGCTGCTTTAGTATTTATCAATACTCTACCTGTTTTACTATTCAAAGAACCTCCTCATACTTCTCATTCTGACAATCAATCTAGCCAGCCAAATTTATTGATAAAAATTAAGTCTTATTTGAGTTATTTTTCTCAAAATAAAGAGCTTCGCTCTTGGTTAATGGTACTTATCACTTTTAAAGTGGCAGATGGCTTAGCCGGGCCATTACTTAAACCCTTAATGGTTGATATGGGATTAAGCTTTACCCAAATTGGTGTTTACATCACTATGCTAGGTGCTGTAGCTGCTTTAGTGGGGGCATTTATTGCAGGATGGGTATTAAAGTATTTTTCTAGACCAGCTACCTTAATTAGTTTTTCAATATTAAAAATCATGAGTCTAGGTGCGTATGTTTATTTGGCCTATGCTTATGAGCAGAAGATAAAAATAAATACATGGCTTATCTATTCTGTAAATGCTTTGGAAGATGCTTTTGCTGCCATGCTATTGGTTGTAATGCTAACCTTGGTTATGCATTACAGTCGAAAGAACTATGCGGGTACCGATTTTACTTTTCAGGTTTCGATTATGGCGACTGTAAGTGGGGGACTTTATACCTTGAGTGGAATCATTGGAGATGTACTTGGTTATTTCCATTATTTGATAGCTATTGTCACTATTGCTGTACTATTTTTAATTCCTATTTACGTATGGAAGGCAGCAAAAGCTGTATAAAAAGTGATATTAAGCTGATGAAATAAAGAAACTTAATTCATATTAAGTTAAGCTAAAAATTTGTGCTTATAACTTTACTCATTCTTTTAAAAATGTATATTTTTAGCTATTCAAATGGCTTATTAATTGTGCCATCTTGTTTGGGTAGCAAATGGACGCTAGAAAGGAAAAAAGGGTGGAAGTAACAAGAAAAATTATGTGAATCAAGCAACGTCGGTAAAAAAATATTCACTTAGACGGTTTATTAGCCTAAAGTCTAAAAAAGAATAATGAAATAATGATTTAATCATTCTATAAGATAAGAGAGTTGTGTAGGATTCGTTACAACATGAAGTCAAGGTAAAAGTTCTGTAAACAAAAGTATGTCTTGCTTCTTTTGATTTGGAATTTTTAATCTTACCCAGCGTTAAAATTGGTTTTGATTGCGGTAATAAAATTAATGCAATCAAATTTGGAGAATAGTTGATTTTTTAGTGCTCAATGGTCACCGAATCAACTTGGCATGGATAAGCAACATAAAATATATTTTTAGGAGTTTTTGATGGATCTATTCCTTAATCGTAAATCGTTTGTTGTTAAAAGTTTAGCTATTACAGTAACAGCTTTAATGATGAGTGGGGCAAATGCGGCAACCTCTGAAAAAGAGGAAATTCAAAAACTTCGTCAAGAAGTTGAAGCATTAAAAGCATTAGTTAAAGAACAGCGCCAAGTACAGCAGCAACAGCAACATGTACAGCAACAACAGCAAGTGCAGTTAGCTGAAGTTAAAGCACAGCCTCAACCTGTTGCAGCTCCTGCTTCTCCATTAGCAGGTTTTAAATCTAAAGCTGGTGCTGATGTAAACCTTTATGGTTTCGTTCGTGGTGATGCTAACTATATTATCGAAGGTGCCGATAACGACTTTGGTGATGTTAGTAAAACTGATGGTAAAACAAAAGATAAATTACGTTCGACTGCTAAAACCACACGTCTTGGTTTAGATTTTAATACACCTGTTGGCGATGCTAAGGTAGGCGGTAAACTCGAAGTCGATTTTGCTGGCTCAACAACAGATTCGAATGGCTCATTACGTATTCGTCATGCTTATTTAACGTATAACGACTGGTTATTTGGTCAAACGACGTCTAACTTCTTGTCAACTCATGCACCAGAAATGATCGATTTCTCGACAAACGTTGGTGGTGGTACAAAACGTGTTCCTCAAGTACGCTATGGCTACAAGTTAGGTCCAACTACACAATTGTTTGTTTCTGCTGAAAAAGGTGATAGTACTGCTCTTAATGGTAAACAAGATGCAAATGGTAGCTGGTTAAATGACAGTGTTAAATATAGCTTACCAGTATTGACAGCAAAAATTACTCAAGGTTATGCGGATGGTAAAGGTTCTGCATCAGCTCGTGCATTAGTAGAAAATTATAAATCACCAACTGGTAATAAGGATAACAAAACTGGTTGGGGTATTGCTGCAGGTACGGACTTTAAAGTATCTGATCCTTTAAAACTTTTCGCTGATGTTTCATATGTAGTGGGTGATAGTAGCTATTTATATGGTAGTAACGCTGCCTATACTTTGGTAAATAACGATATCGAGCAAAATAAATTTGTTGCTGTACAAGTAGGTGGTACTTATAAAATTTTACCTAACTTACGTTCAACTTTAGCGTACGGTGCAGAGTTTGCTGATGACGGCACTGATTATGCAAAAGCATATACAGCTGGTAATGAAAAAGTTCAGCAAGCATGGATTAACTTCATCTATACACCTGTTAAACCAATTGATTTAGGCCTTGAATATGTCAATGGTAAACGTGAAACGTTTGCTGGCCAGTCTTATAAAGATAACCGTATTGGTTTAATGGCTAAGTATAGCTTCTAATTTCTCAATGCTTTTTAGCGAAATGAGTCGAGATTCATATGAGTCTCGACTCATTTTTTTAATTGAAATAAATAAGTAGCGTAAAGCCGTTAAAAATGGTTTATACCGATCATTCTATTATTTAAGTCATTTTTAAGTTTCAATTTTTACAGTAGAGCATCATAAAAAAAGGTCGTAGTAACCAGAGATGCTGAGTTTTTTTTCTACATTAAGAAATAAGCAGATTTCCCTGTTTATGTTCAACTTCATTATAGCCATTTGGTTAGGTGCAATTCTAAATTTTGGTTTTTATAAGAAAGTTCATTTGTTAACGCCATATTTAGGTATAAAAGCGACCTTTTTCTTAGCGGCTACTGTAGTGATTGTTGTTGCTACCTATTATGCGGCTTTACAAATTTTAAACTGGAAATGGACGGCCAAAATTTTTGCCATTTTACTGGTATTTATTGGTGGTTTTAGCTCGTACTTTGTAAATACTTTAGGTGTCATTATTTCACCTGATCAGATTCAGAATATTGCTCAAACAGATGTTGCTGAAGCTACAGATTTACTGTCTTTGCGTTTTGGGCTCTGGACAATCTTCTTTGTTATTTTACCTATTTTTTTAATTACTCAGGTAAAACTCAAATCAGAAAAAATACTTCCGCTTTTGCTTAAAAAAGTACTTTCAATCGCTCTTGCATTTGCCGTTGTAGGTGGTTTGTTGTTTGCATATTATGTTGATTTTGCAGCAATATTTAGAGAGCATCGTGATTTAAAAGGAATGATCTCTCCTCAAAACACTATTTCTTCGGTGATGTCTTATTATCGTAAAAAAGCGCCTAAGAAAAATCTTCCTCTTGTGAAGTATGGTGAAGATGCCCATCAAGTTCAGCAAACTCAAAAAGATTTACCTAAACTCATGGTACTTGTAGTGGGCGAAACTGCACGTGCAGAAAGTTTCTCGCTCAATGGGTATGCTAAAAATACAAACCCAGAGCTTTCTAAACAAGATATTTTAAACTTCTCTCAAGTGAGTTCATGTGGTACGGCAACAGCAGTTTCTGTGCCATGTATGTTCTCTGGTATGCCTCGTACTGATTATGATGAGCAATTGGCAAGTCATCGTGAAGGCCTACTAGATATTGCAAAACGCGCAGGCTATCAAGTGACTTGGATTGATAACAACTCGGGTTGTAAAGGTGCATGTGATCGTGTTGAACAATACCAGATTCCAGAAGACTTAAAGCAAAAATGGTGTAAAGATGGTGAATGTCTTGATGGTATTCTCATTGATAGCTTAAAGCAGTATTTGGCCTCTATTCCTAAAGACGATAAACGTCCACGTTTAGTTGTATTACATCAGATGGGTAGCCATGGGCCAGCATATTACAAACGGGCACCTGAGGGATATCAACCATTTAAACCAACTTGTGATACTAATGCGATACAGGGTTGTTCACCAGCTGAGCTATTAAATAGTTATGATAATACAATCGTGTATACAGACCATGTATTAAGCCAAATGATCAATACTTTAAAAGAAGTATCGAATTATCAAACAGGTTTATGGTATTTATCTGATCATGGAGAGTCGACAGGTGAGCATGGTATGTATTTGCATGGTTCGCCTTACTCAATCGCACCGAGCCAACAAACACATATTCCAATGATTATGTGGTTCTCTGATGGCTGGAAACAACATAATCTTGCTCAAGTAAATTGTTTAAACCAACAAACTAAACAAAAGTTAAGTCAGGATAATTTATTCCCAAGTTTGTTAAGTTTGCTGGATGTACAAACTCAGGTCATCAACCCTCAACTGGACATGTTGCACTCTTGTGCCCATGTAAACTAAAGCGAGCCTAGAACATGACAAAAATCTTGATGATTGAAGATGATTTTATGATTGCAGAATCAACAACGACGTTGCTGCAATATCATCAATTTGAGGTGGAATGGGTCAATAACGGTTTAGATGGTTTGGCCCAATTAGCAAAGAATAAGTTTGATCTCATTCTTTTAGACTTGGGATTGCCAATGATGGATGGTATGCAAGTTTTAAAGCAGATTCGTCAAAGAGCAGCAACACCAGTCTTAATTATCTCTGCACGTGACCAACTGCAAAACCGTGTTGATGGTTTGAATTTGGGAGCAGATGATTACTTAATTAAGCCTTATGAGTTTGATGAATTACTTGCTCGTATTCATGCTTTATTACGCCGTAGTGGCGTAGAGGCTCAACTTGCAAGCCAAGATCAACTACTAGAAAGCGGTGATCTGGTTTTAAATGTTGAACAGCACATTGCAACATTTAAAGGGCAACGTATTGATTTATCGAATCGTGAATGGGCAATCTTGATTCCGCTTATGAGTCATCCAAATAAAATTTTCTCAAAAGCTAATTTGGAAGATAAGTTATATGACTTTGATAGTGATGTGACCAGCAACACGATTGAGGTATATGTCCATCATTTAAGGGCTAAGTTGGGTAAAGACTTTATTCGAACTATCCGAGGACTGGGTTACCGTTTAGGGCAATCATAATTTAAGATTTCGGGACTTCATGAACGTGCATTATTCATTAAAAAAACGACTGATTTGGGGCACCTCAATTTTCAGTGTCATCTTAGGTTGTATTTTAATTTTTAGTGCTTATAAGGTTGCACTTCAGGAAGTCGATGAAATTCTAGATACTCAAATGCAGTATTTAGCGGAAAGAACGGCTGAGTATCCCTTAAAAACAGTAAGTAGTAAGTTTGATTTACATCGGACTTACCACGAAGAAGATTTATTTTTAGATATTTGGGCTTATAAAGACCAAGCGAATTTATCTCATCATCTACATTTACTGGTTCCTCCAGTGCAACAAGCTGGTTTTTATTCACATAAAACCGCTGAAGGTGTAGTCCGAACATATGTTTTACCGTTGAAAGACTACCAAATTCAGGTCAGTCAACAAGAGCGGGTTCGTGAAGCTTTCGCATGGGAGCTTGCAGGCAGTATGTTCATTCCTTATTTAATTATTTTACCTTTCGCGATATTTGCCTTGGCTGCCATTATTAGTCGTGGTTTAAAACCAATAGATGATTTTAAAAATGAGTTAATGGAGCGTGATTCTGAGGAGTTAACACCAATTGAGGTGCATGATTATCCTCAAGAGCTTTTGCCTACCATTGATGAAATGAACCGTCTGTTTGATCGTATTTCTAAAGCACAAAATGAACAGAAGCAATTCATTGCTGATGCTGCTCATGAACTACGAACACCTGTTACTGCATTGAACTTACAAACCAAGATTTTGTTAAGCCAGTTTCCTGAGCATGAATCGTTGCAAAATTTAAGCAAAGGTTTAGCTCGTATTCAGCATTTAGTGACGCAGCTTTTAGCGTTGGCAAAGCAAGATGTAACTTTAAGTATGGTTGAACCTACTGGCTATTTCCAGCTCAATGATGTGGCTTTAAATTGCGTTGAGCAGTTGGTTAATTTAGCCATGCAAAAAGAAATTGATTTAGGCTTTGTTAGAAATGACCCTGTCGAGATGCATAGTATTGAACCTACCGTACATTCGATTATTTTTAACTTAATTGATAATGCAATTAAATATACACCACATCAGGGGGTAATTAACATTTCAGTTTATACCGACCCAGATAACTTTGCTTGTATTCAAATCGAAGATAGTGGCGCAGGTATAGATCCTGAAAATTACGATAAGGTGCTTAAACGTTTTTATCGAGTACACCATCATCTTGAAGTGGGAAGTGGTTTAGGCTTATCAATTGTAGACCGTGCAACTCAAAGACTTGGTGGAACTCTAACTCTCGATAAAAGTTTAGAACTTGGTGGTCTTTCAGTTTTAGTGAAGTTACCTAAGGTTTTACATTTACATGAAACAAGAGCTTAACTAAGCTCTTGTTTTAATTGTTTTTCGAACTCAAAGCGATGAATACAAATCGCATAAAAGAAAATGTTCACTGCCCAAACAACCCAACCTGTCCATAAGTTATGACTTAGGAAATGTGCTCCTCGCATCATTTGTGCCCAACCCATCATAAATCCTAATAAAATGCCTGAAAATAAATAAAAATAAGCTCGTTTTGGTTGTTCAAGACGATAAACAAAATAACCGGTCATTATGATAAATCCAGCACTGGCATGACCACCTGGAAAACAATGACCATGTTTTGCTGTAAAGTCCCAAATATAGCCACCTAAACTATTAGGATGAACCATATTCCAAGGGCAGGCATGAGCAGATTGTGATTTTAATAAACCAACAACACCGCTACCAATCATGCTGACAAAAAACATATAACCATATTGCCAGCGATAGATTTTTAACTTTTCTACTTTAAATGAAGCAAGCCACAGACCAAAAAAGATGACATAAACCGCAGTGATAATGTCTTTTACGATTTGATGATTAAGCCTTTCGAGATACCAATTTTCCCGATTAAAAAATTGACCAGTTGAATCAATCCAAGGTTGGATGAGGTACATATCAATTTTTCCACCCACTGGGAATACAAATAAAAGTATAAAAAAGCTGATAGCAAGAAAAATAAGCTGAAGCTGAAAAAAATGTTTTTGTTGATTCATTGTGTTTTAACATCAATTTAAGCGTGAATTGAAGGCATTACATAAAATAAAACTTAAATTGTTCTTAAACTAAACAGGATTTCATCTTTAAACCTTAAAAAAATATTCAATTTAATATATTTTTCAATATATTAAATTGAATATATGGAAAACTAAAAGTATAGTTTTTAATCAAGGAAAGTTATTTTTAAACTAAGAGGTTTTATTTGTAAGAGGTATATGAAGCAGAATATTTAAATCCTGCTTCATAATCATTGAATCAAAACATGCCTTCTTCAGAGTTGGCAGAGATTTTATGAATAGACAAATCTGCACCACGAAACTCATCTTCTTGAGATAAACGAATACCAATGGTCGCTTTAAGGATGCCATAAACAATAAAACCGCCAGCAAGTGCAATAGCAATCGCGAGTACTGTACCAATGAGCTGTGAGGCAAAAGATACACCGCCTAAACCACCTAGCCATTTTTGACCAAATAGCCCCACTGCAATACCGCCGAAGGCACCGCAAACCCCATGTAAAGGCCATACACCTAGTACATCATCTACTTTGAGTTTATTTTGAGTATAGGTAAATAGGTATACGAACATGGCACCAGCTATACCACCAATAACAAGTGCACTCACGGGATGAACAATGTCAGATCCGGCACAAATAGCAACTAAACCGGCAAGTGGACCATTATGTAAGAAACCTGGGTCATTTTTCCCAATTGCATTTGCTGTAATCGTTCCGCCAACCATTGCCATAAGTGAATTAATAGCAACTAGCCCAGAAATAGCATCAAGACGTTGAGCACTCATTACATTAAAGCCAAACCAGCCCACGATTAAAATCCATGAACCAAGTGCTAAAAATGGAATTGAAGAAGGAGGGTGAGCACTTACACGACCATCTTTCTTATAACGACCAGAACGAGCACCTAATAAAATAACCGCAGCGAGTGCAATCCAGCCACCCATTGCATGGACTACAACTGAACCAGCAAAGTCGTGAAAAGCTGCGCCAAAGGTCGCTTCTAACCATTTTTGTAGACCATAGTTACCATTCCAGACCATACCTTCAAAAAAAGGATAGACCAGACCTACTAAAGCGAGCGTTGCTATTGCTTGTGAACGCATTTTGGCGCGTTCTGCAATACCACCTGAAATAATTGCAGGAATTGCCGCAGCAAAAGTCAGTAAAAAGAAGCAGCGCATTAAGTTGTAACCATGATCACTTGCTAGCGCTGTACCATCATGGAAGAAATGCTGGCCATAAGAAATGTAATAACCAACAAAGAAATATGCGATTGCGGAGAGGGCAAAGTCAGTCAGAATTTTACTAAGCGCGTTCACCTGATTTTTGTGGCGAACTGTACCAAGTTCCAAGAATGCAAAACCTGCGTGCATGGCAAGAACCAAAACTGCACCAAGTAACAAGAAAAATAGATCTACATTTTGCATAGCATGCTCGAAAAAAGTGCTAAATTCCATTTTGGAACAAATCTGGGTCTGTAAATTGCACCAAAATAGATTTAAGGAACCTAAAAACCTAAGTTTGCCGAAACAAACTCAATTGCATAAAGTGAATATGCAATAAGCGCACCAATTTGGATTGTGAAATTAGTTTTTGGCGATAAATGGTGCGTTAATTTGCTTTAAATAGGCTGTAATGGCACATTTTTATGATAAAAGTCATCTAATTTGTTTATAAAATGACCCAAATGAGTACGTTATTAAAATATAAAACGAATTAAATTCTACTAAATTATTTATTAGACCAAACCTCTTGAGCAACCTCTATAAATGCTTTTACGGCTGGACTGATATGTTTCTTGTTTTTTACTGCAAGGCCAATAGAGCGTTTAAGGTTTGGCTTAAAAGGGCGTTTAACTACATTTGGATAAAGTGAGAGTAACTCTTTGGTGATGACCATATCAGAGACTATTGAGATTCCTAACTGGTTGTGTACCATACTGACGATACTTAGAATTTGGGAAACATAAAATTTAATGTCTGGTTTCACATTAAAGTTTTTTAAAATTAATTCGACCTGATGTCGACTACCAGCCATTGTCATTATAAAAGGGCAGTTTTCTAGTTGGGCTGGATCAATATAGAGTTGCTGGGCAAGCGGGTAACCACTCGGAATTAAGGCAACAAAACGATCTTCGATTAAAGGGAATGTATCGAATCGCTCATCTGGCATAATTAAAAAACCAACCTCTATGCGCCGTTCCAATAACCACTGAGCAACTTCTTTATCTTCACCTTCATCAATATAAATTTCGATTTTAGGATAGCGCTGCCGAAAGGTTTCTAAAATTTCAGGCAGTAGATAAATAGAGGATGATGCCCCAAAAGAACCAATACGTAATGTTCCTTCATTTAAACCGTGGATGGCAGCCACTTCTTTTTCTAATGTATCGGAAATACTCAATAACTCTTTTACATGGGTCAATAACTGCTGACCTGTCGTGGTGAGTTCAATATCGCTTTGAGTTCTTGAAATGAGGTTAATGCCCCATTGTTGTTCTAATGATTTAAGGGCATGAGAAACTGCTGACTGTGAAATTCCCAGCTTTTCTGCTGTGGCAGTAAAACTTTTTAGTTCAGCAATGAGTGCGAAAATTTCAAGCTGGGTAAAGGTCATATTGGATTTGTTATGAGTAAAAACTCATTTTATCATGAGTTTTCATTATCTTTAATATATGAGTAAGCCAAGCTAATTGCCAAAACAGCAAGCCCTAACAAAACTCGAGTAAAGAAATGAATAGCATTGTTTTATCTCTTTTTCCTTTAGTTGCATTAATTGCATCGGGATACTTATTTAAAAAATATCGTTTTTTTAGTGATGAGTTTTGGGCTGGGGCAGAGAAGCTTAATTACTATATTTTGTTTCCCGCTTTGCTTTTCGGTACGCTATCGACCGCAAAAATTGACTTACAAAGTTTGAGTACAGCCATTATTGCGATGTTGATTGTGGTCTTAGCTGTGACCGCCTTTTTATACATACTCCGAATGTTTTGGCATATACCGCCTGCACGTTTTGGTGTGCATGTACAAAGTATGGTTCGCTTTAATACTTATATTGGTTTGGCTTTAGTGACTTCGCTTTTTAAAAGTGAAGGAATGGCAATTCTGGCGATTTTATTGGCACTTTGCATTCCACTGGTAAACGTTATTTCGGTGCTTGCTTTAACTTCTAAGGAACACATGGCAATTAAACCTGTTTTGATTGCACTCCTTAAAAACCCTTTAATTGCATCATGTGTGGTCGGTGCAGCAGTTAATGCACTTCACATCCCGATTTGGGGCGGCTTTACCCAGTTTATTAAGCTTTTTTCAGTGTCGAGTTTGCCACTAGGTTTGTTATGTGTTGGCGCAGCTTTGCAGTTTATGCAAATTAAAAAAGATATTGTGGTATTAGCAGCAGACACGTTTGCTCGACTTTTAGCAGTACCTGCTTTGGCTTACGCGGTCTGCATGTGGTTTGGTTTACCAAGCTTGCAAACACAGATTTTAGTCATTTTCTTTGCGCTACCAACTGCTTCTGCTTCATACATTTTAACCAAAGTTTTGGGTGGCGATAGTCAGCTTATGGCAGCCGTGATTAGCTTTCAAACGTTATGCGCCGCCGTGACTTTGCCATTAGTGATTTGGTGGATTTCTTAAGATATAAATCTTTAGGCTGACTCATATTTAAAGAATGCTTGGCTACCTTCCTCATCTGATTATTGCTACACTTTTTTCTTTTTCAGGTGGATGAGTAGTATGTCCTTTGATCTCAAAGTGAGCTTGCAGCAAAGGTCTGAACCGTCTGCACAGCAGAAAAAATTGAATCGCCTGATTGATAAAATAGAACAGCAAAAAGTGAGCCTTGCCACATGGCAAAATGCACAAGCCGAGATTCAACAGCACATTCGGCAAAAACTGATGCCTGTGTATAACGATTTACATATAGTGCTATTTCAGCAGTTAGAGCAACTTTGGAATATATTGCATAGCCATGAGTTTTCTAAAGCGGATATACAACAACTCGATGAAAAAATTGCCCAGCTTGCACAAATGTTGAAGTGCTCTAAAATGCTGTCTGCTGAACAGTTGGAGCTAGTAAAGCAGATTGATACCTTTTATCAGCAGCATGCAGGGGAATCGGTAAAAAAGAATAGAAAAGCTCAGTCAATAAAATCTGAATATGAAGAAAGCGTTGATCAACGTGCAGATTTAGAAGAAGACTTTGAACGGTATGCGGCTGAGCAACAACAAGCGCGTGAACAAGCCAAACAGCAAAGGCAGCAACAGAAACGTGAACAAGCTGAACAAATGGCAGCGCAGTCACTCAAAACAGTTTATTTAAAAATTGCCGCGATGATTCACCCAGACCGTGAGCAAGATGAAACAAAGAAACAGGAAAAAACTGAGTTGTTTCAACAAGCAAGTCAGGCTTATGAAAAACAGGATTTGTTTTATTTACTCAAACTCCAATTACAGCTTGAACAGAATAAAGGGCTAGGCGCTAAAGAATTATCTGCCGAACAGTTACGGTTTTATAAACTGGCTTTAGATGCACAAAGTCAGCAGCTTGAAAGCCAAATTGCTGAGATTTTAGATTCTTTTCAGTTAGCCAAGAATGTAAAAGCAGAGCATGTACATATTAGTGATGTGTATAAAGCTATAGATGCTGATTGTGCTGAGTTAAAGCAGCAGGTGAAATGGGAAAAGGAGCGTTTAAAGCACCTGAAAAGGGTGAGTGGGGTAGAGATGTTGTTGGGGCATGAGGCGCTTTAATTAGCTTCTAGGCTTTATATGCAGCCATGAGGCTACCGATGATTTGATAAGGAATAAATTCTGAAATAAGAAATCGTTGAGGTTATATTCTTTATAAAATATAGTGTGGAAATTATAAAAATTAAAAGATCGGATTTATGAATGAAAAATTTATTCAATTATCAAAAGAACTTAAACATAGACCTATTTTAGAGAAGGCTTTAGGTTATTTTCCTAACTTACCTTTAGTTGCTATCGATTGTGGCTGTGGCGCTGGCAATGAATCTGCTTATCTACTCTCAAAGGGATTTAATGTTCATGCTTTTGATATTTCAATTGATGCGCAAAAAGTTTGTACTGAGCGATTCAAAGATGACTCTAAATTTATTTTCTATCATGAATCTTTTGAAGACTTTAATTTCCCGTCTGCAAGCTTAATTATTGCTTCATCAAGTCTATTCTTTTGCGATCCAAGTTATTTTTATAGCGTAATTAAACGAATGATAAATGCTCTTTCTGAAGGCGGAATTCTGGTAGTTGATTTATTGGGGACTCAAGATGAATGGGTTACTAGAGAACCTGCAAAATTTATAGGTTTTACTTATCAAGATATAGCCGACTTATTTTTATGTGACTTTAATTTATTGTTTCATAAAGAAATGAATGAAAATTTACCTTTATTAAATGGTTGCATAAAATCATGGCATCTCCATATGCTGATTCTACAAAAAAAGTGATTTGAAATATAGAAAAACCCAGAACCTGTTTGCACAGATTCTGGGTTTATTCGACTAAAAAAGCTTAAAGCGCAGCAATTTGCTCCATATTCGCTTTAACTTTATCTAACTGCGCAGCAAACTCAGCAAGCTTCGCTTTTTCACCTTCAACAACCGCTGCCGGTGCTTTAGATACAAAGCCTTCATTTGCAAGTTTATTTGCAATTTGGTCGTGTTGCTTTTGGATTTTATCCAAGTCTTTTTGCAAACGGCCAAGCTCAGCTTTAGGGTCAATTAAGCCTTTCATTGGTACAAATACCGATGCATGACCTACAACACTTGAAGAAGAAAGCGGTGGTTCTTGGTCTTTACCTAAGAACTCAATACTTTCAACTTTAGCCAATGCTTTGAACAATGCTTCAATACGAGTAATTTGTTCACGTTCAGCATCAGAAATGTTTTGAAGTAATACTGGTAATAAACGCGCATTACCTAAGCCCATTTCACCGCGAATGTTACGTACCGCACCAATCAAACCTTGAAGCCATTGCATATCTGCTTCAGCTTGTTCATTGATTTTTGCTTGCTCAGGAATAGGGTATTGAGCAGTCATAATCGTTGGGCCGCCTTGACCAAGCATTGGAGCAAGTGTTTGCCAGATTTCTTCTGTCAAATACGGCATTAACGGATGAGCCAAACGTAATGAAGCTTCCATCACCGCAAGCAATACACGGCGTACTTCAGCTTTACGCTCTTCTGAAACTTCTGCATCGTTCAGAACCGGTTTAGTTAACTCAACATACCAGTCACAGTATTCATTCCAGATAAAGTCATAAATCGCTTGAGCAGCAAGGTCTAAACGATACGTTGCAAACGCTTGATGCACAGCAGCTTCAGCTTTTTGCAGACGGCTCATAATCCATTGTTCTGGAAGTTCCCATAGATCAGGGCGAGCTTGTTGACCAACGGTTTGACCTTCAACATTCATCAGAACGAAACGCGTTGCGTTCCAGATTTTGTTACAGAAGTTACGGTAACCTTCAACACGTTTTAAGTCGAACTTGATGTCACGACCAGTGTTTGCAAGGGCACAGAACGTGAAACGAACTGCGTCAGTACCATAAGCATTAATGCCTTCTGGGAATTCTTTACGCGTTGATTTTTCAATCTTCGCAGCATCTTTCGGGTTCATGAGGCCAGTCGTACGTTTTGCGACTAAGCTTTCTAAATCAATACCGTCAATCAAGTCTAATGGGTCAAGTACGTTACCTTTAGACTTCGACATTTTTTGACCTTCACCATCACGTACCAAGCCGTGAACGTAAACAGTCTTAAATGGAATTTGAGATGAACCATCTTCATTTTTCATGAAGTGCATGGTCATCATGATCATACGGGCAACCCAGAAGAAGATAATGTCAAAACCAGTCACTAACACATCAGTTGGGTGGAAAGTTTTGAGTTCAGGTGTTTGTTCTGGCCAGCCTAAAGTTGAGAATGTCCAAAGTGCAGATGAGAACCATGTATCAAGTACGTCTTCGTCTTGTTTAAGCTCAACATCAGCCGCGATGTTATTTTTCGCGCGAACTTCGTCTTCGCTACGGCCAACATAGATATTGCCATCTGCATCGTACCAAGCTGGAATACGGTGACCCCACCAAAGCTGACGTGAAATACACCAGTCTTGAATGTCACGCATCCATGCCATGTACATGTTGCTGTACTGCTCTGGAACAAACTTAATACGACCATCTTGAACCGCTTCAATTGCAGGCTCAGCAAGAGGTGCAATTTTTACGTACCATTGGTCAGTCAATAATGGCTCAATAATCACGCCAGAACGGTCACCGCGTGGCGCTTTTAAGTCATACGGTTGGATTTGGTCTAACCAGCCTTCAACTTCCGCTTGAGCAACTAGTTTTTTACGTGCTTCAAAACGCTCTAAACCAGCATAATCTGCAGGTGCAGTAATGGTTTTAGAAATTTGTTCACCAGCTTTGGCAATGTATTCAAACTCACCTAAAACTTCAGCGTTTTTGTTGAAGATATTGATGATTGGCAAGCTATTGCGTTTACCTAACTCATAGTCGTTAAAGTCGTGAGCAGGCGTGATTTTTACACAGCCAGTACCGAAGTCTTTTTCAACGTAGTCGTCAGCAACGATTGGAATTAAACGACCAGTAATTGGCAATACAATATTTTTACCAACAAGGTGTGCATAACGCTCATCTTCAGGGTGAACAGCAACAGCAGTATCACCAAGTAATGTTTCAGGTCGAGTCGTTGCAACTACGAGATAGTCTTTGCCATCTTGAGTTTTAACTGATTTATCTTCAAAGAAATATTTAAAGTGCCAAAGTGAGCCTTTTTCTTCTTTGCTTTCTACTTCAAGGTCAGAAAGGGCAGTTTGAAGTTTAGGGTCCCAGTTTACAAGACGCTTACCACGGTAAATTAAACCGTCTTCGTGCAAACGAACGAATACTTCTTTAACTGCGTTTGATAAACCTTCATCCATCGTGAAGCGTTCACGTGACCAGTCTACGGACGAACCTAAACGACGAATTTGTTTGGTAATTGTGCCGCCAGATTGTTCTTTCCATTCCCAAACTTTTTCGATGAACTTTTCACGGCCTAAGTCGTGACGAGTTACACCTTGTAAGCCAAGTTGACGCTCAACCACCATTTGAGTTGCAATACCAGCATGGTCAGTACCCGGTTGCCACAAAGTGTTTTTACCCATCATACGGTTATAACGGGTGAGGGCATCCATAATGGCATTGTTAAAGCCATGGCCCATGTGCAAACTACCAGTGACGTTTGGTGGTGGAATCATGATACAGAATGATTCACCGTGACCAGAAGGTTTGAAGTAACCTTGTTCTTCCCACGTTTTGTACCACTTCTTTTCGATCTCGGTTGGATCGTAGGTGGTGGCAATATTTTGAGCGGTTTGAGCGTCAGTCATAGTAGCTTAGATCGAATATGCATAAAAAATTGCATCTATTGTAGCAAAAAAATGCCTCGAAATTAATGTGCTGAAAACAGATAAACGGTTTTGTATTTTTTTCAAAAAACGGTAGATTTATGAAGCATGGATCACAAGTTAATCGTGTAGCGGCACGGCAGAAAAATTACAAAAGAATTGATAAGGGATGCGATATATGAGCTACAAAGTTTTTTTAAAGATTTCCGATTCAACCTATATCCAATTTGCTTCAATTCGAGAGAAATTACACGCAGGGGTAAAAGAAAGCCAATCTAAAGCATTGGGTAGTGTTCTTTCCGATTTATCTTGTGAAATTATTGAGCAAGTTTTCTCAGTATTGTTAAAGGATGAGCAAGACAACTCTACCATGACTGAAAAACAGCGCCATGAGTCCGAGAAAGTTCTTCAACAAATTTTAGATACTTTCCGAAAATATATGCCTTGGTCAGTCTCTTTTTTCGGCAATGAACGGCTATTACCTTTGGTTGATTATATGACATCACTTATGAAAGAGCGTGAGCACGATGTTTATATTACTTACCCAATCACACCACAACTTGTGCAACAGGCCCAAACACTGACTGAACAAATACGTGCGGGCAATATGCAAAGCGTAGAAGAAGCTTTTCAGACCTTGATTCAAATTGTGGATTTAGGTGTAACAAGCCTAGTACGTGAACCTAAAAAACGTTTAAAATTTAATTTGGTTGTCGACAAAACCCTAAATGGGGTCATTAATATGACAACGCATTTGGGCTATAAACGTTTGGAAAAATTGGGGACGCAGGTTGATCAGACCACAGCAACTCATTATATCAATCACTTTTTGGCCTTCATGCATCAAGCAGCATAATTTAAAAAGATAATAGGAAGTCAAAATGGCCAAACTTGATACTTTGCAAAATAAAGTGGTGTGGATTACTGGAGCATCTTCCGGTTTAGGTAAAGCTTTAGCTGGTGAGTTTGCTTTGCAAGGGGCTCAAGTGATTTTAACTTCGCGTCGCTTTGAAGAGTTAGAAGAAGTTCGCGTTGGTTTACTCCATCCGGATCAGCACTTATCGGTAGTTGCAGACATTACCAATCAAGAGCAAGTTCAAGAGGCTTATGAGCAGATTTTAAAAGCAAAAGGACGAATTGACTGGCTTATTAATAATGCAGGTTTAAGTCAGCGTGCTCTAATTCAAGACACCACAATGGAAACTGAAAGAGCCATTATGGAAGTCGATTATTTCTCACAAGTGGCATTAACCAAAACTGTGCTACCGACCATGCTTAAACAAAAGTCTGGCCGAGTCGTATTTGTGTCGAGTGTGGCAGGCCTTCTAGGTACGCAGTACCGTGCAAGTTATTCGGCTGCTAAAGCTGCTATTCACATGTGGGCCAACAGTTTACGTGCCGAAGTTGCCGATCAGGGTGTTGAAGTTTCTGTTATTTTCCCGGGCTTTGTAAAAACTAATGTTTCGTTTAATGCGTTAAATGGCGCAGGGCAACCTCAAGGCCATCAAGATGAAGCAATCGAAAATGGACTAGAAGCCGATGTTTTTGCAGAACAGTCAGTTAAGGCATTAATGCAAGGACAAGAATATATCGTGGTAGGCGGTACTAAAGAAAAATTAGGTGTGATGGTTTCCCGTATGTCACCGAAATTACTCTATAAAATGATTCGAAAAACAAAAGTGAAATAAAAAAGAGATTTTGCCGTGCTAAATTGATGGAAAAACCCACATAGAAGGTTCACCATGGATCAAGACTACCATCGTATCTTAGACGTTGTTACGCGTTTTCAATTGGTCTTTGACCAGAAAAATTGGGATGCGTTCGATGAGTTATTGGCCGATCAACTTGAGGTGGACTATTTCCAGTTTAGAGGGGAGCCTTTATGTGTGGTGTCTTGTCATGAATATAAAGGTTCGCGGCAACAAGCTTTGTCACATTTGCGACTACAACATAATTTGAGTAATCCTCTTATTCGGATTGAACAAGACCGAGCATGGCTAGAGTGTAATTATCAAATTTACCGTTTTTCTGAAAATGATTATTTTCATTCTTTTGGTCGCTATTATTTTACCTTGGCAAAACAACAGGACAAATGGAAAATCACTGGAATTTGCCAACACTTAACTAAAAATATTGGCAATCCACGTATTCACTTTTCTGCTATGGGGCAGTGCTAGTCTTTGACTGCTGTACCATAAGCAAAAACTTCAACCATTCCGCCTTGCATACCGAGTTCGGTTGTACTCAACCGAACTCCCATAATATGGTTAGCATCCGCATTATGGGCTTGCTGTTTTAAACGAATAATCGCTTCACGGCGAGCTCGTTCAACAATGCTTTCATAACTGGTCAGCCGACCCCCTAAAACATTTTTTATAGAAGCCAGTACATATTTAAAGTAGTCGTGAGAAATGACTACATTACTGCTAATAAAATGGCCTAATTGATCACTCGTTGCAAAACGATTGGTATCAATTCTGATATGTGCAAATTGTTGCTCTTTTTCTAGAAGTTCATTTAAATGTTTTCGTTCAATATGGCGGCCAAAAGCCCAACCAATACTGAAAAGAATAAGAAAAATAACAAGCTGAAAAATAAGATTGTCCATTTTCTACCTATGCATTAAATGGATCGGGTAGATGAGGTGCTTGGGGCTGCACAACGACTGCTGTGCCATATACAAATAACTCGGAAGCACCTTGGGCAATGTTTGAAGTTGAAAAACGAATGCCAACAATTGCGTTAGCACCAAGTTGCTGTGCCTTAGCAATCATGCGATCCATTGCTTCTTGGCGGGATTCTTCTAAAAGTTCGGTGTAGCCTGTGAGTTCTCCACCTACAATATTTTTTAAACTTGCCATGAGGTCACGGCCTACATGTTTACTACGAACAGGGCTGCCATATACAACATCAAGTTGTTTTAAAATTTGATGGCCTGGAACGCTTTCTAAATTACTTAATAACATTGTTTTTTATCAATCAAAATTTATTAAGGTTTCAAGATAAAAAATATTCACATTGGTTGCAATAAAAAAGCCCACCGAAGTGAGCTTTTATAAGAATGTGATTTAAAGCTTATTGCTTTTTCAGTTCAGCACTTGATGGTTGATGTACCACTGTATCTGAAGTGTTTGCTTTTAAACCGCCACCTAGAGTTTTATATAACTCGATTTGGTTGTTTAAGTTTGCTTGTTGAAGCAATAACAAACCTTGTTCAGCTGAATAAGATGAACGTTGTGCATCGAGAACTGTCAAGTAACTATCAATACCTGCACGGAAGCGGGCATTTGAAAGTGTGTAGTTGCGGTTAGTTGCTTCTACTAAACGTTGTTGAGCTGTTAAACGTTCACCAATGTTGGCACGTGTCGCAAGTGCATCATTAACTTCACGGAATGCAGACTGAACTGATTTTTCATAATCAGACAATGCAATTTTCTGATCGGTTTCAGAAATTTTTACATTGGCACGACGAGTACCCCAGTCAAAGATTGGTAAATCTAAGCTTGGACCAATTGACCATGCAAAACCACCAGACTTAAATAGATCACTTAAGTCAGTTGATGCATAACCTGCTGAACCCGTTAAGCTAATGGTTGGGAATAAACGTGCTTTTGCTGCACCAATATTCGCACCCGCAGCGCTTAAGTTATATTCGGCCGCTTTTACATCTGGACGGTTATTTAACAAATCACTTGGTAAACCAGCAGTGAATACATTTTGCTGAGCAATACGTTTCACAGGCTGTGTCGGTAACAAGTTTTGTGCAACTGGTTGGCCTACAAGTAAGTTCAACAAGTTTTGTGCTTGAGCAATTTGAGTTTTGTAGTTCGCTACATCGTTACGCGCAGTTTCTACAGAAATCTGTGCCTGACGTAATGGAACTTCACTGTCGATACCTACATCAAAACGTTTTTTGTTGAGATTGTAAGAATCTTGCTGCGCTTTAAGTGTTTGCTCTGCAAGTCTTAAATTCGCCGTTGCAAACGAATAGTTTAACCATGCTTGAGCAACTTGACTGATCAAACTGATTTGAGTCGAATCACGTGCACTTTGTGTTGAAAGGTAATTATCTAAAGCAGCGTCTTTTAGACTACGAACACGGCCCCAGAAATCAAGCTCATAAGCAGTTACACCCAAACCTACTTGGTAAGTAGAGTAGGGGTTATTCGGATCACGACTTGGCGTAACCTGACGAATTGCACTACCACTTGCTCCGATTGTTGGAAGCTGGTTGTTCTTCGTAATCTGATACTGCTCTTGAGCACGTTCAATATTGAGCGTTGCTTTACGTAAATCACGGTTATTCGCAAGAGCCAAGTCGATTACTTCAAGCAAACGTGGGTCAGCAAAGAACTGTTTGTAGCCCTGTTCAGCAATAGATGTACCAGAAGCGCTGTTATATGCATAGCTCTGTGGAATATCGGTTTTCACGACTGGTTCTGGGCCGCGCATGCTTTGACAAGCTGCCAAAGCAAGCGCAAGTGCAGATACCGCAATGCTACGACCTGAAATAGACCATACTTTTTGCATCACGATTTATGCTCCTGAGTGTTTATGGTTTTTGGTTTGTACTTAAAGATACTACGAATCCACACATAGAATACAGGGATAAAGAAGATACCTAAGAATGTCGCGCTGAGTACGCCACCAAGTACACCGAAGCCTACCGAGTGCTGACTTCCTGCACCAGCACCTGTTGAAAGTGCAAGCGGAAGTACACCAAAACCGAAGGCAAGGGTTGTCATGATAATTGGACGTAAACGCATTTTTGCAGCATGTAAGGTTGCGTCAAGTAGATCTTCACCTTTCTCTTGCAGCTCTTTTGCGAACTCAACAATCAAGATCGCATTTTTTGCAGAAAGACCAATTACCGCAATAATCGCTACCTGGAAGTAAATGTTATTCGAGAGATTTGGATCTCCTTTAATAATCATACCCAAGTAAGTCAATACAATCGCACCAATGACACCAAGCGGTACCACAAGTAAAACCGAGAACGGAATTGACCAGCTTTCATACAATGCAGCCAAGCAAAGGAATACGATTAACAATGAAAGCGCATATAAGAATGGCGCTTGAGCACCAGACTCACGTTCTTCAAGTGATAAGCCTGTCCATTCATAGTCGAAACCTTGTAAGCCCATAGATGGTAACTTACCAATAATTTCTTCCATTGCTTTCATGGCATCACCAGAACTCACGCCAGGTGCAGGTGTACCTTGAATGTTAACCGATGATACGCCGTTATAACGTTCAAGACGTGGAGAACCATATGTCCATTTGCCAGTAGCAAATGCCGAGAATGGAACCATCTCACCTTTGTTATTACGTACATACCACTTGTTTAAATCTTCAGGCATCATACGGCTACCCGCATCACCTTGAACATAAACTTTTTTCACACGACCGCGGTCAACGAAATCGTTAATGTATGAACCACCCCAAGCAATACGCATTGTATTGTTGATGTCAGCAATGCTAACACCCATAGCACCAGCTTGAGCCTGATCTACATTAATTTGATATTGAGGCGTATCTTCTTGGCCATTTGGACGTACACCCATGAGGCGTTTATCTTGCGATGCCAAGCCTAAAATAGTGTTACGTGCTGCAATTAGTTTCTCATGGCCTTGACCACTTGAATCTTTAAGCTGCAAGTTAAATCCGGCAGTTACACCCAATTCAGGCATTGCAGGAAGCTGTAACGGCATAACATATGATGCATCTTTAATGATCATGTTTAATGCCATACCACGCTTAATTAATGCGCCGATTTGGGTTTCCGGTGAAGTACGTTTGCTCCAGTCTTTCAACTTAACGAAGCCAATACCAGCGTTTTGACCCACACCTGTGAATGAGAAACCAGAAACAGTGAAAATTGATTCTACTGTGTCTTTTTCATTCATAAAGAAGTTTGTCATGGTGTCAATCACTTTACCTGTACGGTCAAGCGTTGCATTTGGTGGTAATTGAACAAGTGTCATTACAACACCCTGATCTTCTTCTGGTAAGAATGAAGATGGGAGTTTTTGGAACAAGAAGACTAAAAGGGCAACTACAACAGCGTACAGCACGCCAGAGAAGATTTTGCCTTTAAGCATGCGGCTAACACCATTTTGGTAGCTGTGCGACATGCGGTCAAAACCGTTGTTAAAGCTTCTAAAGAAACGCGCGAAGATATTATTGCTTGGTTCTTTATTTGGATCATGCTGTTTTAGAATAGTCGCACAAAGTGCAGGTGTGAACGTCAACGCTACAATTAACGACAGTACCATTGCAGTTACAAGGGTAATCGAGAACTGGCGGTAAATTACACCTGTTGTACCACCAAAGAAGGCCATTGGTACGAATACCGCTGTCAATACACTGGTAATACCCACTAACGCACCAGAAATCTGCTGCATTGAGCGTGAAGTAGCCGTAACCGGATCAGTATGATCTTCACTCATTACACGTTCAACGTTTTCCACTACAACAATAGCGTCATCGACCAGAAGACCGATTGCCAATACCATAGCGAACATGGTTAAAGTGTTAATTGAGAAGCCAAAAATATTAATAACAGCAAATGTACCTAATACAACCACTGGAACTGCAAGCGTTGGAATAATCGTTGCGCGCCAGTTTTGTAAAAATAGGAACATGACAATGAATACCAAAATCACGGCTTCAATTAATGTGTGTACTACACTTTCAATTGAAAGACGGATAAATGGAGTTGTGTCATAAGCTAGTTTATCTTGTAAACCTGCTGGATAGTTCTTACGTAATTCAGATAAACGTTGTTCAACAGCAGCTGCCGTATCCAGTGCGTTAGCACCTGTAGCAATTTTAATTGCAAGACCACCTGCTGGTTTACCATTAAATTTCGAGTCGAACTGATAGTTATCCGAACCTAACTCTACGCGAGCCACATCTTTTAAACGAACTTCAGCACCAGATGCTGTGTTCTTTAAAAAGATATTTCTAAACTGCTCAGGAGTCTGTAACAAGCTTTGAGCATTCACTGTTGCGTTAAGTACTTGACCTTGTACAGCAGGCGCACCACCTAACTGACCTACAGCAACTTGCGAGTTTTGTGCTTGAAGCGCAGTCGCAATATCACTAGGAGTGAGTTGGTAACTTGTTAACTTGGCTGGATCGAGCCAAATACGCATTGCGTATGAACCACCAAAGACCTGAACTTCACCCACACCAGCAACACGGCTAAGCGGCTCTTTAATTGAAGAGTTTACGTAGTCTTTAATGTCTGAGTCTGAAAGGCTGTTATCTGGTGAATAAAATGCAATAACTTGTAGGAAGCTTGCACCAGATTTAGTAACTGTTACACCTTGACGTTGTACATCTTCAGGTAGAAGCGCAGTTGCAGATTGCAATTTGTTCTGAACCTGAACTTGTGCGATATCAGGGTCAACACCTTGTTCAAAGTTTAATTGAATAGATGCTTGTCCGTTACCAGCACTGTTAGAAGAAATATAACGTAAACCATCGAGACCATTCATTTGTTGTTCAATGATCTGGGTTACGGTGTTTTCAACTGTTTCAGCCGATGCACCAGGATAAGTCGCAGCAATGGTGACTGTCGGTGGTGCAATCGTTGGATACTGTGCAATAGGCATTTTTGTTAGCGTGAGAATACCCGCCAACATAATGACTAATGCAATCACCCACGCAAATATGGGGCGATGAATAAAAAATTGTGCCATTCAATCTACCCCTTATGCATTTGAAGCTGCTTTCTGTTCTGCTTGAGGTTTACCTGATTGAGCCGGTTTCGCAGCACTTGGAGCTGCACCTTGAGGATTTGCTGGTTGAGCTTGATAAGGTTTTGCTGTTACTTGTTGCCCTTCTTTGACTTTGGCAACGCCATCAACAATGACTTTATCGCCAGCTTTTAAGCCGTTAGTCACAATCCAGTTTTGTCCTTGAACACCTGAGGTTTCAATTGGACGACTCTCAACAGCCCCTTTGGCATTAACAAGCATTGCTACAGCTTGACCTGTAGGTAAACGTGTAACCGCAGCTTGAGGAATCAGATAAGCATTTGGAACAACACCCTGAACAATTTGTGCAGTGGTATACATACCCGGAAGCAATAAATGATTCGGGTTAGAGAATACGGCACGTAAAGTAATTGTTCCTGTATCTTGGTTTACAGAAGCGTCAGAGAAAGCAAGTTGGCCTTCGATCGGGTAGGTAGAACCATCTTCAAGCTTTAATTTTACTTTCGTATTGTTACTGTTGTTCAAACTGCCTTTACTTAATTGTTGACGTAAACGTAACAACTCAGCGCTAGACTGATTAATATCAACATAAATTGGATCTAACTGTTGAATCGTCACTAACGCATTAGTCTGATTTGCAGTAACTAAAGCACCAGCCGTTACTGATGAACGTCCAGATTGTCCAGAAATAGGAGAGCGAATTGTAGAATAACCAAGATCTACATTTGCATTTGTTACTTGAGCCTTAGCTGCTGCAACTTGTGCTTCTGCAACATTAACTTGACCAAGTAAGTCATCATATTCCTGTTTAGACACAGCATTACTAGAAACAAGTTGTTTATAACGATTTAACTTGGTACGTAGTGAAGCTAGATTTGCCTGTTGTTGTAGGAGTGATGCTTTTGCATTTTCTAACGTTGCACGGTTCGTTCTAGAGTCGAGCTCATAGAGTGCCTGACCTTCACGAACATAACTTCCTTCAGCAAATAAGCGCTTTAAAATCACGCCACTTGTTTGAGGACGAACTTCAGAAATTTGATATGCTGAAGTACGGCCTGAAAGCTCAACGCTTTGTTCAACACTTTGTGGTTGAGCAACAATAACACCTACTTCTGCAGGCGGCATTTTCTGAGCAGCAGCAGCTTGCTGTTTCTCATCGGAGCCTTTGCTACAACCAACAAGTGCGATACTTGTTGCTAATGCGCAAGCAGTAAGGGCTGGTGCCCAAAGCTTAGCCGACATCATTGTTCCACCTCGTTTAGATAAAATCTAAAAATATATTTGTTTTCTACTTAACCTACTTTGTGTTTGTAATAACCAGAGCCAAAGCAGTGCAATCCAAATAAAACCAATGCCCCAACCAGCGAGTACATCTGTTGGGAAATGAACTCCTGCATATATTCTTGAAAGCCCCTACACACAAACCAAAGACAGGAGATCAAAACAATATAAGGAGAGTTAATGTTGTGCTTACGGCATAACATAATCATTGCCAGACAAGCTAGTGTTGATGCATAAACACTATGTGCACTTGGGAACGATGCACCATAACTTTCAACAATATGATATGCCTCAGGAGGTCTAGGCCGGTTAACACACCATTTGAGCAGCCAACCAATGGTGATACTGCCAAAAACTCCCAAGCTAATGAAAATAACAGTAATATATTTTTTATACCATGCTAAATATACACATATTAGAAAGGATAAAAAACATACAAAAGGCATGCCGCCTATGCGTGCAAGAAAGGTGGTTATAGTATTAAGATAATCTAAACGATGGTGACTCAATGTTTGAACGGTGAGCAAGTCCAAAGATTGAAGACTTGGCACAAATAGACCAAGAATACCTAATCCTAAAAAAACGCAACCAATACAAAGCAATAGATAGGGCATATACACACCTTTGCTTATTCATGTAGTTTTCTACTACTGAACGCCGTTGAAAGTGTACTTGCCAGTACACTTTTTTTCAAGCCTGATAGATCATCGTAAATTCATTTTGAAATTTTTTTAACATTTGGAAAAACAATCACAACAAAATTGACGGATATCACATTTTGTGTACAAAGCAAAACAGTTAGTGTTCTGCTTTTTTTCCACTATTGGCTTGGGCATTTTCTTCTAATTCTAAAGGCTGTTTTGGAGGCCAGAAGAAGTCGCTCGGACGTGTAAGAAAATGGGTCATGACCAGTTTAGCCAAAGGTTTCCATTGTTCAAAGCGTACTCGGCGTGCGCGTAGAGCCACAATAATCGTTAAAGTGAAACTCACAAATAAGTTCGTGAGACCGATACAGAGTACGCCTAAAAACGAAACAATAATCAAGCCAATATCTGGACTACCGTTTATAGTCATTAAACCTTGAATAAAGTTTGCTGATGCAAAGGCAATATGTCGGATATCTAGAGGTAAACCTAAAATAAAACCTATTGTTCCCATACTTCCTAGCATGACACCAAATAGAAAGTTACCCGCAAGTGCACCTAAATTACGTTCAATATATTCTGCAAAACGATTAAGACGTTCTTGTCCAAATAAATTGCGTAGTCGGCGATGAGCTTTTAAACGCGGTCCTACTTTTCGGTAAACTGCCATGTTATCGAAGTAACCAGCAATCAGGCCTGATAAAAACAAGCAGACTCCTGCAATTGCTGCATGAGGAACAGCTAACGACGTAAAAGGATTTAAGCTATGTAATAAATAGGTTGCTTTGGTATGGGTTAATAAGGGCTCATCAAGATAGAACTGCCAAGCAAAGGTAATGAGTGCAGCGGTAGGAATCGCAATCGAGATATTACCCAAAATAGCAATAAACTGAGTTCGAATAATATTGATAATAAGCGCTGCTAATTCTGCAATTTGTGCAGTTTTAGAACCTTTACGTTGCTGTACAGTTGCAGCGAGTGCAGCAGCGGTCATTGCTGGCTGTTTTGTTGCAACTGTAAAGTGCAATACGTGAATTAGAATAAAGCCAAGAGAATAGTTCATACTGAACGTAAAGGCTTGCATGAGTGGCGCCATCGTCATTCGTGCAGCAAGAATCTTTAATGTTGCCATACAGGCGATAATGACACCTGCACCGGCAGCGGCTTTATACATTCCCCAAAAGCCTTTAGTATCTGTACTTACATAGTGCTCACCGGTACGGCTCGCATTTTCTGTGACTTGAAAGGCAATAAGCTCACTAGTCGTGCTAAGTAAAGAACGGACGCTTTTTTCACTATAATGAGCTTTAGTTAAGTCCGAAATTAAGTTTCCTAAAGAAACGTAACGTCCTTCGCTGTTATCAACAACCAAATAGAGCAATAATTCAATTCGGTCTAAACATTGTTCAAGTAAGGACAATAGATATGTCAAACTTAAACTAACACCAATTCTTTTTGTTGCTCGACGTATCTTTAAAACGACATCCCGACATTGTTCCAACATTACAAATGCTTGAGATGCATCTGGAGGTACAGTTACCACAGTGTCATCTTGAGAAATATCTTGTTTTTTATATTTTTCGATAAACTCAATAATTTCACGATTCTGTACTAAAAACGGCGATTCATATTCAGTTAGCTCAGGCTGAGCATTAATAAATTCAGGATAAAGCCCAATACCACTAATACGATAAGATAGAACCGTAATAGCCTTGATCATTTCTCGCTGAATGGCATGTTTTTCTTCAACATTACTATTACTTTGCCCAATTAGACCGAATAAGGTTGCCCAATCCTTGTCATCAACATTGTTTAACCAGACTGAATCACTTTCTAAATAGAAAATTTTTCCAATTAAAATTTTGAGTTGGCTTGCATCTTCAATAAGCGGTAGAAAATGGCCGCCAAGTCTTTGCCCAAGCTGGTTCCAGAAACCATCTAAAGACAAAATACCGCTATCTGCATATAAGCTCACTTGCTTATATTGATTAATTAAACGTAATAAAAAGGTTTGTAAAAGGGCAGGAGCGGTAGGAGTAAGTAATAAGCTGTCAATAAATGCTTGTATTTTTTGCTCTATCTCATCCGTATCATGAGGATCGGATGGCCGTAAGGCATTGACTAAGTCAATGAGGATATTTTCGTCGATAACAGCTTGAGGGTTTTCAAGCTGTTTCTGGATTTTTAAAAAATGATCTGAAAAATTTATATGCATAGGCAAAATAATATCTACTGTATTCGATGTAATGCAAGCCGAGTGAGGTTAATCAATGCTTGGCGATAAGGTGTATCAGACAAGATTGATAAGGCTTGCAGTGCTGCTTCTGTTTCTTCTTGGGCACGGCGCTGGCAATAATCTAAAGCACCAGACTTTTGCACAATTTCAATTACTCTGGTTAATTGGTCAACCCCACCTGTCGCAATACTACGACGAATAATGGCGTGTTCTTCACCAGTTGAATGTGCTAATGCTGAAATTAACGGTAAAGTCGGTTTACCTTCCATTAAATCATCACCAATATTTTTACCTAATGTTTCAGCATCTGAAGTGTAGTCTAAAATATCGTCAATAATTTGGAATGCATTTCCGAAATGACCTGCAAATAATCTTAAAGGTTCACGATAAGCTTCTTGTCCCGCCAAAATGGCAGCACCTTCAGTTGCAAGTTCAAATAAACGAGAAGTTTTCCCGTGAATAATTTTTAAATATGTTTCTTCGGTTGTATCTGGTTGATGCTGAGATTGAAGCTGTAATACCTCACCTTCAGCGATTTCACATGTACCTGTTGAGAAGTCTTTTAATAAGGTCATGTTGTTTAAATCAACCAATAAGTCAAAAGCACGGGCAATAAGGAAGTCACCCACTAACACGGCAGTTTGGTTGTTCCAAGTTGCGTTGGCAGTAGGACGACCACGGCGAAGCCCCGATTCATCGACCACATCATCATGCACTAAAGTTGCGGTATGAAGCATTTCAATAATGGCAGCCAAACGCTGTGCATGTTGCATATTGTCGAGGCCACAAGCGCGTGCTGCAAGTAAGCACATGATTGGACGCATACGTTTGCCGCCAGCTTCAACGACATGTTTACTCACTGACATGACCAAGCCGACTTTTGAGCTAATTCCTTCATTAATCAAGTGATCCATCGCAGCAAAGTCTGTAGCAACAGGAGCGAGAATGTCTTGCTTAAAATCGATGACCATATGAAGAAAAACCCCGTATTGGTGATAAGTGGCGTTAGTGTATCAATTAAAAGTGCATTAAACAGGGAAACAAGCAATTGATATGAATCATTTGTATGTTCATGAAGAGTTCTTTGTTCTTTATTTCGGCAAAACGGTGTGTTTCCGACAAAACAATAAATTTTAATAACGTCAACATGAATACAGCTTGTTCTTGTTGCAAGTTGTGTTTGGAACTGTATTTTAAATTTCATTCAGAATCAATGAAAAGTACTAAATTCGAATTTAAGCTGTTTTTATTATGTAAGAATAGCGGTCTCTATTGCCCAGATAAAGATAAAGCACTTGTCGTTTGATCAAATTTCACTTAAAATCTGTCGCCTTGTATAACCCCAGTGGCGTTCGTTTTAAGATCGATATATCCCTTTATCGGCACGACGACACGGGCTGATTGGAGTACGTTATGTACGCAGTAATCCAAAGCGGTGGTAAACAGCACCGTGTAGTTGAGGGTGAAACCCTTAAAGTTGAATTATTGAAGGCTGAATCTGGCGCAACTATTACATTTGATGATGTATTAATGGTTGTAAACGGTGACAACATTCAAATCGGTGCTCCAGTTGTAGCTGGCGCTAAAGTAACTGCAGAAGTGATTGGTCATGGTCGTCACGACAAAATCCGCATCATCAAAATGCGTCGTCGTAAACACTACCGTAAGCAACAAGGTCACCGTCAATGGTTCACTGAGTTGAAAATTACTGGTATTTCAGGCTAATCACGAGGAGTAAGAGACATGGCAACTAAAAAAGCCGGTGGATCGACGAAGAACGGTCGTGATTCAAACCCAAAAATGTTAGGTGTTAAAGTTTACGGTGGTCAAACTGTAACTGCTGGTAACATCATCGTTCGTCAACGTGGTACAGAATTCCACGCTGGTGCAAATGTTGGTATGGGCCGTGACCATACTTTATTTGCTACTGCTGACGGCGTAGTAAAATTCGAAGTGAAAGGTCAATTTGGCCGTCGCTACGTAAAAGTTGAAACTGTTTAAGTTTTAGCTTAAGAAAAAGCCCACATTTTGTGGGCTTTTTTTATGGAATTTCATTAATTTTATCTTCATCATGATGAATGAAATTCTACAAACTATATGAACAACATAACAAAATATCTTATTTTCTCAATGATTAGCACAGAGTTTGTCGGTTAATATGAGTCTTGAATGAAGAGCTTGTTTGGCTGAGTTAAATTAAAAGCGAACAAGTTATCTTACAGCAACTAAAAAGGTGATGACATGAATATGCTTCGTAAAACCATGTGTGCTATTACACTCAGCGCCTCAGTGCTTGCTCCTGTAATGAGTACTACAGCGTTTGCTGCACCAGTAGCAGCACCGGAGCAACAGGCAATTGGGAACCTGGTAAATCAGTTATCAGGATTACAGCGTTTAACTGCTGATTTTGAACAAACAACCAAAGCAAATACAAAAGCTGTAGCACAGAAAAAAGGTCTAGGTGCTCAGCATATGAACCAGACATTTAAAGGTTCAATGAAAGTTGAACGTCCGGGGAAATTTTATTGGGAAACTGTGAGTCCGTCTAAACAAACTATTGTGACAAGTGGTAAAACAGTATGGATTTATGACCCTGATTTACAGCAAGCTGTACGTCAAAGCTTAGATTCGCAAGTAGCCGATACTCCAGCTTTATTGCTCTCTGGTAATACTAGTCAAATCATGAAGTCTTACCGAGTGACTCAGCCAGATAAATCTAAATTATATTTCACTTTATTCCCGAAAAAAGAAGATGGAGCTTTCCAAAGCTTAACTATTAGTTTTGGTGCCAACAAAGCACCTACGTTAATGGTATTACAAGATTCTTTAGGTCAAACCACTTACGTGAAATTTAATAATGTAAAAGTGAATGCCTCAATTCCAGCTTCAACTTTTAATTTTACACCACCAAAAGGCACAGATATTATTGATCAATAATTATTGTGCTTCGTTAAGAAAGCCACCTAAAAGGGTGGCTTTCTTTTTATATATCAATCCTAGATACATTTTTTAACCCCGTCTTATTCCTACGCTTTGTATAGTGATAAAACAGATTACACGGGGATTAACATGCGACTTTACGATAAGAAAATTATTTTCATTCTTCCTATGGTGGCTGCCATGGCGGCAGTAAGTGGTTGTCAGCCAAAATCTGCAGCTAAAGATGAGCAACCTGCATCTAGTGCTTCAGTAAAAGAACAAAAACAAGCAGAAGTTCCAGTGATTCAGGCAAAAGTAATTCCAGTCAAATTACCAAAATCTAAAGTTTGTCTTGAAGATGGCTGTACTGAATATGATTTTCAGACAGTACAAACCAATCAAAAATGGATTAATGATTATTTTACGAACCGTATAAAAAAAGCAGACCCGAATGCTTTTGCAAACTTGGCTGATAAACCTGTCGAGGTACCAGAAGGGGAGCCGAGCTCAAGTCAAAGTGCAATTTATGTCCGTTATTTGGGACAAAATTATAATCTTGCAACCTTTGCCTTACAGACATACTCATACTCTGCGGGTGCAGCACATGGCATGTCTCATCAAGAATTTGTAAATTTTGATTTATTAAATAAAAAACACATTACTGTTGCGGAACTCCTTAAGCCAGATGTTGAAAAGCAACTCGTTGATGCACTTTTTGATGCGAATACGAACTGGCTTCAAGACCACAATATTAGCCGTGAAAAACTGCAACTAAGTGATAATTACTATTATGGTGCCAATGGGATTGTTTTTGTCTATCCTGTCTATGAGTTAGCTTCTTATGCAGAAGGAATGACTGAATTAATACTGCCATATTCTGAGGCAGCTAAGTTCATTAAACCTGAGTATTTACCGAGTGTGCCAAACTACAACATGTAAAATATGAGGTCTCTTCTTAGAATTGTGTGAAAGCTATTCGATATGAAGATGATCACTATATTTTTTAGTGTTAAGGGCTTACACTATAGCCAGTTTTTTACCCATATTATGATTAATTATGATCGACCCTAAGTTACTCAGAAATAATATTGAAGTCGTTAATGCAGCTTTGGCAAAACGTGGTGTTCAGTTAGACGTTCAAGAATGGGCGTCTTTAGAGACTCGCCGTAAAGACTTGCAATCAAAAACTGAAAAGTTACAGGCAGAGCGAAATGCCGGTGCTAAACAAGTGGGTCAGATTAAAAAATCCGGTGGCGATGCTTCTAAAATCATGGCACGCATGCAGGCGATTGGTGATGAGATTAAAGCAGCTGAAGTTGCTTTATCAGAACTACAAAACGAGATTGAGCAAAAAGCACTTAGCATTCCAAACTTACCGGATGAATCTGTGCCAGCTGGTAAGGATGAGAGTGATAACGTTGAAATCTCAAAATGGGGTACACCTCGTCAGTTCGATTTTGAAATCAAAGATCATACTGATTTAGGCGAGTGGATGGGTGGACTAGAGTTTGAGACTGCGACCAAACTCACTGGTTCACGTTTCAGCGTATTGAAGGGGCCTTTAGCGCGTCTACAACGTGCTTTAACTCAGTTTATGCTTGATACCCATACTCTAAAGAATGGCTATACTGAAGCATACGTGCCTTATTTGGTTAATGCTGACTCACTTCGTGGGACAGGACAATTACCAAAATTTGAAGAAGATTTATTTAAACTTCAAGGTGAAAAAGAATACTACCTTATTCCTACAGCTGAAGTTCCAGTCACTAACTTTGTTCGTGATGAAATTATTGACGCAGACCGTTTACCATTAAAATATGCAGCGCATACACCATGTTTCCGTAGTGAAGCTGGTTCTTATGGCCGTGATACACGTGGTTTAATCCGTCAGCACCAATTTGATAAAGTTGAAATGGTGCAAATCGTTAAACCAGAAACGTCTATGCAGGCCCTTGAAGAACTTACTGCACATGCTGAGGGCATTTTGCAGGCACTTGGTTTGCCATACCGCAAAATTTTGCTCTGTGGTGGTGATATGGGCTTTGGTGCGATGAAAACTTACGATTTAGAAGTATGGGTTCCAAGCCAAAATACATATCGTGAGATTTCAAGCTGCTCTAATATGGGTGATTTCCAAGCGCGTCGTATGAAAGCACGCTTCCGTATGGATCAGAAGAAGACTGAATTAGTGCATACGCTAAATGGTTCAGGTCTTGCAGTAGGACGTACTTTGCTTGCAGTAATGGAAAATTACCAACGTGAAGACGGCTCAATCGAGATTCCAGAAGTATTACGCCCATATATGGGTGGTGCAACTTTTATTGACTAAACTTTGCATCTAAATTGTGCACGTTTTTTGCTTAAACATAATCAGATGATTGATGTAGAGGTTTAAGGTGGATATTTTTCCAATCTCTTTGAAGTTGCAGCAGCAACGTTGTCTGATTGTGGGCGGAGGGCATATTGCTTTACGCAAGGCAACCTTATTAGCTAAGGCGGGGGCAATAATAGATATTGTTGCTCCTGAAATTGAAGAGCAGCTTCTGCAATTAGTAACAGCAACAAGCGGTCAGCATTTTGCTGAAGTTTTCTCTGAGAAGTTTTTAAGTACACCCTATCGTTTAGTCATTGCTGCGACTAACGATCCGCAAGTCAATAAAACAGTCTTTGAGCAATGTGAAGTACGTAATTTACTTGTAAACAGTGTTGACGATATTCCACATTGCCGCTTTATGGTTCCTGCGATTATTGACCGTTCACCTTTAGTGATTTCGGTTGCTTCAAATGGGACGTCTCCTGTTTTATCTCGTCAAATCCGTACACAGTTAGAGACATCCATTCCGCATGGAATGGGGAAGTTAGCGGAATTTTCTGGAAAATGGCGAAATCAGGTTAAAGAAAAAATTTCTAATCCTGATGAACGCCGTATTTTTTGGGAAAACTTGTATGCAAGTCCCTTAAAAGAGCAGGTTTTTAACGATAATCGTGATGTTGCAGATAGCATGCTTGAACAAGCATTGCTGGAGTGGAAAGCACCTAAAGGTGAAGTTTATTTGGTGGGTGCAGGTCCAGGTGATCCTGAACTGCTTACCTTAAAAGCTTTGCGTTTAATGCAACAAGCTGATGTAGTTATTTATGATCGTTTGGTATCTCAACCCATTTTAGAATTATGCCGTCGAGACTCGACAAAAATATATGTTGGTAAAGCTCGCTCAAATCATTCTGTTCCTCAAGACGGGATCAATGCTTTACTCGTTGAATATGCTCAACAAGGAAAGCGTGTTTGTCGTTTAAAAGGCGGTGATCCGTTTATTTTTGGGCGTGGTGGCGAAGAGATCCAAGAATTGTTCCAAGCTGGTGTACCATTTCAGGTGGTTCCGGGCATTACGGCAGCGTCAGGCTGTTCAGCTTATGCTGGTATTCCGCTCACTCATCGTGACTATGCTCAGAGTGTACGTTTTCTAACTGGTCATTTAAAAGAAGGTTCTCCTGAGCTTCCTTGGAATGAGCTGGTATATGAGAACCAGACTTTAGTTCTTTATATGGGCTTAGTGGGCTTGGAACGTATTTGTGAGCAACTGATTGCACACGGACAGCGTCCAGATATGCCAGTCGCATTAATTTCAAAGGGTACAACCCCTGAACAAAAGGTTGTGGTGGGGTCACTTGCTGATATTGCATCTAAAGTGACAGAACATCAAATTCATGCGCCGACTCTCACAATTATTGGTGAGGTCGTACGTTTGCGCGAACAGTTACAGTGGAATTAGTAGGCCAATTACTATCTACAAAAGAGATGTAACTATTGCCTAAGCTAACCAACAAGTAATTTAAGTGAGTAATTAAGTGATTCATGTTGTTCTATACGAGCCTGAAATCCCTGCAAACACAGGGAATATTATTCGACTATGCGCGAATACAGGGGCTCAATTGCATTTGGTTAAGCCTTTAGGTTTTGAGCTTGATGATAAAAAGCTTAAACGTGCGGGGCTTGATTATCATGAATGGGCAAGAATGCAGATTTGGGACAATATTGAAGCATGCCTCGCAGACTTAAAGTCAAAAGGTGTTGAGCATGTCTTTCCTCTAACGACGAAGGGTTCTGCAACTCCGCATACAGTTGATTTGAATCGACCTGTGGCTTTACTGATGGGGCCAGAAACACGCGGCTTGCCTGAGCATGTTCGCTTGATGTTCCCTCAAGAGCAGTGGATTCGGTTACCCATGGCTGAAAACTCTAGAAGTTTGAATTTGTCTAATGCAACTGCAGTGATTGTTTACGAAGCATGGCGTCAGCAAGGTTTTAAAAATTTAGGTTAGTTTCCTAAATACAAAAAATGAGGCCCTAGGTGGCCTTATTTTTTTGATCTAATTTTAATTTAAGCTTGTTCTAGTATTTTTTCGTCATACATGATTTGTGCTGCTAAAACTTGTTCGATGTTTGTTTCAGCCCATTCTTTTAACTGGAATGCCATTGAAGCGACATTTTGGCCTAAGGGTGTAAGTGAATAGTCAACACGAATAGGTGAAGTGTCTTGAATCTTTCGTTCGATAAAGCCATCTCTTTCTAGCATTTTTAACTTTTGTGACAAGACTTTAGGTGAAATACCTTGAATGTTCTTTTTGAGTAAATTGAAATGCTGAGTTTCTTCCTCAAGAATATTTAAGATGAGTAAAACCCACTTATCTGCAATTTTTTCAAAAAATAAACGAGCAGGGCAATGTTGTTGAAAAATATTATATTTTAGACATTCACTCATACCATTTACCTACTTATTTCTAAAAAAATATACTAGTTACCATATGGTAACTAATTGACACCTAGTTTCTAAAATATATCATAAAACAGAATTTAATAAAACACAGGTTCCTCCCATGTCTAATTCTAATATTGCGGTTGTATATTTCTCTGGTTATGGCCACACGAAAGTAGTTGCTGAAACTTTTGCTAATGAAATTAATGCTCAACTTATCCAGATTGATCAGGAAGGTAATATTACTGAGCAAGATTGGGAAACATTAAACAATGCAAAAGGTATTGTTTTCGGTGCTCCGACTTACATGGGTACAGCACCATGGCAGTTTAAAAAATTTGCTGATGCAACTTCAAAAGTTTGGTTTACACGTGGTTGGGAAGATAAAGTATTTGCAGGCTTTACCAACAGTGCAAGTCTAAATGGTGATAAGCAAGTTACGCTTATCCAATTACAAACTTTAGCATCACAACACGGTGGTATTTGGGTGAGCTTGGGTCTGTTACCAGCAAATACTAAAAATGCAAAACGTGAAGATGTTAATAACCTAGGTGGTTCGGTAGGTTTGCTTGTTCAGTCGCCATCAGACGCAAGTGTAGATGAGATTCCAACAGGGGATTTGGAAACAGCAAAACTTTATGCAAAACGCGTACAAGGTATTGTAAATAAAATATTTGGATAATAAGTCCATAAAAAAGGCGCTTTAAGCGCCTTTTTTATTATTCATGCTCGTTGTGTTGAGGAGCATTGTATTTAAAGCCTTTGGTTTTGTAAGCAAGATAACCTACACCAACCACTGCCCAAGCCAAGCCGATTTGTAAAGCAAGCTTGTCGATCTCCAACCACATTAGGAACACGCTGGCAAAGCCAAGCGTTGGTACGATAATGTAATTAATAATATCTTTAATAGATTTGTTTTTACCATCTCTAAGCGCATAACGCGAAATTACAGAGAAGTTCACAAAACTAAAAGCAGTTAAGGCCCCGAAACTAATTAAGTTAACAATATGTTCAAGGTCTAAAAAGCCAGCAGACAATGCAACTACACCAACGATAAGAATGTTGTAAGTTGGTGTATGTAGTCTTGGGCTAATATGACCAAATAACTTTTTATTGATAACCCCATCACGACCCATTACATACATTAAGCGAGATACACCAGCATGTGCTGAAATACCCGATGCCATAACTGCAACTACAGCAAAATATAAAACTAACGTTTTAAAGGCAATACTGCCAATTGCTGCAACCATCACAGGTTGTGATTCATCTAATGGCTTAAAATAAGTATTTGGGTTACTTGGAAAATATAACTGGATAAAGTAAGTACTTATAATAAAGATGACACCAGCAAGTAATGCTGTTGAGAAAATCGCTTTTGGCAGCGTTCTTTCAGCATCCTTTGTTTCTTCGGCAAGTGAAGATAAAGCATCAAAACCTGTAAAAGAAAAACACAGTACTGTTGCACCACCAATCAAAGCACTAATAGAAGTCATATCATTCCAAAAAGGAGTGAGTGACCATAGCTCTGATTTATCTGGATTCAGCGTGCCATCAGCATATACCCCTTGAGTAAGCAAGGTATATACTTGATAAACAAAGTAAAAGATAACACCAAGTTGAATAACTACAATTGTACTGTTAAAACGAGCAACGAAACGTGCGCCGAATAAGTTAATCACAGTCATTAATGCAGTTAAGCCAATAACCCATAACCAATTATTTACTTCCGGAAACAATGCTCTTAAATAAATATCGGCCAAAATGATATTGACGAGTGGTGAAAGTAAATAGTCTAGCCAAGATGACCAACCCACCATAAAACCAACATTAGGGTGAATTGACTTTTGGGCGTAGGTATATGCCGATCCTGAAGAAGGATAGCGTTTGATCATGTGTCCATAACTGATCGACGTCAATAAAATTGCAACTAAGGCAAAAATATAAGAAGTAGGTACATGACCACCACTTCGTTCTGATACTAAACCAAAAGTATCAAATAAAGTTAATGGCTGAATATAAGCTAAACCAATAATAATAATGTGCCATAGCACAAGATTCTTTTGAAGTTTAGCTGTTGGTTTAGTCCCAGATAAGTTTGTCAACGGCGTTATCCTCATAATCGTTGATCAAGGATCAGCTTGGTGTTAAGGATCGTTTGAGACGAACGATCCCCCCTACATAAAAGATAAAGTGCGCCAATCTATCCTAAATTGATGCAAATTGTCAGTACTTTCGTGGAATTTTTAGCAAATTTTTTGCCATATTTCCAAATAAAATGATGAATAAAAATTCATAGATATAAAAAAGGTCTGATTTATTATAAAAATCAGACCTTTAAGTTTTTACTTGAGCTAGCTAAAACTTAAATTACCAAGCTTTTTGTAAGATCTCACGTATATCTTTTAAGCTTGCTTCTTTAGGGTTAAAAATAATAGAGCCATCATTTAGTGCTTTTTCTGCAACTTCATCAAGCTGTGCTTCAGTAACCTTGCCAGTTTCGCGCAAAGTACGTGGTAATTTAGTTAAACTAAATAAGCGATCACGCATTGCTAAAATTGTTGCAATTGCTCTATCTGCTCGTTGATTGGCAGGAGTCTGGGCATAGATGTCAGCACCTGCAAGTGGTAATAGTAACTCACTAATTTTCTGCCCATTAACTTGTTTGTTATATTCAAGCACATAAGGTAGGAATAAATTCATACATAGGCCATGAGGGAGGTGAGCAACTGCACCTAAAGCATGACCTAACGAATGTACAAGTCCTACCATTGAGTTAGAAAAAGCAATACCAGCCATAGTCGATGCTTGTGCTAGCTCTAAACGCCCTTGTGAGTCATTTGGGTTTTCCAAGACATTGAATAGATTTTCACTAATCTTTTTGATACCTGCACTTGCATAGGCATCACTGAGTGGATTTGCTGCCAAGCATGTATAGGCCTCAACACAATGGGTTAACGCATCCATACCTGTCATTGCTGTTAGGTGGGGAGGTAAAGTTAATGTCATGCGCGGATCTAAAATAGCTGCGTGTGGCATGAGATACGCAGAAGTAAATGCTAATTTGACATTTCTTTGTGTATCCGAAACTACGGCCACCATAGTTACTTCCGAACCTGTACCTGATGTAGTTGGAATAACAAAAAATGGTTTTAGGGGTTTTGGTAAGTTATGTGCGCCTGAATATTGAAGAAGGTCATCTCCACCTTCTGAAACTAAAATATTAGTTGCTTTAGAGGTATCAATAACAGAGCCTCCACCCACAGCAATAATCGCGTCACATTTATTGGTGCGATAAGCTTCTGCTGCAAGGCGAACGACTTCAAGACTTGAATCAGGTGGAACATCGTCAAAGATATAAGCGATAACAGCATCAGTTGTGCTAAATGCAGCTTCAATAGGATTTAATAAGCCATTTGCACGTACACCTTTATCGGTAATGATAAGAGGACGTTTTGCACCCAAGGTCGCGAGTTCAAACGGAATATGTTCTAATGCAGCATTACCGGCAATAACTTTTACAGGACAAAAGAATTCGTAATATGGTTTAGCCATGTTATGCGCTCCGCTTGAAGTAAGACTTAGCTACTTTTAAATAAATATTTGCAGCTTCGTTGAATTTTTCTTTTAGGGTAAGTTCGGTTGGATATTGCTTGACTGCTAATGAGGCAACCAATTTAGGTAAGATAAGAATTTCCAACTTATTTAAGCAGCGAACAAAACGGATTCCTGCGGATACATCTCCATCGGCAATCATTCGATCATTTGCATATGCTTGCGCTGTATTTTCCTGAAAAGTAAAAACCAAAAAAGCATGGCTTACATGCTTAAATGTAATGGTTAAATCAGGTTTTTTTTCCGCTCTTTTTAGCAGCTCTAATTGTTTATCTTCTGTCACTCGGGCAAAAAATGCTGGTCCATTTGGGAAGACATTCATTGAAAGTACAAAGTGAACAGGAAATTTGGACACTTCCTCTTGTATTTCACTATCTACTTGACTCGCCATGACTAAGCCACGACCAACAACATCCATCATGAGCTTAACATAGGCAAGTTGCAGAGTGGGCTTTACAGCTTTTGTCGAAATCACTTGCTATCCCTTCTTAAAATTATGCAAAAGCAAATTTAGAGTAATTACTCTAATCTATTTTTATTCCATCTCAAAATCATTTATTCAATTTTGACTTCAGGGTCATTAAAGAACCCAGAGGCCTTAATATACTCAATAAAGTCCTGACAAAGTTGCTCAAATGATGGATATGGAGTCACTAAATCTTGTATGCGAACCATTTCTAAACCTGCATAACCACAAGGGTTAATAGTTTGAAAACCAGTTAGAGCACAGTCCAAGTTTAGGGCTAAACCGTGATAACTACGACCACGACGAATTTTGAAACCTAAGGAACCAATTTTTCTATCATTTACATATACGCCTGGAGCATCAGGTTTTGCATATGCTTCAATATTATATTTCTTTAAAACATCAATCATAAATTGTTCAGCAAAACTAACCAATGTACGTACATTCCACTTTAGCCGATTAAGATCAAACATAAAGTAAGCAACCAGTTGGCCTGGTCCATGCCATGTCACTTGCCCACCACGGTCAGTTTGAACGACAGGAATATTCGATGGAATTAGAATATGCTCTGGTTTTCCAGCCTGTCCTTGAGTAAGGACTTCGTGATGCTGGAGCAACCACAGCTCGTCTGCTGTGTTTTCATCACGTTGATTGGTCAGGTTCTTCATCAATTCGAATTTGCTTTGATAATCTTGTAAATCGTTCCACTGACGAATAATCAAAGTGGGTTTATCAAGGCTCATTAAACATTTTCCTGTGCGATGTACTAAACAGAAGGGCAGTCTCACAATATTAAGTTATGAGAATATGCTCTTGATGAGTTTAAAGTATTTTGCTTAAACGATTCTAAATATTTGTGATTATTTATAATAAGGTTGTTATAAATAAAAATGCCATGACATTAAAGTTGTCATGGCATCTTAAAATTAAAGTGCAGTTCTTATTTGCGGACAAGCAGCCAAGTCTGCATACAAAGCATGAACTTGTTCCAATTCATCAAAGCGTAATTGTGCGGTTAATGAATGGTATTTGCCTGTACGAGATTCTTGTACTTTTAACGTTGATTGGTCAAAGTCAGGAAAATGTTTTACTAGAATATCAACTACAGCTATACGTAATTCTTCACCCGCATCGCCAATGAGTTTAATTGGATAGTCCATTGGAAATACCCAAAGGTCTTCACGGAGTTCGCGAGATGGAGTGCGGTCTAACATAAGTAACCTCATCATGTGAAACGCCTGCATCATCGCAGGCGTTTGTAGCTCTTTCTATTAAATTGGGACTAGTGTCGAAATTTCAAGATTTCAAAACTTAGTCATTCTCTAAGAAAGAACGCAAGTGTTCAGAACGAGAAGGGTGACGTAATTTACGTAATGCTTTCGCCTCGATTTGACGAATACGTTCACGTGTTACATCAAACTGTTTACCCACTTCTTCTAAAGTATGATCGGTTGGCATATCGATACCAAAACGCATTTTTAATACTTTAGCTTCACGTTCAGTTAAATTTTCTAGAACTTCACGAGTCGCTTCTTTTAAGCCTTCTGAAGTCGCAGCATCAATTGGAGAAGTGATGTTCTGGTCTTCAATAAAGTCCCCAAGATGCGAATCTTCATCATCACCGATTGGAGTTTCCATTGAAATTGGTTCTTTAGCAATTTTAAGAACCTTACGAACTTTGACCTCATCCATTTCTAAACGTTCACCTAACTCTTCTGGAGTAGGTTCACGGCCCATTTCTTGTAACAATTGACGAGAGACACGGTTAATCTTGTTAATCGTTTCAATCATATGTACAGGAATACGAATTGTACGTGCTTGGTCTGCAATAGAACGGGTAATTGCCTGACGAATCCACCAAGTTGCATAAGTCGAGAATTTATAACCACGACGGTATTCAAACTTATCTACGGCTTTCATCAAACCAATGTTCCCTTCTTGAATCAAGTCAAGGAACTGTAAACCACGGTTGGTGTATTTTTTCGCAATCGAAATTACCAAACGAAGGTTAGCTTCTACCATTTCTTTTTTCGCACGACGTGCTTTGGCTTCACCAATCGCCATACGTTTAGAAATATCTTTAATTTCAGCAACGCTTAAATTAAGTTCTTTCTCAATATCTGCAATTTTTTGCTGGAATGCTAAGACATCTGGACGAACTTTTTCTAAATGAACCTTGATTTCTGCAGGAGCTTTAGCAATTTGTTCATCTAACCAAGCTGGATTAGATTCGTGTTTAGGGAAAGATGTACGGAATTGAGTACGATCCATACGGCCACGACGCACTGCATAACGCATAATTTCACGTTCGTTGGCACGGATTTGCTCGTGAGTTCCGCGAATCATTTCTGAAATGATGTCAAATAAACGTGGAGTAAATTTAAACATCATGAATACGGTTGCTAAAGACTCAAGAGCTTCATTTGCTTCAGGGCTATTACGGCCATGTTTTTCAATCACAGCTTTAGTTTGAGCCCATGCAGCTTCTAATTCAGCAAAACGAACTTTTGCAACTTCAGGGTCTGGGCCTGAATCACCTTCAGAGTCGTCATCACCTTCAGACTCTTCTTCTTCATCGTCATCATCAAGCTTAACTTCTTTCGTTGACTTTGTAGATGATTCGTCTTCTTCCTCAAGCTCTTCAACTTCTTCTAAAACTTCAGGAATATCTTCATCAGTTTCAGGGTCTAAATAACCAGATAAAATATCGGCAAGACGGCGTTCGCCAGTTAAAAAATCATTATATTCTTTTAATACAACCTCAACAGCATTTGGCCAGTAAGCGATTGAGTTTAGGACATCACGAATCCCTTCTTCAATGCGTTTAGCAATGCTGATTTCACCTTCACGGGTTAATAGTTCTACTGTACCCATTTCACGCATGTACATACGTACAGGGTCTGTCGTACGTCCAGGCTCATTTTCAACAGATGCAAGTACGGCAGCAGCTTCTTCTTCAGCAACTTCATCAGTTGCGTCAGCTGACTCGCCGAACATGGTATCGTCAGATTCAGGTGCACGCTCGTGTACAGGAATACCAACGTCTTGAAGCATCTGGATGATGTCTTCAATCTGTTCGCTTTCAGTAATCGAGTCCGGCAGATGATCGTTAACCTCAGCGTAAGTTAAGTAACCTTGTTCTTTGCCTCGGCTAATCAGAGCCGCTACTTGAGAAGTAGGGGAATGCATATCGCTCATCTTTGCTTACTCTTTGTTGAATCTGTGGCAGTGAAAAACCGTGCATGATAGCACAATTTGCTTGAAATGTTTCGGCTTTGATCGGTGACCGTTAAATAAAAAATATCTTTGAATTCACGACTATTTTTTGAATATTGGGCTAAAATCATTTTTTTCAAGTTTAAATCATAGAAAAATTTGTAGAAATCTTCGATTATCAAAAGACTGTGCTGTTTTATAAATACACAATTTTTTGGGCGAAAAAAAGTACAAATGAGCAATTAAATGAAAAAAATATAAATAAAACTTGACAAGGAAAAGTAAGACAGATAAATAGCGGCTAGACCCATTCACATTTTTTCATTATGAGGTAGTTTTAGTGTCTTCTACAGATTTTGAACTAGATGATAACTACGGCGATGATGATGATGTCGGTTTTGATGAGTCATCAGGCAAAATCAGTGCAAAAGAATCGTTGGAAAAACGTAGATTAATTGATGATCTATTGGCACAGCGCCGTTTAGAGCGTGAGTTAAAAGATTTCGATTATGATTTAGACGATGATGATCTTGATGATGAAGACTAATCAAAACTAAATAGGGCATCGTCGGCTTAAGTGCTATGCTATCGTCAATTTCTTTTTAAAGTCAGGTAACACAATGAGTGCATTAGATTTAGACCAGTTAAGTGAATATCTAGATGGAGACCACAATGAGTATGGTCTAGACTTTGCTGCAACTCATGGTTTTTTGTGTGCAATTGCAGTAGGCCCTCAGTTTGACCGCTGGTTAGATGAATTATTCGAAGGTAACCAGAAAAAGGTTCCGGCAGAAATTATTCAGCAAATCAAGGTTTGGCTAGAGTCGATTCGTCAAGATTTAGCAAATGAAAATGGGATTGAATTTCCATTTGAAGTTGAAGAAGCTGATGTTGAATCAAGCCTAGGCGATTGGAGTGTAGGGTTTGTTGATGCAATGTTCTTAAATGAAGAGGCATGGTTTGCTCCTGAGTATGAAGAACAATTGGTTGATTTGACTTTACCGATCATGGTTTTTAGTGGAATTGATGAAGAAGATCCACAAATGGAGTCTTTCCGTCGCAATGGACAGTTAATGGATGAACTGGCAGAAGAAATTCCAGATAATTTGAATGAATTATATTTGATGTACCATACTCCAAATTAATTTATTAGAAGAAATAATAAATAACGTCCTTTCTAGGGCGTTTTTTATTATTAGCACTTATTTAGAAGAAACAAAAAAGCATTTAGAAAACTAAATGCCTTTTGTAGTTACTTTTTAATTTTATAGGCGTTTACGCTTAGCAGCAGCAATTTGTGACTGGCGCATACGGAAACCAGCTTTTTGTTTCTCTGTTGTTTTATCGATGCAATATACGCAAGAAACACCATGTTCATAGCTTGGTAGCGCTGATTCTTCAGGAGTTAAAGGCCAGCCACAAGCATGACATTTAATGTTTGCGCCTTCTTCGACACCATGAGTTACCGCAGTACGTCCGTCAAATACGAAACATTCACCTTCCCAAAGACTTTCATCAGCTGGTGTTTCTTCTAAATATTTGAGAATACCGCCTTTTAGGTGATAAACCTCTTTAAATCCTTTTTGAAGAAGTAAAGAAGTTGATTTTTCACAACGAATACCACCAGTACAGAACATCGCAATTTTTTTGTCTTTATGCTGTTCTAATTCTTTTTTAACGTACTCAGGAAATTCGCGGAATGTTTCTGTTTTAGGGTCAATTGCACCTTTGAAAGTACCGGCTTTGTATTCATAGTCATTACGTGTGTCGATTAAGATGACATCATCGCGTGCAATAAGCTCATTCCATTCTTTAGGATCAAGATAGTGACCAACTAAATCACGAGGTTTTACTTCTACGCCTAAAGTCACAATTTCTTTTTTAAGCTTAATTTTCATTTTACGGAAAGGTTTGTCAGAACTATGGGATTCTTTATATTCCATAGCATTGAAGCCTTCATTTAATAAAAATTGATGAATTGTATCAATTGCCTCACGGTCTCCTGCAACCGTACCATTAATTCCTTCACCTGCTACAATCAGAGTTCCGCAAAGGTTAATTGTTTTCACTAAGTCTAAAAGACGTTGTTGAAGATCGGCCGGATCTTGAACTTCTTTAAATTGATATAGTGCTGCAACAACCCAACCCGCGGTCGCTTGCTGTTCTACAGGTGCAAGCTGTTCTACAGTAGCGTTCATGGAATACTCCAAATGTATTAAGATAGAAATTTAAGGCGCGTATTTTAGCGCGAAAATTTGTAATAAGCGAGAAAACCATAAAAAGTATATGGTTTATTTAAGGAGTTTGTTTTGAGTAATGATCATCGAACGCTCTCTCTCACCCCATGTGCAGGGCGTTGTTCAACAGTTTTTGGTGATCAAGTATGTCGTGGTTGTCGCCGTTTTAACCATGAAGTAATTCAATGGAATACTTATACAGTAGAGCAGCGTTTAGCTGTCTGGAAGCGCTTAGATGATCAATTAGACCAAATTTTGGTGCCTATGTTGCCACAGGCAAATATCCAGCATGTGGAAGGGTTTATATTAAGTAAGCGTGTTCGGTTAATGGAAGGGGCGAGTAAAGGGCGTAAACTCTACCATGCCTTAAAAATATGTGAAAAGAATAAGCATTTAGCTCCTGAGAGTGGTTTAGGGATTTCAGAAGCACAAGTTAAAGACATATGGACTGAGTTTGAAAGGCGTATTTTAGCTTTAGCTAAAGCAAGTTATGAGTTGGCTTGGTTAAGAGCGGATGGTATTAGTCATCACTTGTTAAATATGTTTGAAGAAGAGTAACTTTTAAAAAAACTTATTTATAAAAAAAGCTGCCATAAGGCAGCTTTTTTACATTAATGTTCTTTCGAATATTAACGCTTGATGTCACGTTGCACTTCACCAGTGTAAAGTTGACGTGGACGACCAATTTTGTAAGGACCGCTGTGCATTTCTAACCAGTGGCTGATCCAACCAACTGTACGTGCAAGAGCGAAGATAACAGTAAACATTTCTGTTGGGATACCAATCGCTTTAAGGATGATACCAGAGTAGAAGTCTACGTTAGGGTAAAGTTTACGTTCAACAAAGTACGGGTCGTTCAATGCAATACGTTCAAGTTCCATAGCAAGCGCTAATTGAGGATCGTTGATACCTAATGCTTCAAGAACTTCGTCACAAGTTTGCTTCATTACTTTAGCACGTGGGTCGAAGTTTTTGTAAACGCGGTGACCGAAGCCCATAAGTTTAACTTCTTTGCGTTTAACTTTTTCCATGAACTCAGCAACATTTTCAACGCTACCGATTTCATCAAGCATTTTAAGAACTGCTTCGTTCGCGCCACCGTGTGCAGGTCCCCAAAGAGCAGAGATACCAGCAGAGATACACGCATATGGATTCGCACCAGTAGAACCGGCAAGACGAACTGTAGACGTAGAAGCGTTTTGTTCGTGGTCAGCATGAAGCGTGAAAATACGATCCATTGCGCGCGCAAGAACAGGGTTTACTTTGTAGTCACGGTCTGCAGGAGTTGCAAACATCATGTGTAAGAAGTTTTCCGCGTAATTTAAGTCGTTACGTGGATAGATGAATGGCTGACCTACAGTATATTTGTAGCTCCAAGCAGCAAGCGTTGGAATTTTAGCAATCAAACGAATCGCAGTAATTTCGCGGTGGTTGATGTCTTCAATGTCAAGGTTGTTGTGATAGAACGCAGATAATGCGCCAACTACACCAACCATGATTGCCATAGGGTGTGCGTCACGACGGAAACCATTGAAGAAACGGCTAACTTGATCGTGAACCATAGTGTGAGCACGAACTTTCGCATCGAACTCAACTTTTTGTTCAGCAGTTGGTAACTCACCATTTAATAATAAATAACAAGTTTCAAGGTAGTCTGCTTGAGTCGCTAACTGGTCAATCGGGTAACCGCGGTGTAATAAAATACCTTTGTCACCATCGATAAATGTGATTTTAGACTCGCATGAAGCTGTCGCCATAAAACCAGGATCAAAAGTAAAGTGACCTGAGGCCAATACATCTTTAACGTCGATTACATCGGGACCTAATGTGCCACTGTAAATTGGTAATTCAATTTCTTTGCCATCAAGATGTAATACGGCTTTTTTGCCAGTTGCTTCAGACATTCAATAGATCTCCTGTCCTGGTGAATGATTATCTGACTCGAAATCCTAATTTTCTCATGTGCGAATCAGACGGTGTCAAAATTTGCTATAAGATTAGTGAGTACTGAAATTTTGTCAATTATACTTATGGATAAAAAATGACGTTCCCACAGAGAGTTAGTCATCAAGACCCGAGCAAAAAAGTCAGTAAAATCACTGCATCGGGATGGTATCATAAGTCAATTCAAGAAGAACGTGCAGAAAAAAAATGAAGCGTGAGTACAATTGTAAGCAAATTTTTAAATTAGAATTAAGAATTAGACATGGTTATAAAATGCCAATCCGCTTAAAAAAATCATAAAACTCAGTCTGTAATTTTAAATTGCGATTCAAAAATTGCCTAATTATCACTATTTGATAATTCTAAAAGTTGTACTTTTTTTAAGTTTAATTGTTTAAAAAATAGCTTGTTGAACATCCTTAAAAATTTAAAACTCTTTTTTTGTAAAAATACTACTCACTGTTAAGAGTCAAGTAGCTCTTTATTACATTTAAGGTAAATGATGATATTGGATATTTTTAAAATAAAAATGATTAAAATTAGTATGTAACGGTAAATTTGGTTTATGATTTTGATTAGGCTTGATGAATTATTAACTTTATCTTTAGTCTAAAACTCACTTATTTTAGATAAAGCAGTAGAAAAGATATTTTTTATAAAAGATGTTGTTAAACAAGCATATGTTTTGTTTAGTCTTAAATTTTGGATAGGGAAGACTACTGTTTGGCTATGTGAATGATTCTTATTTAATGAGTTTTTGCGGAAAAGGCAAAGTGGATTGTTTGTATTTTGATATTTCGCGTTTTATAATTCAGTGTCGTTTATAGGTTAGGCATGAGCTGTGCTTGCCTAACAATGCCAGCTTTCCTTGGAATTAATTCAACAAACTCCGGTCGGAGTTTCTACCTACAGGATGCCCGCTGTGAAAAGCAACAGACCTGTCAATTTGTCCATGGGTCAGGTGTTAGCGGTAAATTTACGCTCACCCGTGGCTATTGCATCAATTTTACACCGTTTATCAGGTGTCATCGTTTTCTTATTAGTACCAGTTCTCTTATGGATTCTAGATAAATCATTATCTTCACCAGAAGGATTTGACTACGTTAAAAATGTCGTTTTCGGAAATATCCTTGTACGTTTTATCGTTTGGGTATTTGTAGCCGGCTTAATTTTCCACTTTATTGCTGGGGTTAAGCATTTGCTTGCAGATCTAGGTTTTGCTGAAGAACTGCAAAGCGGTCGTATTGCAGCGACAATTTCATTGATCTTATCTGTGGTAGCCATTATCGCAGCCTTTGTATGGATTATGTTCTAATGAAAAGTGCTACAGGTTTAACAGGTTCAGGTTCTCGTGATTGGTTTATCCAGCGTGTAAGTGCTGTGGTATTGGCAGCTTATACTGTTGTTCTTTTTGGTTGGATTCTCTGCAAAGGCGGATTTGACTATCAACAATGGGCTGGCTTCATGATGACATTACCAATGAAGATTTTCTCTTTATTGGCAATTTTGTCGCTTATCGCACACGCATGGATTGGTATGTGGCAAGTTTTCACTGACTATGTCACTACTCGTCAAATGGGTCCTTCAGCGAAAGGTTTACGCCTTGTACTGACTACGGCTGTCATTATTGCAGTGTTTGTGTACGCAATCTGGGGTATCCAGATTTTCTGGGCGAATTGATAGGAAGATATCATGGGCGCGATAAACCCTAAAGAAGATTATTCAAATATTCAAAACCTCACTTTCGATGCAGTTATCGTTGGTGGTGGTGGTTCTGGTATGCGTGCATCTTACCAACTTGCTCAAGCAGGTTTGAAAGTTGCTGTACTTACTAAAGTTTTCCCAACACGTTCACATACAGTTGCTGCTCAGGGCGGTATCGGTGCGTCGTTAGGTAACATGCAAGAAGATAACTGGCATTTCCACTTTTACGATACGGTAAAAGGTTCTGACTGGTTAGGTGACCAAGACGCAATTGAATTTATGTGTCGTGAAGCACCAAAAGTTGTGTATGAACTTGAACATATGGGTATGCCGTTTGACCGTAACGCTGATGGTACAATTTACCAACGTCCGTTCGGTGGTCACTCTGCGAACTATGGTGATAAACCAGTTCCACGTGCTTGTGCTGCTGCTGACCGTACTGGTCACGCATTATTGCACACGCTTTATCAAAGCAACGTGAAAATGGGTACTCAATTCTTCGTTGAATGGATCGCTCTTGATTTGATCCGTAACGAAGCAGGTGATGTGCTTGGTGTGACTGCAATTGACCAAGAAACTGGTAATATTGCCGTATTCCAAGCAAAAGCAACATTGTTTGCAACTGGTGGTGCTGGTCGTGTTTACCGTGCATCAACAAATGCTTATATCAACACTGGTGACGGTCTTGGTATGGCTGCTCGTGCTGGCATTCCATTACAAGATATGGAATTCTGGCAATTCCACCCTACGGGTGTTGCGGGCGCAGGTGTATTGTTAACTGAAGGTTGTCGTGGTGAAGGTGCGATCCTTCGTAACAAAGACGGCGAACCGTTCATGGAACGTTATGCACCGACTTTAAAAGACTTGGCTCCACGTGACTTCGTATCACGCTCTATGGACCAGGAAATTAAAGAAGGTCGTGGTTGTGGTCCAAAAGGTGATTATATCTTACTTGATATGACTCACTTAGGTGCTGACACAATCATGAAGCGTTTACCATCTGTATTTGAGATCGGTAAAAAATTCGCAAACGTAGACATTACTAAAGAACCAATTCCAGTAGTGCCAACAATCCATTATCAAATGGGTGGTATTCCTACGAATATGCATGGTCAGGTGTGCTTACCAGAACCTGGTACAGACAACTACACTAAACCTGTAAAAGGTTTCTATGCAATTGGTGAATGTTCTTGCGTATCAGTACATGGTGCAAACCGTTTAGGTACTAACTCACTTCTTGACTTGGTTGTATTTGGTAAAGCTGCTGGTGAGCACATTATCGACTACGTAACTAAGCATCATGGTGATGAATATGCACCGCTTCCAACAAACGTATTAGAGCAAACTTTAAATCGCGTACGTAAGTTGGATGAATCAACTTCTGGTGAAAATGCACAAGAAGTTGCTGATGCAATTCGTGATATCGTTCAAGACCACGCTGGTGTGTTCCGTACTCAAGCATTGCTTGATAAAGGTGTTAAAGAGATTCTTGCTCTTGAACCGCGTGTGCGTAACATTCACTTGAAAGATAAATCTAAAGTATTTAACACTGCACGTGTTGAAGCGCTTGAAGTTGAAAACTTATATGAAGTTGCAAAAGCTACATTAATTTCAGCTGCTGCGCGTAAAGAATGTCGTGGTGCGCATACGGTAGTTGACTATGAATTACCAGCTGATCACCCAACTTATTCATACGGTCGCCGTGATGATGAGTGGATGAAACATACTTTATGGTATTCATCAGATAACCGTTTGGAATATAAGCCAGTGCGCTTCAAGCCGTTAACTGTTGATCCAATTCCACCAGCACCACGTACATTCTAATCGGGAGTATAAAGATGAGTAGAGGTACTCGTACATTCGAAATCTACCGCTATGATCCTGATAAGGATAAAGCGCCGTACATGCAAACTTTCAAACTTGAATTGACTGATAAGCACCGTATGTTGCTTGATGCATTGCTTGCTTTGAAAGTTCAAGATGAAACGTTAACATTCCGTCGCTCTTGCCGTGAAGGTATTTGTGGTTCTGATGGTGTGAACATCAATGGTAAGAATGGTTTAGCTTGCTTGCAAAACCTTAATGACTTACCAGAGAAAATTGTAATTCGTCCATTGCCAGGTTTGCCGGTTGTTAAAGATTTGGTTGTTGATATGAACCAATTCTATGATCAATATGACAAAATTCAGCCATTCTTGATCAATAATCAGCCAGCTCCACCTAAAGAGCGTTTACAGTCTCCGGAAGAGCGTGAACACTTAAATGGTTTGTATGAGTGTATTCTTTGCGCATGTTGTTCAACTTCATGCCCATCATTCTGGTGGAACCCTGATAAATTCTTGGGTCCTTCAGCATTGTTGAATGCATACCGTTTTATTATTGATTCTCGTGATACTGCGACTGCAGATCGTTTGGCTCGTCTTGACGATCCATTCAGTTTGTTCCGCTGTAAAGGTATCATGAACTGTGTGTCAGTATGTCCTAAAGGTTTGAATCCAACAAAAGCTATCGGTCACATCCGTAATATGTTGTTAGATCAAGCGGGTTAATTCTGCACAAATAGAGAACGCACATCCTTGATGTGCGTTTTTTTTTAATTTTATAATAGACGTCTTATACTTTAGTCGTTAAAAGAGGGGTTTTTATATAAAGCACCATATATTAATAGATAAAATTGGATATGTATTTCGCCAATTTATAGATGGTATGTGTCAAAAAAATCAATCGTTCGTTAAGAACATGATACGATTTGCCACAAAGTTGTAGGTAAAAAAAGCGTATACTAGTGAAATTAAATTAAGTGGCACGATCTTAGATCAGTGCTTAATTTTTATGGTCAAAGTCATTTTAGAAAAGTTAATTGTATAGTTAATTTTTCTAAAAAGATTTGCAAAAAATTGCTCGGTTTTAATCGAGTATAAGGTGAGTGATGATGCCATTGAGGGCGTTGTGATTCATTAATTACCTATGGAGTTTTCTCTCTAGGTAGTATGACGCCCCATGGTCTTGAAGACCTGTTGGGTAAGTAGTGTCATTTTTACCAATTTGACATTATGCATCATGGGTGTGCTTAAAAGGCAGCCTGTAATATTTTTTGCAATAGGAAATGGGTCCACAAATGCAAGAAGTTGCTGACGCATTGCGTCTTGACACTGAACTTTCCGCTGATAGTGCAGCGTATATTGAAGAACTTTACGAGCAGTACCTGACTTCCCCAACCTCCGTCGCTGAGGACTGGCGCCAATATTTCGATAAATATCCAAAGGGTGACCAACCACACAGCGCTGTGCGTGAGCAATTCCTATTACTAGGACGTAATGCTAATCGTGTTCAACCTGTTGTACAAAGTACTGTAAGTACTGAGCATGAGCGTCGTCAAATTGGCGTTTTACAACTTATTGCTGCTTATCGCAATCGCGGACATCAAAAAGCTAAATTAGATCCATTAGGTCTTGCTAAGCGTGAAGATATTCCTGATTTAAATCTTTCAGCACACGGTTTAACCAAATCAGATTTAGATACAGTATTCAATACAGGCAATCTTGAGATTGGCAAGAGCGAAGCAACGCTTGCCGAAATGATTGAAGCAATGGAAGCAATCTATTGTGGTTCAATCGGTGTTGAATACATGCACATCGTGGACACAAAAGAAAAACGTTGGATTCAACAGCGTCTTGAAAGTGCCCGTGGTAAATTCAATTTCTCAAATGATCAAAAGAAAGGCTTCTTAGAGCGTTTAACTGCTGCTGAGGGGCTAGAAAAATATCTCGGTAATAAATACGTCGGTGCTAAACGCTTTGGTGTTGAAGGCGGCGAATCTTTTATTCCTATGGTAAATGAGATTATCCAGCGTGCTGGTGCTGTAGGTTGTAAAGAAGTTGTTATCGGTATGCCACACCGTGGCCGTTTGAACCTTCTTGTTAATATTATGGGTAAAAATCCGGCGGACTTGTTTGGTGAGTTCGAAGGTAAATCACTTCATAAGAAAGGTTCTGGTGACGTTAAATACCACCAAGGTTTCTCAAGTAATGTAATGACTCCAGGTGGTGAAGTTCACTTGGCATTGGCATTTAACCCATCTCACTTGGAAATTGTTGGTCCTGTAGTTGAAGGTTCTGTGCGTGCGCGTCAAGTACGTCGTAGAGACATCGGCGGTGATGACGTATTGCCAGTTATTGTTCATGGTGATGCTGCATTTGCAGGTCAAGGCGTGAACATGGAAACCTTCCAAATGTCACAAACTCGTGGCTATACAGTTGGTGGTACGGTTCATATTATTGTGAATAACCAAGTTGGTTTCACAACTTCTGATCCACGTGATGCTCGTTCTACAGAGTACTGTACAGACGTTGCTAAAATGATTCAGGCACCGATTTTCCATGTAAATGGTGATGATCCTGAAGCTGTTATCTTTGCTACTCAATTAGCACATGATTTCCGTCACGAATTCCGTAAAGATGTTGTTATCGATTTGTTCTGTTATCGCCGTCGTGGTCATAACGAAGCGGATGAGCCATCTGGTACACAACCATTGATGTATCAAGTAATTGCGAAGAAAGCAACTACTCGTACACTTTATGCTGATCAACTTGTACAAGAGAAAGTACTTGATCGTGCTGAAGCTGATCAAATGGTTGAAGATTACCGTTCTGATTTAGAAGCGGGTAATCATGTAGCAAATGCATTGATTCTTGAACCAAATACCAAAATGTTTGTTGATTGGACTCCATATTTGGGCCATGACTATACAGACGATTGGGATACTTCATTTGACTTGAACCGCCTTAAAGAATTAGGCGAGGGCATGAGCAAACTTCCTGAAGGGTTTGTAATGCAGCGTCAGGTTCAAAAAGTAATTGAAGATCGCGTGAAAATGCAAACTGGCGAAACTCCTTTAAACTGGGGTGCAGCAGAAACTTTAGCTTATGCGACTTTATTGGATGAAGACTATCTAGTTCGTATTACTGGTGAAGACGTAGGTCGTGGTACCTTCTCACACCGTCATGCGAAATTGCATAACCAAGTTGATGGTTCAACTTACATTCCTCTTTGTCATGTTAAAGAGAACCAACCACGTTTCGCGATTTACGATTCTTTGTTATCTGAAGAAGCAGTTCTTGCATTTGAATATGGTTACGCAACTACAATTCCTAAGAGCTTAATTATTTGGGAAGCACAATTTGGTGACTTCGTAAACTGTGCTCAGGTTGTGATTGATCAGTTTATTGCTTCTGGTGAGACTAAGTGGGAGCGTGTTTGTGGTTTAACGATGTTGTTACCACATGGTTTCGAAGGTCAAGGTCCAGAGCACTCTTCAGCTCGTTTAGAACGTTTCTTACAGTTATGTGCTGAAGACAACATGCAAGTGATCACTCCAACGACACCTGCACAGATTTTTCATGCATTACGTCGTCAAGCTGTACGCCCAATTCGTAAGCCATTAATCGTAATGTCACCGAAATCTTTACTTCGTCATAAACTTGCGACTTCTACTTTAGAAGAGCTAGCACATGGTTCATTCCAAACTGTAATTGACGAAATCGATCAAATTAACAAGTCAGATGTAACTCGTCTTGTACTTTGTGGCGGTAAAGTTTATTACGACTTACTCGAAAAACGTCGTGAACAAAACTTAACTAATGTTGCAATCGTACGTATTGAACAGTTGTATCCATATCCAGAGCAACGTCTTGCGGAAATCTTGGCTGCTTATCCAAATGTGAAAGAACTCGTTTGGGCACAAGAAGAGCCGAAGAACCAAGGCGCTTGGTTGTTTATCGCACCGCGTTTATATGACGATATCTTAAAATCTGGCAAACAAATCCGTATCAGTTTTGCAGGTCGTGAAGCTTCTGCTGCACCAGCTTGTGGCTCACCGTACTTGCATGCAAAACAACAAGCTCAGCTAATTAATGATGCATTGGCAATCGAAGCTGAACAATCAGGAGATTCTCAATAATGGCAACCGAAATTAAAGCACCGGTATTCCCAGAGTCTGTTGCAGATGGCACCATCGCAACTTGGCATAAAAAGGTGGGTGAACCTGTATCACGTGATGAAGTAATCTGTGATATTGAAACCGACAAAGTTGTTTTAGAAGTTGTTGCTCCTGCAGATGGTAGCTTGGTTGCAATCATTAAAGGTGAAGGCGATACAGTTCTTTCTGACGAAGTTATTGCTCAATTCGAAGCTGGTGCTGGCGCAGCTGCTGCTCCTGCAGCAGTAGAACAAGCAGTTGCTCAAACTCAAGCTGGTGCAGCTCCTGTTGTTGAGCGTACAGAAACTGTGTCTGATCAAGCTCCTGCGGTCCGTAAAGCGTTAACTGAATCTGGTATTGCTGCTTCTGACGTACAAGGTACTGGTCGTGGTGGTCGTATCACTAAAGAAGATGTTGCAAACCATCAAGCTAAACCAGCTGCTAACGTTACTCCGTTAAGCGTTGCTGTTGGCGAGCGTATCGAAAAACGCGTTCCAATGACTCGTTTACGTAAACGTGTTGCTGAGCGTCTTCTTGCAGCTACTCAAGAAACTGCAATGTTAACTACATTTAACGAAGTTAACATGAAGCCAATCATGGAATTGCGTAAGCAATATAAAGATGCTTTCGAAAAACGTCATGGTGCTCGTTTAGGCTTCATGTCATTCTTCGTTAAAGCAGCAACTGAAGCGCTTAAACGTTACCCAGCTGTAAATGCTTCAATTGATGGCGACGATATCGTTTATCACGGTTACTATGACATCGGTGTTGCAGTATCTTCTGATCGTGGTCTTGTTGTACCAGTATTACGTGATACAGACCGTATGAGCTACGCAGAAGTTGAAGCAGGTATTGCTGCTTATGCTGCTAAAGCACGTGATGGTAAATTATCTATCGAAGAAATGACTGGTGGTACTTTCACTATCACTAACGGTGGTACTTTCGGTTCATTGCTTTCAACTCCTATTTTGAACCAGCCGCAAACTGGTATCTTGGGTATGCACAAAATCCAAGAGCGTCCTATGGCGGTAAATGGTCAAGTTGAAATCTTGCCAATGATGTACTTAGCGCTTTCTTACGACCACCGTATGATCGATGGTAAAGAAGCTGTAGGTTTCTTGGTAGCAATCAAAGAATTGTTAGAAGAGCCAGCTAAACTCATCCTTGATCTTTAATTTCTTCGAATAAATACCTACCAGGATAGAGCGTTCCTCTATCTTGGTTTATGGAGATAAAAATGTCTCAACAATTTGATCTTGTTGTCATCGGCGGTGGTCCTGGTGGTTATGAAGCTGCGATTCGTGCTGCTCAACTAGGCTTCAAAGTCGCTTGTATTGAAAAACGTATTCACAACGGTAAGCCTTCTTTAGGTGGTACTTGCTTAAACGTAGGTTGTATCCCTTCTAAAGCTTTGCTTGATTCTTCTCATCGTTATGAAGATACAGTGCATCACTTAGCTGATCACGGTATTACAACTGGTGAAGTGAATTTCGATCTTGCAAAACTTCTTGCTCGTAAAGACAAAATTGTTGACCAATTAACTGGCGGTATCGACCAATTGCTTAAAGGCAACGGTATTGAGTGGTTAAAAGGTACAGGTAAATTACTTGCTGGTAAAAAAGTTGAGTTCGTTTCTCATGAAGGTGAAACTCAAGTTTTAGAACCTAAATACGTGATTCTTGCGTCTGGTTCTGTGCCTGTAAATATTCCTGTAGCTCCTGTAGATCAAGATATTATTGTTGATTCAACTGGCGCATTAAACTTCCCAGAAGTACCTAAGCGTTTAGGTGTAATTGGTGCAGGTGTAATCGGTTTAGAACTTGGTTCAGTATGGCGTCGTCTTGGTGCTGAAGTTGTTGTATTTGAAGCAATGGATGCATTCTTGCCAATGGCTGATAAAGCTTTGGCAAAAGAATACCAAAAGCTTTTAACTAAGCAAGGTCTTGATATTCGCGTTGGTGCTAAAGTTTCTGGCACTGAAGTTAATGGTCGTGAAGTGACTGTTAAATACACTCAAGGTGGCGAAGAAAAAACTCAAACTTTTGACAAATTAATCGTTTGTGTTGGCCGTAAAGCTTATGCAGAAGGTTTATTGGCTGAAGATTCAGGCATTAAATTAACTGAACGTGGTTTAGTTGAAGTAAACGATCACTGTGCAACTTCTGTAGAAGGTGTATATGCGATTGGTGACTTGGTTCGCGGTCCAATGCTTGCTCATAAAGCAATGGAAGAGGGTGTAATGGCTGTTGAACGTATTCACGGTCATGCTGCTCAAGTAAACTATGACACAATCATTTCTGTTATCTATACACACCCTGAAGCGGCGTGGGTTGGTTTAACTGAAGAACAAGCTAAAGAAAAAGGTCATGAAGTAAAAACTGGTCAATTCGGTTTTGCTGTAAATGGTCGTGCTTTAGCTGCTGGTGAAGGTGCAGGTTTTGTTAAGTTCGTTGCTGATGCAAAAACTGACCGTTTATTAGGTATGCATGTGATTGGACCTGCAGCATCTGATATCGTTCACCAAGGTATGATCGCTCTTGAATTTGTATCTTCTGTTGAAGATCTTCAGTTGATGACTTTTGGTCACCCAACATTCTCTGAAGTTGTTCATGAAGCTGCACTTGCTGTAGATGGTCGTGCAATTCACGCGATTCAACGTAAGCGTAAATAAAATTAAAGAGCGGTTTCTCCGCTCTTTTTCACATTCGATGGTGTGATTAAAAAATCATCAAGTTGATAGACGTAGACAGCAATTTGCACATACAACATGAGAATGTTGCGCAAATTGAAGACAACAAACAAAGTTAAGTAGGTAACTAAATGAACTTACATGAGTATCAAGCTAAAGCGTTATTGAAAGAATATGGTATGCCGGTACAAGAAGGTATCTTGGCAACCAATGCAGATGAAGCAGTTGCTGCATTTGAACAGCTTGGTGGTAAATTCGCTGTAATGAAGGCGCAAGTTCATGCTGGTGGTCGTGGTAAGGCTGGTGGCGTTAAAGTTGCAAAATCTAAAGAAGATGTTATCGAATTTGCAAACAATATCATTGGTACTCGTCTTGTAACGTATCAAACAGATGCAAATGGTCAACCAGTAAACAGCATCATTGTTGCTGAAGACGTATATCCAGTTGAGCGTGAGCTTTACTTGGGCGCGGTTGTAGACCGTTCTAGCCGTCGTATTACTTTCATGGCTTCTACAGAAGGTGGTGTAGAAATCGAGAAAGTTGCTGAAGAAACTCCAGAAAAAATTATCAAAGTTGAAGTTGATCCATTAGTTGGCTTACAACCATTCCAAGCACGTGAAGTTGCGTTTGCTTTAGGTTTGAAAGACAAACAAATCGGTCAATTCGTAAAAATCATGACAGCTGCTTACCAAGCATTTGTTGAAAACGATTTTGCTTTATTTGAAATTAACCCGCTTTCTGTTCGTGAAAACGGCGAAATTTTATGTGTAGATGCGAAAGTAGGTATCGACTCTAACGCGCTTTACCGTTTACCTAAAGTTGCTGCTTTACGTGACAAATCTCAAGAGAATGAGCGTGAATTAAAAGCATCTGAATTTGATCTTAACTATGTTGCTTTAGAAGGTAACATCGGTTGTATGGTTAACGGTGCTGGTCTTGCAATGGCAACTATGGACATCATTAAACTTTATGGTGGTCAGCCTGCAAACTTCCTTGACGTTGGTGGCGGTGCAACTAAAGAGCGCGTAATTGAAGCGTTCAAAATCATCCTTGCTGATACATCTGTACAAGGTGTTTTAATTAACATCTTCGGTGGTATCGTACGTTGTGACATGATTGCTGAAGCAATTATTGCAGCGGTTCAAGAAGTAAACGTAACTGTTCCAGTTGTTGTTCGTTTAGAAGGTAACAACGCTGAGTTAGGTGCTAAATTACTTGATGAATCTGGTTTGAAATTAATTTCTGCGAACGGTTTGTCTGATGCCGCAGAAAAAGTTGTAGCTGCAGTTAAAGCGTAAGGGGAGTATCAATCATGAGCGTATTAATTAATAAAGACACTAAAGTATTGGTACAAGGTTTTACTGGTAAAAACGGTACTTTCCACTCTGCACAAGCTTTAGACTACGGTACAAAAGTTGTTGGTGGTGTTACTCCAGGTAAAGGTGGTACAACTCACCTTGACTTACCAGTATTCAACACAATGAAAGAAGCTGTACGTGAAACAAATGCAGATGCATCTGTAATCTATGTACCAGCTCCATTCGTTTTAGACTCAATCGTTGAAGCGGTTGATTCAGGTGTTGGCCTAATCGTTGTGATCACTGAAGGTGTTCCAACAATCGACATGCTTAAAGCAAAACGTTATTTAGAAACTAACGGTAACGGTACTCGTTTAGTTGGTCCTAACTGCCCAGGCGTGATCACTCCGGGTGAATGTAAGATCGGTATTATGCCTGGTCACATCCACCAACCAGGTCGTATTGGTATTATCTCACGTTCAGGTACATTGACTTATGAAGCTGTTGCTCAAACAACTAAGCTTGGTTTAGGTCAGTCTACTTGTATCGGTATTGGTGGTGACCCAATCCCAGGTATGAACCAAATCGAAGCGCTTCAATTGTTCCAAGACGATCCAGATACTGATGCAATCATCATGATCGGTGAGATCGGTGGTACAGCGGAAGAAGAAGCTGCTGAATTCATCAAATCTAACGTGACTAAGCCTGTAGTAGGTTACATCGCTGGTGTAACTGCTCCTAAAGGTAAGCGTATGGGTCACGCTGGTGCGATCATTTCTGGTGGTCAAGGTACTGCTGAAGAGAAATTTGCTGCATTTGAAAAAGCAGGTATGGCTTACACTCGTAGCCCAGCTGAGCTTGGTTCAACTATGTTGCAAGTATTAAAAGAGAAAGGTTTAGTTTAATAGCTACCTTAAATCTTTAAAAAATACCGCATCTGAAAAATGATGCGGTATTTTTTTGCATCATTGAAAAGTAGCATAAAATGAAATGAGAAATAATAACGCTAAAAAGAGACAAAAAAATACGCAATGATTGGGGTGATCATTGCGTAGAACAACGAATCTGTTAAAAACAGTTTCGGCTTAAGGAGAAATGTCGTGAGGTTCATATCAACCTACTTGAGCTATATTAGTGAGGTGTTCATATTTGTTCATTAAGGTTCACGTTAATTAGTGTTACTTCACGTTAAAAGGGTAAGAGCGTGTGAATCATAATAAATATATAGAAATTGTAATAACTTAAATTATTGAATCTAAATGTAATTATGAAAAAAGCCCCGTAGGGCTTTTTGAATTATATTTTGAATCTAAGAATTAGAATTTAAATAAGCCTAAGCCATCTTTAACTTCATCTAAAGTTTGCTGAGTAATGATTCGACATTTATCAGTACCTTGACGTAAAACATCCATAATGTAATCAGGGTCTTTAGCAAGTTCTTCACGGCGCTCACGAATAGGAGTAATTAATTCTTTTAACACACCTTCGAGACGTTTTTTAACAGTACCGTCACCAAGACCACCACGACGGTAATGAGCTTTTAATTCCTCAACTTCTTCTTTGTTTGGATCAAATGCATCTAAGTAAGTAAATACGATGTTTCCTTCAACCTGACCTGGATCTTCGATACGAAGATGATTTGGGTCAGTGTACATTGCGTTTACAGCTTTTTTAATGTCTTTGTCAGAAGCATTTAAAACAATGGTATTACCTAATGACTTAGACATTTTTGCTTTACCATCAAAACCAGGTAAACGAGCCATATTAGAAAGCAACGCTTTACATTCAGGTAAAAGGTCTTGACCAATTTGACGGTTTACACGACGCACGATTTCATTCGTTTGCTCAATCATTGGAATCTGATCTTCACCTACTGGTACTACAGTTGCTTTAAAAGCCGTAATATCAGCCGCCTGTGCAACAGGATAGCAAAGGAAGCCCGCAGGAATGTCACGTTCAAAACCGCGCATTTGAATTTCAGATTTAATAGTCGGGTTACGTTCTAAACGAGCCACAGTTACAAAGTTAAGATATAGCATTGTAAGTTCATTCAGTGCTGGTAAACATGACTGAACACAAATAGTTGTTTTAGTCGGATCAATACCAACAGCTAAATAATCTAGAGCAACTTCTAAAATGTTACGACGTACTTTATCTGGGTTATCTGCATTATCTGTTAATGCTTGTGCATCTGCTAATAAGAGGTGTTGATGGTGGCTATCCTGTAAACCTACACGTGAACGCAAAGAACCGACAAAATGCCCAAGGTGAAGTTGTCCGGTTGGGCGGTCGCCTGTCAAAATAATTGGACGCTGATCAACATTACTCATTATTTATTCCACTATCGTATTGGCTTAATCAGGGATAGTAAGCCCTGTAATATAAAAGATTGACATTATTGTACGGGAAATAAATTTTTTTCGTCAGCGATTGGTTAAACTTTCTTAAAATAATATTGTGAATTTATTCAGTAAAATTACAGAAAACGGAATATTTCATCTTACAATAGCTAGATAAATACAAACCTGGATAAGAAATGGCAAGTGGCTTACTTTTATTACTAGATGATATTGCAACAATTTTAGATGATGTCGCTTTAATGAGCAAAATGGCAGCAAAGAAAACTGCCGGTGTTTTAGGTGATGATTTGGCTTTAAATGCACAACAGGTAACAGGTGTACGTGCAGATCGTGAATTGCCTATCGTATGGAAGGTTGCCAAAGGTTCTTTAGTTAATAAGCTTATTTTAGTACCTTTAGCTTTATTAATTAGTGTTATCGCACCGTGGCTGATTAACCCTTTATTGATGCTAGGTGGTTTATTTCTATGTTATGAAGGTGTTGAAAAAGTTCTTCATACAATTATGCATAGAAAAGCTTCAACCTCTGAGGAAGCAGAAAAAGAATTTAACAATGAAGAGCTGGATCTGGCTACTTTTGAAAAAGAGAAAGTAAAAGGAGCTATTCGAACTGACTTTATTTTATCTGCTGAAATTGTTGTTATTTCTTTAGGAACGGTTGCTACGGCGGCTTTAATAACAAAAATAAGTGTACTTAGCATTATTGCTGTTGTGATGACACTAGGTGTTTATGGCTTGGTTGGTGTGATTGTTAAGATTGATGATTTAGGATTATATTTAACAAAACAGGCTGCTTCTTTTAAACAAACTCTAGGACGTGGTTTACTTGCTTTTGCTCCTCTTTTAATGAAGCTACTTTCTATTGTTGGAACTATTGCAATGTTTTTAGTAGGTGGAGGGATTATTAACCATACAATTCCTTTACTTCATCATATTACTGATAGTACCGTCGATCATGTAGAGAATATACCCGCAGTAGGCAATATTATTGGAGCTTTAACACCGACATTAATGAACTTTGCGATTGGTATGATTGCTGGGGCGGTTGTGTTGCTAGTGGTGAGTTTAATACAGAAAATGTGGCCAAAAGCTTCTGACTAATCAGGCCATTTAATAAGAAGAGGGACGTTATGCGCTGGAGAGATCGTAGAGTCAGTACCAATGTTGAGGACCGTCGAGGTGGGGGCGGTGTTAAAGCAGGTGGTATTAGTATTATTGGTTTGGTCGTGGCATTTGTCGCATGGAAATTTTTTGGCGTTGATCCGCAAATGGCTTATCAGGCAACACAGCAGGTTACTGCTTCACAACAATCAAATGCAACCTCACCAGAAAGTTTAACACCTGAGCAAAAAGAAGCATCGGATTTTGTGGGAACTGTATTAGCTGATACAGAAGATACGTGGACACCTATATTTAAGCAATTAGGGAAAACTTACACGCCACCAAAGTTAGTTTTATTTAGTGGAATGACTCGCTCAGGTTGTGGTACCGCTCAATCTGCTATGGGACCTTTTTATTGCCCAGCTGACCAAAAAGTTTATATTGATACCGAATTCTTTAAAGATATGCGCGAGCAAATGGGGATTTCGGGTGAGCAAAATAAATCAGAGCTTTCTCGCCAAGATCAGGCAGGGGATTTTGCCCAAGCCTATGTTGTTGCGCATGAAGTAGGCCATCATGTTCAAACCTTGCTTGGTATTTCATCTCAAGTGCAACAAGCTCGTTCGCAAGTCAGCCAAAGAGAGGGTAACCAATTATCTGTTCGACAAGAGTTACAAGCTGACTGTTTAGCAGGTATATGGGCAAATCATAATCAACAACGTACTCAGTTTTTAGAGTCTGGTGATGTTGAAGAAGCAATGGATGCAGCTCAAAAAATTGGTGATGACTATTTGCAAAAACGTGCGACAGGACAAGTTGTACCTGATAGTTTTACGCATGGTACGAGTGAACAGCGGATGCATTGGTTTCAAGTGGGCTTAAAGTCCGGTGATATCAACCAATGTGATACTTTTAATAATCCTATCTAATGTTAAAGATGAGTTTATTAAAACACTTTAAATAAGCTCATCTTTTAATACCCCAACTTCATAATTAATGTTAAGAAATTTAACTGATCGATAGAATGATTAAAGTAATTCGTTAAACTTATATTCCAACTTTTAACTGTTTAGGCCCTTATAAGGTGCCTACTTCCTCATTCTGTTCAGTTTAGCTGTCTAGGTTTTTTATTTGGTCATTGACCCAGAAGAAGGGTATTCATGGGTAATTTTTTCTTATTACAAGCACTTACAGTTGTATTTGCTTTATCAATTGCAACGACTATATTCAATAAGCGTATTTTAGGCTTTCCTCAAGCTATTGGCGTGCCTCTTGTTTCTGCAATCTTTGTCTTCATTTTGCAATGGGGAGCTAGTCTCTTAAATGGTAATCAGTTCATTACCATTAATATTCACAATATTGAAGAAGCAGTACGTCATATCGATTTTTATGACTTTTTAATTAATGGCGTCATTTGTTTTATTCTGACATCTTCTGCACTGAAATTTAAAATTTCAGACTTAAGAAGTTATTGGCGACAAATTAGTATTCTAGCGACTATTGCACTAGTTATCTGCGCCGTATTGTTTGGTGGCTTACTTTACGGCTTCCAATTACTGGTTGGCCATCATGTACCAATTTTAGTTCTTCTATTATTAGGCGCGGCATTGGGAGCAACTGACCCGATCGGTATTAAAGGTGTTTTAAGTTCGATTCGTGCGCCCCATCATTTAATTGTCAAATTAGAAGGCGAATCTTTATTTAACGATGCAATGTGTATTGCACTATTTATGACATTGCTGAACGTTTTACAAGGTGAACATTTTTCGTTAGTTGCGACTTTAGAAGCTTTACTTTATGAAATTGTGGTTGCTGTCGGTATTGGATGGGCATTCGGTATAGGAACATTACGTCTATTACGTGGCAAACACGAAATGGAGTCCCTGATTCTAACAACTGCCTTACTTGCTAGCGGAGCATATTTAGTTGCTTTGTTTGCTCACGCTTCTGCTCCGATTGCTTGTGTGATTGGCGGTTTAATCGTTGGTAATAAATGGAAAGAAATCCGTGAAGAGCGTGAGATTAGAGAAGTTAATCATTTTTGGCATACAGTAGAAGGAATTATCAATTCATTCTTATTCACTTTAATTGGTCTTGAGCTATTTATTCTTGATTTGAATTTTAGCCTGATCTTAGGGGGAATAGTTGCTTTCTTTATTTTGCATATTTCTCGCTTTGCAGCAAATTTTATGTCTTTTGCTTTCTTCCCAACAATGCGTAAAACCAAAAGCTACAATGGTAGTTTAACTATCTTATCTTGGGGTGGCGTACGAGGCGGGATTTCACTTGCTTTAATTCTGGCTGTTGCAAATATTCCAGCACTTAGTCCTTATAGTAGTATTCTTATTGGATATACCTTTATTAGTGTACTGTTATCTGGTGTGGTGTGTGGTCTTGGTCTACCGGCAGTAATGAACGCATTTTATTACAACCCTAATGAAGAAACCGAAGGACTTAAAGGCTTTTACCAAAAGTTATGTCACAAAATGAATCGCCGTGGCTTTCAATATATTGTAGGAGAAGATGCGTTAGGAAGAGAAACTATTACTATCTTTAACCCTGATGTTATTGTTGATCAAAAAACAGAAGATGGTATTGCAACTATGCATGACCCTAATAAGTTACAAGAAGTAAAACGTTTTGAGAGTCCAGATAATTTTTAACTTAACTTAAAAATCTTTTTAATTAGTATTAAAAAATTAGGCTTTAGTGTAATAGTAAAATATTATCTGAAGCCATTTTTTTCTATATATATCATTATTAATATATTTTATTTTATTGAGATATTAAAAATTGTTATATAAAAAATTAAATTAAAATAGTTTTCAATAAATTTTCAATAATAAAAAATTAAATTTGTTTTATATATAAAACAGTTGCTAGTTATTTTTCGTAATTTATAAGAATAAGAACGAGAATTTTATTTATATAAAATTTGTATTAATTAAATTTTTTTCTTTAAGGACTTTAGTATTTATTTTTTTTATTTTAAAGTGGTTAATGTAAAAATGATCACATTACTTAATGTTTTTAAGTTGTAGGTCAAAAACTCGAAAACATTAAGTAAAAAGAATTATACAAAAAATCATTTAAATCAATAATATAAAAGGAATATAGATATGCCTGAGATACAAATTATTGCCAAGGACAGTCACAAAACCTTGGTAACAACAGAGGGAACTTCTGCAAAACTTTCAGAAGCGTCAGTTGTATTGGTAAAAGTAGCTGCCAGTGATGTACTGGTAGTCAATAGAGAGGGTACTAATGCAGTAATTCGCCTAAAAAATGGCGAAACTATTGTTATTGAAGGCTTCTTTAGTGGTACTGCTGAACCAGCTGATAACAGTCTTGTATTTCAAGATCAGAATGGTCAACTCATTTGGGCAAAATTTAAAGATGCTGAAAATGATGCAGATGCTGACAGCGATGCAGATGCAGATGCCGACAGTGATGTGGAGCCACAAGCACTTTTAGGTGAAGACTTACCAGCAGCACTACCAGCAGAAGCACCACAGGCATTAGTGTCTGATGTTATTTATCAACCAATTTCTTCAATTCAGCCATTACTTTATCATGATGCAGGTGTGAACCCATGGTTATGGGCAGCAGTACCTCTAGTTGCAGGCGGTATCATTGCCGCTGCATCAAATAGTGGTAGTAGTAATGACTCTTCTCCTGCAGATACTACACCCCCAAATACAAATGGGGTTACTTTCTCTGTTGATCCTATAACTTCAGATAATGTTATTAATTCAACTGAAGCTGCTGGTAACGTTACTGTTACAGGCAGCTTAAAAAATATTCCAGCAGATGCTGCAAATACTGTCGTTACTGTAGTTGTGAATGGTGTAACTTATACTGCAACTGTAGATAAAGTAGCAGGAACATGGAGCGTAGTTGTACCAGGCAGTGGATTAATTGCAGATAGCGATAAAACCATTGATGCAAAAGTTACGTTTACTGATGCAGCGGGTAATAGTAGCAATATAACTGAATCAAAAACTTATACAGTAGATACCACTGCGCCAAGTGCACCGGTAATTGATCCAATCAATGCAACTAATCCTGTAACAGGTACAGCAGAAGCTGGTTCAACAGTTAAGGTCACTTTCCCGGATGGTACGACAGCGAC
>NZ_KI391939.1:2095054-2270787 GCF_000162375.2 Acinetobacter sp. RUH 2624 | reverse complement strand
AATGGCAACGGTAGTTGGACCCTTGCAGACAATACACTTCCAGTGTTGGCAGATGGTCCACATACTGTGACTGTGACAGCAACCGACCCGGCAGGGAATGTATCGATTCCGGCAACTGGTACGGTAACGATTAGTTCTTCTAGTATCTTGGCCTTTGATAACACTGATCATGCAGTCCTTAGTCCGCAACCATCTCTTGTTGGTAATGATGTAAGTTTAGGCAGTACTTCTTATTTAGTACTTACATCTGTAGCAGGCTTAGACCTTCAACTTGGTGGTAATTCGTTAGGATTTACCGTCGCTGCTGGACACGAAGGTGAGGTCACTTTCCAATATAGTGGTTTAATCGATGCAGCTGTACTTTCTGACTACAAGTTAGTAGTTCAGAAGTTCAATACAACAACGAATCAATGGGAATCTATACATGGTGATGCTAATTCATCATTAATTAGCTTGCACTTGTTAGGCATTGGTACAGGAAATGTTCCTGGTGCAGTCCTTGATGGTTTAGATGCGGGTCAATACCGTGCATTCTTAGCCTACGATGGCTTGTTAGGATTGGGTGTGTTAGGTTCTCTGTCTGCCACTATGGATGATTATGATCTGTCTGTAGCAGGTGGTTATCAGGTTGGTAACGCTGAAGGTAACGTGATTACTGATCCGGATCCAACAACAGGTCAAGTCGATCAAGTAACAGCAACTACTTATGTTTCGTCAGTGAATGGCCATCCGATTGATGCTAATGGGGAAACATTTGCAGGTACTTACGGAACAATTACTTTCTATCAAGATGGTAGTTACGTTTATGTACCAAATGCAGATGGCTCTGGTATAGGTCAAACAGATGTATTCACTTATACGTTAACTGACTCAGCAACTGGAGCAACAGGTCAAGCTAATCTTAATATCGTGTTTGATTCGATTCGTGCAGCGGATAACCTTGTTGAAGTTGAACTCAACCCACAATATCAATTGGTGGGTACAGAGACTGATTCAGCATTCTATGGCGTTCTATTGAATGTCGGAAATATTGTTGACCTACAACTACTCACAGTAGATACGGTTGACTTTACTATCGCTGCTGGTCAGGAAGGGGTTGCAACATTTAACTTCAATAGCTTGATTGGTGCATCTGCCTTAGGTAACTACAATGTTGTGTTGCAAAAATACAATGATGTGACAGGACAATGGGAAGCAGTGAATGGTACAGGTGATCGTTCATTACTGAACTTGACCTTACTCGGTAATACGCCAACTGCGCAAATAGGTGGGCTTACAGAGGGTGAATATAGAGCGTTCTTGTCATTCAATGGTTTGGTAGGTGGAGCAGTAGCTGTCACATTAAACGGCAGTGTAGATGTCTATAACCCTGCGGTTATTACTGGTTACAATGTAGTGGCAGCTCATGGCAACCTAATCTCTGATCCAAATACAAATGGTGCTGTTGATATTGCTACACCTAACAGCATTATCAGTGAAGTCAATGGGGTTACAGTTGGTGCATCTCCAACTGAGATTATCGGTACCCACGGTACTTTACTCATCTATGCAAATGGTGATTATACCTATACGCCAAATGCGGATAGTGCTGGTTTAGGTCAAGTTGATCAATTTACCTATACCTTGTTAGACCCAGCTTCTAATACAACTTCACAAGCTACGTTCTATGTACATCTAGATAGTAAAGTTGTGGATATGAACTGGAATGCAGCAGACCCATCACAACCTGCTACTGTAACGATTACAGCGGTAGATGATGCTGTAAATGCGGCAATTGCTGCTGAGCCTCATCTCATCGAAGATGACAGAGCATTGGGTAGCGCAACTTATCTTGCATTGTTATCGTTGGCTGGCATCAACCTACAAGCTCCTTTACCATTCGTGAATAGTACTGTGAACTTCAATGTAGGTGCTGGTGAAACTGGAACTGCAACCTTTAAATACAGCAGTTTAATCAATGAAGGAGCGCTTGGTGATTACCAACTTGTAGTACAGAAATTCAATACTGCTACAAATCGTTGGGAATCAATTACTGGTAGCAGTGAAGCTTCTTTACTGAACCTAAGTGTATTGGGTATAGGTGTGAACGCAACACCAGGAGTGGTTGTTGAAGGACTTGACGAAGGTCAATACCGTGCCTTTATGACATATAACGGTCTATATGGTAAGAGTATCCTAGGTACATTGTCTGGTACGATGGATGTTTATGATCCAAACCAAATTGACTTTACTGGTTTAGCATCTGAAGGCAATGTCATTACTGGCCTTGGTGTAGGCACACATGCTGATGTTGTAACGGGATTCACAATTGTTGATTCAGTTACTGTAAACGGTGTGACTACAAATATTGATCCAAACACTGGAACAATTATTCAAGGTCAATACGGTACGCTTCAAATATTCGCAAATGGTGATTACATCTATACGCCGAATAATACGAATGCAAACCTAGGTCTAGTCGATCACTTCACTTATACATTATCTGATCCTCTGGGTGGCAATATAAGTGCAAGTCTAGACTTCACTATTGGTAATAACACGCCTGTGATTGCGGTCGATGATCTTGCTGTCGCAGTCATTAATCCTGAATATCTGCAAATTGGTAACGATGTTGCGGTAGGTAGTACTACATATCTAGCGTTATTGTCATTGACCGATAATTTTGACTTCCAGGCTGGTGGCCAAAGCGTTAACTTCACTTTAACTAACGCAACATTAAATGATGTAACGTTTAACTATAGTGCGCTTATCAGTGCAAGCTTGTTAGCCGATTATGTTCTTGTAGTACAAAAATTTGATACCGCAACGAATCAATGGGTAGCTGTAAATGGTACTGGAGATGCTAACTTACTTAGTCTTGCAGCCTTTGGTGGAAATTCAGTGACATTGGAAGGCCTAGCTGCTGGTCAATATAGAGCTTATATGACTTATGCTGGTAGTGGTGTTGGAGTTAGCTTATTAGGTACATTGTCAGTTCAGAAAGATGTATTTGATGCGACAAATATCACAGGCTACAGTACAAAAGTTGCTGAAGGTAATGTTATCCATGATGTTGGATTAAATGGACACGCAGATACTGCTTCTGGTTTTAGTACAGTAACGAGCGTTGAATTTAATGGCATAGCACATGCGGTTAATCCGACAGGTGTAACAAATATTGTTGGTGACCATGGTACATTGTCAATCTATGCTAATGGTAATTACAGCTATCAACCAAATGGTGAGGCTGCAAGCCTTGGTCAAGTTGATCAGTTTACTTACACCTTGTCAGATGGTCTAAATACATCGCAAGCGACCTTGTATCTCCATATTGATAGCGACGCTGTCGATATGACTTGGAATACAAGTGATCCATCACAACCTGCTGACATCACAATTACTCCTGTAGATGCAATTGATAATGTGGCTTCTGCTGCTGTAGATATCGTTCCTCAAGGCGACCTTGGTGTAGCTGTAGGTTCTGCAACCTATTTAGCACTGATAGGAATTACAGAGAATTTAAATGTACCTGTTTTAGGAACTCCTAGTGTTGGTTTTACTATTGACGCTGGTCACGAAGCTGAAGTGACCTTCTCATACAGTGCAGCACTATCAGTATCATTATTGAATGATTATAAAGTGGTATTGCAACAAAAAGGTTCGGATGGTTCTTGGTATAACATTAATGGTGGTACAAGTACGGGCTTACTTAATATTGGTTTATTAGGAAGCGGTGGTATTGGTGTAACTGTTCCAGATCTAGGCCAAGGTGAATACCGAGCATTTATGGTTTACACCGGTTTAGGAGTAGGTATCTTAGGTACAATGAGTGTAGTGAAAGATGACTTCAATTACACAGTTGCTCCTACAAATAACGCTATCGTTGCAGATGGTAACGTATTGACGAATGATATAACGACCTTAACTACACAGGTTTCAACTGTAACCTCTGAAGTTGTAGGTGCTTTACCACAAACAGTAGGAACAGATACTGTTATAAATGGTGCATACGGTACATTGGTTATTTCTACAAATGGTCACTATACCTACACACCAAATACAATTGATACAAGTGCAATTGGTAAAGTGGATTCATTCACTTACACAATTCGTGATGCATTAACAGGAGCAACAGATACAGCGACATTACATGTTCAGGTTGGTTCTCCAGATGTAAATATCACTTGGGACAGTGCTAACCCTGGTGCAGATGGCGTAATTCCGTTACCTGTAGCAAATGCTGATACCAATCATGCAACTATTAGTATGAAACAAGTGACTGATGCAGTTGCTGATGTACCAAGTGGCACGGTAACTATTGGTAACCTTACAGGTTTCCCGCCATTACCTGTATTAAGCAATACAGTCACTTCGAATCAATTCGTTATTGCTAATAATACGGTAAGTGATGTTCATGTTGAGTTAGACTATACGGCAACATTAAGCTTGTCAGCTCTTCCAACAACTGGTTATAAAATCCAGCAATTGGTTGGTGGAACATGGGTAGATACTGTTTACTCGGGTTCTGCGACAGCCTTGGCAGGAGTTTTAGGTGCACCAGCATACTCAGCTGATGTATCTCACTTATCTGCTGGTACTTATCGAGTGGTATTTAGTTTATCTAGTCTGATTTCTTTAGGAACTGTGACTCTAGATTCTGCAGTAACTACAAAAGCTACACATCTAGATCAATACACACCTGATGGTCAGTCTGATTGGATTCACGGTAATATCTTGTTAGGCGATACAACTGGTGGAGTTGCAGATACTTCAACTGGCTCTCAACTATATGTTGAAGTTACACCAGGTAATTACCAAATTGCTGCTGGTCAGGCGATCAATACTGGTGAAGGTACGTTGTATCTCTACCATGATGGTTCGTACCATTACAAAGCTCTTGATACTGCGGCAAATGCTACGATTGATACGATTAACTACAAACTTGTATCAGTGACTGGTGCAGAGTCAACTAGCACATTAACTATCAACTTAAGTCAAGAATTGAATAGCCTAGCTGTAAGTACAGGAGCAAATGATACATTTACGCTTGGAAATGGCTCGGATACCTTGATTTACAACACGTTGACTGCTGCTAGTGTGAATAGTCCAACAGGAGGAAACACAACTGCAGGTGGTGTAGATACATGGACTGATTTCCATGTAGGTAATACAGCAACTGATAACCAAGCCGATAAGATCGATATAAGTAACCTGTTACTTACTCATCCAAACAGTTTGACTATTGGTCAGTATGTCTCTGTAAGCTATAACGCAGCGACACAAAATGCCACCATTAGTGTAGACCGTGATGGCTTAGGTACGACTTACACAAGCACACAATTGTTGACGATTCATATAGATGAACCAAGAACATCATTAACGCTTAATGATCTTCTCAACAATGGTCAAATTATCTATTAATAGATAATTAACCAAATAAAAAAAGAGAACCCTAGGGTTCTCTTTTTTTATGTTTAAACAATACGTTAACTTAGCTTTTAAAGACTTCATGCTATGATGTATTGAAAATTTTATAGAACAACAAATAACGAATAGGGACTTAATTCGAGTGGCGGTATTTTTAGACTTTAAAAGACAACTTAAGCTTTGGTTGGAACATTTCGTTCAGCATGTTCCAAACCTTCCGGAAAAAACAATTTTGTTTATATCATTTGGTCCTAAAGATCAAAGATGTAGTGTCTGGCATACCGAAAAAACAGCTTTTTCACAAGCAACTATACAGTTACTCGATTTTATTGATAACCAGTTTTCTCCAGATCAACTTCCAGACTATATAAAAATTGATGTTGCGTACAACCTGGAAAAACAAAGTTGGAGTCAAATAGAACAACTTGTTCATCATCAATTTCATAATAATCATTACCGCAGAGGAATTGCATTTGATGAAGCATGTTCGGTGGTTTTTCTGGAGCAAGAGATATATGGCAAAGCAATTATTCGAGGTTTGAGTTATGACAAACCTAACTTTTTTGATGAAACCAATCTCAACTATGCAATTAAGCAAAAATATAACGCTCCTAAACCACAAATTAGACTACAAGAGCTGCAAGACATTTGGACTTTCGATACCTATGCAACTTTTTATGAAAATGGACAGTTTATTAATTTAGCAAGCCGTTATGATGCAAATGGTATTAGAGGTATTGCGACCAATAAAAAGCTGCATTTTAGAGAGCTCATTGAGAAAAATGCAGCGTTTTTGCACAGCCAGATTCAAGAAAATGGCAAATTCATTTATGGCTATTTTCCTGCCTTCGATCGAGATATCCGCAACTACAATACTGTACGTCATTGCACATCACTTTATGCACTATTAGAAACTTTCGAATTACAAGATAAATCTGAGTACTGGCCTAAAATTATTGCAGCAATTCAATACGCTCTTACTACTTTCTATAAAGAAAAAGACTCTACAACTGCTTTTATGATTGATGGTAAAGAAGGGGAGTTTGAAATTAAATTAGGTGCAAACGCAGCAGCTATTTTAATGTTAACGAAATATCAGGAAATTACTCAAAAAACAGATTATTTAAAATATGCAGAGAAACTTGCAAATGGTATTTTAAAATTAGTTGATTCAGATGGATTAACTACTCATGTATTAAATTATCCAGACTATGATTTAAAAGAAAAGTTTAGAATCATTTATTATGATGGAGAAGCAGCATTAGCTTTACTCAGGTTGTATCAAATAAATCAGGATAAAAGATTATTAGACACTGTTAAATTAATGTTTGAAAATTTTATTTATAAAAGATATGAAAAATATCATGATCATTGGTTAAGTTACTGTACCAATGAGCTTACAAAAATATGTCCTGAAGAAAAATATTTTATTTTTGGTTTAAATAATTATTTAAAACATTTTATTTTTATTCGAAATAGAAAAACAACGTATGCAACTTTGTTAGAAATGCTAATGGCTGCTTATAAAATGGTAAATCGTTTAAAAAAGCAAGGCTATCAAAAACTTTTTGAACAAGCTTATATGCACGAATTAAAAAAACTGATTACATTTCGGGCTGAGTTTCAAACCACAGGTTTTTTCTATCCGGAAATAGCGATGTACATGGCGCGTCCAGATAAAATATTAAATGCTTTTTATGTACGACATGATCGTTTTAGAGTAAGAATTGATGATCAGGAACATAACTTGTCTGGCTACATTGCTTACGTAAAAGATTTCGAAGGAGAGGAGATATGACTGATCCTCTATTTGAAATTAAGCTGCTAGCCTCTCTTGATCATGCTCAATTTGAAGAGGCAATTTGGACATTTGAAATTGATGGAGACATTTCTACTTTATTATTGATTGATTATGCATTAGAACAATTCCATCAAAAAAAAGTTCAAGCTGATAAAGTCTATCGGGTTTCTGAACAAAAAAATAAGAAAATTGGTGAACAATATTTGGGCTTGGAAAAAAATGAATCTTATACATTTGCCCAGCTTTTACAATTCGTAATTTTTACTCAGGCAAATGATGTTAAAGATGCCTTAAGCAATATACTGTTTGATTCCGTTGAGCAAGCTCAATTGATCTTGTCTAAGAGAGCGGAAAACTACAAATTAACTTTAAAAGCACCTAATCAATTAAAAAATCTATTTTTGTTGGTAAAACACATTTATAGCTACCCAGCCGAGCTGAAAAAACTTTTCTTTATCAAAACACTTTTTTTTAAAAATAAAGTATATCAACCGATTACGCCTTTGCTTGCTCATCCAGTACTCACCTCGGTTTTATATCTCTCACATACCTTTAGACAGATTTATATCACTTATTCCGAACAGAACCAGAGCATTGGATTTTTCTCTTTTTTAGATGATATTCACCGTCTTGAGCATTTGGTTCCTTACTACCATTTTTTTCAAGAAAAGTATGTCGAGGCAAAAAAATGTTCTTCTCAAACAGGCATTATCAATATTATGGGAGATACCTATTTCGGTGAAATGTACACTGAAAAGCGTAAGTCTAGAGGACAAACAGATGCTTTACAGCAGTATGGATATCACTATTCATTTCAAAAAATACAGCCATTTTTAGGTAAAAATGACATAAACATAGCTAACTTTGAAGCAGTCTTTTCTTTAGAAAATCAATCGCCGTTAAAAGATAAAAAGCCATTCATTCTAAAAGCCGACGCTAAAAAAACATTAGAAGAGCTTAAGAGCATTCATTTGAATTATTTGGTGTTGGCGAACAATCATCTGAAGGATTATGGTGATGAAGGGTTGGCCCATACATTACAACAGTTGGATCAGGCGAGTATTGCTTATATTGGCGCTGGACTGAACCAAAAAGATGCTCACAATTACTTTGAAATAGCTTTTGAAGCTAAGCACTATGCGATTTTTAATGGTTATTGGCATAGAGACAGTGCTTATCTAGACTATGATTTCTATGCACTAGGGTCAAGAAGTGGAGTAGCTTGTTTAAACGCTGTTTTACTTGAACAAATAATGCGTTATAAGCAGAATCATCCAGAGCGCAAAATTATTGTTATTTGTCATTGGGGTATCGATTTTAAGCCTATTACAAAAGACCAAACTAAACTCGCGACTATTCTTGCTCAAGCAGGAGCTGATCTTATAGTTGGTCATGGCGCTCATACTATTCAGCCAATCCAGATCATCAACCAAAAGCCTGTTGTGTTTGGTATTGGTAATGCTGTGTTTAATAGTGATGGAGAATATGAACAGCAAAATGCTTTGCCATTTGGTTGTATAGCCAAACTCGATTTGGCAAATGACTTACTTCGTCTTTATCCAATTTATACGGATAACTTAAAAACTTTTTGGCAACCGTATCCAGTAGATATTGAAGATTTCTCAAAGGCCAGTACTTATATGACATCTTTACTGACCCATGAGAATTATATGGCATCCCAAGATAACTTGGGGAGATATGTTGAAATTAAATTTTAAGAATATTGTTTATAAGTTGATAAGATGGTTTGAAGCTGTGTTTGAGTAAACCCCAAATTTCTTAAACCGCCACTGCCTAATTTACACTCAGCACTGGCCATAATATTGGTGGGGGTGGTTTTGGTTGCATTAGGTACACACACATGTTTTAAGCCGAAAGCATGGCCCATTTCATGAATACTACCCGCTTGAATGTTGTAATTTAATCGATTCCAGTCTAATAAAATAAAGGGTTTTCCATTATTACGGAATGTACGACTAGTAACATCATCAAATTCTAAGTTTTTTGAATACGCATCGTATATAAAGACTATGACCTCTTTACGTGCTGTTCGTTTAGGAAAGCATGCATTCACGCTTGCAGGAATCGAGCCTATAGAAATAGGACGAGCCTGGTTTATTTCATTACCAAGTTCGCAATGCATTTTTGAAAAATCTTGGTAAGAAATATAACGGTTTAATTTGAAATTAAAGATTTTATTGCCTTGGTCATCTAAATAATATGTATTTAATATGCGGACTTCTTTTCGCATTTGTGTAAGGTTATCAAAGCGTGCAGCAGAAGGATTGTCTGTAGTAAAAACGAAAGTAACTGGAACTACAGGTCTATTATTGGCAGGTTCCTCTGATAAATCTGGCGTTTGTAGAGGAGGGCGGGTCGTACAAGAAACACACAGAAGTGTCCCTGTAATCATCAGTAAGGTTTTTTTCATATTCATCGCAATGTCTCTGCATATTCTTTTAAAGAGATTTAAAGTAAATTTTTATATGATATGAACGATGTCAATTTTTATGGATTCCATTTTGACAACTCAGTATGAACTACATCGACAGATTTTAGAAGTCATTGCTCTAATTCCGTATGGAAAAGTAGCAACTTACGGACAAATAGCACGTATGGCAGGGTTACCCAAACACGCCAGATTAGTAGGTTATGTTCTTAAGCATCTTGATGCAGATCATCAAGTTCCTTGGTACCGTGTTATTAACTCACAAGGTAAAATTAGCCTAAGTAAGTTTAATGAAAAAGGTGAAAATGTTCAGCAGTTAAAGCTTGAAGCTGAAGGAGTCTATTTGTTGAATGGCAAAGTGAACTTAAAGCAGTTCGCATGGCAACCTTAAAATTATTAATAGAGAACAAATACAAATGCAGAATTATAAATGGCAGAGTCTAGCCATATTACTACTAGGTTTAACAGTGCAATCGAGTTTTGCAGAGCAGGCTATTTCAGCTCAACCTTTTATAAATGTGAAAGTCTCCTCACAAGATATACATTCGATTTGTCAGCAGTTAAGTCATAAATGTAGCGATGAAGCTAAGCTATGGAAAGTCAAAAACACACAAGATCAGACTTATTATTTAATAGATGAAACTCCACAAATTGCTGAAGTTAAAAAGCAAAATAATCAATATACGGTGTTGAATCAGTGGAATTTTAAAAATTATGAACATAGTAATAAAGAGCCACATTCTGATGATTTAGGCCCTAATGGACTCAAAATCTTTCCAGCACTATATCCACTCAATAAAAATGAGCATGCAATAGCAGTGCTAAACACATGGTTTACTGGTTATTCTGGAGGAGGGCGTTTTGAGGAAAACGCTGATTTTATTGAGCTTAAGTCTAAAGGTCAGTATCAAGTTGCCTTAAAAGATATTAATTTTTCTTCAAGTAAAATGATTCGAGCATGTTTTTCAGAACAAGAGTATAAGAAGTCACCGCATTGCCATGATGAAACATGGATGACATTAAATATTAGGTTTAAAGATATCGGTCAATCTTACTATTTATGGCAGTTAAATTATAAAAATTATTCTTGGGATGCTTTTAAAAGTAAAAAAACAATAACGGTTGAGCAATCAAGAGAAGACGTTATTCCTTTTAAAAAATAGGTGCCTATCTGGCCGAATTGAGCCAGACAGGCATTTTTTAGCGAACAATTAAAACAGGAATATGGCTTTCACCTAAAACTTTTTGTGCAACACTTCCTAATACAAGTTTTCGTACGCCTGTACGGCCATGAGAGCCCATTATAATCAAGTCAGCATTAAGCTCTTGTGCAGCTTGAATAATTTCTTCATGCACAACGAAACCTTCAAGTAATTTGGTTTCTAAGCTAAGACCTTCTTGTAAAAACTGTTGTTTGGCTTGTTCTAAAATATCAAGTAAGTATGTTCTAGTCCGCTCAATTAGTTCATTGGTTTGGCCAGTCTTGACATAAAGATCTGCAATAATTGGATCAAGTGCCATGACCTGTACGATAGTAATTTTACTATTTAATGCTTTGCCAAGTTTGATCGCTTCTTTCATAGCGACCATAGATGTTTCAGAACCGTCAATTGGTACAAGAATATGTTGGTATAACATGAGAATGTTCCTTATTGTAATGATGCTTATTTATTCAATACTTTATACTTCTTTTCTTACGATTTAAATTCGACCACGTAATCATTTGTGGTTTTTAAACAAGAAAATTTGAGAATATATTTTACTTATCTCTTAAATTTTCAATATAGATTGTTAAAGCGTCAATATCATCAGTTTGCAAATATTCCCGCATTTTTAAAACTTGTTTTTCATCTAAATCATAAATCTTTAAAGCGAGTAGTTTTTCTATTTGCTCTTGAGGAAAACGGTATTTAATAACTTTTGCCGGAACTCCACCTACAATTGCATAGGGTGGGACATCTTTAGTGACGACAGCTCCAGTTGCAATAACAGCACCTTCACCGATTTTTACACCTTGCATAATCATGGCACGGCTTCCAATCCAGCAACCATCTGCAATGATGGTGTCACCAGCTGGTAAAAAACTGCGGGTATCAAAAGGGAAAGTCGAAATCCAGTCTGGTCTATGAAGCTGATTACCACCCATCATAATCACACACTCAGCCCCAAAACATACAAAATTACCAATATAAAGCTGATCGATTGGTTTATCGGGAGTAGATGGTTTGTCGTGTAAATAGCGTACGACACAGCGTTCAAAACCTTGATCCCAGTAGGCTGAGTAGTAAGAATAATTACCTTTAATATGGATATTCGGATTTTTTACAGTTTTGGAAATAAATTCAAATTCGCACCAATGACGGACAGGGGAGCTAATTAACTTTTCAGCCATAAGGAAGATATAAAAAGGGAATAGGTCATTATACCCAATTGCGATTCAAGCTGAACCAATAATCTTAGTTCAGCTAGTGAATCGAATACTAAAGCACGTACTAATTTGTCTTCATTACTTATGAGGAATACGTGCAATGACTTTAATTTCAAAATCAAAACCTGCTAACCAAGTTACGCCAACAGCTGTCCAGTTGGGATAAGGCTTTTGTGTAAAGATTTGATTTTTAACCTTCATAATACTTTCAAACTGCCGTTCGGGATCCGTATGAAAAGTAGTGACATCAATAATATCATCGAAAGTGCAACCTGCTGCTTTTAATGTCTCTTCTAAGTTTTTAAAAGCTTGTGTTACCTGTTTTTCAAAATCAGGTACAGGCGAGCCATCTTCAAGGCTACCAACCTGCCCTGAAACAAAGAGTAAATCTTTCAATTGAATTGCGGCTGAATAGCCATGCTGTTCATATAAGGCATGACGATTTTGGGGAAATATTGCAGTTCTCATCAGGTTTGTTCTCCTTCAGTATTTAACTTCTAATCAATAAATGTCGGTTAATTTTCACATACGCCTCGTATGTAAACTTAATTGACATACGAGGCGTATGTCAATTAATATTTTTTGTGATGATTAGCAGGTGAAATATATGTCTGTTCGTGAAAGAAAAATGGCGGAAACCCGCAAAAAACTAATTGAAGTAGCACGTCATGCATTTGCGGAATATGGCTATACCGATACTTCAATGGATAAACTCACGGCCGAGGCAGGATTGACTCGTGGGGCGCTTTATCATCATTTTGGCGATAAGCGTGGTTTATTTGCAGCAGTTGTAGAACAAATTGATTCACAGATGGCCGAATATGCTCAGCAGCATCGAGAGCAGTTTGATGATCTTTGGGAAGGATTACTAGTTGAAGGGCAGACTTATATTCAAAATGCTTTGAAGCCTGAATTTCAGCGTATTGTGCTACGTGATGGCCCTGCAGTGTTGGGTGATCCGGCGCATTGGCCAAGTCAAAATAGATGTTTGCAGTCTACTCGGGAGTGCGTTGAACAGCTTTTGATAGAGGAACGAATTAAAATTGTAGATCCAGAAGCAGCAGCAGTGCTTTTAAATGGTGCTGCCATGAATGCAGCCTTATGGGTGGCTTCTAGTGAATATCCTGAACAGGTACTTCCTGAAGCATTAAATGCTTTTCAAATCTTTGCATCAGGTTTTTTAAAAGACGCATAGTGAATTTTTTACTATTTATCTTAAATGTAAAAACCCCTCAATTGAGGGGTCTTATAGCCTAAGTATATCTAATTAAAAATTAAAGATATTCTACACTTACAACTTCGTATTCAACTTCGCCTTGAGGAGTGGTAATTTTTACTTCATCACCTTCATTTTTACCCAAAAGGCCACGTGCAATTGGTGAATTTACTGAAATTTTATTGATTTTAAAATCAGCCTCATCATCACCAACAATCTTATAAGTCTTACGTTCTTCAGTATCAAGGTTTTCAATCGTTACCGTAACACCGAATACAACACGACCGTTTTGTTCTAAGTCTTTAACATCGATGACTTGTGCAGCACCCAATTTCCCTTCGATATCTTGGATACGGCCTTCACAGAAACCTTGCTGTTCACGAGCAGCATGGTATTCTGCGTTTTCTTTTAAGTCCCCATGTTCACGTGCTTCAGCAATCGCTTGAGTAATACGTGGACGTTCAACAGATTTCAGATGTTGTAATTCTTTCTCTAAGGCGATTTTACCTTCAGGGGTCATTGGATAACGTTGCATTTCGGTCCCTCTTAAGTTGAGAAAACACAGTTAAAAAAATGAAAAAATCCCGCCACCGATAAGGTGGCGGGACTTATCGGAAAAAAATTAACCTACAGTTAAATCTTGCAAGCGGTATACATCCATTGGCAATTTCACAGCAAAGGCTTGGCAAACTGCTTCTGCACCATTGATAGTCGTTGTGTAATAAACTTTGCCTTGGAGGGCAGCACGACGAATCATTGCAGAATCATATTGAGCTTGTTTGCCTTCAGTAGTGTTGACAATAAGGTGTATTTCACCATTTTTCAAGCGGTCAACAATATGTGGACGTCCTTCAGTTACTTTATTTACAGATTCACATTCCAAACCTGCTTCTTTAAGTACTTTATACGTTCCACCTGTTGCTACCAGTTTGAAGCCATAAGCTACGAACTTTTTAGCGATATCAGCAATATATTTCTTATCAGATTCACGAACAGATAAGAAAGCAATCTTTTCTTCGCCTTCAGTTGGTAGACCAGGTAAACGATCATTCGAACCTAAAACGGCTTTATAGAATGCTTCGCCAAATGTTTTACCAACACCCATTACTTCACCTGTAGATTTCATCTCAGGCCCAAGCATTGGGTCTACGCCTTGGAACTTAGCAAATGGGAAAACAGCTTCCTTCACAGCAAAGTGAGTTGGAATGATTTCTTTAGTAAAGCCTTGAGATTCAAGTGATTGACCCGCCATACAACGAGCAGCTACTTTTGCTAAAGATTCACCAATACATTTTGATACGAACGGAACAGTACGTGATGCACGTGGGTTTACTTCAAGAACGTAAATATCGTCGCCTTTAACTGCGAACTGAACGTTCATCAAACCAACTACACCAAGTTCTTTCGCCATAGCAACGGTTTGACGACGCATTTCATCCTGTACTTCTTTAGAAAGAGAGTAAGGAGGGATAGAACATGCAGAGTCACCAGAGTGAATACCAGCTTGTTCGATGTGCTGCATGATACCGCCTATTACGACATCTTTACCGTCAGATACGCAGTCAACGTCAACTTCAGTTGCATCATCAAGGAAGTGATCAAGAAGAACAGGCGCTTCATTAGAAGCCTGTACTGCTTCACGAAGGTAACGTTTAAGTTCATCTTCGTTATATACGATTTCCATTGCACGACCACCTAATACATAAGATGGACGAACAACTAACGGATAACCAACTTTCGCAGCTTCAGAGATACCTTCTTCAGCAGATTTTACGATGCTGTTGTTTGGTTGGCGAAGCTGTAAACGTTGAATCATTTGTTGGAAACGTTCACGGTCTTCTGCGCGGTCAATGGCATCTGGAGAAGTACCGATAATAGGAGTACCAGCTTCTTCTAAAGCACGTGCTAACTTAAGTGGAGTCTGACCACCGTATTGTACAATTACGCCTTTTGGCTTCTCAGTACGTACGATTTCAAGAACATCTTCAAGTGTTACAGGTTCGAAGTATAAACGGTCAGATGTGTCATAGTCGGTAGAAACAGTTTCAGGGTTACAGTTCACCATGATTGTTTCGTAACCGTCTTCACGCATTGCTAAAGCAGCGTGTACACAGCAGTAGTCAAATTCGATACCTTGACCAATACGGTTCGGACCACCACCAATAACCATGATCTTGTCACGATTTGATGGATTTGCTTCACACTCTTCATCATAAGTTGAATACATATATGCAGTACCGGATTCAAACTCGGCAGCACATGTATCAACACGTTTGTAAACTGGATAAACGCCCAAGTTCCAACGTTGCTTACGGAATTGCTTTTGAGAAATACCCATAAGGTTCGCAATACGAAGGTCAGATAAACCTTTACGTTTGAACGAACGGATATTTTCAGCAGTTAGATCGCCAAAACCTAAAGTTTTTACTTGGGCTTCTGTCTTAACGATATCTTGAATTTGGATCAAGAACCAACGGTCAATCTTAGTTGCTTCAAATACGTCATCTAAAGAAAAGCCATGACGGAATGCATCTGCTACGTACCAAATACGCTCAGGACCCGGAACTTTAAGCTCTTTTAAAATGGTTTCTTTTACGTTTGTTGCACCAGCTTCGATTTTTTCATCAAAACCACTTACACCAACTTCAAGACCACGTAATGCTTTTTGTACAGATTCTTGGAAGTTACGGCCAATTGCCATGACTTCACCAACAGATTTCATCTGAGTGGTTAATACAGGTTCTGCTTGTGGGAATTTCTCGAAGTTAAAACGAGGAATCTTCGTTACAACATAGTCGATTGATGGTTCAAAGCTCGCAGGAGTTACGCCGCCAGTGATGTCATTTTTCAATTCATCAAGGGTATAACCAACAGCTAGTTTCGCAGCAATTTTTGCAATCGGGAAACCAGTTGCTTTAGAAGCAAGAGCAGACGAACGAGATACACGAGGGTTCATCTCGATCACAACCATACGGCCGTCTTTCGGGTTAATACCGAACTGAACGTTAGAACCACCTGTCTCAACACCAATTTCACGAAGAACCGCAACTGAAGCATTACGCATCAATTGGTATTCTTTGTCAGTTAATGTTTGAGCTGGTGCTACAGTGATTGAGTCACCTGTGTGAACACCCATTGGGTCAAAGTTTTCGATCGCACATACGATAATACAGTTGTCGTTTTTGTCACGAACAACTTCCATTTCGTATTCTTTCCAGCCAATTAAAGATTCATCAATCAATAACTGGTGAGTAGGAGATAGGTCAAAACCGCGTTCACAAATTTCAAGGAATTCTTCACGGTTATATGCAATACCACCGCCTGAACCACCCATTGTAAATGATGGACGGATAATTACTGGGAAACCAAAGCGAGATTGGATTTCCAATGCTTCTTCCATGGTTTCAGCAATAGCAGCTTTTGGACATTCCAAACCGATTTTGCGCATAGCGATGTCGAAGAGTTTACGGTCTTCAGCTTTTTCAATCGCTTCTTTCGTTGCACCAATAAGTTCTACGTTGTATTTCGCTAATACGCCGTTTTCATCAAGTGCAAGTGCGCAGTTCAATGCAGTTTGTCCACCCATAGTTGGAAGGACTGCATCTGGACGCTCTTTTTCAATGATTTGAGCAACAGTTTGCCAAGTAATTGGCTCAATGTAAGTTGCATCAGCCATTGAAGGGTCAGTCATAATGGTCGCTGGGTTAGAGTTAACCAAAATAACACGGTAACCTTCTTCACGAAGCGCTTTACATGCTTGAGCACCAGAGTAGTCAAACTCACAAGCCTGACCGATAACAATTGGACCAGCACCAATAATTAAGATGCTTTTAATATCCGTACGTTTAGGCATTATTCGCTCCTTAATTACTGTTTAGATGCTTCGATAAGTTCGATGAAATGATCGAACAATGGTGCACAATCATGTGGACCCGGGCTTGCTTCAGGGTGACCTTGGAAGCTGAAAGCTGGTTTGTCAGTACGATGGATACCTTGTAAGGTGCCATCGAACAATGATTTATGCGTTGCTTTTAAGTTAGCCGGTAATGTCTCTGCATCTACAGCAAAACCATGGTTTTGAGAGGTGATCATCACTGTACCATCTTCAAGATTTTGTACAGGGTGGTTCGCACCGTGGTGACCATGATTCATTTTTACAGTTTTTGCACCAGAAGCGAGTGCCAAGATTTGGTGTCCTAAACAGATACCAAATACAGGTAATGTTGTGGTTTCAACAATAGTTTTTACAGCTTCGATAGCGTAATCACAAGCAGCTGGGTCGCCAGGGCCGTTTGAAAGGAATACGCCATCTGGATTAAGTGCTAATACTTTTTCAGCCGGAGTTTCAGCAGGAACAACAGTGAGTTTGCAACCGCGGTCTGCAAGCATACGCAAGATGTTGGTTTTGACACCATAATCGTATGCAACCACGTGGTATTTTAACTCAGGTTGAGTAAAGCCTTTACCTAATACCCACGAACCTTCAGACCATTCAAAGCCTGTTGGATCACAGCACTCTTTTGCAAGGTCTAAACCATTTAAACCACCAAAAGCGCGAGCTTTAGCAATCGCTTCTTCTTCAGTAATATTTTCGCCGGCAAGGATGCAACCATTTTGTGCACCTTTATCACGTAAAATACGAGTAAGTTTACGTGTGTCAATATCAGCAATTGCGACAACATTGTGTGCTTGCAGATATTCACTTAATGATTGCTCAGAACGGAAGTTGCTGTGTAATAGTGGAAGGTCACGAATAATTAAACCATTCGCCCATACTTTATGGATACGACCAGATTCAACGTCTTCTTCGTTGCAACCAGTGTTACCAATATGAGGGTAAGTTAATGTCACAATTTGTTGTGCATAACTTGGGTCAGTCAAAATTTCTTGATAGCCTGTCATGGCTGTGTTAAAAACGACTTCTCCAGTCGTACTTCCCGTTGCGCCGATTGACGTTCCTTTAAAGATCGTTCCATCTGCGAGGGCTAAAATGGCGGGGGTGCTCAAACCAAAGCTCCTGAATTTCGGCTGTAAAAAAGCGAGTAGACCTAAAAAAGATAGGCAATGTTCTAAAAAAACATGCCCCTCCCTATCGGTCTGCCCGCTTGTAACTTAACAGCGCATTATACGCATGGAACCCTAAAAAGTCTATTTATTTTCGATTAAAAAATATAATTCCTTGCTTGCTTTTTGCAAAAAAACTCATCCGCTTGTCTGAAATTGATACTTTTAGCAAATTGTCTAACAATCTGGTGGCTGAAATAAGTCAATTCCACTTATTGTAATGCTAGCTAAAAAATAAACAATATGAGGAAATAGCATGAGCAATAATCAAGTTTCAAAAGATATAGCTGAGAATGCTTCGTCTGTAGCAGAGACGGTTAAAGCCGAAGTAACTGAAGCAAAAGAAGCTGTAGCGAAAACAACAACTCGAGCTAAAAAAGCAGTGAGTACAAAAGCAACACAGGTAAAAGAAGTTGTAGCTGAAAAAACAGAACAGGTGAAAGAAGTCGCTCATGAAGCAACTTCGCAAGTTAAAGAGGCTATTGCAGAAACTCAAGAACAAGTTAAAGCTGTAATTACCGAGACTGAAGAAAAAATTGAGGCTGAAACTCAAGAATTGAATCAGAATATTCAAAACCAGCTTGCTCAGATTAAACAAGATATTTTGCATCGTCTTGATGTGATTAAAGCTCAGTTCAATACTTCTCAAGAAGGACTAAATGAACTGAAAAATACATTAAAAGCTGAAATTAATGCATTAATTGAAGATTTAACGAAAGTGACTAAAGAACTTAAGGGTGACATTAGTCAAATTTCTTTAAAACATAAAGATTCTTTAAGTGAGAGTTTAAAGCGCACAAAAAATAATGCGGTTGAGGCTTGGAACAAAGCAAGAGATCACTAAGAATTGAAGATTAAAATTCAATAAAAAAGCGAGAATTAATTTCTCGCTTTTTTATTTTTTTAAAACTGATGCAGCCAATCACGTTTATTGTGAAAATCAGCATTCTTGCCACTATGCTGCATTGCATAGTACTGCATACCATCTTTTGTTTTTAAAACAGCAGTTAAACCTAAATAAAGGTTTGCCCATTTCAAACGGTGCTGCTGCATAAACTGACCTAAATCAAGACTTACATTTAAACCATAATGGGTACGCTTGAGATGATTTAGTTCGATATCGTAAGCAACGAGGGGAGGCATGCTTTCTGGATATCGATATTCTTCAAACTGGTAGGTCTGCCATGCTTGAGAAGGGGAAAGGTTAATTTCCCGGTAGAAATCTTCATCATGCACGCCGATAAAAATTTCAAAACAAGTATCTTCCCACAAAAAATCTTGACGAGGATGAGCCGCGACTTCTTGGGGCCAGATAATAAGTTGGTTTGGATCACGAATCCAAAAACCCACATTTAATGTATGCGGGGCTTGCTGTTCAATTGCGCCAACAACAGAAACAGCATGAAAACGATCAAAAGCTGAAAGTTCGTAACTTGCCATAAGTAGTCAATAAGTTAGTTTGCTAAGTGAGCGTGACGAACGAGGTTAGATAAGTGTTGGTTTTGCTTAGCTGCTTTTTTGTAGAGTAAAACGATTTTACCAATTTTCTGCACAGCTTCAGCGCCAGTTGCTTCTACAATTGCATCAATTACAGCTGCGCGAGCTTCACGGTCTTCACCAGCAATTTTTACTTTGATGAGTTCATGATCATTTAAAGCACGAAGCGTTTCTTCGATTACAGCATCTGTTAAGCCTTGTCCACCAATCATGACAACCGGATTAAGCACGTGACCAATTTGACGTAAACGTTTACGTTCATGAATAGATAAAGCGGCCATTAAAAATACCTGATTTTAAAAACGACTTAGTATAGCAAAAAACTTAAAATCAAATGTACGAAAAACTGTATAAATAATCGATCAACATTATTGGAAAAAAACTGTAAAAGTTATTGAGATTACGTTACATCCGTACTGTAATGAGAGTAATTTTCACGTACAATGAGCAATCAGAAGTTTTTTTGATATTTAGTGAGTTATGGCAACACGCATCACAAACCAAAAATTGTCTAAAAGTAGTCGTGCGTGGATGAGGGAACATCTAGACGATCCTTTTGTAAAAAAAGCACAAAAGGAAGGATATCGTGCACGAGCAGCCTATAAACTTCTTGAAATTCAAGAAAAATATAAGTTGATCAAGCCAGGCATGACAGTGGTTGATTTGGGAGCAGCTCCTGGGAGTTGGTCGCAAATTGCTGGGAAACTTGTTGGTAGCAAGGGTTTAGTTATTGCTTCCGATATTTTACCTATGGATGCTTTGCCGGATGTCACTTTCTTACAAGGCGACTTCAGAGAAGAAGCTGTATTTGAAAAATTGTTAAATATTTTAAACGGAAGACAAGTAGACATTGTAATTTCTGATATGGCCCCCAATACATCAGGTAATAGGGCTGTTGATCAACCTCGACAGATTTACTTGTGTGAACTTGCTTTAGACTTTGCTCAGAAAGTCTTGGGTCCAAATGGACAGTTTGTTGTTAAAGTGTTCCAAGGCGCAGGATTTGATGAGTTTCGTAAACAAGTCGTTGATAGTTTTGATGTGTTAAAAACAGCAAAACCAGCAGCTTCTCGGGCACGATCTAAAGAAGTTTTTTTGGTTGGACAAGGGCGTAAGAAAGCATTGCAATAAAGTTTACTTGCCAAGCTCCTAAAAATTGTGCATTTTGTATCTTTTAGGTTATCCGCAAGCAAGACAATTGCTGTTTTTAAGACGATCGGCCAAGATTGGGCATGATCAAATTAGATCGATATGGGAATAAAGCTTTGAGCGATTACTTCAAGAATGCCGTATTGTGGCTAATAATACTGGGTGTTCTGATTTTAATTTTCAGTAATATCAGTGACCGCAATAAGCCTACTGCAATGAAATATTCAGATTTTGTTGCAGCGGTGAATGCTGGCCAAATTAAGCAAGTCACGATTGACGGTTTAAATATTAGTGGTGAAAAAACTAATGGATCTCAGTTTGAAACTGTTCGTCCGCAAGTTGAAGACACTGAACTTATGCCAAGCTTAAACAAGCAAAATGTTGTTGTAGAGGGCACAGCACCACAACGTCAAGGCATTTTGATGCAACTTCTCATTGCTAGTTTCCCTGTACTGTTAATCATTCTGTTATTCATGTTCTTTATGCGTAACATGGGTGGTGGTGCAGGCGGTAAAAATGGTCCGATGAGTTTTGGTAAATCGAAAGCGAAAATGCTTTCAGAAGACCAAATCAAAGTGACTTTTGCTGACGTTGCTGGTTGTGATGAAGCGAAACAAGAAGTTGTGGAAATTGTAGATTTCTTAAAAGATCCTGCAAAATTCAAACGCTTGGGCGCTACGATTCCACGTGGCGTACTTATGGTTGGTCCTCCAGGTACTGGTAAAACGTTATTAGCCAAAGCAATTGCTGGTGAAGCAAAAGTTCCATTCTTTAGCATTTCTGGTTCTGACTTTGTTGAAATGTTTGTGGGTGTGGGTGCGTCTCGTGTCCGTGACATGTTTGAACAAGCAAAACGTCATGCACCATGTATCATCTTTATCGATGAGATTGATGCAGTAGGTCGTCACCGTGGTTCGGGTACAGGTGGTGGACATGATGAGCGTGAGCAAACCTTAAACCAAATGCTCGTAGAGATGGATGGTTTTGAAGGTAATGAAGGCGTAATCGTTATTGCTGCGACTAACCGTGTTGATGTATTGGATAAAGCATTATTACGTCCAGGGCGTTTCGACCGTCAAGTTATGGTTGGTTTACCTGACATTCGTGGTCGCGAACAAATCCTGAATGTGCATTTGAAAAAATTGCCTTCAGTTACTGGTGTAGATGTTAAAGTTTTATCTCGTGGTACCCCTGGTTTCTCTGGTGCTCAGTTGGCAAACCTTGTAAATGAAGCTGCTTTGTTTGCTGCTCGCCGTAATAAGAACACTGTCGATATGCATGACTTTGAAGATGCAAAAGATAAGATCTATATGGGTCCTGAACGTAAATCAATGGTTTTACGTGAAGAAGAGCGTCGTGCAACTGCTTACCATGAAGCTGGACATGCAATTGTTGCTGAGATTTTACCGGGTACTGACCCTGTGCATAAGGTAACAATTATGCCGCGTGGTTGGGCTTTAGGTGTAACTTGGCAGTTACCTGAACAAGATCAGATTAGCCACTATAAAGACAAAATGTTGAATGAAATTGCAATTTTGTTTGGTGGACGTATTGCTGAAGAAGTTTTCATTCAGCAACAATCGACTGGTGCTTCAAATGACTTCGAACGTGCTACAAAAATGGCTCGTGCGATGGTAACGAAGTACGGTATGTCTGATAAAATGGGTGTTATGGTTTACGAAGATGAAAACCAAAATGGATTCTTCGGTAATGTAGGTAGCCGTACAATTTCTGAAGCTACTCAACAGCAAGTTGATCAGGAAGTACGCCGTATTTTAGATGAACAGTATAAAGTTGCTCGTGATATCTTGGAAAATAATAAAGATATCGCACATGCAATGGTTAAAGCGTTGATGGAATGGGAAACCATTGATCGTGATCAAATCCGTGACATCATGGAAGGTCGTGAGCCTCAACCACCTAAAGTTTATATTGCTGAAAATCCGGTATCTGCGTTTGAACCACCAAAAGATGGTCCATCTACTCCACCGCCATTACCAGCAATGAATTAAGTTAATTAATAAAAAAGCCACAATCATGTGGCTTTTTTATTTGTCTTAAATTTCGATAAAGCTGAAAGAAATCGACAGCATGTAAAGCATACTTGTTAAAATAGCCGTTGATTTTGAACCGGAGCTTTTTATGCAGTTAATTTCTTTACCTAAGCAGATTTTACAGTGTGGACAGCTTCAATTAGATTTATCTCAACCTCATGTCATGGGTATCTTAAATGTTACCCCTGATTCTTTCAGTGATGGTGGCAAACATAACCAATTAGACCAAGCGGTTGATCATGCACTTAATATGATTGAGCAAGGTGCGACTATTATTGATATTGGAGGAGAATCTACAAGACCTGGTGCTTCAGAAGTTGCAGTAGAAGAAGAAGTGCGCCGTGTGGTACCTGTTGTGGAAGCTTTATCTCGTCATAATATTATTTTATCGATCGACACGAGCCAGCCAGAAGTTATTCGCGCAGCAAAAGCAGCAGGGGCACATATCTGGAATGATGTTCGCGCCTTAACACGTCCTAATGCTTTAAAAACCGCTGTAGAGCTAGATATCCCTGTGGTGATTATGCATATGCGTGGTGAGCCAACTACAATGAATCAGTTGGATCAATACGCTGATGTAACATTAGATGTAATGCAAGAATTGCAACAACGTATTGATGAGGCTTTGGCTGTTGGGGTAAAAAAGCACAACATTATTGTTGACCCTGGATTTGGTTTTGCAAAAAATGCTCAGCAAAATTTAAAACTATTAAAAGAATTTTGGAAACTTAATGAATTGGGCTATCCAATTTTATCTGGTCTTTCTCGTAAACGGTTTATCGGAGAAGCTTTAAAAGGTGCTGCCGCTGATCAACGTGCTGTCGGAAGTGTTACTGGGCATTTGCTTAGTATTCAACAAGGAGCTTCCATTGTCAGAACACATGATGTAAAAGCAATGCATGACGCTATCTCGGTTTGGCAAGCTATGCAACAAGCTTGAAATTTCCTTGTATAAATAGACTAGGGTATGGGTGTCTTAAATAAAGTGGATGAGTGAGTCGGGTAAAAATCTCGTGATTTTTGTGAAAATATGTTATAAGCGGCAAGTTTTTGCTGTTGTGTAATCTTTTGTATGTTCGAAGACCTACTTCTCCCGATGTTTGATGATGAATATTATCCAGATATTTTGGTCGCTGAACTTAAGCAGCTTATTGAACAATTTGCTAAAAAAGTTCAAAAGCCTGCTTTAGCTGATCAAGATGTTTATCGATATGCTCATCAGACTATAAGTGAAATTAATGAAATGAAACCGCAGTTTGAAGATCTAGATTCATCGCTTGATGATAGTGCTGCTGATTATATTGCGGAGGCAATGATGATGGTGGTGCAAGATGCAGGATTTTTAGATCTTGAAATGGAAGAGCTGGTTATGAATCGAGAGTGGTAATTACTCTCGATTTTCAAAGCTTTCAAGTGCATCTAATAAATGACATGAAGACCCTAAATGAACTTCATCTATTTTCTCAACTTCCAATATTAAATTTCCATTCTGCTGTACTTTGACATCTGCTAATAAGCTTACCCAATATTTTTTCTCTTTCTGCTGTAATGCTTTTAATTGAGTAATCACATCTTGAGAAGCTTCAATTAAATAGTCATCTTGAGTGATAGAGCAGCGTATAAAATGCCAATATTTATTTTTAAATAGGATAGTGCCGTTAAAAATATCTCCAGCATTTGTAGAAGGTATAAAGAGTAGAGAGGATATAAATATTAATATTCTTATCATGGGATCATTTTCATTAGGCATAAAAAAAACCAGCTTACGCTGGATTCTTTGTAGCACCAAATTCAATAGTTGAAAATGGTGCCCAGGGCCGGACTCGAACCGGCACGCTTTGAGGGCGGGGGATTTTAAATCCCCTGTGTCTACCTATTTCACCACCCGGGCATGTGCGCAATAATAGAGGACAAGTACGCGATTGGCAAGAGAAAATCGGAGAGTTTGCTTTATTTTCAATCAGTTCTTATCGGTATTTATATAAATTAACCAATTTTTGTCATGATTTGTTCATCAAACTGAGATCAGCTGTTCATGTTATGTACTTAAGTTTAAAGCACTCATTGCTTAAAACTTAGAGAATTTTATGTCAGAGAAAATTTCACGCCGAGAATTAATTCAAAAAAGTCTATTCGGTTTTGGGGCTTTATCTATACCTGTTGCTTTTACAGGTTGCAACGATGGTTCCGATGAAGAAAATCCGCAAGTACAAGCAGATTTTCTTCATGGGGTTGCAAGTGGAGATTCTTTGCAGGATAAAGTCATTTTGTGGACACGAGTAACTCCAGTAGATTTAGGAGTGCGTTTAAAAGTTGTATGGGAAATTTCAACCGATAATCAGTTTAAACAAAATTTAAAGACAGGAATGGTTGAAACAACGAAGACTGATGACTTTACAGTGAAAGTTGATGCAGCTGGGTTACAAGCAGATACGGTGTACTACTACCGTTTTAAATTTGGTAGTAAAGTCTCACCAGTAGGACAGACGAAAACATTACCAACTTCTACGAATAAAGTGAGTTTTGCAGTATGTTCTTGCTCGAATTATCCTGCGGGTTACTTTTATGTCTATCGGGAAATGGCTAAACAGAATGTCGATGTCATTATCCATTTGGGGGACTATATTTATGAATATGGGGCAGATGGCTATGCGGCGGAAGATGCAGTAAAACTTGGGCGTACGCTACCTACTGATAATAATAAAGAAATTATTAAATTAGAGGATTATCGCAAACGTTATGCACTTTATCGTCAGGATAAAGATTTGCAAGCTGCTCATCAGCGCCATCCTTTTATTGTAATTTGGGATGATCACGAACTAGCGAATGATGCTTGGCGTGATGGCGCGGAAAATCATCAAAGCGATGAAGGGTCTTTTTCGGACCGTAAATTAGCTGCTCTACAAGCTTATTTTGAATGGATGCCAATTCGCCCAGTCTCTAGTTCTGACCATTTAAATATTTATCGTCAGTTTAACTTTGGTTCACTTGTCCAATTAACCATGCTAGATACGCGTATTATTGCGCGTGATAAGCAGCTTGAATACAAAGACTATATGACAGCCTCTGGTTTGGATATTGCCAAATTTCAGGCAGATTTAACTAATCCAGCGCGTACTTTAATGGGTTATACGCAAAGAGATTGGCTGGTTGATAAATTGAAGCAATCTACAGCTACATGGAATGTTGTGGGGCAGCAAGTCTTGATGAGTAAAATGTGGATTCCAGCTGAGCTATTGGCATCTTTAGGGCAAATTACTTCAGGGGGAACTTCGCCTGAAACACTTGCTAAAATGAATACACAAATCACCGAGTTGGTTACTTTAAAACTTCGTTTGCAACAAAATGATCCGACATTAACAGCCCAAGAAAAAGCAAGAATTATGACGGTGGCACCATACAATTTAGATGCTTGGGATGGTTACTATGCTGAGAGAGAGTTTGTATATGACAAATTGGCAGAGTTTAATAAAAAGATCATTGTGTTAGCGGGGGATACTCATAACGCATGGGCATCTTATTTATATAGCCAGAAAGGGAAGTATATTGGAGTTGAATTGGCAACTAGTTCTGTATCGTCTCCTGGTTTAGAAAAATATTTAAGTATTCCACAGGCTCAACTGCAACAGTTTGAATTTGCTTTTACTACATTAATTGATGAATTAGCCTACTGTAATTTAAATCAACGAGGATACTTATTGGTTACTCTAGATCAGGCACAAGTTCATTCTGAGTGGAGATTTGTAGATTCAATTAAAAATACCGAATATCAGATAGATTCAAGCCGACAAAACGATATTGTATTGGATCTAAATTTGATGCCGTTAAAGCAAGATCAAAAGACTGCTTGAAACTATAGAAAAGTAGAGGGTTGCTGAGGTAACCCTTTTTTTAGGCATAAAAAAACCAGCTTACGCTGGATTCTTTATGACACCATATTCAGTACTTGAAGATGGTGCCCGGGGCCGGACTCGAACCGGCACGCTTTGAGGGCGGGGGATTTTAAATCCCCTGTGTCTACCTATTTCACCACCCGGGCTTTACCAAATTTGGAGGCGGAGGTCGGAATCGAACCGGCGTCCACGGAGTTGCAGTCCGCTGCATGACCACTCTGCCACCCCGCCTACATTTGGTGATGCACATATTAGCAACCTTTACAAAAAAAACAATACTGTTTTGAGCGAAGATGCACATAAAAACAACATCTAGAATAAAATTGTCGAAATTATCATGTATTATTGGCACATTAAATTCATGTCTACCTTGGAGATGTGCTGTGGCATTGGTTTTAGACGGTCGTGCATTAGCAAAGCAAATTGAAGAAAATTTGTTGGTACGTGTTGAAGCTTTAAAAGCGAAAACAGGTCGTACCCCAATTTTAGCGACTATTTTGGTTGGGGATGATGGTGCTTCTGCAACTTATGTACGTATGAAAGGGAATGCCTGCCGCCGAGTAGGTATGGATTCATTAAAAATCGAATTACCACAAGAAACCACAACAGAACAATTATTAGCTGAAATCGAAAAGCTTAATGCCAACCCAGATGTTCACGGTATTCTTTTACAACATCCAGTTCCTGCACAAATTGATGAGCGTGCGTGTTTTGATGCGATCTCATTAGCAAAAGATGTTGATGGCGTAACTTGCCTTGGTTTTGGCCGTATGGCAATGGGTGAAGCTGCATATGGTTCAGCAACTCCTGCGGGTATCATGACAATTCTTAAAGAAAACAACATCGAAATTGCCGGCAAACACGCGGTTGTGGTTGGCCGTTCAGCAATTTTAGGTAAACCAATGGCAATGATGTTGTTACAAGCAAATGCAACAGTAACGATTTGCCATTCACGTACACAGAACTTACCTGAGCTTGTGAAACAGGCTGACATTATTGTTGGTGCTGTAGGTAAAGCTGAACTTATTCAAAAAGACTGGATTAAACAGGGTGCAGTTGTTGTAGATGCTGGTTTCCACCCACGTGATGGAGGCGGTGTAGGCGATATTCAATTACAAGGTATTGAAGAAATTGCTTCTGCTTATACACCAGTACCGGGTGGTGTTGGTCCAATGACCATTACTACTTTGATTCGCCAAACTGTAGAAGCTGCTGAAAAAGCTTTAGGTTAATTTAATTTATTCACGACGGCGTCCTACCGTTTAACGCAAATGTTAGGAGCTCGTATGTTACTTTTCTTTCGGGAAAAGTAACCAAAACCATTTGTCATCCGCAAAACTCGTCAGCTACTGGTTAGCTATAGATGAGTCACAGAAACATTTTAGTTTAATGTAGTCCTACCTCGAACAATTGCGGATGACGTTAACGCGTATCAAATAGTAATTGTAAATTGTTGAGCTTATTTATGAGCTGCACCTTTCAACTGTCTAAAGCCCCTGAACATTTACTTCAAGCCCTACATGAAGTCATTCCTCATTGTGAATTAATGGCACAACAGTTGCCAGAAACTCCAATTTCTTTATGGTTGATTCCACCAGTTTTCCCGACCGATCGTTTAGATGACGAAGTTATTCGCCGTATTTGGAATGACACGCCGTATTGGATTTTCTGTTGGGCATCAGGTTTGGCGATGGCTCAGTGGATACTTGCAGAGCCGCACCATGTTAAAGATAAAGTGGTGTTAGATTTCGGAGCAGGTTCTGGTGTAGTGGCAATTGCTGCGAAAATGGCTGGAGCAAAACGCGTAATCTGCTGTGATATTGATCAGGTTAGTCTAAATGCTTGCCGTGAAAATGCTTTACTTAATGATGTAGAGCTCGAATATCTGGATGATTTATATAAAGCTGAGCAGGTTGATGTTTTACTCGCTGCTGATGTGTTATATGACCAATGTAACCGCTTTTTCTTAGACGAATTTTTAAAATTTGCACCAGAAGTATGGGTAGCCGATAGCCGTGTTAAAAATTTTAGTCATCCAAAATATGAAAAAATTGAAGAAAGAAGTGCGACAACGTGGCCAGATTTGGATGAAGCAAAAGAATTTAGAAATGTAAGTTTTTATAAGACGCTGTAAAAGAACAGCGTCTTTTTTATGTTATGAACAAGTATAACGAACAACTTTCAATGTACTTGGGCGTGCTTCAAGTGCTTGGCGTGTCGCATAATCTTCACCATTATTTAAGCTAGGTGTATTTGATAAGCCAAAAGACGCGCGAGTTTCACCGAGTTGAATTCCATAATGCTCATCTTTAGCTGGATTAGGAATTTCGTTGATACTTAGAATTGATAATTTATAAACTTTCTGGGCACCTAACACATTCTGACAAGCACGTTGTAATTTGCGCTCATCAAGTTGCTGGTTACTACGGCCAGCTAAAGTATAAGCTAGAGTCGCTGAAGTTTTAGTTTGGTTTTCAATCTGATAGCCAGTTGAACCATTATATTGTCGAGGCGTAGTCTGACAAGCAGTTAAAATAAACATACTACTTAATGCCAAACATAAAATACTTTTATTCATCAGTATCATCCTTATTTTCTTATACGCAGTATCTCATAAAATAGAAGAGTTGTTTGTGGTTATTCACTAGTTTAGAGCTAACATCGGCTTATGATATTAGCTCTAATAAAAATATTAATGTTCTTTGATTTTTGAATGATGTTTGGTGTCTTTCATAAAGATGTAAATCAGCAATGAAATGAAAATCATAATACTGACATAAATGAAATACCAAGATTCATGACCAGCTTCTTTAAAACTTAAGGCGAAGAATTCGGCTGTTCCTCCAAATAAAGTGTTTGCAATTGCATAAGGGAGAGCTACGCCCAAAGCACGAATATGTGCTGGGAAAAGTTCAGCTTTCACGACAGCATTAATTGAAGTGTAGCCAGTCACCATGATCAGGCCCCCAAAGCATAACCAGAATGCAGTCCAGTAGTTATGCGTGTTTGCGAGAGCATCAAATAGAATGTAGGTGAATAAAACACCTGTTACCCCGAAGAAAATCATCAGTGGTTTACGCCCAATTCGATCTGATAATGCACCCGCCAATGGCTGTAAACACATAAAAATAAATAATGCTAGAGTAGTAATTTGAGTCGCTTCAGGTTTGGTAAAACCAGATGTATTGACTAAATATTTTTGTAGATAGGTGGTGTAAGTATAAAAAGCGAGTGTACCACCAGCAGTTAAGAACAATACTGTAAAGGCTTCTTTAGGATAATGCTTAAATAAAGCAAACATTCCTGATTTTGGCTGATCTGTCTCTGTTTGAGCATTTTTAAAAGATTGTGTTTCTAATAGCCCACGGCGAATACGGAATACCACAATTGCTAAAAGTGCACCAATGAAAAAGGGAATACGCCATCCCCAGTCATGCAATTGCTGCTCGTTGAGTACCATTTGCAAGATGAGTAGTACACATAAAGCTGTAAGTTGTCCTGCAATTAAGGTGACATATTGGAAGCTTGAGAAAAAACCACGGCGGTTCTTTTCAGCCATCTCACTTAAATATGTGGCACTTGCACCGTATTCACCACCTACACTTAAGCCTTGAATTAAACGTGCAATAACTAAAAGTAATGGTGCAAATACGCCAATACTTTCGTAGGAAGGGGTAACCGCAATGAGTAGAGAGCCAACACACATTAAGGTGACAGAAAGCGTAAGGCCAGCTTTACGTCCTTTACGGTCTGAATAAATCCCCATTATCCATGCGCCAATCGGACGCATAAGGAAGCCTACTGCAAAAATTGCAGCTGCTTGAAGAAGTTGAGCAGTTTGGCTCCCTTTTGGGAAAAAAGCATGAGCAAAATAGAGCGTAAATGCGGCATATACATACCAGTCGTACCATTCGACAAGGTTGCCAGCAGAACCGCCCAAAATTGATTTTAGACGAGTTTTTGTATCTAAATTAGAATGTGGAGGTGTTGCGGTAGAAGGTTGATCAACCATGAGTCGCTCCATGTTTCGCTTGGGTTGAATGCTAAAGAAGAGAAGATTTATTCCGTTTTTACATATTATCTTGAGGAGTATTTCACTTTATTTTTTTTATGTCTGTAAAACAATGTTTATTATTTAAGCAAAGGAATAAGTTGAATATTTATGTGATTTCAAATTGGCCGATCAGTTCATTTTTATAAGCTTACTCGGATTTTTAGAATATTATTTTTTCCCAAGTAGTAAAAACCGATAAAGAATGAGTAATGTTTGGGCGAAGAAAACCTATATCCCTTAAAAATAATGATATATTCCAAAGAAAATTTTAAATAAATACAGTTAGGCATAATGTCTTTGCATTGTGGACTAGATGTGTGTGGATAATGAAAGGGACATTCAGATGTCAAATTGCCCAAAGAAATATATTGTTGCTTTTGATCAGGGCACAACAAGCTCAAGAGCAATTGTTTTAGATCATGATGCAAATGTTGTCAGTATTGCTCAAAGAGAGTTTACCCAGATTTACCCTCAGCCGGGCTGGGTTGAACATGATCCAATGGAAATTTGGGCAACTCAAAGCGCTGTGTGGGTAGAGGCTTTGGCTCAAGCAGGCATCAAGAGTGAGCAAGTTGCGGCAATTGGGATTACAAACCAGCGAGAAACCACCATTGTCTGGGATAAGAAAACAGGTAAGCCTATTTATAATGCCATTGTTTGGCAAAGTCGACAGACGACTGAAATATGTAATCAATTGCATAAAGCTGGTTGGCAAGAATATATCCGTAAGACCACAGGTTTAGTGATTGATCCATATTTTTCGGCCACAAAAATTAAATGGATTTTAGATCATGTGGAAGGCAGCCGTGAGCGTGCTGAGCGAGGAGAGTTATTATTTGGTACGGTGGACACCTGGCTCATTTGGAAACTAACTAATGGGGCCGTCCATGTCACTGATTTTACCAATGCTTCACGGACTATGCTGTTTGATATCGAAAAGCTTGAATGGGATGAAAAACTTTTACAAGCTTTAGATATTCCTAGAGCAATGCTACCTGCGGTACGTAGTTCATCGGAGGTCTATGGCTACACACATACCATTAGTGGCCAAGAAGTAGGTATTCCTATTGCGGGAATCGCGGGTGATCAACAGGCTGCACTTTTTGGTCAAATGTGTGTTGAGTCAGGGCAGGCTAAAAATACCTATGGTACAGGCTGCTTTCTACTCATGAACACAGGTAAAAAGATTGTTCGTTCAGAGCATGGATTACTGACCACTATTGCATGCGGTGCAAGCGGTGAAGTGAATTATGCTTTAGAAGGTGCCGTGTTTAATGGTGGCTCTTGTGTACAGTGGTTACGCGATGAATTGAAGGTTATTAAGAACGCTAAAGATTCTGAGCATTATGCAACACGAGTAAAAGACAGTAATGGCGTATACGTTGTTCCAGCTTTTACCGGATTAGGGGCACCGTATTGGGACCCGACAGCACGTGGGGCAATTTTTGGTCTGACGCGTGGGGCTAGTATTGAACATATTATTCGTGCAACTTTAGAGTCCATTGCTTTTCAAACTCGAGATGTTTTAGATGCTATGCAGCAAGATGCAGAAGAAGAACTTCGTACGCTCCGTGTTGATGGTGGAGTAACGGAAAATAACTTCTTGATGCAATTTCAGTCTGATATTTTAGCAACCCCTGTAGAACGTCCAATAATGAAAGAAACCACTGCTTTGGGCGCTGCTTTCCTTGCAGGTTTAGCAACGGGTTTCTGGCAAGATCTTCACGAGTTAAGAAATAAATCTGCCATAGAAAAAGTTTTTGAACCCAAAATGTCTGCTGAACAATCTGAGTTTATTTATAAGGGTTGGTTGAAAGCAGTGAAACGCAGTCAAAGTTGGGCTGAGGATTGATTTGTTCTTTAATGACTTAAATTAAAAGTAGAGTAATCAATTAGCGGCTCAATGTTTATTTATTCAAAATTGATTATTCTACTTTTTTGATTGTTGTTTCATCAATTTGATGTTTTAATTTTTATAAGATCAACAATAAAAAGAATATGAGAAATGACAGTACAAACTAATGATTATTCAAAAGTATATGATATTGCTGTAATTGGTGGCGGTATTAATGGAGTGGGTATTGCCAACGATGCAGCAGGCCGTGGACTATCGGTATTTTTGTGTGAAAAAGATGATTTAGCCAGTCACACCTCATCTGCTAGCAGTAAATTAATTCATGGTGGTCTACGCTATTTAGAACATAAAGAATTCAGGTTAGTCAGAGAAGCATTAGCAGAGCGAGAAGTGTTGTTGGCTAAAGCGCCACATATTATTGCACCAATGCGTTTTATTATGCCTCATCGACCGCATTTGCGTCCTGCATGGTTAATTCGAGCAGGTCTATTTTTTTATGATCATTTGGGAAAACGAGAAAAATTATTAGGTTCAAATCTGATCTATTTCAAAGAAGATAGTCCCTTAAAACCAGCGATAACACGTGGCTTTGAATATTCTGACTGTACTGTAGATGACGCACGTCTTGTGGTGTTAAATGCGCTACAAGCTAAAGAGCAGGGTGCCAAAGTCGTGACACGAACACGATGTGTGAAGGCGTATAAAGAACAAGAACTTTGGCACTTGGAACTACAAAGTGGAGCTGAGGTTTATCAGATACGTGCAAGAGCTTTAGTAAATGCAGCTGGTCCTTGGGTTGAAGAAATTATTAGTGAAAATCTAAATTTAAGATCTCCTTATCAAGTCCGATTGATCCAAGGAAGCCATATTGTTGTGCCAAAGCTATATAACTGTCATAAGGCTTTTATTATGCAAAACGAAGACCGACGGATCGTTTTTGCAATTCCTTATTTAGAAAAATATACCCTCATTGGTACAACAGATCAGGAATACACAGGTGATCCACAAAAGGTAGAGATTACTGATGTAGAAATAGATTACCTTTTGACAGTGACAAATTCACATTTTAAAAAGCAGTTAACGCGAGCAGATATTGTAAGTCAGTACTCAGGTGTACGTGCTTTATGTGATGATGAGTCTGATAACCCTTCTGCAATTACCCGCGACTATACTTTGGCACTACAGACGGAAGATAAAACGGCACCATTGTTATCGGTATTTGGTGGAAAGATTACGACTTATCGGAAACTGGCTGAGGCCGCTTTAGAACATCTGTCTCCGTTCTTTAGTGAAATGGCAGAGGAGTGGACTGCCAATGAACCATTACCGGGTGCTGAGAACTGGACTACATTAGTTGATTTAATCAACCAGATTCAATTAAGTGTAAATGGAGTTTCAGAATCCCTTGCCAAACGTTGGGCACATGCATATGGCACAAGAGTTTGGAACATGCTTCATGAACAAAATAGTATAGAACAATTGGGGCAAAATTTTGGTCATGATTTATTTGAATGTGAAGTTAAATATTTATGTGAATATGAGTGGGCAAATACTGCAGAAGACATACTCTGGCGAAGATCTAAATTAGGTTTGGCGTTTAATGAGAAACAGGTGAAAGTGTTAGAAGCTTACTTGTCTAAACGTCGATTAAAAGATGATGCCGCATAATAAAAAAGGCCGCATGAAGCGGCCTTTTTTATATTTAGCAATTAGAAGCCAGTTTTTACAGCTTCAAGTAATGCTGCTTGACGTTCTTTTAATGCTTTTGGTAAGCGCTCGCCAAGTTTATTGAATAACTCAGTGTGGCTTTCAATTTCAGTAACCCACTGGTCTTTATCTTGAGTAGTGATAAGGTCAAATTGTTCTTTACTGAACTCAGTACCTTTCCAGTTCAAGTCTTCATATGTTGGAACAAAACCGATTGGTGTTTCAACAGCGTTTGCACGGCCTTCACAGCGGTCAATGATCCACTCAAGAACACGCATGTTTTGACCGAAACCAGGCCATACGAAGTTGCCTTCAGCATCACGACGGAACCAGTTTACGTTGAAGATTTTCGGTAATTTGTTGCCAGAAGCTTCAGCTTTCTCGCTTACTTTTGCACCAAGGCTTAACCAGTGGTCAAAGTAGTCAGCCATGTTGTAGCCAGCAAATGGAAGCATTGCGAATGGGTCACGACGAACGATACCTTGTTGACCAACAGCAGCAGCAGTAGTTTCAGAACCCATAGTTGCCGCTTTATATACACCGTCAACCCAGTCAAAAGCTTCAGAAACTAAAGGAACTGTATCTGCACGACGACCACCGAAGATAAATGCAGAAATTGGAACACCTGCTGGGTTTTCCCAGTCAGCATCGATAGATGGACATTGACCAGCTGCAACAGTGAAACGAGCATTTGGATGTGCTGCTTTTTCGCCGTTTACGTGAGGTTGACCTTTCCAGTTCGTTAAGTTTGATGGAACTTCTTTAGAAAGACCTTCCCACCATACTTGACCATCTTCAGTTACTGCTACGTTTGTATAGATAACATCTTTATGAAGTGTTGCCATACAGTTCGGGTTAGTTTTGGTATTTGTACCAGGTGCTACACCGAAGAAACCAGCTTCTGGGTTGATTGCATATAAGCGGCCATCTTCACCTGGTTTGATCCAAGCAATATCGTCACCTACAGTTTCGATTTTCCAACCTTCATAACCTGCTGGTGGAATTAACATTGCAAAGTTTGTCTTACCACAAGCAGATGGGAATGCAGCAGCGATGTAGTGTTTTTCACCTTGAGGGTTAGTCACACCAAGAATAAGCATGTGTTCAGCTAACCAACCTTGTTCGCGTCCCATGACAGAAGCGATACGAAGAGCTAAACATTTTTTACCAAGTAATGCGTTACCGCCGTAACCAGAACCGAAAGACCAGATTTCACGAGTTTCTGGGTAATGAACGATATATTTCTCTGGGTTACAAGGCCATGCAACGTCTTTTTGACCTTCAGCAAGTGGAGCACCTACTGTGTGTACACAAGGAACAAATTCGCCGTCTGTACCTAATACATCATAAACAGCTTTACCCATACGTGCCATTTTGCGCATGCTAACAGCAACATAAGGAGAATCAGTTAACTCGATACCGATATGAGCAATATGGCTACCTAAAGGACCCATAGAGAAAGGAACAACGTACATCGTACGGCCTTTCATTGAACCTTCAAATAAACCATTTAATTTTTCACGCATAACAGCTGGATCTTCCCAGTTGTTTGTCGCACCAGCATCTTCTTTATTTTGAGAGCAGATGTAAGTACGATCTTCAACACGCGCAACGTCAGATGGGTCAGAATTTGCAAGATAAGAACCAGGATGTTTTTCTTGGTTTAATTTCTGCATGGTGCCGTTAGCGATCATCAAGTCGATTAGACGTTGATACTCTTCTTCGCTTCCGTCACACCATTCGATTTTTGCTGGTTTGGTTAAGTTTGCAATTTCTTCAACCCATGCTATAAGCTTAGGATGACGAACGAATTCTGGTGCGTTCACTGTGGTCATGGTGAGGCCTATTCAAAATATGTACAACGTACAAGTCTATTCATTGGGGTACAATGAAAGATCAAATAAAAAAGTGGCTGTATTAAAGCATAAAATCATAAAAAAAATAAGACTAAAGACTAACAATTAGATATTTGGAATTCCGATTGTTTTTATATGAAAATCATTTGCTTATGATGTTTTATATAGTTTTTACTTTTATATTTTTATGTTGTATGTGTGTTATTTACTTAAGTTATTTTATTTAAAATCAATAAATTAACTCTTAAATTTTTTTTGAGAATTATTATTGATTAAACAAATGAAGATCATTCAAAATTTACATAAAGAGACTTTTAATAGGTGATTTTATATACAAAATAGAATAAACATCTTACTTTACGATAATAAAATGCGGCCCTTGAAACCTCTTTCGATCATCTATAACGAAAAATCAGGATTTCACGCTTCAAAACATGAAGATGTTTATGAGCAACTGATGACTGTATTTACTGAACATGGTTTTGAAATACAAGTATTTGAATTAAATGAAAATACATTGTTCGATGATCTGATGAATAATGTTATTCATCGGCATTCACAAAACGAAAATATAGGGGTGGTTGTTGCAGCTGGTGGGGATGGCACATTAAATGCTGTTGCATCTAAACTTAAGAATACTTCTATTCCAATGGGAATCTTGCCTTTAGGTACTTTTAACTATGTCGCTAAAGTTTTAGATATTCCGCTAGATCTTTTAGAAGCAGCAGAAGTGATTGCTACAGGCATTCCTCGGTCAGTACATATAGCAGCAATCAATGATCATATTTATTTAAATAATGCTAGTTTAGGTCTATATCCACTCTTTATCAAAAAGCGCGAACTCTACAATAAATATTTAGGAAGGCTTCCTTTACATGCCTATACATCCGCTTTAGATGTTTTGTTAAGAGAAAATAAGTCAATGAAGCTATCTATAACAGTAGATGGTAAAAAATATCCCGTTAAAGCACCTCTTATTTTCTTTGGGAATAATCAATTACAACTATGTGATATGAAACTTAGAATTGCAGAATGTGCAGCACAGGGACGAGTTGCTGGAGTTGTAATTACAAAAAGTGATAAGCTGAGTTTACTGAATATGCTTTGGCAGTGGATTCAAGGTAAAGTTGAAGATGCCCAAGATGTATATAGTTTTTGTGCAGATCATGTTGTAGTCGAATGTGCAAAAAAATCGAAACTTACAGTTGCTTTAGATGGTGAAATCATAGAGATGAAACCACCTTTAAATTTCACTGTAGAAAAAAATGCTTTAAATATAATGGTGCCGAATGTTATTACATCTGTCTGATTTACACTTTGGAACGGAAAAACAAGAGTGTTTAGAGGCAATTAGGCACTTCTGTATTCAGCAACAGCCTGAAGTAATTGTTATAAGTGGAGATATTACTCAACGTGCCAAATACGAACAATTTTTTAAATGTCGGCAATATTTAGATAGTCTCTATATTCCTTATTTAGTGGTGCCAGGCAACCACGACATTCCTTTGTATCATGTCTGGAATCGTTTTTTTTCTCCATTTACTCGTTATCGATATTTTTTTGGTGAACTGGAGCCAACTTTAGAAACTGAACATTTTTATATTGTTGGTGTAAATAGCATACGCCGTCGTTACCATACGCGTGGTCATATTTCGATTGAACAAATTCAAGATACTTATGAGCGTTTACAAAAAGGGCCTAAAGATAAATTAAAGCTAGTGGTTTTCCATCAACCTTTTTATACACCACCAGATAATAAGCATGGAATAAAGGATTGTCCGGTTTTAGGAAAAATCGCCTTAGAGAAGTGGAGTACAACTGGATTATTCGGAATGCTGCATGGTCATCTTCATAAAACGGCTATATATGATTTAACTCAAATTTACCATCTGGAAATAGATCATCCTATTTATGATATTCATGCGGGTACAGCAACTTCTACTCGTTTATATCATCATAATCCAAATAGCTTTAATACGGTTTCAAATACAGGAAAGATTCAGCATTATTGGTTTAATGAACAGCAGGCTGAATTCACTACAGATTGATTTGGTTTAGATGAGATTAAATATTTGATTGTTTAAAAAATATTCAAAAAACAGAAAAATTTTTCTTATTTCCCCTTGAAGCCATTTTTTTCATCCCCACAAAAGTGACATCTAAATATTTTGTTATTGCTCTGGATTAAAGCAATAACGATTAATCAAAAAGACTAAGTCTGATGGAGTTAATTATGAGCAACATTCGTCCATTACATGATCGCGTTGTGATTCGTCGCGTAGAAGAAGAAACCAAAACTGCTGGCGGTATTTTATTGCCAGGTTCTGCTGCTGAAAAGCCATCTCAAGGTGAAGTAATTGCAGTAGGTAATGGTCAAATCACTGATAACGGCGTACGTGCTTTGGATGTTAAAGTTGGTGACAAGGTGTTATTTGGTACTTATGCAGGTACAACAGTTAAAGTAAACGGTGAAGAACTCTTAATCATGAAAGAGTCAGACATCTTAGCTGTATTAGAAGGCTAATCGATCCATAACTCAATTCATTATCAGATTCAGTATTTAAAAAGATTCGGAGTTTAATATGTCAGCTAAAGACGTAAAATTTGGTGATTCAGCTCGCTCAAAAATGATTGCAGGGGTAAACGTACTTGCAGATGCGGTTAAAGTGACTTTAGGTCCTAAAGGCCGTAACGTTGTAATCGACCGTTCTTTCGGTGCGCCGCACATCACTAAAGACGGTGTAACTGTTGCCAAAGAAATTTCATTAAAAGACAAGTTTGAAAACATGGGTGCTCAACTTGTACGTGAAGTTTCAAGCAAAACTAACGACATCGCAGGCGACGGTACGACAACTGCAACTGTACTTGCTCAAGCAATTTTAAACGAAGGTATCAAATCAGTAACTGCTGGTATGAACCCAATGGATTTAAAACGTGGTATCGACATTGCAGTAAAAACTGTAGTTGAAAATATCCGTTCTATTGCTAAGCCAGCTGATGATTTCAAAGCAATTGAACAAGTTGGTTCTATCTCTGCTAACTCTGATACTACTGTTGGTAAACTTATCGCTCAAGCGATGGAAAAAGTAGGTAAAGAAGGCGTAATCACTGTAGAAGAAGGCTCTGGCTTTGAAGACGCATTAGACGTTGTAGAAGGTATGCAGTTTGACCGTGGTTATATCTCTCCATACTTTGCTAACAAGCAAGATACTTTGACTGCTGAACTTGAAAATCCGTTCATCCTTCTTGTTGATAAAAAAATCAGCAACATTCGTGAATTGATTTCTGTTTTAGAAGCAGTTGCTAAAACTGGTAAACCACTTCTTATCATTGCTGAAGATGTTGAAGGTGAAGCGCTTGCAACTCTTGTTGTAAACAACATGCGCGGTATTATCAAAGTATGTGCTGTTAAAGCTCCTGGTTTCGGTGACCGCCGTAAAGCAATGCTTCAAGACATCGCGATCTTGACTGGCGCAACTGTTATTTCTGAAGAAGTTGGTATGTCTTTAGAACAAGCGACTCTTCAAGATTTAGGTACAGCGCACAAAATCACTGTTTCTAAAGAAAATACAGTTATTGTTGATGGTGCTGGTGATGCTGCTGCTATCGCTGAGCGTGTTCAACAAATCCGTGCTCAAATCGAAGAATCTACTTCAGAGTATGACCGTGAAAAATTACAAGAACGCGTTGCTAAATTGGCAGGCGGTGTTGCTGTAATTAAAATCGGTGCAGCAACTGAAGTTGAAATGAAAGAGAAGAAAGACCGCGTTGACGACGCTCTTCACGCAACTCGTGCAGCAGTTGAAGAAGGTGTTGTTGCAGGTGGTGGTGTTGCGCTTGTACGTGCCGTAAATGCGCTTGAAGGCTTAAAAGGTGCTAACGAAGATCAAACTGCAGGTATCAACATTTTACGTCGTGCGATCGAAGCTCCACTTCGTCAAATCGTTGCGAACGCTGGTGATGAGCCATCTGTAGTAATCAATGCAGTTAAGAAAGGTGAAGGTAACTTCGGTTATAACGCTGCAACTGGTGAATATGGCGATATGTTAGAAATGGGTATCCTTGACCCAGCTAAAGTAACTCGTTCTGCACTTGAGCACGCTGCTTCTGTTGCTGGCTTAATGTTGACTACAGAATGTATGATCACTGACATTCCTGAAGACAAACCAGCTGCTCCAGACATGGGCGGTATGGGTGGAATGGGCGGCATGATGTAATAAACATCAACGTCTAAATAAAAAATCCCTGCAAATGCAGGGATTTTTTTATTTCTTATATAAATTAAGAAAAAGTTAAGTTGATATTCTTAAACTTATAGTCAGGAACAGTAGCTGTAGTTCCTCTTTTTTGTTACACCATGCTTATCCTCTTATAAGCATGGTTTTTTTTAACCTAATAAAATGATAAGCCATGTCACTGCAATAATTGAAAGCGCGACAAATTGAGCAGCACTTCCCATATCTTTAGCATTTTTAGAGAGTTGGTGTTTTTCAAGTGATACACGGTCAACTACCGCTTCAATCGCAGAATTGAATAGTTCTACAATAATTGCAAATAAACACACAACCACCATAAGTGCATGTTCACCGCGAGTTACATCTAGAAAAAAGCTAGTAGGGATAAGCACAACATTAATTAAAACAATTTGTCGGAAAGCGGCTTCATTTTTATAAGCTGCCTTAAATCCTGAAATTGAATAACCTGTCGCATTCAAGATGCGCTTTAGTCCACTTTTGCCTTTGTAGGGAGAATAACTATTCATTCACTTATATTTTTAACACTTTTCATGCATTATATATCGCGGCCCTTAAAAAAAATATTAAATCTTTTTTAAAGATTTTGACTTTATAACTTGATAGAGAAGAAGAGATGAAAAAATTATTTGTAGCATTAGGACTTGTCATGGGTGGGTTACATGTAAGCTATGCAGAGCCTGCCTCAGCTCAACAAGTACCGGGATATTATAAGCATCAATTTGGTAATTACCGCATTACCTCATTACTTGACGGTACCATCTATTTAGACCCTAAGTTATTTAAAAATTTGAGTCAGGCTGAGAAGACTAAAATTTTAACAAAATACGCCGCTGTTAATGAGAAAGGGGTTCAAACTTCGGTAAATGCATTCTTGGTAGATGACGGTAAAAGTTTAACTCTTGTTGATAGTGGTGCTTCAAGTTGTTTTGGCCCACAGTTGGGTTCAATTGCTAAAAATCTTGAATTGGCAGGCTATCAACTTGCTAACGTGAAAACGGTTTTGTTAACCCATCTACATCCAGACCATGTTTGTGGTATTGCTCAAAATGGAAAAGCTGTATTTCCTAATGCAACTATTTATGCACATGAACGTGAAGCTGACTATTGGTTAAATCCAGCTTCTGAAAAAACTGTACCCGCAGATAAAAAAGAAAACTATTTAGGCACGGTTAAAAATATAAAAGCTGCGCTTGCACCGTATCAAGCGAAAAAAGCTTTCAAGACCTTTAAAGATGGCGATGTCATTCAAGGTTTTGAAGTAATCAATACACAAGGGCATACACCGGGTCACCACAGTTTCCGTTTAAAGAGTAAAAATCAACAAATTGTCTTTGTGGGAGACATTGTCCACTCACATTCTTTACAGTTTGATGCTCCAAAAACCGGCGTAGATTTTGATGTAAATTCTGAGCAGGCAATTAACACTCGTTTGAAAATGTTTGCTGAAATCTCAAATAAACAGCAATGGGTAGCTGCTCCACATTTGCCATTCCCAGGAATTGGCCATGTGTATAAAGTAAATGCAGAGCAATACCAATGGATTCCTCTATATTTTAATAACAGTGTTGATAAGTAAAAAAACAGGGCATTGAATGCCCTGTTTTTTTATTAAGTCTTTAACTATTTAGTTGCTTTCTCAAAATTATTGACTGCTTCACGGCCGAGTGCTGGGTCATCTGTAAAGATACCATCTACACCTGCTTTGAAATATGCTTCAAACTCTTTTAGAGCACCTGTCGGGCAACGCTCGGCAGGTTTGTCGCTACATTTTAAAGGCTGAGGTAAAAAGTTATTTTCTGGACGGAAAGTATATGGGTGTACTTTTAAGCCAGCGGCATGTGCATCGCTAATAAATGAAGTAGTTTGTACTGAACCATCATTATTGAAATTGAGAATATAGTTTTTGCTTGGGCCTACACCATTTGCATATTTAGCAACATCTTTTAAGCTTTGCGCTGTAGCTAAATCACCATATGTTTTAGAAACACCAGATTCAACAAAGTCTGCTGGTCGAGAGGTTTTTGCATCATATAACTGAATGATTTGTGCATGTTTAAGTGTTTTATGTAGATCAAGTTGATCTTTTAAATACTTTAAATTGCTGACTTCGAACGATTGCAAATAGATAGGGGCAATATCACGTGTATATTGATATTTGGCAAGAGTTTTAAGAAGTGTGTCTTCCATGGCCAAATTCTTGTTTTTAAAATAAGTTGGATGTTTGGTTTCAATATATAAGCCAATAATCTTTCCGGTTTTTTTATAATTTGCTTCGGCAAGTTCAATGACTTGTTCAAGTGTTGGAATTGAATACAGATCGTTATAAGCCGTATTTGCTGGTCGGAACTCAGGAATACGTTCACGTGCTTTAACTTGTTGTAATTCATTTAAAGTGAGGTCTTCCGTAAACCAACCCGTTAAATTGACACCATCAATATTTTTTGTGGTTTTACGGTCTGCAAATTGGGCAAGAGTACTGATATTGGTAGTACCACCAATTTCGTTTTCATGACGAGTAACCAATACACCGTCTTTTGTTGAAACCAGATCAGGTTCAATAAAGTCAGCACCATCATCAATCGCTTTTTGATATGAAGCCAAAGTATGTTCAGGACGTAAAGCGCTAGCGCCGCGGTGTCCAATCACTAAAATTTTAGGAAGTTGATATTCTGGTGTAGTTGGAGTTGTTTCGGTTTTATCATCGTCATTGCAACCGACCAAGCCAATTAAACTTAAGCATAAAAGTGCTTTTCTAAACATAATTCTACTCATATTGTTTTAGTTGAAACGACTCAAGTATTAGGATTTAGTTTGACGTGATCATGAAGAATTCATGAATTTTAAGTGACACTATTTAACTGGTTCTTTATTGCTTTGTTGGAAATAGTGAATCACGCTTTGTTTTTGTCTTAATTACATTTATTGTTTTAATTCCACTTGTCTTTTTTACACCGCTCGTTGATGATCACAAGGTCTCAAAGCGGCATTTACTCCTGTTAATTAACGACATCATACCGAGCAGCCATGCTATCTAAATTTTTTATTCAGCGCCCCATTTTTGCCAATGTACTGGCGATCATTGTCATGGCTTTTGGTATTTTTTCGGTGATGCACTTGCCCGTAGAACGGTATCCCGATATTGCACCTCCGAAAATTACAGTGTCGGCAAGTTATAGCGGGGCAGATGCACAAACGGTCGAGCAAAGTGTTACCCAAATTTTAGAACAACAAATACAAGGGATTGATCACTTACTCTATTTTAGCTCATCAAGTGATTCATCAGGACGTAGCCGAATTACCATTAGTTTCGATAACGGAACCAACCCCGATACTGCTCAGGTCCAAGTCCAAAATAGTATTAGTGGTGTCATACGCCGTTTACCCGATGAAGTACAACGTCAAGGGGTGACAGTCAGTAAGTCACTAGGCGATACCTTTATGGTAATTGGTTTATACGACTCGACTGGTAAAACCGGAAATATTGAGCTGTCGGACTATTTAACTACACATGTCGTTGATAACTTAAACCGTATTGAAGGGGTGGGTGAAACGGATGTGTTCGGTTCGCAATATGCGATGCGTATCTGGTTAAATCCAGACAAGTTAAAGCAATATAATTTAATGCCCAGTGATGTGGCTAATGCAATCACTGCTCAAAATACCCAAGTTGCTGCAGGTGCAATCGGTGATTTACCAGTCATTGATGGTCAATATCTAAATACAAAAGTGACGGCAGGTTCTCGACTAAAGACTGTTGATGATTTTAAAAATATTGTCGTAAAGTCAGATAAAACGGCGAGTTATGTTTATTTAAAAGATATTGCAAGAGTTGAGCTCGGTGCAGAAAACTATCAGTCTTTCAACACGATTAATGGTTATCCTGCTGCGGGTGTAAGTATATCTCTGTCCTCGGGCGCAAATGCTATTCAAACTTCTAAGCTCATCCATCAAACCTTAGATCAGCTCGCCGCTAAATTACCAGCAGGCTATAAAATCGTTTATCCACGAGATAATACGCCGTTTGTTCAAGAGTCGATTAAGGAAGTTGTAAAGACGCTTGTAGAAGCCATTATTTTGGTAATTTTGGTGATGTTCCTGTTTTTGCAAAGCTGGCGTGCAACACTCATTCCGAGTATTACCGTTCCGGTTGTGATTTTGGGAACTTTTGCAGTCTTATATGTGCTTGGTTTTAGTATTAATACTTTAACGTTATTTGCACTGGTACTTGCTATCGGCTTGTTGGTTGATGATGCGATTGTGGTAGTTGAAAACGTTGAGCGGCTCATGCATGAACAGCACTTAACTCCAAAAGAAGCTGCAATTGAGTCAATGGGGGAAATTAGCGGTGCATTAGTCGGCATTACATTGGTTTTAACTGCTGTTTTTATTCCAATGTCTTTTTTAGGTGGTTCAATTGGCGTGATTTACCGTCAGTTTTCCATTACTTTAGTTGCCGCTATGGCATTATCGCTTACGGTTGCACTCATTTTAACGCCTGCATTGTGCGCATTAATTTTAAAACCTAATCCTGAACCTATGCGCTGGGCAGTGTGGTTTAACCAAAAAATTGATCAACTTAAAAATAAATATATCAAGCTTGTTCAGACGAGTATTCATTACAGTAAATCGGTTATTGTGATTTTTGTGGCACTGATTGCAGTTTTTATGCTCTTCTACAGTGGTTTAAAAAGCGGCTTTATTCCTAAAGAAGACCAAGGTATTTTAAGTGTGCAAATTAAGCTGGTAGACAGTGCTCCAATTTCTGAAAGTCAGAAAATTGGTGAACAAGTGCGCCAATACTTTCTCACTAAAGAAGATAACAATGTTGATCTGGTTTTAATTCGTTACGGTCGAAATAATGCCGGGACAGGACAAAATTTAGCGCAAGGCTTTATTGCTTTAAAACCTTGGGATGTACGTACGGCGAAAGAGGACTCGGCTGACGCTATACAAAAGCGTGCAATGAAATATTTCAGAAATTTTAGTAATGCTCAAATTAACGTGACCTTACCTCCTTCGGTAAATGGTTTGGGGCAGACTGATGGCTTGGATTTCTGGATTCAAGATTTAAATGGACAAGGGCAAAACTTCTTAGATGGTATGTTCCGTCAGTTACAGGCTCAAAGTAAAAACTATTCAACGTTTGAAAACTTTGATAAGCAGTCTACCAATAGTAAAGCAAATCTGAATATCAAAATTGACCAGAAACAGGCTTTGGCAAATGGTTTGGAACTCTCTGCAATTAATAACACTTTGTCGAGTGCATGGGGCGGAACTTACGTAAACGACTTTATTGATCGTGGACGTATTAAACGTGTCATGATTCAAGGCGATGCCGAGTTCAGATCTAAACCTGAAGATTTATATAATTGGTCTGTGCGTAATAATCAAAATGAAATGGTGCCTTTTAGTTCGTTTGCTAACTTTAGCTGGGGTGGGGCACCAGAAATTGTAAAACGCTATATGGGATATAGTGCTTTACAGTTACAGGCTGATGTTGCCGGTGGTAGCAGTTCTGGTCAGGCTATGAAAGATGTTGAACAACTCGTCAACCAGCAAAAAGATATTGGTTTGGCTTGGACTGGTCTGTCTTTTGAAGAACAGAAGTCGACCAATCAGGCGGTATGGTTATATCTGATTTCGGCAGGTTTTATTTTCTTATGTTTAGCTGCTTTGTATGAGAGCTTAAGTATTCCTGCTGCCGTGATGACTTCTATTCCGCTAGGTGTAGGAGGAAGTGTCATTTTCTCTTATATCTTTGGTTTACCAAATGACGTGTATTTCCAAATTGCACTTCTAACCACGATTGGATTGTCATGTAAAAACGCAATTTTAATTGTTGAGTTTGCTGCATTAGCCCAAGAGAAAGGAAAGAATGCTATTCAGGCCGCTTTAGAAGGCGCGAGCTTGCGTTTAAGACCGATTTTAATGACTTCTTTAGCCTTTGGTGCAGGTGTGATTCCACTTGTATTTGCACAAGGCGCTGGTGCGGTGAGCCGCCAAGAAATTGGTATTAGTATTTTAGGTGGCGTAATGTTTGGTACTGTACTGGTTCTATTCTTTATTCCAGTTATGTATGTGTTATTGCGTTCATTGTTTAAATCGAAAGCTTCAAGTTAAAAGCAAACAATTTAAAAACCGGCGTTAAATCAAGTATATTAAGTTTAACTTCTCTTCATATATTTGATTTAGATGCCTCAAGAAAAAAAACTAACACAGCAGCAGGTCATCGCACTAGAACGGGACCTTGCCAAGTTTGCAACCATGATGGATAGCGCCGTCCGTATTCCTTTTACAAAGCAGGGTATTGGTGCCGATGCTGCTTTAAGTACTATTCCAATTGCTGGTGATGTTGCGGGTTTTGTCCTGACTTGCTACGCCATATATAAAGCCAAGCAAATTGGTGTGCCACAGCACAAGCTTACTCCCGTCATAAAATTGGCTGTAGTCGATGCTGTGGTGGGGTGTGTACCAGTTGCAGGAACCATTTTCGATATTTTTATACGTCCTAGTAGAAAAGCATTAGATGTGGTTCATACCCATATACGTGAAGAATATGCGATTCAAAGTGATATACATGTTATTCACCCGTATTTACATGAAAAGCTTGAAAAGAAACAGCAACACTCAGCCTTCTGGCGTAATCCTGTTGTGAGTTGGCTATGGCTACATATACCGGATTTATTAGGGGTATTGGTGCTTGTTCTGATTGGTTTAGCAATGTGGTGGGGGATTAGTTTTCTTTGGGGACTGGCCCATCATTCAGCCTAATAAAAAAGCCTCCAACTGGAGGCTTTTTTATTTACTGGGTTATGGGCAATCTAACTGATGTAGAGCTGCGACACGCTGTTCAATCGTTGGGTGAGTTTGGAACAAAGCAGCTAAGCTGAAACCTTGTTCTTTACCTTCCGCAATCGCGAACGCTTTCATTTCTTTTGGCATTTGGTCTGGTAACTCTGTTTCAGCTTGCAAACGTAATAAAGCAGAAATCATTGCTTGTTTACCAGCTAAACGTGCACCGGCTTCATCTGCACGGTATTCACGGTAACGAGAGAACCACATTACAATAGCAGAAGCTAGAATACCGAACACGATATCTAAAACCATCGTAATGAGGAAGTAACCCATACCAGGTGCTTCATTGTCTTGACGACCAAAAACATTACGGTCGATAAAATCACCTACTACACGAGCAAAGAACATAACAAAGGCGTTTACAACACCTTGGATGAGTGCCAAGGTAACCATGTCACCATTTGCAACGTGACCAATCTCGTGCGCAAGCACGGCACGTAGCTCATCTTTGTTCATACGCTCAAGTAGACCGCTTGAAACGGCAACTAACGCATCATTTTTATTCCAGCCTGTTGCGAAAGCATTAGACTGATATGAAGGGAAGATACCAACTTCTGGCATATTAATACCAGCACGTTGAGAAAGTTCAGCGACTGTTTGCAATAACCAGCTTTCAGCTTGGTTACGAGGAGCATTTGGGTCAATCAGTTCTGTACCAGTAGTTTTCTTAGCCATCCATTTGGACATAAATAGAGAGACTAAAGAGCCCACCATACCAAACACAAAACAGATGACTAAAAGGTTGCCTAGATTTAAGCCACCCGCGCCATGGTAACTACCGACACCGAAGAGTGACAAAATAATGCCAGCTACAACCAGTACCGCGAGGTTGGTAAGCAAAAACAAACCAATCCGCATCATTGAGAAAATCCTCTTATAAATAAAATATTATCTGATTTATAAATTATAAATCACTCAGCTAATATGCGGCGCTTGGGGGAAAAATTCAAGGAAAAAATAAGGAATCGATACATTCTTTCCGGTATACGAATGTATTCAAATTAAACAAGTTATTTATAAGGCCCGTCTAAATACTAGGGTCGGGGTAATAGATCATTACAATTTTTAGACGATGGGCCTTATTAAAGTATGAGCTGCAAAGTATGCGGTTTTTAATTTTACTCAATTCTGATATGGGCAATTGCCGTTGCATTATTGGTGACATAAGTCCCTGTTGGTGCATCTGTATAGGTGCCATCAGACAATGTCACGATTTGGCGTGCAGAAGAATATTTAACAGGTTTAGCCGATACTTGTTGAGTTGTGGTGGTTTGGGTCAACTCTGGCTGATTTACAGTCTCGGTAGAAATATTTGAATTACTAAAAGATGAAAGGCTTACACCAGAAGAATATAAGTTTTGATATCGACTTGTGACTCGTCGTACATAATCTTGGGTTTCACGGAATGGCGGAATGCCGCCGTATTTATCCACGTTCCCTTCACCTGCATTATAAGCCGCAAGAGCCATTTGCGTATTGCCGTTAAATCGTTTGAGCAACCAACTTAGATATTTAGCACCAGCAAAGATATTTTGCTGAGGATCATAAGCATTAGATACGTTAAAACGGCGAGCAGTAGCTGGCATGAGTTGCATTAAACCTTGCGCACCCACAGGAGAGTGAGCATTCACATTAAAACCAGATTCGGTATGCATGACTGCCTTAATTAGACCTTCGGATACACCATGCTGTTGTGCTGCCTGTTTAATAATATGGTCAAAAGCATTTTTATTTTTGCTATAGCTTGGTAGAACAGAAGCTTCTGAAGCGCCCCAGTTTGTATAACTATGAATATTACTATCGGGGTAGTAAGTCACCTTTACTTTCTTGAGTGAATGGTCATAGCTTTTACGGTTAGTAAGTAAAGTGCTGCCATTTTTGTCTTGGTAAATGTACATTTGACCCGCTAAAGTCGGTGTTATACCTACCGAAAAAGTGGTCATCCCCAGTAAACACGAAAAAAGATATTGAACCGAATTTTTCATTTTATGTTATTCACAATTTTAAGGTATTCGTAACTAGTCAAAGAGTTTATCAAAAAATATTACAGAAAGAAGTTTTGTGTAATTTTTTTTATTTTTGCTCTTTTAAAAAATCAAGCTGTTTTGTTCGAATGATCATCAAAAAAAATTAAAAAAAATTTTTAAAATGATTCTATTGACTTGTCTAACTATTTGAAAATTAAAGGCAAAAATCATTGGTTAAAAAATGATCAATTTAAATAAAACCCTTAACAGAAGGTGAAAACAGTTTGTCAAGTATTAAGAAATCCACAATTTTATCCACAGGTTTTGTGGAAAACTGTGGAAAAGTCCAAAAAGTAAGCATTTTGCGCAAAAAATGAACTCGTCGGTCAAAATGGAGCACCGCTTTTGCATCATGCCTGAGCATTATGACGACTTCAAGAATTGAAACTATTCTTTTGATGCGATTCCCGTCCGAATCATATAAAATTGCGCGGTATTTTTATTTATGGGTATATCTCGTCTATGTACGCGCCAGTTGAGTCCAATGAAGGATTTAATTTTAAGCCTGAACTTCCAACAAGCTCGGCCTATTATCGTTTGCTTAAGAAGCTTCGCCGTCAAGTTGGACATGCCATCCGTGACTTCAACATGATTGAAGATGGTGACAAGGTCATGGTGTGTGTGTCTGGTGGTAAAGACAGTTATACCTTGCTCGACATTTTGTTGCAGTTCAAACGTATTGCACCAATCAACTTTGATATTGTTGCGGTTAACCTTGACCAAAAACAGCCGGGTTTTCCAGAAGATGTGTTACCACGCTATATGGAAGAAAATAACATTCCATATTACATTTTGGAAAAAGACACTTATACCATTACCAAGCGTTTAACACCTGAAGGTAAAACATACTGTGCAGTGTGTTCACGTTTGCGCCGTGGTTCGCTTTATGGCTTTGCTCAAGAAATTGGTGCCACTAAAGTTGCGTTAGGCCATCACCGTGATGACATCATTGCAACTTTCTTCTTGAACTTATTCCATGGCGGTAGCTTAAAAGCAATGCCACCTAAGCTTTTGTCTTCGGATAAGAAAAATATTTTGATTCGTCCTTTAGCTTATGTTGAAGAAAAAGACATTATCAAATATGCCGAATTACGTAAGTTCCCAATTATCCCGTGTAACCTTTGTGGTTCACAAGAGAACTTACAACGTGCCATGCTTAATGAAATGTTACGTGAGTGGGATAAACAATATCCGAAACGTTTACACAGTATTTTTGGTGCGTTACAAAACGTGTCTCCGTCTCAGTTAGCAGACCGTGATTTGTTTGATTTCGAAGCGCTAGATTCTCAGCGCGAGATCGACTTTAAAGACCCTGAAGAACTTAAAAAACGTTTAGATGTCGTGAACTTAAGTTTTGCTGCTGAATAAAACAATTAAGTAAGTCAATTAAAGGCACTTTATAAACAAGTGCCTTTAATGTATCAAAATACTAAAAAATGAATGTTCCGTACAAAAAGTCATAGCCCAACCTTAAAATTACATGCTATAACAACGCACAAGCAGAAGTGCTTCATATGATGTTGTCTGGATAGGCAACTAACTAGAGAAATTGAACAAATAAATTTGAGGAAGAATCATGCCTGCATTTTTAACTGATGATTGGTTTGCGACTGTCGAAAAATTAACTGCTGAAGCAGGTGATCTTAATTTGCCACCAGCTCTTGCGAATTTGGCAATTAATTTAGTAGTTACAGATGCTTCTGGAAATACCGAATTAGCGTTAGATGGGGGTAAAATCCAAAAAGGTTTGTCTTCAAATGCCAAAACAACTTTAAACATGGATGCTGAAACTTTACGTAAAGTATTCTTAGAGTTTGATATGGCTGCAGCTATGCAAGCATTCATGACTGGTAAAATTAAAGTTCAAGGCGACATGTCTCAGTTAATGGCTTTACAAACAGCTAAACCAAGCCAAGAACAAAAAGATTTGTTCAAGAAAGTATTAGAACAAACAGCTTAATTCTAAAAGAATTCATATAAAAAGCTTACCCCAAGAGGTAAGCTTTTTATTGATACAAACAATGAATTTATCAACTTTTAAAACAATAAAACTAGATATTGATTCGTGTTTGAGCCGTTTTAATATGCTCAAGATAAGCACGGATACGAGTCACATACTGTACCGCTTGTTTGTATCGACCATTTCGCATTTGATTGCGTTGTAAATAGTCATAGAGATTAACCCATTGGTTTGGGTCTTTTCCTTGGGTTTGTAAGCGCTTCTGGATCTGGTTGACTGCTCCCGGACCCATATTGTAGGCCACAAGGGCATACCAGTTACGATCTGGGTAGGGAATATCACCATACTCACTTAGCATGAGATCATAATATTTCGCACCGCCCTGGATGCTTTGCGCTGGATCGCTACGGTTACTTACACCCATTGCCCGAGCTGTACTGTTGGTTAACATCATTAACCCGCGTACACCTGTTGGTGAAACAGACTCTGGCTTAAGATACGATTCTTGATAGCTCATTGCTGCAAGCAAATGCCAATCTAAATCATACTTGGCCGCGCTTTGTTTAAAGCTGGCTTTGTAAATAGGTAGACGTGTACTTATATCACGTTGAATCGTCGACCAAGACTCAGGTTTTACAACGTTACGGTTGTAAAATGAAGCCAGTTGTTGAGTCAGACCATTTTGCTTGCTTTGACAAACAAAACCACTGGCTGTTTGTGTAAGAGGATCATCTGCTTGTTTAAACACCCAGCTTAAATCGGGATTTAATCCATTTTTTTGCAAATTTACGATGTCACCACAACTTGCAGAAAAAGACATTAAACCTTTGTTCTCGATTGAGCTTAAGCTCGCGGTCGTCATGGCAAGATTTGCTTTACCTTGCTGGACCCACTTGAGTGCGGTGGCGTTATCTGCCACGATTTTGAAGTCCAACTTTACATTTAAGCTTTGTGCATAGTTACGAGCCAAGTCATAACCGAAGCCATGTAAAAATTGATCTTCTTTAAAAACAGTAGTTGGGCTTTCTACAGCAACTACGGTTAATGTGTTGGTGTTAACTACAGTATTGTACTGTAGGGTTTTTCCTGCATTAATACTATGAAAGGGAAAAAACATAGTGCTGAGTGCAAGAACTTTCAATGGGAGAGAAGAAAATAAAGAGCTAAGGCCAAGCCTCGACCCAGAACTTGAATTACTGTGCATGTTGTCTCCGCTACAGATAATTTATGCCCTAAAAGCCAGACAAAAAGCTGCCATAACTTTTAAAAGTTGATAAATTCAATAAGGGGTGGGCAGTCATGACGTCATTCAAAATGACATGAAATGAAAAAAATAAACTATGTAGAAAATCTACAAAGTTTTTGGTTGGGTTAAAAAATACTCAACATTTAAGATGCGCGCATCATAATCTTCAAAAAAAAGATTGTCAAATTTTGAACAATTAAATATTCGATATATCAACATAACAACATGAATTTATTAAGGAAGAAAATTTATACACTTCTGATATGAGTAAATAGGGTATAAAATGCTACATCTTGTAAGCAGTATGTTGTTCATCAGTGGTTTTTTATCATGAAATCTAACTTAATCACTCGGTCAGGACATGACAAATTAGTTGCTGAATTAAAACAACTTTGGCATGAAGAACGACCAGAAATCACAAAGAAAGTGAATTGGGCGGCAAGTCTTGGCGACCGCAGTGAAAATGCCGATTATCAGTACAATAAGCAGCTGCTTAGAAAAATTGATCGACGGGTACGCTATTTAGGAAAACGTTTAGAAGAGTTAAAAATTGTCGATTATGCTCCCGAGCAAGAAGGCAAAGTTTACTTTGGCGCTTGGGTCGAAATTGAAAATGAAGAAGGTGAACAAAAAACTTTACGTATCGTAGGGATTGATGAAATTTATGATCATCATCCTCAACATATCTCGATTGAGTCGCCAATGGCACGTGCACTCTTGAGTAAACAAGTCGATGATGAGGTTGAAGTGCACACTCCTTTAGGTAAAAAGCTTTGGTATATCAATGCAATTCGTTATGAAAAGCCTAAAAATGATGAAATTTAAATAGATTTGTTTTTATTTTGAGCGTTTGAATTAAAAATTAAATAAAAGATTTGCTAACTTGCATTTTTGTTTATATTATAACGCTCGTTGGAAGCGTGGCAGAGCGGTTTAATGCACCGGTCTTGAAAACCGACGAGGGTGTGAGTCCTCCGTGAGTTCGAATCTCACCGCTTCCGCCAAATATCTAAATAAGCCCTTGTTTTTACAAGGGCTTATTTTTTACTTGTGTATTTACCCCTCAACCCACCCCACATCAAATGTTGGATTAAATTAAATAATTTTGGATTGGTAAGGGTGGAATTGGAAAAGTAAATTTAGCAGTTGGCAATTCCATCTAAGAATAATAGAGCAGAAATTAAGTTCAAATTTCCTTAATTTTTTTTGTACTTTTCTGAAACGCATATTTTTTGCACTATATAAAAAGTCCTCAGTCTCCAAAGAGAACTGAGGACCGGTTTAACCTCGTATTACTATTTTTTTAATAAAATTTATGTTCAATACGAACTGTTGGATTATGGTCATCAATTCGAATCCAGAAATCAGAACCAACGATTTGAGCTTTTAACACTTTCAATCGTTCTCCAACATGAAGCTGATTGAGATCGTAATAGTTATGCTCTTGAGATTGATATAAGGGAAGTACACCTGCATTCATTGATGCGATCATTCCTAAAGCAACATAGTCAGCAGCATCTTCAATGAAGAATGGCCGTAGATCTGTATACAGGTTAGATTCTCTGAAATCTTGCCAATCTGAAGACTTCTTTTGCACAAAGAAAATCAGACGTAAAGTCTCACTGCCAAATATATTCATTTCACGTTTCGATAATATACCTAGCACATCATTATTCTTTCGATTCTGCCACACTCGCTTGATGATTGGCTTTGCTTTGTCAATTAGAATTTCCTTAGCTAATTGATCAATGAAATGCTCATCACCAAATTGAGGATATAAACCATTCACTTTTTTGCGTTGGATGACAAGAGAGTGAACCTCAAAGAGATCGGTTTCAGATGCAATGACATCCATAAAACGATCATATTGATTATTTAAGTACGTAAATTTAGTATTCCAAGATGTGAATTGAGTTTGAAAGTCTCGCGTTGTAATCCTGACTTTAAAATCACTCAAAAATCGATCGATTATCGATTCATATTGAATATGATCGTTCACTTGTAAGTAAGGAAGATTATGATCCCAGATTGTTTGTGCCAATACAGCAATCATTGGATTAATCTTAATGTTGGGGATTTTCCGCAGTATAAGAGGATTTTGTCCGCAGTCGCAGATTACAGGAAAAATCATTTGTCCTGCCTTGGTAAAGTACAGGTTCGGTCGAAATTGCTTATCAGTTGGTTGCGGTGTAAATATCCTCATATTTTTTGAAGACTGAATTTTCATTCCTGCCTTGAAGTAGTAATCAAGATTCCTACCGTAATTGATTGACAATATCTGTTGGTATACAGGTTGCTGTATGAATAGACCAACTTGAGTAGTTTGGTTGATGAAGTCTAGTGATGACAAGGTTTCTAGAGCATCTAACTGTTTAATAAATTTCTTAGTCATGATGATTGCTCCATATTATTATCGTTCTGAGTTTCAATTTCTGATTGCTGATTTACTTTGCGTGGACGACCAGCCTTTGATTTCTTTTGTGGGGCTTGACTGAGTTGAAATCGACGAGCGCCTTCCAAATTTGAAAAAGCAAAAAATTGATCCGCTTTGCATATGTACTCAAAGGTTCTAAATAAGTACTTTAATTTGTCTACATCTGAATAGTGAATCATGCCAATTCCACAATAACGGTAAGACCCTTTCTTGAAGTTGCAGTTATTGGTTGAACCTTGCCCACCCGTAATTTTTACATTCCAGATCTCAGCGATTGCTTGACCAATCGTAATGTCTTCACGGTGTTTGTTCGCATCGAAAAATAAGAATGAATGAATATGGAATCCTCGCTGTGGCGTATATTCATAACGGAATATATGACCGATGATCTCTTTCATAAGTGGATGGTTACGTTTCATCCGAAGAAATCGTTTGACACACCCTTTTAAATATTCAAGATCATGCTTTGAATGGATCTCTTGCAGCACATGTGATTTCTTTAACAGAGTGCTAGATTGATGAATAAGATAGAAATCCAAGCGAATCACTAATATTTTGGAATGCTGTTTGATAAGTGATTGCACTAAGGCACTACATTGATCTTTCATTCGATTACAGGAAGATGCTCGATCGTAGAGCTTGCGTTTTATTTCGGGCTTATTCATAAAGCAACGGATGTGAGAAATGAACTGATTGATTGCCTGTTCATAAAGAATGACGGTACTGTGATCAAGGGGCAACAATCCATTCAGATTTGTCTGAATGGTTTCAAATTCTTCAGTGGTTAATTGATCCAACCCATAGTTGAATGCTTGACATTCAATTCCTTCAATAATTTGAGGATGGGTGGGACGATTGATGATACTACTCATGCATTTAAGTAGGGGATAGATAGCTGCATCACAATTTAATTGTGAATGAAGTCTGCGTAGAGGCATCTGTTGAACTGATACTCCAACGAGTTCGCTTTTACTCTCTAGCACTTTAAGGACAAATTCAACTTTTTTTATAAGTGGTTCAATGTGACGATCAAGTGGGCATATAAAGATTGTCCGATGAAAATCATCACTATACATTGATGTTTCCAGATCTTCTTTTACATAGCTGAGGGATCGTAATTTGCTTATAAACTTGCGGTTAGTCTTCTTCAGTTTAGATTTAGGGTGAGGTCGACGTATTATCATGGAAATGCACCTTTAAGTTGTGGCACATACCATCACGGAAATGAGACATAGCTCTGTCTATGGACACGGTTTAAAACTGTGTCCTAAACATGGTTCAGTATGATGTGGTATCAAGTGATCGGATACGTTTGAGTACATATAAAGATGTACCTTAATGTATTGATCATTCATGGATGAACAAAATGGTATTGTTTTTAACTAACAAGTTAGTATTAAATTAATATAAATCAAGATTCTGATATTATTAACTTAATTTAACTTAATAATACTAATACCGTTAATCAACATTACGACATCATCGACAAGCTAATGTCCAATTCCGCGGGTAAGCGCAGGGTTTTTGACATATGCTTTGTGAGCAGTTAGCTCACTAAGTCATGCTGATTTCGTAATGCTGCTTTTGATTCAATCCAGTTCAGCACCTCACTCAAACGCCAACGAGAAGAGTGAGATAACTTAATCGCTCTGGGGAACGTGGAATCATATCGTTTAGACTTGGGGTTCAACCTGTCGTAAATTGATGATCGTGAAAGCCCAGTTAGTTTTTCAAGTTCAGGTAGCCTGATCAATTGATGTTTAGCAATAAGCGTATTCATAAAGAATTCCTTGGTGTTAGTGATTAAAACTGTGTTGGCCAACAAGGAATAATTTATAAAATAAGCAAAAAATTTATGATTTCATGTGCGTGGACACAAGTTTGTAAGTTTATGTTTTTTATTAAATTAATTTTTTTAATCTCATTTTTAAATCTGGATTTGAATCTAAAAGTTTAAGAGTGAATTTATGGTGATCTACAGTAGGATTGGAAGTATTTTTCAAATTTTTTGACTGCTTAACTTTTGATAATTCTGGGCAATGTTGTTTTTTTAGTCTTTCAGCTTCAGTTTTAAAATTTGACTTTATACGATTATTGTCCTTTTTCATTTTATTAAGTTGATCAATATTATGTGGATAAAAATAATCCTTAAGTCGTTTTGGTCTTTTCTTACGATAGGGGGATTTAAAAGCTGAAGGTTCTATTCCAAGGAGTTGGTCAATCATGTTGTTTTTATCCTCAAGGCTACGAACCTTGGCTTCATAATGATGTATCAACGAACAATTAAAATAATTATTTGCTTTTTTACATGCATAGTCGATTAGGGTATCGAAGCGAGCATCCTGACCATCTGCTATTCGTTCTAATTCATTCAGCTGTCTTTGATTTTTGTTGGTAATATTAGAGAGTCTGTGAAATTTCTGTATGGTTTGAAACGTGGTATCGGTAAATCCGAGCAGTTTCCACAAGGGCTTTGGATTATTGCTATAAGCTGTGTAAAGTATTTCTAAATATTTAGTAAAGCTTTCTATTTTTAATCTATGATTTTCTTTAGAAAGATCAGAGCGTTGGGTTTGTTCAATATGCGTTTTAATTTCATTAGGAACAAGTTCAATATTTTTTGTATCTTGATGGAATGCATAAATATGAAAAGTTTGTTTTCGGAGTTCTGAAATTTGATGCATACCAACTTGATTTTGAACTGCAAAGCGAAACTTTTTAATAGCAGTTAATACTTCATCATAGTGCTTGGGTAGCATTTCAGAATCCAATTTTCTTACTGAATCTCGTTCAACACCTGGATTAGTTTCAGGATCTAAGTAAGGGTATAAACGGATTTGCTTTTCTATTTCTGACTCTTTAAATAAATCGATTGAATGTAAGTAGTAAATCATACTTTTAAATCTTTCTTCACTCTTAACTAATAGAAGTGTGGGATGCAAAGTACGTAGAGGGGAGTGTAGGTATGATTTTAAATTGGAAAAAACAAATCGCTCTAAGTGATCGATCAAAAAAATTTCATAATCTAGATCCGCACTTTTATTAGTCATACTTCTATCCTTTTTTAATGCATTTTTTTGTTATACTAACAGAAAGTAAATCTGACTTAAATGTAGCCAAAAGTTTACGGTAGTTTTTTTTTCACTTGTTATATGAAAATTATTTGATAAAAATTAGTTGAAAAAAATCCTAAAAATTATAGTCGAGATCCTAGGATTTTTACCCTGATAAGTTATAGTGTTTTTTTACTTAAATTTATGAATTTATGATGGATATTTTTCAAATAATTATGAATAACTTAAACAAGATAATTTTTGAATAAAATTAGGTGAAAAAGAAAGTTTATTTTCTTGTTAGTAATATAAGGAATTTATCGAGTTGATTTAGGGAGAACTAGATAGTGAGTGATTCAAAAAAAAGATGAGCAATCTAAAAGAATATAACTGAGAAAATAAAAAAATTGTATTGATGCACTTTTCTAATCTTTATAAAATTTTTTCATTCGGAAAGAAGCGTTGCTTTTAAAATAATCATGTTGATTTTCTTTGAACTCAAAATGATCAACGCGATAATCATTTTTAATGAGTATCAATATTTCTAATGAATACAAAAAATTCTAAAAAAACATCTTAGCATCAATTTTAATTGCATAATTTTTAATAGACTAAAATAGCATATTAATCTAGTTCCCTTGACGGCAGACGGAGTGGGGGCTATCCTTTCGATGCTGGCCTACATTGCCAGTCGGTTTTGACAGACCGTGCGTATAGCGTATCAGGTTCATATTCTTCCTGAGTATGATACTTGTGCGAAACCTTCTCGTCCCCCTTTGCGGTAGAACGGGAGGGGGACGCGTTCGCGCGTGCTGGTTCTATATGCCCAGTCTGTCAACCCCTTCTTGTTCTACCACCATAATCAATTGACAGTGATTCGGTAGAACTTCTAAGTGCATATAGGAGTCGCCTCATGCGTCTACAATTTTTAGAATTTCTTGATTTGAATCTACCCCAGTGCTGTGTATGGCTTTGTCATCACTAAACCAATAGCAGCATACATAAAACAATAATTTTATCTGGGGTAAACAAATGAAGGATCTCCATCCTCTGTTTGTCTGTGTGCTCGGATCATTTTTACTGATCGGCTGTGGAAATAAAAATACTTCCACTGAAGTTTTACGCCCTGACGAAAATGCAGCACTCAGCCAACGACTTGAACCAACACATCGACCTGTTCTGGTCGAGGCCAAATTAATACAACCATTTTTAAAACAACAACTAGCCGAAGCTGATGTTTCAGGTTTCCGTGATTATCTGCATGCTCAAGATGGTAATCGATCTGCGCTGCAACAGTTCCGAGACAAACTGCAACTCAAAGCAAATCAAATCTTGGTGCTGGGAGTAGAAAAACCAGGACAGCAATCCTTACAGGAATTTCTAAACAATGACCTGTTTGCCAGTGCGAATGATCTCGTGATTAACCATGCTCGTTTTCTTAAAACTCCTGTTGAAGGGCAAGGCAAAGGTGAGTTTGAAACTACGGAGCAGTACCAACAACGTCTACACGCTGAAAATGCTAAACATAAAAAACTTACGGCTCAGGTCAACGTCGACTTAGGGCGACTCGAAGATGCTTTAAATTACTTGGCTGCACCGATCCCAATCAATGTACTGAGTCCCACAGCGGAAGATTCAGCGCAATATGATGTAGATCGTCAAGTGATGCACATCCAAGCCTCATCTACCACCACAGCGGATTATTATTCCTCAGTGGTCTCGACCTTAAATCTGATCTTTAGTGCCTCAGTGAAGGATGCCGAAATCATACTCGGCAATTTGAGAGATGAACGAGATAAACGAAACTATCTAGGTTTTATCTTCAGTGTGCAACAAGGACAACTCCGCATCGATCAAGTCATCCTCTATCAACACAACAACAACGATGACCGCTACCTACGCTTAGCTACGATTAATCCTTCACAACTGTATTTAAGCACCCGTCCATTAATTGCAGATGAATCTAATCAAAGTCTCAATTCCAAACAGCCATATCCACTTCAACAAAAACTACTGTTTCAATTTGGCCTAAAAAACTACCGAGACCCTGAGCAACAAGCCCCAGAACCCATCTTGGAATCTAGACCACCAACAGAAGAAGAGCTCACTCAACTGAGTTTAGAGGCTGCATCGAGTGAAACTGAGGGAGCACTATAAAATGTTCAAACCATTTCAACTCAAGACTCGTATCAGCACTGGAGTCGTCAGCAGCTTGTTATTGCTGGGGAGTTTAACGGGTTGTGGAGTACAAGATGCAGCGCGGGAAATTCCTAAAGCAAATGCCATACTTCAGTTATTGCATGCCCAAGATCAGTCGGTGATACAGATCAAGTTACAACAATGCCAAGTCGGTAATTTATTTGCAGGGCAGACAGGCACTAGTTCCAAATATGACCTCTACAGTTGCCAAGTGCATGTTGAACGCTTTGACGATGAATACAAGCAATCGTTTATCCAAGAGCAAACCGTCTATCTACGACCCTTCGACTCAGATATTGGTTGGCAACTGATCGCGCCGAATGAATAGTTAAAACAAAGATAAAGCGAAGAAAAAAACATGAATAAAGAAATAGTGATCTCTTATCTCAGTATTGCGGTGCTGTATTGGTTTTATCTGCTTTGGCGGATTGAAGACAGTGGACCAATCGCAGCCTACCTTTTTGGACGCGCCATCATGTGGCCGTTTCAATTACTGAAATTTATATTTTGATCAGGCCTTCATGGGAACAAGAGTGAAAAATCGATGATGGACTTTAATCAGTTTAAACAACAGTTTGCTCAGTTGGCTTTACTACAAGCTGACCCAAACATTTATGTCGCTCCACAGATTCCCATGAATAAGATTCTGGGTGCGATGAGTTATTTACCTGCACAAACCCAAGCAGAAGAAGTCTTGGTCTTAGTCGATGAAACCGTCTTTGGACAGGGAAAAAATGGCTTGTGCTTAACCGATCAAGGCATCTACTACAAAGAAGCCTTTGCCAGTGCCAATGCTTATCCCTTGAAATCGATTAGCTCGGTTGGCTATTCGATGGGACTGCTCAGCAAACACCTGGTGATCAATGTTACAGTCAAAGTCAGCTTGGCCCAACCTGAAAAAGCAGGGATACGTCTGTTGGCAGATTTCCTCAATCAGTATTGTGCCTTCGCTAAAGCTCAAACGCAGACGGATACCTCAGACTTTATACATCAGGATCAGCAGCAGACTCAAAGTCAAGACACCATTGCCAATCTACAACCCATCATGAAGCTCTATGCTTACCTATTGATGGGGTGGAGAGGAGAGTGGAGCCAATCCACAAGAACCTTGATGACACAATTATTTGACCGAGACCTGGTTCATCCCAATGACCAACAGTTTCTCAAACAAATGATGCAACACAATCATCCATTCGACTTTTTTGATATCTTGGATGAAATCACACTGATTCAGCACAGCCTACCTCCTTCGTTATGCCTTGCTTTGCTCGAAGAAGTATTGGTGTTAATGAATAAAAGAAACTTTGACGCTGAAACAGCACGCAGCCATTTCTTTCAGATCAGTACAGCATTCAATGTTGAGCAACAAACAGCTTTCGCCATACTGGCCAAGTATCCTGCATATGCAGATATCCAAGCTAAGCAGCATGCTCATCAATCTTCCATACCGATCCATCATCTGACACCCGTACAACTCGCTGCCTGTGAGTTACTTGATATCACCCCTGAACAATTAGATCGACCAAGCCTCACGCTTGCCTACCGTCGTAAGATGGCTGATTTCCATCCTGACCAATACCAACAATTACCTCCAGCAGTGAGGCAATTGATTGAACAACAGGCGCAGCAGATCAATCAAGCACGCAGTTGTTTAGAAGCACTGCTAGTGTCGCTTTGACGGAAAATCAAAATAAAGAAATTTCAAATACATATTACCTATTTGAACAACCAGCACCAAGCGAACGCAATGAGTCGCTGACGACTGTCCAAACACAAATCAAGCCTTATCAAATAGAGGATAAAATAATGATGAATAAATTGAAGACTTTCCTATTGCCTGTACTACTCATACTTCCTTTGAGCTTATCGGGATGTGGTACAGAGTTTAATCCTGAACACATGGAAGTTACGCTCAATACGGAATATAGCCCAGGCGGATTATACGATCGGACTTATGTGATCCTCACCATCCGTTCACTCGATGCAAATCCAATCACACTGAATAAAGTGGATGTGAATAATGGACGTTGTGGATATACCGCACGCTACCGTAATCCCATTCAATTACCAGCACATTTCCAAATGGGCCAAGCCTTAGAGTTATATTTAAACTGCTCTTACGAATCGATTGTGAAAGTTGATATTGAAACAGATCAAGGTGCAGCAAGTTATCGCTTTAAATAACACGGCAAAACTTAGGACGAGTATCACTGTATAGCGCAAAAGCAAGCAAACAACCATGCCCATGTTGGGCATGGTTTTTTTATGCCTACAGAGAATGCTTGTCATCACTTTACTCACGACGAGGACATTCATGATGAATCCCGTACATTGTCCTTATTGCCATTCAGATCAGGTGATCTTGAAAGCCACACAAGCGCATGGCCCTCAGTATTTTGAAAAAATCCTAGAAAACTTCTCACCCTTCACGATGGCTGTACTTGGAATAAAGCTGGCAAGAAGTGCGGGCATTCCCCCCTATGTCGGTGGATTGATTGGCGTAGTTGCAGGGGGCGTATTGATCTTGGTCAGTCAACATTACTTTTATCGACATTACCACGCGGCTCAACATTACCAATGTTTGCATTGCGGACAAAGCTTTGCCGTGGCTGATTAAAGAATTACCACATTCATTTCTGTATCAATGCTAGCTGCAACAACCCGAGCTGCAACAATCCTAGCTCTAACACCCCTAAGCACACTGCATTTTAAGTTTTAAAACATCACATCTTTATATTTATAGAGGAATTTTGCTCATGGCACATTTAGTTGAAACAATGGCATTCACAGGTCAAACCCCTTGGCATGGCTTGGGGAATCAACTGACTCCAAATCAACCCATTGAAGTCTGGGCGCAACAGGCAGGTATGGATTGGCGTATTGAATCCTCAGATGTCAGTTACATGGCGAAAAATCAACGCGGACAAAACATCATCTTACCCTTTGAAGAACAACGAGTGCTATATCGTTCTGATACCCATGCACCTTTATCTGTGGTGAGTCAGCGCTTTCAGGAAGTACAACCCAAAGACATTCTAGAGTTCTATCGTGATCTGACTGAACAATCAGGCTTTGAGCTGGAAACTGCGGGGGTACTGAAAGGTGGGAAGAAGTTCTGGGCATTAGCCAAAACTGGACAGACCTCAGCACTGAAAGGTAAAGATGTCAGCAATGGCTACATTCTTTTAGCGACGGCGTGTGATGGTACCTTGGCGACTACCGCACAATTCACCTCTATTCGTGTGGTCTGTAACAACACCTTAGCCATTGCACTCAAAGCACAAAACGCTGGATCGAACAACACAGGTGTGGTCAAAGTCCCGCACAGTACTCGTTTCGATGCGGATAAAGTCAAACAACAGTTGGGCATTTCAGTCCGAGCATGGGATGAACACATGTATGAAATGAAGCAACTCAGTCAACGTAAAGTCACGCAACAAGAAGCAGCCGCTTACTTTGATGCAGTGTTTAATAACAGCAATCTCAGTGTGGCGGATCAAGAAGACAGTATCATTCAATACTACCGCAATGCAGCACTACCCAAAGCAACTATTCCTGTAACATCGAGCATTAGTAAATCCGACAATAAAACCGAACCGAATGGACGTGCGATGTCAAAAGTGATGACCATGTTTAACGGGCATGGTCGTGGCGCAGAACTCAGTTCAGCCAAAGACACGGCCTATGGTTTGTTATGCTCAATCACGGAATTCGTCGATCACGAAAGACGTGCCATGAGCACCGATCATCGACTCGATTCAGCATGGTTCGGAGCAGGGGCTGCGATTAAACAACGTGGCTTAGAACAAGCGCTCAGAATGATGGCATAAATTCAGTTTCAGTTAAGCAAGCTATATTAGCCTAAGCAATAACACCCTTCGCCACATTCCTCAGATGTGGCTTTTTTTATGCCTGAAATTCAGCTTTTACATATTTCATAACGATAGGATCAATACACCATGCAGAGTCATACCCATATTCAGAACAGTTTAAATCATCCACCCTTATTGCCTTATGTACCTCAGCTTAATCCAAACCAAAACCCACCAACTCAACAGGTCGAGGTAGGCACTCGAAGCAAACGTCATTCATCCAATCCAGCTCAAAATAAACAGCCACGTAAAAGCAGAACACCTGTTGCTAAACGCTTAGCTAACACCAAGCAACTCAATTACCAGCAATGGCTTGAAGTCAGAAAGCAAGGGATTGGCAGCAGTGATGCTGCAACAGCCTGTGGACTCAATCCCTATATGTCTATGCTCGAACTCTGGATGATCAAGACAGGACGTATGCAACAAAATATTGAAGATGAAAGCGCAGGCTATGCACCACTTTATTGGGGTAAACAGCTCGAACCATTGGTGGCTGAATACTACAGCATGCATACCAACCATAAAGTCCGTCGAGTTAATGCCGTGCTACAACATCCTGATGAAGATAAACACTTTATGTTGGCGAATTTGGATTATGCCGTGGTCGGTAGCGATGAAGTGCAGATTCTAGAGTGTAAAACCGTAGGAGAATATGGTGCAAAGCTTTGGCGGGATGGCGTACCACTGTATGTACTGTGCCAAGTACAGCACCAATTGGCGGTGACAGGCAAACAAGCGGCACATATTTGTGCGCTGATCTGTGGACATGAAACCAAAATCTTTAAAGTGACTCGTAATGAAACGGTGATCCAGCACATCATCAATGCGGAACGCCACTTCTGGCAATGTGTTGAATCAGGTATTCCACCGAGTGTCGATGCTTCTGATTCCGCAGCCAAAGCATTGCAACAACTTTATCCAGAGCAGATCCCTTTAACCGTAGAAGACCTTAGCCAAAATGAACAAGCGAATTACTTATTTAATCAATTACTTGAGGAGCGGCACAAAGTTGAACAACACCAACAGTATTTTGATGAGTTGAAACATCAACTACAAATGCTGATGAAAGATGCAGAACGAGCTGTGTTTACAGGTGGTTCAGTGACATGGAAGAAATCACAAGACTCAATCAGCTTGGACAGTAAAGCTTTATTGAAACAATACCCTGAATATCTACAGCAGTTCCCACAAACCAAAGTAGGTACACGGCGTTTTCAGATTTATCCGAATGGTGGATAACTCATTCTTTATCCACATTTATTACCTAACACAACCAACCCAAAACCATCCGATCCCATACCCCAACAGGTGTGGGATTTTTTTATGTCCAATTTTTATTTATACATCTATATAGAGGACATCACCATGATTAAAGGTTTAGCAATTACACCACCCGTACTGGGTCGTATCAGTATCGGCAAGATTGTCGAAAAGAATGGTAAACGTGTCCCTGAAAAAGATGATCAATTTACCATTACCAGCCAAATCCAAGGAAAAGATGGGTGGATTAAGCATCCACTGGATGAACAACTACGAGCTAAAGCACCCAATCAAAAACTTAGGAGCATTCCAGTCCGTATGATCTTTAACGATCCTGAGTTAAACCTACGGGCAGAGTACAGTCTGTTTGATCGACAAACTGGACGCTTAATCTGTTCAGGCAATGGTGAAACTTGTCAAAGGCTTGGGCAAAACGGCATAGAACAATACCTATGTCCATCGCCTGATTTATGTCCGTTGGCACAAGGTGGACTGTGCAAACCCTACGGCAGACTGTATGTGAATTTAGATGAGTCGGACGAGTTGGGCACATTCATCTTTAGAACCACAGGTTTTAATAGTATCCGAACCTTAGCCGCACGGCTTCGTTATTACCATGCTGCATCGAGTGACTTACTTTCATGTCTACCATTGCAACTGACCTTAAGAGGTAAGAGCACGACACAAAGCTATCGTACTCCGATTTATTACGTGGATTTAACTTTACGTGATGGGATTCATTTGCAGGAAGCGATTATCAATGCCAAGCAGATCAATGAACAAAGCAAGGCAGCAGGGTTTTATCAGGAGGCATTAGATAATGTAGCACGACAAGGTTATGGAAATGCCAGCTTTGAGATAGATGGAGTAGAGGGCTTGGATATTGTTGAGGAGTTTTATAGCGAGGAAGGGCAACAACCCAGTACTGAAACCGAGTCATTGCATCAGGACATAGTGTCATTACAGAACGGATTGGCGAAAAGTGTGAGGGTGGTGAATTGAGTGTATAAGAGAATCCAGTTTTTAGGATTCTCTTTTTTGCTTGTTAGTCAATTTTTTTTGTGTAATATTATTTAATAAATCAAATAATTGTATAAAAGATAATGAGATCAGAGGCAGATACTAGAGCGAACTATATAGATCCTGCACTTGTGAAGGCATCTTGGCAAGCAGGAAACATTATTCGTGAGCATTATTTTACAGATGGTCGTAAATTAACAGGCGGTACTCGTGGCAAGCGTTGTTTTGTCGATTATCTTTTGTATAAAGATAATCGTTATTTAGCCATTATTGAAGCAAAAAAAGAATCAGAACATCCAACTAAGGGATTACAGCAAGCTATTGAGTATGCGAAAAAGCTTAATGTGAGATTTGTTTATTCAAGTAATGGTAAGCAAACTTATGAGTTGGACTTAGAAACAGGACGGGGTGATTACATAAATCAGTACCCAACTCCTTTTGAGTTAAGCCGACGTTATGATGATGTTTCATCCGATATTGGTCAAGAGTTAAGGCGTATCCCTTTTTTATTGGAAGGAGCGATGCAACCTCGTTATTATCAAGAACTAGCAGTAAATGCTGCTACTGATGCAATAGGCCAAGGTAAATCTCGAATTTTACTTACTCTAGCTACAGGTACTGGTAAGACTTTTATTGCTTTCCAAATAGTGCATAAGTTATTTCAAGCTCGATGGAACAGCAATAATCTAGGTTTACGACGACCTCGCATTCTTTTTTTAGCAGATCGAAACATTCTAGCTGACCAGGCCATTAATACCTTTAATCCATATGAAAAGGACTTGATCAAAATTAATGGAGATGAGGTTCGTAAGCGTAATGGTGTGGTTCCAACAAATGCACATATTTTTTTCGCAATCTATCAGGCGATTGCTGAAAGGGAAAATATTGATGGGTACTACAAAGCTTATCCTAAGAATTTCTTTGATTTAGTGATGATTGATGAATGTCATCGCGGTGCTGCTAATGAAGCAGGTTCTTGGCGAGCCATTCTTGATCATTTTAATAGTGCCGTCCATTTGGGATTAACGGCTACTCCAAAACGCACAGACAATATAGATACATATGAATATTTTGGTAAACCTGCTTATGTTTATTCATTGAAAGAAGGTATTAATGATGGTTTCTTAACACCATATCGTGTTAAACGCGTTAGAACTAATTTAGATGAGCTAGTCTTAACTAATGATGATGTAATCATTGAAGGTGAGGCTGGTCAGGATCTATATCAGGTAGCAGATTATGACCGTAAGATCATCGTTGATGAACGTACGGAGTTAGTTGCGAAAACCATTTTAGATAATATCAACCCGCTTGAAAAAACTATAGTCTTCTGTGAAAACCAAAATCATGCATTGACTATGCGTGACATGATTAACAAGTATAAAGCCATACGAGACCCACATTACTGTGTACGGGTGACCAGTGATGAAGGCAAAATTGGGCGTGAACTACTAGAAAAATTCCAAGATAACGACAAAGACATTCCAACCATTATCACTTCATCTCAAATGCTAACAACAGGAGTTGATGCTCGGAATGTTCGCAATGTTGTGCTTGATAGAACTGTTGGTTCAATGGTGGAATTTAAACAAATTGTCGGTCGTGGTACACGCGTTTTTGATGGAAAGGACTACTTTACTATTATTGATTTTCGGGGAGCAACGAATAAGTTCTATGATGAGGACTGGGATGGTGAACCTGAAACACCACGACCTAAAGATAGTAGTGGTGAAATAACACCAGAACCATATGTTTCAGAACAGCCAGGAGGAAATGAGGGAGGGGGAACTGGATCAGATGAGCCTAAACCTCGTTTAAAAGTTAAGCTAGGAAAACATCGGGAACTGAAGGTAATCGATGTGGAAATCCGTTATATCGATGAAAATGGCAAACCACTAACCATTCAGGAGTTTGTTGAAAAATTAATCCAACAACTACCCGGATTATTCAAAAGTGTTGATGAACTCAGAGACATTTGGTCTGACCCAGACTCGCGAGAACAGTTGTTGGTCAAACTGGTACAGGTTGGTTTTGATAAAGAACAGCTATCAACTTTACGTCGTCTGTTTGATGCTAATGAGTGCGATATATTCGATTTATTGGCATTTTTAGCATTTGAACAACCTATGGCTACCCGAAAGTCTAGAGCAGATGCTGTACGGATGAGTAGTACTTTCTTTGATAAATATGAACAAGACAAGGCTAAGCAATTCCTACATTTTGTTTTAAACCGCTATGAACAAACTGGTGCTACAGAATTGGCGCGTGAACGTTTACCAGTCCTGATTGAGTTGTCTGGTCTTGGCACTATAAAAGATGCTTCTATGGTTTTTGGTGGTAAACCTGCCTATCTCTTGACAGCTTTTAAACAATTACAACATCAGCTTTATCACGTGAATTGAAATGCAACTAACATTATCTCCTAACCAGCTACACGACCAACCGCAAACTCTATATATCAATAAAGTGGCAACCTTAATTGGCGAGAACGGCAGTGGAAAATCCAGTATTTTACAATCGGTATTTGAAGAGAGGTTAAATAAACGCGCACATCGACATTTAAATGTGGTGTGCTTTTCTTCAGGTCAGAATGAAAATTACTCTGAAAAATTTGGTATTTACCTAAAACGTGAACGCCAAGCAGGTAGAGGATTGGGTTTGGAGTGTCTATATTTTGATAAATCTTGGTCTAAGTTGCTAATTTTCCTTGCAACAGCAACTAAGCGTACAGGTAAAGTTCGTTCATTCTTACGTGAGCGAGACTATATCAATGAGTCTACACCTGAAGGGGATGACCAATCTACTCGCTTAAAATGTGCATTCAAAATAGATAAGAACTATGTCAGTCGGATACAAGATGCATTGAAGCGAGAAGAAAATGGCGAAGTTAATACGCTTAGAAATACACCTTATTTCCGTTCGCTAGACAGTTTTATTAGCACTTTTCACTCTAGAGATTATGAGTTCGAACAACCGCTACGCAAAAGAAACATTGAAATACCAGCAAACCGCTTAATAGAAGTTTCATTTGACTATCCAAGACAACCACAAGCTGGTGAAGAGGATGTAGAAGCTGGTGAAGTAAATGCTCAGGCGCAAAATATAACGTTTGATCCTGAAGTAAGTTTTTTTACCCAAGCGGCAGACAATAATTACTTCATTGATAAACAAGGCTGTAAGCTTATTTTTAAAGGTGGTATAGAGCTTGATCAGCTAAGTGATGGTGAATATCAACTGTTATTTCTTTATGCATTGATTGACCTTTTTGATGCACCAAATACTTTATTCCTGTTTGATGAAGCAGATTCACATTTACATTACAAAAACGTAGAAAAGCTATGGTCGTTATTACACAGCATTCAAGGTTACGCTATTACTACTACACATTTGCTGGACTCAATTTCAGCTAAAGAAAACCGTATTGAAAACCTGAAAGTTGTCGAGCATGGTCGTATCAATGAAGAGAATAAAATCAAACAATTGATCAGCCGCCTTAGTGTGCTATCCCGTGCCAAATCGGTTGAATTTGAAGTATGTGGAAAATTACCAAATATTGCTTTATTAGATGATTATAACGATTGGATTATCTTCACCAAACTTGTAGGACGTGCTGGCTTGGATGTAAGCAGGCTATCTCCTGTGCACGCTATGAAGAAATCATCTAGTTATGCAACGGCAAGTGAGACCTTTGGTAAGGGGAAAATAGATTGGCTACATGGCCTGAGTAAGATCGAATCTCCAATTGTCACCACGAAGATTTTCCTGATTTGCGATAGAGATGAAGCAGCTCTAGAGTGGAATGTAAATGATGGTGTACAAGTTAATGGTCAAACTTATCATAATTTATTGAAAGCAATTTCATGGCCGCGTGGCACTAATGTATTGCCTTATTTGTTGGCTTGGAAACGCCGTGAAATCAAAAATTATTTGCTTTCGCATACGGCACTATCGCATTACGGTGTCCTTGATCAAATCAACAATGGTGATATTGCTCAACGCAATCATTTGCAACCTAACAATCCTGCTGATAACAATGATATACAACGTTTAAATGCAAAAGATGTCATTAATCCGTTAATCAATACTGAAGATTTAGGTTTAGATCCTGATAAACTACAAGCTTATATAGATCTGATTCCTCGTGAAGAAATAAGCGAAGATATTACCAACATGTATAATTTTATTATTGGAAAACTTTAAATCATGTCATTGCAACAGAAAATTGACCGTATTACCGACATTTTGCGCCGTGATGATGGTATTAGCGGCGCTATGCACTATACAGAGCAAACTTCGTGGGTGCTGTTTTTAAAGTTTTTAGATGATTATGAGTCAGAAAAAGAAGATGAGTCAGTACTGTCAGGCAAAGACTATCAACCAGTACTAGATGAAGAACACCGTTGGTCAAATTGGGCTTGTCCTAAAAATGAAGAAGGTAAACTAGATATTAATAAAGCCCGTACAGGGGATGATCTTACTGATTATGTTAATGAAAAGTTGTTTCCTTATTTGAAAGGTTTTGCCAATACAGCTGTTACTGGCAATGATAAACAATCATTTGCTTATAAGATTGGCGCTATTTTCCAGTATTTAGATAATAAGGTAGCTTCAGGTCATACTTTGCGTGAAGTATTAGATATTGTCGATAGCTTAAATTTTCAATCGGAATCTGACTTATTTGAACTTTCTTTGGTTTATGAAGGTTTGCTACAGAATATGGGCGATGCTGGTGGTTATGCTGGTGAGTTTTATACTCCGCGACCAGTCGTACGTGCGATGGTGCAGGCGATTGACCCTAAACCGGGTGAGACTATTTACGATGCGGCTGCAGGCTCTTGTGGATTTTTAGTTGAAGCATTTGAACATCTTAGAGATAAAAAAAACCAATTATCCACTGAACAATGGGATTTCATTCAGCGTGATACCCTTTTCGGCTATGAGAAAACCTCATTAGCCTATGTCATGGGTATGATGAACATGATTTTGCATGGCATTGAGTCACCCAACTTGTTTCGTGGTAATACCTTGACCCAGAATATCCGCGATATTCAGGAAAAAGACCGTTACGACATTATTCTGGCTAACCCGCCATTTGGTGGTAAAGAAAAGTCGCAAATTCAGCAAAACTTTCCTATCCAGAGTAACGCGACTGAATTACTGTTTTTACAGCATTTTATGAAAACGCTAAAAAGTGGCGGTAAAGCAGCTATTGTGGTGCCAGAAGGCGTACTGTTCCAAACCAATAGCGCATTTAAGCAAGTTAAACAAGAGTTGCTTGAAAATTTTAACTTACATACTATTTTAAGCTTGCCTGCAGGGGTGTTTTTGCCGTACTCGGGCGTTAAAACCAACGTACTATTTTTTGAGCGCAGCGGCGGCACCAGCGATGTGTGGTACTACGAATGTGAGCCCGAGCAAAAGCTCACCAAAAACAAACCGATTACCGATGAGCACCTAAAAGAGTTTGTTGAGCTGTATAAAAGCCGCGAAACGACCGAACGTTCCTGGACAGTTTTCGCCAGCAAGCTAGTAGAAGATTATGACCTATCAGCCAAAAATCCAGCTAAGCAGAAAGATGCTGAGCATTTAGTTCCTAGCGATATTCTTAAACAGATCCGCATCAAAGAAAAACTGGTATCTGGCCTATTGGATGAAATTGAAGACCTGTTGGCGGAGAAATAAGCATGGAACAGGTTTTATATAAACTGCCGGATGGATGGGATTGGAAAACGTTAGGTGATGTTTGCTTTAAAGTGACTGATGGTAGCCATAATCCCCCAAAAGAAGTTGAAGTCGGGTTACCTATGCTCAGCTCTCGAAATGTGATGGACAACGGACTTGTTTGGGATAATTTTAGGTTAATACCTGAAGATGCTTTTGAAAGTGAGCATAAGAGAACTCGTGTTTCTGAGGGCGATGTTCTTCTTACAATTGTGGGTACAATTGGCAGAAGCTGTGTTGTCAGGAATTTAGACAGACTTTTTACGCTGCAACGTAGCGTTGCGGTTTTATCTTCTGAAGAATTGATACCAGAATTTCTCAGCTATCAATTCAGAGCCCCATTTATCCAAGAGCATTTTATTAGCAATGCAAAAGGTTCAGCTCAAAAGGGTATATACCTTAAACAGCTAAAAGCTACGTACCTAGTCTGTCCGCCAATCGAAGAACAAAACCGGATTGTCGAAAAACTCGATGCGCTGTTCACCCGTATCGACATCGCCATCGAGCATTTACAGAGTAAGCTCGATCTATCCAAACAACTCTTTGACAGCGTATTAGATGAATTTTTTAAGCTGCCAGATTGTGATTCTGTGCCACTAACGCAAGTGGTTGAGTTTATCGGTGGATCTCAGCCGCCAAAATCACAATTTTCTGATGTTCAGAAAGAAGGCTATGTTCGGCTGATTCAGATTCGTGATTATAAGAGTGATAACCATATTGTTTATGTCGATAGCGCATCAACGAAGAAATTCTGTACGAAAGACGATGTAATGATTGGTCGCTATGGTCCACCAGTGTTTCAGATACTGAGAGGACTTGATGGCGCTTACAACGTTGCTTTGATGAAAGCCGTACCTAATGAGGATCTTCTGATGAAGGACTATCTATTTTGGTTCCTTCAGTCACCGTCAATACAGAACTATGTTATTGGCATTTCTCAACGGGCTGCTGGTCAGTCTGGGGTAAATAAAAAAGCGTTAGAAAAATATCTAATCCCTGTTCCAAGTAAAGCTATTCAGAATGATATTGTTGATAAAGTGGGGCAATTAGTAAGTAAAAGCCGCCATTTGGAAGCTGAAGTGACAGCAGAAATTGCGTTCTTGAGCCAACTAAAAGCATCAATTCTTGATTCTGCCTTTAAAGGTGAGCTTTAAGGAAGAAATATGAGTGGTGGTCAAACCAAAAATGCTGCATTAACAACTGCCTTAGCCTTTCATTACCAAGTGCTGATTGGCTTGGACAAGTGCTTTGCACTCGAAGAAGGGCAATCAGTTTGGTTTGAAAAAGATGGTGATGTTAGCTTGATGTCACCAGATACCTTGGCTTCGACTCAAACAGAAGTTAAAGATTATGCTGATCGGCTTACTGACCACCACGAAAATCTATGGAAGACACTCAAGAACTGGTTAGCTCCAGAATTTAACCAAGCCCAATATGGTATCTTGGTTTTGCACACCACTCAGGCTTTTGGTACAACCACGCGGTTAAAGGACTGGAACATACAAACTGCTGAGCAACGTTTGGCTGTGCTACAGGCTATATTTTCCGAACGCACCGATGAGCAACTTAATGCTAAAAAACCTTCTGATATCATTAAATTGCAGATAGCTGTAATGGCTTGTGATGAGGCTTTGCTTAAAAGTGTGCTTGGAAAAGTTACCTTGTTTACTGAGGCTGATAACGCACAAGAATTAGAAAAGCAGATTCTGGCTAAACCAGTTGGTATACCGAGGAATAACTTAAACAGTTATCTTCATGGCTTAGTTGGATTTGTATATGCTCAAGCAACGCAACAATCATGGAGCATTAGCCAGAAGGCTTTTGCTGCGAAGTGCGAAGAGTTAACGACACTTCTTTGTAAAAAAGAATTCACATTTCCCTTCTTTTTAGGATGTGAAGCATCTGAGCTTGAAGTTGAATTACATCAAGATCGACCATTCGTGCAAAAAATTGCTGAAATTGAGCATCATGAGATGATACCTGAAGCTGTAGGTAATTGGCTTGAGTTGCAAAACTCTTTGATGGAAGAGCTTGATGGGTCCATACTTTATAAAGATAAAACAATTGCCTATCAGAACCAATTAGTTAAAAAATATAAATTTGCTCATTCGAGTGCAAAACTTGAGATAATTGATCCAATAAAAAGCTCGAAGCTACTTTATAACAAAATCATGGGTGAACATCCATTGAATATGGGCAACGATACGCCGCCTATCGAATATAAAAATGGTTTAATACACGATGCCATGGATGATGAGGAACGAAATTTGAAATGGAAACTTGAACCGTGAGTAGTATTGTCGAAGCTATGTATGAGATAAAGTACAATCCATTTGAATATGGACCTTACTTAGCATCTTTTTATTGTGCCGTAGATAAGTCCGAGAATAATATTTTATTAGCCCAGTTAGTCATTCCACTGTGTAGCCATCCTTTTTTTAATCAAAAGTTATTTAACTCAAATAAGCGAAGCACTATTTGGTCGGTCTTTAACGACCGCTCCCAAATCTACGATCTACAGGATCGAATTGACAGTTTTCAAACTTTAACGGAGCAGTGTATTCAGTATTGTTTAGTCAATGATTGGTTATCGGTTAATGAACAACAACTATCCTTAGCGAAATGTGATGAGGTTAGATCAACTTTTCTCACTCAAAAAAGTGCAGAAAAGTTAGGGAGATTATTCAGTGGACACTCTATCGTAGAGATTTATGCATTTTTAGGGGTAAAACCACGATGAGAACACTCATTCATGAAATTGGTGTTATTGATAAACAAGGATTTAAGCATCCTGTTAATTTTAAAACAGGGCTTAACATTGTGACGGGTAAGTCCTCAACAGGTAAGAGTGCCTTAATTGAAATCTTTGATTATTGCTTTGGAAGTGGGGAAAACACGATTCCTAAAGGTGTTATTACAACAAGCGCGTCAATTTATTATGTAGCGCTTAGGGTTAGCGAACAAGATATGGTGCTTGCGCGTGATCCTGATATTCCTACAAAAGCATTTTTTCGTCGTGTTGAGATTTTCAACACTACAGAAATTGACAGTGACTACTTTAATGTTAGCTATTTTCGTCCATTGGGTGAGTTTAAAAAGCACTTAAGAGACTTTTTCTTAGATATCGATGATGTTGATGAGTCATTGGTAGCAAAAGCCTATAGAGGTAATCGGAAAGCACCTACACCATCTATTCGTAGCTTTTCATCATTTATGCTCCAACATCAAAATCTTGTTGCCAATAAGCATGCACTATTTTATCGATTCGATGAGAAAGAAAAACGAGATCAGACTATTGAGCATACAAAGATATTTCTAGGGCTTGTCGATCAAAAATTCTTTCATCTATCACAAGAAAAAGAGCGATTAAGTACAGAGGTTAGAAGTTTAGAGCGTCAGAAAGAGACTAATAAGCGTACTTCTGAAAATTATAAACAAAAAGTTGGTCCGGTTTTAAGCCAACTGTATGCTTTGATGGGATTTAAAAGTGAACCATTAGCACTTGATAAGGTACTTCGCCATCCGCAAAGTGCCAAAGATCAACTTGATGAAATCATAGTTACTGAAAAAATAGATCATAATTCCGATGCTATGACACAACGCTATGAACAGTTGAAACTGGCACGTAATCAAAAAACTGCTGAGTTACGAAAGTTGCAACGCCAAGCTTCATCCATTCATAAGCATATTCAAGAAGAAGAAAGATTTGTTGTTAATATAAAACAGTTTAACTTACCTGAGCATGTTCATATTTCCACATCAGTATGCCCATTTTGCCATACTGAAAAAGACAGCTTGAGACAAAGTGCGGAAAAATTAAAGCAGGCGATTACTAAAGTATCGGGTAATCTTGCTCAAGCTCGCCCAATGAAAGCAAAATTTGAATCGTCATTAGTTGAAGTACAGCGTAACATTGAGGGTGTAAGTAATACATTGACAGAGTTAAACCAACAAATAACAGAAATTGAGAATACAGATGAACAGCTTGCGAAACAAAAGAGTCTATATGAAAGTGTTTTGATGCAAAAAGTTAAGCTTTTTGTACTTCTCGATACCCTTAATATGGCTGATGATATTGAGCTTGAAAAAGCAATTAAAGAGTTAAAAAAACAACTTAAAACGATTACTGATGCACTTAATGATTACGATGTACAAAAAGGTTTAGCAGAAGCATCGAACAAGGTAAACGAATACATGGCTGAAATAGGCAGTCATTTTGAGTTCGAAGCCAGTTATAAACCAATTAATCTCCAGTTCTCATTTGAAACATTTGATCTTTATCATTTAACCCCTGATGGCGAAAAAATCTATCTAAGATCAATGGGAAGTGGTGCAAACTGGCTTTACTGCCACGTAACCTTATTTTTAGCCATGCATAAGTATTTTGCTGAGTTAGGTGACAAATGTGCCATTCCCTCGGTATTGTTTTTGGATCAGCCGACCCAAGTGTATTTTCCAAATTTTAACCGTGACAACTCCGCAACTTTTGAAGAGCAAAAAACGCAAGAAGCAGAGCAGCGTATATCACTTAATATTAGCCAAAATATTGATGAAGATATTAAGGCCGTTGAAAACTTATTCAGTCAGCTATCAACATATTGTAATGAGCTCGAATTGAATAACGGATTTTGTCCACAAATTATTGTGACGGATCATGCAGATAACCTCACTTTAGACAATCGAGTTGAGTTTGAATCTTTAGTAAATGGAAATAGATGGCGTACTCGGGGGCTTATTCATTCCTTGCAACAAGAAGCCTAGTTTCTCAAAACTACTCTAAGTAAAAGAGGATTATGTGGTAATTAAACAAGCTATAACAACGTCTAATGATTTAACAATATCAGATCAAAAATATGTGTTAGTAGAACTATTGAGCTTTAAAAATTTAGCCAATCTGAAATGTCCTCTTACACTGGATAACTATCAGCGTGCTTATGTTTGGGGGGCTGATAAGGTTACCCAACTTTTAAATGATTTAGTGTCTTTTATTCAAGATAGTCATGAGAAAGCCTATTACATGGGCACTATATTGTTACATCGGAAAGTAGATGAAAAGCAGAGCAACTTATGCGTCATTGATGGGCAGCAACGCCTGACTTCGCTTGCAGTATTATATTGGCTGTTAAATGAGAGATTACCTACACATATTCAATTCTCTTTTCGTTCATCTCGTTCAAAGGTCAATATCCAGCAAGCGAAACTGACAATAAAAAATTGGCTTGATAAGAACAATTTAGAGTGCGCTAAGCTAATTGAAGTATATGATCGCCTTCTTTTTACTGTGATCAAAGTAACCAAAGAAGATCTAGCATTTACTTTTTTTGATACACAAAACAATCGAGGTGTGCCTTTAGGTAGTACAGATTTACTCAAAGCATTCCATTTGCGTGCAATTAAAAGTGCTGATGCTCACTTAGATGAGCTATTGCAAAGCCACTGTGCTTATCGTTGGGAGAGTGTGCAGTTACAAGGAACGTTTAGTAAACTTAGTCCTACTCACGATTTTGCACCTGAGCTCTTTAATTATTATCTATGGCGTGCGCGCAATTGGACGGGAAATCAAGTTGTTGAGTTAGAAAGTAAAGATGAAATGTTCTCGCATTTTGGGAATCGGACCAAAAATACTGAATTGGGTGAAGTCAAACTGTATCCTTCTTGTGCAAACCAATGGGGGCAATCACTTAGGCTTACCCACGATAATGACTTTTACCTAAACCTAACTCGTCAGCAACTAGGATCGCAATCTGCATATTTGCCATTTTCACTACGCCAACCAATCAGTCGTGGCGTGGGTTTTTTCTTATATGCGGAAAAATACGCAGCGATACTTAACTTGTTAGTACACAAGCCAAGTAGAGATATTGAAATCCAGGCTATGCAGCAATTTTACAATCAAGTAGTGAAGACCCTTTCTCATTACTTGCAAAGCTTATTCCGTTTGTGCTTGTTGGTTTATTTTGATCGTTTAGGTAGTCAAGGATTATTGCGTTTTACTTTATGGCTTGATCATCGAATTGGTGAAATCCGTTTATCACAATCAGATATTAGGCGCGAGACCCCGATTAAATTTTTAAGGGATTCTAAGCGAAATTTACTCGATGTTATTGCCAATGCTTATGAATGTGATGATGTAATTGATTTCCTAAAACAAAAGGATGTAAGTATAACTTATAGTTTAAAGCGTGGTTGGTCGGAGGAAATTCAAAAAAAACAACGAGTACAGCATCGTTATGCTGCTGCACTTGCCAAGTATTACAATATTGCAAGTTTAGAAAAGAAAACGGCAGAGTATATTGAGTTTACTGTGGAAGGTCAGTTGTCTAACCAAAAGAAACAAATCGACTCAAGGTTCAAAGGAATTAATCATGTCTGAGTTTCAATCTAACTTAATTACTTTGAATGATGTAATCAACCAACAATATTTTTTTAACATTCCAATTTATCAGCGTCTTTATGTTTGGGGTAAAGAGCAAATCTATACTTTACTTGACGATATTGTCGCAGCATGGTTAGAAAATAAAAACGAGTTTTATTTAGGTGGTACTTTAGTTATTGAACGAGCATTCAATAAACTTGAGGGTATACGATATTACGATTTGATCGATGGGCAACAGCGTTTTACTACTTTATGGCTCATTAGCGTGGTATTAAAAGAACATTTAGTGTCTTATACACAAGTGGATACAAAGCAGGGAAAGCGTCAACGTATCAGCTTCTCGATTCGGCCACAAGTGACCAAATTTTTTGAAAAAATATGTGAAGATCTACCAGCTAGCTTACCAGAAGCGATGCAATTAGAAGATGCCTTGCAAGAAATTCGAGCTTATTTCGATAATTATTCTGATAAAAGAGAAACATTAGATAAACAGGCACTTTCTGAGTTTATTCTGACGAAAGTTCAACTGATTCTTACCACAGTTCCGAAACATACGGACTTAAATAAACTTTTTGAAGTTATTAACAATCGAGGTGTACAGTTGCAACACCATGAGATATTAAAAGCTAAGTTATTAGAACATCTTAATCCTCAGGAACGGGAAGCATATGCTTTATTATGGGATGCTTGTGCCAATATGGATGGTTATGTTGAGCGCCATTTAAAAGCAACAACCAAAATTGATACGGTTTCTCTTTATGAAAGACAATTAGAGTTTAAGAATGGTAAAAGAGAACAATTATCTAATGCAAAAGCTGTATTAGAAGAACTCAAAAACATAGAGCAAGCCGAATCTAATAAAAGCATGACGCTTGAAGATATTTTGAAAGAAACCACAATAGTATCTACTTCAGAAAAAGATCCTAGTGAAGATCAAGATTTAGGATTACCTGACAGGGTTACTAGTATCATCACATTTCCAATGCTGTTACAGCACGTTTTAAGAATATTCTTGCAGCAAAGCAAGACAGCTAGTCAAACTGATATCACAAAAATTTCAGACAAGGATTTGTTAGATATATTCAAAGAATACTGGCTTGATGAGAAACCAATTGAAAATGATATTAAACACTTTCTTGAATTGCTTTGGGAGACTAGATATCAGTTTGATAAGCATGTTATTAAATGGATATTAGTTGAGGAAGAAAAACAACACGCGATCCGTCGTATGCGCGTTAATTATAATAAGAAGCAAGATGCTTACTATCTCCAGCGTGAAACTGCTTATGCTTCACCAGATTTTGCATTACTGCAAAGTATGCTATATCACTCTCAGCAAATGACAACGCAGTATTGGTTAACACCTTTGCTAAAGTTCCTTTTAGAAAATCATTCAGATGGTGCGGAGCTATATTTACAGCACCTTGATAATCATTTGTTATGTAGTGTTGCTGATGAACCACTCATAAAGCGGACAAATCGCTTTTTACAAAACTTATGGCATGAAGAGGATCTTCTTGATGCTAAAGAAAGTTTAGGGCGAGAATATGAGAACGGAACCCAATATCCCCACTACTGGTTTTACAAGTTAGAATATGTGTTGTATCTCAAACTTAAAACAGCAAATAGTCAGCTTATTGAAAATTTTAGGATAACCTCTAAAAACTCAGTTGAGCATGTCACACCACAAAACCCTGAGCAAAAGCATGATGAAATCCCAACAGATCTATTGCATAACTTTGGTAATTTGGCATTAGTTACTAAGAGCATCAATTCAGAGATGAGTAATAAAGGCTTTAGCATCAAGAAAGTTGAGTTTGAGCATAGGTATAAGGGTAAAGGGGTTTCTTTAAAGCTAGAAGAAATCTATAAAAATGATCACTGGAATGAATATGAAATTAACTTTCATCAAAAACAGATGATTGAAGATTTTAATGAATATTTGAGCATGATTAATGCTAAGACGTTAGCACTAGTAAGGAAGACGTAAATAGAAATCTAAAAATGTACGTTTGCTGTTTTATGTTGATATTTAAGCGATTTAATTATTGATTGGTTGAATTTTATGCTGCGGCTATTTTTACATTGTACTACATTTTGATAGCAAACTTAGCCGGTGTGCCAATTTTGAATGCTAGAGAGAAATGTGAAGAGACACTAATTAAAAAAAATGATAAGCGTAGTGGTGGGGCTAGAGAGTCAAAAATTAGCCTTTAGATATAGTTTTTTCAACAAGCCTTTATGATATAAAAGTAATTTATCAACGGTTTATTTTAATAATTGATACCATAATTAACTACCTATTATCCCGAAGTAATAATTGGAATTTAAAATTTTTAGTTAGTATTAATATTCCATACTTTAATTCAGATATAAGTCTTTAGGTGTAAAAGGAGCAAATATTGTCGATTGTCTTAAATGCATTTCCCCTGAAAGTTCCTGAATTGGAAGTGCAGGCTTGCGAGATACCTTATAGCAAGGAAATCTTGGATGAGTTTCGCATCAGCCATAAAAAAACACATACATTTCACCGTACAGGCAATAATATCCTAATATTCTCAATGGATGGTACCTTTCCTAATTTTGGTGTACCGCAGAAAATCTCGCTTAAGGATAATATCGGTATTTTCTGTTCGCTGGTTAAGGCTGGACTTACTCGACATCTCACTGGATTAGGGCGTAATCCTTCTGGATTTAATCCGATCGAGTTGACAAGTATTAAACAGAAAGATAACCTTTTGGCTCCAATTTTGGGTGAAACTTATCCATTTAAAATTTTCACTAAATACTCTATCGATACACGTATTATTAGAGGTCAACCATGTATTGTTATTGATTGCACAACTCGTACAGTCATTGAGAAAAACTGTTTGTATTTTTTAAATAGTGGGTTCGATCTGATTGGACGGTATGCCGTTTCTGAACAGCAAGATGGATACAAAAAATTTTTAGGAACTATTAGTGGTGTAACTGGACAGATAATTTCTGTAACTCGACCCGATGGACAGATTGTACAAATCAATTCAAGTGATACTTTCCTAGAGGCTAATCGAACGAACTTTGACGATTTCATTTTTCACACGCATGGAGCAAAAAAAGATGCCATCGTAGAGAATATTAGACGATCCATTTCTCTTTTTAATGGCGGTGATAATAAGAAAAATCACATTAATAGACTTAAGGAATACATTCAGTCAAATATTATCCAATTGATTAATGAAGTAAATTTAGAAATTGAAGATCCACCTGATATTCAGAAAGATTGTAGACAAATGCAAAAGCCTGTATTTGTTTTTAATGATAGTGGTCAAGCTGATTGGGTCGAAAAAGGATTAACACAGTATGGTCCATATACGAAGCGTACTTTTGATAGGCATGATCCTTCAATCTGTGTAATCTGTTCAGAACATGATAAAGGGCGCGTAGAACAGTTTGTTCGTAAATTCTTGAAAGGTATTCCAAACAGTAAGTATTTCAAGAATGGGCTTGAGGGGAAATTTACGCTTGGTACCAGCCGTGTTGAAGTATTTACGACAGCTTCGGATAATCTTGTTGGGTTCAAAAGAGCAATCGAAGCTGCTATTCGGAAGAAAGCAGAGGATGGTAGTCGCTGGGATCTTGCTCTCGTACAGGTACGGCAGTCTTTTAAGAAACTAAAGGTTGAAGAAAACCCATACTATTTAGGTAAAAGCCTTTTTTTCATGCATCAAGTGCCAGTACAAGACTTTACAATAGAGCTTTTATCACAGTCGGATTACAACCTCAGTTTTTCACTTAACAATATGGCTTTAGCCTGTTATGCAAAAATGGGTGGTGTTCCATGGCTATTGAAGTCCTCTCCAACACTTTCTCATGAGTTAGTAATTGGCATAGGTAGTGCTAATATCGGACAGGAGCGTGGTATCAACGGACAGAGAGTTATGGGAATTACTACTGTTTTTTCTGGAGATGGTAGTTACATTGTTTCAAACACATCTAAAGCAGTTGTTCCAAAAGCCTATTGTGAAGCTTTAACTTCGATTCTTGATGAAACTATTGAAAAAATTCAAAAGCGCATGAATTGGCAGAAAGGTGATACGATTCGCTTGATTTTCCATACTCAAGTGAAGAAGTTCAACAAAGAAGAGATCGAAGCTGTTCGTGCTGTTATTGATAAATATCATGATTATCAGATTGAGTATACGTTCCTTAAAATTTCTGAAGATCATGGACTCCATGTGTTTGATTCTGCTACTGCTGATGCTCAGAAAGGACGATTAGCTCCACCACGTGGAAAAATATTTCAACTTTCCAAACATGAAATGCTTATTTATTTGATTGGTCAACGAGAGTTGCGACAAGATACAGATGGGCACCCAAGAGGTGTAATTCTTAGTATACATAAAGATTCGACCTTCAAAGATATCAGGTATTTAAGTGCACAGGTCTATTCTTTTGCATCTCATTCATGGCGGAGTTATTTTCCAAATCCCTTACCAGTGACAATTAGCTATTCAGACATAATCGCTCGAAATTTAGGATGGCTTAATCAGCTTCCTGATTGGAGTGACTCAGTCATGATTGGAAAAATAGGGCAGTCGCAATGGTTTCTGTAGAAATAGATAATGTTTATCAATTGCGAGAATATCTGTATCTAAAAGCGTGTAAGGATGCACTCGCAGATCCGTTTAAATCTAGCTTCCTATATTTTCTGAAATTATTAGAAAACCTTCCAATTTTTGATTTCACTTCTTTACCTTTATATCAGCGTTGTGCGATCTCTGGGCTTCAAATCAAATCTGAAATAATATCAAGTAAAGATATCTCACGGTTACTTGGACAGGCTCCTAAGATTGACTCTACTCCCCGTCCTTGGGTATCAGATATTTTTGGAGTTTTGGCTATAAAATGGCTAGTTGAAAAAAATTGCGATGCGAATATCGATAATGAGTTCAGCAACTGGATTTCAGGATTTTTAGAGCAGCAAATAGAAGGTAATAATTTTAATCACTTTGAAAAAGATATCGCATTGTTTGTCCGTCATGATAAATATGCTTCATTTTCCAGTGCATGTGTGCCACTGTTTCTTCATTACCTGAAGATATTACGTATCGAAGATCACCAAAGCCGTCTTTCCCTTATTAGCCGTTTCCAGAATGAATTTCGAGCGCTAGCAAAAGGAGAGACCTCAACTGCACTTCTGAGCTTGATCATTTATGTTTTTGACCAAATTAATCAGGATGTAGCTATAGTAGCGCCCAATGGATGGAGCTTTGATGATCTAGTTAAGTTTCTTGAAAATATTCCAGTTGGTCTTAAGCGCTGGACATGGGAGGAAACAGGTCGTACCAAAGGTGCTGAGCCAGTCAAGTGGTTGGTAGAAAATGAGTATCATGTTCAAAACCTACTCTATGTTTTGCTCGCGCCGATATTTAATGACATCGCAGACGAAGTAACCCTTCAACCTGTAGGGCAAAAGAATCCACGTATTGATCTTTATTTACCTGCCTTACATACGATTATTGAGGTAAAGTTCCGTAAAGACATCAAGAAGTCCTTTCAAATGCTTATAGGAGAGATTGCTGAAGATGCATCACTTTACCACGTCGATACAAAATATAACGATGCACGCATTATCTGTTTTTTATGGGATAGAATGCGTGCAACGGAAGAGCATTCTAAATTCAAGGAAGGTATTTTAAAGATTAAAGGAATTGATGGCTGTGTTGTGATTAGCGCACCTTCAGCAATGAGTTAAAAATGGAAGAGGATAAATACATTTCCATTGTTTATTAAAGAATTTAATTCTGGCAGACCAGAACAAAAACTTAAAACTTTGTTAAATTGGACTAGAATTTAATCGTACTTACTACAGCTCCAATATTATTAGAAGTACATGAGATTAGTAAGTTATTAAGTTATTGAGGGTAATTTTTAATATATGAAACCAACTGAAGAACAAGAAAAATCAATTGAGTTAGCAATTTCAGGTCAAACTTTCAAAATGACAGCTTATGCTGGTGCAGGCAAAACAAGTACCTTAAATTTTATTGGCAGCAATTTAGCTCACCGAAAAGGTTTATATTTGGCATTCAATAGACCTATTGCGGAAGAAGCTGCTAAAAAATTTTCTAGCAATATTGATTGTAAGACTTTTCATAGTATGGCTTTTAGGCAAACCCCTAAATTTATTACTAAAAAATTAAATTTTACTAGATTATTACCCCGAACGATGGCGGTGATGTTTGATTTAAGAGATTATAAAATTCCTCTTGAAATTGATAATCAAAGATCTGAAACATGTGATCCAAGCGATCAAGGATTGATTTTAACAAAAGCATTAGATTTCTTTTGTCGTAGCACTTCTAATGAAATTACTCATGATATGCTAATGAGAGCTATGCCAAAATGGGCGGATAAACAATATTGTCATGAACTTGCAACTGGATTAGTTGATAAGGCTAATTCACTTTGGAAAATGTCAATAGATGATAGTAGTAAAATACGAATTACTCATGATATTTATTTAAAATACTGGGCATTAAAAGATCCAGAAATTAATGCGAAATTTATATTGTTTGATGAAGCTCAAGATGCTGATCCTATTATGTTAGATATCTTGAGAAAGCAGGCAGCTCAGGTCATTTATGTGGGGGATAAGCACCAGCAGATTTATGCATTTCGCGGAGCAGTTAACGCAATGCAGTCATTAGAAATACCAGAAACATTGCTTACGAAATCATTTAGGTTTGGTGCACCGATTGCCAATGTAGCAAATCATATTTTGTTTAAATTACTTGGTGAGAGAGTTCCTCTTATTGGTAATGAAAGGGTAAAATCATATATTTCAGAAATCCCAGCTCCTTATGCCCATTTAGCAAGAACTAATGCAGGGGCATTGAGTGCCGCTCTGGATTTGGCTTTGAATGGATATAAACCACAAATCAAATTGGATACTAAGACTCTATTAGAGCAACTTGATGATGCAGCAAAATTACAAAATAATCAGAAAGTTGAAAAGAAAAGTGATTTTTTTGGTTTTTTGAGTTGGGTAGAAGTTTGCACATATGTTGAACAATTTCCAAATAGTGATTTAACGCCTGTGGTTACATTAATAGAAAATCATGGAACTGCTTATTTAATCAATGTGATAACGCAATTAAATCAAACGAAAGATTATGATTGCGTGGTAAGTACAGCTCATAAGTCCAAAGGTTTGGAGTTTTCAAAAGTTAAGATTGGTGATGATTTTTTTTGGAATGAAAAGAAAAAAGGTGCATTAATGAATGATGCTGAAGCTAGGCTGTTTTATGTAGCATGCACACGAGCAATTAATGTTTTAGATATATCAATGATGGATAAATTTTTTTCGAGATTGAAAGATATTTCATTGTATTAATTGTAATAAGAAAAATAGAGATAGTCCACTTACAGCTAGCTTCGATATGTTGTTGGTAATCGACTAGTAAAGTAGTCATTCAGATAGCGAGTCTAAATAACCTTTGTGAGCGGAGTCTGTACTAGAATAGGCATAAATTACCCTAATTCTTCTGAAAACAAAATTCAGCCCAATTCGCCATTAATGCTTTACGTTTCTCAAGGTAAGCCCCTCTTAAATAAGCGGCTTCAACTTCATCAGGTAATTTATGGGCAAGAACATGCTCGCAAACTTCTCGTGGATAATCTGTCTTATCAGCTGACCAGTCGCGGAAGGTAGAGCGAAAACCATGTGTGGTAATCACTCGATTCTGTTTTGGGTCAATATAGCCTAAGCCATTTTCTTTAAGCTTTTGTTCATGCATACGTTTGATCAGTGTAGTCAGTGACATATCAGAAAGCATTTCTCCAGAACGTGGAGCTGGGAAAATGAAATCTTGTGGTTGGCTATATTTTTGAATTGATTCAAGTAAGTTAATCGCTTCTTGAGATAGGGGCACACGGTGTTCCTTGTCTGCTTTCATACGCTCTTTAGGAATGATCCAAACTTTATTCTTAAAATCAATTTCCTGCCATTTGGCCCCAAAAACTTCCCCAGAACGACATGCAGTTAAAATTGTAAATTCTAGTGCCTTTGGTGAAATTCCTTTTTTCTGTCTCAGATGCTGGATAAACTCAGCAACCTGTTCATAAGGTAGGGATGGGTGTGGGCGGGATTCTTGCTTTAAGTTACCTAAGATTGGTTCAAGATTCCCTTTCCATTCGGCAGGGTTGTCACCTTCAAAATACGCCATAGCCTTGGCATAATTAAAAATCGTTTCTATACGCCCACGAATACGTCTTGCGGTTTCATTTTTCTCAACCCAGATAGGCTTAAGGACTTCAGCAATATCTACTTTGGTAATAGTGCTAATAGTGAGATTGCCCAGAGTTGGGTAAATATAAGTTTCTAGTGTTGATGACCATTGCCCAATATGCTTTTCATTTTTGAGTTCACGGGTTTTATTGGCAATCACAACTTTGGCACATTCACGGAATGTTTTGTTCCTTAACTGCTGGATACGTTGCTTTTCAAGTTGTTCTTGTTTATGGGCAATTGGATCAATGCCATTTCGTATTTGTAGTCTTAATTCAGTTGCTTTAGCGCGAGCTTCAGCTAATGAAACTTCAGGATAGGGGCCAATACCAATATCACGGCGATGGGGTTTTAACTTTCCATCTTTATCTAGACGCTTCCCGACAACCACACGTAAAATCCAGACACGAGAGTTGCCTTCGACATTTAGATAAAGACCATCAACCCCACCGACTGAATGCCGACCAGTCGTTTTAATTTTTGCTACGCCGAGTGCTGATAGCTCTTTAGATTTCTTTGGCATACTCTTTTCTTACCCCTCAATCTACCCCACATAAAATACTGGAAATGATTGGAATAGACAAGACGTGTTTGGATATTTATAATGATAAATAATTGAAAAATATATATTTATAATATTGTTTTGGATTGCTTTGGACTACTGTTAGACGGACACCGCTTCCGCCAAAATTCTTAAAAGCCCTTGTTAATGACAAGGGCTTTTTTTTATGTCTATAAATTACTTAAAAAATTATATTGCTCTGTTTCATAAATTTCTAAGTATGATCTCTCCTGTGCGTGGGTTAGTTAAAGTCACATTTTCTAGCGCCTGAATACACCAAGAGTTATTTTGCTTAACAAGGACGGTGAGAAGAAGGGTATCAATTTGATGGGGACCCTGAGGATGAGCTAAGCCTGCGGTTAGACGACTCCAAAAATGTGAAATACAGATATCATTAGTTAAAGAGGTGACGTCTATGAGCTCATTCTCTAGTGTTGAATCGCTATAAATGGTTTCATGAATAGGCTGGTGAAGAGCAATAATTTCATTAATGCCTTTAACGTAATGACCGAAACGATTAACAAAAGTCGCATCTTGATGAAAAAGCGCTGCAAAGGCCTTCATATCATGATTATTCCAAGTGGCTTGAAATGCTAGGGGAATGTCTTCTGGGTTTATTATGTGTTGACTCATATGATCCCTACTATTTAAGTTCTTAAGTCTATTTTCAATGTATTATAAATGAAGGGACTTCGACCTGCTTAAACGTAACAGCAGCTCTCATTCTTCATATGTTTGAGATTCTATATAAACAAACAATACTTGCAGCGCAAAATATGGAGTGTTCCCTCATAACTAAACGATATTAAATATATGTAAGCTTGAGTTAAGCAATCGCAAAGGTTTTTTAGAAAAATACAGATAAAAATATAAGATAAATAGAAATGACTCATAATGACTATAATATATTGTTAATAACTAAATACCCTCTAAAAATTTAAATAGAATTTTCCATTTTTAGGACTTTTTAAATGTTCACAATGAATCAATTAAGTTTAAAATATGGAGAATTTGTATATCGGATAGCATTTATTAGTTTTATTAAAATTAGAGTTATATAAATCTTGTGAATTATAGGTTTTTACTTGGCTGTTTTTGTACGTTTTTCATCCTGATGAGTGTGGTGAAATTAAAATATTGTAGCTAAGAGCTTAATTTTTTTAGAAAAAATGAGCCTAAACAATCGGAATTTATATATTATTAAATAGACTTTAAAACTAAAACTTTAATCTTGATTTAAGTTCAATTATTTAATTTATGACATATCTTGATTTCTTTAATGGGTCACAAAAACAAACATGACTTCATTTGAGCCAAATCAGAAAATTAAAGAGAGTATAAAAATGAACCAGTTTGTAACAAACACGAATAATATTATTCGTGGAAAGTATCATCCGGAATTTTTGCAGCATGAAGTCTTGGCCGATATTTTTGTCCATACTGCACAAACTCTTCCTGATAAGACGGCTTTAATTGAAGCAGATAAAACGTTGAGTTATGGTGAGTTATATCAGCAAGCTTTAATCATGGCTCAGCATTTGACGATAAGAGGGGTAAAACCAGGTCATATTGTTGGGTTATGGTTGCCTCGTGGTATTGAGCTTTTAAAAGCTCAGTTGGCAATTTGTTTAAGTGGTGCAGCATGGCTTCCATTCGATATGGATACGCCGGCTGACCGTATAGCAGTTTGCCTTGAAGATGCCGAAGCTGTAGGAATGATTACTACAGATGAATGGTATGCACATTTAGATGAAGTACCACAAACAAAGTGGACCAATACTGAATTGCAAAAGCCGCTCAGTGAAAATATTCCTTTAGCTAAAACGACCCCAGAACAACCTGCGTATATCATTTATACATCCGGTTCAACAGGTAAGCCGAAAGGGATCGTGATTACCCAAAGAAATATTTGCCACTTTTTACGTAGTGAAAATAATGTTTTGGGTATTGAAGAGCAAGATAAAGTCTATCAAGGCTTTTCTGTTGCTTTTGACATGTCGTTTGAAGAGATCTGGCTTTCTTACTTGGTTGGTGCAACATTGTGGATTGCACCTAAGTCACTTGTGAGTGACCCTGAACGTTTATGCCAAACATTAAAGCAAGAAAACATTACGGTATTGCATGCTGTACCGACATTACTTGCTTTATTCCCAGAAGATGTACCTAACTTAAGAATTATTAACTTAGGTGGGGAAATGTGCCCGGATTCACTAGTTGACCGTTGGGCATTGCCTCATCACAAAATGTTTAATACGTATGGTCCAACTGAGACTACGGTTACAGCAAGTCTTGAGGCATTGGAGCGTGGCAAACTCGTTACGATTGGTAAGCCTTTACCAAACTATGGCATGTTGGTCATAAACGCTGAAAGAGAATTACTACCCCAAGGTGAAACAGGTGAGCTCTGTATTTTCGGGCCAAGTGTGGCAGAAGGATATTTAGGCAGACCTGATTTAACGGCTGATAAGTTTATTCAAAACCCTTGGGCAGAAGGTCCAGATGAACAATCGCTCTATCGTACTGGTGACTTGGCTAAAATTGATGAATTTGGACAAGTACATTGCTTGGGACGTGCCGACGATCAGGTAAAAATTCGTGGTTTCCGTGTTGAACTCGGTGAGATCGAAGCTGCGCTTTGCGATATTGAAGGTATTGGTACTGCGGCAGTTATTCTTCGTCCTGAAGACGGTATTGACCAGCTCATTGCGTTTATTGCACCAGAAATTGATGCAAAGAAAGCAATCGAAATTAAAGAGATTCGCCATAATCTCAGCCAACGATTACCACCTTATATGGTGCCAAACCGTTTTGAGATTATTGAAGAAGTTCCGCGTTTATTGTCAGGAAAAATTGACCGTAAGGCTTTAAAAGCACGACCACTCACCAGTGTGATTGATCGAAGTGAATCTGACCAACCACAGAACCTGGCCGAAGAAGTTTTATTTGGAATTTTAAATCGCTTGTTTCCAAACATGCCGATTAAACTCGACTCAGATTTCTTTGATGACCTAGGTGGGCATTCACTGCTAGCGGCGGTTTTAATTTCGAACCTACGTGAACATCCGGAATATAGCCACTTAACTATACAAAACTTATATCAAGCGAGAAGGGTTGGGGCAATTGCTGCACTCATGCTAGAGCAACCAACGCCTACTGTATTTGATAGCCAGATTGGACAAGATAACCCTCGTAACCAAACTTATAAGTGGTTATGTGGTATTGCTCAGTTTATTACTATTCCAGTTTTAATCTCGATTAATATCTTGCAGTGGTTAGCGCCATTCTTTACCTATCATTATTTTACCGGTGGAACACGAGATAGTATTCCAAATGCAATCGCGATGTCTTTATTGGTTTATATCAGCGTAATTATTGCCAGTTTTGTGGTTTCAATTACGGTAAAACGATTATTAATGACAGGCGTTGGTGCAGGGCAATATCCATTATGGGGATTAACTTATTTCCGTTGGTGGTTAGCAGACCGTATTAGCAATATTTCACCAGTCTATCTTTTGTCAGGTTCAACTTTACTTAACTTATATTTGAAAGCGCTTGGTGCGAAAATCGGCCATGACGTAACGATTAGTTCAGTACATATTCGTATGCCATCTTTACTTACTGTTGAAGATGGGGTGAGCATTGGTTCTCAAGTAAACTTGGAAAATGCCAAAGTCGAACATGGTCACTTGGTATTAGGCTCAATTCACTTAAAAGAAGATAGTTATGTGGGTTCTTATGCTGTATTAGAAGAAAATACAGTGTTAGAAAAACAAGCTCATGTAAATGCCTTAACCTCAATTGAATATGACACAGTGGTACCAGCCGGAGAAATTTGGGATGGTACACCTGCGAAGAAAATTGGGCATGTGGACGAACACGCTAAATTGCCAGAGCGTCCAAAATTATCGTTTATTCGTAAAATTGCTGAATATGCATATTATGGAATTAGCGCATTAATTATTGCCTGTCTGTTCTTTATTCCAATTTTCCCAAGCTTCCTTTTGGTCGACTGGTTAGATGCAAACGTCTTTAATATTAGTACCAACGACCATTTGCAAATCGCACTTTACTATTTCATTTTAGCGATTCCAGCTAGTGCAATGATGATGATGATTACTGCTGTTATTTCTTCAGTCATTCGTAAAATTGCATTGCCTCGTCTTGAAACTGGAACCTATGCGGTTCATGGCGGCACGTATTATCGTAAATGGTTTGCGTCTCAAATCTTGGAAACAAGCTTACAAACTTTACATGGCTTGTTTGCGACCATTTATGCGCCAACATGGTTCCGTATGCTCGGTGCAAAAGTAGGTAAAAATACCGAAATTTCTACCGCAAACGGTGTTATTCCAGAAATGCTGACTTTGGGTGAAGAAAGCTTTATTGCCGATGCTGTGATGCTAGGTGATGAAGAAATCAAAGGCGGCTGGATGACATTAAAATCGACCAAAATTGGTAACCGTAGTTTTGTCGGAAACAGTGCTTATATTGCTGATGGTACCGTGTTACCAGACAACGTCTTAATTGGCGTGCAATCTAAATCACCAGATAACCGTGAAATGTATGATGGACAAACTTGGTTTGGTTCTCCACCATTGTTATTACCTGCACGTGAAGCTGCTGAGAAATATCCAGATCATTTAACATTCTTGCCAAGTATCAAGCGCCGTTTAATGCGTGGTTTTATTGAAGGCCTTCGTGTTGTATTACCTGCCGCTCTTGCGATTGGTGTGGGTTATATGATTGTGCTTGAGATTATTGATGTTATTAACAAATACAACATTCCAACTGGTTTGTTGGCTTTAACGCTTGCTGGTTTGCTCTATGGTGTAGGCTGCTTCGTTATTGTTGCATTGTTGAAGTGGATTTTGATTGGTCGTTATCAACCACGTTCAGCTCCAATGTGGACCATGTTTGTATGGTTAAGTGAAGGGATCACGAGCTTATATGAGTCAGTTGCGATTCCTAACTTCTTAAACTACTTGAGAGGAACGCCAATGCTGCCATTCTTCTTGCGTATTTTAGGTGTTCGCATTGGTAAAGATGTTTATATGGATACGGCTGATATTACAGAATTTGACTGTGTAAGCATCGGTGACCGTGCTGAGTTTAATAGCTTCTCGGGCCCACAAACTCACTTGTTTGAAGACCGTATTATGAAAATCGGGCAAGTGAATATCGGTAACGATGTTGTGGTAAATACACGCAGTATTATTTTGTATAATGCCAACGTAAGCAACCATGCTGTGTTAGGTCCATTAACATTGGTCATGAAAGGTGAAAACATTCCGGCTAAATCTGCTTGGATTGGTTCACCAGCCGTTCCTTGGGTTCATAAATAATTAAGTATTAAGTTAATAAAAAGCCTCTATAAATAGAGGCTTTTTATTATGTGTTGGAAGTGAACTTATTTATTCAGTTGCCATAAATGCTTCATGATAAGAAACTTCTCCTGAGGGAATATATTTGCTGAAACTTATAGCTTGAAAGTATTCATTTGGAACATCAGGTAAATTTAAATCTGAATATGATTTAAAACCAAATCGACTGTAATAATTTGGATCACCTAATAGAACGCAACCTTTTCCACCTAATTCTTTCAACTTTTGAAGTGCTGCATTCATTAAAAGAGAACCAATGCCAATTCCTTGTTTATTTGGGCATACAGATATAGGGCCTAGGCCATACCAGCCAGTTTCACCTGACGTGATTGTAACTGGTGAAATAGCCACATGACCTACAATTAAGTCGTTTTCTGTGGCGACCAAAGAAATCGTGAGTTGCTTATGTTTGCGAAGGCTATTCACAATAAATTGTTCGGTGTGGCTAGAATGTTCTGCATTCAGAAACGCTGCTTTGGTTAACTCTTCGATATTTTTAATATCTTCGGGTTGTTCATCTCGAATTATAATATTCATATTTTTCTTTCTCTTAATAAATAGCAACTTATATCAACGGTTGTCTAGTTGAGGACGAACAGTCTGTAGCCCTAACAATGTAATTTGATAAGGTTGGCTATTTTTAGACTTGATTAAACGTTTTGCTTTTAGCTTTTTAAATACATCTAAGGAACAATCAGATAGCACGAAACCTTCTCGTGTATAGCATTCAACGAAATAGACTGTGCCTGATGTATTACGTTGGTATTTAATATGTCCGCCTTTGGCAAGGACATGGAGAGTTCGTTGTTCGAACTTTGAAAGATTCATGTTGGAGCCTTGATAATAATCAAACGTGCAAATAGAGGTGATCAGAAACATGACCACAGAAAAATTGCGACATTGATAATCAACTCAATAGTAAAAATTGAGAGTGATTATCAGATGATTACTATCTCCAACATATAAACCTCTTTTAGAAGGGGGATACTTTTATTTAAAGAATATATTAACTGTATATATCACTTAATAACAAATGTTTTTTATATTCATAGAATATTCATTATGAGGTTAATGACATTCATTTAAATATGAAATTTGATATCTATCTTTTTTGTTCTATAAAATGGATATACACAAATCCTGATTTTCCGATATGCATACCTGTGATTAATTGCTTTTGTCCTGCTCCTTGTAGTTTAGCTACGTTTCATTCGTAAGACGTTACTTGAATTAACCCGTAAATAATAATTGACTAAAACCTCCAAATATAGTTGTATAATGCAACTATATTTGGAGGTGTTCGCATGATAGATCGCAAATTAATTGAGGAAATTCGTAGATCTTCACGAATTATGGTTCGGGAACTTGGATTTATGAATGCCACTCTTGCTGCTACAGACTATTCACCTTCAGCAGTTCATACATTGTTAGAGGTTGAAAATTATGGTGCTATAACTGCTATCCAGTTAGCACAAATCTTAGGATTGGAAAAATCTAGTGTAAGTCGAATGCTCAGTAAATTAATAGAAGCTGATGAAATTAAAGAAGTTCAAGCAATAAATGATGGTAGATCTAAATCACTTCAATTGACTGATAAAGGGCGTAATACGGTTAAAAAAATAAATGCATATGGTGAAATGAGGGTAATTCGCGCTATAGAAAATTCAGAACCATTTGAACAGAAACAAATTGCTCAAGGTCTTACATCATATGCAAAAGCTTTAGTTGCTTGTAGAACTAACCCAATTGTTGAGGTAAGTAAAAATATTGAGATAGTGTCTGGATATCGTGCTGGAATGATTGGCCGCATCGCAGAAATGCATGGAAGATATTATGCAAAAAACTATGGCTTTGGACATTTTTTTGAAGGTAAAGTTGCATTAGGTCTTGCTGAGTTTTCGGAACGACTGCATGACGAAAATAATAACATTTGGCTTGCTATACATAATGATCAGATTATTGGATCTGTAGCTATAGATGGCCAAGATTTAGGAAATAATGAAGCTCATTTACGTTGGTTTATTCTTGAGGATGGATATCAAGGTAGTGGTATTGGAAAAAGATTATTAGCAGAAGCTATAACTTTTTGCGATCAAAAAGAATTCTCTGCTGTGCAATTATGGACATTTAGTGGTCTTGACGCAGCTCGTAAACTTTATGAGTCGTTCGGTTTTAAATTGACAAAAGAATGGGAAGGAAATCAATGGGGGAAAACCATGCTTGAGCAGCAATTTACCCGATAGATTCTTGTTAAGACCGTATTATAAAAATCGAACAAATAAATATTGGTCATGAAAGGCAAAAATATTCTGACTAAATCTGCTTGGATTGGTTCACCAGCTGTGCCTTGGGTTCATAAGTAAATAATACTTAATTGAAAAAAAGCCTCTATAGAAAAGGGGCTTTCCACATCTGTATTTCTCTACTATTTACCTTAGTTAAATTTGTCAATGAGAATATTTTTTTAAATACTTAGTGTATATGTATATAAAAAATAGTTAATTATAAGGTTAAATTTTTCCTATATTTTAAAATGATTGCTAAAAAAAGAAGCTAGAAAGGATCATTACAGTGCAATATTAGTATATTTTTGTGCATTTTTTAAATGAATATCTTTGAATTATGTTTTTTTTATTTGGCATATTTAATGCATTAATTGTTGAAAATTAGAAAAAACAGGGGTGAGAGGTGAATAAGCTATACAAAATAATATTAATTTTGACAGGAGTAATATTTTTATTTTCTGGGTGTAGTCGTGATCCGATTAGAGAGGTTTTAAAAAATGTGGAAGGTGTGCCTCGTAAGGAAAAAGATCGATCAATTAACTGGTACAAAATGAATCCCCAGATAAGTGAAAAAGTAAAAAATGCTTGTGATCAAAATACTAGTAAATATTTTCAGAGAGAAGATTGTATAAATGCAAAAGCTTCTCTGAATTTATTGTTGCTTGAGTCTAGCACTGATTTAAGTAACAACATAAGGCTTAGTCGTGATCGTGAATATTTTAATAAAATATCAAATAAATAGCATAAAGTGATATTATTATGATGAATCTAATTAAATCAAAAGTATTGAAATTAATATATGTTTTTTTTAGTATTTTAACTATTTTATATCAGTATAGCTATGCTGATATGTATACAGTAGATAAAGAATCTATTGTTTCATTTGATCCAAATATAAAATCGTGTACAGCAGGTTATAATCTACTTTCAGGGCAAATAAATTATAGTAAAAATTTAATTTCCGGAGCACTTCCTTACAATCTTCATTACCGGAAAGCGACACGTTTGCAAACAATAGATCAAGAAAACTCAATAGGAGTGGACTCATGGTCAGATAATTATGATGGTTTTGTGAATGTTTTTTATGGTACTTATCGTGCTAAATATGGTTATATTACGATTACAAACTATGTAATAAAATTACCGAATGATAACCACCGTTATTATTTTAAATATGGTCCTACGAGTTTTAAAGAAACTGGTTATCCTGAACCATTTCTTCAAGAAAATAATCGTGCTTTATATAGACTATATACTTCTTCAGAACCCGAAGCCTCTAGTTTACCTGGTGGTGGGTATGTTAGTGGAAATGCTTCTACAGATTTTGGTGAAATTAAATTCTCAATTGCATCTAACTCAATGACTGTTACTCGTGCAGGGGTGGTTTATAGCGCGACAGTTTCTAAGTCTATCAATAATGAAATTTTATTTAGGTTCAATAAAATTACTTATCCAAATGGAAATACTATTAATTTAAGTTATGATAATCAACTTAATTTAGTACAGGTAACTGATAATAAAAATAATAAGCTTTCTCTAGTTCGAAATGGCTCACAAGTTAGCTCAGTAAGTTTTACAGGCGGAACACAAGCGGATAGTCAGAAATATGATTTAACTTATTCCTCTATACAGGCAGGAGGAATAAGTTATCCTCAGCTAACTCAAGTTAAGAATGCTAAAAATGGCAGGAAAGAAGACTATACTTATGATGCTGCTTTATCATTATCTCATTATGAGACAGCGTTAGATAATAATGTTAGTAATCCAGAAACTGCAGCCCAGCGACCAATATTAAAATCAGTTTCAGATAACTCTAATCAAGTTAGACAGACCTGGAAAGTTGATTATCCAAGTGTGGTTGTAACAACAAGTGGAATTTATAAAACGATCACTGCTGTAAAAGTTATTTTACAATCATATCTCGGGGAGAGCACAGGAACTAAGGCACTTGATACGACAACAACTTACGATGATATTCAAAATTCTAGTAAAATTTCTATGCTTTTTTCTCCAGATGGAAATCAATCTGCAAATACAGTAATTAATACAACACATCCTGATTATAAAAAAACAATTATTGATGTATCAGGTTTTCCATGTCTAACAACAGGAGACAATCGACCAATTAAGTCTATTGTTTACGCACCAAGCGAAATCCATCCAACACAAATTACTGACCAAAATGGTAATATTACTGCGTATGCTTTTGATACGTTAAATCGTATTCTACAAGTGGTTGAAGCATCAGGTACAACTATTAGTAGAACGACAAATTATGTCTATGGAGTATTATCCAATGGACTTGAAAACTTATTCAATATCCCTACAACAATTAAAACCTCAAATTTCACAATAACAAATGAAATCAATGAAAAAGGTCAGATAGTCAAACAAACTGAATCTTCTACTCAAGTGCAAAGTACGTCTAAAGTTACAACATATAATTATTTTACGGATATTACTAAACCAAATAATGGTCTTTTAAGTAGTAAGGATGGTCCACGTTCAGGTACTTTAGATAAAATAAGTTATACATATGATAATTATGGGAATTTAGCATCCGTTTCTACGACTATTAATGGTACTGAAAGGACTGAACAATATGTTGGATATAATTCATTTGGAGATCCCGAACGTATTGTTTATCCAAACGGGATGGTTGAGAAATATACTTATAATGACGATGGTACTATAAGTAGTGTTGTAACAGGAAGTGGCTCAACTGCAGGGACTATTACGGGAAAAACAGTTACTTTTAGCTATGATTCACTTGGTCAACTAGTAGGTAGCTTGAATGAAGATGGAGAAAAGACAAGCTATTACTATGATAATTTAGGCCGCATTATTAAAACAATTTATTCTGATGGAAGTATTAGCACAAAAAATTATTTTAATAACAATATTATCAGTAGTGATGAGGTAAAAGATAGTTCTGCTATTACAGTTTTTAAAGGTTTGTATCGGACTTTAGATTTAAGTGGGCGGATAAATAAAATTCAAATCGGAACTGATTCTACATCAAATTGGAAAACATTAGGTTATGACGGAAATGGTAATGTTATACAAACAAAAACAGCGCAAGGAATCATTGAAAGCTGGACTTATGATGCATTAAATCGACCTATTAGTCATATTGATGGATCAGGTAATACCGATACTAAAACTTATGATGCTTTAGATAATCCAATTACTGTACTTGATGCATTATCCTCTGGAACTAATCCTTATCTCTATCGGAATGGTAATGTCTTGGCTCAAGAGACTAATAAAGATTTTGGCATTAAAAGTTATAGTTATAACGAGGCTGATCAATTAGTTCAGAGTATATACGGTAATCGCAAATGTAGTTTCTCGAATATAGATGAAATTGGGCGGAATAAGACTATTCAGTGTCAAAGTAATAGTTCTAGTACACCTGATATGCTTACTTATGATGATACTTATACATTTGATTCAAGTCGTTATAGTCGATTAGATAAAATAGTCTCTAATAAGCCTTATGGAGTTGATATCAGTTATGTCTATGACTTATATGATCGCATTATTGGGAAGAGTCAATCTAATAAAGCTTTAACTGCATTTGGATCTAGTGCAAATACTTTATCGAATACCTATGCATGGAGTATTGGTAATAAGATCACAGGGATAACTTTACCTTCTGGTCGTAAGCTTACTTATAATTATGACAACACATCGAAAGGCCAAATTACAGGTTTAACTTTAGATGGCAATGCTTTGTTGAGTAATATTGGTTATGACGCAAGTGGACAAATGACAGGCTGGACATGGGGAAGTAATGCTGGAAGTTACACATGGACTTATAGTTCAGCAAAAGATGGTGTCATTAATCAAATTAGTAATAAAAACAGTGGAGGGGCTGTTACTTATAGCCTTAATTATAGTTTTGATCGTGATAACCGTATTATAAGTATTAAGCGGAATAATAACTTAAATGATAATTTTAGTTATGATCAGGAAGGACGTTTATTGACAGAAAGTCGAAGTAATGATGCAAGCTCTATCTACGCTATTACCTATACTTATGATAAAAATGGCAATCGTTTAAGTTTACGAGCGTCCGGCACTCATTTACAGCCTGCTGCAAATGTGGATTATGCCTATACAGGTAATAAACTTACCACATTAACAAAAAATGGAACAGCTCAGCCACTTAATTATACTGCAAATGCAGAATTATATATGGGTGAAATCTTACCGAGTTACGATTATGCAGGGCGACGTCGAGGTGAAGGGACATCAACAACTATTAATCGTTATATGAGTTATAACGCTAATAATGAAAGAACACTAAGTGGAAGTACAAGTGCATGGAGTAATACGGCAGTTCAATTCATCTACGATGAAAAAAGTCATTTGATTGGTGAATATACAGCTACTGGAATTCCACTTGTAGAATATATTTGGTTAGGAGATAAACCAGTTGCAGCAGTTTACGAGAGTGGAGCAACTACCAAGATTTATTATATTGTAACGGATGTACAAAATACCCCGCGTCGACTAATTGATAGCAATGGTAGTGTTGTATGGAGTTGGGACAGTACAGCTTTTGGCCTAGGTAGTCCTGTAAGTACGATAACATTTAATTTACGTTTTCCTGGACAGTACTATGATGCAACTACAGGGCAGTTTTATAACCATAATCGTTTTTATAACCCTGAACTTGGTCGATACATGGAACCAGATCCGATTGGTCTTGCAGGTGGATTAAATCCATACATATACGCATTAAATAATCCTGTGATGTATGTAGATATGACTGGTGAAAACCCAATATTAATTGCAATGGGTGTGAGCGCAGCAACAGCAGGTGCATTTTATACAGGAGAAGTATTTTTTAATGCAGTATATGACGCATATAAAAATGACCAAAGTATATTAGATAGTTTTTCTAAATCATTTTCAATTAAAGAGTTAGGTCAACAAATGGTTATAGGTGCAGCATTTGGTGGAGTTGGTAAAGCTGCTTTTTTAGCTGCTGATGTACATATAATTAGTAAAGCTGCACCTACTATCATTCCAGCGGGAACATCGGTTCTGAAACGGTGGGGGTTAAAAGGTTTAAATGCAATTAACAATATGGCTAAAACTAGTAAAATTAATAAAATAAGAGAAGTAACTACTCCTGCTGGATTGGTTCTCACAGGAAATATAATTGCAGGTAAAACAACAACAAACTTGATATTAAATGATATTAATGAACGGAGTTCTGCTCGTAGACAAGGGGGTGGTGAAGTTGGTAATAGTGGTATTAATCAAGGCTCTGATTATTTAGGTTTTAAAAGTTATCAACCTAATGGTTATGTAGCAGGATATTCAGAGATGTATATTAACGGTGTATATAATGGTAGGTTATGGACTATTTACTTTGATTCAGGTGATACTGTTCAATATGGTTGTTATCTTAAGTGCGCATTGCCATTGTAAATGATTAGAAAGGTGAGTATACGAAAATATATTCACCTTTTAAAAGGAAAGAATAATTATGTCTATTATATTTTTTTGTATTTTTTTCACAGCTTTATTGATATTTGGATATTTGGCTGTTAAATCAAAATGGAAGATTAAGAATTTAGCATTTGTGTGTTTTGTAAGTGTGTTTTTATTTGTTTTTAGTGTTTTTCTATTAATACTTCATATAGATGGTAGATATGTTCAATTTTTTATAGATGGGAAGTTTTCTTTAAATTCACGTGCAATAGACCTATTTTTTGTTGCAGGTATGTCTTCTTTTTTAGCTACATTATTACTTGTTATTGTAGTGTGGGCTGTGCGTAATAAAGTATTCTAGTTTTAAAACAAGTGATTATTGATTTTGTTGTGACACAATATCTATATTTTCAAATAGATTTATTTTTTAAATCTAGTTTTTGAAAATTAAAAGAGTTGAAAATTTATTATAATTAATATTTTAATTAGTTTGAAGTGTATTTTATAAATTTGATTGTTAATTTGGGTTTTATTGTAATTTTATGAGCGATTATAAATATTTTTTAAAAAATTTTGATGTATTTAATGGGGTTTATTTTTTATTAATATAGGTTCTATAGGCTATATTTTAGCTAATAATGTAGTGAGGAAGTAGAAATAATATAGTTGATTTAAACTTCTTTATAAAAATATTTGATGCCTTCATTTTCTCCTTTATAAACCCCCATTTAACAATAACACACCCATTATTTATCCTTACTTTTTAATGATCTAAATTAAAACAAATGTCATTTTGTGTGCTTGACTGCAAAAGGGTTGAGCACTATTCTTTGCCTGCTGGCCACATTGCCAGTCGGTTTTAGCAGACCGCATAATAACTCCCGCATCAGAGCCATTCCTTCTGAGGAATACTCATATGTGGTAGCCACTCGTTCCTTTCCCGTAGCGGTAGGACGGGAGAGGGACACCTACGGGTGTGCTAGTTTGAGTTATTACTAGTCTGCTAACCCTTTCTCGTTCTGCCACCATAATTTTATAAATGTCTGGCAGAACTCCAAATAAAAAGGAGTTGGCTTTGCACATCCATTATTTCTTGGCAACCTTTGCCAAAAGCTATAACAACACAACTTAGTTTTTAACAAGTTTGATCGCCATGCGGCAAATCAGGCTTTAAATCGTCACGACTAAAAACTTGCAGCAACAATAAAACTTGAGATGTGCCAAGCACAGTCTTTATGGCTTTGCTATGCCTTTTTTTCAGCTTTAAAAAAATAAAAGGCTTTTATATCTCATTTATATACAACAACAATTTATTTTATAACGGTAAAACTATGCCAAATTTAATTCTCCCAACACGTGCTTTTGAGGTTGTAAAAAAAGGGATCGACTTATTTCACTACGGTGGCTTTCATATGGTCGGCGTCGACAAAATTGTGAAAGAAACCGAAGTGAATAAAATGACGTTTTATAATTATTTTCACTCTAAAGAACGCTTCATTGATATCTGTTTAATTGTGCAAAAAGAACGGCTCCAAGACCAAGTGGTTGCAATAGTGGAGTACGACCATGAGACAAGCACAATCGATAAACTTAAAAAACTTTATGTATTACATACCGACTTAGAAGGTCCGTACTACTTATTATTTAAGGCTATTTTTGAAACTAAAAACAGTTATCCAAACGCTTACCAAACTGCGGTCAGATACAGAACATGGCTTAGCAATGAAATTTATAGTCAGCTTAGATTACTAAAAAACGATGCAGCCTTTAATGACGCCAAAATATTACTATATATGATTGAAGGCGCAATTATTCAGCTTTTAAGCTCAGAACAGGTCGATCAAAAAGAGAGGTTATTTAATTACTTTCTAAATGCTTTGGCTTAGCTAAAAGTGTGGAAATGAAAAGTTAGAAACAATAAAAACCATCAAGGTGAGCGTTTTTTTTCACTAACCTACAAACCTTATTGGTTGTTTAAAGCAATCTTATCTTAGTGATTTAAGTTGAAATCAAACCAAATGATTTCAACTATAAAATCATTAAAATTAATTGTTTAAAGTTTTTAAAGCCATTTCTACACTGTCGTATAGATTTTCAATAGGCACATTATCTTTTGCTTGAACCGTAATACCAAATAGAATCATGCCAAAATAATCTGCTAAAACATCTAAGTTTAAGCTTTCAGCCACATCACCATCTTTTTGACCTTGTTCAAGTCTCGCTCTAATAAGAGCAACGGTTTTTCTGCGTTCATTACTCAAGATGTCTTGTACATTTTTACTTTCAGATGAACCTGATAATGCAGCAGAGACAACTAAACAGCCTGTTTTATCAGGCTTACTATAAAATTGATCAATCGTTCTGATTAACAAATTTTTAATGCCTTCTTGAGCAGTTAAAGACTCTTTGAGTGCCTCAATTCGATAATTACCAAAATTTTTAACATAATAATCAACAGCTTCAATAAACAATTTTTCTTTGTTTCCAAAAGAAGCGTAAAGACTTGGCGGGTTGATTTCCATTGCTTTTGTCAGGTCATTAATCGACGTCGCTTCATAACCATTTCGCCAAAATAGATTCATCGCTTTGTCTAATGCAGCATCTCGATCGAAATTACGAGGGCGGCCACGACCTGCGGTTTTATTCATTTTGCTCTCCATTTTGTATCAATCACTACAAAAACATGTTGACTGTATTTTAGCACGATTATATAGTGATCACTACATAAATAATCTTATGCATATTTTAAGGGCTAACATATGAATCACAAATTATTTAATCCAGTGATTGTGGGCGATGTTGAACTAAGCAATCGTATTGTTATGGCACCGATGACCAGATCAAGAGCAGCACAACCTAATGATGTGCCGACCGAGCTTAATGCACTTTATTATGGTCAACGTGCAAGTGCTGGTTTGATTATCACCGAAGGCACACAAGTTTCTGATGTGGGTAAAGGCTATTCTTTTACGCCCGGTATTTATTCAGAAGAACAAATCAAAGGTTGGGCTTTAGCGACTCAAGCTGTACATGAAAAAGGCGGAAAAATTGCTGCTCAGTTATGGCATGTTGGGCGTATGTCACACTCTTCACTGCATAGCAACCACGAACAACCCATTGCACCATCTGCTATTCAGGCCAAAGCTTCAGTATTTATTGCCAATGAAAAAGGTGAAGGGGCAATGGTGCCTGCCGAAATGCCAAGAGCAATGGATTTTGATGATATTCAAAACGTTAAACAGGAATTTATTCAAGCTGCTCGCAACGCTGTACAAGCAGGTTTTGATTTAGTCGAAATTCATGCCGCGAATGGTTATTTATTTGACCAGTTCTTATCTACAGATGCGAACCAGCGTACTGATAACTATGGTGGATCTGTTGAAAATCGTGCACGTTTCTTATTGGAAACTGTCGACGCATTGATTGATGCGATTGGTGCCGGCCGAGTAGGTGTGCGTTTATCACCTTGGGGAACGATTAATGGCATGACAGACCAACAACCCGAAGAAATTACTCTTTATTTAGCTGAACAATTACAAAGAAGAAATATTGCCTATATCCATTTGGCTGAATGGGACATGCTTCCACATGGTGATACTTATCCAGTAGGTTTCAGAGAAAAACTTCGTTCATTGTTCACAAATACATTAATTGTTTGTGGAAATTATTCACTCGAAAGAGCCGAATCTATTCTTGATAAAGGCTTAGCAGATGCAGTGGCATTTGGACGTCCTTTTATTTCCAACCCAGATTTAGTTGAGCGTTTACAGTCAGGCCATGCTTTAGCGCAAGCCAAATCTGAATATTTCTATGGTGGCGATGCAACGGGTTATACCGACTATCCTACTGCTCAATAAGCTCACACGATAAATTAAGGTTAAGAAAATGAAAAAGTTTTTTAAAGTTATGACTTTATCCGCAGCAATGGGGATGTTTGGGTTAAATCAAGCAAATGCAGAATATGACCCAAACTTAAAGTCGATTGATACGCCACCAGCTGTTTCACAACAAATGTTTAATAAGGTGAAATCTAATGGGTTAGGGCAATATGCTTATGCAAAGGGCCTATCTAGTAAGTTTATCGAGTCTGAAGGCGTAAAACTCCATTATGTTGAAGGTGGATCTAAAGGCACGCCGATCGTATTTATTCATGGTTTTGGTTCGACATGGAAAATGTGGGAACCTGTCATGCTTTCTTATATGAAAGATCATAAAGTCATTGCGATTGATTTGCCGGGTCTAGGCCAATCTGGTCCCATACTTAATGATGATTATTCAGCAGAAAATACCTCAAAAATTTTAATTGGTGCGATTAAGAAAATTGCTGGGAAGGGGCCGATCTATTATGTCAGCCACGATTTAGGCAATACGGCTTCTTATCCACTCGTTGCCAATAATCAAGGCTATATCAAAAAAGCGGTATTTATGGACTCGCCAATTCCGGATCGTGCGATGTTTGAATATCCGGGGTATACCGCAGATGGTCCGGGTCTAGGTTGGCACTTTGGTTATTTTAGTTTTGGTGATATTGCTGAGAAGCAAATTGCAAATGATCCAAATTTATTTTTCTCATACTTTATTAAAACGTATGCAGGTAAAAAAGAAATTTTTACGCCTGAACTGCTTGCTGAGTTGATTGAGCCGTATTCGACTCGAGATAAATTAAAAGCAGCTTTTGGATATTACCGTTCGCATGCCGACTCAATTCGTCAAAATGAAGCACTGCTCGCTAATGGTAAAAAGTTAACAATACCTTCTATGGCGCTTACTGGCCAAAAAGGCGTAAATGATGTTTTGGTGAAAGAGATGCGAGCAAGATTTGTCGCTGATCCTGCCCAATACACTGCCATTATTTTGCCAGATACAGGACACTGGATGGTGGAAGAAAATGCTGAAGGTGTTGAAAAAAGTTTATCGAACTTTTTATTTAAATAATGACTAAAACTTTTATATCCGAATCTATCTTGGATTCGGATGTAACTCACCTAAAACATCTTTATTCCAAGTGGTTGGGAGAAATGATAGATGAAAAATAAACTTCCATTCATGTCTTTATTTTTTGCTTGTCTCACTGCGTCATCAGTTAGTTATGCAAATAATGTCTATGGCGAGCATTTAGAAGGATTTAAATATCCTTACCCACTCCAGTATTTTAATTTCTCATCCCAACAGCAAAATTTAAAAATGGGATATATGGATGTTCAACCCAAGAAGCCGAATGGACAAACAGTAGTGGTTTTTCATGGCAAAAACTTTTGTGCTGCAACTTGGGAAGAAACCATTAATTTTCTAATACAAAATGGTTATCGGGTGATTGCTCCCGATCAGATCGGTTTTTGTACTTCTAGTAAACCCGATCATTATCAATATAGTTTCCAACAGCTTGCACAAAACACTCATGCTTTACTCGAAAAACTGGGTGTTAAACAACCGATTTTATTAGGACATTCAACAGGTGGCATGCTCGCAACGCGATATGCTCTTATGTATCCCCAACAAACAAAACTCCTCGCAATGGTTAATCCAATTGGACTAGAAGATTGGAAAGCAAAAGGGGTTCCGTATCGTACTATTGATCAATGGTATCAGCGTGAACTGAAGGTGAGTGCTGAGTCAATTAAAGCCTATGAATTAAAAACTTATTATCAAGGCGTATGGAAGCCAGAATATGACAAATGGGTTGATATGCTGGCTGGACTAAATGCGGGCAAAGGACACGAAAAGGTCGCATGGAATTCAGCTCTTATTTACGACATGATTTTTACACAACCCGTCTATTATGAGTTTTCTCAACTTAAAGTACCTACCGTGCTTTATATCGGTACGGGTGATACGACTGCAATTGGTAGTGATATAGCTCCACCTGAAGTTAAGCAAAAAATTGGTCAATACAGCGTGCTGGGTAAAGAAACCGCAAAAATGATTCCAAATGCTGAATTAATTGAGTTTGAAGGTATGGGACATTCGCCACAAATGCAAAATCCTAAAATGTTTCATGATGCTTTGATCGGAACATTAAAGAAATACGACTAACTATTTTGGTCTGTTACCAAGATAAAAATAATTTATTTAAATTCAATTAAATAGTTTGTGAGAGGAATAAGTTATGAACACGACTTCATCACATGATTTAGAACGTAAAATTGCATTTGTACAAGGTGGTTCACGTGGTATAGGTGCGGCTATTGTCACTAAATTGGCTGAACATGGAGCAACAGTAGCCTTTACTTATGCAAACTCAGATCAGGCAGCTAACCGTTTGGTAGATGAACTTAAAGCGAATGGCTTAAAAGTGATGGGAATTAAAGCTGATAGTGGTTCACCAGAACAGGTTATTCACGCCATTCATAAAGTTGCAGATGAGTTCGGTCGAATTGATATCTTAGTGAATAATGTTGGTATTTTTGTGATGAACAAAATACAAGATGTGACATTAGAAGAAATAGAAAAGATCATGGCCGTAAATATTAAAAGCGTGATTGTAGCTTGCCATGAGGTTGTTAAATATATGCCTGATTATGGGCGTATTATTAATATAGGAAGTATCAATGCTGAACGTGTGCCTACAGCTGGATTAACTTTATATGCTATGACTAAATCTGCGGTGAATGGCTTAACTAAAGGTATGGCGCGAGATTTGGGTGAACGATTTATTACCGTAAATAATATTCAACCGGGACCTGTCGATACTGATATGAATCCGGCAGAAGGCGAAATGGCAAATTCACTTTTAGACCTTATGGCGATTAAACGTTATGGTAATAGAAATGAAATTGCAGATTTAGTTTTATGGCTCTGTAGCGAGCATGCGGGATATATCACTGGTTCAAATATTAATATTGATGGGGGGTATGGTATTTAGGTGAGGATGTGGTTTAGATTGATATGGTCAATATTGTTTAGCATGTTTTAGTTATGAGCCTATTTTAAAAAGCCCCGTTGAATAGGGGCTTTTATCATTTTTTTGCAGTTATTCTTTATACTGCCATGCTTTTAAAAACATAGTACAAGTTTCTTCATTGAGTTTTTTTAATTCTTCTGGTGTTGGCACTGCGCCTCCTAGAAGGGTTGCCGGATAGGCATATCCCATCACTGCGCCCAAAAAGGCTTTAGCTGCTTCGTCGGGATGTTCAACTTGAATCACGCCAGCATTGTGCGCGGTTTCAAGAATATGACTTAAAGACCTTTTTATATTACCTTGAGTACGGGTCTGAATTTTAGGAAGAATTTCTTTCATTTCAACTAAAGCAATAATCAGTAATCGTTGCAGGCGAATTACATCAATATTATAAAAATGATTTTGCACGGCTTGCCCAATGTCTAACAATCGCTGATCCAGTCGCTTATTGTTGACCTCATGTTGCTCAATAAAAGGGGCTTCCATTTCTGTTTTTAAATGATCAAAAACTTCGATTAGCAGTGCAGTCTTCGTTGGGAAATGGTTGTATAAAGTTTGTCTATTGGTGCCTGCTTTCGTAGCGATTGCCTCTAAACGAACTTCTAAACCATGTTCAAGAAAGAGTTCACGTGCTGCTGCCACAATAGTCGGGCGGATTCGAGAGGGACGTCCTGGAGATTTTTTTAACATATTGAGGTTTTCTTGCACATCTTATTTATTTACTTTACAGTAAAGTAAATAAATTGTCCATAAGTCTGGGGTCCCAGATATGCCAAAAGTTCGTTTTCTTGGTCGTAATACCTTGTATTTATTGCCTTTGATTGTTTTTCTTAATGGATGTGATTCTGATAAGCCTATTGTTAAAAATAATCAAAAGGTCGGCATTATCACTATAAAAAAAGAGACTATTGAATCTTCTTACCAGTTAGCTGGGAGAACAGTGGCCTCTGAAATTTCTCAGGTGCGGCCACAAGTAAATGGAGTAGTTGTCGAGCAATTATTTAAAGAAGGCTCTCAGGTAAGTAAGGGACAGCCTCTTTATAAAATTGATTCATCACTCTATCGCGATAGCGTTGATGAGGCTGCTGGTAACCTTGCACTTGCTAAAGCGACAATGAATTCAACTCGTCTTCAAGCTGAGCGTTATAAAGAATTAATTAAGGTAAATGGCATTAGTCAGCAAGAACTTGATAATGCGTTAAGTGCCTATGAACAGGCAAAAGCCACCGTTGCTGTAAATGAAGCAGTATTAAAAACAGCGCGAACTAATTTGCGTTATACACAAGTTACTGCGCCTATTTCAGGGCGGATAGGGCGCTCTTCGATTACACGCGGAGCTTTAGTGACTTCTGCACAAACAGATCCTTTAGCAACCATTCAAAAACTTGACCCGATGTATGTCGATTTAACTCAGTCGAGTGATGAATATATGGCGCTACGTAAACAGCTCACTGAAAATGGAATAAAACCAACTGAACTTTCAGTACGTTTACAGCTCGAAAATGGCACCACTTATTCGCAACAAGGAACTTTTAAGTTCAGTGATATTGCAGTAGATGAAGCAACTGGAAGTATTACGTTGCGTGCAGCATTTTCAAATCCAAATCATGGTTTATTGCCGGGAATGTATGTACGTGCAGAGCTTGGAACGGGTACGCGATCTAACAGCATTTTAATTCCCCAAGGAGCACTTTTTAGAGATGCAGATGGAAACGCGCTTGTATGGGTGGTTGGAAAAGATAATAAAGCTGAACAACGAAAAATTACGCTAGGAAATGCAATTGATAACCGTTGGTTAGTGAAATCGGGCTTGAACGAAGGAGATCAAGTCATTGTTGATGGCCTGCAAGGTTTAAGTGCCGGTATGGCGATTGAACCTACTCCAATGACCTGAGGATGCGCTATGTTGTCGAGTTTTTTTATTGCACGGCCTATTTTTGCTTGGGTTCTTTCTATTTGTATTATGGCCTTGGGTACCATTTCTATTTTGACCTTACCCATTGAACAATATCCAGATATTGCACCACCGGGTGTAAACGTCACTGCAAATTATCCCGGGGCATCTGCCAAAACTGTTGAAGATAGTGTAAGCCAGATTTTGGAACAGCAAATTAAGGGCATTGATGGTTTACTGTATTTTTCATCGAGTAGCAGCTCCGCTGGCCAGGCACGTATAAGCTTAAGTTTTAATCAAAAAACAAACCCGGATACCGCTCAAGTTCAGGTCCAAAATGCAGTCAATCAGGCGCTTAGCCGACTACCGCAAGAAGTGCAGCAGCAAGGTATAACCGTGACAAAGTCACAAGGCGATAGTTTATTGGTTTTTGCACTTTACGATGAAAGTAATACAAGAACTTCTGTCGATATATCCGACTACATGGTGAGCACACTTCAAGACCCACTAAGTCGCGTCGATGGCGTAGGTGAAATCACAGTATTTGGTGCTCAATATGCAATGCGCATATGGCTCGATCCACATAAACTAAATAGCTATGGCCTTATGCCTTCAGATGTCAGAACTGCAATTGAAGCTCAAAATGCACAAATTACAGCAGGTGAGTTGGGGGCATTACCAACTCGTGACGGACAGGCTTTAAATGCAACCGTAACAGCATTATCCCGTCTACAGACCGTAAATCAATTTGAAAATATTATTTTACGGACTCAAACAAACGGAGCTGTAGTTTTACTTAAAGATGTAGCTCGTGTAGAGCGCGGTGCAGAAAATTATCAAACCTCTACACGTTTGAATGGAAAGCCAGCTTCGGGTATGTCTATTCAACTTGCTTCGGGTGCCAATGCTTTAGAAACAGCTGAAAGAGTAAAAGCTGAGGTCACGCGTTTAACCGGTTCTATGCCATCAGGGTTAAAAGTTGCATATCCACGTGACAGTACTCCATTTGTTGAAGCATCTGTAAAAGGAGTGATTAAAACTTTAGCTGAGGCAATTGTTCTAGTCGTTATTGTCATGTTCTTATTTTTACAGAGCTGGCGCGCCACTTTAATTCCTGCTATTGCGGTTCCGGTCGTATTGTTAGGAACCTTTGGTGTACTCAGTATATTGGGTTATAGCATTAATACGCTGACTTTATTTGCGATGGTACTTGCAATTGGTTTACTAGTAGATGATGCAATTGTCGTTGTAGAAAATGTAGAGCGGGTTATGCATGAGCAACATATTGATGCCCGGCAAGCTACCCTAATTTCAATGAAAGAAATATCGGGTGCGTTGGTCGGTATTGCGATGGTACTTGCTGCGGTATTTTTACCTATGGCTTTTTTTGGTGGTTCTGTCGGCATTATTTATCGCCAATTTTCGGTAACACTCGTATCGGCTATGGTGCTTTCAGCCATTGTTGCTTTAACCCTTTCACCTGCGTTATGTGCAACCTTACTTAAACCTGCAAATGAAAAACAAAAGCAGAGAAAATTCTTTACTTGGTTCAATCGTAAAGTCGAACAAGGGCAGTCAAGCTATCGTATAAAGCTGCTCGCTGTTTTAGGTAAGCCCAAAATATTTATGATCATATTCTTAGGTATTACAGCTTTGTTAGGCTGGCAATATACGCGTATGAATACTGGGTTTTTACCACAAGAAGACCAAGGCTCAGTTATGGTCCAGTTTAGTACACCAGTAGGCACAACACTCGCTGAAACAGAACGGGTGGGTAACTTGATAGCAGATTATTTCCTGACGAAAGAAAAGGATAATCTCAATGTGATTTTCATGGTGATGGGTAGAAATAACGCGGGCAGTGGGCAAAATGTGGGAATGGCATTTGCTGGACTCAAACATTGGGATGATCGAGAAGGGAGTGAAAACACAGCAGAAGCAGTGATTGCTCGGGCAAACTCATATTTTAAGTCGCTGCGTAACGCACGTGTTCAGGTACTTTCACCAGCCGCAGTAAGGGGGCTTGGGCAATCAAGTGGTTTTGAGCTTTGGTTACAAGATGCTGAAAATAAAGGACGTGATGCTTTACTGGCGGCACAAAACACTGTGTTAAAAGCAGCAAGTGCTGATTCTGGCTTAGCAGCAGTCCGTCTAAATAGTTTAGAAGATAAAGCTCAGTTACAAGTCGATATCGATCAAAGAAAAGCCAGTGCACTTGGTTTGGCTCAAACAGATATCAGTAATACGCTATCTTCGGCATGGGGTGGATCTTATATTAATGATTTCATCGATCAGGGACGTGTTAAGCGAGTTTATATACAAGGAGACGCGATTTATCGTTCCTTACCTCAAGATATTGGGCAATGGTATGTTCGCGGTGCTACAGGTCAGATGACACCATTTTCTAGTTTCTCTTCTGTAAAATGGCAAATGGGACCACAAATGCTGCAACGCTTTAATGGTCTTTCAGCTATACAAATACAAGGCTCTGCGGCAACTGGTGAAAGTTCTGGTGGGGCTATGGATAAAATGCAGGAGTTAGTTGATCAACAACAAGGCTTTAACCTTCAGTGGAGCGGGTTGTCTTATCAAGAGAAGTTAGCTGGCGGTCAAACCATTTGGTTATATTTAGCATCCATTATCTTTATCTTTTTATGTTTGGCAGCACTTTATGAAAGTTGGTCCATTCCTGTTTCTGTCATGCTAGTGATTCCTTTAGGTCTGATTGGAGCTGTGATGGCTGCAAGTCTGGCTGGTTTTGTGAATGATATTTACTTTCAGGTAGCTATGCTTACTACCATTGGACTTTCTGCCAAAAATGCTATTTTGATTGTTGAGTTCGCGGCAGCCAAGTTAGAGGCAGGTCAAGCATTAATGGAAGCGATTATTGAAGGAGCAGGTCAGCGATTACGTCCCATTATTATGACATCTCTGGCATTTGTTGCGGGCGTTCTTCCCTTGGCTGTATCTACAGGAGCAGGAGCTGTTAGCCGTAAAGAAATTGGTATAGCCGTAACGGGCGGTATGATTTCAGGAACCTTGCTTTCTATTTTCTTTGTGCCTTTATTCTTTCTTTTAGTTCGCCGTTTAACCAATAAGCTAAACGAAAAAAAGATGTCATAAAATAATGAAAGTCATTAAAAATTAGACCCTCACACTATTTATAGCATGAGGGTCTAAAAGACTTATCACTTAGAATGTATTTTGAATAATGACTTCATCGAAAGGAAGTTTACCCACACGTGGATAAGGTTCAGAAGCTGACTTACCAACAGCAATCATTAAACACACCACATGGTCTTCAGGCAAGTTAACGAGCTTCGCCATTGCGTCAAAGTCAAAACCATCCATCGGGCAGCTATCTAAACCATGTTCTTGGGCAAGTAACATCAGAGTTTGAGCAAAAATCCCCGCACTACGCATAACTTCGTCACGTTGGGTTTGTGGGCGGTCACGGTAATACTGGTCAATCGCGCCGGCCATAATATTTTGAACTTCTGGAGTCGCACCATCCCATACACGTTTAGCATCAACTTCCCATGTATTTAATTTTGCACATAATACAATGAGTAAAGATGCTTCTGTAACTTGTGGTTGGTCCCAAGCAATAGCACGAATTTTTTGTCTTAACTCAGCATCTTCGACAACAACCGGACGCCAATGCTGCAAGTTAAAAGCACTTGGTGCATTTGCTAAAACTTCTTGTAATAACTGCTTTTTGTTATCTTCAGATAACTGAAAAGAAGGGTCGAAGCGTTTAATTGCACGGCGCTTACGGAGAGCATCAATAACATTCATAAGATTTTCCTACTTGAGAATTGGGTAGCTGTACTTGTTAGTTTGTATAACGTTGGGCTACTTCAGCCGAAGAAAAGTTTGGTAATAATGTCATACGTGATTTTTCAAAATTATTCCATTGATTTTCGTCTTTTAGCACAGGAATTGTAATTGTTTCTTTACGATCAAAGCCGATTAGAGCAGCATCCACCAAATCATTGACGTCCATTAATGGCGGAACTTGGCTTAAATCGATACCTGAACGTTCCCAAATTTCAGTTTTGGTTGCAGAAGGCAATACGGCTTGCACATGTACGCCATGATCTTTTAACTCTAAATGTAAGCCTTGGCTAAAAAAATGTATAAAGGACTTACTTGCACCATAAATGGTAGAACCAAATTCAGGAGACAACCCAACAACAGAACCTAAATTAATAATTGAGCCTTTACCTTTACGTACGAGTTGCTCGGAAACCGCATGAGACAAACGAACAACCGCAGTCATATTTAAAGTCATGAGTGTTTCAATTTCTTTAATATCTTGAGTTAAAAAATTTCCGCTAAGTGTAATACCTGCGTTATTTACCAAAATTTCAATATCAGCATCGTTTTTTAGAACATCTTCAATTTTGCTAATGTCTTGATCCTTTGATAAATCGGCCTGAATAAATTCGACCTGTACACCGTATTTTGCTTGAAGGTCTCTCGAGATTTTGTCTAAGCGGTTGGTATCTCGTGCAACCAAGATTAAGTGATGGCCACGTTGTGCAAAACGGTCTGCATAGACAGAACCAATTCCTGACGAAGCTCCTGTAATAAGTACTTTTGATTGAGCTGACATGTGATGTCTCCACGCTTTATTTTTAGATGATGATCATAATCTAAAATAACTAATTTTTGATGTCAATCATAATCAATGTATAATTATGACCAGTCGGGTGAATAAAAGTGGGTGCGCCAACATGAAAGTCAGTAAAACTCAGGTAAAAGAAAACCGAGATAAAATTGTTGAAAAGGCGACTCAACTGTTTCGTAGCAAAGGCTACGATGGAGTCGGCATTGCCGAATTAATGTCTAGCGCAGGCTTTACCCACGGCGGCTTTTATAAACATTTCAGTTCGAAAACAGACCTTGTCTCAATTACTGTTAAACATGGACTTGAGCAGGTTTTAAAAAGAATAGAAGGTTTAAACTTAACTCAATTTATTCAGCTTTATGTGTCCCGCACTCATCGAGATAATCGGGATTTGGGCTGCACACTAACGGCGTTATCTTGTGATGCTGCAAGACAGCCCGACGAAGTAAAAGTCGAGTTTGAAGAGGGTATTGAGCAACTTATTCAGTTCATTATGACCGAGCGAGCCAAACAAGTTTCTTTAGAAAAAGAAGAGTTGAGAAAGCAAGCCATTAATATTCTTGCCCAGTCTGTAGGGGCAATTGCTTTATCTCGCGCATGCCCAGATCAATCAAACCTTAGCGATGAAATCTTAGAAAGCTGTAAAGAGAGCCTTTTAAAATTAGCCAATTAAGCTTTTTTATCTTTCCAGTTCATTTGGCTAAATTGAATTAATCTCGCAATATCGACTGTTCTTTCATAAATAAGTTCCGCCGCATGTTCACAGGCTCGTTCTAATGTAATGGGACCATTGGCTAGCGAAAAAGCAGCCGTAACCCCATGTTCATAAAGTGCTTGGTAGCCTTCGCCTAAAGTCCCAGCAATCACAATCACAGGTACGTTGTGAGCTTTAGCAATTTGGCTCACCCCAAAAACAGTTTTGCCACTTAAGGTTTGCTGGTCAAATTTACCTTCACCCGTAATTACCCAATCTGCGTTAGCAATTTTATGTTCAAGTTGGTTTAGTTCAGCCACCACTTTAACGCCAGCTTTAAAGTCTGCATTTAAATAACTTTTGGCTGCAAAACCCAAGCCACCAGCAGCACCAGAACCTGCTTCATTTCGTTTGTCGAAACCTAAAAGCTCCGCTGAGACATCGGCAAAATGTGCAACCGCTGCATCGAGTAACTGTACTTGAGCAGGGGAAGCCCCTTTTTGTGGGCCAAAAATATGTGATGCACCATTTGGGCCGCAAAGTGGATTGGTCACATCGGCAGCCAGTAAAAACCGTGTGTGCTGAATGCGTGAGTCGAAATGTGTTAAATCAATTTTGGATAGGTTGCTTAGAGCAAGTCCACCGGCGGGTAAGGCGTTTTGGTTAGCATCGAGTAAAACTGCACCCAAAGCACTGAGTAAACCTGTACCGCCATCATTGGTGGCGCTGCCGCCCACAGTTAAAATCATCTCTTTTGCACCTGCATCTAAAGCATCTAAAATGAGCTGCCCTGTGCCAAAGGTTGTACTGTGGCAAGCATCACGCTCAGACGGTGGGACTAACTGTATGCCGCTTGCTTGAGCCATTTCAATGATGGCGATCTTTTGATGTTCTAACCATCCCCATTTGGCTTGAACAGGCTGACCTAATGGCCCAACCACCGTTTTTTCACGCCATTGACCTTCGCAGACTTCTAAAACAGCTTCAATGGTTCCTTCACCGCCGTCTGCCATCGGGCACAAAACAGTTTCGGCATCGGGAAAAACAGCTTGCCATCCTTTGGCAATGGCTTGAGCTACCTTCAAAGCAGATAAGCTGTCTTTAAATGAGTCAGGGGCGATCACAAGCTTCATAAACGTTCTAATACGGATAGATTTCTCATTGTTTTATACTGCTTAATACGAAAAAAACATAGATAAACATATGTAGGCGTCAATTTTTAAATACTTTCAATCTGATAAAAATGAAAATCAATAATGTTTTTATCTGTAAAAAATTGGATTATAAAATTTTTAAACCATTGTTTTATAAGTTTTTATATAAATAGTATGGTTGTTTTGAATGATTGTAATTGTAAACAATATGGCACATATTATAAGAAGGGTTGAGCCAGCTTTTAAAATAGCGGAAACCTATAAAAAGTAGACTCTACAAATAAGCTAAACAGCAGATTGTCTTGATATAACCATAATTTAAATTGTGATTTTATTGGATCTGTTGAATGTAAAAGAAATAAGAGGATGAAAAAGTGGATAATTCAGAAGAACAAAAGCATATACAGGAAAATAACGGTTTTGCGCGAATTGAGCCATATACTCATCCTGCTGGTGGGTGGGGCGCACTTCTTAGTGTCGCTCGAAACCTAAAGCGACAAGATATTTTAGGTAAAGGTTCAATTACCTTACTCAACATTAACCAGCCTACAGGTTTTGACTGTCCCGGTTGTGCATGGCCCGAAAAGAAAGATGCCCATGCCTTTAACTTCTGTGAAAATGGTGCCAAAGCAGTTGCTTTTGAAGCAACCAGTAAAACCGTTACTCCCGAATATTTTGCAGGCCATACGGTTAGTTGGCTATCAGAACAAAGTGACTTTTTTTTAGAAGACTTAGGCCGCTTAACAGACCCGGTTCGTTATGATGCTGCAACCGATAAATATGTTCCTATTTCATGGGATGATGCCTTTAAGCTCATTGCTCAACATTTACATGCGCTAGACCATCCAGACCAAGCGGCATTTTATACATCTGGCCGTGCCAGTAACGAAGCTGCATTTTTATATCAATTGTTTGTGAGAAGCTTTGGTACAAATAACTTTCCAGACTGTTCAAACATGTGCCATGAAACCACAAGTGTAGGCTTGCTCGACTCAATTGGTTTAGGAAAGGGCACCGTTACTTTAGAAGATTTTGATTTAGCCGATGCCATTTTTAGTTTTGGGCATAATCCGGGAACCAACCATCCACGTATGTTAGGCACTTTGCGTGAAGTGTCTAAACGCGGTGGCAACATTATTGCGATTAACCCGATTAAAGAACGAGGCCTAGAGCGTTTCCAAGACCCGCAAGCACCGCTTGAGATGATGACCAATGGCAGTACGCCAATTAGCCGTTATTATTTCCAGCCTAAAATTGGTGGCGACTATGCACTGATGTTAGGAATGTTAAAGCACTTAAATGAATGGGATAAAAAAGCACTTGCTTCAGGTAAACCAAGCGTTTTTGACCGAAACTTTATTGCGGTGAATACCGTTGGTTTCGATGAGATGATTGCTGAGGTGGAAAGAACTGAGTGGGCAGATATTTATAAGCACTCAGGTCTGTCGCCTGAACATTTAGAAAAGCTCGCTAAACTCTTTTTAGAGTCAGAGCGCTCCATTTTCTGTTGGGGGATGGGGATTACCCAGCACCGACACGGAACTGCTAACGTACATATGCTGGCAAATTTATTGTTGGCACGTGGTCAGATTGGTAGACCGGGTGCAGGGCTGTGTCCGGTTCGTGGTCATAGTAATGTGCAAGGCGACCGCACCATGGGCATCAATGAGCTGCCTAGCCCTAAACTACTCGATAACATTGACCGTGTATTCGGTATTAAATCACCAAGAAAAAATGGATATGGCGTGGTCGAAACGATTAAAGCCATGGCTGAAGGCGAGATAAAAGTCTTTATTGGTTTAGGTGGAAATTTTGCAGTTGCAACTCCTGATACCCCATATACGCAAGAAGCGCTTAGAAAATGTGATTTAACCGTCCATGTAGCAACCAAGTTAAATCGTAGTCATTTGGTATGCGGTAAAGATGCACTTATTTTGCCATGTTTAGGCCGTACCGAAATAGATGAGCAGCTTCATGGCCCACAAGCCATTTCGGTTGAAGACTCCATGAGTAATGTTCACTTGTCGGCAGGACGTAATACGCCAATTTCTAAAAACATATTGTCTGAACCGGATATTGTGGCAAGAATGGCTGAAGCTGTTCTTCCAGACAGTCAGATTAAATGGAAATGGTATATTGAAAGTTATGACCGCATTCGTGACTCCATTGCCGATGTGTTTGATGAGTTCCATGACTTTAATTTACGTGTTTATAAACCGGGCGGTTTCCACCTAGAGCATCCTGCTAATCAGCACATCTGGAATACCAAGAGTGGTAAAGCGCAATTTCTGATTACGCCACTTGAAGAAGTCTACGCGGATAAAGAAAACCAGTACGCTGCCGCATATACCGAAAGTAAGGTTTATACCTTAATGACTACTCGTTCTCATGACCAATACAACACCACTTTATATGGTCTGGATGACCGTTACCGTGGGGTGTTTGGTCAGCGCCGTGTGTTGTTTATGAACCAAGCCGATATTGATGAAGCGGGCTTTGAAGCAAATCAGTGGGTCGATATTGAAAGTGTTTTCTCGGATGGTGTGAAGCGCATTGTGCACAGTTTCCGTATTGTGCCCTACAACATTCCACGAGGCAGCTTGGCGGCTTACTATCCGGAAACCAATCCTTTGGTGGCCTTAAGCAGTCATGACAAATATGCCAAGATTCCGGCTTCTAAAAGTGTTCCTGTGATTTTACATCCCGGAAATGCACCAGAGCACTTTAACTTGGCAACAGCCGTTGACCCTGAAGATGCCAATAAGAAAGTCAGCAGCATCTAAGTGAACCTGTTTTTTAAAATGAAATCTAAGCAAATGGCGCTCTAAACAAGCGCCATTTTTGAAATAAAGGAAATAATTTTGACACCACATGCTTATGGGGTTGAAACATTACAAGTACAGCGGTTTAACAAAACCGAATCTGAAAATGTTTTAGATCATATTGTGCAAGAGTACCCAATTGCTTTGGTATATAACGGTATTTCACATGCGGTGATGATGGCAACACCGACCGATGTCGAATTATTTGCCAAAGGTTTTAGTCTCTCTGAAGGCATTTTGACCAGTTTAAAAGAGCTATATGTTCTTGATGTGCATCAAAATGAGTTGGGCATTACGGTTGAAATGACCATTTCATCGAGAGCATTTGCTGCATTAAAAGAGCATCGTCGCATGATGGTTGGTCGTACAGGCTGTGGTTTATGTGGCATTGAAAGTTTGGAGCAGTTTCAGTTAGATGTTCCCAAAATTACAACGCATGCATCAAAGCTATGGCTTGAGCAAATTCCGACTGCCATTTCCCATTTAAAAGCCCAGCAAGAAATTACCGCTTTAACAGGTGGGGCACATGCCGCGGCGTGGGTGGTTGATGGTCAAATCGTGGCTTTATTCGAAGATGTTGGCCGCCATAATGCTTTAGACAAATTAATTGGTTATATAGCGCAAGAAAACTACGACACCAGTTTAGGTTTTGTTGTCATGACCAGTCGGGCAAGTTATGAACTGATACGAAAATGTGCTCAGCTGAATATTAGCTTGCTTGCTTCAATTTCTGCACCGACCAGTATGGCCATTCAGTTAGCCAAACAATCTGGCCTGACATTGGCAAGTTTTTGTAGGGGAGACCGGTTTGTTTTATATACGGAAATTTAAAATATATCGTTCAATATGATGGGCTTAAAACCAAGCTCATCTAACATCTCTGTTGCTTTTAAGCTATGGATAGATTTTATAGATTATTATAAAACTCAAAAGGTTCAGAGTCTGTCCAAATGTCTTGGTTACAATCACTAAAAGAATGGGCAAAACGTCTAAAAAAACAAATTATTATGCTTTGGTTTGCCTCAAGGCATCCTCAAATGCCGTGGTTACCCAAAATTATTGCGGTAGTGGCTGTGGCTTATGCTTTTAGTCCTATCGACCTAATTCCAGACTTTATTCCTATATTAGGCTTTATTGATGATGCCATCATTTTACCCATACTCATTTGGTTAGCGCTTCGTTTTACGCCTCAGCAAGTCATTTTCGATGCAGAACAACAAGCCAAAGAATGGTTAGATGAACATGAGAAAGGGCCACGAAATTATTTGGTTGCTGTACTGATTATTTTAATTTGGCTCACACTTGCCGTGATGGCTTACTTTTATTTTGGTGGTGGTTTGTAGTTGAACTGAGTCTTAAAACCTGTGCGAATTTAATACCCTTAACATTGTGCTTTGCTACAACTCAAAGGATAATAACGTTTTTATAAACTATGGGTTGCAGACCATGAAAATCGTCGCAGATGAAAATTTGGCGTTTACCGATTACTTTTTTTCAGAATTTGGCGATATTCAACATCATGCAGGACGCACCTTAACGTACGCAGATGTGAAAGATGCTGAAGCTTTATTGGTCCGCTCAGTTACTGTTGTAAATGAAAGTTTAATTCAAAACACCGCTTTAAAATATGTAGGTAGTGCCACAATTGGTACTGATCATTTAGATATTCAAGCCCTAGAAAAACATAATATTACATGGGCCAATGCCGCAGGTTGTAATGCACAGGCAGTTGCTGAATATGTGATTACCGCTTTACTTCATTTAGATGGTAGCCTTTTAGAACAACAAGAAAAATTTACGCTAGGCATTGTGGGGCTTGGAAACGTGGGGAAACGTTTAGCTTATATGGCTCGGTTGCTTGGCTGGAACGTAATTGGCTTTGACCCATATGTAAAGTTAGATTCAATTGAAAATGTGAACTTTAAAGCCCTATTACAACAAGCGAATGCTATTTCAATTCATGTGCCGCTTACGAAAAACGGTGAACATGCGACATATCATCTTTTCAATGAAGAAACTTTTGCAGCGCTTCAACCAGATACGATTTTAATTAATAGCGCTCGTGGTCCGGTTGTGAAAGAAGCTGCTTTAATCGAAGACATTCAACGTACCAAACGTAAAGTTGTACTTGATGTATTTGAACATGAGCCAGTGATATCAGATGAGCTTTTAAATATGTTGGCTTTGGCGACACCGCATATTGCAGGTTATAGCTTGGAAGGAAAAGCTCGTGGTACACAAATGATTTATGAAGCGTTTTGCCAAAAATTTGGCTACGACATTAATAAGCGTTTCGAAACGCAGTTGCCTGCATGTGAAGATTATTTTTCAGGACATGACTTAAAAGCAGTGTTAAAGCAAAAAATATCTCATATTTATGATATTGCTCAAGATGATGCCAATATTCGTGCCTGTGTTAAAGATGGCAAAGTAGAGCAAAAAGCATTTGATTTATTACGTAAGAATTATCCACTGCGCCGTGAATGGGCAGCACACGGGGGACCGCAAGCATGAGTTTAAGTTATCAACCTACGTGTTCAATTGATGCTTTAAATGCTCGTGCCAAGCTTTATACCCAAATCCGTCAGTTCTTTGCAGAACGTGGGGTCATGGAAGTTGAAACACCCGTAGTTTCACAAGCAGGCGTTACCGATGTACATTTAGCCTCGGTTCAGGCTTTACGCCATATCAATGGCAAATTACAGACTCAGTATTTACAGACTTCTCCTGAGTTTGCCATGAAACGTTTGCTAGCAAGTGGTAGCGGACCGATTTATCAAATATGCAAGGTTTTTCGTGACGATGAACACGGGCGTAAACACAACAGTGAATTTACCATGCTCGAATGGTATCGTCCGGGTTTAGACTTAAAAGCATTAATGCATGAAACAGCCGATTTATTGCAAACCTGTTTACAGCATCGTTTTGGCGAAGTTCGTCCATTTATTTTAAGTTATAAGCATGCCTTTCAGGACCGTTTAGATATTAACCCGTTACAAGCAACTTTAAAGCAACTCAAAGATACTGCAAATCGTGTTGGTTTAAATCTTGATTTAGGTGATGACCGCTTAGCTTATATGGACTTGTTGTTTTCTCATTTTGTTGAGCCAAGTTTAGGTTTTGATGCACCTGTCTTTTTAACTGACTTTCCGCCAGAAATGGCGTCTTTGGCAAAAGTGAAAGTAGATGAAGATGGGGAAGAGGTCGCAGCGCGTTTTGAGGTTTATATCGAAGGTCTGGAACTTGCCAATGCTTACGATGAATTGCTTGATGCAGACGTGTTACGTTCACGCTTTGAAGCAGATAATGCAGAACGGGCTAAGCAAGGGCTTCATGTTGTGCCATTAGATGAGTATTTGTTAGCAGCTTTGCCTCATATGCCAGAATGTTCAGGAATTGCTTTAGGCATAGACCGATTACTCATGGTTGCAACCGAACAACTTAAAATTGAAAAAGTCATCGCATTTCCAGCCGAAATTGCCTGAGTGCGAGCAAATAAAAAAGCCACATATTGTGGCTTTTTTATTTGGAGCTTATTTAAATTAAGCTTGTTGAATCCCTGCAACCACCCAGTCTTGCTGAGAGCCAACAGGTTTTACAAAGTGCCAGATTTCTGTAAATGGCTGTGGCAAGCTATTTAAATCTTCACTTACTGTACCTGTGAAGCGTACGCTCACAATGTATTGACCATTTTCAGTCGCACTGTCTACAACCATTGCATTTAAGTTACTAAACTCAGCAACGTCCTGATCTTGATTCTCCATGATGTCGTTATACATAGAGTTATAAAGTTCAGGTGTTAAGTAGCGACGAATTTCTTCGATGTTACTTGCACTGTTGATTGACTGAATGTGGTTAAAACGCTGACGGGCAACACGTAAGAAAGAAGCAGGTTCACTACCATCTGGTAACTGGTTGCCATTACTTGTTGTTGCACCACCAAACGGTGCTTGAGTTGCTGTACCACCACCAACAGACTGACCAAAAATATTGGTATTGTCGTTTGAGTTAGTTGGTGCAGCTGAACGGCCAAATGTGTTTTGACCGTTGCTGTTTGGAGCGTAAGGATTATTTGCTGCTAATTTTTTTTTCCCGCCCAATTTGCGGAATACAAAAAAGGCAACAGCAGCAGCAAGTAATACCCATAACCAGCCTGGGATACCACCTTTCTTCTCTTGTTGCTGTTGAGCTTGAACCGCTTGTTGCTCGTTATCTGGCTGGGTTACACGTTGTTCAGTTGATGTTGGTTTGTCATCAGCTAAAGCATGTGCTGCAACAGCACCTACGGCAGCACCAGCTACACCAGCTGCAACCATTGAACCAACACCCGGACCAGATCTTTGAGGTGCTGTAGCAGGTTGTTGAACTGGAGTCACTTGACGAGGTTGTTGATATGACTGGCTTGAAGTGGTAGAGCGTGCCATGCCGTGGCTTTTACCACCACCTGCACGTTTTGCTTCAGCAAGAGGAGAAATTGCCAAAGCAGCCATTAAAATACCGGTTATCAAGCCGCGCTGGTGTACTTCCATAGGAAATTCCTGTTTAAAATTAATTTGTAATTGTATTTATGCAGTCATTTACACTAAATTTCAACTATAAAAATATGTTTTTTTATGTCAATTCATCGCTGAGCTGCATCGCTTCGGTAAGGGCTTCATGTAAGCGCGCCACAGCAATTACTTGTACTCCCGGAATCGCTTTTTGTGGTGCGTTGCCTCTAGGTAAAATGACATATTTAAAGCCGTGTTTTGCTGCTTCTTTTAAGCGCTCTTGACCATTCGGTACAGGTCGAATTTCACCTGAAAGACCAACTTCACCAAAAACTGCAAGTTGCTGAGGCAATGCCTTGGTACGTAAACTTGATGCACAAGCTAGTAAAACAGCCAAGTCAGAACCTGTTTCAGTAATTTTTAAACCACCGACAATGTTGACATAAACGTCTTGCCCTGTAGTTTGTACACCACCATGACGGTGCATTACAGCAAGCAACATGTTTAAACGGTTTTGTTCAAGACCAAGAGCGACACGTCTAGGTTGTCCTTGAGCATCATCAACTAAAGCTTGAACTTCAACTAAGAGTGGGCGAGTTCCTTCACGGCTAATCATGACAATTGAACCGGGAATGGCTTCGTCATAACGACTTAAGAAAATAGCAGAAGGGTTAGCCACTTCACGTAAGCCTTTATCGGTCATGCCAAATACACCAAGTTCATTGACTGCACCAAAACGGTTTTTCACCGCACGAATCATACGATAGCGTGAGTCTGATTGGCCTTCAAAATAAAGTACACAGTCCACCATATGTTCTAAAACGCGTGGGCCTGCTAGTGCACCTTCTTTGGTCACGTGACCAACAATAAATAACGCCGTGCCACTATTTTTTGCATAGCGGGTTAATAACGCAGCAGATTCACGAATTTGTGAAACCCCACCAGGTGCAGATTGAAGCGTTTCTGTGTAAAGCGTTTGAATCGAGTCCAAAATTGCTACCACAGGACGTTCTTGCTCTAAAACTTCACAAATGCGTTCGACACAGGTTTCAGCCATGACTTTTAACTGGTCTGTAGGCAAGTCAAGGCGCTGTGCACGCAAGGCCACCTGAGACAATGATTCTTCACCCGTAATATAAAGTGCAGAACTTTTTGCACTTGCCATGTGGGTTGCTGTTTGTAAAAGAATGGTCGATTTACCAATACCCGGGTCACCACCAATCAGGACTACTGAGCCTGTGACCAAGCCACCGCCAAGTACGCGGTCAAACTCGCTAATACCTGTAGGTAAGCGGGTTTCATGAGAAACTGAGACTTTATTTAGTGTTGTTATATTGGCAACTTGGCCTGCGTAGCCCCCAATTTTAGGACGAGCGCGATGGGCTGTAGTAGGTTCGAGTTTAACTTCAGTCAGAGAATTCCATTCACCACACTCTGAACATTGACCAGCCCATTTAGGATGATCCGCACCACATTGTTCGCAACGGTAAACAGTTTTGACTTTGCTCATATTCGACTTCGGTTTGTTAACTTCATAATCAGTAAAAACAGAGTATAGCAAAACGACACCCTGAACGTAGGCAGAACCCGATCATTTTTCAAAGGCTTATTTTTCACGCGTTGTCCAAAAATATTGGAATGTATTTTGCTTTAGCTAAGGTGGGAAATTTTTAGGATATTTACCTATGTCTAATCTTCAGCATCATGATCATGCTGGCGACTTACAGCGTAAGCTGACCAATCGCCATTTACAATTGATCGCTATTGGAGGGGCCATTGGAACAGGCCTGTTTATGGGGTCGGGCAAAACTATTTCATTGGCGGGGCCATCAATTTTATTTATCTATTTAATTATCGGCACCATGATTTTCTTTCTTATGCGTGCTTTGGGAGAGGTTTTACTTTCAAACCTAAATTATAAATCGTTTGTCGATATGGCTTATGACCTGATTGGGCCTTGGGCTGGTTTTTATGTCGGGTGGACCTACTGGGTAAGTTGGGTGCTCGTAGGTATGGCAGATTTAACTGCGGTGACGAGCTATCTGAGCTTTTGGCTCCCCAATGGAGTTAGTTTTAGCCCAATAGAACAGGCAATGATTAGTGCAGGCTGTGTTCTCTTTCTATTGATTTTAAACTTATTGACGGTTCGTTTATTTGGCGAAGTCGAATTTTGGTTTGCGATTATTAAAATTGTTGCCATTATTGCTCTAGTTCTTGCCGGCATCTATATGGTAGTGACCAAGTTCCAATCACCATCTGGCTCTGTTGCGGCTATTTCTAATATTTGGAATCATGGCGGTATGTTTCCTCATGGGGTAAATGGTTTCCTTGCCGGCTTCCAGATTGCGATCTTTGCTTTTATTGGGGTAGAACTGGTCGGGACTACAGCTGCTGAAACTAAAGACCCTCATAAACATTTGCCTAAAGCAATTAACGCAATTCCGATTCGCGTCATTTTATTCTATGTATTGGCATTAATGGTGGTGATGTCTGTAACGCCTTGGGATCAGGTAAAAGCAGACCGTAGTCCATTCGTTGAACTATTCTTAATGGCAGGTATTCCAACTGCTGCAATTATTATGAATCTAGTGGTGTTGTCATCGGTCATGTCATCGATGAATAGCGGTATTTTTTCAACTAGCCGAATGATGTATGGCTTATCGCGTGATGGTCAAGCACCTGAAACATTAGGTCAGTTGACTAAAAGTGCAGTTCCAGCAAATGGTTTAATTTTTTCCTGTGCCTGTATTATGGGTGGTGCTTTATTACAATATTTTGTGCCCAATACGATTGAAGCATTTACCTTGGCAACAACGTTATGCACTATTTTATTTTTAACGGTATGGATTTTGATTTTGATGTGTTATATCCGCTACCGTAAGTTATCTCCTGAACTGCATGAAAAATCGAACTTTAAAATGCCGGGTGGGGTAGCGATGAGTTATGTCGTTATTGTTTTCTTCTTATTTACGATTGCGATTTTAAGCCTTGAAGCAGACACAGCTAAGTCGCTTATGGTCAGTCCAATTTGGTTCCTCGTTCTTGCAATTGGTTACTTTGGTTTTTACAAGTCAAAAATAAAACGTAATTTTGCCCAAGAATAAATAACTTAGAAGCAAAATATAAAAAGGCAATCGATCTGATTGCCTTTTTTAATTGAAAAATCAAAGTGGTTCAAGTCTTAATTTTAGACTGGAAGGTGCGTTGTATTGCTATGTTCTTGTGCGTATTATCGGATTTAATTGTATGTATCTTGAAATTATCAGCCATACAGACAAAAATTGGTTAGCTGAAAAGTTGTCAAAAAATATACATTTAAAAGATACCTGCAAATGGTGCGATATCGTCTTTTTGATTTGAATTTAGCTAACGGACTAAAAAAATTACTGGAGTGTATTCATAAAATGTCGAATCAAAATCTGAGTGATCCTCATGAACAAGGTGAGCTCCATCGTAGTCTTTCCAATCGGCATTTACAGCTGATTGCAATTGGTGGTGCCATTGGTACTGGTTTATTCATGGGGTCAGGTAAAACAATTAGTCTTGCCGGCCCATCTATCTTATTCATTTATTTGATTATTGGTGTAATGGTGTTTTTTGTCATGCGTGCGCTTGGCGAATTACTCCTGTCAAATTTAACCTATAAATCATTTATTGATTTCACCACAGATTTAATTGGCCCATGGGCAGGTTATTTTGTGGGATGGACCTATTGGTTGTGTTGGATCACGATTGGTATTGCCGATCTGTCTGCAATTATCTATTACTTACAATTTTTCAATAACGGCCAGCCTTTCTCACCAGTTGAAGGGGCAATGATTAGTGTGGCTGCTATTGTATTTATTATGGGTTTGAACCTGTTAACTGTACGCCTATTTGGTGAATTAGAGTTCTGGTTTGCGCTTATTAAGATCCTTGCGATTATTATTTTAATTGCAGTGGGTCTATGGATGATCTTTACTGGCTTTACTTCTAGTACGGGCGAGGTGGCTTCATTTACTCATTTATGGGCAAATGGCGGTTTCTTCCCAACAGGGGTGCATGGCTTCTTGGCTGGCTTCCAGATCGCGATCTTTGCTTTCGTGGGTGTAGAACTTGTGGGAACAACAGCTGCTGAAACCAAAGATCCTGAGCGTAACTTACCTAAAGCGATTAACTCAATTCCAGTTCGTATCATTATTTTCTACGTCTTGGCATTGCTTATCGTGATGTCGGTAACTCCGTGGAATAGAATTGATCCGGCGATCAGCCCATTTGTAAACTTGTTTAGCCAAGCTGGTATTGCGGCAGCAGCGATCTTGATGAACTTAGTAGTATTGTCATCAGTTATGTCTTCGATGAACAGCGGTGTATTCTCAACAAGCCGTATGTTGTTTGGTTTATCTCGTGAAGATCAAGGTCCAAAAGCTTTTGGTAAATTGAACAGACGTGCAGTACCTGCAAATGCATTGTATTTTTCTGCTGCATGTTTATTGTTAGGTGCGGCATTACAGTATTTTGTACCAAATACAGTTGAAGCATTCACTCTTGCAACAACGCTTTCAACTATTTTGTTCATTTGCGTGTGGTTACTGATTATCTGGAGTTATATCCGTTACTACACGACACGCCCTGAACTGCATGCTAAATCAACATTTAAATTGCCGGGCGGCCTATTTACCTGTTGGATCACGATTATTTTCTTTGTTGGCATGATTTATGTGCTGTCTTTAGAGCCAGATACTTTTAAAGCACTGAAAGTCAGCCCAATCTGGTTTGTTATCCTGATCATTGGTTATTTCTTCTTCTATAAACCACGTCATAAAAAGTAATGAAATTGATTTACTTATGGCTAAACGCCAGCTGAAAAGCTGGCGTTTTTTATGCATATTGTTTTTCTATTCAAGTTTACTCTTTAGCCGCTTGCATGATCACGGTATACTGCATCGAATTGTTTAAATCAGGTGCTCAGATGCTTCGTGTCATTTGCCTCATCAGTTTATTGAGCAGCAGTATTTTGCTTACAGCTTGCGGTCAGTCAGGAGCATTACAGCTACCTTCTGATCCAAATTATGACCACCGTGCAAAATACTTGCTCTATCGTAATAAAGAATCAAAACAAGTTGTGCAAAAAGATGAAAAGGCTGAACAGCCAGTCGAGTCATCATCAGCTCCAACCCAAACAACTTCACCTTAAGCTTTGAAATAAGGACACATTCATGAGTTTCACCCGCATTAATGGAGTATTGCATGCAGAGCAATGTTCTCTAGAGCAGCTTGCGCAGCAATTTGGCACACCGTTATATGTTTATTCAAAAACAGCTTTTGAAAAACATTATTTAGATATGGACCGTGCCTTTGACTTTATTGATCATCAAATCTGTTTTGCGGTGAAGTCTAACTCAAACTTGGCTGTTCTTAGTGTTTTGGCAAAACTTGGTGCGGGTTTTGATATTGTCTCTGGTGGTGAGTTGGCTCGTGTTTTAAAAGCGGGTGGGGATGCTTCTAAAATCGTATTTTCAGGTTTAGGTAAAACTGAAGTCGATATTGAAACCTCACTCAATGTAGGCATTGCTTGTTTTAATGTTGAGTCTTATGCAGAGCTAGACCGCATTCAAAAAGTAGCTGCTCGCTTAGGTAAAAAAGCGCCTATTTCTTTGCGTGTAAATCCTGATGTCGATGCAAAAACACATCCTTATATTTCAACTGGTTTAAAAGAAAATAAATTTGGTATTCCAAGTGATGCTGTTTATGAAACTTATCAATACGCAGCTTCTTTACCTAACCTTGAAATTGTAGGTATTGACTGTCACATTGGTTCACAGCTCACTGAAACTAAACCATTTGTTGATGCTTTAGACCGTGTCATTGTGATGATTGATGAGTTGAAGAAACTAGGCATCAATCTTAAGCATATCGATATAGGTGGTGGTTTAGGGGTTTGTTATAAAGATGAGACGCCACCAAGTGTTGAAGAATATGCAAACTCTATGAAACCTGCTTTAGAAAAGTTAGGTCTTAAGGTTTATATGGAGCCGGGCCGTAGCATCAGTGCAAATGCGGGCGTACTTTTAACTAAAGTTGATTTGCTTAAACCAACTACACATCGTAACTTCGCTATTATTGATGCAGCAATGAATGATTTAATCCGTCCTGCTTTATATGAAGCTTGGATGGATATTCAGCCTGTTGTGCCACGTACCGATACTGAAGAAAAAGTATGGGACCTCGTTGGTGCGATTTGTGAGACAGGTGACTTTATTGGTAAAGACCGCTCACTTGCATTACAAGAAAATGACTTGTTGGCTGTACTCGGTGCAGGGGCTTATGGCTTTGTGATGAGTTCAAATTACAACACGCGTGGTCGTGCTGCAGAAGTCATGGTATCAGGTGAAAACAGCTATTTAATTCGTGAACGTGAAACGGTTGAGTCGCTTTGGGAAAAAGAACGTTTATTGCCTGAGGAGTAAATGAGATGTTATTAGAATTTACCAAAATGCATGGTTTGGGCAATGATTTCATGGTGGTTGACCTAATTAGCCAAAGAGCTTATTTAGATACTGCAACCATTCAACGTTTGGCAGATCGACACTTTGGTGTTGGCTTTGACCAGCTTTTAATTGTTGAACCACCAGATGTACCAGAAGCTGACTTTAAATACCGTATTTTCAACGCAGATGGTTCTGAGGTTGAACAATGTGGTAATGGCGTACGTTGTTTCGCTCGTTTTGTGCATGAACGTCATTTAACCAATAAAACCAACATTACCGTACAAACCAAAGCAGGTATTGTTAAGCCTGAGCTTGGGCAAAATGGTTGGGTACGCGTAAATATGGGCTACCCAAAGTTTCTACCAAATGAAATTCCATTTGTTGCGGAAGAGCCAGAAGCCTTATATACCCTTGAGCTGGCAAATGACCAAAACATTAGTATTGACGTAGTCAACATGGGGAATCCTCATGCAGTCACTATTGTTCCAGACGTACTCACTGCTGATGTAGCAGGTATTGGTCCACAAGTTGAATCACATAAACGTTTCCCTGAGCGTGTTAATGCCGGCTTTATGCAAGTAATTGATGAAAAACATGTTCGCTTACGTGTATTTGAACGTGGTGTTGGTGAAACATTAGCTTGTGGTACAGGGGCATGTGCTGCTGCGGTAAGTGGTATGCGCCGTGGTTTGCTTGCGAACTCAGTTGAAGTTGAACTTGCTGGTGGTAAGTTGCAAATTGAATGGCAAGAAGGTGACGTGGTCTGGATGACTGGTCCAACAACCCATGTATATGATGGGCGTTTGGATTTACGTTATTTCCAAGGTTAATCGCGTAGCCTAAATAGAAGCCTCTTTTCATCAGTTAAAGCGATAAAAGAGGCTTTCTTTTATATGTACAATAATTTTTTAATTTCATTACCTTATAAAAAAATGAATAATTTAATTTTCTTACCCGGTGCGTCAGGCAGTACTGCATTTTTGTATCCCTTAATTGAAAAATTACCTCAGCAATACCATACAAAAATTATTGGTTACCCCGGTTTCGGTGATACACCAGAATCTCTTGAAGTAAAAAGTTTTGAAGACCTAACAAATTATGTGGTCGACCAAATTAATGAAGAATCTATCATTGTTGCCCAATCTATGGGTGGGATTTTTGCCGTTGCCGCAGCGCTACAAAAACCTCATTTGGTGAAAGGGTTGGTCTTAATTGCAACTTCTGGTGGAATTAACCTTAAACGATTTAATGTGCAAGACTGGCGTGAAGCATATCGCCAAACATTTTTAAAATATCCAGATTGGTTTGTTACCACTAATGCTAACTATGAAGAGTTTTTGTCAGATATAAATGTTGAAACTTTATTAATCTGGGGTGATAAAGATCCGGTAAGTCCAGTTTCGGTGGGCCAATATTTAAATCGAAAGTTTGAAAAGTCGACTTTATATGTTGTGAAAGATGGGGACCATCAATTAGCAGAAAAACATGCCGATGAAGTAGCAGTCAAAATAGAAAGCTATTTAAGAAACCTAATGTAAATCTTTAACTATTATTTAGCGTGCTATGGGTTAGCACGCTTTTTAAAATTTATCTTTTACTTAAAGCTAATTTCAATGCGAACAGAACAAAAATACTGCCCGTAATTCGGTCCATATATTTCACAAATTTAGGTTGTTTTAAATAACGTGAAAGTGGTTGCATAGCCATAATTAATAGACTTGACCATAATACGCCAATCACGACATGAATCATTACAAGTCCCATCACCCAAGTGATAGCAGATGCTTGGGCTGGAATGAATTGTGGAAGAAATGAAATATAAAAAATACCAACTTTGGGATTGAGTAAATTGCCAAAGAAACCTTTAACAAACCAATTCTCTGATGTAGAGCGATTTGGATTATTTTCTTGTATGTCTGCAAGTTGGCTACGTGGTTTTAAAATCATATTTAAACCCAGCCATGCTAAATAAGCTGCACCCATCCATTTCAATAGATTAAAAGCTAAGTCAGATGCCATCAGTAGGGCACCTAGACCGCATGCCACGACAATTCCCCAAGCAATACAGCCAAGACTAATTCCAAGAGCTGCTTGAAATGCTTTAGATTTACCTTCAAGTGTGGCAGTGCGAATAATTAAAGTTGTATCTAAGCCGGGAGTAAGCGTAAGTAGAGTAATTGCAATTAAATAAGGTATGAGTATGGTGGTCATGGCAGTAAGGTCCAATGAATACTTGGTATAAATTGTAATATATAAGTTAGATTCATTATGCTGTGCGATATGAAATTTTTATGTTCAAATAGTTTTTGGTACACTCAAAAAAATGGGCAAATAATGGAGAGCAATTTGGATTTTGCATTACAACTGCTCTCAATGTGGTTAAAAGAAAGAAAAATTCAGAACCAGTCTGAGCATACAATCACGGCTTATGAGCGAGATGTGAAAAGCTTTCTTGAATTCTGTGACTCAAAAAAAATTAATTTAAAAAATGTTGAAGCTTCAGATTTACGTGAATATCTGGCTCAGCGTGTTGAGCAAGACCAGTTAAGCGCAAGTAGCATGCAGCGTCATCTCACTTCTATACGCCAGTTTATGAAGTGGGCTGAACAGGGCAAATACCTAGAAATTAATCCTACTGACGATTTTAAATTGAAACGTCAGCCTAGACCTTTACCGGGCATGATCGACATAGAAACGGTTAATCAAATTTTAGATCAACCCATGCCGGAAAAACCAATTGATCAGCAATTGTGGTTGCGAGATAAAGCCATGTTGGAACTACTGTATTCAAGTGGTTTACGACTCGCTGAACTACAAGGCCTCACAATTAAAGATATCGATTTTAATCGTCATCTTGTTCGTATTACGGGTAAAGGAAATAAAACCCGTATTGTCCCGTTTGGGAAAAAGGCAAAAGAAAGTCTATTGAACTGGCTCAAAGTTTATAAAATCTGGAAAGGGCATTTTGATCAAAATGCTTTTGTTTTTATTTCACAGCATGGTGGTGTGCTCACTCCACGACAAATTGAAAAACGAGTAAAACTTCAGGCACAACGAGCAGGTGTAAATGTCGACTTACATCCACATTTACTTCGACATTGTTTTGCTAGCCATATGTTATCAAGTAGTGGTGATTTGCGTTCAGTCCAAGAAATGTTAGGCCATAGCAACTTATCGACTACCCAAATTTATACGCATATCGATTTTGATCATTTGGCTCAAGTATATGATCAGGCCCATCCACGAGCGACTAAGCATTAAGACATTTAAGATAAATTATCCATCAATAAGCAACTTTGATTGCATTGAATAAGATGAATGTAGAGATCATTTGTACTTTTTTACAAATTTGTTTAAAAGAAATATGTGAAATTACCCAATTGACCATTTTGAACTTTGCACATTTTGTCGGCATATATGGCCTAAAAACGATAAAATTTGACTCATTTATAAGGCGTTTATGTTTCTGGCTGATAAGGTGAATAAGATAAAAAAATAATAAAAATCAATGTATAAAATAGACTTTAAAAAGAATAAAATAAGGGTGAGTCAGGTGTGAAATTTTTTTTATGAACTGATGATTTCATTTTTTTTGTACTGTTCCAGAAAATTGTGACTTGACCGAAATGCCAAACACATTGCAAGATAGGGTACCTAAAAAATTTGAATTGAAGAGTTAATATACTTTTCTCAACATTTACTTTTGCTAGAACAGCCGAGGATTACATGAAGGCTCTTGTTGCTGTAAAACGTGTGGTTGATGCCAACGTTAAAGTTCGTGTTAAGCCGGACAATAGTGGGGTTGACCTTACCAACGTTAAAATGTCAATTAACCCATTTTGTGAAATCGCAGTGGAAGAAGCGGTTCGCTTAAAAGAAAAAGGAACAGTATCAGAAATCGTTGTTGTTTCTATTGGTCCTAAAGAAGCTCAAGAACAAATCCGTTCTGCAATGGCTTTGGGTGCAGACCGCGGTATTTTAGTTGAAACCACTGATGAAATTGGCGCTCTAGAAGTTGCTAAAATCTTAAAAGGTGTTGTTGATGCTGAGAAACCAGAACTTATCCTTCTTGGTAAACAAGCAATTGATGATGACTCAAACCAAGTAGGTCAAATGCTTGGCGCATTATTAGGTGCTGGACAAGGTACGTTTGCTTCTGAAGTGAAAGTGGATGGCGGTAAAGTACAAGTGACTCGTGAAATCGACGGTGGTTTACAAACTGTTGAACTTGCGCTTCCTGCAATTATTACAACTGACTTGCGTTTAAACGAGCCACGTTATGCTGCATTGCCTAACATTATGAAAGCTCGTAAAAAACCGCTTGATACTAAATCTCCTGCTGATTACGGTGTTACAGCTGGTACTAAGCTTAAAACTGTTAAAGTTGAAGCGCCTGCAGAACGTAAAGCTGGCGTACAAGTGAAATCTGTAGATGAGCTTGTTGAAAAATTGAAAAATGAAGCGAAAGTGATCTAATACGGAAGGATAAAATCATGAGTATTTTAGTTATCGCTGATCACAACAACCAGACACTTAACGGTGCTACTTTAAACGTTGTTGCTGCAGCTCAAAAAATCGGTGGTGATATTACTGTATTAGTTGCTGGTTCAGGCGCTCAAGCAGTTGCTGACGCTGCTGCTAAAGTTGCTGGTGTAAGCAAAGTATTACTTGCTGACAACGCTGCTTATGCAAACCAATTAGCTGAAAATGTAGCTGGCTTAGTTGCTGACTTGGCTAAAGGTTACAAATACGTTTTAGCTGCTTCTACAACGACTGGTAAGAACATTCTTCCACGTGTTGCTGCGCTTCTTGATGTAAGCATGATCACAGACATTATTTCTGTTGAATCTGCGAACACATTCAAGCGTCCAATCTACGCTGGTAACGCGATTGCAACTGTTCAATCTGACGAAGCAATCATTGTTGGTACTGTTCGTGGTACAGCATTTGATCCAGTTGCTGCGGAAGGTGGTTCGGCTGCGATTGAGACTGTTGGCGAAGTAAAAGACGCTGGCATTTCTAAATTCGTATCTGAAGAAATCGTTAAACTTGATCGTCCAGAATTAACGGCTGCTCGTATTGTTGTATCTGGTGGTCGTGGTGTAGGTTCTGGTGAGAACTACCACAAAGTACTTGATCCATTAGCTGACAAGCTTGGTGCAGCACAAGGTGCTTCACGTGCAGCAGTTGATGCAGGTTTCGTACCTAACGATTTCCAAGTTGGTCAAACTGGTAAAATCGTTGCACCTGAGCTTTACATTGCTGTAGGTATTTCTGGTGCGATTCAGCACTTGGCTGGTATGAAAGATTCTAAAGTTATTGTTGCAATCAACAAAGACGAAGAAGCGCCAATCAACAGCGTTGCTGACTACTGGTTAGTTGGTGATTTAAATGCTGTAGTACCAGAGTTGGTAAGCAAGTTGTAATTTACAGCTTAATACTTATTCGAAAAACGCCCTTGTGCTATAACTAGCCAAGGGTGTTTTTTATTTCGATCATTATTATGAATATTAACTATTCTGCTTCCATAAAAGCTCATCAATTGCATCAGTCATTGGTGAGATTGGCACGGGCAGATATGGCACGAGATTATTTATGTATTCGATCTAAAAATCAGCATGGACTAGCCAATATTAAAGTTAACCAGTTGCACATGGGATTTATTTTATATGGGCAACAACAATTAAATCTTCAAAAAAAACAATTCAATTTTAATGCCGGTGATCTATACATTATAAAACCCGATACGGTTATCGATGCAGTTAATTTGCCTGACCCTATAACGGGTGAATACCTCACTATTCTTGTGCCTATGTGTGATGAAGTTATTCAAGCTGCACAAATGATTTGGGCAAAGCCAGTTGTAGACAGAACCGACGCAATATTAATGTTTTCAATCGATGATTTCGCTACATCATTAACCGAGTGGCAAAGGGCTTTGTTTAATGATGATGTAGTGAAAGCACGTTTATGTATTACCGCTATACTTGTACAGTTATGCCAACGGCATTGTTCAGATGTATTAATTGTACCGCCACCTAAATTGACAAAAATCATTCACGATTGGGTAATAGAGAATCCACAGCACCATTGGCAGTCTAGTGAGTTTGAAATGCGACTAGGTTTGAGCAGCGCAACACTTCGCCGCAAACTTAGCCATGAAGATACAACCTTAAGAGAAACGATTACGCATGCACGTCTTACATATGCGCTTGAGTTGTTGTATTCGAAAAAGTTACCTATGAAAACGATTGCAGCAAAATCTGGATACCAGTCTGTTGCTATTTTTCGTGATCGCTTTGTAGAGCGTTATGGGGTAGATCCAGCTGTTCTAGCTGCAGAATAAGTCAATTTGAGCGTTTCTTATCGCTTATTGAGCGATTTAAATAGATAAAAACCAATAGAGTTAAAGTATGAAAATACCAAGGACTCTATGATGAAATCATTAAAATCACTTACGATATTATTGCTGCTGAGTGCCAGTACAGTTATACATGCAGAACAAAAGCCAAGTGTACATCAGGTTGATGGATACTTTTTACAACAAGTAGGAAACCTTAAAGTAACGGCTTTATTTGATGGAGAGTTAGGATTGCCTCGTAGTGATTTACTGGGTATTTCTGCTGAAAAAGCCAATCGACTTTTTGCAGAAAACTTTGTTCCTATAGATGAGCATAATCAGATTGTCACGGATTTCTCTGCCTATCTTGTACAAACACCGACTCAAAATATTTTAATTGATGCAGGGACTGCAAAATGTTTTGGTCCTACCTTGGGGCATGTGCCTGAAAATTTAAAGAAAGCAGGTGTACAACCTGAACAAATAGATACGATTTTAATTACACATGCCCATCCTGATCACTTATGCGGTATTACATTCGATGGCAAAATGGTTTATCCAAATGCGAAGGTTTATCTAGCTAAAGAAGATGTAGATTTTTGGACATCATCTGCAAATGAAGCAAAAGCCACTGATTTTTTTAAACCAATATTTAAAATGACGCGTGATGCATTACAGCCATACCAAAAGGCAGGGCAGTTAGTTGCGTTTACCAAATCCTCTTTTAACGTACCGAATGTTCAACTCATCGTGACTCATGGTCATACGGAAGGTCATTCTTCATACTTAGTAGATGGAAAAAACGGACAAAAGTTCTTAGGTCTAGGTGATGTTGTGCACTATGGTGCGGTACAGTTTCCTTATCCTGAAGCAAGCTATAAGCCCGATACTGACTCGAAACTAGCCATAGCTGTCCGTAAAGATATCTTTGAGCAAGCCTATAAAAACCATTGGTGGATAGGGGCGGCACATATCGCTTTTCCTGGCATTGGACACATTGGTAAAAGCTCAACAGGATACCAATGGATACCGGCTCAATATCGCCCTGTAAATTGATTCTTCAAAAAGTGTAATTAGCTTTAAAAATGAACTCGGAATCTTTAACTCAAATATCGCTAAGTTGAGCTAAGACGAAAAGTTAGATTCTTTAAATAGATGAAATGTGTTCTAAAAAGAGCACTTTCATGCTGTTTATATTTTGGTCGAATAATTGAGTTTTAATGAATACATTTAAAAGTAGAAACCTATAATTTTAACTTATTAATTCTAATAGAATTTTTATTGTAAAAAAATGCTATTTTCAGATCGCTAAACTCCCAGTTATCGAGCAATTTATGCTATAGTATACAGCTATATTTTTTTCGATTTTAGTTCACTTTCCGGAACTAAATTTTTTGCAAGATCAAGACATATAAACGGATAGAAATATCTATCTGTAAGAAGGAGTATGCATGAGCGTATCGGAAATCCGACCGATTGCCATTGAGGACGAACTCAAGCATTCATATTTAGATTACGCAATGAGTGTAATCGTATCTCGTGCATTGCCGGATGTGAGAGACGGTCTTAAACCTGTTCACCGTCGTGTGCTTTATGCCATGCACGAATTGGGCAATGACTATAACAAAGCCTACAAGAAATCTGCTCGTGTCGTTGGGGACGTAATCGGTAAATATCACCCGCATGGTGACTCAGCTGTTTATGAAACCATTGTTCGTATGGCTCAAGACTTTAGCTTACGTTATTTATTGGTTGATGGTCAGGGTAACTTCGGTTCGATCGATGGCGATAGCGCCGCGGCGATGCGTTATACCGAAGTCCGTATGACTAAGCTGGCACATGAGCTTCTTGCAGATTTAGAAAAAGACACAGTTGACTGGGAAGATAACTACGACGGTTCGGAACGTATTCCTGAAGTACTTCCGACACGTGTTCCAAACTTGTTAATTAACGGTGCTGCGGGTATTGCTGTAGGTATGGCTACCAACATGGCACCACATAACATGACTGAAGTTGTGAATGCATGTTTGGCTTATGCTGACAATCCGAATATCTCGATTGAAGGATTGATGGAATATATTACCGGTCCTGACTTCCCTACAGGCGGTATTATTTACGGTAAATCAGGTATTGTTGATGCCTACCGTACCGGTAAAGGTCGTTTGCACATTCGTGGTAAATACCATTTCGAAGAAGATGAAAAGACAGGTCGTACAACCATCGTCTTTACTGAAATTCCATATCAAGTAAACAAAGCAAGAGTGATTGAACGTATTGCCGAGTTAGTAAAAGAGAAAAAACTTGAAGGTATTTCAGAACTTCGTGATGAGTCTGACAAAGAAGGTATGCGTATTGCAATTGACTTGAAACGCGGTGAAAACGCAGAAGTCGTTGTAAATAACTTATTCTTAAATACCCAGCTTGAAAACTCATTCAGCATCAACATGGTTTGTCTAGACAATGGACAACCAAAATTGATGAATCTGAAAGATATTATTGCGGCATTTATTCGTCATCGCCAAGAAGTTGTGACACGCCGTACCATGTTCGAATTACGCAAAGCGCGTGAACGTGGTCATATCTTGGAAGGTTTGACAGTTGCCTTAGCTAATATTGATGAAATTATTGAAACCATCAAAACTTCTGCTAACCCTGCTGAAGCGCGTGAGCGTTTACTTGCTGGTGAGTGGGCAGGTGGTGGTGTTGTTTCATTACTTGAAAAAGCAGGTGCTATTTCTGTTCGCCCAGATGAAATTGAAGGTGAAGATCCAAATCGTCCATTTGGTCTAAGCGATTCAATTTACCGCTTATCTCCGACACAAGTAGGCGCAATTTTAGAATTACGTTTACACCGTTTAACAGGTCTGGAACAAGACAAGTTACACGCAGAATATACTGAAATTTTAGGTCAAATTGCTGAACTTACAGCAATTTTAAACGACTTCAACTTGTTGATGGGCGTTATTCGTGAAGAGTTAGCACAAGTATTACAACAATATGGCGATGCACGTCGTACTGAAATTGTTGAATCTCGTGTTGATTTCTGCCGTGAAGATTTGATTCCGGAAGAGCAAGTTGTATTAACTGTTTCACAAACGGGTTATGCAAAAACTCAACCACTTTCAGACTATCAGGCACAGCGTCGCGGTGGACGTGGTAAGTCTGCAACCTCAATGAAAGATGATGACTTTATTCAACATCTGATTGTGGCATCGAATCACGCGACTGTACTTTGCTTTACCAATGTAGGTAAAGTGTACCGTCTAAAAGTATTTGAGGTTCCTCAAGCATCACGTGGGGCAAAAGGTCGTCCAATCGTGAACTTGTTACCTCTAGATGCAACAGAAACAGTAACTGCAATCTTGCCGTTAACAGAGTTCCCAGAAAACCACTATGTGTTTATGGCTACAGCTTCTGGTACGGTTAAGCGTGTTGAGTTAGAACAATTTGCAAACATTCGTTCAAATGGTCTACGTGCTATTGAGCTTAATGAAGAAGATACCTTAATTGGTGTTGCGATTACTGATGGTAATCAGCAAATCATGTTGTTCTCTAACGAAGGTAAAGCAATTCGTTTTGCTGAAACTGACGTACGTGCAATGGGCCGTACAGCGAAAGGTGTACGTGGTATGCGCGTGAGCTTTGCAAGCAGTACTTTAAGCGAAGAAGATGCCGAAGTTGAAAACGATGAATCAGATGATAATGATGATTCAGCAGATTCAAGTCTAGTAAGCCGTATCGTGTCGCTTGTAGTTGTACCTGAGACTGGTGAAGTACTGTGTGCGAGTGCCAACGGTTACGGTAAACGTACTCCTGTAAATGACTTCCCAACCAAGAAACGTGGTGGTAAGGGCGTTATTGCAATTAAGACAAGTGAACGTAATGGTGAGCTAGTTGGTGCAGTTTCTATTGATGAAACTAAAGAATTATTGTTGATTTCTGATGGTGGTACGCTTGTTCGTACACGTGCAGCAGAAGTTGCAATGACAGGCCGTAATGCTCAAGGTGTTCGTCTCATCCGTTTAAGTGAAGAAGAAACCCTCGTTGGTGTAGTTTCAATTGAAGCTGTAGAAGACGAAGAAGAACTTCTTGAAGGCGAAGTAGATACGACTGAAACTGATAGCGAAGAAGTTGTATCTAATAATGAAGATACTTCTGAAGAGTAAAACGTTTTAAAATAAAAAAAAGGAAGCCTAGGCTTCCTTTTTTATTTCTCGTCTATTTATTTTGCTGGATGGAAAATAAATACATCATAGTTTCGGTAATGTAGAGTTTTTACCGATGGGTCTTTAGTCGAAAAATTATTTGGTTGACTTACCACGATTAGATCTTGCTTTTGAGATAAAGCATCTTTGAGCTGCTGTTCGCTCCACAAATACTTTTTAAGTTGGGGCTCAAATAACAAGCCATCTTTAATTTCTAAAGAAGCACTATCGGAATGGACACTATCCCATTCATTTACAATATAGACAGGCTGTTTAAGCTTTAAAAGGAATGGCACATCATAAAAATAGTAATTGTAGAAAACTATTTTTGTAGATGGAGTAATGTACTCAGCAAAATCTGTTTGGCCAACATTATTTTTGGTATCTAAAATACGAACGGCAAAAGGAACAGAGCTACATAAAACAATTAAACTTATAAAAATATAGTTTAAATAGCTCACTTTTTGCTTTTTGTATAACCACACTAAAACCAGTGGGAGCACAATTAACAGCGCACCAATGGTATAAATAAATACAGCTTCGTGTTGGAAAAAAGGTTGATTTGCACGAATAAAACGAGGTGTAGCAGCAATACCAATTCCAAGAAGTATAATAAATACAGGAGTACCCCAAATCTGTAATTTGGTTTTATAACTGCTTTCAAGAACCTTATTCATCACAAGTGCTAAGAAAATAGCAAGAGGTGGCACAGCAGGTAAAATATAGCCTGCTAGCTTGGAAGGCGGAATAGAGAAGAAAACCGTAACAGAAATAAACCACCATACAAGCAGGGCAAATACACCTGATTGCTTATAGTCTTTAAAGATGGTCTTAATAGATTCAAATCTACTCGCAAAAAACCATGGTAAGCAGCTGACAAATAAAATAAGCAGATAGAAACACCATGGTTGTTTATTATTAAATTCTTTTGAACTAAATCGACTAAATTGTTGGTCAATAAAGAAGTAATGTAAAAATTGAGGATATTTACTTTGTACTGCGTAGAGCCATGGACTAATGATGAGCAAAAATAGCAAGATCGCCAATGGATTAAGAAGCGAAGGTATTTTCTTCCATTGTTTTGTGTAGAGTATCCACGGCAACAGGATCATACCTGGAATGAGAACGCCAATGAGACCTTTACTTAGAAAAGCAGCTGCACCAGCGATGTAACCTAAAAATAAAATAGGTTTACGTGCAGAAATGGTGAAATCAGCAAAGCATAAAACACTAATCGTAATCCATGAGGCTACTAGTAAATCATGGTTAATATATTGACTACTGCCAAAAAAAAGCAGGTTGGTCGCTAAAATGATAACCGTAAGCTGTGCTACGCCTTCCGAAATATACTTTTTTACAAATAAGAATAGTCCCACTAACATGAGGGTACCAGCTAAAACTGGTACTAACCGTAACACCCATACATGTACGCCAAAAAGCTCCATAAAAATAGAACTTAACCAGTGTAGTAGAGGGGGTTTATGCATGAATGGCAAACCATCGATTCGTGGAGTTAACCAATCTCCAGACTCGACCATAGCTCGGCTAATATCTCCATAGCGTCCTTCATCAGGTACAGATAGAGGTCTTATCCAAGAAAGAAGAAGTAACCAACACGGTAAAAAAAATAATAAAAATTTGGAATTACGAAGCCATTGCTGCATACACAATCCTTAATGTTGAAATGCAAAAAAACGGTTAAGCAAGAAAGTCACGACAGAAGTCAGAACAATTGCAATACACACTAAGGTTGAAACAGGGACGTTAAAATAGAGGTTCGAGAGTAGAAGAAAACTTTCATTAAATAAAAAACCTAAGCCTGCAACCAATGTGAATTTTGGTAGAGTCTGACGATGATCAAGATGCTGTGCTTTAAAAGTAAAAATACGATGCCCGAAATAGCTCACCCAATAGGCAACTAAAAATGCGAGTAAATTGGCATATTGCAGTGCAACATGCTTCTTAAACAGAAGCATGGCGACACTGTAGTGAGTAAGTGCTGCTGCGGCTCCGGTAGTAGCAAACCGCGTGAGCTGAAGAATATGAGCAAACATGTTAGAAACTAGAGAAAGTATTTTCCGGCTTTGTGATAGATTTTTCTTGTTTAATACGAGAATGTTCGGATGCAACAATATATTTTGGTCTATTTTTTACTTCAGCATAAATACGACTAATATATTCACCAACAATACCTAGGAATAACAGCTGTATACCGCCAAGTAAAGTCATACCTGCTGCAAGTGTTGCCCAACCTGGGACAGAAATTCCTTCGATCAACGTTTTAATGATGATCCATACGCCGTAGCCCATAGCACCTAAAGCCAGAATTGCGCCTAAATAAATACAGATGCGTAAAGGTAAATCTGAAAAACCAGTTAAACCTGACATAGCCAAGTTAAATAGAGATTTTACGTTAAAACTAGAACGGCCGTGCTGACGTTCCTGTTCAGAAAAATTAACGCCTATACTTTTAAAACCAACCCAAGCATATAGGCCTTTCATATAGCGATTTTTTTCTGGCAATTGTTTAATTGCTTCAACAACTTTTGCGTCTAATAGACGAAAGTCTCCAGCACTTTCTGGAATATCGATCGGTGAGCTTAAGTTTAATATACGATAGTAACCTTGAGTTAAAACACGTTTAAGCCAAGATTCAGTGGAGCGATTACGAATGCCATACACCATGTCATAACCATTTTTCCAAAGGTTGATCATGGTTGGAATTGCTTCAAATGGGTGTTGAAAATCCGCATCAATTAGTAAAGTAACTTCGCCTGTCACATGATCTAAACCAGCACTTAAAGCTGCTTCTTTACCAAAGTTGCGTGAAAGTTCAAGCACAACTAAGGGATAGTCATCAATCATTGTTTGCAAAATTGGAATAGTATCGTCTTTACTCCCATCATCGACCACAATAATTTCAAAGCTAAGATTTTGCTGTTTTAGACTATTTGCTAAAGCAGGAATAAAAGTTTTTAAATTTTCTGCTTCGTTATAAGCTGGAACAACGCAGGATAAAAATGGTTTTGTGTTCATTGCATTGCCCCTAGTCTAGTGAGCTGGATACCATATTGCTGACAATCAATTTGAAACTGATCCGAACTAAAATATTCATATTCTTGTATTCGGGCGTGCTGAATCGGATCTTGATCATTTGATTCTGCAAGTGCTGGATGGCACATTATCAGTAAATGATCTTTTGCATGTGCAAGCCAGTATTGATTGAGTTCGCCATAATCAGTTTGCTTAAAATCATAAATACCAGCAAATTGGTCATTCTGATTAAATTGATATGTTTGACATGCTTTTGCCAAAGAGTTAGAACCAAGTGCAGAGAGCACACGAGTCTTAAAACGATAGTGAGGTAAATCAATCGGATGTTGTAAATTTCGAATCCAGCCCGTAAATTTCTTCTCTTTTAACAATTGCAGCAAAATATCGCGTATAAACGGAAATTGATGAATATGTTGATGTCCATCAATAAAGTCTGGCTGTTTTCCCATGACTGAAACAAATAAGTCCCATTGCTCTTCAATACATTTCGTAATTAATTCACGATTCAGGCTTGAAGACCATGCACGTAAAATAAGCATAGGTAAGGAAAAAACAGTATTACCTGAAGCGAATTGATGGGTAAGATTTAAATGCAAACCGATATCAATTTGATCGCTAAAAGGTTTTAATTTGGCAGCAGAAGTTTCCCACAATTCAGATTGGGTCATACATGAGGTTGCCTGTAGGGCACCTTGTTCAATGAGTTGAATAATTGCGTCTGATATTTCTGCATTCATTGCAAAGTCATCTGCGCAATAACACACTTTTGCCATATCCAGATTCCGTCATAGGCAGGATTACAGAATACTCTGCGTAGCTGCTGAAAAACTATACTAATTACTATGGAGAAAATTTCTTAATTTCAACTTAAAGTTTTCTTAAGGTTTCATGACAATTGATACAAATTAATACTTTGAATTTATTTGTTTTTTTAGAATTTTTTGGTCAATTATTTAAGAAATAAGCTTTAACTATAAGATTTTATAGTAAATAAAAATATAATTTATGCACATTTATGAGCCCTTAAATTTATTTGGAATTTTTTAAACGTGAATGAGCAATAATTAAAAAAATGATTCCAATTGTTGCAAGAAAAATCAATTTAGGAATCACCACATTTAAAGGAACACCCATTTGATTAAGCTGTACAAACATTTGTACACCGTGTGTAGAAGGTAAGCACCAAGCAAACCATTCTAGCCATTCAGGCATGGCATGGTGGGGCCATGCGGTACCAGTTAATAAGAAAAGAGGAACTGAACTAAATACGATAATATGTCCGGCACGTTCAGGCATATCTAAAAGTGAACCAACTAACATGCCTAATCCAATCACACAACTAATAAAAATAGGAACCGCGACGAGTAAACCAATAAAGTTTCCACCGTGTGGGTAGTCGTTGAACCACAAGGTAAAACCAAAAAGGTAAAAACTGCTTAAACAACCAGTCGTAAAGAGGCTGGCAAAAATTCCAGCAAAGCGAATGGAGGTAATTTTTTCATGCTTTTCGCGGTAGCTTGCAATCAGCATGGCTAAGCCTAATACAATCGTTTGATGAATAATGAGTGTTGCAACTGCTGGAAAAATATAGCTTCCATAACCTGAAAGAGGGTTAAATAAAGGAACCTGATGAATAGAAAGGGCTGGTTGGAAATGTGTACGCTCTCCAAATTTTTCAACATATTCTTTTAATGTGGCCTCAATAGATGTAGCAAGACCTAACCCAATTTCTTTAGTTTTTAAAAAGTTGGTTGTACTTAAGTATAAGCCAATTCCACCAGTTTCTCCGCGGCGTAGGCTCTGTGTTAAGTTGTTGGGTAAAAGCAAAATACCATCTGCTTTTTGCTCGCGAACCATTTGCTCAGCTTGGAGAAAATTAGCAGTCACATTAACAATTTTAACGTGCGGACTATTGCTTGCTTGTCCAATAATTTGAGAGCTTAAAAGACTCTGTTCTTCATCAACCACGACAATTGGAATTGATTCGGCACGTTCAGCTTTATAAGCAGTTGGATAAAAAAAGCTATAAAGAATGACTGATAAAATCAGTGTCGTGAAAACCGAACTGTTACCAACAATATCTTTAAACGTTTGGGCATAAGCCTTTAAGAACTCTTTCATTGCGCTGCCCCCCGAACTAGTTTTTTAAGCAGCAAGGAACTCAAAATAAAATAAATAAGGCAGTAGCCAATCAGTATTAAAAAGGGCGTCATTGAAATAAAAAGTGGACTTCCAATCACCCATTGTTCGGTTTGGAGCTTTGCATAAGGTGTATATGGAATAATTAAAGACCAAAATTTAGTGAAAATCGGTGCGTTATTTAAAGGTAGGGTAACCCCTGCAAAACTTAAAGAAGACCCGCCGTATACTGCAATAAAACCAAAAGTTTTACTTAAATTTTTGGTAGCTAAAATAACAGTACTACTAATGAGTGCATAAGAAAAATAAAGCAAAAACTGGGCAGCTAATAAAAGACTAAGAGAACCTGCTACAAACCAACCGCGAATCTCAACGAGCCAAAACATCCATAACCAAGTCCAGAGACAAAAAATAAAGCTATAAAGTAAATTTTTAGCCAGTAAGCCGCGAATAAAATTTTCACGGTTGACCCACTGGGTTAATGTGCCGCGTTTAAGCTCTTGTCCAATAGCAAAAGCCACACAACAACAGAGTAATAGATGCAAAACAGCAGGAACCATGAAAGGTTCTAAATAAAATTCATAGCTCATACTTGGGTTATAGAGTGTTGAAATTTTAACGTGCGCTGTAGGGACATCTAAATAAGGAATATTATTTGCAAGATAACTCTGGCCTGCATAGTCTGCTAAAGCATTGAGTGTACTGACTAGCATTGCTGAGGAAATCGTATTTCCTACGCTAAAAAATGACTGATTAAAAGCAATACTGATTTGTGCGTCTTGAGCTTTTACAAAACGTTTTTCAGCGCCGTCAGGAATAAAAACATAGCCCCAAATTTTGGTTTCATTGAGTAGTTTTTCAGCTTCGGTCGAGCTTGTAGTAATTGTTTTAACATCTACTGTATGATTTAACGAAAGATACTTTTCAATATTGCGGCTCAGCTCACTTTGATCCTGATCAATAACCGCGATAGGTAAATGTTCAGCCTTACCTGCATAAAACATGCTGCTAAACAAAAAAATGATAAAAGCAGGGATAAGTGTCACCATACACAAATCCCATTTATTGCTTCTTAGATAGTTTAGTTCACGTAATATACTGGCAAACATGCTTTATTTTTCTTCTTTAATTTTAAATAGAACACTCATGCCAACTTTTAAATCTTTGACAGGACGCTCAGGTACCAAATGCAATTTAAAGCTACGGATATCATAACCGCCGGTTTGACGTGTGGTTTTAATGGTGGCAAATTCACCTTCGGCATCAATATTTTTCACTTTAAACATTACGGTTTGATTCAGCGCAGGAATGAATCCCTCTAGCGTTTTGTTTTTATAAACAGAAGCGTACTGATTTTCACCGACATTTAAACTCACCCACAAATCATCATCTTCTAAAATGCTGACAACCGGTACACCCATCGCAACGAGTTCAGAAGGTTTGCCATAAGTTTTTGAAACTGTACCTGAAATAGGAGCGAGTAGGCGGGTTTCTGCCTCAAGTGCTTGAGCTTCACTGACTGCTGCTTTGGCAATATCAACTTGTGCATCTGCTGTAGATTTCTGCTGACTGGTACTTCCGCGCTTTGCTCGAGCATATTGTTGATAAGCTGCTTCACTTAACTCTTGAGCAGAGGTTTGTGCAGCTAACATCTCATCTCGTCTTTGACGAGAAATAACACCTTGTCTATATAAATTTTCACCACGTTGATAAGTGGTTTTTGCAAGGTTCGCTTGAGCTTTCATACTTTGCCAGTTGGCATAAAGTGTATCAATATTTTCCTGTTGCGAACCACGGTCTACAGTAGACTGAAAAGCTAAAGCTGATTGTAGTGTAGCTAAAGCTTGCTGCTTTTTAGCTTCAATTTCTGGGCTGACTAAACGAACCAGAGGTTGTCCTTTAGAGACTTTTTGGCCTTCTTGCACATAAATTTCTTCAATACGACTTGGAACTTTAGTACTGACGTGAATCGTTTCAGCCTCAACTCTGCCTTGTAACTCAATAGGCTTAGGTTGATAACTTTTCCATAAACCGAAAATGATTAGCCCTAATAGAGCAATAGTGACCACCGCAATAATTAGTTTAATTTTTGAACTTTTAGGCTGTTGAGAACTTTTACTCGTTTTTACTTCTTGCGCATTGTCGGTTTGAATATTTTGTTGATCTTGACCTGTATGCTCTGTATCCGTAACAGGTGAATCTTGCTGAGAAGAAGATGTTTCTTGATTCATGTTATGCCCCCATTAGCGGATATAGTCGGTGTGTGGTTGAGTCACATAAGCTTTAAACTGATCCATAGAACCATGGCTTTGCAATAGCGTTGCGAGCGACATGACATATTTATAAGCATTTAAAGCCATTTCTGTTTTTAAAGCACTTAACGCATTTTGCGCGTCAATGACTTGTGTGGCTGTTCCCATACCTTCACGGAAAGAAAGCTCCTGAATACGTAAGTTTTCTTGAGCTGCATTGATATTTCTTTGAAGTAAGGTATGACTTTGCTGCGCTGAATTGAGCTCGTTATAAGACTTATTCAATAAAGCTTCAATCTCTTGTTTAGTTCGTTCAGTCATGAGTTCTGAGGCATAACGTTTTAACTCGGCAGCATGAATATTCTTATTTTTATCTACGCCAGAAAACAGATTGTATTTTGCCATGACACCTACAATCCAGTTTTCATTTTCATCGAGTGAATATTCACCAAAAGCAAAGAGGCTTGGCTTTTTAGCTGCTTGTTGAGCCTGAATATTCGCATTAGCCAATTGAGTGTCTAACTGCATTTTTTGCACCAGGCTCGATTTTTGAGAATAACTACTTAAAAGAGATTCTAACGATTGGCTACGAACTGTATTTACAAAAAGAGGAGTACTCAAATCAGGATTACTTTGCTGATGAAGAAGATTGTTTAAACTGAATTGGCTGGCATTCAGATTTGCTTGAGCATTTTGTAAAGTTCGTTCGGCATTGTTACGGGCAACTTCAAATTGCATGCGTTGTCCTTTACTAATAAAACCTTGCTGTTCGAGCTTTAGCGCGTTGCTGTAATGCTTTTGCATTGCATTAAAGTTAAATAAGCTACTCGCGACCAGTTGTTGTTGTAATTGCACATTAAAGTAACTTTGTACGACTTCGAAGCGCTGTATATCTTGCTGTTGTTGGCTTGAAAGCTCGGAACGTTGAGCTTGAATATTAGCTATTTTCTTTGCACTAGTCGTCAAGCCTCCTGTATAGATTGGCATCACAACTGAAATAGAGGGGCGGACTACTTGGTCTTCTACAGTCAAATTAGCGTAGTTAGGAAAACGATTGATTCCATCATGGATGATTTGGTTTGAACCTTCTTGAACTTGTCCTAAAACATCTGATGGAATGACATTGTTCCACTGAGACAATTTGTCGTTTAATCCTTGGCTTAAATCATTCTCAAGTTTTTGCTTAAAACCACTAAGTGGCACATCTGTTTCACTATGAAACGCGTATGCTCTAACGTTTAAATCAACTCTGGGTAAGCCTAAACCTTTTACTGCTTCGGCTTCTAATTGAGAGGCTTGTTGTAAAGCTTGGTTGGCTTGAGTGCTATACGAGCTTTTTAAAGCTTGTTGTTCTGCTTCAGCATAACTTAAGCTTTGTGCATAAATAGGCGTTGCAATAAATACTCCCAATACCAACGCAAGGTAATTGGGTTTAAAGAAAAAAGGGCGTATTGACTGTCGATACTGATGTGTTGGCATTTTATATAACAATTTTTGATCATCCCTTATAGTTTAAATTTCTTGTTATTAAATTCAATTATCATTTTGTTTATTATACAATTGTATAAAAGCACAAAATGATTTTGAGTTTATTTTGCTTGACGGAAAATCATACAGCAAACTTTATATATTCCTCACAGTATGGGGAACTCGATTAACAAGTCAAGTTGAACTTTATTTAATAAAACTTATAAAAAAATAAGTGAAAGCAAAGAAATAAATAAAATAGTTATTGAAAAAATAAACCTAAATACGCCCTAGCATTGAAATATTTACTAGAGAAGCTGCTGCAAGCTTAAGCAATCTGTGGTTAAATGCCTTTTTTTATTGTGTTTCACTTTACAAGGGAAAAATCATGCGCGCGTACAATTTCTGTGCTGGTCCTGCTGCATTACCTACTGCCGTTTTAGAAAAAGCTCAAAAAGAGTTGTTGGATTGGCAAGGTAAAGGTCTATCCATCATGGAAATGAGTCACCGTAGTGCTGACTATGTTGCCGTAGCTGAAAAAGCTGAAGCAGATTTGCGTAAGCTTATGAATATTCCTGAAAACTATAAAGTACTGTTTTTACAAGGCGGCGCGTCATTACAATTTTCAGCAATTCCTTTAAACCTGCTTGGTAAAAATAACAAAGCAGATTATATCCATACAGGAATTTGGTCTGAAAAAGCGTTAAAAGAAGCAAAACGCTATGGTGATATTAATACTGTAGAAGCAGGTATTAAAGTAGATGGTAAGTTCGCCATCTCTGATCAAAGCGAATGGAACTTGTCTGACGATGCAGCATATGTTCATTATGCAGATAACGAAACAATTGGCGGATTACAGTTTGCAGGTATTCCTGATGTTAAAGCGCCACTTGTATGCGACTATTCATCAAGTATTTTATCGGCTCCATTAGATGTGACCAAGTTTGGTTTAATTTATGCTGGCGCACAAAAAAATATTGGTCCTGCTGGTTTAACAATCGTTATTGTTCGTGATGATTTACTTGACCAAGCTAAGCCAGAAATTCCAAGCATTTTAAAATATGGTGACCAAGCGAAAAATGGTTCTATGGTAAATACTCCTTCAACTTATGCTTGGTACTTGTCTGGTTTAGTATTCGAATGGTTACTAGAGCAGGGTGGGGTAGACGCTATTCATAAAGTTAACCTTGAAAAAGCTCAGTTACTTTATGGTTATATCGATTCAAGCGATTTTTATAATAACCCGATTGCTATTCCAAACCGTTCAATTATGAATGTACCATTCACTTTGGCAGATGAAGCTTTAGAAAAGCAATTCTTGAAAGAAGCTGAAGAAAATCATTTATTGAACTTGGCCGGTCACCGCTCAGTTGGGGGTATGCGTGCAAGTATTTATAACGCTGTGCCATTAGAAGGCGTGCAAGCACTTATTCGCTTTATGGATGATTTTGCTAAACGTAATGGTTAAGTAAATCAAAAAAATAAAGCCCTCAAAAAGAGGGCTTTATTTTTATATAATTTATTAATTAAAAAGGCATAAAACCAAATTGATGTATCATCATCGCGGCTAAGAACATACCTAAAACGAAAAAGCAAAACGCACCAGTATCGACCCTTATACGTGGGTTACTAGTTTGAATGAGGCTGGTGGTTTGTTCAGGTATAATCTTCATTCAATAGCCTAATTTTTAAAATATTAGTGAAATTCAATTAGTTTCACTATTTTTAGCATAAATATTCGCCTGAATCCAGATATTACCGCGAATATATTCACCAATATTAAAGTTTTTGTACAAATCATTTTGGGTCGCGATGCGCACTAATATGGCAGGAAGATTGTCTTCTAAAACTAAAGTGACATCGTAAAGGGTATATTCTGCACCCATAAATGTCATTGAAGTTTTACCGACAATATTACCTTGGAACCATGCTTCGTCTTCTTGACCAAGATTTTCCCCATATAAATATGCAACCATTTTTGAAAAATCAACCGTCACAGGTTGTTGATCTTCCTCAGTTTTCGGTTGCCATTCATTAATGAGTTCTTGTAGGTTTTCAGGTGCAATACCATTATTTTCAGTTAAAATTGCATTTAACGCACGGTGATGCTTAATTGATGCCGGATCATCTACAACAATTGTTTCGCCGGCAGGGACGGACTCTAATTCATAAGCCCATGCATTAAATTGAACTTGGTAAGTTTGGGTTTTGTCATATTGACAACGATTAACACTAAATAAATTATCAAATGCATAAACAGTCGTATTTTTATTTAATCTTAAACTTAATACTGCCTGAGTTGCTGAATCACAAGTAATGATGCGTTCAATTTGTGCATTATATTGATACGGGCTTTCAAAACTAGGAAATGCTGTTTTTAAAGCACGAGGCTTTTGATTTTCAACTGCAATAATTTGGTTAATGGTGACATTTTGCCCTTGAGGACCTTGAATCAGCCAAAAAGATTGATCCATTTCATCTTCACTTTGGCATAAACCCATTGGCATTACAGGAGCATCAAGCGCCAGTCCAAGCCATTTTGGTACATCTGTCTCTGGATGGGCGGTCAGTAGATTCCAATGCTCGCCATGACTACCAAAATTTTGGTCGTTTACCGTAATAACTTCTGGACTGTTTTGATTTTTCATAAGTACGATTGATGTTGGGTTTATCTCACTTGTTATATTAAATCGAGGGTAATTGCTATTTTTCAAGTCAACATATGTAAATTCTCTTGCAAAAGCACATATTTACTTATTAAAAAGCCTTTCAATAGGCAAAACACGTGCTTTTAAGAGTGAATATAGTCGACTTTTAAGAGATTGTTAAAATTAAATTTAGAAAACAAGTTTTATATTTAGCGCTATTCTCTAATGAAATGCATCTGTTAGACTTATATTTTTAGTGGAAATAGAGAATAACGTGCTGCCATTTAAGTTATGGGTAGACGCAGATGCATTACCTAAAATTCTGCGTGAAGTCATTTTGCGAGCTTCAGATCGTTATCAGTTAGAAGTGATTTTTGTAGCCAATCAAAATGTCGGCATTACCCCATCGGTACGCATTAAATCAATACAGGTTTTAAGTGGGGCTGATCAGGCCGATCAGGAAATTGTTGATCGTATGTCTGAAAATGACATTGTCATTACACAAGATATTCCGCTTGCTGCTCAAGTTATTGAAAAAGGTGGTATCGCGATTCATCCACGTGGTGAGATTTATACCACTGCAAATGTTAAGGCACGATTGCACTTACGTGACTTTATGGACACGCTGCGTGGTGCTGGAGTCCAGACAGGTGGTCCTCCTCCAATTTCAGAACGTGATAAGCGTGAATTTTCCAGTGCACTCGACCAAACAATTTTAAAGCAAAAACGTAAAACTGCTTAGTGAGCTTCTTATGCCATCCCAGACCAACTTGGCTTCAACTTATGTCTTGCTTGTATTTATTTGGGCAACGACACCTTTAGCCATTGTATGGAGCGTGTCTGACTTACATGTCATGTGGGCCTTACTATTACGTTTTTATATTGCTTTACCTCTTTCAGTTATTGTTTTACTTATTCTAAAAACTTCTTTTCCCACTCATAAGCAAGCTCTCCATAGTTATTTTGCAGGGTCTTTTAGTTTAATTGGCTCTCAAATTTTTACTTATGCTGCAACTCAATATTTAAGTTCAGGCATGATCGCACTCATGTTTGGTCTGGCGCCTATCATGGCTGGATTAATTGGCCGTTTTGCTTTTGGTCAGCATCTTTATAAATTGCAGTGGTTTGGTATGGCGATTGCCGTTTGTGGTCTAGCAATCATTTGTTTGAATGGATCTGGTCAGCACGTGCATCCATTTGGCATTGTTTTAATGTTGATCAGTGTTTTTGTTTATTCATTTTCTATTTTTTGGGTAAAAAAAGTGAATGCCCAAATTCAACCTATGGCTCAGGCAACAGGTTCAATCTTGGTCTCATCGCTTTTGGCGAGCTGTCTTATTCCATTTATTTGGCAATATGCTCCGACCCATTTGCCGCAAGCTAAATCCTTATTTGCTCTAATTTATACAGTTCTTATGGCTTCACTCGTTGCTATGTTCTGTTATTTCAAACTTGTACAAAATATCAAAGCAACTACTTTATCGCTTACAACCGTTATTACGCCTATGTTAGCTATGATGATTGGTGCTGTTTTAAACCATGAACATCTTTCAATGATGGTTTTTGTGGGGGCATTTATTATCTTGTTTGGTCTATTCCTGTATTTCTATAAAGACATTCAAGCAAACCGTAATTTTGCCCAACATATTAAATCTAAATAGGAGAAGATGAGGGTAATTTGTTGAGCTTATTCATTAAATTGTTCTAATTCGTAGCTAAATGCATGATCAAATTGATCTCATATCTTAAGTAGTAGAAAATAGCGCAGCAATATAATATTAGGATTGTTAAGGGTAGGTCAGAACTTACTGATTTTTAAACCTTAATACAGCATCTAACGATATGGCTAAATAAGAAGTGTGGATCGCACTTCTCTATTTTCCATCAATGACCTTGGATTTAGAAGGTATGTTTAAACCAATCTCACTGTATATAGGGTTGAGATATACTCGCGCACGACGCAGTAATCATTTTATTTCTTTTATTGCATTGGTTTCGATGGTCGGTTTGACACTTGGTGTCGCTGTACTGATCACGGTACTTTCTGTAATGAACGGTTTTGACCGCGAATTGAAAAATCGTGTTTTGGGAATGGTACCGCAAGCGACAGTTTCTTCAACGCAAATTCTTACGGATTGGCCTGAGCTGATTAAACGAGTTGAAAATCATCCCCATGTGACTGGAGTTGCACCTTTTACTCAATTACAAGGTATGTTAACTGCTCAAGGGCAAGTGGCTGGTATCATGGTGACGGGTATTGATCCGAAATATGAAAAGAATGTGTCTATCATTCAAAATCATATTGTTGCCGGTAGCCTCGACTCACTTAAAAAGGGTGAGTTCGGTATTGTGCTTGGTAAAGACATGGCCGATTCACTTGGTTTACGTCTAAATGACAGTGTGACATTAGTATTACCAGAAGCAACGCCATCTCCAGCAGGTGTTGTGCCTCGTTTTAAGCGCTTTAAAGTGGTGGGTATTTTCAGCGTAGGTGCTGAAGTGGACTCAATGGTCGGATACATTGCTTTATATGATGCATCGACTTTATTGCGTTTACCTGATGGTGCTCAAGGCGTCCGTTTAAAAATGGATGATATTTTTGCAGCACCTCAAGTTGCCGATGATATTGTGAAAAACTTGCCAAGCAATTTCTACGCAACGAACTGGACCTATACACACGGTAATTTGTTTAATGCCATTCAAATGGAAAAAACATTAGTTGGTTTATTACTTGTACTGATTATTGTGGTTGCTGCATTTAACATTGTTTCGTCTTTGGTCATGGTGGTAACTGACAAAAAATCGGACATTGCAATTTTACGTACTTTAGGTGCGTCACCATCCATGATTACTAAAATCTTTATGGTGCAAGGTACAGTGATTGGTGTGATTGGTACAGTTGCGGGCACGGTTTTAGGTGTAATTTTGGCACTTACGATCAGTGATATTATTTCTTGGTTTAATAATGTTCTTGGACTTAATTTGTTCGATGCCTATTTTGTACATTACTTACCTTCGTACTTAAGATGGCAAGACGTGACAATTATCGTGATTGTTTCTTTACTCTTAAGTTTCTTGGCAACTATTTATCCGGCGCTTCGTGCAGCCAAAGTTCAACCTGCCGAGGCATTGCGTTATGAGTAAAGTCGTTCTAGAAGCAAAAGATATTTATAAGCATTTTGATGATGGTAAATCTAAGGTTGAAGTCATTAAAGGTCTTTCTTTACAAGTTGAAGCAGGGCAGTTTGTATCTATTGTTGGTGCAAGTGGTTCAGGTAAAAGTACTTTGTTACATGTACTCGGTGGCTTAGATCAACCAACCCAAGGCCAAGTCTTTTTAAATGGTCAGCGCTTTGATAACTTGGGTGAAGCAGAACGTGGTTTTCAACGTAATCAGTATTTAGGTTTCGTTTACCAGTTTCACCATTTATTGCCTGAATTTAGTGCGCTTGAAAATGTGGCAATGCCTTTGATGCTTCGAGCGGACAGTCAATATAAGTCGGTTAAGGCCCAGGCTGAATATTTGTTAGATCGAGTTGGGTTATCTCATCGTATGGACCATAAACCAGGTGAACTTTCAGGTGGTGAGCGTCAACGTGTTGCGCTTGCTCGTGCATTAGTGACTAAGCCTGCGGTAGTACTAGCTGATGAGCCTACGGGTAACCTAGATCGTAAAACAGCAGTAGGTATTTTCGAGTTGCTCACCGATCTTAAGAAAGAACTAAACATGGCCATGTTAATTGTGACCCATGATGAGCAATTAGCTCAGGCAGCAGATTCAATCTTGCATATGGAAGATGGGCTGTGGGTAAACGGTTCTTAAAAAAATTGTCATTAAATCACATTGTTAAAGCCCACTGAGTTGGGCTTTAATTTTGCCCCTAAAATGATAATGACTAGATTTTTAAATGTTTAAGATTATTCTATTGGGGTGGGTTGGCGGTATTGCATTGATGGGAATAGATTTCCCTTTAATCATGCAATATGAAAAAGTGGGCGAGGCTCTACTGTTACTTGCCTTTATTTTTTATCTTTATAAACGCTCAGTATTCGTTAGCCGACCATTTTTAAAGGCAATGTATTCTTTGTTATGTGCAGCCAGCCTTTTTGTTGTGGGGTATCAATATGCCGAGAATGCGTTGGTCGAACGCTTACAACAAAGAGAAATGGATTCAAAAAATCTCGATATTATTGTTTATATAAATCAACTAAGTGAAGAAAAAGACAATAAAGTTCAACAAAATGCTCAAGTATTAAACCTATCTAAAGATCCGGTAAATTGGCTACTGTATTTAAAAAATGATAATCAAAGTATGTTGAAGAGCAATCAAGAACTTCAATTAGGCCATTACTATCGACTATCTGGAAAAACAAAACCTGCTCATAGTTACGCCACAGCAGGAGCTTTTGATCAGGAAAAGTGGTTTATTCAGCGAAATATAATGTCTGGTTTTATTGTTCAGTATATTGAGCCTTTAAGCCTTGATGAAATTTATCGATTGGGATATCAACAGCATTCAAGAGAACAGCAGTCCTTTTTTAATAGATTTCAAATAAATATAGAAAAGCTGCGCTTAAATTTTAGGCATCTATTGCAAAATTCTTCACTACAACAAAAAGGGCTAATTTTAGCTTTGCTGACTGGTGATGAAAGCCTTTTATCAGATGAGACCCAAATACAATTTAAACAATTGGGAATTGCTCACTTGTTAGCGATTTCAGGGCCACATGTACTTATTTTTGCCATCATGTTGTCTTGGTCCTGTCATCAAGTCATCTGCCGTTATTATCCTCAAATTTACTTATGGAAACTCAAACAAGTTTTGATGGCTATACCATGCTGTTTCGGTGTTTTAATTTATACAGCTTTTGTGGGGTTCGAAATTCCTGCACTACGGACATTGTTGTCAGTCTTTATATTTATTTCTTTTATAGTATTAAAACAACCTCTTAAACCATTTGCATTGCTCGTATACAGCGCAAGTTTATTATTACTCATGGACCCGTTTAGTGTCTTGTCTGCAGGTTTTTGGTTGTCTTATGGGGCATGCTTTATTTTATTAAGAATTTATCAAACTATAGTTCAAATACCTGATCAACATTTTTTAAGCTTACGCTCGAAAATGAATTTTATGACTAAGGTGTTAATTGAGTCTCAAGGCAAAATCTTTATTGCATTGAGTCCTTTAACCTTACTTTTCTTTCAACAAATTTCTTGGATTGCTCCATTAACCAATATTGTTGCGGTGCCTATCGTTGGTGGGATTATTGTTCCTTTAAATATTCTGGCTGCTTGTACATGGTTTATTGTCAAACCATTTGGAAACATGCTTTTTTATTTCAATGATATCTTGCTCAGCATATTGCTAAGTTGTTTGGGCTTATTAGAAAAACTCTCTTTACCATTACAAGGTATAAGCTTGACACCACTGTATTTATTAGCGATTAGTTTTGCCATAATTATTTTATTTTTACCTAAAGGAATTCTGCCCAAAACTTGGGGAATATTATGTTGTTTACCTTTAGTTATTGTGAACAACACGAGTCAGCAAATTCAGCTTAATATTTTAGATGTTGGGCAGGGGCAGGCCATTTTTTTACAACATTTCGAACAAAACTGGTTAATTGACACAGGCGGTTCTTACGATGAAAAAATATTTAGTATTGGACAAAATGTTGTAGTTCCATTCTTACGCCAACAAGGAGTAAAGCGATTAGATCGTGTTGTGCTATCTCATCTTGATCAAGATCATAGTGGGGCTTTTCCTTTCATTCAGCAGGAGATTCCTGTAAAGCAGGTTCTCTCAAATGAGCAATCTTCCACTACTCTAAAGCAGCCATTTCAGTATTGTCATCAAGGTCAACAATGGCAATATCCTGAATTAGATATTCAAATTTTATGGCCTAAAGAAAAAGATTTAGCTTTTGTCCATTCTCAACAGAATCAATATTCCTGTGTGGTATATCTGCATTTTAAAGGAATTAGTGATTACCAAAATTTTCTGATTATGGGAGACGCTGGATGGGAGGCAGAATACGAATTGTTAGAAGACTATCCAAGTTTAAAAGTAGATGTTTTGGTATTAGGCCATCATGGAAGCAAGCACAGTTCGGCTTATGATTTTTTAGCAACCCTAAAACCAAAACTGGCAATTGCATCGGCTGGGTTTGATAACCCTTATGGCCATCCAAGCCAAGAGGTTATCAATCGTTTAAAAGCCCTTCATATCCCGCTTAAAAGTACAGTAGAGCAAGGAACGTTAAGTTTTGTTTTGGAAAACCAAAAAATAGTTTTACACAACCGACGTTTTGAGCGCCTCTGGTTGCGTAGAGTTCCCTAAAGCTTCAGCCTTGAGCCTATTCACGGTTTTAATCGCTTCTGCAGGGTCAATATTATAAACATTGTCTAAAGCTGGGTTTGCTTTAAAGCGTTTATAGCTCCAGTGATAGTGTTCTGGATATTTATGGATGAGTTGCTCAATTGCCTGATGGATGACATAAGTACCATCGTCTGCAGTTCCTTCATAGATCTTCTCATCCATTGGTTCGATATGCATGGTAAAACCATCATTTTCATTACGGATCGCATAAAGGAATAAAGCTTTTGCCTTAGTCTTCTGGATGAGTTTTGCACTTAAATTACTTGAAGCAAGTGGCACACCAAAATAGTTCACCATATCTCCCCCAATGTTCGGAGTATGATCTGGCAAAATTACTGTAGTTTCACCTTGTTTGAGTGCTTTAAAAATTTGTCTTACACCAGTTTCATCGGTTGGGACTAGATTTGCTTGTTCACGACTGCGAGCTTCTCGTACAAAACGGTCAGCATCATCATTTTTGACTGGTTTATATAAAATAGTCATTGCTGTGAACTGAGCACACCATGCATTCATGACTTCCCATGTGCCAAAATGAGGAACAATGAGCACAACACCTTTTTTTGCTGCTAAAGCATCATGAAAGTATTGTTCGCCTTCTATCCGATGGATACGAGCAATATTTTCTTCATTAGATGAACCCCAGATACTTAAAAACTCGAAATATGAGGTTAATTCATTACGTACAGCTTTTTCTGTAATTGCTATACGTTGCTGTGGTGTTAAGTGGGGCAGTGCAATTCTTAAGTTAAGCTCTATACTTTTTGAAGTTTTAGTAATTTTTAAAGTATTTACAAGGCCAGCCAATAGACGAGCAATAGAACGCCCAAATTGAATAGGTAGTCGGCTAAATGTTTTGAGTAATTGATAGTTCATGCTTTTTGAATCTGGTCTGGTCATCTATAGCAGTAAGGAGGAAACAACAAGTAAAAAAAGACAAAAATATTATAAATGAAATCATATTATTTAGACAGTTTTTATCAAATCAACGTATATAATGACATCATTTCGATTGATTTGGATTGGAATTTTATGTCCGATTGGCCACCAAAACCACAAAATGAACCTATAACCCCTAAACAGAACGGACCGGAATGGCAAATCCTTGAGAAAGCTGTACTGGCTTCTGTAGAAGAACAACGCCGTAGTCGTCGCTGGGGTATATTCTTTAAAACACTTACTTTTATTTATCTATTGTTCATTGTTGTGTTAATGGGCAAAGGTTGTTCGACCAGCAAAGAAGGCTCAGCTGCAAGTAGTAGCAGTGCTCATCTGGCTGTGGTTGATATTGTTGGAACCATTGATGCTTCAAGCAATCAATCAGTAAATAGTGAAGATACGAACAAAGCGCTTAAGCGTGCTTTTGAAGCTTCAAATAGCAAAGCAATTGCACTTAATATTAATTCTCCTGGCGGTTCTCCTGTTCAGTCGGATGAAATTTGGCAAGAAATTCGCTATTTGAAAAAAGAACATCCTGACAAGAAAGTCTATGCAGTGATTGGCGATATGGGTGCTTCTGGTGCTTATTATATTGCTTCTGCTGCTGATGAAATTATTGTGAATCCATCAAGTTTGGTAGGCTCAATTGGTGTCATTATGCCGAACTATGGCATTACTGGTTTAGCTCAAAAACTTGGAATTGAAGACCGTACTTTGACAGCGGGCACCAATAAAGACATTTTAAGTATGACAAAACCGATTAATCCTGTACAACGAGAGCATATTCAATCTGTACTCGATAATGTTCACACTCATTTTATTAATGCAGTGAAAGAAGGACGCGGTAAACGCTTAAAATCAAATGATCCTGCTATTTTCTCAGGTCTTTTCTGGACTGGCGAGCAAGCAATCCAGTTAGGTGTCGCTGACCGCTCAGGTAACATTACGAGCTTGATGCGTGAACTGAAGCTTGATAATAAAGTTGACTACACAATTGAACGTAATCCACTGCAATCTATTTTAGGTCGAATGGGAGCAGAAATGGGTAAAGGTTTAAGTGAGTCAGTTGCTCAACGTTTAGAGACGAGCCAAGACGCAAAGCTACAATAATTTAAATCAGGATAACGGTATGTCAGTAAAACCGGTTATACACTTTGCGCATGCCAATGGCGTGCCGTCTAAGGTGTATCAAAAGTTGTTTGATCAATTAAAAGATGAGTATGACGTGATTTATGTTCCACTCATTGGACCTGACAAACGTTATCCGATTACCAATCACTGGCCTTTTTTGGTTGATCAGGTGATTGATAGTATTGTACGCCAAGCGAAGGGGCGCAAGGTGATTGGACTTGGTCATTCGCTCGGTTCAGTTTTAACTTTAATGGCCTCTTTTAAACGTCCTGAGCTTTTCTCACAAGTAATTATGCTAGATCCGCCTCTTATTTTGGGTAGATACTCTTTTGCTTTCCATATGGCAAAATTATTTAAACCTAAAATAGTCGATGACATGACACCTGCGGGTTTATCTGCACGTCGTCGTGAGCATTGGGAGTCTCGTGAGCAAGCCGCGGCATTGTTACGTCCAAAAGGTTTTTATAAAGACTTTGATGAAGACTGCTTTCAAGCCTATATTGACTATGCTTTAAAAGAAGATCCAATTCGTGGCGGTGTAACTTTAACTATTTCTCGTGAAGATGAAGTCGCGATTTTCCGTAAAAATCCTTCTTGGTGGTGGCTACCTATGCCAAAACCGAAAATGCCTGTACATCTAGTCGTGGGTAAAGAGAGTGCTTTCTTAAAAAGAGGTTTTCCTCAAATGGCAAAGCGTAAAATGGGAATTCCATTTAGTGTGGTTGAAGGAGGGCATATGTTCCCTCTAGAGCATCCAATTGATACAGTGAATTATATTAAAAAGCTTATCGATAGTAATTCGCGCTAATAAGACTTTTATAAAAAAAGGACATGCATGCATGTCCTTTTTTTACTTACGTTGAGCAAATCTTTTACCAAGATGCAAAACGAATAGGGTGTTCAAGAATTTGATTACGGAAATAGGCTTGTCCATCTTTCCATGTCAGCTGGCCATTACATAACCATTCTGCAACTTGAGGATAAATAAAATGCTCAAGTTTATGTACACGTTCTGCCAAAGAAGCAACATTGTCATGTTCTTTGACTTCAATTGCAGATTGAGCAATTGCTTGACCAGCATCAAGTTCAGAAGTTACAAAGTGAACTGTACAACCATGCAATCGATCGCCCGTATTTAATACACGCTGATGTGTATTAACACCTTTATAAGCAGGTAATAGCGAAGGATGGATATTGAGCATTTTACCTTGCCATTTATCGACAAAGTTTGCAGTTAAAATACGCATGAAGCCAGCTAAAATAACGATATCAGCTTGCCATGCCATAAGTTGCTGATGCATCGCTTCATCAAAATCGGCACGACTAGGAAAGTCTTTATGCGAAATTACCGCTGTTGCGATATTGGCATTTTGAGCACGCTCTAGGGCATAAGCATCGGCTTTATTGGACAATACACCTACAATTTGCCCTGATAGACGTGCATCTATCAAGGCTTGTAAGTTACTGCCGTTCCCAGAGACTAGAACAGCAATTTTCATCATTCAAAGATCACACGAATTTTTTCGTCTGCACCTTCCACTGATTCAGCATTTTCTTGGATATGTCCGATTTTCCAAGCTTTTTCACCTTGAGCATTAAGCACTTCAATTGCTTTTTCTGCATCATTTGCGTCAACTGCAATCACCATACCTACACCACAGTTAAAGGTACGGTACATTTCAAAACGTTCTACATTACCTTCACGTTGTAGAAGTTTGAATAATTCTGGCCATTCCCAAGAAGCTTCATTAATGACAGCTTGAGCACCATTTGGTAATACACGCGGTAAGTTACCAGGTAAACCGCCACCAGTGATGTGTGCCATAGCATGCACATCAACTTGTTTGCAAAGCTCAAGAACTGGTTTTACATAAATACGTGTTGGTTCCATTGCGACATCTGCAAGAGGACGGCCATCAATCACTTGAGTTAAGTCTACATTCTTAACATCAAGGATTTTACGTAGTAATGAATAACCATTTGAGTGAGCACCACTTGATGCAACACCAATAAGTACATCACCAGATTTTACTTTAGAGCCATCAATAATTTTGCTTTGCTCAACAACACCCACTGCAAAACCAGCAAGATCGTAATCTTCACCTTCATACATACCAGGCATTTCAGCTGTTTCACCACCTACAAGTGCACAACCTGCAAGTTCACAACCTTTACCGATACCAGTAACTACGTTTGCAGCTACGTCTACATTTAAGTGACCAGTTGCATAATAGTCGAGGAAGAATAATGGTTCTGCACCACAAACCAAAAGATCGTTAACACACATAGCGACAAGATCTTGGCCGATTGTGTCATGACGATTAAGGTTAAGTGCTAAACGTAATTTAGTACCTACACCGTCAGTTCCAGAAACCAAAACAGGTTCTTCGTAACCTTTAGGAATTTTGCATAGTGCACCAAAGCCACCAAGTCCGCCCATTACTTCTGGACGAGTTGTACGTTTAGCGACTGACTTGATACGATCGACCAGTGCGTCGCCCGCTTCAATGTCAACACCCGCATCTTTGTAGCTTAAACCGGTATTTGGGGTAGAAGTTGAGTTGCTCATAAATGAAGTCTCCGCATTGGCGGCAGATTATAACCTGAATATACGAAACTCTTATGTTATTTATGCTCGAAAATGCTATCTTTAATAAAAATATTTTTCCATTTATAACGATTAAATCAAAAAAGGCTAGATTTTATGCAAGATCGTATACTGCGCCGTATTTTCTTACTCGCAGGTATTGTATTGCTGGTATGGGTATTATACTTGCTCAAGCCTGTGGTCATTCCATTTCTTGGTGCTTTTTTCCTGGCTTATTTATTCAGTCCACTTGTCGATGTTCTAGTAAAAATTAAGCTCCCTCGTTGGTTGGCAATTAGCATCGTTTTTATCGGTATCGGTGTAACTTTAACTGTTGCATTATGGTATTTGGTTCCACTCATCTGGAAACAACTTGTTTATGCTCGAGATAGTATCCCTGCTGGAATTCATTGGATTAATGCAGAGCTACTGCCTTGGATTTCTTCGACCTTCCATGTACAACAAATGGAAATCGATACCGATCAAATGTCCAAAGCGGTTATGGATTATGTCCAGACCAATTACAGTGCCGATAGCATTCAGGCTGTTTTATTAAAGCTTGCACAATCAGGTCTGAATTTTATTCAGATTGGTGGAACACTCGTTTTAATTCCAATTATCGCTTTTTATTTTTTATTAGACTGGGACCGTATGTTGCAGAACTTACGTCGTCTCATCCCACGACCATATGAAGCCACTACCTTACAAATCGTTCGTGAATGCCATAGTGTTTTAGGAGCATTTGTTAAAGGTCAGTTCCTCGTTATGCTTTTGCTCGGTGTGGTCTATGCGGTAGGTCTACAATTAATTGGGTTAGAGGTTGGACTTATTATTGGTATGGTGGCAGGCCTTGCCAGTATTATTCCTTATTTGGGATTTGCAGTCGGCATTATTGCAGCCATTATTGCAAGTCTATTTCAGTTTGGAATGGACTGGACTCACTTGTTACTCGTTGGTGTGGTTTTTATGATTGGTCAAGCTGTAGAAGGCTATATTCTACAACCATTCCTACTCGGTGATAAAATTGGTCTTTCACCAGTTGCTGTTGTATTTGCTGTTTTGGCAGGCGCGCAACTTGCTGGTTTCTTAGGAATGCTCATCGCATTACCAGTGGCTGCGGTCATTGTTGTACTCTTAAAGCACTTAAGGGATAACTATGAAAAGAGTAGCCTTTATGGTGCGTATTCGGAATTATTTGTGCAAGAGGGTAATATTCAGCAAATTCATGTAGAAACTGAAAATACTAAACTTGATCTTGAAGTTAAAACACAGCAAGATACAGATACACCAAATCTTTCAGATCAGAAATAATTTCAAGGCCAATTCATTATATGCGTCAACTCCAACTGGATATAGAACCTCAACTTGATGCCCGAATCAGTGATTTTTCGGGACCAGGTTGGGGGCATGTAGTCGATGCAGTGCGTCAACTACATGCAGGTCTAGTCAATAGATTTTATATCTATGGTGGAGCTGGAACAGGTAAGAGTCATTTGCTTTCAGCGATTTGTGATTCTTATTTAGAAGTAGGCAAGTCAGCAATAAAAGTTTCACTGTTGGAACTTCTTGATGCTCCGATTGAGGCAATTACTTGTTTAGAGCATTATGATTTAGTTGCTTTAGATGATATTGAATCTATTAGTGGCGTGCCACACTGGCAAAAAGCTGTGTTTCATTTAATGAATAACCATGAAGGACAACTTGTATTTTCTTCACGGGTTGCGCCGATTGAACTAAAACTCGAGTTACCAGACTTGCAATCACGTCTTACCCAAGCGGTCAGTGTAAAAGTGCCAAGTGGAAGTCTATACGCAGACCGTTATGCTTTAGTTACTTCCGTTATGGCTAGACGTGGTATCCATTTCGATCAGCAGATTGTCGACTATTTACTTTTACATGGGCCGCATCAAGCTTCTGTTTTATTACAAACCGTAGCACAGTTAGAAAAACTTCTTAAAGGTGAGAAGACTAAGCTTTCAAATGCAACGTTAAGACAAATTTATGCTTTAATTGATGAGTACCAACAATAAATTGTTTCATACATCTCGTTATTTCTTTGGTTGGGGTGAACTTGGGTTTTTTGCTATAAAAATAATGAACTATTAAATACTTATGCTTTTAACTTTAAAGTGTATTGTTAAATTTTTTCCTAAGAAAATTTTCATATATCAATAGATGCTTAAATAACCAAATATTTATAAAGTTATATGAACAAAATGACCGGATAGACCGATCAAAATATCTTGAGAAATTCTGATTCCTGTGACAAAGTACGCACAAAGGATGCGATTGCAAAAGTGGACACTTTGCAATATTGACAAAGAAAAATGAAAAAAATAGGTAAGGAGAAGGGTATGCTCAAACGGAGCATTGCTTTTGCATTATTGGCTGCTGCTGGGCACGCTTATTCTGCTGATATTCAAGTGACAAGTTTAGCTGATGAAGATAAAGATGATACGGTATGTACGCTTAGGGAAGCTGTACAGTTCCTAAATTATCGTGGCTCATCTAATGCAGCTGACGTTGAAAAATATGCAAATGGGTATCATGGTTGTGGAAATAAAGATGCTTCATCAAATATTATTTTACAGCGCGATCAAGAATATAGCTTAAATAGCAGAATAACGATTACAGCTCCCCTTACAATTAGTACAGTAAAAAATGATTCTACATTAGTTGATACTGATCAGCCTGGTTCTCATAATGCAACTATCAAAATGGTCGGTACAGATCAATTATTTAAAATTGATGATGGTAGCGTTGAAAAAGCTTCTTTTGCTGTGACCTTAAGTGATCTTAACTTACAAGGTGCAGGCGCAAACTCTAATGTTTTAACAGGTGGTTTAATTTTAAACCATGAAAAATTGACTATTCAAAACTCTCGATTGATTGGTGGATATGCCAATCAGGGTGGGGCGATTTACAATCAAGGATTGTTATCGAAAACAGGTCAAACAGCTGGCTTTGTAACTATCATAAATAGTTTGATTCAAAATAATAAAGCAACCCAAGGCGGCGTCATTTACAGCGAACAGCCTTTATATTTAGTGACCCAATCTGTAGTCCGAGATAATGAAGTTTCTTCTGCAGATGGTGCCTTATTTTATGGCGCAACAAAATTTGATGATGAAAGTACTGGTGGATACTTAAATGTACGTGCCATAGGCTTTAGTAATAGTACCTTTTTCCATAATAAAGTTGGTTTTATTGCAAACATTAAAGATGGAATGTTTGTTAATAATATTACAATGATTAAAAATGCAGCAGGTTTATTTTTAGATGCTCCTCAAGGAAATGCTTCTGTTTCTAACAGTATTTTAGTCGGTAATGGGGTTAACTGTACTCCAAATACAAATGATCAAACTGTTGTCCAAAGTAACTTAGTGACCACTGACTGTAATCGGAATGCTTCTGCAAAGCTGCCTAATATACTTTTGCCTACGAGTGAAAAGTTAATTGCGGGTGATAGTGATGAAGGCATATGTGATGTAACCGCTAAAGACGGCTTGTTATGTCCATTTAATACACCAAAAGATAGTTTCCTTGGCTTTTTTAAACCACGATTACTTGAGAGCTATAACACTTTAGCTGACTCCTTAATTATTAATAAAGGACGTTTATATAGTGATGGCTCATCAATTGGTTTAGCGAGTTGTGAGAAACTTGATCAACGTGGAAAAAATCGTAGTGGTTATGATGAGTTATGTGATTTAGGGGCAATTGAATATATTTTAAATAATGAAATCGCAACAGTAGGGCAAGATATTAAATATGGACAAGTTGCAAAATTTAATATTTTAAATTCTTTAAGTGAAGCAGATTTGGTCACACCAGCTACATGTAAGCGTTTATTTGGTGACCGTCCCGATGGAAAAGAATGGCAACCAGGTTGTCTAAAAATAAAACAAAGTACTGATACGCCAGTCTCTAAAGGTAGTGTAACCATAGACCAAAATGGAAACGTGGTTTATACGCCAAATGGAAACTGGCATGGTGCAGACATTTTTAGTATTCAAGTCGTTACGAGTGTATCAAGATTTAATGATGGAACCGATTTCCAATATGTCTCGATTCCAGCAACCGTAGTCCAAGAACCTGTATCTGGTATTGAAGATAAGTCTGTTAGTACCGGTGGTGGGGGAAGTGTCGGTGGTGGATTAATTTTAGGATTATTCGGATTAATTGCATTGCGCCGTTTCAAGTCATAATCAGGGATGAGGACTATGAAAAACTATAAAAAAGCAGTATTAGCATTAGCTGTGCTAGCGGCTATGCCACTTTTTGCTGATACAGCAAATCAAAGAATCGAAGTAACAACTTTTGCAGATGAAGATGGTGAAAACCCTAATGCATGTTCGTTAAGGGAAGCCATAAAAGTTGCTGAAACACGAAGATCTGATTATGGATGTACAGTCTATAACACTTCTAAAAGTCAGGTAATCCAATTAAAAGCAGGAACTTATACATTAAACAAAGAATTGGTTCCAAATGCAGATATTGCGATTTATGGATATGGTGAAAAAGATCAAGATAAAAATTGGGCAGAAAAAAGTGTTTTAACCAATGATTATCCAGCATTACAATCGTTACAGACGAGAATTAATGCTGCTGGTAAGTCACGTATCTTTAATACAGCAGTAAATAAACAACCTTTATTTCTTCAAAATATTATTTTGGAAAATGGTTCAGCAACAGACTTTGGTGGTGCTATTTATGCAGGTGGTAATGTTACCTTATTAAATAGTCAAATCTTGAACTCACAAGCATCTAAAGGTGGTGCTATTTTCCTCGGTGGCGATAATGTTAATTTGTCTGCAACTCACTCTTTGATTCAAGGTAATAATGCAACATCTGGAAGTGTACTTTCAATGAGTTGTTGGAATGGCACAGCCTATACAAAACGGGAAGTAACATTTACCTCTTCTAGTGTTATGAGTAATGGTTCAAATAGTTCTAATAATACTTTTGAGTTTTGCGGAGAGCCGAAAGCAACCTTTACAATTAATACAATAGCTAAAAATATTGCAAATACAGTAAATGGTAGTATTTTGAAATTTACTGGTGATGCTACTCCTAACGGTACTCCTAATCCTTCAACCATACTTAGCGCTAACAGTAGTTTAACCTTAAAAAATAATACTATTGTTGAAAATAATGCTTATACCACGTTTTTATATGACACATTAGGAAGTAAAGAATTAAGATTTAATTTAATCGGTTATAACCCGGGAACCTATGCCTGTCATTATTTTATAGGGCCAGCCACTGATTTAAAAAATGCTGGTTTCATACTATCTTTTAATGCATTAAATTTGACGAATGATGCTGGAAAATGTGATCTACCAACGGAAGCTCTTACGTCTACACATCGAACTGTTGATATAGCAGGCCAGTCTTTTGACTCATTATTAGAACCTTTACATTCAGCTGGGCCAGAGACTGGTTTTTTACCAATTTATTATCCTAAAAATAATATAGGTGGTAAGAATCTAGTAGATGTAGACCCAGAGGGTAAAGACTCATGTACTTCTATCGACCAGCGCGGACTTTCACGCCTTGCCGATAGTAAATTATATTATCAACCAAATGGTCGTAATAGCTGTGATATTGGTTCGATTGAACTAATGAAACTGACCGCTGGAGATATAAAAGGTTTAGGTAATACGTCACTTACAGATCTGCTTGCAAAATATCAATCTCAATATGATACGGTTCAGAAGAATATCTTGAATCCAGATTATGCATATTTATTAAATGTATTAAAAATCGATTCAGCAAATTACAAGAACCTTCTTGATCAAACTAAAGCAAATGCAAAATATCGAGCAATTTATATCGACTTAAAGGCAAATGGTTTACCTTTACCAAATGAAGATAGTAGTCATTTATTAAAGTTCTTTAATACATCTGATTATAATATTAATCTTGAAACTGTCGGTACAGGATTGATCGACGATAAAGTTACAAACATTAAAAAGGATGATGGACTTTTTTGTGAATGGAATGATGCTTTACAGCAAATTATATTCTATCGTTCAGATGATATTATTACCCAAGCAGGCGATTATAACTATTGTAAATATACAATTAGCAGTAAAGATGGCACTACTCAATCATCTGGGTTATTAGAAGCCCGATTTGATAATATCCCACCAGTTGCTGGTGATGGAACTGTAACTTTTAAATATTTAGCAAATGAAGTCATTCCTTTGAATTTATTACAGTATGCGAATGATGATGGAGATGGTCCTACAAGTACACTTAAGACAAAGCCAAATAAACCTAAATTTTGGGTGAATGATCAGGGTGTAGAGTTACCGATTTATATACCAAGTAAAACTTCAAAGGATGGTATTTTCAAGGTAGTCAAAGCAGATCGAGAAGGGCCATGTCCTAAAGATGATAGCGGTAATACTTGCTATGGTGGTAACATCTATATTCAAGCGAGTAACGTATTTAACACCTTCAATGATACATTGACTTACTATGTTTATGATGCAGATGGAACTATTTCAGCTAAAGCAGGAACGATTAATTTAGTAAGTACAGCAACTACAACAGATGATTCTCGAAGTGGAGGTGGAGGAAGTATTGGAATTTTCTCTCTTGCTTCCTTACTAAGTTTAATTGCCTATAGACGTTACCGTAAATAAGCATAAATAAAAAAGCCTCCATAGGAGGCTTTTTTATTACTTGTTATATTTTTGAATAGCACATTATTAAAAAAACAGTTTTTAGTGCTCTAAATATTTGTTGATATATTCTTCACGTATAGCGGTTCTTTCATCAGCACTTGCTTTGAGCATGCGTTGACGTAAATCATTACGTTCTTGTGTACTCATTTTTTGCCAAGCTTCACGCATTTTCTGTTTTTCTGCATCTGGAAGTTGGTTGAACCAATCCATACGTTGTTGCAGATTAGCACTTTGGTTTGCTGGTAATTCTTTCAAGCTTTGATAGCGTTTAATTACTGCTCGTTGTTCTTCTTCAGACAAAGCATTCCAAGTATCATCTACTTGAGTATTGGCATCTTTAGAAAAAATCCAGAAACGTTCAAAACCCGCAAAACTGGTTTGCAGGAAACTTAATGAACAAAGGATAAGTGCTAACTTTTTAGCTACCATGTTGAACTTTATCCTCACCCAACACCATCAGCATTTCTAAATCTTCTACCATTTGTGGTGATAATTTAGGATTTACAACCACTTGATTTTGTGGCTTATCCATCATATCTACCGAATTAGGCAAAATAACAAAACCAGTAATTGCTGCTGCAAGTGCAAAACCAGTCATTTTCCAGACACTATAAAAAGAGGCTGGTTTTTGCTGGATATGGTCAAGCACATGATTCATCACCACTGTTTTATTTTTATGGTGATGGGCCAAACTATCGAGTTTAGACGTCACCTTTTTAGTGAAATCATCATGATTCATTAGAACCTCCCATGGGATTTAAATGCGCTAAGTACTCTCTAAGTCCCTGAATTGCTCGATGATAATGGGTTTTTACACTACCTTCAGTACAGTTCATAATTTGCGCTGTGGTGTGGGTATCGAAACCTTCCCAAGCACGTAACATGAAAGCTTGTTGTTGACGAACAGGTAGTTTTGCAATCGCTTCCTGAATTTCTTCTATGGTCACTGCTTGATCTAGAAAATCTGCTGGATTGATTGCTTTTTCATCGACAATATCAATGATTTCTTCATCATCATTGTCTAGACTAACTTTTTTGAAGAATGATAATGGATTTGCTCGACGAGCTTCTTTGCGGCGCCAATCCTGAAGTTTGTTGTTTAGAATGGTATAAAACAGCGGATACCATTCTTCAGTACTTCGATCGGCGTAAGACTTGTGTAAAGCAATAAATGCTTCTTGAACCAAGTCCATGGCAATGCCCTGTTGACCTTGGGTAGCACTTTCCATCATCACTAAAGCACGTCCAGTAACATCTTGCATAAAAACCTTTAGGCGTTGTTCAGCCGTGCTGGCATGAACACTAGATGCTTCCGATCGAGACTTTTTCGGTGCTAAATCCATGGAGATGGAAAATCCTGTCATTGGACGTACCCACCTTATCTTCAATATATCTCTTATATAACGTTGAAAAGAGGTGGGAGGTTGACAACAATCGGCTATTTTTTAGTAGTGTAAATGATTTTTTTCACAAATATGAGCGATGTAAAATAAATTAACGTTTTATTGGCGTTGGCGAACCATTTCAAAAAAACAAATTGATCCTGCAATTGCTACATTTAACGACTCTTGACCACCTGGTTGCGGTATCGTTACTGATTGTGCATGCTCTAAAGCGTAATCACTTGCGCCTTGTCCTTCGTTGCCTAAAATCCAAACACATGGTTTTGAAAGATCTTTTGAATAAAGACTAGTCGAGCGATGAGAGCTTGTAACGAAAACAGGAATATCGAATTTAGGAAGAATATCTGTCAATTGAAAGTTTTCAAAGCAAGACAGGCTAAAATGAGCCCCCATACCTGCTCTTAAAACACGTGGAGTCCAAAGTGAGGCAGAGCCTTGTGTACAAATAATTTGTTTAATATTCGCTGCTGCTGCAGACCGTAATAATGTACCTACGTTACCTGGGTCTTGTACATTTTCGAGAATTAGAGTGTCTACGTTATAGTCAATCGTTGATGCAGTTTTAGGCAAATCAATAATAGCTAAGCAAGGAAGGGTATTACCTAAGGTACTTAAGTCTTTATATAAAACTTCGCTAATAATAAAGACATGACCTTGGTGAAGTTCAATGATTTTCTTTAAATCGGGATGTTCTAAGGCTTGTTCAGTTGTAAACAAAGAAAAGAGTTTTTTCTGTTGTTGTAACCAAGCTAGGCAAAGGTGAGTACCTTCAAGAACCGTTTGTTGATGCTTTTTTCGGGCGCTATTGAGTTCAATTAAACCACGCAAATGTTTAATTTTTGCATTGTCTTTTGATTCTAAAAAAATAACCGCCATAAGGATATATCCAAAAGGGCGTCATCATACTATATGACGCCCTCTATAATTTAATTATTAATGATAGCTTGTTACGCGTTCAACTTCGTTTTTAGAACCGATAATTACCGGAACACGTTGGTGAAGCTCTGTTGGTTCAATATCTAAAATACGAACACGGCCTGTAGTTGATGAACCACCTGCTTGTTCAATGAGCATACTCATTGGGTTAGCTTCATACATTAGACGTAAACGACCAGCTTTTTTCGGGTCTTTTAAGTCATATGGATAAAGGAAGATACCACCACGGCATAAAATACGGTGAATATCACCCACCATACATGCTACCCAACGCATATTGAAATCTTTTTCACGTACAGATGTTTTACCTGCAAGTAACTCTTCAATATATTGTTTTACTGGTTGTTCCCAATGACGCTGGTTAGATGCGTTAATTGCAAATTCTTGAGTATCTGCTGATACTTGAACATTCTCTGTAGTAAGTAAGAATGTTTGAGTTTCTGGATCTAAAGTAAAGAAAGCTACACCATTTCCAACTGTTAAAGCCATCATTGTTGATGGGCCATATAATACATAACCAGCAGCGACTTGTTGAGTACCTGCTTGCATGAAATCTTGCGCTTGTGTAACTGCATTTTTTGCAGGAAGAATCGAGAAGATTGTTCCTACGCACATGTTGATATCAATGTTACTTGAACCATCTAATGGGTCGAATAGTACCAAGTATTTGCCGTTTTCTTGCGCAGGTGTAAAATCATCAAGTTCTTCAGACGCAAGACCACCTACGTGAGGATGAACTTTTAAAGCATCAATTAAATAGTCATTAGAAATCACATCAAGTTTTTTCTGTGTTTCACCTTGAACATTTTCATTACCTGCACTACCTAAAATTCCAGCCAATGCACCTTTTTGTAGGGCTTGGTCAATGGTTTTACAAGTCGTCGCAATCGTGTCGATAACTTGGGCCAACTCAGGTGTAAGGTTCCCTTTTTCTTGTTGTAAAAATTGGGACAATGTGAGGTTGGACATAAAAAAACGCTCCTGTGCGCAAGCATCAAAATGAGTCAAATAAATACGTGGCATATTCTAGATGAGAATGCCGGAAAATAAAAATTATCTTACTTTATTTGTGTTGCATTTATGCTTACAAGCCCCATTTTACGTGGTATGTTGTTTGCATAGCAAAGGAATGTATATTTAGGAGAATCGAAATGACAACTAAGAAGTTTGATGCGACCCCAACGGCAGGTGAACCAATCAATTTAGAAGAAATTTCGAAAGAAAGTGTTCAGGAGGCTTGGAAAGATTATGAAGCAAAACCTGAATATAAAGCTTTTAATAAGCACGATTTGATTGAGTCAATGCAACATTCAGAAGAAGAGGACAATAAATCTTCTTAAATTAAGAATGCAAAAATAAACGCCCATATTTGGGCGTTTATTTTTTTAGATGTTTTATTTTAATAGGGGAGGAACCGCTTCATAGTTAATTTCAACACGGCGGTTTTCTTTCCATGCTGATTCGTCATGTCCTGGATTAACTGGTGCTTCTTTACCATAACTTACCGCTTCAAGTTGCTGTGGATTTACACCACTTGTAATAAGGTAACTTTGAACGGCTTTTGCACGACGTTCACCTAAAGCCATGTTGTATTCACGCGTACCGCGCTCATCTGTATGACCAGTTAATGCAACTTTTGAGTTTGCATTGGCCATGAGGAATTGAGCATGGGCTTGAAGAGTTTGATAGTCTTCAGCAGATAAATCACTACTGTCGTAATCGAAGTGAACAACACGTTTAGCTAAAGCAGCTTTATTTGCCTCAGTTACACCTTTTGATGAAGCACCTGCCAAATTTTGGGCATTTAATGCAGCATCTTCACTTAAACCTGTGGTGTTTACGGTGCTTGGGTTTGTAGTACCAGCATTTGCAGTCGTTGCTGGTTTACGGCTCGCACAACCTGTCATGACAAGCGCTACACTAAGTAGAGGAAAAGCCAAATATTTGATTGATTTCATCATCATCTCCATCAATGGAAGAAAAAGTTATTTAGGTGCCCAGGCTGGTTCACGTACTTCACCTTGCTCACTCGGTAAATTCATACGGAAACGACCATCAGTGGACATGATAGACAGTAAACCACGGTTTCCTTCACGAGTTGCGTAAACCACCATTTGCCCATTTGGTGAGAAACTTGGTGATTCATCTAAACTGGTTGGGGTAAGAATATTGACAATGCCTGTATTAATATCTTGGATAGCAACTTTATAGTTACTGCCACTTGGTCGATGCACCAGTGCAATTTTTTTACCATCTGCACTTAAAGTGCCACGAGCATTAAACGACCCTTTAAATGTTAAACGTTTTACTGAGCCATCTCCAAAATCATAGCGATAAATTTGAGGAGAGCCTCCACGGTCAGATGTGAAAATAAAAGCTTTTCCATCTGGTGTATAACGTGCTTCTGTATCAATGCCTGAGTCATTTGTCATACGTTTGACTTGGCGAGTTGATAAATCCATTTGATAAATTTCAGGGTTACCATTCATCGATGCTGTAAATAGCATTGATTTGCCATCTGGTGAAAAGCTTGGTGCACCATTTAAGCCTTTAAAACTCGTAAGTACTTCACGTGTTCCAGTAGAGAGATCTTGTAAATAAATGGCTGGACGTTTAGTTTCAAAAGAAACATAAGCAATTTTTTTGGCGTCAGGAGTCCATGCCGGAGACAAAATCGGGTCACGTGAAGAGAGAACAGTTTTTGGTTGTTCACCATCTGTATCGGCGATTTGTAAGGTGTAACGTTCAGCAGGAGTGGCAGGATTACGTAATACATAAGCGATACGACCACTAAAATCACCTGGAATTCCGGTTAAGGCCTGATAAATAGCGTCACTTACCATATGCCCTGCTTGACGTATGCGTGAAGCAGGAACATTTAACAACTCATTCAGAAGATATTGCTGTTTTTGTACATCATAAAGTTGGTAATGGACTTCAAACCCGTCAGCTGTTTGCTTAATTTGTCCAGTAACAACATAAGGGATACCCGCAACTTGCCAATCAGATGCTTGAATCTGGTTAATAGCAGCATTTGCAGGTAAGTTTTTTGATGAACTCGTGAAACGTCCTGAGCGGTTCAAGTCAGTTTCAACAATAGGATAAAGTCCATTGTCGTTATTAAAAGGCACAATAGCGATTTTAGGCGCCTGATCAGGTGCTTTTGCAATCTCTAAATGTAATTGAGCAAAGGCAGCTGTTGGTGCAAGAGGACTTAATGCTGTAAGTAGCGTTAAGGCTAGAAGGTGTTTGCGGCTCGTTTTCATAGGTTTAAAGTCATTGAAGGTATTTTTTGTGACTGGTGATTTTGTAGCATAGTTACATGCTTCAAACTATTTAAAGCATGTAACTCTTACAAAATTATTGTGCTCTGAAAGTAGAGGTAACGCTTCGTGCTTCTCGTCTTGCATCAGGATCCGATGGCATTGGGTAGGGAGCAGATGCCTGAATTGCAGCTTTGATACTTGCATCCAATGCATCATCTCCACTTGACCGTGTAATAACAATCGAGCTAACACTACCTGAGTCAGACAGGGTAAATCTAACGCTAACAGTTTTACCACTGCTTCCTGTAGGAACATCCCAAGCACGACGAATTTTCTGCTCAAAATCACGTTTAGCTGAAGATGCAATTTTTTTAGCTTCACCTTTTTTCTGAGCAGCTTCTTCTTGAGCTTTTTTAGCAGATGCAGCTTTTTCTTCGGCCTCAATTTCGGCTTTACGTCTAGCATCTTCAGCTGCTTTTTGCTGTTTAGCTTTTGCATCAGCCTCAGCTTTGCGCTTAGCATCTTCAGCTGCTTTTTGTTGTTTGGCTTTTGCATCAGCCTCAGCTTTGCGCTTAGCATCTTC
>NZ_KI391939.1:1870581-2094954 GCF_000162375.2 Acinetobacter sp. RUH 2624 | reverse complement strand
TGTTTGGCTTTTGCATCAGCCTCAGCTTTGCGCTTAGCATCTTCAGCCGCTTTCTGCTTTTGGGCCTTCGCATCAGCTTCAGCTTTATGCTTAGCCTCTTCAGCCGCTTTCTGCTTTTGGGCTTTCGCATCAGCTTCAGCTTTACGCTTGGCTTCCTCAGCTACTTTCTGCTGTTTAACTTTCGCATCTTCAGCTGCTTTACGTTTAGCATCTTCCGCAGCTTTGCGGGCCTCATGTTTAGCTTTTGCCTCAGCTTCAGCTTTACGTTTTGCTTCTTGTTGTGCCTGAAGTTTTGCATTTTCTGCTTCACGTTTTAGTTTTGCGTCAGCCTCAGCTTTACGTTTGGCTTCCTCAGCAGCTTTGCGAACTTCACTTTGTTCATGTTTAGTTTTTGCTTCAGCTTTACGCTTTTGTTCAGCCTCAACTTTTGCAGCTTTCGCTTCAGCTTGACGCTTAGCTTCAGCCTGCTGTTTTTGAGCTTCCTCTAAACGTTGTTGTTCCGCAGCTTGCTTCGCTTTAGCAGCTTCTTCAGCTTTACGTTTTTCCTCAGCTAATTTTGCTTGCTCAGCTTTTTGCTTTTGGGCAACCAGATGTTGTGCTGTTGGTGGAGGAGGTGGCACTGGTACTGCTGGAATATTTTGAGGAACATTTTCATCCACAATCGGACTTAAAACTTCTTCAGCCTGATTTTCTGCTGTGGTTTGTTGCTCAACTTCTTTTGCTAAAGGCGGTGGTAAATCTTCTGGCTTAACTAAAATAGTCGTCAGCTTTTTTGGCTGTTCAGGTGGTTTACTCAAGCCTAAAAAAAGCAAGCCGACAATAGCAATTGCATGAACTCCAAGTGTGAAGCCCAATGCAATTGCATTTTGTTTAAAAGGAGGCTTTTGATTTTTGTTCATAGCTTATTTTAAAGGCTCTGTCAGAAGGCCAACTTGCGTTAAACCTGCTTCTTGTAAACTTGCCATCAATGATACGACTTCGCCATAAGGACGAGATTTATCACCATTCACTAAAACCGTAAGCTGTTTGTTTTCTTGTTCAGCTTGCTTTTGTGCTTCACTTAAAACAGATTCAAGTTTTTCACGAGAAAGTGGTTCGTTATCTTTGTAGTCTTGATATTGAAGATAAATATTGCCGTCTTTACCAATGGTTACCATGGCTGGCATATCTTTGGATTCAATTGGACGATTATTTGCCTGCGGTAAATCAACTTTAATACCGCTAGTAATCATGGGAGCAGTCACCATGAAAATGACTAAAAGCACAAGCATTACATCGATATAAGGGACGACGTTCATGTCACTTTTTAATGGTTTTTTTATGCGCTCAAAGCGCCCTGAACGTTGAATAGCCATTATGCATCTTCCTGTGATGAACCCACAGATTGACGTTGCAATAAAGCAATCATTTCTTCGGCAAATAGTGCACGGTCAGAGTAGACGCTTTCACCTTTAGCCGTAAAGTGGTTAAAAGCTAATACCGCAGGAATTGCAGCAAATAAACCAATAGCAGTTGCAATAAGCGCTTCAGCAATACCCGGCGCAACTGTTGCTAAAGTCACTTGATCAACGGCAGCCAAACCGATAAAGGCATTCATGATTCCCCAAACTGTACCGAATAAACCGATATATGGAGCAACAGAACCGATACTTGCTAGAGTACCTAGGCCATATTCAAGAGTACCCTGATCACGACTTAAACCTACACGTAAAATACGCTCGGTGCCTTCGATCGTTTGAGAGGTAGACGCGTTACGCTTTTTAAGTTTGAAAAACTCACTCAGTCCTTGATAAAAGATATCCTCAAGGCCTGAGCGTTTTGAATTGAGTTGTGCGTTGTTATAGAGCGTATTAAGTTCAGCACCAGACCAGAACATTTTTTGGAAATGTTCATCACCTTGACGTGCTTTTTTATAACCCATATGTAACTTGGCAATTAAGTACCAACTAAAGATTGATGCTAACAATAAAATTAGCATGACCAATTGGACGACTGGACTTGCTTGTAAGATAAGGTCAGAAATATGCAGGGTTGATTCAATGTTTGTTGCCATAGTTACATATGCCGGTTGCTTTTTTTAGTCTTGTTCCAATTCTTTACGAATAAGATCACGTATTTCTTCAGGAAGGCGACGTGGCATCATTTCTTTACTTAAACATGCCAATTCAACCTCGCCAGAAGCAAGCAAGATTTCACCACGATAAATATTTTGTTGCAACACAAATGACGCAGCTTTACATGAAACTACACGTGCTGTAACAGTAATTAAGTCATCCATTAAAATAGGACGCATGTATTTCACATCAATTTTATGAACAACAAAGTTGTAATCTTTTTGACGCCAGTAATGGTCAACACCAGCAGCGCGGAGCCATTCTGTACGGGTACGTTCCATATAGCGAATGTGGTTGGCATGGTAAACAATACCACCTGCGTCCGTATCTTCGATATAAACACGAATGTTGAATTCAAAATGATTCGCCATGAGAGTATTCCGTTTTAGTTCACTATAGAGCTTTATATTTAAAATATGACTGCTGAATAAAACATCAGTTCTATCTCAAGTCATACATCTGCTTTTAAATACGGGGCAGTTTAGCAGATTGCATACTAAGTCCTATGGCACAACCTTTCAATTGCGATGGCTGTCTTTGTTGTCTAAAACCGTACCCTCTATGACGAGCATATTGTTAAGTTAAGACTGTTTCCAAGCAGCCTGAACTTGTTTAGCTATATTGGGATAATCTAATACAAATCTTATATGCAGCTCAGTTCCTGTTTTTAAGGCCTTATTATCTACAATAAAATAGGGGCTATGATTTGGTGCAGCTTGAGTTAAATCATGATTTTCTGGTGTTGCACCCAAGAAAATAAAAAATGAGGGCATTAATTTACCATAATAGGCAAAATCTTCACTTGCGCTTGCATTATGATCCAAAACATGAAGTTTTGAGTCTCCAACAACCTTGAGTAATGTGGGTTGAATAAGTTGAGTCAGTGCTTTGTCATTCATTGTTACGGGAGCATAGGGCGCAATTTCAACTTTGGCAGTCACATCATTAGCTTGAGCATTATGCTCTATCATGGCTGGTAAACTTTTTAAGATATTCGCCCGTATCTGTTCGTTATTAGAACGAATAGTCCCCACCATATTAACTTGTTCAGGAATTATATTTCCTGCTGTGCCACCCTGAATATTACCAATGCTCACTACACCCATACCTTTGGTGAGATCAGTCCTTCGGCTAATAAGGCTTTGTAAATTATTAATCATTTGTGCCGATGCATAAATTGGATCTCTACCTAACCAAGGGGTAGAGCCATGTACTTGCTTGCCGTTGACTTGGATACGTAAATGATCTGCACTATTTAAAATTGCACCGTCTTTATAATAAAGATGTCCACTTTGCATACCAGATATGACATGTATGCCAAAAATGGCTTCAGGTTTATAGTCTCTAAATGCTCCATCTGCGATCATTTTTCTTGATCCGATTTGATCACCTTGCGTGAAATTGTCTATATCTGCTCCACCTTCTTCAGCGGGTTGAAAAACAAAGACAACGGTACCTGATATTTTATCTTTATTGGCAGCCAGAATTTTTGCAGCCCCTAATAACATTGCAGTGTGCGCATCATGTCCACAAGCATGCATTACATAGGTTTCTTTACCTTGGTAAATTGCTTTTTGTTTACTTGCAAATGGCACACCACTTTTTTCTTCCATAGGTAGTGCATCCATATCGGCTCTAAGCGCAATAATAGGGCCGGGTTTATTTCCTTTTAAAATACCTACAACCCCTGTTTTGGCATAACCCGTTTTGACTTGAATGCCATAAGACTTTAATTCTTTTTGAACAAGTGCAGATGTTTTAAATTCCATATTGCCAAGTTCAGGATTTTGATGAATATGTTGTCTTAACTGAATGACCTGATTTTCATTTTGTTGTGCAGCATCTTTGATCCAATCTGCTAGGCTCAGTTGACTCATTAAGGCGAATGGCAGAAGTAAAGCGGCTTTTTTGTACATGTCCTTATCCTAAAAATATTATTGTTCATAAGATTTAATATCTAGATTTCTTATAATTCAGTTTTTAAAAATATTAAAAAATCAATAAGGTATAAATAAAGACTTAAAAGGTATAGAGTAATTAACTTATTGATAAGACAGTTATTATTTGAGTTAAAAAGAATAGTTAAATTAAAAAAGGAAGAGAAAATTCTCTTCCTTTGATTAGTTTTTAGGCTCAGGGGGCGTCATTCCAAACTGTAAATAAGATTGGTTGGTTGCTATACGACCTCGTGCGGTACGCATGACATAACCTTGTTGAATTAAATAAGGTTCAATCACGTCTTCAAGTGTGCCGCTGTCTTCAGCCATGGCAGCTGCAAGCGCTTCAACTCCAGCAGGACCGCCATCAAAACGCTCGAGTAACATGCTCAAATAACGACGGTCTAGGGTATCTAGACCAGCTTTATCAACATTGAGCATATCAAGCGCACGTTGTGCCATTTCATGAGTCACTTCACCCGTACCTTTTACTTGTGCATAGTCTCGAACACGTCGTAATAAACGGTTGGCAATACGCGGAGTACCGCGTGAGCGACGAGCTACTTCTTCTGCACCTTCAACTGTAATTGGTACATCCATGAGGTTTGCAGAACGTGACACGATATGAGTTAGGTCTTCTACAGAGTAAAACTCAAGACGCTGCACAATACCAAAACGGTCGCGTAGAGGTGAGGTGAGTAAGCCGGCACGTGTGGTGGCAGCAACGAGCGTAAAAGGTGGTAAATCTAGTTTAATTGAACGAGCAGCAGGGCCTTCACCAATCATGATATCGAGTTGGTAATCTTCCATTGCCGGATACAGAATTTCTTCAATCACTGGAGAAAGACGGTGAATTTCATCAATAAATAGAACATCGCCTTCTTCAAGGTTGGTGAGCATTGCAGCCAAATCACCCGCACGCTCTAAAACAGGTCCTGAAGTGGATTTGAGATTGCCACCCATTTCACGCGCAATAATATTGGCAAGCGTGGTTTTTCCTAAGCCCGGTGGACCGAAAATCAGTGTGTGATCGAGTGCTTCACCACGACCACGAGCCGCACCGATGAAAATTTCCATTTGCTCGCGTACAACTGGCTGTCCAATATAATCGGCAAGTGAAGTCGGTCGAATAGCCCGATCAAAATGATCTTCAGGTTTTTCTGTTCCACTGATTAGACGGTCTTGCATAAGTGTATTTACTTCATCATTGATTTAAGAGCAGCACGAATAATATCGGCTGATTCAGTGTAATCGGCTTTAACCGCAGCTACAGCTTTTTGTGCTTCAAGTGGTTTATAACCTAAAGATTGCAGCGCAGCTTCTGCTTCAGCAACTGGAGAGTTCGCAGCAAATTGAATTTGAGGCATGGTAGCCACAGTTGAAGTGCCTTGAGCCAAGGTTTTGAAACGGTCACGTAGTTCAATCATTAAACGTTCAGCCGTTTTTTTACCTACGCCCGGAACTTTAACCAAAGTGTTTACATCGTCATGTTCAATTGTGTGTACTAGCAATTCAACACTTAAAGTAGAGAGAATACCTAATGCCATTTTCGGGCCAACACCATTTACTTTTAATAAGGTGCGGAAAATTGTTTTCTCTTGAGCATCACTAAAACCATAAAGCTGCTGAGCATCTTCACGGACGACCAAATGTGTCCATAGCGTAACTTTCTGGCCTTTTTGTAATTGGCAAAATGTTGAAAGTGGCGTATCAATTTCATAGCCCACACCATTTACATTCAGTAAGACAGTTGGGGCTTCTAAGGCAAACACTTCGCCAATTAAACATCCGATCATTGAATCTTTCACTTATTTGTTAATGGTTGAATAGTAGATGCCATTTGTTCTAAACGCAAAATGGCTTTTAAAATTTCCTTTCGATTTCGTGTGGATTTTATCCATGCAGGTAGACGCGAAAAGTAACTGCTATTACCAGTCTGTTTCGTTCGTTCTCTTAGATTAGCTTCAACAAACATTTTTAATTCTTTTAAATGTGTAGGGTTATAAACGTATATATCTCCATGCCTACTTGAAGTTTTCAAATAAAGTTCAAGTCCATAATTTGTATAACCAAATTTTTGGTCTAAAACAAAATCTACATTATATTTTTCAAATTTTGAAAAATTTTGGCATAAATGACATTTAGCTTGAATATACGGAGGATATGCTCCGGAATTATTCAGCTTTTGATTTGCTTTGAGCCATGACCCCCCACAACTGTGACAACGCTGATAAGTTGTGGCGTAAAAATGGCCATTGTGACGACTCGATATTGAACTATCTTCAGCTTTAATTTGATAACAACAATTTAAACAACTAAAAGAAAAAGTTCCGTGATAAGGCGCATTTACTAGTGACAAAGGACTGTCATATTTCAAGATACTCAGATAAGAACATTTAGGACATTTGACCCACTGATCTGAATACATAAAAGATGATGGATAAAGCCCTCTATCAACATGTCGACTTATCATTAAAACAGACCTATTTTATTACCTTGTAGCTCTTGCGCCAAGCTATAAGCCTGATGATCTGAAAACTTACTAATAATATCGAGTACCTGCATGATATTGTTATAGTGGTTGTTGCTAAAGCGAGCACCGTATAAATGGAGAATAGACATTAAACGTTGCTCTTTAAAGCTTAAAGATTTATGCGGCATGGTTAATGGTACAAATGCATCAAGAATAGTTTGCAAACTTTGGTGAGCAATAATTTCTAAACCAGACTTTTGTGGATGTTCAAATATTTTTTCACGTGCCAGATTTTTGGCTGTTTCAATTCCTTTAGCAATATCAGGTGAGCAGTATTGTAAAAGGCTACCTTGAAGCTGACCCGTAATAATTTCATACTGATGCTTGGCAAAAGCTGTTGTGACTTCATCAACCAAACGTTTCATAACACGGCCACGTAATGCCGAGATTTTTTGTTGCCATGTGCTGCTTGGAAGTGATAGCTCTTCAGGTTGACCATAATCTGCAATTAAGTTGAGAAAAATCGGCTCAACCTCTTGGTAACTCAGCATATTTAGAATAATGCCATCTTCTAAGTCGATGAGGGCATAGCAAATATCATCAGCAGCTTCTAACAAATAGGTAAGTGGATGGCGGCAGTAGTGATATTCACCTAATTGAATGAGACCAAGCTGTTCAGCAATTTGCTTTAAAATTTCTTTTTCAGATTGATAACAACCAAACTTCGCCCGTTGGTGAGAGGGACGATCGCCTTGGGAAGCAATTGTTTTTGAAAGCCAAGGATATTTTAAATAAGCGCCTAAGGTCGCGTAAGTTAAACGCATACCTCCATCATCTGGGTGGTAGTCAATACGGGTTAATAAACGTAAACCTTGAGCATTGCCTTCAAACTGACGAACATCGGCTTCTTCTTCGGGCGTCAATTTTTTTAGAAAATCATTATGTGAGGCATCGTCAAACCATTCACGAATCGCATACTCGCCGGCATGACCGAAGGGTGGGTTGCCAATATCATGAGCAAGGCAGGCTGCTTGAATGATTGCACCGACATCGGCAGGAGAAATCCAAACGGGCAATTCATCTTTTATTTTTTCGGCTGCCAGCATGCCCATGGAACGGCCAATACAGGAAACCTCAAGGGAGTGAGTTAAACGGGTATGGATACCGTCATGCTGTGCTAGAGGGTGAACTTGAGTTTTACGGTTTAACTGACGAAAACTTTGCGAGAATATAATGCGGTCATAATCTTTATGAAATGGGCTACGAGCCAACTCTGTACTGCTTTTTTTACTGCCTAAACGAACTGCAGAAAGCAGTTCTAACCAACGCATTTGTTCCATTTATCATTATTCAAAACTATAAAGCCTGATCATGCCAAAAAAAACTTAAAAGCACTAGCGTGGTGCGACATAGTTTGTCTTAGTTCAGGTTTTATTATGTTATTGAATAAACATGAAACAATTTATTTTGAGTGAGAATGATTAAAAAAATGATTTTGAACAAAAAACACGTCACTTCTTGCAGAATTAGGTTACAGAATACTGATTCTACATCTAGCTGATTTTAGCAAGACACAGTAGAATATGCGCTCTCTCTAAAGTCACATTGCGGTAAGGTTCACAAGACCTGCCCGTGGAGCCAAAATCAACATGTTTATCGTGGCCGGTGCAGCAGCACATTCTTCTTTTAAGAAAGCTCAACTATTAACACGTTTATCGTCAATTAGTTCTGTTCAATCTTTTGACAGCCAATGGGTCTATTTGTTTGATCAAGCGCTCAACGAGCAGCAACATCAATCTGCTTTGCAATTATTAAATGACGGTGAGTCTTTTGAATTTCGTCAACCTGCAAGTGATGAGATTCAGATTTTAGTGACACCACGTGTGGGTACTATTTCACCTTGGTCTTCTAAAGCAACTGACATTTTCAAAAACTGTAATACGCCAGTTCACCGTTTAGAACGTGGTCTTTTATTTACGTTAAAAGGTGTTTCTGAAATTTCTAATGAAGTAAAACAAGTACTTCATGACCGTATGACTGAAACTGTTTTTGCACAAATTGAAGATGCAAAAGCACTATTTTCAGAAACAGCACCAAAACCTTTAAATTCAATTGATATTTTAGGTCAAGGTAAAGAAGCATTAGTAAAAGCCAACAACGAATTTGGTTTTGCTTTATCTGAACAAGAAATTGATTATTTAACAGAAGCATTTACTCGACTTGGTCGTAACCCAAATGACATCGAGTTAATGATGTTTGCACAAGCAAACTCTGAACATTGTCGTCATAAAATCTTTGGTTCTGAATGGACAATTGATGGTGAAAAACAACCATTATCATTGTTCCAAATGATTAAAAACACCTATAAAGAATCTCCAACTGACGTGTTATCAGCATATAAAGATAACGCTTCTGTAATTGTTGGTTATGACACGATGCGTTTTTATCCGAAAGCAGATGAAAACGGTCATTTTGTTTACAAATATAAGAGCCAAGCTGCTCATATTTTAATGAAGGTTGAAACGCACAACCACCCAACAGCAATTTCTCCATTTGCTGGTGCAGCAACAGGTTCAGGTGGTGAAATCCGTGATGAAGGTGCAACTGGTCGTGGTGGTAAACCAAAAGCGGGTTTAACAGGCTTTACAGTTTCTAACTTAAATATTCCTGGTTTTGAACAACCTTGGGAAGAAAACTACGGTAAACCTTCACGTATGGCATCGCCATTACAAATTATGATTGAAGGTCCATTAGGTGGCGCGGCATTTAACAATGAATTTGGCCGTCCTGCATTAAATGGTTATTTCCGTACTTTCGAACAAAACGTAAATGGTGAAGTGAAGGGCTTCCATAAGCCAATCATGATCGCTGGTGGTTACGGTAACATTCGTCCTGACCATGTAGAAAAAGATGCGATTCAACCGGGTGACCTGCTCATTGTATTGGGTGGTCCTGCGATGTTAATCGGTCTTGGTGGTGGTGCAGCCTCTTCTGTAGATAGCGGCACAATGGGTGAAAGCCTTGATTTCGCATCTGTACAACGTGAAAATCCAGAAATGGAACGCCGTTGTCAAGAAGTGATTGATACATGCTGGCGTTTAGAAGACTTCAACCCAATCGTATCTATTCATGACGTAGGTGCAGGTGGTTTATCAAATGCAATGCCTGAGCTTGTAAACGACCACGAGTTAGGTGCAGTTCTTAACCTTCGTAAGATTCCTTCATTAGAGCCGGGCATGAGCCCAATGGAAATCTGGTCAAATGAAGCACAAGAGCGTTATGTTCTTGCAATTCGTCCAGAGTCTTTAGAACAGTTCGAATCAATCTGTGCTCGTGAACGTTGTCCGTTTGCCGTGTTAGGTGAAGCAACTGAAGCTCGTCACTTAACTGTTGAAGATCCATTGTTCCAAAACAACGCAGTTGATATCCCAATGCAAGTGATGCTTGGTGGTACACCGCGTATGCAACGTTCTTATGAAACAATTGAACGTAAAGGTAACGAATTTGACGCTTCAAAAGTTGATTTGAAAGATGCCATTTTCCGTGTATTGAAAAATCCTACAGTTGCATCTAAGTCATTCTTGATCACCATTGGTGACCGTTCAATTACAGGTATGGTTGCACGTGACCAAATGGTTGGTCGTTGGCAGATTCCTGTTGCAGATGCAGCAGTAACGACTACAAGCCTACAAGGCTTCACTGGTGAAGCAATGGCAATGGGGGAGCGTCCGCCAGTTGCATTGTTGAATCCAGCAGCGTCTGCTCGTTTGGCAGTTGCTGAAGCAATTACCAATATTGCATGTGCAAACATTGAACAAATTAGCGATATCAAACTTTCAGCAAACTGGATGGCTGCTGCTGGTCAAAAAGGTGAAGACCAAGCATTGTTTGAAGGTGTGAAAGCAATTGGTATGGAAATGTGTCCTGCTTTAGGAATTGCGATTCCTGTAGGTAAAGACTCACTTTCAATGCGTACCACTTGGAATGAAAACGGCGAAGATAAAGCTGTAACATCTCCAATGACTGGTGTAATTACTGCATTTGCTCCAGTAGCTGATGTTCGTAAGACTTTAACGCCTGAACTTAAGAATTTAGAAGATTCAGTACTTGTACGTATTGATTTATCTAAAGGTCAGTTCCGTTTAGGTGGTTCGATTCTTGCGCAAGTATATAAAGCAATTGGTTCAGTCACTCCAGATGTTGATAGTTTTGATGATTTCAAAGCGTTCTTTGCTTTAATTCAAGACTGGAATAACCGTGGCTTGATTCAAGCTTACCACGACATCGGTGATGGTGGTTTACTTGCAACTGTAGCTGAAATGATGTTTGCTTCACGTTTAGGTGTAGCATTAGAGAACCAAACTACTGCGGGCTTATTTGCAGAAGAAATTGGTGCAGTAGTTCAAATCAAAGCAGCTGATTGGGAAGCTTTACAAGCAGAAGTTGCTGCTTCTAGCTTAAAAGATGCAATTGCTGTAGTTGGTCGTGTAAATAACACCGATCAATTATCTGTAAATGGCTTAACACTAGAGCGTGCAGAGTTACAACAGGCTTGGTCTGAAGTCTCTCATCAGATCCAACGTTTACGTGATAACGTTGAAACTGCTGATCAAGAATTTGCTTTAATTACTGATAAATCACATCAAGGTTTAATTGCAAAACCTACATTTGATTTAAATGAACCTATTGAAGCGCCGTTTATTAATAGCCGTCGTCCTAATATGGCAATCTTGCGTGAGCAGGGTGTAAACGGTCATATTGAAATGGCAGCAGCTTTCGACAAAGTTGGCTTTAATACGATTGACGTACATATGAGTGATTTACTTGCTGGTCGTGTAAGCCTAAGTGATTTCGAAGGCTTGGTAACTTGTGGTGGTTTCTCTTACGGTGACGTAATGGGTGCAGGCGGTGGCTGGGCAAAATCAGTTTTATTTAATGCAAAATTACGTGATCAGTTTGAACAATTCTTCCACCGTGAAGGTACGTTTAGCTTAGGTATCTGTAATGGTTGCCAAATGTTGTCACAATTAGCACCGCTTATTCCGGGTGCTGAACACTGGCCACGTTTCCACCGTAATATGTCAGAAGTTTTTGAAGCGCGTAGCGTAAACGTTCGTGTTGAAAAATCTGTTTCTGTATTACTAGATGGTATGGAAGGTTCGATTTTACCGATTGCTGTAGCACATGGTGAAGGCCGTGCAGTTGCGAGTGAAGCTAACATAGCAAGCTTAAATGCAGCGAATCAAGTTGCATTGCGTTATGTTGATAGTCACGGTAACCCGACTCAACATTATCCATTGAACCCGAACGGTTCGCCGGAAGCGATTACTGGTGTAACATCTAAAGACGGTCGTGCAACGATTATGATGCCGCACCCAGAGCGTACTTTCCGTGCTATCCAGCATTCTTGGAGTCCAGAAGAGTGGACTGAAGACGGTGCATGGTTACGTATGTTCCGTAATGCACGTAAGTTTATTGGATAATATAAAAATTGAAATAAGCCACCGTCAGGTGGCTTATTTGTATGTAGTACAATGTGAATAAAATAAATAGTAGAGAAGAAAAATGAATTCAAAAATCCATTTCCGTGAGTTTGCACTTCTGATGGCATTACTCATGTCTATTGTTTCTTTTTCGATAGATGCAGTTTTACCTGCCTTAGGTGAGATTGGACGAGTTTTTGACTTAAAAAATAATAATCAGACACAGTGGGTCATCATTGGTATTTTTTCCGGTATGACAATAGGTCAGCTTATAGCGGGACCGCTATCCGATGCAATCGGCCGTAAGCGCATTTTATTTACCGGTATCATCATTTACTTTTTGGGAAGTTTATTGTGCTTTACCACACAAAGTTTTGAATGGTTTTTAGTAGGACGCTTCATTCAAGGTATTGGGGTTTCTGGGCCTTATGTTGCTTCTATTTCAATTGTTAGAGATAAATACAGCGGTGCTCAAATGGCCCGTATTATGTCTTTAATCATGATGGTCTTTATGGTTGCTCCTGCGATTGCACCAAGTCTGGGGCAGCTTATTATTCATTTCTTTGGTTGGCGTGATATTTTTGTTTTATACATGGCGTATGCGCTAGTCGTTGGGGCATGGGTCGCTCTACGATTAGAAGAGACACTACTTCCTGAAAAACGTTTACCTATGCGTTTACAAGCATTTCAAGAGGGCTTTAAAGAGGTAGTGAGTAATAAAACCACCATGAGCTATTTGCTATGTGCGGGCTTTTGTTTTGGTGGATTTATTGGTTACTTAGGAACTTCTCAGCAAATTTTTATGCAGCAGTTTGGTAAAACTGGGCAAGAATTTAGTGCTTATTTTGCTGTGCTTGCTGGTGTAATGGGCATTGCTTCATTTACCAATTCTAAAATTGTCATGAAATTTGGTATGCGTCCAATCTGTATTTATGGCTTTCTCGGTCTTTGCTTAATTTCAGTCATTTTCTTAGGGATTCAACTTATAGGTGTGACTGTAGCATTTTGGATGTTCATGCTTTATGCCTGCATTCTGTTCTTATTATTTGGAACTCTATTTGGTAATTTAAATGCGATTGCAATGGAGCCAATGGGGCATGTTGCCGGCATGGCATCGGCTATTATTGGTGCAGCGTCCTCCGTTTTGTCACTTATTCTTGCCGCTATTATTGGGCAATTATATAACGGCACATTAATTCCAATGACTTGCGGTTTTGTCATTTTATGTGGTTTAGCATTTATGATGACCGTATATGAGAAGAGGCAGTTAAAGATTGTAGATAATGCAAATCTTTGATTAATTATGATAAAAGTTTTATTTCTATATTATTGTCTTTAAATAAATGAAGAAAAGATTATTAGATACCGCAACTGTATTACTAGATAAGTTTGTTAATCGTTATCATGATTGTGAGGGGTTTTGGCAATCGGTGTTTTGTATACACATTGTTTTTCACTAGGTGAGTTTTCCTTAACATTTGATCTATTAAATCGTAACTCTTTCATAAATGATGAATTTTTGAAGCAAATAAATAATAAATTCTCGAGCTATCTAGATGATTATTTAGCAATTCATAAGAAAAAAAGAGAGGATTTGATTGAGGCCGTCATAAAAATTGCATTTGATAAAGATCATAAAATATCAGCAGGTACTTTATATGGTGATTATTTCCAGGTTAGAGTAATTCTTGTTGATTCATGTACAAGAACTTTTTCAAGATACAATGATGGATATTGTGTGGCTCATACTCATTGGATAAAGCAAAGAAATTATATAGATTCATTACCAATAGAAGATCATCCACTCATAGGGAATTATAATTTCTCATTAAATCTATCTCCAAAATCTTTAGAGATTACAGATGTGTTATTTAATATTCCTAAAGTTCTATAATCCATCAGCTCGTGGTGAAAGCCAATCGTTATACTTATTTATTAACTCATTCCTTTTGGCATCATTAAAGATGATAATATCAATGCCACCATCATATGGAGCAATAATTATATTTTGCTCAAAAGAAATCATAAAGGCTCGAACCTCATCGTCGGCGATCTTTTTTAATAAATCATTGTGTTCATTTTTTTTCCAAATTTCATTGATGGAGTACGGTCTATAGAAATGATCTTCTTCGTCATCATCATAATATTCGGGATTAGCTTGTGTTAGATTTATTTCTTTTTCTGGATGAAATTCGTATTTGAGCCTTAAAGTTGGATCATATATTTTATTATTATCGCTTTGGCTGAAATAATGACCGGTAACAATAAAAATAGAAGCATTAGAATCGAAACAGTCATCAATAATTTGATTATGACGATTTAATAATAATTCATATTCTGCAGGTGTATCTGCATATCTTTTTGATTCTGGAAGGCTATGAATTCGGAACCAAAATTGTGAAAAATATTGTCGAAAACAATGTGAAATTGGAAGTTTATTAGGATAAAAAAACTTCCATTGATTTATGAATGAATTAGTCATTTTTCTTTTGGCCTAAATATTTATTAACATATTATTTGATAAGTTACACAAAAAACAATTTAATAAGAAAAATATTTCGATGGATAAGGTAAATTTATATTAAATTATACTTTAAGGAAGTTGGTTCAATTTTTGCTTTCTCTGTAACAACGATAAAAATCGGAGATCAAAATGATGAAAAACAAAAATCACATAAGAACGATGTACACAAGAGATAAAGGTTGGCGCTTATTTGGCTTGGCGCTTGCCATACAAATACTTTTTATTGGAGTAAATTATCTAGCAATGATGAGCTGACTTTGATTCGTGGTCTTCTTAAGGGGTATGATTTAAAGCAAATTTACTAGTTTTGAGTCATTCTATTCATGTTAAAGCTGATTTATTACGTACCTGAGTCACATCTTGAGTCGACTAAAGAGTCTATATTTGCGGCTGGAGCAGGTGGGATAGGGAACTATGAACAATGTGCTTGGCAAGTTAAAGGAATAGGGCAATTCAAGCCAGTTAAAGGAGCTGATCCTTATATTGGAGAGCTAGGTGAACTTGAGCAAGTTGACGAATGGCGTGTTGAAACGATTGTGCTTGAAGAAAAGGCAAATGCAGTAGCAAAAGCATTAAAGGCAAGCCATCCTTACGAAGAGCCTGCCTTTGAGTTTATTCAAATCATAGAAGTTGATTTTTAATTAAACTGTGAAAAGTCCGGTTTACGTTTTTGCATAAATGCCTGCACAGCTTCTAGCATTTCTGGAGATTGAACGCGTTGCATAAAGATTTCTGCTTCATGGTCAATACATTCAATAATCTGATCTAAATCATGTTTCATTAAGGCTTTGGTTTGTTTTAATGAAGCAAGTGGTAAAGCTGTTAAGTGTTGAGCAGTTGCCTGAGCAGTTGCATAAGCATCTTCAACGATTTCATTCACTAAGCCAGCTTGTAGAGCAGTTTCTGCATTGAACTTTTTCGCAGTAAACAGTAGTTCAGCTGCTTTGTGATAACCGGCTTGTTTAACCAATAATTGACTTGCGCCACCTTCAGGAGAAAGCCCAAGGCTAACAAAAGGAATTTGGAAGAGGGCCGTATTGTCGGCAAAAACGAGGTCTGCCTGTAATAAAATCGTAACGCCAATACCAATTGCTACGCCTTTTACTGCAATAATAAGCGGCTTTGATAGTCTGGCAGCAGATTTAAGGAGTACAAATGGAGGAACTTGACCTGCTGGGCCAGCATTCGGATTTTGTACAAAACCCATAAAGTCTTTCATGTCATTACCAGCGGTAAAGTCATGTTCGGCACCGCGTAGAACGACTACTCGTACATCTTTATTTTGGTCAGCTTCATCAAGTGCTTTGGCAATCCATAAATAAAGTTCGCCATATAATGCATTTTTTGCTTCTGGGCGATTTATGGCTAAGGTGAGTACGCCACCTTCTAAATTTGCTTGTAAATGTTGATGAGGTTGTTGAATACAGCTAAGTGTCATCGTACTATCCTTGCTTTAAACCACGTTGTTAATTTTTAGGTTCTCATTATGGCGCATATTTTTTGTAATAAGCGTAACTGGTGAGTTCATAAAAAGTGAAAAACTCATTATGTATACATTTGATTATCTCGTTTTTATAGGTCGTTTTCAGCCATTTCACTTGGCACATATGCAAACGATCGAAATCGCGCTACAACAAAGCCGTTATGTGATTTTGGCATTAGGTTCCGCTCAAATGGAACGTAATATTAAAAATCCGTTTCTCGCGATTGAACGAGAGCAAATGATTTTATCTAATTTTTCATTAGATGAGCAAAAGCGTATTCGATTTGTGCATGTTGTCGATGTTTATAATGATGAGAAGTGGGTAAAACAAGTCAAATCACTGGTAAATGGCGTGATAGAGCCGAACTCGAAAGTTGGTTTAATTGGCCACTTTAAAGATGAGTCATCTTATTATTTAAGATTATTTCCAGAATGGGTAATGGTGGAGCTGGATAGTTTAAAAGACTCTATTTCAGCAACACCAATGCGTGAGGCGTATTATCGTGGTGAAATCCAAACGGAATTTTTTCCTGTTGGAACTATTCAATTTTTAGATGAATTTAAAAAAACACGTACTTACCAAAAACTTCAACAACGTTTTGAGCAAGATGACCGCTCTAACTTAGATGAAATTGAGTAATTAAATATAGATTAAGCATCTGCCCAAAAGATAATTCGGTTGGAAAAAGGATCGGTAATACTGAGTTCTAGCGTTTCCCAATCTGTTTTTTCAACCTGAGCTTTAGAAAATTTATAATCTTTTTGACTGAGTTCACTATGTAACTCATAAATATGTTCCCAATAAATACGGATTGCGCTGTGCGGACTTGCATCTCCAAAATGTTCAGATAAATGAATGATGCAATCATCTTTGGAAATCTGTAAATACAGTGGAAAGTTGTCTTCAAACTGGTGTTGCCAATCGAGCTGAAAGCCTAAAAACTCAAGGTAAAATGATCGAGCTAAATCAACATCAAAAATTCTTAAAATTGGTGTAATAGAACCTGATTGCATCATTTTTCCTTTTAACGTGTACCAAATTGTTGAGTCCAATAGCTCTTTTGTTTACCTGTTTTGTCAGAAGCACAAGCAATTGCGTAAGTTGTGAATTTTGGATTCATTAAATTGCTACAGTGTAGGGGACTCGATAGCCATTTAGACATTACCTCATTTAAAGTTTTCTGCCCACTCGCGACATTTTCACCGTTGGCTTTACCAAGTGAATTATAAAGTTTTAATCGTGACTTTAGATCGAGGCCAGTCGAGCCAACATGCCCAAGAAAGTTATGTGTCGCCATATCTTCACTATGAGAAAGTGCGCCTTTATATAAATTATTATTCCAACTCAGCGGAGTGGTTGCGGAAAAATACTGCGGACCACATTGGCGTGATTGCTGACGAATTTGATTAATTGTATTAAGAATAGCTTGTTGGTAGGCAGGGTTTTGTAAATCTTGGCAGTTTATTTCTATAGATGATTTCTGAACTTGTGGTGTAGAAGAGCTCAGTGTAAGAGGCATGCTTGATGAGTTAACTGAGCAGGCAGCAGTAACAAGGCTACAAGGCAATAAAGTACAAACTTTTAGTATATTCATAATAATGCTTGAGTTCGAATTATTTTAATATTTTTATCATACGCCAAATTAAAATATATGAGTAATTTTTGTACATGTAAAAAAGCGAGTCTTAAACCCGCTTTTTTGTTGCTCAAGCTTATTAAGCCGTTTGTAATGCTTTTAAGTCTTCTAAAACTTGTTCTGCATGTCCAGCAGCTTTTACTTTGCGATAGCTTTTAACTAAAGTTTTGTTATGGAAAATAAAAGTAGAGCGCTCGATACCCATTACTTTTTTTCCATACATATTCTTTTCTTTAATGACATCAAAGTGATTACAAAGCACTTCTTCTTTATCACTAATGAGATCAATGGTCAGTGCCTGTTTTTCTGTAAAGTTTTGGTGGGCTTTTACTGAGTCACGTGATACTCCAAAAATACGAGCACCCAAAGCATCAAACTGGTCTTTTAAACAAGAAAAACCGACAGCTTGTGTGGTACAGCCTGGAGTTGAATCTTTAGGGTAGAAGTAAATAATCAGCCATTCATTGTCGACTTCAGCTAAATTCACTTCGCCGTGTGTAGTTGGGAAAACCTGATTTGGTAGTTGAATATTTTCAGACATTTCTTATCCTTTAAAAGTTAAATTCGATCTAATTCAAGTGGTAGAAAAGCATATTCTTCATGATAAACAATATCGAGTTTTCTTACAGGAATAGCTTTGTTAAAAATTGGGCCGTCAATGACAGTGGTATGGAATTCGCCGCCCTCACCACATGGATCAATTCCGCGGTTTTCAAGTTCCTGTATATACTCTAGCGATAACATTTGACCTAAATCTTCTACCTTCATCCCGAGTTTAAGGTTTACGGTCACAATGATGCTCTGAAATCCAAGTTGAATAAACTCTTCAACAACTTCACGGTGAGGGCGTAGCCAAAGTGGCATTCCTAGTTTAAGTCCAACCATTTGAGTGACGCGATCATGCCAACAGCCATGTTCAGGCATATCTAAGTCACCTGTAACCAGTACTTCTGCACCTTTTTGTTTAGCTTCATTCAATAAGTTAATGAATTTACTTTCATAGTCATTCCAGCTAGATGAAGCCATAAACACGGGTAAGCCAATTGCTTTCGCTTGTGCTTGAATAATATCAAGTGGCATAGCATGGGAACGGGAGCGTTGGCCATGTTCTTCCAGCATAACGATTAAACCAATTACATTCCCAGTTCGCATTGCATCATACAGTGCAAGAGAACTGTCTTTACCTCCACTAAAGGAGACAATTGACTGTCTGTTATGTGCGTTGGTTTTCCATTGTTCTTGCATGGTTTATTTCGAATGATGAGGTCAGTGTCATTTTAACAGAGCTATAAAAAAAGCCTGCATAAATGCAGGCTTAATTTGGAGCAACAAAAGCTTATTTTTTAGGAGCTTGTTGTTGAGCTGCTTTCATCGCTTCTTCAGTTAATTTTTCAAGCTTAGTTGTTAACTGCGGACCGAAACATGCTTTAAGATCACGGTTTTGTTGTTGTACAAAAGCTAAAGAGCTTGGGCTTTTCTTCGCATTGATTGCGCTTTGGATTTCCCATTTTTGTGCTTCAGTCACTTTACCTTGTGCTTCCACTTGGCAGCTACAGAATTTGCTAACTTCAGCTGAGCTTAATTTACCGCCTTTTGCAGTTTGGTCTTTACAAACGTTGATTAATGCACCTTTAACGTTAGTGCTTTTATATGCTGCTTGAACTGGGTTATCAGCTGCATGAACTGAACCAGCCATAAGTGCAGCTGCTGAGAATAAAGATGAAAGAATAAGATTTGATTTTAACAACTTCATAAATTTTACCTACTTATTGCGGTATATAGCGTGTTGGATCGGTGACACCAGCATCGATAAAGCCTTCTTTACGCAAACGGCAACTGTCACACTTGCCACACGCACGTCCTTGAGCATCTGCTTGATAGCAAGATACCGTTTGACTATAGTCTACGCCATGTTCAATCCCTAAACGTATAATATTCGCTTTGGATAAATGTAACAGGGGTGTTTCAAATTTAAGTGGTTTTCCTTCAACGCCAGCTTTAGTTGCTAAACGAGCCATATTGGCAAAAGCATCAATAAATTCTGGGCGACAATCAGGATATCCTGAATAATCAACAGCATTGATACCAATAACAATCGCTTCAGCATTGAAAACTTCTGCTGCTGCTAAGGCATAAGAGAGGAAAATTGTGTTACGTGCTGGTACATAAGTTACAGGAATGCCTTCTTGTAATTGTTCTGGTACAGCAATGTTATGGTCTGTAAGTGCAGATCCACCTAAATTGGCTAAATCGATATTAATAACACGATGTTCAACGCCTGCGCGCTGCGCTAATGCTTTTGCTGCATCAAGTTCAGTGGTTGAGCGTTGACCATACATAAAACTAATAGCGATACATTCATAGCGCGCTTGTGCCCAAGCTAGGCAAGTGGTTGAGTCTAAGCCGCCTGAAAGTAAAACAATGGCACGAGGGCGCATATTTTTCTCCATATTCGGAATGATTTGTTTTATTGAATGATTAACGACCTGATTCATCGTTCCAGAGCAGTTTATGTAACTGTAGCTGGAAACGAACAGGCAGTTTATCGTCCAGTATCCACTGTGCCAGATCACGTGCTAAACGTGGTAGGCCAACAGCACCTTTTTCAACTGCAAAGGCAGGGGAGAACCAAACGGTACTGACTTTGTTCTGCAGTTGATATTGTTCAACTTGTTGTTTTGACCACTCATAGTCTTCACGATTACAAATCACAAATTTGATTTGGTCATGTGAAGTTAGGTAGTCAAGATTGCTGATGAGATTACGATGTTCTTCACCAGAAGTTGGAGTTTTTAAATCGAGAACTTTAGAAACACGTGGGTCTACTTTTGACACATCGAGCGCGCCACTGGTTTCCAAAGAAACGTCAAAACCGGCATCGCATAAACGTTGTAATAAAATTAAGCAATTTGGCTGTGCTAAAGGTTCGCCACCAGTTACACAAATATAAGGCGTTTGATATTTTTCAGCCGTTTCAATAATGTGCTCTAGTGATAAACGTTCACCTCCTTCAAAAGAATAGGTGGTATCACAATAACTACAACGTAAAGGGCAACCTGTGAGACGAATAAATACAGTCGGTAGACCAGAGGCATTTGCTTCACCCTGCAACGAGTAAAAAATCTCGGTAATGCGTAAACCAGACGCAGGGTCAGAGACAGGAATTGCAGAGGAACGTAAGGAAGCCATTCTAGAAATACCACACTATATAAAAAATAAAATCTCTACGATCAGTGTTGACCGTAGAGATGCTTGATCAAACTGAAATTAGTCAGCGCGTAACAAATCGTTCAAACTTGTTTTTGCACGTGTTTGCGCATCAACTTTTTTCACGATAATTGCAGCGTATAAGCTGTATTTACCGTCAGCAGACGGGATGTTACCTGGTACAACAACTGAACCAGCAGGAACGCGGCCATAATGGATTTCGCCAGTTTCACGGTCATAAATTTTGGTTGATTGACCAATGAAAACGCCCATTGAAATGACTGAACCTTCTTCAACAATAACGCCTTCAACGATTTCAGAACGCGCACCGATAAAGCAGTTGTCTTCAATAATAGTTGGGTTAGCTTGTAATGGCTCTAAAACACCACCGATACCAACACCACCAGACAAGTGAACGTTTTTACCGATTTGAGCACATGAACCTACAGTTGCCCATGTATCAACCATTGTACCTTCATCTACATAAGCACCAATATTGACATAAGATGGCATTAACACCACATTTTTAGCTTGGAAGCTACCACGACGAGCAACAGCAGGAGGAACAACACGAACACCAGCAGCTTTAAATTGCTCTTCAGTCCAACCAGAGAATTTAGTTTCAACTTTGTCGTAGAAACGAAGATCACATGACTCGATTGGTTTATTGTCATTTAGTTTAAATGATAATAAAACAGCTTTTTTTAACCATTGATGAACAACCCATTCACCATTGATTTTCTCTGCAACACGAAGTGTACCGTTATCTAATCCAGCAATTGCTTCTTCAACAGCTTGGCGAATTTCGCTTGAGCAATCTGCTGCAGTAAAGTTTGCGCGGTCTTCAAATGCTTGCTCAATGATCGTAGAAAGCTGAGACATGATCTTCCTTCCATAAAAAATTTTAAAGATTTTACACTAATTTGTGACAAGAATCTTTGAAAAAACGTGTTACGTTTAAAGCGAGAGTTAAAGTGGAAAAGCTTATTAGATAATCAAGTGTTTTTTACACAAAAATGATTTGAAAATAAAAATTTAACTCAATTTGTATCAAAAAATAACAGAAATCTAGCAGTTTTTGTATAAAAAAGAATCTATGCTCTTGAATATAATTTTTGTCACAAGCTGAATAAATTAAAAACAGAGCCTTTTCTTGAGGAGAAAACGATGAAAGTATTACGTGTTTTAGTGACAACTACAGCTTTACTTGCTGCTGGTGCTGCAATGGCAGATGAAGCTGTTGTTCATGACAGTTATGCATTCGATAAAAACCAATTAATTCCAGTAGGTGTTCGTGCTGAGGTAGGTACTACAGGTTACGGTGGTGCTTTATTATGGCAAGCAAACCCATATGTAGGTTTAGCATTGGGTTATAACGGCGGTGATATTTCTTGGCGTGATGATGTGTCAGTAAATGGCACTAAGTACGACTTAGATATGGACAATAACAACGTTTATTTAAATGCTGAGATTCGTCCTTGGGGTGCAAGTACTAACCGTTGGGCTCAAGGCTTATATATCGCTGCAGGTGCTGCTTACTTAGATAATGATTATGATCTTGCTAAACGTATTGGTAATGGTGGAACATTAACAATCGATGGTAATACTTATCAGCAAGCAGCTGCCGGTCAGGAAGGCGGTGTTCGCGGTAAAATGAAGTATGATAATGATATTGCTCCTTACGTTGGTTTGGGTTTCGCACCTAAAATCAATAAAAACTGGGGCGTATTCGGTGAAGTAGGTGCTTACTATACTGGTAATCCAACAGTTCAGTTAACGCAATATAACCTTGCACCTGTAACAGGTAATACTACGCTTCCACAAGATGCAGTTGATAAAGAAGCAAACAAAATCCGTAACGATGACAAATACAAATGGTTACCAGTGGGTAAAGTTGGTGTGAACTTCTACTGGTAAGATCCTAAAGAAAAAACGAGCCTCGGCTCGTTTTTTTATAGATAAAAATAAAAGAGCTAAAAAGCTCTTTTATTTTTTTGCAGTTCTTATTCATCTGGATAAGCAATTTTCTTCAACGCTTTAATGTCAGCATCAGGTGAGCATAAAGAAATAAACTCATAACCGTAACCGCGTAATAAGTGACCTTTGCGAACAGCAATCCATGTAGTATTAACACCAAAGATATCAGTTTTAATTTGCTTTAAACGATAGTCACGTTCCGCATCATAGGCAACATCGTTGACAATTCCGACTCCCATACCAAGTTCAACATAAGTTTTAATAACATCGGCATCAAGTGCAGACATTACGATATCTGCATCAATTTGAGCATCTTCAAATGCTTTATCAATTTTAGAGCGACCTGTAAAACCACCGTGATAAGTAATCAATGGATATTCAGATAAAGCATCAAGATCGATTTTATCGAGCTTTGCAAGTGGATGATCTTGCGGAGTAATAATACTGTGCTGCCATTGATAGTATGGAATACTTGCTAAGTTTTCTTCAGTGGTTAAAGACTCTGTCGCAATACCAATATCGGCTTCGCCTTGTAAAAGCATTTCTGCAATTTCGACAGGACTGGCTTGTTGCAAAATCAAATGGACTTTAGGGAACAGCTTTTTAAATTGATTGACAATCGGTGGTAGCACATAACGCGCTTGAGTATGCGTTGTCGCAATTGTTAAAGTACCTTCGTCCACTTTATTAAAGTCATCTGCAAGACGTTTAATATTTTCTGCATCTACAAGCATACGTTCCACAATGCTAAGTAGCGATTGGCCTGGTTCAGTTAAACCAAGTAAACGTTTACCTTTACGAACGAAAAGTTGTACACCTAACTCATCTTCTAAATCTTTAATATGTTTACTTACACCTGATTGAGAGGTATATAACGCGGCAGATGCTTCCGTTAAATTAAAGTTTTGGCGTACTGTTTCTCGGATAATTCTTAATTGTTGAAAGTTCATTTACACTTTTCCTCGAAAGAGGTGAGGAACGGCTTTAAATTCCGCGAGATGGCTCCTCACCAAATAATTCCTTAAGCAACTTGATCTGCAAATAGGTGAAGTTGAGATGCACTCACCCAAACAGTTTGATTCGGTTTAAATGCATGTTGTTTTGCAGCTTCACTGCTCAAAGCAATCTCAATTAAACGTCCATTACGATCTTGTAATTCCGCCACTACTTTTCCAGCAATCCAGACTTCACGTACAAAAGTTGCTTCAATTGTATTTGCCTGTGGTTGCGAATGAATATGTAACTCATCCGGACGGGCAAAAGCAATCACTTTTCCTTGCGGTGCCTGAACTGTAGTCGGTAATTCGATACGATCATTGCCAATACGGATAATACCGCCAGCATGTTCGCCTTCAAAACGGTTTGCTTGACCTAAGAAATCAAATACGAATGGTGTGGCAGGTTTTTCGTAAACTTCACGCGGCGAACCAATTTGTTCGACGTTACCTTTATTCATCACAATAATTTGATCAGCTACCTCAAGTGCTTCTTCTTGATCATGGGTTACGAAAATTGAAGTGATATGCAGCTCATCATGCAAGTTCCTTAACCAGCGGCGTAGTTCTTTACGGACTTTGGCATCAAGTGCGCCAAATGGTTCATCAAGCAATAGCACACGAGGCTCTACAGCGAGTGCTCGCGCTAAGGCAATACGTTGACGTTGACCACCAGAAAGCTGAGCAGGGTAGCGGTCTGCTAAAAAGCCCAGTTGAACTAGGTCAAGCAAGCGAGTAACACGTTTTTTAATCTCAGCTTCCGAAGGACGTGTGGCACGAGGGCGAACACGTAAGCCAAAAGCAATATTGTCAAATACAGTCATATGGCGGAATAAAGCATAGTGCTGAAATACAAAGCCAACTTGACGTTCGCGAACATGGACATTAGTTGCATCTTCGCCTTCAAGTAATACTTGACCGCCATCGGCCGATTCTAAGCCGGCAATAATACGAAGTAGTGTGGTTTTACCGCAACCAGATGGTCCGAGTAGCGCAACCAGCTCGCCCTCTGGAAAGTCTAGGGAAATATTTTTAAGCGCATGGAATGCACCAAAGTGTTTTTCAATATTCTTAACTTGAATACTCATGATTTCATTCCTTACGAATCAGTTGAATGCGGTTCTGGTTTGTCTTGATGTAGTTCTAACCAAGTTTTCAATACCAGTGTTAATAAGGCTAAGAAAGCAAGCAATGAGGACACGGCAAAGGCTGCGCTGAAGGTGTACTCGTTATATAAAATTTCAACATGCAGTGGCAGAGTATTGGTTTCACCACGGATGTGTCCCGAAACTACCGATACTGCGCCAAACTCACCCATTGCGCGGGCATTACACAAAATCACACCGTAAATCAGACCCCACTTAATGTTAGGCAGAGTGACTTTCCAAAAGGTTTGCCAACCTGATGCACCGAGTACAATAGCTGCTTCTTCTTCCTCTGTTCCTTGCGCTTCCATAAGAGGAATTAACTCACGTGCAACAAATGGAACTGTGATAAAGATGGTCGCTAAAACAATTGCAGGTACGGCATATAAAATCTTAATGTCATGATCCATTAGCCAGCCGCCTAACCAACCTTGAGCACCAAAAATCAGTACAATCATTAAACCTGCAATAACAGGTGAAACTGAAAAGGGCATATCAATAATGGTGGTTAAAACTGCTTTGCCTTTAAACTGGAACTTAGAAACAGCCCATGCTGCTGCAACACCAAAAATCACATTAATCGGAACGGCAATTGCTGCGGTGAGTAATGTTAATTTCACTGCTGACAGGGTATCTGGATCAATTAAAGCTTGAACATAGACTTCAAGGCCTTGTTTAAATGCTTCAACAAAAACCAGAATAAGTGGCAGCATGAGGCAGCTAAGGAAAAAGATCAGCGCAATTGTAATGAGCGTATAACGTACCCAAGTTGGTTCACGTGTCGCATCACGAGATTGCAATTTCAAAGCAAGAGCATTGCTGTCGGTATGTAGGTTCATGTGATATTTCTCCCTGTACGACGGTTTGCCCATGCTTGAAGTAAGTTAATGACAAATAAAATAATGAAAGAGAGAACCAACATTACTGCTGCAATAGTCGTTGCACCTGCATAGTCATATTCTTCAAGGCGCGAAATGATCATGAGCGGGGCAATTTCAGTTTTAAACGGCTGGTTTCCTGCAATGAAAATTACAGAACCATATTCACCTACACCGCGAGCAAATGCTAAAGCAAAGCCTGTAAATAGGGCAGGGAGTAGTATTGGTAAAATAATTTTAGTAATGGTCTGCCAACGATTTGCACCGAGTGCGGAAGCCGCCTCTTCAAGTTCAGTTTCAATATCGCTTAATACCGGTTGAACGGTTCGAACAATAAAAGGAATACCGATAAACACTAAAGCTAGCGTAATCCCGATAGGGGTATATGCAACATGAATACCAAGTGGTTCTAAATATTGACCAATCCAGCCAGTAGGAGCATAAAGCGAAGTGAGTGCAATACCTGCGACTGCCGTTGGTAGTGCAAAAGGTAAGTCTACTAAAGCATCAACTAGACGTTTTCCGGGAAAGTTATAACGGACAAGGCACCAAGCTAAAAGTAGTCCGAAAACAACATTAATAAACGCCGCAATTAAAGCTGAACTAAAGCTGAGTTGAAGCGATTTTAAAATACGTTCAGAGGTTAAAATTTCCCATAGTCCGTCCCATCCGATTCCAAATGATTTGATAAAGACTGCGGCTAATGGAATAAGCACAATAAGAGAAACGTAGGCGAGGGTGAAGCCCAATGATAGACCAAACCCAGGCAGCACTCGGGATCGCTGCGACATGATATTTCCTCAAAGAGAAAAGCCTGCTGAAACCAGTAAGCGAATAAATAAAGATAAACGGCGCGGTATAAAGCTGGGTATTAAGCAAATTTCAAAGAGAAATGTGTCTTTACCGGATCAATAGATGAGTGGCTACACATCGAGTCTTCAGGAAGTAGATAGTTCAGTAAGTCAGGAAATGGGCCAAAACCAGACGCAACATTAATATGCCCAACTTGTCCAAGATTAATCGGGTCTAATTGCCAAGCTTTAGCAAGTTGTAAAGCATCGAAAAAATCTAGCCAAGGGTCATTTTCACTAATCAGTAGTGTTGTAGGCACATTAATTTTTAACTGATGAAAATAATCTTTGTAGTCAGTCAGGCTATGGCGGGCAAAACCTGCTTCACCAAAACGTGCTGGATTTGCAGGAGCAACCAAAATTAATTTTTTAACTTGAAGTTGTAAATCAGGATGCTCAGCCAAAGCAGCAACACTGGTTAAGCAACCGAAACTATGCGCAACGATTTGTACGGGTGCTTGTACTGCTTGAACTGTTTTAACAAATTGCTCAATCCATTCACTTAATACGGGTCTATCCCAGTTTTTTTGCTCAACACGAGAACTAGACACGAGTTGACGCTGCAACCAAGATTGCCAATGTTGATGTTCACTTCCACCTACACCTGGGACAATTACAGAGTGAGTCATGTCTGTTCTCCTTATCGTTAGTACAAAGAATTACTTCTCTGCACTATTGATTTTCACGATTTGATCGAAAACACCACCATTATCAAAGTGTTGTTTTTGTACTTTTGTCCAACCGCCAAACTCTTTATCAATTGTCACGAGTTTCAATGGTTTAAATACATTGCTGTATTTTTTGAGTACAGCTGCATTACGCGGACGGTAGAAGTTACGTGCTGCAATTTCTTGGCCAGCAGGTGAGTACAGGTAGTTGAGGTAACCTTTCGCGATGGTGAGGTTGCCTTTTTTGGCAGCGTTTTTCTCAACAACAGCAACTGGTGGTTCAGCTAAAATAGATAGAGATGGGGTAATAATTTCAAACTTGCCTGGCTGTTCGCGAACAGCTAAATGAGCTTCGTTTTCCCAAGCAAGCAATACGTCACCAATGCCACGTTCAGCAAAAGTTGTTGTTGCACCGCGTGCACCTGAGTCTAAAACTTTAGTGTGCTTATAAATTTGGCGGACATATTCTTGTGCTTTAGCATCGTTACCACCTGGTTGATGTTTTGCCCAAGCCCAAGCTGCAAGATAGTTCCAACGAGCACCGCCAGAAGTTTTCGGGTTTGGTGTAATAATTTCTACACCTGGTTTGATTAAGTCACCCCAGTCTTTAATTTGTTTAGGGTTACCCTTACGTACCAAAAACACGATTGTTGATGTGTATGGTGTAGAGTTTTGTGGCAACTTCTTTTGCCAATCAGTTGGAAGTAATTTTGCTTTTTCAGCAATTTCGTCAATATCAGCTGCAAGTGCTAATGTCACAACGTCAGCATTTAAGCCATCAATTACTGCACGAGCCTGTTTACCAGAACCGCCGTGTGATTGCTTAAACTGAATGTCTTGACCAGTACGCTGCTTCCAGTAAGTACCAAACTGTTTATTAAAGTCTGTATATAACTCACGAGTAGGATCGTAAGAAACGTTTAAAAACTCTTGCGCTGCAAATGATGAAACAGAAAGAAGCGCAGCAATAACCCCAACTTTTAATTGAGAAAAACGCATGAGATAACCCCTCAAAAATACGAAATGTTCAAAACATGAACGCAGAATAGCGCTAGTCTTTATTCTAAAAAAATAATAAAAAACGAATTTAATATGAAAAAAATAGAAATAATAAAAATGGATAAACTATTCTTAAATCTTGATATATAACAAGTTTCAAAAGTTCAAACTAAATCGGTATAATTTTTAAAAATCAGTCGTTTATTAATTAAATGAATGGTGTTGTATTGTTGAGCGGTTTTTAAATAAAGGACGGATTAAACATGTGGTGTTTTAAAAATGGACAACCTGTTGAAACCATTCCGTTACTAGACCGAGCATTTCATTATGGAGATGGTTGCTTTAGCACAATTCGTGTTTTTCAGAATGAGATAGAGCTTAAAGCTCGTCACTGGGAACGTCTAAAACTTGCTTGTCAAAAACTAGCTTTAATTGCAAATTTTGAATTAATTGAACAGAGTTTGCAGCATTTATACCAACAAAACCTTGTGCTCAACGGCACTTTAAAAATTGTGATTAGCCGCGGTGAAGGTGATCGTGGTTATACTTTACCAAAGCATGAGGCAGATATTTATGTCTGGTTTTATCCAAAAGCACTGGAGCAATTCCAACCCGACTTTATACAGTGCGGGGTTTTAAATCAGGCCTTAGGTTTAACCATGCCGAGTCTAGTTGGACTTAAATCTTTAAACCGTCTAGAACAGGTATTGCTAAAAAAAGAAGCAGATCAACAAGGGTGGGCAGAAGCATTAGTATCTGATGTACAAGGTTATATTGTTGAAGGGGTAAGCAGTAATTGTTTTATTCGTTTAAATGATAGATGGATTACACCGGAACTTCGCTATAATGGCGTCCACGGTGTGATGCGTGCAGAAATTTTGGCACGTATGCAGCACCATGGAATTGCCTGCGAAGTCAGAATAATTGAATTAGATGAAGTGCCACAAATACAGAGTCTATTCTTTTGTAATGCTTTACATCCAATGCGAGTGGTTACTCAAATCGGTGAACAAACTCTAGATTCACAGGCGTGCCTAAATTTATTTCATAATCTTAACTTGAATCAGATTCATTAATATGCCGAAGCCACCTGTGAACGCGAAAGCAAAAAATGCTAAAAAAAAGAGCAAGAAAACAGCATCTCATTTTCCTAAAAAGTTGGTGCTGATTGGCTTTTTTATCGTTTTAATTTCTATTTTTGCTATTTTGTGGTCAAGTTTATTTAAAGCTTATCCTGTTGAAGGGAAAAAGCAGATGCTATCGATCACATCAGGTGAGACCTATTCTGGTTTTATTGATCGTTTAGCCAAAGAAAATAAAATCCATTTCCCAATTGTACTTAAGCTTTATCAAAAGTTTATGATTCATGACAGCATGAAAGCTGGTGTGTATGAAATCGAACAGGGAATGAGTGTAAGACAAGTATTGGAGATGTTGTCTAATGCTGATAATGCTCAGATGAACCGTATTTTGGTGATTGAAGGTACGACTTTTAAACAGCTTATTACTGCACTCAAAAATGATAAAAATGTAAAAAATACAATACTCGATTTACCAGATGACCAGCTTATGAAGGCTTTAGGTATTCCTTATCATCATCCGGAAGGTTTATTTGCGCCTAACACTTATTTCTTCGCAAAGGGTGAGACTGATAAAAAAATCCTCACCGATTTATATCATCATCAAATGAAAGCTTTAGATACTGCTTGGGCAAATCGCGCACCAAACTTACCTTATAAAGATAAGTATGAAGCTTTAATTATGGCTTCAATTGTTGAGAAAGAAACAAGTGTAGATAGTGAGCTTGAGCAAGTATCTGGTGTATTTGTACGCCGTCTGAAAATTGGTATGCGTTTACAAACTGACCCAACCGTGATTTATGGAATGGGTGATAACTATAAGGGTAAGATCAGTCGCGAAGACTTACGTACACCAACCGCATATAATACCTATACAATTAATGGCCTACCGCCAACACCAATTGCTTTGCCAAGTCAAAAAGCAATTGAAGCAGCACTACATCCAGATGACTCAAATAATATTTATTTTGTGGCAACTGGTAATGGTGGCCATAAATTTACAGCAGATTTACAGGCTCATAATCAAGCGGTGCAAGAGTACTTATCCGTGTTGAGATCGAAGAAATAAGGAAAAGAGATGTTTATTAGCTTTGAAGGCACGGAAGGGGTAGGTAAAACTACACTAATTCGAAAAATTCATCAGCATTTTGAAGAGCAAGGTAAACAAGTTGTTTTAACTCGCGAGCCAGGTGGTACACCGCTCGCAGAACAAATACGTTCGATGCTTTTAGCGGTAAATCATGATGAAAATATGAGTCATGATACTGAGCTACTCTTAATTTATGCGGCACGTGCTCAACATTTACAACAAGTGATTTTGCCGGCTTTAGCCTCTAACAAAATTGTTTTAAGTGATCGTTTCACAGATGCCAGCTTTGCTTACCAATGTTCTGGTCGTGGTTTAAGCCAAGATAAATTACAGCTTTTAAATCAGAACTTTGTTTCACGTATGCCAGAGGTGACTTTCTGGTTAGATGCACCGATTGAACTCGGTATGAATCGTGCACGTGAGCGTGGAGCTTTAGACCGTTTCGAGCAAGAAAAGTTAAGCTTCTTTACTAAAGTTCGCGAAGGTTATGAGACTTTATGGAAATCTGAACCAGAACGTATTAAACGTTTAGATGCTACGCAAAGTCCTGAACAGGTATTTGAGCAAGCCTTGCAATACTTAGGATAAATAATAAAAGCCACTCTCAGTTCTGTGGGAGTGGTTAAAAATGACGAAAAATCTGCTTAAAAAGATCATAGAACATATTGAACAGTATTTTATGCTATTTTGAATACTGTTCTAAAATTGAAGAAAAATAAGGATGAAAAGTTCAAAAGAAGAAATCATAGCGTTTCTTGAAAAGGAATTTCCCCCAAGTCTTGAACATTGCACGATTGAATCAGTTACACCTAGAGCTGCTGTCGTTTATTATCATGTAGATCAAAGACATCAACGCCCAGGCGGTACCATATCTGGTCCAACCATGATGACTTTGGCAGATTTTGCTTTGTATATTGCAATACTCGGTGAAATTGGAATTGTGGGTTTGGCGGTAACGACGAATTTTAATATTAATTTTCTAAGAAAACCTGCAGGTGATAAAGACTTACGTAGTGAATGTAAGCTTATGAAAGTAGGAAAAAGCTTAGTCGTGGGTGAGGTCTGGATTTATTCAGTTGGGCTAGAAGAACCAGTAGCGCATGTGACCGCGACTTATTCAATTCCACCAAGACCACAAATATAAAACTAAATAAAAAGCACAGCCAGAGCTGTGCTTTTTTGTAGAAAAATAGCCTAAATGTCGGTATTAACCAAGGGCTGCTCTACTGCAAAGTTTGGAGGCGTTAGAACTGTCTTACGAATCTCACTCGAAGTTCCCGGATAATCTAGAGTGTAATGTAGGCCACGCGATTCTTTACGTTGCATGGCACAGCGCACAATCATTTCAGATACTAAAACAAGGTTACGCAGTTCAATTAGGTTTTTGCTGACACGGTAGTCTTGATAATATTCAGTGATTTCACGCTTTAACATCTCAATACGGTGTAAAGCACGTTCTAAACGTTTTGTGGTTCTGACAATACCAACATAATTCCACATGGTTGAACGTAACTCATCCCAGTTTTGTAAAATAACCACATCTTCATCTGGGTTGGTTACTTGTGAATCATCCCAAGTTGGTACTTCTGGTAATTTGAAGTTTTCATCAAATTTATTTTCGATGTCTTTTGCTGCACTCATACCGTAAACAAAGCACTCAAGTAACGAGTTACTTGCCATACGGTTTGCGCCATGTAAGCCTGTATAAGAGGTTTCACCAATTGCATATAGACCTTCAATATCGGTCTGACTATTTGAGTCAACTACAACACCACCACAGGTATAGTGTGCAGCCGGCACCACCGGAATCATGTCTTTGGTAATGTCGATACCTAGCTCAAGCAATCGTGCATAAAGTGTAGGGAAGTGCTCTTTAATAAACTCAGGTGATTTGTGCGTAATGTCCAACCATACGTGACGAATACCAAGACGTTTAATTTCATGGTCAATGGTACGTGCCACAATATCGCGAGGAGCCAACTCTGCACGATCGTCAAAACGTAGCATAAAACGTTCGCCGTCTGGTAGACGTAAATAAGCACCTTCGCCACGCATGGCTTCGGTGATTAAGAAAGAACGTGCTTGCGGATGGTAAAGGCAGGTTGGATGAAACTGGTTAAACTCCATATTGGCTACACGGCAACCTGCGCGGTAAGCCATAGCAATACCATCACCTGTAGCAATATCTGGATTAGATGTATAAAGATAAGCTTTCATCGCACCACCGCAAGCAAGTGCGGTAAATGGAGCAAGGAAAGTATGAACTTTTTCTGTTTTTTCATCTAATGCATATAAACCAATAGCACGATTCGCTTGATCTATATGACCCAACTTATGCGACGTAATTAAATCAATCGCAATGTAATTTTCAAAAATTGTAATATTCTTGCGTTCTTTCGCTCGTTCAACCAATGTAGTTGAAATAGCTTTGCCTGTTGCATCAGCAGAATGGATAATACGGCGCTGTGAGTGACCGCCCTCACGAGTTAAATGAAGCTGTTCATCTTCATCTAAGGTGAACTGCACGCCTTGCTTTAAAAGAAAATCAACAGAAGGACGACCACCTTCTACAGTATGCTGTACTGCATCTATTTCACATAAATGAGCACCTGCAATCATAGTGTCATTAATATGTTGTTGAATAGAGTCAGTTTCATCAAGAACTGCAGCAACACCACCTTGTGCATAGAAGGTACTTGCTTCAGTTAAAGCAGCTTTGGCTAAAACTGCAATATTAAAATGACTTGGTAACGATAAAGCTAAGCTTAAACCAGCACCGCCACTGCCCACAATAATCACGTCAAAGTGGTGAATTGTCTGTTGATTAGGCATGTCCATTCGCATCAATTTAAAACGTCCGCTAATGACACCCCTTTTTACCTAAAAAGGCAAGAGCTTAAGCGCTCTAAGTCATAGAAAAATTGCAATTAGCTTAAAAAACTGCAATGTGTAAAATAAACGTGATGAGGATGCCTTACAAATAAACATATTGTTACGCACAATTCCAAAGCGTTGTGATACAACAGTTTTATTCTTATTCTCGTAGACCAATTGTGGGTGAGCACCGAATGAAATCTCGCTATTTACAACAAGGAATGTATGCAGCGGTATTTACAGTTGCTGCTGTTCAAGCAAACGCTGCTGTTGATTTTTCAAACCTCGTTGAACAAGTTAGTCCGGCTGTGGTGAGTGTAAACGTTGTAAAAAAAATGACGCAGGATGAACTGTTACAGCAGCAAGTTCCTGAAATTTTAAAACGTTTCTTTGGTAATCAGGTCATCATTCCACAGCAACAAGGTCCTCAAGAAAAAACCGCATACGGTAGTGCATTCTTTATTAGTAAAGATGGTTACTTACTTACAAACCATCATGTGATTGAAAATGCTTCCCGCATTAGTATTACTTTAAATGACCGTCGTGAGATTGATGCAACTGTTGTTGGTAGTGATGAACGTACCGATGTTGCTTTATTAAAAGTGAATGGAAATAATTATCCTGCTTTAAAAGTAGGAAATGTTGACCGTTTACGCGTAGGAGAGCCGGTTTTAGCAATTGGTTCACCATTTGGTTTTGACTACTCTGCTTCAGCAGGTATTGTCAGCGCTAAATCACGTAACATGAGCGGTGAAACCTCTGTACCATTTATTCAAACAGATGTAGCTTTAAACCCTGGTAACTCAGGCGGTCCATTGTTTAATCAAAATGGTGAAGTTGTCGGGGTGAACTCACGTATCTTTAGTGGTACTGGCGGTTATATGGGCTTGTCTTTCTCTATTCCAATCGATGTTGCGATGGATGTAGCTGAACAGCTTAAAACGAAAGGGAAAGTCACTCGTTCATATCTAGGCGTTATGATGCAAGATATTGACCGTAACCTTGCCGATGCTTACAAACTGCCTAAACCAGAAGGTGCTCTTATCACACAAGTTACGCCAAATTCACCTGCTCAAAAAGCAGGACTTAGAGCTGGCGATGTGATTTTAAAACTTAATGGTGCTTCTGTACTACGTACAAGTGATTTGCTCTATGCCTTAAACAAAGTACAGCCAAACCAAACAGTTCAGTTTGAAGTATTACGCGATGATAAAACTCGTAATATTTCGGCAACTCTGGCAACTGCACCAGATGAAACACCTGCTACAGGTACTCAGGCTTCTACTTCTAAAGGTCCAGTATTAGGCATGAGTATTCGTGATTTGGCTGAACCAGAGAAAAATGCGTTAAGCGTGAAAGGTGGTATTTATGTTCAAGATGTTCGCCGTGGTGGACTAGCATCATTGTCAAATATCATTCCTGGTGATGTAATTGTTCAGGTTAATAATACTCAAATTTTGAATAGCCAAGATTTTGCTAAAGTTGTTTCTAACTTACAAAAAAATACGGTTGCTCGGGTTGGGATTATTCGTCAAGGCCAACGTGCAATGCTTGGTTTACGCATCCAGTAATATGACATAAAAATGAGCCACCCTGAAAATGGGTGGTTTTTTATTATTTGGATTCGGCATAATGTGATCTAGCTAATTTGGATGTAGCTTTAGATTTAATGATTAAAGTGGGTGTTTTGTGAGCAGTATTTTCGATTTGCATATTCTGGTTCAGCCACAGCATATTGATGCTTTGGGCCATGTTAACAATGTAATGTATGTCCAATGGATGCAAGATGTTGCTGCTGCTCATGTTGAAACATTAGGAGTAGGCGTAACCAAATATCTTGAGCTTAAACATGCAATGGTTGCTGTTGAGCATCATGTACAATACCGTAAAGCTGCGTTTGAAGACGAAGAAATCGTACTACGGACATGGCTCGATGATATCAATGCACTTTATTCATTTCGCCAGTATGTTTTTTTTCGCCCTTCTGATCAGGCTGTCTTATTTGTTGGGAATACCAAATGGGCATGTATTGAAATTGAATCTGGCCGACCAAAACGTATGTCACCGACTTTTACACAAGCCTATAAGCCACTTGACTCAAGTATAAATCCTTTAGATTTTACTATTTCGTATAGAAGCGATTAAGAGAGATCAAAATTTGGAACATTTATTTTCGATTGAAACTCCTAGACTAATTTTAAGTGAATTGGAGGAAGGTGATAAAACATCTGTTTTTGAATTATTTTCAAATTCAACAGTACTTGAATTCTATGATTTGAAAGCTTTTGTTTCCTTAGAAGAAGCGGAAGTTTTGATTGAAAAAATGCATCTAAAATGGAAGACGCGTATAGGTTTTAGGCATGCTATCCGTCTTAAACAAAATAGAACTATGTTGGGAACATGTGGTGTAAATAGCATCAAGCAAGTTGATAATGATTTCGCTGTAGTGATTGGTTATGAGCTTCACCCGAAGGCATGGGGTATTGGCTATATGCAAGAAGCGCTTACAGGGATAATTCAGTATTTGAAGCAAGAACGTTTATTTGGGAACAAAATAAAATATATTTGGGCTGAAATATTTGAACGGAACATTAAATCTCAGCAAGTTGTAAATAAACTTGGATTTGAATTAATTGGTAAAACAGTTAATCATACTAACAATACGGTATCTGACAACTTACTCAAATTTGAGCTGAAGTTGTACTAATTTAAGTTTTCTTTAAAGAACATTACTTGGTTACATAAAGAAGTTTAAAAGCTTTTTTTAAAAGAAATAATTTATATCTTTTTCATTTCTGCAATCTGCTATAATCTCTCGCAATTTGTTAAACCGCTTTGGCTATGTATTAAAACAAGCTACATAGCACTTTATATTTTCTCAAGGTAGCCCATGGCGCAAGCTAAAAAATCAGTTGATATCAAAAATATCCGAAATTTCTCGATTATCGCTCATATCGATCATGGTAAGTCTACTTTGGCTGACCGTTTTATTCAGATGTGCGGTGGCTTACAAGATCGTGAGATGCAAGCTCAGGTCTTGGACTCAATGGAGCTTGAGCGCGAACGTGGGATTACCATTAAAGCAGCGTCTGTGACATTGTATTACACCCATCCAAATGGGCAAGAATATCAGCTTAACTTTATTGATACCCCGGGGCACGTCGACTTCTCGTATGAAGTATCTCGTTCATTAGCAGCGTGTGAAGGCGCGTTATTGGTCGTAGATGCGGCGCAAGGCGTAGAAGCTCAATCAGTTGCAAACTGTTATACAGCAATTGAACAAGGCCTCGAAGTTCTTCCTATTTTAAATAAAATTGATTTACCTCAGGCTGAACCTGAACGTGTAATTCATGAAATTGAAGAAATTATCGGGATTGAAGCGACAGATGCGCCAACTTGTTCAGCAAAAACAGGTTTGGGCGTTGAAGGTGTATTAGAACGTTTAGTCGATGTTATTCCAGCGCCAGAAGGTGATCGTGAAGCTCCACTTCAAGCGTTAATCATCGATTCATGGTTTGATAACTACTTAGGTGTAGTCTCTCTTGTCCGCATTAAAGAAGGTCGTATCCGTAAGGGCGATAAAATGTTGGTTAAGTCGACAGGACAAACTCATCCAGTAACTTCTGTAGGTGTATTTAACCCTAAACATACTGAAACCGATATTCTTGAAGCTGGCGAAGTAGGATTTGTTATTGCTGGTATTAAAGACATTTTTGGTGCACCAGTAGGTGATACTATTACGCTTGCGTCTACACCAGATGTTGCAACTTTACCTGGGTTTAAAAAGGTTAAACCACAGGTTTATGCGGGTCTTTTCCCAATCGATTCAAGTGATTTTGAACCATTCCGCGAAGCATTACAGAAATTACAAATTAACGATTCTGCCTTGTTCTTTGAACCTGAAAGTTCTGATGCACTTGGTTTCGGTTTCCGCTGTGGTTTCTTAGGCATGTTGCATATGGAAATTGTACAAGAGCGTTTAGAGCGTGAGTATGATCTCGATTTGATTAGCTCTGCACCAACAGTAGTCTATGAAGCCGTTACCAAAAAAGGCGATACGATCTATATCGACAGTCCATCTAAAATGCCTGATGGTTCAGTTGTTGAAGATTTACGTGAGCCAATTGCTGAATGTCATATTCTTGTGCCACAAGAGTACTTAGGTAATGTCATGACCTTGTGTATTGAGCGTCGTGGTGTACAAAAAGACATGAAATTTTTAGGTAATCAAGTTTCGATTACTTTTGAAATTCCAATGGCTGAAGTCGTGATGGATTTCTTTGACAAGCTCAAATCATGTTCACGTGGTTTTGCATCGCTAGACTATAACTTCGTACGTTTCGAAAGTTCATCTTTAGTTAAGGTTGATGTATTAATTAATAGTGAAAAGGTTGATGCCTTGGCTATGATTTGTCACCGTAATGATGCTCGCCATCGTGGTATTGCTTTAGTTGAAAAAATGAAAGATTTGATTCCACGTCAAATGTTTGATGTTGCAATTCAGGCTGCTATTGGTGCTCAAATTATTGCTCGTTCGACTGTTAAGGCGATGCGTAAAAACGTTCTAGCAAAATGTTATGGCGGTGACGTGTCTCGTAAGAAGAAATTACTTTCTAAACAAAAAGAAGGTAAGAAACGTATGAAACAAGTGGGTAGTGTAGAAATTCCACAAGAAGCGTTCTTAGCTGTTTTGAAAGTAGAAAGATAAAAGAAAGGGCTGGGATGAACTTATATTCTCCCAGCCATAAAGCAAGCAGCTAGGCTGCGAGTGAGGTCATGTGGATTTTGATTTTAATTTAATTCTTGTTCCAGTTACGCTGATTTTATTTGCAGTGTGGTTGCTAGATAAGCTGGTTTTTAAACAGCGTGCAAATAAAGGGCGAGAGAACGAAAATTTTGTTATTACATGGGCCTATGACTTTTGGCCAGTTTTAGCTGTTGTGCTTGTACTTCGCTCATTTCTTTATGAGCCATTTAATATTCCATCAGACTCTATGGTTCCAACTTTAGAGACTGGCGATTTTATCTTAGTTAATAAATTCGACTATGGTGTGCGTTTACCTATCGTAAATAAAAAAGTCATTGATGTAGGTGAACCGAAACGTGGTGATGTCATCGTATTCCGTTACCCACCTCAACCGACCATTAGTTATATTAAGCGTGTAATTGGTTTACCAGGTGACCATATTGTTTACGATCATGGTCAATTGATTATTAATGGTCAGAAAATTCCTAAAGTACCAACACAATTTAGTCGTGAAAAAGATGCTTTAGATACACCAACGTCTATTTATCATAAAGAAACAATTGGTGATCATACCTTTACGATGCGTGAACTCGAAGGTGTAAACGTTGCGCGTCAGGCACCATTTATCAACTATGTTGATAATGGCAAATATTCAAACCAAGACGGTTTATATTGGGAAGTAACTGTTCCGAAAGGACATTACTTTGCAATGGGGGACAACCGTGATCAAAGTGCTGACAGTCGTTTCTGGGGGTTCGTTCCTGAAGAAAATTTAACAGGCCGAGCTTTCTATGTCTGGATGCACAAAGAACCTGGTTTCCACCTGCCAAGCTTTAACCGAAATGGAAAAATAGATTAAAAACAACCATTAGGAAAAACAAAAATGCGTAAGGCACAACAGGGTACTTCGTATTTAGCAATTTTATTTGGGGTGGTTATATTTGCAATTGCGGCGAAAGCCGTACTTGCAGTTTGGCCAGCATATTGGGATGATCGTGTGATTAATAATCAGATTACAGAGCTCATGCAACAAAGCTCAGCTGATATCACACCCCAAAAGTTTATGACACAGATGGACCAACGGCTGGAAATGAACAATATTCGTGATCTCCATTTTAAGGAAATTGCTGAAGTGTTTAACGAGTCTGGTCTAATCGTCAAAAAGAAATATGAAGTAAGAAAACCTTTCTTACTAAATATTGATTTAGTTTTAACATTTGAGAAGAGTTTTGACAAAACATCAGTTCAAACTAAGTGATCCTCGCTTACTCAGTCGAATCGGTTATCAATTTAAGCAGCCCGAATTGCTACAGTTAGCTTTGACTCATCGTTCGGTGAGTCATAAGTATAACTATGAACGTCTGGAGTTTTTAGGCGATTCGTTGTTGGGGATGATCATTGCCAATTATTTATATCATGCCTATCCACATGAAAATGAGGGGCGTTTAACACGTATGCGTGCGACTTTAGTTCGCCAAGAAGCATTAGGTAAAATTGCAACCGATTTGCAACTTAGTCGGTGTTTAATATTAAGCACAGGCGAGTTGAAATCTGGTGGTCATCATCGTGAGTCAATATTAGCGGATACGGTAGAGGCGATTATTGGTGCAATTTATCTTGATAGTAGTGATCTGAACCTACTCAAAGATATTGTGTTAAAATGGTATGTACCTTATTTAGATCATATTGAGCCAACAGATCAACTCAAAGATCCAAAATCACGTTTACAAGAGTATCTACAAGCACGTAAAAAACCTCTCCCTGTTTACGAGGTTGTAGATATTCAGGGTGATGCACCTCATCAACACTTTAAAGTCGAATGTTTGGTAGATGGTTTACCAAAGATTTATGGTGAGGGGTCAAGTCGTCGTTTTGCCGAGCAGGCAGCAGCGGCGGAAATTTTAAAGTTATTGGAGCAATAACCTGCATGTCGATGCATTCTGATCAAATCAATCCAGATTCAAATGAAAACCAAGATCCAAACAATCTGATTGATCAATTTTTTAGTTCCAAAGGCGTTACAATTCCTTCGGATTTTAAGAGCGGATTTGTGGCGATTGTAGGACGTCCAAATGTGGGTAAATCTACCCTCATGAACCATTTATTGGGTCAAAAACTCTCAATTACTTCACGTAAACCTCAAACGACTCGCCATAAAATTATTGGTATTGATTCACGTGAGAAGATGCAAGCGGTTTATGTAGATACACCGGGAATGCATAAGAAAGAAGTACGTGCGATCAATAAAATGATGAACCGTGCTGCTCATTCTGCATTACGTGATGTTAACTTGGTTTTATTTGTTATCGATGCGTATAAGTGGACTCAAAATGACGATTTAGTGCTTGAGAAACTCAAGAACGCTGAAATGCCAGTTATTTTGGTTATTAATAAAGCTGATACTTTTGAAGATAAAAGAGAGATTCTTCCTTTAATTCAAGAGCGTACCAAGCTTATGAATTTTGCTGAGATTGTTCCTGTTTCTGCTCTTCGTGGAGCAAACTTGGAACATTTAAGTGAAACGATTGAAAAATATCTTCCTTATCAGCCGCCATTGTATTCATTCGATCAAATTACGGACCGTTCAGAACGCTTTTTAGCAAGTGAAATCATCCGTGAAAAAATTATGCGTCAGTTGGGTGAAGAGTTACCATATGATTTAACAGTACAGATTGAATCTTTTAAAACAGAAGAGGCAACTGTTAATGAGAAAAATGGTCGATTAAAACCAGCTTGTACCTATATTGATGCAACAATTTTTGTCGATCGTCCTGGCCAAAAAGCGATTGTGATTGGTGAAAAAGGTGCCAAGCTTAAAACGATTGGTATGGATGCTCGCAAAGACATGGAAAAAATGTTCGAACAAAAGATCATGCTTACCTTATGGGTTAAGGTTAAAGGCGGTTGGTCTGATGATGAACGTGCTTTGAAAAGTTTAGGATATAGCGATATCTAACAAGCAGGGAATACTGGTATGAAAACAATTACATCAATATTGGCTATTATTGGGTGTACATTGATGTTACAAGGTTGTGTATATAAGCTTGTAACCGTACCAGTAGGTATTGCTTATAAAACAACTAAAGGTGTGGTGAAGGGTACAGCTGCTGTTGTAGGAGCTGTAATTCCTGATGGTGATGATGACGATAAAAAAGAAAAAGAATCTAAGGAATAGTTTCTTTTTATGATGCGCAATGAAGTCCTACATGGATATATGATTCACCATCGTAAATATCGTGAAAAAAGCCATATTGTGCATCTCTTCACTCAGGAATACGGGCGGGTCGATGGCATTTTAAGACAGACTCCGCCTCCCCAATATCAACCAATTCGGTTGCAAGCTACAGGTAAAAGTGAACTCAAAAATTTTACGAAGCTGGAAATATTAAATCAGCCGGTTTTCTTTTTTGGTGATGCTTTTTTTGCTGGCTTTTACTTAAATGAAATTGTTCTAAGACTTTGTCCGCTAGAAGAACCAATGCCACAAACTTTTGAACAATATCAATTAACTTTGCTTCAGTTACAACAATTATCTTCTCACGAAAATCCCGATCTTTTTCTCAGACAGATCTTAAGGCAGTTCGAACATATCTTACTTCCAGAGTTGGGCTATGCGATTGATTTTTCAGTTGATAGCTCACAAAAAGAAATTTTGCCAAATCAGTTTTATCAATTTCAAGTGACTGAAGGCTTTGCTCCCGTTGTCCAGGCAGGCCGCTCATCTTTGTCGGGAAAAGCAATTTTATCTATGCTGGATTATGAGCAAGGGCAGGATTTTTCTCACGAACAATTGCAATTATTAGGTAAACTATACCGTCAAATGATTACATCGCTTTTAGGTGATCGTCCCCTAAAAAGTCGACAATTGTGGATTCAAAATACTCAAACTCAATCGTAATTAGGATTTATTTATGGCTGCATTGCTTGGTGTAAACATAGACCATGTTGCTACTCTAAGACAGGCGCGCGGTACTACTTACCCAGACCCTGTAGAAGCTGCTCTTATTTGTGAACAAGCTGGTGCAGAGGGGATTACTTTGCATCTTCGTGAAGACCGCCGCCATATTCAAGATGATGATGTGCGTCGCATGCGCCCATTGTTAAAAACACGTATGAATCTAGAGTTGGCCGTTACTGATGAAATGGTTGAGTTTGCCAAAGAAATTAAACCACAGCACGTGTGTTTTGTTCCTGAAAAACGTCAGGAAGTAACAACTGAAGGTGGTTTAGATGTAGTAACTAACTTTGAAAAAGTTAAGGCTGCAACCCAGGCTTTAGCTGCTTTGGGATGTGACGTATCATTATTTATTGATGCGGATTTTGCTCAAATTGATGCGGCAGTTGCATGTGGCGCACCTACGATTGAGTTGCACACAGGTGCATATGCCGATGCAGCAACAGAACAAGAACAACAAGAAGAGCTGGCTCGTATTGTAAAAGGTGTTGAATATGCCGCTTCAAAAGGTTTGGTTGTAAATGCAGGACATGGCCTTAACCTAAAAAATATTGCACCAATTGCAGCAATTCCACAAATCCATGAATTAAATATTGGTCATTCAATTATTGCAGATAGTGTTTTTGTAGGTCTGGCACAGGCTGTTAAAGATATGAAAAAAGCGATTCAGGCAGCAGGATAAGTAGTAATGTCGAGTATCAATTACGATGAATTAATGCAGCCTGTGTTGGCATTTTTGGGGTGTCAAACTCCAAATGAATGGTTAGATGAGGCCGTTAATAATTTAGACATCTTGATGCAAGATCATGCCAATTGTGAGAAAAAAGCAGCCGGTACGGCAATGAACTTGATGTTCCGCTATAGTTTTTTTACAGATCTACAAGTCAAACTTGCTCAACTTGTACGTGAAGAAATGCTTCACTATGAACAAGTTCTCGAGTTTATGACGAAACGTGGCCAAGAGTGGAAAGGTTTAAGCGCAGGACGATATGCAGGTGGCTTACGAAAAGAAATACGTACCTATGAGCCAGAAGCTTTAATTGACGTACTGGTTATTGGAGCCTTTGTAGAAGCACGTTCGTGTGAGCGTTTTTATGCACTTGCCCCGCGTGTAGATGACGAACTTGGGCGTTATTATCGTTATCTGCTGAAGTCGGAATCTCGTCATTTTGAAGACTATTTAGCACTAGCGCTTGATGTCGCAAAAACTGCCAAAATGAAAGATCCTGAAGAGGATATTCAGCAGCGTATTGAACATATCCGTGAGGTTGAAAAGAACCTGATTTTGACTCCGGATGATACTTTCCGCTTTCATAGTGGTATTCCTGCATAGTCTTGGGTGCCTCAAATAAAAAAGTTTACCTTTCATGGTAAACTTTTTTATTAGGTGAGCTTCATCCTTTGGCAGCAGACATGTCCTGCTTTTAGTTCTTTAATGCATATAATTATTTAATAAATATATTTTTTATAGATTTTAATTTCTCATAAAATTTTTAAAAAAACTTTTATTTTTTTAGGCTAATAATAAATATTATGTAAATATAAAGGCTGATATGTTCATCATGAGTTCAACTGAAATAGTTGATTATTTCTAAGGATATAAGAATGTTAGCATTAGTTACAGGTGCATCGGCAGGTTTTGGTTATAGCATTTCAAAAAAATTGATTGAGTTGGGCTATAAAGTTATTGGTTGCGGAAGACGGGCAGAAAAACTAGAAGAATTAAAACAAGAACTTGGTGAGAAATTCTACCCACTCGTGTTTGATATGACAGATACAGTAGAAAATATAAATAAGTTATTTAAAGAATTACCAAATGAATTTCAAATCGATCAAATTGACTTACTGGTCAATAATGCAGGCTTGGCATTGGGTCTAGAGCCAGCAGATAAAGCTGAATTAGATGATTGGTACACGATGATTGATACCAATGTTAAGGGGCTTGTTACTGTTACCCGACTAATTTTACCAAGTATGGTGCAGAAGAAATCGGGTCTAATTATTAATATGGGGTCAATTGCAGGAACATATCCATATCCTGGTGGTAATGTTTACGGTGCAACAAAAGCTTTCGTGGAGCAATTTAGTTTAAATCTTCGTGCAGATTTAGCTGGTACTGGTGTACGAGTAACAAATATTGAGCCAGGACTATGTGGCGGTACTGAATTTTCTCTTGTGCGTTTTAAGGGAGATCAGGAGAAAGCTAGTAGTTTATATGATAAAAAGAATCCAATCTTGCCTGAAGATATTGCAAATACGGTCGCATGGATTGCATCACAACCACCGCATATTAATATTAACCGTATAGAAATGATGCCAACAACGCAAACTTTTAACCCTTTAAAAGTTGTGGAAGTCGAATAATAGAATTTTAAAAATGATCTAAAGATGGAGGGGTTATTCTTTAAATTTAGATCTAATGATTCAATCTGGTAAATATCAATTCATGGAAAGCAAATCCTCTACAGATAGGTAGGGGATTTTTTTATAGGTATACTGTAATAGAAGGCAATAAAAAAGCCCGCTTTAATGCTGCGGGCTTTTTAGTATTTGGCTCTCCCACCTGGGCTCGAACCAGGGACCTGCGGATTAACAGTCCGTCGCTCTACCGACTGAGCTATGGGAGAATCTGCATGCGATTATAAGGAGATTTTGACAAGGGTCAAGTGAAAATCGTCATGTTTCCTTCATTTTTGTGTTGTATGCTTTTTATTTGATCAAGTTGAGTGGCGAGGATATAAATTACTTGCACTTTAAAAACTCAATTGCTAGATTCAAAAAAGAACAAGCGTTTGGAGTAATCCAAACAGTGTGGATTTAAACCAACTTGCCAGCACTAAAATGGCTAAATCGGAGATAAGTATGAAAACACTTACTGTTGCTTCTATTTTTTCTAATTTTGATTTTTATCAACGCAATTATCTCAATATTTTAAATCAACCAGAATCTTATTACACACTTGTAGAAGATGCATGGATCAATGCTTTTCCATTTAAAAAGCAGGATTTGTACTTAGGTGACTTATTACAACTCTGGTTTAGTTCAAAATGGGATGTGCATACTTCACTGAAAGTTTTAAAGTCTTGCAATATATTAGATCAATCTAAACCCCTTTATATTTTCCAGCTCGAAGGGGAGTTATTGTGGGGTAAAAATAAAGTTTTAGCTTGGTCTACTCAGTTTCATAAAGTGATAGAGCTTCAACTTAAGAATATTTGGGCACCTTATGTGGTTGCACAAACTTGTGACCGTCCAGATCTTCCTGACTTAATAAAAAAGGCAGCCGTTTAAAGCTGCCTTAGTTTTTATGGTCGAATAATCATACAAGTCGCTGTTGCATAAGCATAAAGTTTACCTTCTTCATCAATAATTTTGCCTTCGGAAATACCCAAATTTTTACTTATATTAATAATCTTACCTGTAGCAATTAAAGTCTGATTTTGAGGAATAGGGCGACACATTTTTACATTCAGATCGATAGTTCCATAACCTACACCAGCGGGTAACATCGTATGCACAGCACAGCCAGTCACTGAATCTAGAACAGTTGCAGCGAAACCACCATGTACGCCACCTAAAGGGTTTAAATGGCTATGATCTGCTTGTGCTTTAAAAGTTACTGATCCTTCAGAAATTTCAGTGGGTTGCATAGGTATAGTTTTGCTAATACTCGCAGGCGGAATGTGGCCTTCAACCATGGCTTGTAAAAATTCGAGGCCTGTCATTTCCATAGGATTTTTCATTTTTGAGTCCTTCAATCAATAAAGTTCTAAAATGGAACTTGTTGATAAGTTAGGCGTTAAAAAAACAATTGTCAAGTTGCTAAATACCAGAAAAATAGTTGAGTTAACTGTTTATAAACTTGTAAAGTTGGATTGGGCAGAATATTTTATAAATCTAAAAATATAAATTTCGTATGGAAAATAATAATGAACGGTCAGTGTTTATGTGGTGAAACAACTTTTGAAGTTGAATTAAAAAATCATGATGTTCATGTTTGTCATTGTTTGATGTGTCGAAGACAGACAAGTGGTGTCATTATGACAGTTGATGTAGTTAAAGGTAGTTTAAATTTTCTTCAGCAAAAGCATCTTAGTGTATTTAACTCTTCTGAATGGGGTGAAAGGGGCTTTTGTAATGCTTGTGGAACAACAATTTTTTGGAGAACGAAAGATCATAGTTATTGCAATATCAATGCATTTTCCTTAAATGAGCCGGTAGAAGGTTTACACCTTGATATGGAAATTTTTATTGATTCAAAACCCGATTTTTATACTTTTCAGAATGATACCAAGAAACTAACTGGGGCCGAGGTGGTTGCGCTATTTAACCCAGAATAATTTTAATTATAAAAAAGGCCTCAATTTTGAGGCCTTTTTTAGTTTTACAAATTATTTTGCAGCTTTTTCAGCTTCGATAGATGCAATCGCAGCGTCAACACCTTCGATTGATTCAGCAGCTTTTTTGATACGTGCTAAAGCATCAACGAGTACTTCATCAGCTGTTGCATATGAAATGCGCATGAAGCCGCCTAAACCAAATGCATCACCAGGAACAACTGCTACGCCAGTTTCTTCAAGTAACCATTCAGAGAATTCTGTGCAAGACTTTAAGCCTTTTGCACGAATAAGAGGGCGAATATTTGCATATGCATAGAATGCGCCATCAGCCGGTAAACAAGAGATGCCTTTGATGTCGTTTAAGCCGTTCACCACTAAGTCGTGACGACGTTTAAACGCTTCGATCATTGGTTTTAATACATCTTGTGGACCATTTAATGCAGCTTCAGCAGCAACTTGCGAAATTGAAGTTGGGTTTGAAGTTGATTGAGACTGAATTTTTTTCATTGCACCAATGATTTTTGCTGGGCCGGCTGCATAGCCAATACGCCAACCTGTCATTGCATATGCTTTAGATACACCATTTAAAACAATTGTGCGGTCATATAAATCTGGAGCAACAGTTGCGATGTTATAGAACTCATCTTCCCAACGGATTGGTTCATACATGTCATCAGAAGCAACAAATACTTGTGGATGACGACGTAAAACCTCAGCTAAAGCTTCTAATTCAGCTTTACTATAAATCATACCTGTTGGGTTAGATGGACTGTTTAATACTACTAAGCGAGTGTTAGGAGTAATTGCTGCTTCAAGTTGTTCAGGTGTAATTTTGAAACGTTGGTCTTCACCACATTTCACAATAACTGGCGTACCTTCAGCAATAATCACCATATCTGGATAGCTTACCCAGAATGGCGCAGGGATGATCACTTCATCACCTTTGTTTAATAATGCAAGTGCCAAGTTAAAGAAGCTTTGTTTACCACCACATGAAACCAAAATCTGGTTTGGTTGATAATCAAGATTATTATCACGCTTCAATTTAGCAATAATTGCTTTTTTTAACCCAGGAGTACCATCTACAGCCGTATATTTTGTGAAACCATTATTAATCGCTTCAATTGCAGCATTTTTGATGTGTTGAGGGGTATCAAAATCTGGCTCGCCAGCACCTAAACCAATCACATTCTTGCCAGCAGCTTTAAGATCAGCTGCTTTATTAGTTACAGCAAGTGTAGGGGACGGTTTGATGGCATTGACACGATCAGAAAGACGTACGTCCACGGCAATATTCCTCTTATGGGATTAAAAAATAAAAAGCATACTATCTTATCGCAAAAATTAAGTAATTTGCGGATGTGGGTATTTTTAGATGTAAAAAAGTTTAATTTAGGAACGTTCTTGTTGCGGTTTTATTCAATTGAAGCTTTTTTCGAAAGAAATGAGAAAAATCCTTTATAATAAATCGCAATCGAAATATCGAGACTGAATTATGACTGAGCAACAGCCAAAACAGAAAAAGGCTTTGGTGAAATTGCCATTCCCAATGCCGAATGAAAGCAATCAAGCTGGCGATGCTGTACACAACCAAGTGCGTCCGAAGCCAGAGCAATATGCAGATAGAACTTGGATGCCTCCTCGTGGTACCCGTCGTTCTATGGGTAAGCGTTAATTTAAAAAAACAGGCAATATGCCTGTTTTTTTATTGTTGTAGTACTTCTTGATAATAAATTTTTTTCTTTTGATACATGTGATGATCTGCGCGTTTTAACATCTCTTCCACTTGTTCATTTTCTTTTGTCGTTGCGTGTCCAATTGCAATACTAATAGGATGGCTTGAGTAATATTGATTATCGATATTAAAAAGCTCCTGAATAGTTTGAAGCATAATCAATACATTTGCCTCATCTGCACCAGGCATCAAAATTACGAACTCGTCTCCACCAATTCGGGAGGCAGTATAAGCAGTATTCGTAATAGCTTGGTTTAAAATATTCCCCACACGACGTAATAAACCGTCACCAATATCGTGGCCAAGTTGATCATTCGTTTCTTTTAAACCATTCATGTCTAAAAAAATTGAAGAAACAGGACGAATAATGCTGCGGTTTAAACGATTAAGCTCTTCTGTAAAGAAAGCACGGTTATAAAGTTTAGTCAGTACATCATGCTGACCTAAATATTCTAAATAATTTTCAGCTTTCTTTCGTGCGGTAATATCTGTAAGAGCAACCTGTACCAATCCCCAAGTATCTTCATAACCGGGGAATACGGTAAATTGCAGTAAAACATTTCTGATTTGGCCATCTAATGCATAGTTAACGGCTTCACGCTTATGGTGAATATTTCCTTGCCAGAGTTCAATTAGTTGTTCTCTAAAAGTTTCCACCATCTCTTGAGCAAAAATTTTATGCGTATTTTTTAAGAGAGCGGTTTTGTCGGGTGCTTTAAATAAATCAAGAGTCGACTGGTTAACATCTAAGATTAAAATATCTTCGATACATTGACGCACAAATTCAGGATGTACATCTAGAAAAGTTCTAAAGTCTTCAATACCTAATAGCCTAAGCTGATCAATTCTATTTTTAATACGGCTAAAATCTTCAACCCAAAGAGAAGTGGGGGAGTAGATAAACATTGATTCTGCTAGACGTCGATTTTTCTCTTCCTGACGAAGTGCATTTTGATAAGGCGTAATGTCTTCGGTGGTAATTAAAATACGGTCAAATGTAGTTTCAGAACCCGGTAAAATTGCTCCCCGTAGTTGTACATCAATACGTTTACCAGAGAGCGTGTAATTTATAGTGGTGCTTGAGAAATGAGTTTTGCCATTCCATAACGCTTCGAGTTCATGAATGTGAGCTTCAAACATCTCTTTTTTAAAAATAAGATTTAAATTGGCGCATAATTCTTCTTGGTTTTTTGCTTCAAAGAGTTCTAATACTTTTTGGTTGACCTTAATAATTTTAATTTTATGGGCGCATTCGACAATCAAATTTTCATTTTGACTTAGAAATTCGTAAAGGTTTTCGACCCCTTGATTTCTCCATAGATCAAATAGCTGTTTAACTTCACTGAAGTCCTCAATCCACATTGGAATTGGGGTTAGGTCAAAAATTGAAGAATCTAAAGTTTCCATTTGTTTCTTTAAGTATTCAGTTTGTCTTAAAGTATAATGAGAAAAATTAGGATTTGGGAAAATAATCAATTTAAATCTTTAGAAAAATTAAAATAATGAGAAAGCAGAATTTATCTGCTTTACTCATAAAATATCAAAATAAATTAACGGTTAATCGGGTGGTCGATATTTTTCTCGCCGCGCCATAATTTAATGAAGTCTTGTTCATCAAAATCATAAAGTTCCATCAGTGCCACAATGACACTGACAAAAATCATTGCGCCTTCTGAGTTACCATGAATATTGAAAATCTTGCCATTGAGCTTCCCTAAAATATCACTCAATTCGTGCTCTCGGCCTCTGCCATAGCGGTCACGAGGGTACAACTCTTCATTTAAAACAATCAGCGCTATTGCTTTTTCAGCATCTGATAAATCAGTTTTATCTAAAGCATCTTCAAAAGATTCACTGCCATGATTAAAGTAAAAAATAACCTCATCGTTAATAAAACTTTGAACCATTTTTTGAGTGAGTGTCGGAAACTGTGAAACAGCATTATCTTCAACATAAGGTTTAAAGGATTCTGGAAAAATCACGTTGTGATATATGCCTTTAAAAAGCGGGGCAATTTCAGAAACTTTATAACCCGCGATCCCACATCCTAAAGCAGTGACAAAGTATTTCATTTTAGGATGATTTTTTGCATAAATTTTAAAGTCTTCAACATAATGCTCGATTTGGGAGAGAGGCATTTGTTGAATGTGTTCATTTAATGTTGGAATTGCAAAGCTTTGTCCAGCCCAGCCACGTCCCACACCTTCTACAGCCCCAAAATGCTGACTGGCAACACGTGCGGCTCCACTACCATGTTGCCCAGCCATATTACTACCGAAGACAAACACTGTATCTTCAGGGAGTTCAGTTACAATACTTTCATCATGATATTGATAGGTCATGGTTATGCTTTTTATCTAATGGATAAGTTCATGTTGCAACCGTTTAAAGCATTGGTCAAGTGTCAAGATGCTTAATATTTTCGCTGTATATTAATCTGGCTACAGACTTTAAATTAGGGAAAAAATCCCCATTAAATTGCTAGACGATAAATTCAAATTTTTTATAAAGAGAGAGAACTGTGAACGAAAATCAACCTTTCGATTTGGTCACTCATTACCAGCCAGCGGGTGATCAGCCACAGGCAATTGAAAAGCTGGTAAATGGCGTCGAAAAAGGTTTTCGTAATCAGTTACTTTTGGGTGTGACTGGTTCCGGTAAGACCTATACCATGGCAAACGTGATTGCCCAAACACAGCGACCAACCATTGTGATGGCGCACAATAAGACATTAGCAGCCCAGCTTTATGGTGAATTTAAAGCCTTTTTCCCAAATAATGCAGTTGAATACTTCGTAAGTTATTACGACTACTATCAACCCGAGGCTTATGTTCCGTCTTCAGATACATTTATTGAAAAAGATGCAGCAATTAATGACCATATTGACCAGATGCGTTTATCTGCAACACGTGCTTTATTAGAGCGTCGTGATGCAATTATTGTAGCTTCTGTTTCTGCTATTTATGGTTTGGGTGACCCAAATGCCTATATGCAAATGTTATTGCATGTGGTTCAGGGTGACCGAGTGAGTCGAGACGAAATTATTCGCCGTTTGGTTGAAATGCAATATACCCGTAATGAGCTTGAATTTTTACGTGGTACTTATCGAATTCGTGGCGAAATTATTGATATCTTCCCGGCAGAATCTGACCAACACGCAATTCGTATTGAACTTTTTGATGATGAAGTAGATTCAATTCGTTGGTTTGATCCACTCACCGGTAAGATGGTGCGCAAAGTACCACGTGTTACGATTTATCCGAAAAGTCATTATGTAACGCCAAAAGACAACTTAACGCGTGCTATTGATACCATTAAGGATGAACTTCAAGACCAGCTTAAGTTCTTCCGTGAACATGACAAGTTGCTTGAGGCTCAGCGTATCGAACAGCGTACTCGTTATGATTTGGAAATGATGCAGCAGTTAGGTTATACCAATGGTATTGAAAACTACTCTCGTCATTTATCAGGCCGTCCAGCAGGTGAAGCACCACCGACATTATTTGATTATGTACCGGACGATGCTTTACTTATTATTGATGAGTCACATGTAACGGTCCCTCAAATTGGCGCAATGTATAAAGGTGACCGTTCACGTAAAGAAAACTTGGTGAATTATGGTTTCCGTTTACCAAGTGCGCTTGATAACCGCCCAATGAAATTTGAAGAGTGGGAACGTATTGTTCCGACCACTATTTTTGTGAGTGCAACGCCAGCCAAATACGAGTTGGAGAAGTCAGAACAAGTGGTTGAGCAGGTCGTTCGTCCTACAGGTTTGATTGATCCTGAAATTGAAGTTCGCCCAGTACTTACTCAAGTCGATGATGTTCTTTCTGAAATTAATATTCGTAAGAACTTAAATGAACGTGTATTGGTGACGACTTTAACAAAACGTATGGCGGAAGATTTAACATCTTATTTAAAAGAATATGGTGTTAAGGTCGCTTATTTGCACTCGGATATTGATACGGTTGAACGTGTCAAAATTATTCATGAGTTACGTACAGGCGTATTTGATGTTTTGGTCGGTATTAACTTACTTCGTGAAGGCTTAGATATGCCAGAGGTTTCTTTAGTTGCTATTTTAGATGCAGATAAAGAGGGCTTCTTACGTTCAGAACGTTCACTTATTCAGACCATTGGTCGTGCTGCGCGAAATGTGAAAGGTAAGGCAATTTTATATGCAGATAGAATTACCGACTCTATGCAAAAAGCAATTGATGAGACAGAACGCCGTAGAGCTAAACAAATCGAGTTTAACGAGCTGCATGGTATTACACCACGTAGTGCAGTCCGTCAGGCCGTGAAAGAAATTGATACGGGTGAAGTGCTTTCAGATGATCAAATTGATGAGAAAATATTGGAGCAGGCACAAGCACTAAGTGCTGATGACCGTCATATTCTTTCTGACCCTAAATTGTTCAGTAAGCATATTACTAAGCTTGAGAAAGAAATGTTAAAGGCGTCTAAAGATCTACAATTTGAGCAAGCGGCTCGTATTCGTGATGAAATCGTTCGTTTAAAAGCGCAAATGTTGCAATAAATGGATACATAACACTACATGATTTGTTTAAAAAACAAGCTACTGTAGATGTTTAAGTTATTTTTGTATTCACAACTAATAGTTGAGGGCAACAATGGCATTTCGAAATAATGTTCCGCAAGCCAGTTGGCGCTTGGCAAAAATTGCATTGGGCGGGATTGTTCTAACTGGCTTAGCCGTTGGAACATATGCCTATGCCCAGCAGAAGCCTTTACCAACTGTCGATAAAGTTGAATTAGACCGTTATTTAGGTGTGTGGTATGAAGTTGCACGTAAACCGGCATTTTTCCAAAAAAAATGTGCTTACAACGTATCTGCAACTTACACTTTAAATGAAAATGGAAATATCGTTGTAGATAATCGCTGCTACGATAATCAGAAGCAATTACAGCAATCTATTGGCGAAGCTTTTGTAGTCAATCCACCCTATAACACAAAATTAAAAGTAAGTTTTTTACCTGAAGCTGTGAGATGGATTCCGGTTATTCGTGGAGATTACTGGATTTTAAAGCTGGATGAAGACTATCAAACTGTTTTAGTAGGGGAGCCTTCACGTAAGTATCTTTGGGTATTATCTAGAACACCACATCCCAAAAAAGAATTGATTGATGAATATCTAAATTATGCCAAAACATTAGGATTTGATATTCGTGATGTTATTCATACTGAGCACAAAGAATAAATAAATTCTGCTTAATAAAAAACCATGTTTTCGCATGGTTTTTTCTTTTTTATAGTGGATAAATCAAGTATTGTATCGCTTTATTTTTCTTAAAGTGTAAAGAGGTTAGTGATGTTAAAAGGCGTGATTTTCTCTGTCATGGCATCATTAACTTTCGGTGTTCTTTATTTCTATACTCAACTACTTGGTCAACTTGATAGCGAACAAACATTTGGGTGGCGTATTATTGCTACTTTGCCATTTTTAACTCTATTTATGTGGTGGAGTGGTGACTTAAGTCATATTAAAAATATCTATCAACGTATTTTGGCAAAACCTTCTTTACTTTTGTTACTCATAACAACCTCGATTTTAACGTCGGTACAGCTATGGCTCTTTTTATGGGGACCCATGCATGGACGTGGTTTACAAGTATCTTTGGGATATTTCCTTCTACCGCTTGTGCTGGTTTTGGCTGGTAGTGTGCTATATGGGGAAAAAATATCAAAATTTCAGTGGGTCGCTATTATTCTGGCAATAGTTGGTGTCGGCCATGAGATTTTTCGTTTAGGGAGTATTGCTTGGGAAACTGCTTTGGTGGCCATTGGTTACTCAGCTTATTTCTTGTTACGCAAGAAAATTAAAACAGATAATTTAGGTGGTTTTTGGTGGGACCTTTTGATCATCATGCCTGTGGCGATTTATCTAACACATACAGGATTATTGCCATATAGTAAATTTTTCGATCAACCAACTCTTGCCTTAGTAATTGCAGGATTAGGAGTACTTAGTGCTATAGGCTTGGGATGTTACATATTAGCAAGTCGTTTTTTACCTTTAGTTGTATTTGGCTTACTTGGATATCTTGAGCCAGTGTTACTTGCTTTAGCATCCTTAGTGCTAGGGGAAAGCATTGGTCAAGAAGAATGGTTTACTTATATTCCAATTTGGTGTGCTGTATTTGTACTTGTGCTAGAAGGTGCATTCCATCTTTATCAGCAGCAGAAAAAAGCCAAAAATTTGCAATTAAATCTCGAAAAATATCAAAAAAGATTAAAAAATGATGCTCATGATTAGAGCAACAGAATCTAAAAAGTAAGAAAAAGCAAAAATTTAGCTGCTTTAAACAATAAGATAATAAAAAATAATTATAGGTATTTTATGAATTTATGATGAATTTTGGGAAAATCTAGTCACTAACGTCAGCTTTTGATTCATTCTTGCTAATAATTCCATTACAATTACGGGGTTTTAAAAATCACGCCTAGATATAATTAATTAGAGGACGTATCTGTGAGCAAAGACACTATCATCGCCCTGCACGCTGAACACCAAGGCCGTTGGAAAAACCGTGAAGAAATCGCGGAACGTATGATTGCATTAATCGGTCAATTATACCGTGAAAAAAATATTGTCGTATCTGTTTACGGTCGCTCTTTAATTAACCGTTCTGTTATTCAAATTTTGAAAACTCACCGTCGTACACGTGTTGTAGATGTTGAGCTTTCTGTAGTAAATACTTTCCCAATTTTAGAAGCTTTAGCAAAAGTTGAAAACATTGGTTCTGCAGAAGTTGATATCGGTAAACTTGCAGTTGAATATAAAGAAAAAGGCGGTGATGTTGACGCTTTTGTTGCTCAAGCAGTTGAGTCAATTAAAGGTAGCGCAACTTCTGAACAACCTAAAGATGTAGTTCTTTACGGTTTTGGTCGTATTGGTCGTATCTTAGCTCGTTTAATCATTAGCCAATCAGGTTTAGGTCGTGGTTTAAGCCTTAAAGCGATTGTTGTTCGTAAGTCTTCTGACGGTGACTTGGCAAAACGTGCTTCTTTACTTCGTCGTGACTCTATTCACGGTACTTTCGCTGGTACAATTTCAGTTGATGAAGAAAACGAAGCAATCATTGCTAACGGTAACTTCATCAAAGTGATCTATGCATCTAGCCCAAGTGAAGTAGACTATACTCAATACGGTATTGAAAACGCGCTTTTAATCGACAACACTGGTAAATGGCGTGATGCTGAAGGCTTAAGCCAACATTTGAAATGCCCAGGTATTGCACGTGTTGTATTAACTGCACCAAGTAAAGGCGAAATGAAAAACGTTGTATTTGGTGTAAACAACTCTGACATCTTAGATGAAGACAAAATCATCTCTGCTGCAAGTTGTACAACAAATGCGATCACTCCAATTCTTAAAGTATTGGATGACAAATATAAAGTTCTTAATGGTCACGTTGAGACAGTTCACTCATTTACAAATGACCAGAACTTAATTGATAACTATCACAAAGCTGATCGTCGTGGTCGTGCTGCTACATTGAACATGGTTATTACTGAAACTGGTGCTGCTAAAGCTGTTGCTAAAGCATTACCTGCATTAAAAGGTAAGTTAACTGGTAACTCTGTACGTGTTCCTACACCAAACGTATCTCTTGCAATCTTAAACTTAACACTTGATAAAGAAGTTGATCGCGAAGAAGTGAACGAATACATTCGTCAAATTTCGATTAACTCTAAACTTCAAGGTCAAATCGGTTATACCAACTCTACAGAAGTTGTATCGAGTGACTTTATCGGTTCTCGTACTGCTGGTGTATATGATGCTCAAGCAACAATTACTTCAGGTAACCGTTTAACTGCATATGTTTGGTACGATAACGAAGTAGGTTATAGCTGCCAAGTATTACGTATTGCTGAACAAATGTGTGGCGTAAGCTATACAAAAATCCCTGCAGAAACTAATGCTTAATTTGATTTAACGTTAGATAAAAGTATGTGACAAAAAGACCCAGTTTAGACTGGGTTTTTTTACAACCGTACAAAATATATGCTGATTATTTTTTAGAAATCAATGAGAATAGGATTTAAGGAACAAAAAGAAATAGTAAGGGATTGGAATTGCAGCAGTTTAAAAGATTATTGATAGTCTTCTTTTTCATCATCATCGCGAATATATGTGGTGTGCTCATCGCCATTTGGGTTTTCAAGCATTTTAATATTTATATTCCGCTGAAAAACCAAGCTGTAGCGATTGATTTACAAGAACCATTACAGGTACAGGTCAAAGTAAAAGATGCTTTAAATGTCGATGTAAAAGGCCGAGTAAATGCGAATATTCCTATTAATGAAAAGTTAACGATACCTTTAACACAGACGTTAACTCCTCGTGTCTATTTCGATAATATGGTGCCAATCAGCACAGTTATTCCTGTAAAAGAAACGTTAAAAGTTGATCAAAGCCTACCGATAGACACCAAAGTTCAAGTCAGAGTATTGGGTAAGGATATTACTTTACCATTAAAAGGGAATATTCCCTTAAAGCTTGATGTACCTATTGATATTCAAGTACCGCTCGATCAAAAAGTTCATTTGAAGTTTGATGCTCCAGTTAAAACGGTTTTAAAAGAAGATCTTCATATTCCACTAAATGCCCAATTAAAAACAAATATTCCAATTCAGGGTAGTTTAAATGTACCTGTAAAAACTGCTTTAAATGCTTCAGTAGATGTCAAAAATACTTTGCCAGTTAAAATTGAGCATGGCGAGTTAAAAATACCTCTATCAAGCATGAGCCTTAATCGTGTTAAAGATGATAATGCTACATCTTTACCTGCACAGAACCAGAATAAGTAGGAAGGTGACTTATGCTGGGTTCAATAAAAAGTACGCTCATCAGTTTCTTTCTGATTATGGTACTCACGGCAATTTTATTTTGGCTCTATTTAAATATACAAGCTTCGGTGGTGGTTTCTGCGCACGAATCAGATATTCGATTACCAGAATCATTAGAAACTAAAATACATGTTGGTAATAATTTACAGGTCCAGTCCATAGGTAAACTAGATACATCAATTGATATTAATCATCAGATTTCGGTGCCTTTAAAGGGGAGATATTTGGCTGATTTAGCGTTTGAAGTTGAGACTCCAATTACAGTAAGTGTTGATTATGCAACAACGCTGAAAGTTGATCAGGTGATGCCTTTGGAAACAACAACCGATTTAATATACCAAAATAAGTTGTTACCTAGGTTTCCACTAAAACTAAATATACCCATCAATCTGGATATTCCATTTCAGTTAAAACGTAGCTATACCATTCCTGTTAAGATTGCTTTTAATGGTCCAGTTTATTTCGAGTTCGATGAATCGGTAAATTTACCGATTAAACACCAATTTAATCCAAGCTTAAAAATTAATGATGCAATGGAAATGGGCAATATCTCAAGCTTTAATGCCATTATGTATAACTCTGTGCAACACACTAAAGCTAATTTAGATATGAAGATGGATTTACCTCTGCGTAATGTACATCCTTAAGGAATAAATACATAAAGAGAGGCTATGTTCTGCTATAAGTTTTTATCAATATAAAAAGTAATAAAATAAGACCTGGGAAAGTAGAATTCTCTCGATTTTCTATTCGAGAATTTTATGAAAATATGGCAGAATAGGCGGTTTTAGAGTTTTTAGAGGATTGGCAAATGCGCTTTGTTGATGAAGCAGTCATTACCGTAGAGGCTGGCGACGGTGGCAATGGCGTAGCCAGTTTTCGCCGTGAAAAATTTGTACCATTTGGTGGCCCAGATGGTGGTGATGGCGGACGTGGTGGAAGTATCTATATTCAAGCCGATGATGATACAAGTACCTTAGTCGATTACCGTTACACCCGTAAATTCCGCGCTGAACGTGGTAAAAACGGTGCAGGTGCTAACTGTACCGGACGCGGTGGTGAAGATGTGGTTTTAAAAGTACCTGTTGGTACAACAATTGTTGATACAGATTCTGGCGATATTATTGGCGACTTGGTTGAAGACGGCCAAAAAATTCTGGTTGCAGGTGGTGGTGAAGGTGGTTTGGGAAATACACACTTTAAATCATCAACTAACCGTGCTCCACGTAAATGTACTACGGGTACTAAAGGTGAATTTCGTGAAATTCGTCTTGAGTTGAAAGTGTTGGCAGATGTTGGCTTATTAGGTATGCCAAATGCTGGTAAATCTACTTTCATTCGTGCTGTAAGTGCTGCAAAGCCAAAAGTGGCAGACTATCCATTTACAACCATGGTTCCAAACTTGGGTGTTGTAGATGCTGACCGTCATCGTTCATTTGTAATGGCCGATATTCCGGGCCTTATTGAAGGTGCGGCAGAAGGTGCAGGTCTAGGAATTCGTTTCCTTAAACATTTGGCGCGTACTCGTATTCTTTTACATATTATTGATGTACAACCAATTGATGGTTCAGATCCAGCTCATAATGCAAAAGCAATTATGAATGAGTTGGTTAAGTTCTCACCTACTTTGGCGAAACTACCAGTTGTTTTAGTGCTCAATAAACTGGATCAAATTGCTGAGGAAAGCCGTGAAGAGTGGTGTCAGCACATTCTAGAGGAATTAGAGTGGACTGGACCTGTCTTTAAAACATCGGGCTTATTAAGTGAAGGTACAAAGGAAGTTGTGTACTACCTGATGGATCAGATTGAACAGCAACGTGAACGCGAAGTTGAAGATCCTGAGTACGCAGCAGAAGTAAGAGCTTTCCGTGAACAACTAGAAGTTGAAACACGTGAACAAACCATTGCGGCAAAAGAAGCATATCGTGCAATGCGTCGAGCACAACGTCTTGAAAGCATGATGGACGATGATGATGATTTTGACGATGATGAAGACGACAATGATGTAGAAAGCATCTACGTTCGTGACTAAAAAACCGAGGAAAACATGATAGAAGTGGTCGATGGGCAACGTAAGCTCAGTGAGTGTAAACGAATCGTTGTTAAAATCGGATCATCTTTACTCACAGCAAATGGGCAGGGGCTAGATCTGGATGCTATTTCGCATTGGGCGAAACAGATTGCAGATTTACACAATGCTGGGCATGAAATTATTTTAGTGTCTTCAGGAGCTGTAGCAGAAGGTATGGTTCGTATGAAGCTTGCGAGTCGACCCACCGATCTACCCAGTTTACAAGCATGTGCCGCAATTGGGCAGATGGGCCTAATTCATACATGGTCTAGCGTGCTTGAAAATCATAGTATTCGAACAGCTCAAGTGTTATTAACACATGACGATTTGGCAGATCGCCGTCGTTATTTGAACTCATGCGATGCGTTGCAGAACTTGATTGACTGGCGTGTTATTCCGGTTATTAATGAAAACGATACAGTCTCTACTGACGAGATTCGTTTTGGTGATAACGATACCTTAGCGGCAATGGTTGCTGGTCAAGTACATGCTGATTTACTGATCATTTTAACAGATCAGCAAGGCATGTTTGACTCAGATCCACGTCACAACCCTGATGCAAAGCTGTTATCAACTGTTCGTGCCATGGATGATGTTTTATTTGAAATGGCTGGCGGTGGTGGTGTACTTGGGCGAGGAGGCATGGTCACTAAAGTCCGTGCTGCCCGTTTAGCGGCTAAGTCGGGCTGTCCAACACTGATCGCTAGTGGTGAAAGTGATAATGTATTGTCACGAGTCATGGCTGGTGAAATGCTTGGTACATTGTTCACGACTGATAAAGACCGTATGACAGCACATCAACAGTGGCTTGCTGCACATTTACAAACAGCAGGTCGTCTGGTCATAGATGATGGCGCGGTTGATGCGATTAAATCTAAACATCGCAGTTTATTACCTGTTGGGGTAAAAACTGTTGAAGGACATTTTGATCGTGGTGATGTGGTTGAATGCGTTGATAAGCAAGGTAAACGTATTGCGGTTGGACGAGTAAACTTTAGTTCTCGTTCAGCTGAAATTATTAAGGGCCTCTCTTCAGATAAGGTTTATCAAGTACTTGGAGAAGCCCGTTCGCTTGAAATGATCCATCGCGATCATATGGCGATTTATTAAGTAGTGATCTACAAAAAAAAGCTCGCTTTATGCGAGCTTTTTTTGTGGTGTTAACGATGGCAAGATTCTATCTTCGCCGACCATAAAAGGGTGGGTGGCAAGGCTCAGCATATCTAAATCTTCTGAGCTATTTCCATAAGCATAAACTTGATAATAATCCTGCAAAGAATATTGTTCATGTATTCTTAACTTCTTTTGTTCACTACTACAATCTGGCGTTGAGTAATAACCCGTCATCATGCCATTTTTTACTTGAGTTTCAGTACAAATTAATTCGATATCGAGTAATTTGCAAAGTGGAGCAAGATAGATATCGATTGAAGCCGAAACTAGTACTACCTGATCACCAAGTAACTGATGTTGTTGTAATTGTGCAAAAATTTCAGGTGAAAGAGTTGAGACGAGTTCTTGTGCATATTCTTCGCCTAATCTTTGCAGCTCAATTGCTGGGGTATTGCGAAACATGCTTCGAAAAAGTTTGGCACGCATCGCATGGGCGGGATAAAAATTAAGATAATAGGCTTGAATCCATGGCAGGATTTTCAAGCCTTGCTTAACTATGTGGCGCTTAGATAACGCATAAAAGATGAACCCTGTAAAACTGTCTTTACTACACAAGGTCCCATCAAAATCAAACAGGGCGAGATTTTTTATTGTCTTATTCGTTTCGCTCGTTGCATACATGATTCATATCGTCCGTTTACGCGGGTTGCATACCAGTTAGTATTATAGTCACGACTTAATTTAGGCCCAGAAATTACCACTTGAGGCATAATAGCATAGATAGGTTCTTTGCCTGTTTTTGCCTTATAGAGTTTAGTTAAGGCAATATAAGTTTGTGTATTCTCAAACTTTTTCTCTTTTTCTAATTTAAGATCATCGCGAAGTTGTCTTGGTGTAATTAAGACATTATTTGCAGTAAATAGTTTCATTAACTCTTTTTCTGACTGACTCTGAACTGCGAGTGGACTACCAGCTTTATCGTAAAGTAGTAAATCACCATCTAAGGTGAGCTCATTATCAGTAAGGGCATCGAGCATGCTTTGAAAAGCAGCATTACGGCTAGAGTACATACCTGAGTTATAATCGGCAAAACGATAAATGGCCTTATCATAGTCTGCTGGGTATACCATCAAGCGATGAATGCCATAATATAGACCACCATATTGCGTATAAAGATCATTTCTAAGGTCTGCAATATTCATGCTAGAACGTTTATGCGCTTTAGCATAATTAATATGAACTTGCATTGAACCCAATGTGGTGATTGGATTCATTTTTTCACCAATATCTTGCCCAACTAGTTTAGCTGCACCAGTTAACGCACTGACATGATAATGTTGAGTCATAAAATCAAAAATTTGACGATAAAGTAAGTCGAGATCTTTTTCAGTTTTGACTTTACGCATCTGACTCATATAGTTGTTGTCAGGAGAGGGTTGGGTTTTCAATACTTCTTCAAAATAACCTGCGACAGTACCACCCACTTTCTGGCCAAGTTTGTCTTCAAACTTTTCATTTAAACGGGTACTGACTTCGTCAACTGCCTTTTTGCCTAGGCCTGGTACTACAGGGTTAGCAACAAAGTTAGATTCCTGATCTACAATCGCGACAATACTACAAACATTTTGTTTGGTTTTAGGAATTTTTAAGTCCTGCATAATATCGTCAATATCTTTAGCCCATGACTCCCGATCATGCACACGTGCTGGAATTAACTTTTTAATTTGCTGACTTTCTAAATCGGGCTCATCATTTTTTGACCACCAGGCTTTATCTCCACAAGCAGCTAAACTCATGCATACGGTGACTACACCGAATGATTTTAATAAAAAACGGGAAGACAACGGTTTGTTCATGGCGAGGAAAGCACCTGCAAAAAAGATGAGCTGATCAAGCGGATGAAGTATACTATGTTGATCATCAATTGTATGAATATATATGTATATTGGTCCCTATCAACTGTCAAATAATTTAATTGTTGCTCCTATGGCCGGTGTAACTGACCGTCCATTTAGAACGTTGTGCAAGTATTTTGGTGCGGGTCATGCGGTCAGTGAAATGATGACTGCTGATAAAACTTTACGGATGACTAAAAAAAGTCTTTATCGTGCTAATTTTGATGGAGAGTTAGCTCCTATCTCTGCGCAAATCGCGGGTTCTGACCCAGAACAGTTGGCTGAGGCTGCTCGCTATCAAGTTGCAAATGGGGCACAAATTGTTGATATCAATATGGGATGTCCTGCAAAAAAAGTATGCAATAAATTAGCAGGTTCAGCATTATTACAAGATGAAGACTTGGTTGCTCGAATACTGGATGCAGTTATTGCAGCAGTTGACGTTCCTGTGACTTTAAAAACTCGTTTAGGATTTTTAAATGGCCAAGAAAATATTTTAAGGGTGGCGAAACGTGCAGAAGAGGCGGGGATTGCTGCGTTAGCATTGCATGGCCGCACACGTGAAGACATGTATTTAAATACAGCGCGTTATGAATTAATCAAACATGTTAAAGAGTTAATCAATATTCCAGTAATTGCCAACGGTGATATTGATAGTCCTGAAAAAGCAAAATATGTACTGGACTATACTGGCGCCGATGCAATCATGATTGGGCGGGCTGCACAAGGTCGTCCATGGATTTTCCGTGAAATTGCCCATTATTTAAAAACTGGTGAGCATTTGGCTGCTCCAAATATTGAAGAAGTCAAAGATGTACTTTTAGGGCATCTGTCTGAGTTATATCAATTTTATGGTGAATATTCCGGATGTCGTATTGCTCGTAAGCATATTGCTTGGTACACCAAAGGCTTACGTTCAAGTAACGAGTTCCGACAAAATATGTATAAAGTTGAAACCACTGCTGAACAAGCATTAGTGGTCGAGAGTTATTTTAATCAATTACTTGCAGAAGGTAATTTGATGAGCGATGTTCAGGTTGAACAAGTTAATTTATTAGCTACTCACTAAAATAAAGCAACCAGTACACGGGCTGGTTGCTTAAAATCTTTATCTATTCATTATCTAACATTTCAACGACGAGTTGATTGACCAGATCTGATGCGCCTAATTCGCGTATTTGTGCAACATTACTTCCTGCCCAAAATGCACCAAAACCATAGTCATGGTGTTTACTCGCAAGAGCATTGAGTTGCTTTGCTAAATCGTAAGCGTATGGATATTCTGGTTGGGCAGGTCGAGTAGGTGAATCGATTTTGGTATGCCAATGGTTGAATAAACCGCGAGCAGGACGCCCAGAAAGGCTCGCGCTAATTTGCGTTACAGGTTCAGTAAATAATGCTTTGCGATATTCAGCAGAAGCATTTGAAGTTTGGCATTGAACAAATGCTGTACCTAGCTGGACTGCAGTTGCTCCTAAGCCCAACATATGTTTGGCTTGTAAACCAGTCATGATACCACCTGCAGCTACAACAGGAAGCTTACAATGCTTCACAATCAATTGGACCAAGTCACTGGTTTTAATCGCTGCATCAAAAGTCTGGTTGAGAATTCCTCGATGTCCACCTGCTTCAATACCTTGAGCAACAATAATATCGATACCGGCTGCCTCAATCGCTTGTGCTTCAATCAGGTTGGTAGCCGTGACCATGGTCAAAATACCAGCTTCTTTCAAAGCTTTAATTTGATGCGGATGCGGAATACCAAAATGGAAGCTCACCGCTTTAGGTTTAGTTTCTAAAACAACATTTAAAAAGTCATCATTGTCTAAAAAACTTGGATAAATACAGTGCAATTCTTGAGGTGGTTGAACACCAAATTTTTCGAAATGAGGACGTAGATATTCAATCCATTGTTTTGCTTTTTCTAGATTAAGTTCTGTAGATTGATGACAGAAAAAATTAACCTGAAATGAGTTTTCAGTGAGTGCTTGAGTTCTTAAAATTTGTTCACGTGCACTTTGTGGAGTATTTGCTCCCAAGCCTAATGATCCAAGGCCTCCTTGATTTGAAACCTCGGCTGCTAGTTCTGGTGTAGAAACCCCTGCCATGGGAGCCAGAAAAATTGGATGTTTAATTGCAAGTTGTTGTAATAGGCTCATTTTATTCACCTCACTTCTTTCACTTCACCATAACGTGAAAATAGAATGAAGAGCAAATAATATTGGCTATTTAATTTTTAAATATTCTAGAGGACTATTTTAAAAATCTTTTTATAAAGGAGTGACGTTAAATAAAGAACCGATCCAGCTTGAAAAAGCCATTGCTAAAATTCCCCATAACGTAATACGTAAACTACCTTTAAGTTTAGATGTACCAGCAAAGTAACTTGAAAGTGCACCTAAAATCGCTAATGAAAGAATTCCTGTGGCTAGGACAGCAGGTATAATCCATTGATTCGGGCTGAGTAATATAGCCAGCATGGGGAAAAAAGCCCCAAAAGAAAATGATGCAGCAGATGATAGTGCGGCCTGTACAGGATTGGCTGCGGTATTTTCATGAATGCCGATTTCATCCCGAGCATGTGCACCCAATGCATCATGAGTGGTTAGCTGCAAAGCAACTTCTTGAGCCAATTCTTTAGATAGGCCTCTAGAAATATAAATTTGAGTTAGCTCATCTAACTCTTTTTGAGGGTGCTTTGAGAGTTCTTTTGCTTCAATCGCTAAATCTGCTTTTTCAATATCTTCTTGAGATTTTACAGAAATATATTCTCCGGCAGCCATTGATGTAGCCCCAGAAATTAGTCCAGCAATGCATGTAATTAATAAAGTATGTGAGTTAGCTCCACTTGCAGCCATACCCATAATTAAACTAGTGACAGAAATAATTCCATCATTGGCTCCTAATACTGAAGCTCTTAACCAACCTGAACGGTGAATTGCGTGATGCTCTGTATGATGTGGAAAAGCCATGTGTTTTGCCTTATAAATGTTTTATAGATGCTATGAAATTTTACAAATTATTGATCAAAAAATATGTCATCATTATAGGGAATTTAGGGATACTAAAGAATAGATCAATAATAAAAATGGAGACTAAACTATTTATATTAAATCATCCTTAACCTAACTTAACGATGTAACTCATTATTTTAAATTATGATATTTATTGATCATTCTAACAAATTACCCTTAATAACTCTAATTTACTGTAGAGGTGATAATGAGAAATAGCAAAACAATAAACTCTATAACGCATTCGATATTACTTATGGGAGTAGTCATTTCTTCAACGGTAGTAAGTGTGTGTTCTGTTTATGCACAAGACCCAGTTACCTCTGAATATAAACCTGGAAATCTCATTTATGATAAATGGGACAGATTCTATAAAATAGAGCAGTCTCAACCTCAAGAAGCAGAAAAAATATTAGTTGAGCTGAGTAAGCTGACCCCTACAGATATTAAAGTCTGGAAAAGCCTTACTTATTTACAAATTCGGCTCGAAAAAAGAGATGAGGCTTTACAAAGTTTAAGACAAGCAAGAGCTTTAGCTCCTCAAGACGACACTTTAAAATTACAAGAAGCATATTTGCTGAATCAACAGAAAAAAAATCGTGATGCACTGGTTTTATTTAAAGAACTAACTTCATCTTCAGATCCAGCAATTGCTGCGAAGGCAACTCAAGCGGTTAAAAATTTAAGTGGAGGTGAGGTTAAGCCATATTTTGGGGATATCTATTTTGCACCCTCTTATGAGTCACGTTATGACGATGTTATTTTTCCTTTAAAAGTTCGGTACGGTAAAAACATCGACAATGGTCGTACTCAAGTCTACGGTTTTCTTAATTTAAACCGTGATACTAAATCTCAAGGTGGAGTACGACCTGAAATTATTGATGAAAATGCAGTTACTCTTGGGGTAGGTGCAAATTATCAACCATGGACTTCTATTCCTGTTCGAGCTTATGTCGAAGTTGGCGGAAGTTATGACTTGATTGATCGAAATCGAAAAAAATTTCGTGAAAGTGTAGTTGGAGGGGTAGCAGGTTATCAAGAGTGGTATTCGCAATCTAACTGTAATCATACACTTTGTTTAGATAATTACTTTACTGACCTCTATGGCAATGTCGCGACTTATTCAAGAGAAGACTATAACGTTATTGGAGATTTGCGCTTACGCACAGGTTTAAATTTATATAAGGGAGACAATGGAACTGTGCAGGCTTATGTGAAATTGCATGGCTTAGCAGACAGTAAAAATGAATATTACAATAATTTATTTGAATATGGGCCAGGGATTTCATGGCAGCCTTTTAACTATCAACCCATAAAACTACGTGTTGAACGTCTATATGGCAACTATTTTAAAGACGTGCCTGTTAATACAAAAGATCATTACAACAATACCCGAGTAGAACTTGTTTTTTATAAGGACTTCTAATAATGAAAAAAAATTTTATTTCGATTGTATTCGGTACTCGTCCAGAGCTAATAAAGCTAGCTCCGGTAATTTTATTAGCAAAACAAGACTCGCGATTTCAGGTTGAAGTTATTTTCACGGGTCAGCATGATGAATTAGTGCGAGATGCTATAGATTTTTTTGGGGTTGAAATTGACCACCGACTTAAAATTATGAATGCAGGACAAAGCCTAAATCAGCTATTAATTCATGGTTTGACACAACTTGAACATGTCTACACCGATGGTCAAAAAAGAGATGCGATTGTCATTCAGGGTGATACTACCACTGTATTAGCTGCTGGGTTAGTCGCATTTTCAATGAAGATACCTGTTGCCCATGTAGAAGCAGGTTTACGTTCTTATGATTTAGATCATCCTTTCCCTGAGGAAGGTAACCGTCAGTTAGTCTCGCGTATTACTAAATGGCATTTTGCTCCGACTGAACAATCAAAAAGAAATCTACTTAATGAGCAAATCAAGCCTTCGTTAATTACAGTGACAGGCAATACAGTAGTCGATGCTGTATATTTAGGCAGAAAGTTAATTTCTGAAAAAGCTGGTTTAAAAAATCAGCTCGAACCTTACGGAATTGAGTTAAAACAAAACGATAAAGTCGTACTTATTACCGCTCACCGCCGTGAAAATTTTGGTGAGGGAATTCAAAATATTTGTAATGCAGTTAAATATTTAGCTAATCATCATCCTGATTTACATTTTATTTGGCCTGTGCATTTAAACCCAGCTGTACATGATGTAGTGCATGATAAGTTTAAAAATCATGCTCAAATTCACTTGGTTAAACCACTTGATTATCCAAGTTTATTAGCCGTCATAAACCGTTCTATCTTCATTTTAACGGACTCTGGTGGTTTACAAGAGGAAAGCCCTTCGTTTAATAAGCCTGTATTAATTTTACGAGACACCACTGAACGACCTGAAGTCGTGGAAGTCGGGGCAGGAGTACTTGTTGGAACAAATCAGCAAAAAATTATTGATGAGGCTGAAAAACTTTTAACAGATTCGCAGCATTACCAAAAAATGGCAAATGTTGAAAATCCGTTTGGTGATGGGCGTGCTGCCCAGCGAATATTAGATGAAATTGCCAGAACTTCTGAATAAAAAGTATTTATTTTGAATTTTCTGATTCACTTATGGTGGCAGGAATGCTGCCATAAGTCAGACGATACCATAAACCGACGATATAAACCGACCAGCGTCCCATATAGTGGGGACCATCAAAAATATAAATTGTTTTGCCTTCATACGCTTTAATCTGAGAAATAATTTCCCAAGGATAGGCTGCTCGAAATTGTCCATTTTTTTTGGTACGAAATGCTTCTAGCACAATAACAGTTTTATCTTTTCCAAGAGTTTGTTCAAGTTGGTCTAAAATACGTCTGGCTTGTTGAGGGGTTCTTACACCGACACCTACACCATCTTGGAAAAAGACACCAGCTTGGCTAGGTAGCCAACTTTTAACCCATAAATTATAATTTTCAGGTTCTCTTTCACCACTATAAATGCTCACCCAAATAGGTGCTGGCAGTTTTTCTAGAACATGACCTAGTGTGCTTACCCTTAACCAAGTTGGATCAGCTTCAACTGGAAAATAGTAACCTTTTAAAGATGCATCATTTTGTTCTTGAATAATTTGTGCAGATTTTTCTCCTAGAGCAACAACATTTGCACGTGCTGCTGGTTCATTATATTCACCAGCTAAACCTAATATGAGATTTTTAGCCCAAGGTTGTTGCTTAATTTTCTGTATATCAATGGCTTTTTCCCACTGTGGGAGGTTGGAGTTTGTCCACCACGATTTAGATTCAACGACTGACCACTGGGGAACAAAAGTGTTGACTCCTAAATAATGCCAGTTTCCTTTTGGAGGAGTGGTATTGTTATCTGGTTGCCAAAAAATTCCTTCGATGATTGGTGGTTGTCCATGATTTTTGAACAACCCCGCATAAGCCACTACACTACATATAATTAAAATAATAAAAGCAGTTATTTTAATTGGTATCTGTTTTCTCATTATTACGTCGTAACCAATACCACAAGAAGATCACTATTATCATAATTGCAGAGATAATCACAACCAGTAAAAAGAATGAAGACTGCTGAACTAATGGAGCTTTTTGATTACCTACAATTAATTTTTGGAGAACATAGATATTGCCGTTTTCTGAAACCAACATTTTGGTCACATTATTTGGAATTTTATGCTGTATTTTTCCCCATAAATGCATAAAGGTGAGTGCACCGGTTTCAGAATCGGTAATCACATCAAAGCGGTTATTGTTATAACTCACAATAAAACCGTTGGCTGCCGCAGGCGCATAAATAATATTTTGATGCATTAAGATTTGTTGCTGATAAATCTCTTTATTTACTCTCACATTGACCGCTTGAGGAGCGTTTGGTGAGAAACGTACCAGATTGAGAGGCATTGGTGCCTGTGTAAGCAGCATATTTTTAGCGACTTGTCCCAAAATGATGGCAATATTTAATGCCCCTGATTGGTCATCAATTGCAATTGTTGGTTTGGTTGCTAATGTCATTGAAAGCGCTGCCACACCATTTTTGAGTTTATGTGGAAGTTTTACCGTTGATTTGGCGGTATCTACCCAAAGTGAACCATGAGCATTTGGTAAACATTGAGAATTTGCAATAACTGAGTTTTCCAGTTTTAAGCTAAAGTTTGTTGTATTTGAAATTTCCTTAGCAAAGATGTTGAACTGTCGGTTTACTGGGTCAGAAGCAAGATCTGCTGTTTTCATACTACCGGCAAGGCCACCATCAAGCCATGCTGTAATACTAGAGCCTTGTAATAAACCACTTTGAATACGAAGTGCAATTTGTCCCTGTAAAATATCAGTAGGCTGCCATACTGCCGGAAAATCAAGGAATAGATTCTTTTCAGCATGGTTGAGTCTGAAGTCATCAATACCTAAATCTGCAAGCGTATCAATTTTTCTAAATTGAGCCCATGCTGGTGGTGAAATTGTAGTGGGAAAAATAGCACTACCTGTATTAAGCTGCTGTACGTATGCCGGATTAATTAGACCATTAATCGCAGCAGTAAGCTCTTGGGCGGTATGGTAAGTGATAGAGAGAGTAGGTACCCCATCTGCAGGTTTTGAAATTTGTACAAACGCTCCATTTTTAAGTGGAGCTGTGGATTTGATCACTTCAATAATAAAGTTTGTTTCAGGATTCAGGTTCGTTTGACCTGAATCAACCCATTCAATAGGAGTTACTGAGCTCCAAGAACTTGCCAAACGAGCTAGCATGGATGCTTCGGTAATTTCCTTACGGTTATATTTTAAAATTCCAACAAATGGGGTAGGACGTCTAGCTTGGGGGTTAAATAGAGCATCTGGTAAATCTTTTAAACGGTATATATTTCGAACAGGAGTAAAGTCGAGTTGAGAATTACTCAAATAGGTTAAATGGTCGATATCTTCGGTACAGAAAGTCTCTTTTGTCTGGTTGAGAGTCGTTGGTTTAGCATATTGTTGAATAATAAAATCTAAACGATGAAAGCCACTTGGACTGGCAGGAATATTGAATTTAAACTGGCCATCACCATTTAAGGTCGTGTTATAGATCAGTTTATCATCATATTTCACCAGTAATGTTGTGTCATTCTCAGTTGAATAGTCACTAGAGAACTGAATATTCTGCCATTCAGCTCCTTTTCCAACATAGAAAAAATGAGGCTCGACTGTATATTTGGTCGAGGTACTTATATCATCAAGTTTCCATGTATATGCATGAGCAGATATGGCAAGTAAAAAACTGGTGCTGGCAAGGAGCACTTGAGCTGTCTGGTAAAGATCGAAAGTCTTTTTCATTTATTTTTTCTCCTTGCTACGTTCTGTTTTGTACCATTGAAGGGAGTTGCCCTGTATTTTATTTTTTAGCATGTCAAATGCGGCTTTAAAGACAATAAATAAGAAGATTTGTGAGTAACTGACGTAAGATAAGACAGAGTAAAAATAGAGTTCCGGTTTAACTTTTTCTAAGGAAAGAGTAAACCACATTTGTGCCACATAGAGACAAAATGAAAGGCCCCACAAGAGCGTAAATGGTCCCGGAACGGAAATACCTGCGATATCAAGTAACCCAAGCGTTAAAGTAATATGACTCCAGAATAGAGCTGGTACGAAAAGGATATAGCACATAATGTTATTCAGAATTTCAATCCCGATTGGGAAAGGTGTTCTAAGTGCTACAGGTAAATATTTACGTGTCACATAAAAGTTACCTTGGGTCCAACGTGAGCGCTGTTTAACAAATACACTTAACGATGGGGGATCTTGTTGCCAACCTATGGCATAGGGAACCCATTTAATTCGTTTTTGTCCAATAAAAATTCGGAAACTCATTTCTGTATCGTCAACTAACGATTTTTCATCAAAACCGCCTAAAGTCTCTAGTGCATCGCGCCAAATGACGTAGTTGGTTCCCATTAATGTTGATAACTCAAAACGTTGCCAACGCCCACCTTGGAAGATCCATTGGAAAAAGATGAATTCAATCGCAATAAAACGAGTCAAAATACTATCTTGCCAGTTACGGGTTCTTACTTTGCCATTTACAGCAACTAACTTTTTGTCTGCCAATAAAGTTTGAGCAAGTAAACGAACGCAATCGGGTTCAGGAGTACTATCGGCATCATAGACAACAATTAGCTCACCTTTGGCATGAGGAAGGCCATTATTGAGGGTCCGTGATTTACCTTTACCGCCCATTCCCTTGGGAACGTTGACAATTTTTATGCATGGATAAATTTTTGCGAGGCTTTCTGCGATTTCAAGGGTGTTATCTTTGGAGCCATCATTGATCAATAAGACTTCATAAGACTCTGCTGGATAATCCTGTTGAGCAATGGCATGCAAAGTGTCTTCAATCACCACGCCTTCATTATAAGCAGGGATCAAAACACTTAAGATGGGCCATCTTTCAGGTATTGGTAAGTTTTGCAGCTCTTTTTCAGCTGTTTTGGAATACTTCCACGCTTGATAACTTAACCATGCCCAAAATGCTTGTGGAATCCAAATACCTAAAAAGCCAAATAAAAACAGGATATCAATTGGAGCCATTTTTACGGACCCTCCTAATAATAGAAGAGATGAGTACTAATAATAGAATTAATCCCACTACTAAGGAGATCCATGAAATATAGCTACCAAATGTACCCAGAAGATCTGGATAAGTTGTTGTTAAAATCAGATCAAGAGGAACTACAACAACACTTAAACCAATAAATATATAACCTATAAGACTCGTATTCACATGTTCAGAAGTACTGGCATAATCAATATTATTAAATTTCCACGAAATACCGAGTTGAGGATAACGAATATTAGATAGGGGTAAGTCGGCAGGAGGATTAATAATAATTTCATAACCTGATACATGGCCGTTAAAGTCTTTGGCCGAATAAAATAAATGCTGACCTTGTCGGATTTCTCTAGATGGTAAAGGGACGGCTGAAGAATTTAACTGGACAATATAACTTCCAGCTGGCTGTGAAATTAAATTTTCATCCCATCCTGTACTTACGAAAGCAGCCATTGGCCTTAAACCAATAGCAGTTGAAAAAGTAGCCTTTGCGGCAAAATACTGAGGTTGTTCAGTTTTAAAAAGCACGATGGGGATAGCACCTTGGCTCACGGCTTCTTTTAATAAAAAATAGTGAGGGAAACCAAATACTTCATCTGGCAAGATAATGCCGGGGCGAACTCCGTTGTGAACAAACTTTTGAAAACTTTCGGAACTAATCTGATCAAGGGTGAAGACAGGCCACCATGTATCTTGATAAGGAAAAAACATGGAAAGATCGTTAGAACTTTGCACTTCAGTTTTTATTTGTTCTGCTTTAATTTCGCAATGATAATATTGCCGATAGAACTGCTGTAGAGTGGCATCTGGATATTGGCTAGATGCAATCACAATTCCACAAATGTTAAGAAGATTAGACATTAATTTATCTCCTCAGGTGGAATTGGAATAATTTTATATTCCACCTCAAGACGCAACGTCATAATTTCTCTTAACTTTTTAATAAAGTCAGGTTCTTGTTCAGTTTTTTGCTGACGAATCATAATACTGTATATATTTTCGAGATCATCATCTGCAAACTGAAAAACAATTTCATTGGGCTGATGCTGACTCAAAATTTTGATCATTTCGTTTTGAGTAGTTTTCCAGACGTCATCACCTAGCATTTCTTTAATGAGACTACGGTTAAGAATCTTGATTGCAAAGACTTCATAGTCTTGTACATTATGGTGATCAAGAAGCTTAAAAAAGCTACGCTGGAAATATTTCAAAGCGCTGATAGGGAAAATATCGCGGCGATAATTTCGATCATAGCTTTGAATATCTCGATATTTTTGAACATTAATTTCAATATTGTGGCGTACAGCACTTAAAAACAGCGGAATAAGAGGAATAATAAACAGTAAGAGAAGCTGCCGCTCAATATGAGTTTGTGCACCTAAGTCGAGTAGAAAATATACAGCAACTCCAATAAATGCGAGTAAACCAACAATTAAAGACAAGCCAACTTCTAAAAAAGCACCCGAAATTAAAAGAAGAAGAATAAAGATCCAGCTTCCTCTAAAACTAACAGGCAACCACTCATATGCAACCATTCCCATAAATAGATGTGCTGCGATAATCCATAAGACGAGTGTTCTACCTGGGTTCTTTTGTTGCATGCGAGCTATGCTACCTTTTTTGTAATGTTAATTTTTTTATACTTTTATAATGAAAGGTGTTCATTTACGAAGTTGTTGTTGTTTCTGTCCTTTTTAAGTATTTGCTATGTTTATTTGTAGTTGAAAGCCCCTTTATAGTCAAATCCCGTTTTTATTTTTTAATCAAAAATAAACAGATAAGACGCAATTCTTATCTAAATATGCTTGAAAGTTTCAATTGCTTTTAATCGTGTTTCTTTTAAATCTACAATTGGTTTTGGATAATTTAAACTCAAGTTGATTTTGTTTGAGTAGGGGTCATGAATGGATTTATTGTCCAGATGAGCCAGTTCTTTCACCCATTTACGAATATAGTCCCCATTAGGATCAAACTTTTGTGATTGGGAAATCGGGTTAAAAATTCTAAAATAAGGCACAGCATCTGTTCCTGTTGAGGCACACCATTGCCACCCCCCATTATTTGCTGCCAAATCTCCATCAATTAAATGTTGCATAAACCACTGTTCACCAATACGCCAGTCAATCAATAAGTTTTTGCATAAAAACATGGCTGTAATCATACGTACTCGATTATGCATCCAACCTGTTTGTAAAAGTTGGCGCATCCCGGCATCCACAATAGGAATACCAGTTTGTCCTGTTTGCCAAGCTTTTAGATGCTCTGGATTATGGTTCCATTTAATTTTCTGAGTATCTTTCTTAAATGGAAGATGCTTAGAAACATACGGAAAATCAAATAAGATGTGCTGGTAGAACTCTCGCCAAATAAGTTCATCTAGCCATGTTTGTTGACCTTCATTGTCTAAATGAAAGTTGCCGTGTTGATTACGAAAGAGTGCTTGTAAACACTGCCTTACAGATAAGATTCCAATATTTAAATAAGGAGAAAGTTTGCTTGTGCCATGCACATGAGGAAAATCTCGCTCAACTTTATAATGGGATACAGAATCTTCGACAAATTGGTCTAGTTGTTCTAATGCATATGACTCGCCAACAGGCCATAAATCTTGCTGTTCTTTAGAAATAGATGAACAAAATAGTTTTTCAATTTCTGCCAAGTCCACACTTTTTTCATCTAAAAACTCTAATGAAATTTCATTTTGCTTATGTGGTAAAGGGAAGCATTGAGGTAAACCGCTGGTATTTAGTTTTGCATAACATGCTTTTTTGAATGCACTAAAAACCTGATAGGGTTGTTGTGATTGATTGCGAATGGAACGTAAAGGGAAAATTGTACGATCATGAAATAAAAAAAGCTCTTTGCTTTCCTTATTTAAAGAATCTTGTACTGTTTTATCTCTTTTTAATTCATTTGCACCCATTTCAATATTGGCATAGACATTTTCAATATTATATTTCTTGCTGAAATCAGAAATAAACTTAGCAGTATCTTCCCAATAAGGAATGACTTGGATAACAAGTGGAATATGAAGTGATGCTAATTCTTTTTGAAGCTCTTTGAGCTGCCGTAAATAAAAACTAATTTTTATTGGAGCATCGTCGTGTTGTTTCCATTGCTCTGGCGATAAGATGACTAATCCAATTGAAGGCCCTTGCTGACAGGCATGCCATAAAGCTGCATGATCATGTATTCGTAAATCTTGTCGGAACCAAATCAATTGATAAGCATTTGACATGCATAGTCCAATAATAAATTAACTTACTGAATATTATATAAAATAAATACATAAAAAAAGCAAAGCTGAAGCTTTGCTTTTTATCATCTTGCGAAAGATGAATTAGTGGTGGTGACCACCTGCACCGTGTACATGACCGTGATCTAACTCTTCTTGAGAAGCTTCACGGATTTCTACGATTTCAACTTCAAAAGTTAAATCTTGGCCAGCAAGTGGGAAGTTAGCATCAACTACAACGTTGTCGCCTTCAACCGCTTTAACAGTAACGATTTGAACGCCGTCATCTGTTTGAGCTTGGAATTGCATACCAGGTTGAATGTTATCAACACCTTGGAACATTTGAGCTGGAACTTCTTGTACTAGGTCTGGGTTGTATTCGCCATAACCTTCAGCAGCTGGTACGTTTACAGTGAATTTATCACCAACAGTTTTACCAGTTAATGCATTTTCTAAACCTGGAATGATATTGCCTGCGCCATGCAAATAGGCAAGTGGTTCACCTTGAGATTGATCAAGTGTTTCACCCTCAGCGTTTGTTAATTTATAGTGGAATGAAACCACGTGGTTATTTGCAATTGCAGTCATGTTTTTGATCCATTCAATCAATTAAAGCGTACATCATAAAGTGAAAAATAAATTTTGTAGACTACAAAATCTCAATCTTTAACACTTTTTCTAATGCGTTTTTATCTATATAGGGATGAACTTAAAAAATTCAACTCAATACAGCTTAATTTTTGGACGTACTCGTCTTGTAAGTAAATCTTTCACTGTGAGTAGTCCAGCTTGAGTGTATCCATGAATTGTTGCTTGATGTAAACGATATAAAGATACGTACATCGTTTTAGCAATATATCCTTGTACACTGACATCCCCTAGCAATTCTCCAACGGCTTTATTACGACTTAAAGACACAAGCGAACCTTTGTCGTTAAATGTAAACATTGGCTGTGAGCGGCCATTCAGCCGAGCAGCCATTGCATCGACTAAAAAGCTTGCTTGTTGACTGGCAACTTGAGCACGTGGTCCGAGTGGGGGATTTCTTGCGTCGAGTTGACAGTGTGAACAATCACCGAAAGCAAATACATTTGGATCGGAGTAAGTTTGCAGAGTTGCGTAGACCATTAAACGATTAATATTGTCACGTTCGAAATCAGTAAAACTTTCAAGAACTTTTGGCGCTTTTACGCCAGCTGCCCATACCGTAATATCACTTGTGAGTTGATTACCGTTGCTGAAATAAATGCAGTGTTTATCAACTTTTTCAACGCGGTGTTGAGTTAAAATTTCGATGCCCATTTTTTGGAGCTGTTTTGCACTATGCTCAGCCGTTTTTTCACTTAAAGCAGGCAGGATTCGTTCTGATGCTTCAATCAGTGTGATTTTGACCTGTTTAGGATGGATCTTTTTCAAACCATAGCGATAAAAGTTTTTGGTTGTTTCAATCAGTTCTGCTGCAAGTTCAACCCCAGTTGCACCCGCACCAATGATTCCAATATTTAACGTGCGTTGATCTGGTTGATTTTGCGCTTCGATATATAAATGTAAAAGATCTTGCTGGAAAATATCTGCTTGTTTTCGGCTATCGAGGAAATGACAGTTTTCGCGTACCCCAGGTGTGTTAAAGTCATTTGACACTGAACCAAGCGCTAAAATAAGCGTGTCATAATTCAGTTGTTGAACATGCGTGTTTTGTTCTTTGGATACTTGAGGTGGTACGACATCTATTATTTTTTGATCTTTGTGTATCGCAACAAGTGTTCCTAATACAAACTCGTAATGATGTTTTTCTGCATGGGCAAAATAATTGGTTTGTTCTTCGTGAGGGTTTAAGGAACCCGCAGCAATTTCATGAAGTAGAGGTTTCCAGATATGAGTCAAATTTTGGTCGACTAATGTAATTTTAGCTTTACCACTTTTCCCAAAAGTTTCACCGAGTTGTGTGGCAAGTTCTAAACCACCCGCACCACCACCGACAATAACAATATGATGTAAACTTTCGGCCATTTTTATCACCTAATTATTTTTCTATAAAAAAAGATGGCTAAATTATGCCATCTTTTATTTATAAAATTTATTGTGCCTCTGTGCACAATTTGATGTTTTTAGTGCGAATCTACCGGGTAAAGTTTTGCGGCACTATGGTTACTCGATGAAAAAATAGAGAACAAATTTGAGAACCACATCACGATTCTTTGGAAAATATTCGCTTCTTCAATATGCACATCATTTTCAATTTGTAAGCTGCGAATCAGCTGATTATTTTGATAAATTGAAACAGTTGCCAAGTTCATGGCTTTCATTAAAGGCGCAGTTAACTTTTGCTCATTTAACTGAATATTTACACGAGTTTGGGTTGTTTCAAGTGGAACAATAGTCTTCGGTTGCTTATTGCTATCAAGAACTTGAATTCGCTGTGTAGCGTAGTCAAATGTATTTAAATCAATTGGTGCTGGCTCAGCATATAAAGAAGTTGTGACAATGGTCGGCTGCTTAGTTTCTACTTTAAACATTTTTAAAGTTGATTTAATGACAGGTAGTTCAGCAATCAATTTTTGTTCAGGAATAACCACTTCATCACGTGTATAAGCATAAGCAAGGTTCATTAATTTATCGGCAATTTCAGCACGTTTCACGGCACTTGGTGTACCTAAAACAATAACCAGTAAACGTCTTTGCGGTAAGTTGGGTGAAAATGAAGGACGTGAAGCCGTTAGAGCCAAGTTATAACCTGCTGCTTTGGTATAGCCAGTTTTTAAACCATCTACAGATGGATCATATTTCAGAGCAAGGTTAGTTGCATGGTGAAAACGTTGATTGTAGCTAAAGCTTGGCATTTTTGAATAATGTAAATATTCAGGAGTTTGGTGAATCACTGCCTGACTTAATAAGCTTAAATCATGCGCTGTCGTGTAATGATCAGGCATTGTAATCCCGGCAGGATTACTAAAATGCGTGTCTTTCATGCCTAAAGCTTGAGCTTCTTGGTTCATACGTTGTACAAAATGAGGCACATCACCAGAAATTTTTTCGGCTAAAGTCACAGCTGCATCATTTGCCGACATCACAATTAAACCAGCCAAAAGCTGATCAACTGAAATTTGCTCGCCCGCTTTAAGGTACATTTGTGATTCATCCCACTGCACCACGCTTACGACTGGTGTTGCGGTAATGACTTCGTTCAGTTTTAGCTTTCCAGCCTTAATCTCTTTTAATGCAATGTAGGCAACCATCATTTTGGTTAAAGATGCTGGCGCACGTTGTACATGACTATTATGCTCAGCAATGATTTGTCCAGATTGAGTGTCTACAATTGTCCATGCAGCGGCTTCAACACTTTCAGGAGCAATATTAAGTAGAGCAGCATTGGTAAGAGTAGTACAGAAAATACTAAACAGTGTAAAAAGAGATAGGAAGAATTTCACTAGGTGACCTTGACGTTTACTGGCAAATACGGAACACAGATGCCCAGCATGCTATGCCTTTTTTTTGTAGAAGGCTAGTGTGAATTGTTGCCAAAAAATACATCTACGCAAGTCGATACAAAAAAGTGATAATCTAATGTGAAACCGTTCTTATTTTAAATTGAAGAATTTATGTTGCATTATCAAATAGAGTTCGATGATTACAAACAACACCTTGTTCACGTAACAATTCGTTTTTTAGCGAATCCAAATCAGGAACTATGGTTACCAACGTGGATTCCAGGCAGTTATTTAATTCGTGAGTTTTCTAAGCATATTGAGGCTGTAAAGGCCTATGATGAAGCTGGACGCATGCTCAATATTAAAAAAACTGAAAAAAATCGCTGGCGGTTATTTAATACCGATCATGAGTTAATTACTGTTGAATACGATGCGTATGCTTATGATTTGTCGGTACGTGGTGCTTATGTAGATCAAACGCGTCTATATATTAACCCTGCCTGTGTGTGTCTAGGCTTGGAAGGTCAAGAGCAATCTGCTTGTGAAGTAGAAGTCTTTTTGCCTGATGAGCTGAAACACTTTCAATTAGCAACTGGTTTAGCTTCAAAAAGCTTAGTTAAGGGACGTTTTACCTTAAAAGCTGATCATTATGATCAACTCATAGATAGCCCATTTGAACTTGCGGAGCAAACACGTTTTAGCTTCGAAGCTCATGGAATTGAACATGAGTTTGCAATTTCTGGACAGCACAATACCAATGTAGAACGTTTAAAAACAGACATTGAAAAAATTTGTGCAGCCGAAATTGAAATGTTTGGTTCAGCTCCATTTAAAAACTATACCTTTATGACGATGGCTACAGGAAATAGTTATGGTGGCTTAGAGCATTGCAACAGCACAAGTTTGATTACACCACGTGATGATTTACCAAAATCGAATGAACCAACTGAACCTTCGAAAGACTATCAACGTTTCTTGGGTTTATGTAGCCACGAGTATTTTCATTCTTGGTTAGTGAAGTTTATCCGTCCAGAAAACTTTGCAAACTACAATTTGCATCAAGAAGGGTATACCTCGCTACTGTGGATCTTTGAAGGGTTTACTTCATATTATGATGATCTCATTTTATTACGTAGCGGTGTGATCTCTCAGAAGTCTTATCTAGATTTGTTGAAGTCACAGCTTGATCGTTATTTACAAAATCCGGGGCGCTTTGTTCAAACAGTAGCTGAATCAAGTTTTGATGCATGGATTAAGTTTTATCGTCCAGATGAAAATACGAATAATGCCGGTACGAGCTATTACAACAAAGGCGCATTAGTTGCCTTATGTTTAGATTTAGGCTTACGTTTACGTGGTTCTAGTCTAGATGCCTTAATGCGTCGTTTGTATGAAAATACGCAAAATGGTATTCAGGTCAATGAGCGTACTGTTTTTGATTTATGTGAAGAGTTAACTGGCGATAGTTGGGTTGAGCAGATTAATCATTTGATTAATACCACCGAAGAATTGCCGCTTGATCAGTTATTCCCTGAGTTTGGTTTAAGCTATACGCTTAAAAATGATAAGACCTTGGCTTATGGCTTAAAGTTAACTGATAAGCCAGAGGGCGTATTAGTACAAAATGCTCACCGTGAAGGAGCTGGTGCAAAAGCTGGTATTTCTGCCAATGATGTCATTATTGCAATTGATGGATTAAAAGCGACCACAAAACTTATTGAAAAATATGCTAAACAAAAGGGCAGTTACCCAGTCTTGGCTTTCCGCCGTGATGAGTTGTTATCATTTGAGGTTACAGGCGACAGTATCAACTTAACTGAAGTTGAACTTGTTGTTGAAGATCAAAGCAAAGCTGATAAATGGTTAAAAGCCTAAATAACAGTGAATTAATTTATAAAAAACCGATGTTTCGTACATCGGTTTTTTACTTTTTAGTAGATTATAAAAATTGAAATAGGTGTTATCTTTGAGTTTATTTTGAATGAAAAGTATAATATTTGTCAGAACTCTGAAAGATATCTCATGTAATTTAACAATGTCCTATATCTAAAAAGTTGGTAATCGTGCATGTATTACCATAAGTTAGGTATGAGATTATTATCAATAGATTTAAATTATGTATTATTTCGCTGCGAAATGTCGTTATCACTGGATATTTCGTTGACTGAAAGCCAATGAGAGCCGATACTCTCAGGGTTTTATTTAAGCATATCGGTTCGTAGGTACTGGGCCAAAAGCTCGGTCCTCAAAACTCAATTCAACGGAAGGGGCTATATATGGCTGGTGAAAAGTCAACTATCATTTACACACTGACTGACGAGGCGCCATTATTGGCGACTTATTCGCTACTGCCGATCATTGAGACCTTTACTAAGCCAGCAGGTATCGAGATTGTTAAAAGTGACATCTCTGTAGCTGCACGTGTGCTCGCAGAATTCGCTGACTACCTAAGTGAAGAGCAAAAGGTATCCGACAACCTTGCTGAGCTAGGTCGTCTTACACAAGATCCAGATACTAACATTATCAAACTCCCAAATATTAGTGCCTCTGTTGCGCAATTGACAGCATGTATTAAAGAACTTCAATCTAAAGGTTATCCAATTCCTGACTATCCGGAAAACCCAGCGACTGAAGAAGAAAAAACAATCAAAGCTCGTTATGGCAAATGCCTAGGTTCAGCAGTAAACCCTGTCCTTCGTGAAGGTAACTCAGACCGTCGTGCTCCTGCTGCCGTTAAAAATTACGCTAAGAAACACCCTCATTCAATGAGCGAGTGGAAACAATGGTCTCAAACTCACGTTTCACACATGGAAGAAGGTGACTTCTACCACGGTGAAAAGTCAATGACGCTTGACCGCCCACGCAACGTAAAAATGGAACTTATCACAAACAGTGGTAAGAGCATTGTTCTTAAGCCAAAAGTTGCGCTTCAAGAAGGCGAAATCATTGACTCAATGTTCATGAGCAAGAAAGCACTTTGTGATTTCTATGAAAAAGAACTTGATGATTGTAAAGAAGCAGGAATTTTATTCTCTTTACACGTTAAAGCGACAATGATGAAAGTTTCACACCCGATTGTTTTCGGTCACTGTGTGAAAATTTACTATAAAGAAGCTTTCGAAAAACACGGTAAGTTGTTTGATGAATTAGGCATTAACGTAAATAACGGTATGGCTGGGTTATACGAGAAAATCGAAACTCTTCCAACATCATTACGTGAAGAAATCATTGAAGACTTACATGCTTGCCAAGAACACCGTCCTGCACTTGCGATGGTTGACTCAGCAAAAGGTATTACTAACTTCCATTCGCCTAACGACATTATCGTAGATGCTTCTATGCCTGCAATGATCCGTGCTGGTGGTAAAATGTGGGGTGCTGATGGTAAGCAATACGATGCTAAAGCAGTAATGCCAGAATCAACATTTGCCCGTATTTACCAAGAAATGATCAATTTCTGTAAATGGCATGGTAACTTCGATCCGAAGACTATGGGTACAGTGCCAAACGTTGGTTTGATGGCTCAAAAAGCTGAAGAATACGGTTCTCACGATAAGACTTTTGAAATTCCTGAAGCAGGTATCGCAAACATTACCGATCTTGACACTGGTGAAGTGTTATTGACTCAAAATGTTGAAGAAGGTGATATCTGGCGTATGTGTCAGGTGAAAGATGCTCCGATTCGTGACTGGGTAAAACTTGCAGTGACTCGTGCACGTAACTCAGGCATGCCTGCGATCTTCTGGCTTGACCCATATCGTCCACACGAAAATGAATTGATCAAGAAAGTACAGAAGTACTTAAAAGATCACGATACGACTGGTCTTGATATCCAGATCATGTCTCAAGTACGTGCAATGCGTTACACACTTGAGCGTGTAGTTCGTGGTCTCGATACAATTTCTGTAACTGGTAACATTTTACGTGACTACTTAACTGACTTGTTCCCAATTATGGAACTTGGTACTTCTGCGAAAATGTTGTCTATCGTTCCGCTTATGGCGGGTGGTGGTATGTACGAGACTGGTGCAGGTGGTTCAGCACCTAAACACGTACAGCAACTTGTTGAAGAAAACCACTTACGTTGGGATTCGCTTGGTGAGTTCCTTGCGCTTGCAGTTTCTTTAGAAGAAATGGGCATTAAAGAAAATAATGCTCGTGCCAAGTTACTTGCGAAAACACTTGATGAAGCGACTGGTAAATTGCTCGACAATGACAAGTCTCCATCACGCCGTACAGGCGAGCTTGATAACCGTGGTAGCCATTTCTACTTATCACTTTACTGGGCAGAAGCACTTGCGGCTCAAGACGAAGATGCTGAGTTGAAAGCTAAATTTGCTCCACTTGCAAAAGCATTAGCTGAAAACGAACAGAAGATCGTTGCTGAGCTTGCTCAAGTACAAGGTAAAGCAGCTGACATCGGTGGTTACTATGCAGTTGATCCTGCGAAAGTAAGCGCTGTAATGCGTCCAAGTGCTACATTTAATGCAGCGCTTTCAACTGTTCAAGCTTAATAACTAATTCGTTAGTAAATAGCTGAAAAGCCGGTGCATATGTGCCGGCTTTTTTATTTTTATAAATAATAGCTATTAAAAAAGCCCACTTATGTGAGCTTTTAAAAATTAAATGTTTTTATCGACCATTACGGCTACGACCACGAGGTGCTTTAGTATTTGGACGAGTTGTACCGTTAGTTTTACGACGTGGCTTTTCACTTTCATCCATTTGCCAGATACGTTTTGTACCAGACTTTTTAACAGAACCATCTTTATTCTTACGAACCATTGGTTTGCCACCTGTACCCCCAGGTTTTTTCACATACGAGCGTGAACGATAAGGTTGTTCAGCGGGAACATCTTTAAAGTCTGGGTAGAGTAGAGGTTCGATTTCTTTGGTCTCGCCTGGCTGTAATCCTAATTGGACTAAATCAATTGAACCGATTTTAGTACGAATGAGACGTAAAGTCGGGAAACCTACCGCAGAGGTCATGCGACGAACTTGGCGGTTACGACCTTCACAAATAGAGATTTCAATCCAAGATGTTGGAATACTGGCACGGTAACGTACAGGAGGGTCTCGGTCCCATAACCATTCAGGTTCACTTACCTTAATCGCTTTAGCTGGTAAAGTCATACCATCATTAAGCTCTACACCTTTGCGCAGTTGCTCAAGCGCTTCTTCGGTTACATCGCCATCAACTTGAACTAAATACGTTTTGTATTTTTTATTCGCAGGGTTAGTAATGAACTGATTCAAACCACCATGATCGGTTAAAAAAACTAAACCCTCAGAGTCCATATCAAGACGGCCTGCTATGCGTAAAGTCGGGTCATCTATAAAGTCAGACACCGTCATATGCGCTTCGTCTTTACGAAACTGGGAGAGCACGTCATAAGGTTTGTTGAGAATGACGATTTTCATAAAAAATGACTTCTTCTTTCAAATAAGAGGTAAAAACATTGAGCAATATTTAAGTGTGAAATTTGCTTATTTCCCACATAAATCTCAAAAAGGATTAAATTCGATTAAGCTATTATGCGTGAATAAAAGTTGAAAGTATTGTTTATCGATAATTATTTTTGTTTGGTTAGTTAAATATTATAAAAGGGAGAATCTACACAATGGGTTATCAGAAGATCGTTGTTCCTGCCGACGGTGATAAAATTACAGTAAAAGCAGACCTGTCACTGAATGTACCGAATCATCCAATTATTCCTTTTATTGAGGGTGATGGTATTGGTGTAGATATTACACCGACAATGAAAAAAGTTGTTGATGGGGCAATTTTAAAAGCCTATGGCGGCAAACGTTCCATTGAGTGGATGGAAGTCTATTGCGGTGAAAAGGCAAATAAAATTTATGGCACTTATATGCCGGAAGAAACTTTTGAAGCCCTGCGTGAATTTGTCGTTTCAATTAAAGGCCCCCTAACTACTCCAGTTGGTGGCGGTATACGCTCACTTAATGTGGCGCTACGTCAAGAATTAGATTTGTACGTATGTGTACGGCCAGTACGCTGGTTTGAAGGTGTTCCTTCACCTGTTCAGCATCCTGAATTAACCGACATAGTTATTTTTCGTGAAAATTCGGAAGATATTTATGCCGGTATTGAATGGAAAGCCGATTCGGAAGAAGCTAAAAAAGTTATTAAATTCCTTCAAGAAGAAATGGGGGTCACAAAAATTCGTTTCCCTGAAGGATGTGGTATTGGTATTAAACCCGTTTCCAAAGAAGGATCACAACGTTTAGTTCGTAAGGCCATCCAGTTTGCCATAGATAATGACAAACCATCGGTGACTCTTGTTCACAAGGGCAATATTATGAAATATACCGAAGGTGCATTTAAAGAATGGGGATACGAGTTAGCACTAGATCGTTTCGGCGGTGAACTCATAGATGGTGGCCCTTGGGTTAAAATTAAGAACCCTAAAAATGGTAAAGACATTATTATTAAAGATGTAATTGCAGATGCTTTCTTACAGCAAATTTTGATGCGTCCTGCTGACTACTCTGTGATTGCAACCCTTAATTTAAATGGTGACTATATTTCCGATGCATTAGCAGCAGAAGTAGGGGGGATTGGAATTGCACCCGGTGCAAATATTGGCGGCGCTATTGCAGTTTATGAAGCAACACATGGAACAGCACCTAAATATGCTGGGCAAGATAAAGTAAACCCGGGTTCAATTATTCTATCTGCTGAAATGATGCTTCGAGACATGGGATGGACTGAAGCGGCTGATCTGATCATTAAAGGAATTTCAGGAGCGATTGCAGCTAAAACGGTAACTTACGATTTTGAGCGTTTAATGCCGGGCGCAACCTTATTGCGTTGCTCTGAATTTGGTGATGCCATAATTCAACATATGGAAGATTAAACTTAAATAAAAAGGCCCTCGAACGAGGGTTTTTTTATGTATATAAGTATTTATACATTTTTATGCTATTAAAAATTAAAGCTAAGAGTGGGCAGTGTATACCCATAATAAACAAGCCAATACTGTAAAACTTAGCAATATTAAACCTTGTCCGTGATGAGTAGCATACAGAGGTACATTACCAATGCTATGCGTCATTTTATAGTTCAAAACAGGCCTGATACAAAAGAAAAAAAGAGGTAATGATAAAATCACTGTATTACTAATTTTAATGCTATAGCGGAAATAGTAACTAAATAGCCCTATCGTAGCCGCATATAGCAGTGTTTTGAAAAGCACTTCACCACTGGTATATATATCTATGCCAATATAAAAATTAAGCTTCCATATAAGAAGGCTAACTGTAGCAATTATTGTAATAATGCCGACAACAACCGCATTTGCTGGGTTTGATACATTGTACATTTTTAAAGTTTTTAATTGGTATAAATTAATTTGAATAAAATATATATTATAAAAAAGTATAGTACATTGACTATTTTTAACTTTATAAAACTCCTCAAAAAATCTGATTTAGACATTTTGCGACTCACGCGAGTTTGAACTAGTCTCTTTAAATACCCATAAGGCAAAACAGAATATAATGACTATTAGTAGACCTAAACTTTGACCATGACCCGAGAGATAAAACGGAACATCTGGGATGGTTTGAAGGGCTTTATAATCAAGAATTGGTTCTAGCCAAAAGTACGCGAATGGAACAGCAATTAAAAATTGTGTTGTAAACTCAATATGATCGCGTGTTAAAAAGCCAAGAATAGCTGCTGTGGCAATATAGATAATGATCTTTACAGAGACCTCATAGGATGTTGTGATATCCAGTGCAAAAATGGTCCGGCATTTAAATGCCAGTAATGAAACACAGATAAAAGCAAACATCGCCAAGAGCTTTAAAAGCTCATCAATATAATTGTTATTGCTCATGTCTTACTCTATTTTAAGTATTAAAAATTATAAATTTTTATCGAATATAGATCAGAAAATAACACTCTACATTGACATAATATGACATTTTTTGTCAGTTGAGCTTACTGAGTAGGCGTATAAACATAGGTGTTATGCAGTTAGCTCTACTGATCTACTCATTAATTTTAATTTTGACAAACTACGATTACTCAATGAAAAGCCCCTTGTGTATAGGGGCTTTTTTTATTGCATAAATTCGGGATGTTTAGCAGTTTTAGGTAGCCCGATTTTCTTTTGATAGCTTTGGTCTAAAGCCTGAATAATAAGTACAAAGACAATTAAAAAGAGAGGAAAGTACAAAGTTTTCATAGTTTGGTTTCTCCGAGAGAATTTGGTATAGAAGAATGGGTACGAATTAAAAGGCTCAATGCAAATAACAAAACAATGCCTCCCATTAAAAACAGATGGGCATAAGACCAATGCAAGTGGTGTAAAGTACTAATGACAACGCCACCTAATAGCTGAGTGCTGGCAAACCCAATGGTGGCAAGGCTCCAGATTTTTTGATAACGCTGCTCATAAATCTGTAGCAGACTATAAGAGCTAATAAATACGGTGGCAGGTGTGAGTAAACCTGTAAGAAAGGACGATAAAGTGAGCAAAGCGGTAGCATGTGAAAAAAATGGTAGGGCAACTGCCAAGCAATAGACACCGTATAGACATTTAATTGCCTGCAAATATCCAATAAGGCGGCTTAAACAATACGCCACAAAGGCGCCAATACAGCTTCCAACCCCATAAAGAACCCAAAATAAATTTCGTTGTTGCAAGGGAAAGTGTAGGGTTCCCGATAAGTAGTCCATCCAGAACAAAGAGTGGGGAATATAAGCAAAAGCACTGCACATATAAGCAATAATAATGACAAGCCCCAAACGTGAGTGTTTGAAGTTTTGAGGAGCTTGCGTTGTGACTTGTACGGCCTGAGTAGACTGATATTTTAATAAGCGGAAAAGAACGAAACTGCCAATAATAGAGAGTACTGCAAAAATGCTCCATACATATTGAACAGACATGTTTTTGAGTGCAGGAATAATGAGAGTAGCAGATAACACGCCTGCGCCAATACCACTAAATCCTAAAAAATTAACTTTAAGTCTTTGGCTAATTGCAATATTTTTCATAGCAAAGCTAGGTGCTAAAATCATGAGTAGGCCACCCGCGACACCTGAAATAGTACGCCAGAGAACAAACCAAGCCATAGGCATGTGTATAAACGAACAGCAGAGCAGGCTTAAACTGCCTAAGACAGCTGAACTTGTGATCAAAGCGGGAATAGATCTTTCTTTAATGCTAAACAGTGCCAATAGTGCGCCAACCAGATAGCCCAATAAATTTGCACTTCCTAAGTAACTTGCAAAATCATGAGTCCATCCATATTGCACAATCATAATAGGCATGAGCGCAGTATATGAAAATCTAAAAATACCAATTCCTAGACAAGTCGCTAAAAAGACAAGCAGGCTCATTCGATAGAACGTAGACATGGGAAGTCTCTCAATTTTTTTATTATTAAAAGCGAGTTTATTTATCATTAGAAATGATTTAATATGATATTAATTATCTTGTTTTGAGATAGTGGCATGTTGCTTAAGTCTTTAGAGTTTTTTTTAGCGGTTGCAGAGAGTGGAAGTTTTTCACTGGCTGCACAAAAAATGTGTACGGTTCAATCGAACATCACAAGTCATGTGAAAAAGCTTGAAGAAGAGTTAGGCGTGGTTTTATTAAATCGTCATAACCCCGTTACATTAACTAATGCAGGACAGCAGCTACATAGTTATGCTGTGCAAATGATCGCACTGCATAATAAAGCGAAAAAAATTTTTCAAGAAGGTGATATTGACCCGAATGAAACCATTCGTTTGGGCAGTATGGAAACGACAGCAGCTATACGACTTCCTCAATTGCTTAATCAATGTATTCAGCAATATCCGAATTTACCAATTGAGCTTCAAACTCACCCAACCCGATATTTGTTAAACGCGGTGCAACAAGGAGAAGTCGATTGTGCGTTTGTTGCTTCTAAATATGTAATTCCAGAGTTATATAGTTTTCCAGTGTGGCAAGAACAACTGGTTTTAGTTTGCCCAAAACAACAAACTCACTTTCCCGACATTACCACCCTCGCAAAGACTCGTTTTATTGCATTTCGACAAGGTTGTTCTTATCGGCATGCAATTGAGCTGTTTTTAAATGATCATAGTGTTCCACCTTCACAAATTATGGAAATGGGTAGTCTCGATGGCATTGTGAGCTGTGTAGAATTAGGAGTCGGTTTTGCTTTGTTGCCCAAGTCATATCTGAGCAAAGTAGCCGATAAAGTCTCATTAAGTTGTTTTGAAATTAACACTGAATCTGCACATTTCACTACTTATTTGGTTGCTCAGCCTCCTGAAACATGGGGCAGTAATTTAAAGCAATTTATTTGTTTTATTGAGCAAAACTTTATACAGAAATGCGCTTAATTTTTATACATAAATATCCTACTTATCTTATGTTTTAAAAGTGATATATATGTATTTAAAAGTCATTTTATATTCTCATTCAGATCAGTAATGATCTGCATGCTAGAAAATTGTTGAAAAGGGTAGTTTATATAGGCCGGCTATGGTCAAATATGCCCCCTTAAAAGATGACACAAGCAATAAGTTGGAGTTTGGGAATGAATATACCCTTAATCATCAATATTGTGGTTTTTGTCGGGTTAATATTTTTACTCGCCCAAACACGTAAAACGGACTGGAGCTTGTCTAAAAAAGTTCTTGCCGGCTTAGTTCTAGGTGTGGTGTTTGGCTTAGGACTACATTTGATTTATGGCGGTGGCCATCCGATTCTTGCTGAATCTATTAGCTGGTTTAATATTGTTGGTAACGGCTATGTAAAACTTTTACAAATGGTCGTGATGCCTTTGGTCTTTGTTTCGATTTTAGGTGCGGTAGCGAAGCTGCACCAAGCTTCTTCTTTAGGAAAAATCAGCTTCTATACCATCGGAACTTTGTTATTTACGACACTCATCGCTGCGCTGGTTGGGGTATTTGTGACGAACTTATTTGGTTTAACTGCCAAAGGTTTGGTACAAGGGGCTGCAGAAACAGCTCGACTTACCGCGATTCAGACTGACTATGTGGGTAAAGTAACAGACTTAAGCGTACCGCAATTTATACTTTCTTTTATTCCGAGTAACCCTTTTGCTGAGTTAACGGGTGCAAATCCGACTTCGATTATTAGCGTGGTTATCTTTGCTGTATTTTTAGGGATAGCAGCACTCAACTTGATGAAAGATGATGCAGAAAAAGGTCAGCGTATTCTGACGGCTATTCAGACTTTACAGTCATGGGTCATGAAGCTTGTCCGTTTAGTAATGACGCTTACACCGTATGGTGTTTTTGCTCTCATGACAAAAGTTGTGGCAAGTTCAAATGTTGCGGATATCTTGAATCTAGGCGGTTTCTTGGTCGCGTCTTACTTAGGTTTGGCGATTATGTTTGTCGTACATGCCATTATTTTGACTTTGACTGGTGTTTCTCCACTTAAATTCTTCAAGAAAGTTGCTCCAGTTCTAACATTCGCGTTTACGAGTCGTTCAAGTGCAGCAAGTATTCCATTGAGCATTGAAGCGCAAACTCGTCGTTTAGGCGTGCCTGAGTCTATTGCAAGTTTCTCTGCTTCTTTTGGTGCTACCATTGGTCAAAACGGCTGTGCGGGTTTATATCCAGCCATGCTTGCAGTCATGGTTGCGCCAACTATGGGTATTAACACCCTAGACCCAATGTGGATTGCTTCGTTAGTGGGTATTGTGACTTTAAGTTCAATTGGTGTGGCTGGTGTTGGTGGCGGTGCAACTTTTGCTGCGCTGATTGTGCTTCCTGCGATGGGCTTACCTGTAACTTTAGTTGCGCTTCTTATTTCAATTGAACCACTCATTGATATGGGACGTACTGCATTAAACGTAAATGGTTCAATGACTGCTGGTGTGGTTACAAGCCAATTTATGGGGCAGACCGACAAAGCTATAATGAATAGCGAAGATGAAATTGAATTAACTCAACATCATTAAAAGTTAATATTAAAATGGCTCATCCAGTCTGGATGAGCCGTTTTTTTATATGCGTAAATTGCTACTGTGATGTTAATTTTAAAAAAACTGTATCTGTTTTTCTTTTAAATAATTTTTAAAAGTGAGCTTATTAAGAAAGAGAGCACTAACATGAAAATGTATCAAGTCGATGCTTTTACCAAAGAGTTATTTCGTGGAAACCCTGCTGCTGTAGTAGTTGAAAAAGAGTGGCTAGATGCAGATTTAATGCAAAAGATAGCGCTTGAAAATAACTTATCCGAAACTGCTTTTGTAAAAATTATAGACTCTGAAAATTATGAAATCCGTTGGTTTACTCCAACAGTTGAAGTTGATTTTTGTGGACATGCGACTCTTGCCAGTGCGTTCGTATTATTTAAAGATTTTACCGAGAAAAAGACTCTTAATTTTCATGTACGAAACTTAGGCCTATTTGTCGTTCATCAAGATGAAGACGGCAAAATCAGAATGAATTTTCCAATTCGTAAGGCTCATCAAGTTGAAGATTATCCGGCTGTTTTACGTCAAGCATTAACAAAACCGTTTAAAGCGGTTTATCAAAATGTTCAAGCCTACATTGTTGAATATGAATCAGTTCAAGATGTATTGGATGAGAAGCCTGACATGAACTTGCTTAAAGCCTTAGGTAAGCGGACTGCGATTACCGCCAGTGGTCTTGATGTAGCAATAACGTCAAGAGCAGATCAAAACTATGATTGCGTATCGCGTTATTTTGCTCCTGTCGCAGGTATAGAAGAAGATCCTGTTACAGGTTCAATTCATACCGCAATAGCACCGCTATGGGCAGAGAAACTCGCTAAAAATAATATTACTGCTTATCAGGCTTCTAACCGTGGAGGCGTTTTGTATTGTAATGTGCTGAACCAGGAGCGTATTGAAATTTCAGGCTATGGCAAACTTTATATGCAAGCAGAAATTTTTCCTTAAAATATAAGGCCGTTTAAATAAACGGCTTTTTTTTCAAATCTTTACTATTAATGTCAGCTTAAATTTCCTACTATAGTCCCACAACTATTGATTTTTTATTATTCAAATTAATTGGTATTTATATGTTTATGCAGTTTAAACAACTGACTCTCTCCCTATGTATTCTTGGTTTAAGTGCTGCGTCTTTTGCACAAACAACATTAGTAAAAAGTAAGCAAAATATTGAGGAATATAAATTAGATAATGGTTTTCGGGTCGTACTTGCCCCGAATGACAAAGAAAATAAAATCTTTATTAATACCATTTATTTAACAGGTTCTTTAAATGATCCGCAAGGTAAAGGTGGCTTAGCACATTTACTTGAGCATTTGGCCTTTAAAGGCACGCAAAATGTAAAAGGTGAAGAATTCCAACGCCGTTTAGATCAATATACATTAATGACGAACGCGAGCACGGATTACTATTCAACTAAATACACGAATATTGTCCGTCCAGAAAAAACTGCACTTGATCAAGTACTGTATCTTGAATCTGAGCGTATGGACAAATTGGTTTTACAAGAAAAATTTGTTCCTTCTGAAATTGAAATCGTAAAGCGTGAACGTGAAGTCCGTATGGATCAGCCTTTTGCTGTTTTAATGGATCAAATGTGGAAATCGGCTTATGGAAACCAGTATTTAGGACGATTACCGATTGGTGATTTGCCAGAGCTTAAGTCAATTAAAATGCCGGAATTGAACCAGTTCTACCGTAGTTGGTACGCACCTAATAATGCGGTCATGGTGATTTCAGGTAAGTTTGATAAAACTGATGTTTTAAAAACGATAGACCAATATTTTAGTCCAATTCCTGCGCGAGCTGTGCCTAAGCGCGTTCAGGTGCCTGTGTTAGATTCTACAAAAATAAAGAATCGTGAATTTGTGGTGAAAAAAGGCAGTGATTTAGCCAAATTTCATATTTATATGAATGGAAAAAACGTCAAAATTCAGCCGACACTGGCTTTAGCGCCTATGTTATATACCATGCAGCCAAGCGGTCATTTGTACCAGAATATGGTTGAAACAGGCATTAGCACAGACGTTCAGGCATCAACTTGGTTAGACCAAGATTTTAATGTTGTATTTTTAGGTGCGGTTTACTCACCAAAAAATGATCCTAACAAAGTTGAAAGCGCTTTGCTCTCTGGAATTGAAAAGGGTAAACCTTTTACTGAGACTGAGCTAAAACGTGTAAAAAGTTTAATGAAAACACAAAGCGAGTTAGTCAATAAAGACGCCGTTGCTTTGGGATCTCGTTTAAGTGATTACAGCGTAGCTGGTGGGCAATGGGATCAATATTTCAAAGATTTAGATGCAGTTGAGAAAGTGAAGCTCAATGACCTAAATCAAACCTTAAAACAGTTCCTTATTGCTGGGCATCGTATTGATGGCGATATTTTGCCAACACCTGAAGATCAAAAGAAAGCATTGCAACTCGACCCAAAAGATAAACCTAAAACTTTAGATCAGACAGATGTTAAACCAGAACCTTTAAAAGACCCGAAAGTTTATCAAGAAGAAGTTAACGAGTTTTTAAAAACTTCTAAGCAATATGCTGAGAGTAATGAGAAAAAGATTATTCGTGGAAAACTTAAAAATGGAATGAAGTATGCTTTGTTCCCTGTGGAAACCCGTGATGATCGTACCTATGCCACCATTACTATGGATTTCGGTACAGAAAAATCTTTATTTAATAAAGGCACGGTAGTTGATTTAACTTCGTATTTATTACTCCGCGGTTCTGATAAATATAGCCTGCAAGATATTGCCGATAAATCGATTGATGCTGGTGGCGCGGCTTATGCAAGTGCCGACGGCAATGGCATGACCATTAATATTCAATCTAAAACTGAAAAGTTTGATGAATTCTTCAAGTTTGTTCTAGAGGTTATGAAAAACCCTAAATTTGAACAATCTCAATTCGATTTAATTAAATCTCAAAGCTTATCCAGTCTTGATCGTCCTTATACAGAACCTGATGTAGTTGCAGGTTTAACGTTGTCACGTTTAGTTGAAGAATATCAGCCAGGTGATTTACGCTACCACTTTGAACCTGAGTTAGCTAAAAAACAGTTAAAGGATGTGACCCAAGAACAAGTCAAAGAGTTATATCAGCATTTCTTTGCAATGAACCATGCCCAAATTGCAATTACCGGCGCATTTGATGCTAAGAAAATGAAAAAACTATTAAATCAGGAGTTTGGTAGTTGGAACAGTAAACAACCATATGAAAAAATCTTAATTCAACACGTCGATTTTCCTGCTCAGCAAGTACATGCTTTATCTGAACAACGTGAGTTTGGTAGTTATCAAAGCGTACTTGCGATACCGGTTGGAAAAAATCATCCGGATGCATCTGCCTTAATTTTAATGAATTATATTTTAGGTGATTCTCAAATTTCTTCGCGTTTGGCTCAAGAGCTTCGTGAAAAAAATGCATTAGTTTATGGTTTTGGAACAGGACTGCAACTTGATCAGGACACCAATGTGGGTGCATTAAGTATTAGTGCAAACTATACGGCGGGGCGTTCGGCACAAGTTTCTGCTTCAGTTCATAAGGTATTAAATGACTTATTAACCAATGGTATTACCGAGCAAGAGCTTGCAGCAGCTAAAGCAGATCTCATGAAAAAACGTGTTACTGCATTAGAGGATGAGCGTAATATTCACGGTATGTTAAATATTGAGCTTGAGTCAGGTAAAACATTACTGGATCGTGTTAAGCATGATCAAGATTTAACAAAGCTAACTGTTGCTGATGTGAATGCAGTCATTAAAAAATATATTAAACTTTCCAATCTCGTTGAAGTGATGGCTGACCAATATGGTCAACCGCAAAAGCAATAAATGACTTGCCAAATAAAAAGCCACATGAAGTGGCTTTTTATTTGGGTATTTAAAATTTATTAATGATCATGGTCATGCTTGTGAGTATGAAAATCTTCATTCTTACGGAAACGTAAATAGTTTTCGAACTGTTCACAGTACTCATCAAAGTTATCTTCAAGCATCATTTGAAATTGTTGAAGCAGATAAGACATCACTTGCTCTTTTGCATCACGCATTTCATTGCCATCTTTAAAATTATTGGCAGCGACCCATGTATTAAAACGGGCAGTTGCAAATAACATCGCAGCACTCACTTGTCCGCGAAGCTCAGCTGGATCAGGTTTTTGGCCTTTAGGCGGGCGACAAAAATCATTCGCTTGTTTAATGAATTCATCCGCACGCTCAAAGAAAACAGCATTTAACGCTTCTTCTTCAGTAATATCTGTTGCATTAATCTTTTGAGACATGACTTATTCCCGCAAAAATAGAGCTGCTTATTATAGGCAAAGCCTTGCGGAAACAAAACCTTTGCCTTAGTCTGTAAATAGCCTAAGTATTGGGAGTTATAATATGCAAGATGCAATTGCCGTTCAAAGTCTAAAAACAGACATTGCTTTATTACGTCAGCATGTTTTTCCGCCCCAGTATTTGGAGCATGTCGAAGGGCTGCCAATTTATTATGGTTTGCAAGAAGAAGTCTTAGCCTATTATCAACAATGGAAAGATTTAATAGAAAGGGCACAAGAGCTTTTTCAGCCTTTTATGGAAGATGAATTACCAGATGCGATTCATTTACCGAGTCATTTAAATTTACCTTTATTCTTTTTCCATGTAGACCGAATTCGTATTAATAAAACACGCGCAAAAGAATCGAAAACTTTCCGTGGTGTGGCCAGTCTTATTGAAAAATGTGGACAGTTTGACACAGACCAGATTTTTACCATGCAAGAATGGTTGCAAAGCGACGACACGGCAGCATTAGTTGCACACCGCGAATTTATCGATTTAAGAACTTATGTATTCCAGCATGGTCAAACTGAATATACGCGTTCACGGTTTTATACCAATGGTATTGTGTTGGGGGTAGAGCCACACTTTAAACTTGTTGACGCTCGTGATAAGCCAAGAAAACAGCGTAGTGATAGCTATAGCGACCCATTAGCAGATAATGGTGTATGGAAAGTATTTGGTAAATACCGCTAAAAAGTCGCGGCATATTTGTCGCGACTTCAAGATTCTTACCAAAATATTTTTGCCTGTTTAAATTTTTGCAAAGCTTCAGCAGACTGATTTTGTAAATAAGGCTGTTTGGCCTTAATCCATCCTAATGCAAACCAAAAATGTGGGTCATGTTCAGTTGCTTTATTAAAGAGATCTTCGGCAATAAACAAGTCGTTATAAAGTCCTAAAGTATTTTGCACAGGTTGTAATTTTTTTAAAAACTGCTGAACATTTTTACGTGGATATAAGCTTGATATAAATTCGATACAGTAACGTAATTGCTTCGCTTTTTTACGTATTTTGTGCTGTTCAGTGACTTCAAGTTCTATGAAATGATCGGCATGACTTATGACTTGGTGATGTAACTTGTCTAAGCTTTTTTCTATCTGTTTTTTCAATTTTCCTTTAGCGTTTTGGTTATCTTCTTCTGAATAAACAAATGCCAGTAATGCGAGCACGAGCTTAACGGTTTCTGCAGATTTAAACAGTGTGGTTAGGTCTTTTAATGGCTGCTCAGAAATAGGTAGCAAAAGTTCAGGTGAACCATGCTGCACAATCATCGGTAAAATTTCAGTACGAATGGCATCTTCGTCTCGCGTGTCTCCAAGCTTGCGGAAAAGCTCGGCAATTTGTTCTTCCCACCCAGGGTTTAACTCGTCTGACCATGTTGCAAAATGGTGAAGTGCGCTGCGTAAACGGCGTAAGCTCACGCGTGCTTGATGAATGTGTTCAGCGTCGGCAACACCATCAGCAATTGCAGCCATATTCGGCAAGAACTGTCCCAAACAGTTTTCTACAATTTTTTTGAGTGCCTGTTCTGCTGAAATGTCTTTATCTAAGTTCAGATTTTTTGCGTGAACAGCCGGTGAAGCAGCTTGCCCCAATGCGAGTAAATTACCGCGCTCAGCTTTACTTCTAACATCGAGCCAAAGTTCATAACGATTAATCCATTGCTGAGCAAATTGAATAAGTGTTTTAACTACACCTTGTTTAAGTTCGAACTCAACTTCGCAAATTTTGCTTTGTGCTGTTGCTGTTTTTACGACGCCGTCATCAAGACAGACTTCAATTGCTGTGTCATCTGCTTCAAAAACATGATAAGTACGTTGTACATCAGTCTCAAACTGTAAGCTTAGCTTTTCGACTTCAGAGCCTAAAGCTTGAGTAATCAAATCTGTGACGACTTTATTGTCTTTATATAACTCAAGGTTTAGTTCAGGTTCTTGTTCGCATTTTCCTAAAAAAACTTCTTCTTCAACACGATGTAAATGACTTTGGCCAGCGGCTTTAAAGGTTTGTACCCACAGGTCATTTTCTTTACGTAAGCGTAAGGCCATACCATTTTTTGCAAGTAGGCGATCTGGGGTATCGTAATACTTGGCCTGTAAATGAATATGCTGTGCTTTATGTTTTTTTAAATATTGCTGGACGGTTTTTTTCTTCGATTCAGGTAACTGAAACTTAAGCTCAACTTCAACCATAATGGATCTCCCTGAATCAGGTATTTAAACTATCTTGAATAAGTATAATAGCTTAGCGCTAAAAATAATGTTTTTGATAGAGAAAGTTACAATCAAACATATGACGCTACACTTTTATTTAGGTGTACAATCAGGTGATGTTTTGATCAAATAAAAATCAGGAAGATGATCGTGAATGCACCAGTAAACTTTAGCCATGAAACTCAGCCAGAGTTTGAGTTACCGATTAAAAACTATCAGGAATTTTATCGTTTTTATTTAACTGAACACCGTAACATCATGAGCAGACGTTTGCATGTGGTGGGTAGTAGCATTGGTCTATACTTTTTTTCAAAAGCGATTCGTAAGAAACAAGCCAAATATGTGCTCTATGGTTTGGTAGCGGGTTACGCAAATGCATGGGTTGGACATTTTGTGTTTGAAAAAAATAAGCCTGCCAGTTTTAAACAACCTTTCTATAGCTTTATTTCTGATTGGCGAATGCTCTCTGATGTTGCGACTGGTCGATTAAGTTTAATTGATCGCAAGCACGATAAAATTCCAAGTTAATTTATTTATTTTTTTAAATATACCGATTGGTACTGGTAAGCCTATATCAATCGGTACTTATGATGACTTATAAATCCGTTATACTAGCGAAGTTTTCAAAAGCGAGAGTAGAGTATGCGCGGTTTATATCTCATTACCAATGATGATCCAATCGAATTATTATTAGAAAAACTAGACGCTGCACTCGCAACCCATCAAATCGCAATTTTACAGTACCGCCGTAAAAAAGTAGACAAAGCTGATCAGCCTGCTGAAGTTGAACAGATCAAAGGTCTATGTGAAAAATATCAGGTTCCTTTTGTCATTAATGATGATTTAAAACTGGCTGCAAAGTTTGGTTTAGGTGTGCATTTAGGACAAAGTGATGGTGAAATTACCGATGCAAAATCGCAGTTACCAGAAGGCGTCATTATTGGCCGTACTTGCCTAAACTCATTAGAACTTGCCCAAAAAGCAATTGCTGATGGCGCAACTTATGTTGCCTTTGGCGCTGTGTATGCAACTGCGACTAAACCGGAAGCAGGTAATGTTGGCATTGAGGTAATTAAGCAAGCAGCAGCTCAGTATGATTTACCTATTTGTGCAATTGGTGGTTTAACAGTTGAAAACTCAAAACCCGTGATTGAGGCTGGAGCTGACCTCTGCGCAGTCATTAGTGATATATTAGGTCGATCAACTGCTGAAATTCCTGCCCGTGTACAAGCATGGGCACAATTATTTTCTTAAGCTTTCAAAATTATTTTTAGATATTTAAGACGAGCATTTCCATGAGTTTATCTCCAAAGCAAGAACAGTTATTTAAACAAGCCAGCAAACACATTCCAGGTGGTGTGAACTCTCCAGTACGTGCCTTTAATGGCGTTGGAGGAACACCAGTTTTCATCGAGAAAGCCAAAGGTGCGTATTTATGGGATGTAGATGGCAAGCGCTATGTAGATTATGTTGGCTCTTGGGGACCAATGATTTTGGGCCATGCTCATCCAGATATTATTAAAGCTGTACAAACAGCAGCAGAAGATGGTTTAAGTTTTGGTGCACCAACCGTACATGAAACAACGCTGGCAGATATTATTTGTGAAATCATGCCATCTATTGAATTGGTACGTATGACCAACTCTGGTACAGAAGCAACTATGACTGCTATTCGTTTAGCACGTGGTTATACTGGCCGTGACAAGATCGTGAAGTTTGAAGGTTGTTACCACGGACACTCTGACTCTTTATTAGTAAAAGCAGGTTCTGGTTTATTAACTAAAGGTGAGGGTGAACCAACATCGAAAGGGGTACCAGCTGATTTCGCTAAACACACTTTAACACTACCATATAACGATATTGCAGCATTAAAAGAATGCTTTGCAAAATTTGGTCATGAAATTGCCGGCGTCATTATTGAGCCTGTCGCAGGTAACATGAATATGGTGAAACCAATTGATGGTTTCTTACAAGCGATTCGTGATGTGTGTGATGAATACAAATCTGTATTTATTATTGATGAAGTGATGACAGGTTTCCGCGTTGCATTGGGCGGTGCTCAGTCAGTTTATAACGTTAAACCTGACTTAACGACTTTAGGTAAAATTATTGGTGCTGGCTTACCAGTTGGTGCATTTGGCGGTAAGCGTGAAATCATGGAATGCATCGCACCTTTAGGGGGGGTATACCAAGCGGGGACTTTATCTGGTAATCCACTTGCTATGCGCGCTGGTATCGAAATGTTCAAACATTTACGTCAACCGGATTTTTACAGCAAATTATCGGCTCAACTTGAAAAGTTACTTGCAGGCTTACAAGCAGCAGCAGATGCAGCGGGTATTCCATTTAAAACTCAGCAAGCGGGCGCAATGTTTGGTCTTTACTTTACTGACCAAGAAGACATTACAAGCTTTGACTCTATGTTGGCATGTGATATTGAAGCTTTCAAAAAGTTCTTCCATGGCATGTTAAAACGTGGTGTAAACTTGGCGCCGTCAGCATTTGAAGCAGGCTTTATTTCATCTGCTCATTCTGATGAAGATATCGAGTTTACCATTCAGGCTGCAAAAGAAACCTTTGCCGAAATGAAGTAAGCAAAAAGGCCCGTTTAAAAACGGGCTTTTTAATTTGAGCTATTTTATATTTGTAGAGAACAATGTTTTATCCCTTACCTCGAAAAATTCAGTTAGCCGCAAGTACTTCAAATTGGCCTATTGAATCTACGCAAAGCATATTGCTCCTAGTCGGGCTAGATGATCTTGAAAATATATCTGATTGGGCGCATCAGCCATTAGCCGATTATTTAGAAATGCTAAGCAAAAGAGCGCAAGCACTCGAAATTCCGGTCATGATGATTCAGTCATCTCAACTTCAACAGGCCATGTTGCAGCTTGGGCAGCACTTGTCATCAAACACTCAGGCACAGGTGATTATGGCGGGGAATTTATCACCGCTATTTAAGCAAGTCATGCAGCTTGTTTTATCCATTACAGATTATGTAGCTGTTGTAAATGATGCGATTTTGGCGAGTAGTTTAGACCAGCATATACAGTGGATTGAAAAAATCAGTTTTGACTCCATTCAACATATAAACACACAGGCATTAATGCGCTTATGGTCTTTAAGTGCACCGTCGTCACAGGTGTTATCCGAGAAAGGAATTTTATTGGCAGTTGCTGAACAGATTGGGCGGCATCCAATGGAAATTCATCCAGAAATAGATTTAAGAAACTACGGTTTAGACACTGCTGGAGTCAATTATCTGGTGGAATTATGGCGTGCGAACGGTGCGAGTCTAAGTGCTGAAGAGCTGATGCAAACACCCACTTTGCAACATATTATGCAGTTATTGAAGCACTAATCGGCTTTAGCCATAAAGTGAATCATAATATTTGCAAATTCTGTTGTTAATTTACCCGAACGGCATTGTAATTCGGACGTAAGCTTTTTATTATTGCCCGCTTGTTTTTCATCTTACCTTGGGAATACAACTTTGAGTGATTTTCTAAGTGAACATCTGATCTATCGTGATGATGATTTTATGGTGATTCATAAACCTTCGGACATTTTGAGTGTGCCAGGGAAAGGTGATTTACATGACAGCGTTTTGACAAGACTGGTGGCAATTGAACCACGAACTTTGCTCATTCACCGCCTTGACCGTGATACCTCGGGTATTTTGGTTTTTGGGTTATCTAAGCGTGGACAAAGTGCGATTGCACGCCAATTTCAAGACCGTCAAACTTCGAAAATATATGAAGCGTTAGTCGCAGGCCATCTAGATGGCGAAGGGACTGTTGATATCCCTGTCGTCTATGACCCGAGTCGACCACCTTTACATATTGTCGATGCTTCTCATAATAAACCTGCTTTAACACATTGGCAGGCGATCGAACATTTCCAGATTCAGGGACAACCGGTTACGCGTGTCAAATTAACACCGATTACCGGACGTTCTCATCAACTCCGTGTACACATGCAATATCTGGGACATCCGATTGTAGGTGATACATTGTATGCAACACCGGAACAATTACTTGTTCCTCGTCTGTGCTTGCATGCCAAACAGTTAAGCTTTAATCATCCTGTCACAGGGGAATCATTAACGTTTAACTGTCCTGTACCGTTTTAATGTAAAAACTTTCAATGAGTAATTTTTGTAGCGAAATAATTTAATTGGTTTCTGCTGCAAAATTTTGCTTTAAAGACTACATAAAAAGATGCAAAAATAAGCTAATTTGCATCGTACAATATGTAGTGCGAACTTGAGAAAAAGGTGGAAAAATTGCAGCAGTATGCTATTGGTCAACGTTGGCTATCAGATACAGAGACTGAGCTCGGTTTAGGCGTTCTTATTGATGTAGATGAAAGATCTGTCAGCATTTTATTCCCCAAGAGTGATGAAACGCGTGTCTATGCACGTAATAACGCACCATTATCTCGTATCATCTTTAACACAAACGATGAAGTTCAAGATCAAGAAGGCCAAAAGTGGACTGTTGAGTCGGTTGAAGACCGCCATGGCGTTTTGCGTTACAACGTAGTTCGTACCTTAGAAAATGGCGAACAAGAACGTAAAGCGCTCAATGAAACTCGTATCGGTGCACAAATTCAGTTATCAAAACCTTTAGATCGTTTGCTGGCAAGCCAGATCGATTATAAAGAGTGGTATGACTTACGCATTGAAGCCATGCTAATGCAAGCGCAAATGCAAACCAGTCCATTACGCGGCTTGGTTGGTGCACGCGTTGGTTTAATCCCACATCAACTCTATATTGCGCATGAAGTCGGTAAACGTTTCGCACCACGTGTTTTACTTGCTGATGAAGTAGGTTTAGGTAAAACAATTGAAGCTGGTTTGATTATCCATCAACAGCTTAAAACTGGTCGTTCAGAACGTATCCTCATCTTAGTCCCTGATTCGCTGCAATATCAGTGGATGATTGAAATGCGTCGCCGTTTCAACTTGCAATTTTCTCTGTTCGATTTAACCCGTACTGCGTCTATTAAAGAACATGATCCAGAGCTTAACCCGTTCTTAACTGAGCAATGTATTATTGCCAGTGTAGATTTGATGGTGGACCATGACGATTTACGTGAGCAAGCACTAGAAGCTGGTTTCGATTTACTCGTTGTCGATGAAGCGCATCATTTAATGTGGAGCGAAGAAGAAGGCGGTAATGATCGTTACGATTTAGTTGAAGAGCTTGCTGAAAATACGGCTGGTGTATTACTTCTTACAGCAACACCTGAACAGCTTGGTGTAGAAAGTCACTTTGCACGCTTACGTTTGTTAGATCCGCAGCGCTTTAGCAGTTTAGAGCGTTTCTTGGATGAAGAAGCGCAATATCAGCAAACTGCTCAAGTTGCAGAAGTATTGATGTCAGATGAACCTTTAACTCAAGAGCATTTAACTGCTTTAGAAGGTTTATTGGGTCATTCAATTGAAGATCAGCCTGAACAACGTTTCAGAGCGATTCATGAGTTGTTAGACCGTCATGGTACAGGTCGTATTTTATTCCGTAATACGCGTGAAGCGATTCAAGGTTTCCCAGGCCGTGATTGCCAACCAGCACCTTTGCCAGCGCCAGAAGATTGGTCAAAAGACGGTAAACTACGTGAGCAAATGTGGCCAGAAGAAGCACAAATTGATGGATCATGGATGCAAAATGACCCACGTGTGCCATGGTTAATGGAAATTCTACGTAAAGAACTTAAACATAAAAAAGTTCTTTTAATTGCACGTAGTGGTCCTGTAGTTGAATCTTTAGAAAGCGCACTTCGTTTGCATGCAGGTATTCGTACTGCTATGTTCCATGAAGGCATGAGTTTACTTGAGCGAGACCAAGCAGCTGCTTACTTTGCAGAAGAAAGCTATGGTGCTCAAATTTTACTGTGTTCTGAAATTGGTTCAGAAGGTCGTAACTTCCAGTTTGCGAGTGATCTCATTTTATTTGATTTGCCTGCAAACCCAGATGTTTTAGAACAACGTATTGGTCGTTTAGACCGTATTGGTCAAGAAAATCGTATTCAAATTCATGTACCTTACTTAATGGGCACCGCTCAAGAGCGTATGTTCCGTTGGTACAATGAAGCATTAAATATTTTTAGCAATATTTCTCCAACAGCTCAAACGTTGCAAGAAAACTTTATTGTTGAATTAAAAGACTGCTTACTTTCAGATCAAGGCCAAACATTTGAAGATTTACTCGAAGAAGTCAATGTTCAACGTCAAGCTTTGGAAACAGAGTTACAAGCTGGTCGAGATCGCTTGCTTGAATACAACTCATGTCGTCCTATTGTTGCACAAGAAATTGTTCAAGCCTTAGAAGACTACGATGACAACACAACATTACCTATGTTTGTGAAGCGTTTTATGTCTTCAACCAATATCGATTTTGATGAGCAAAGTAACGGTACTGTTATTATTCGCCCAACAGACCAAATGCAAGTTCAAGGTTTGGCACTAGACGAAGAGGGCATGACTGCGACGTTCTATCGTGATCAAGCACAAATGCGTGAAGACGCTCAATACCTGACTTTAGAGCATCCGTTCATTGAAAGTGTAATGGAAATGATCCGTACACAATCATTTGGTAGTACTAATGTTGCTGTTCTTAAGTCAAATGCATTAAAGCAAGGTTCTGTATTACTTGAAGTTTGGTTTAAAGTTGATGTAGTTGCACCAAAATCTTTGAACTTGCCATCAAGCTTACCGAAACAGCTCATTCGCGTGTTGTTAAGTGAAAATGGTCAGGACTTATCTGAAAAGATCGATCCAACCATTTTAAAACCATATTTGCACCATTTAGATGGCAATAGCTGCCGCCAAGTGGTTAAAGCTCGCCGTGAAGTAATTGAAGAGCGTTATAGACAAGCGCTTGATATTGCTAAAGTCGGCTTGCCACAGTTACAACAGCAGGCAAAAGAGCATTATGGTAGTAAATGGCAATACGAGATTGACCGCTTAACTTATTTAAAACAGTTCAACCCAAGTATTCGTCAAGACGAAATTGAGCGCTTACAGAAGTTGCAAAAAGAAGGCTTGAGTTTACTCGATGGCTTAACTGTAACTCCGGAAGCGATTCAAGTACTTGTGGTTGTTAAACCATAAGTAGGAAATCATAAAAAAGCGCCGTAACGGCGCTTTTTTATTGAGTAAAATTTAATTAAATCATTCTGGCATCTTTTAATTCTAGTTTTAAATACGCATAAAAGATTGGTGCTGCAATCAATCCACCTAAACCAAAAATTGACTCAAAAATTAACATTGCCAATAAAATTTCCCATGCATTGGCATTAATTTTATGTCCAATAATTTTCGCATTAATAAAATATTCTAACTTATGTACTAATACGAGATAGAGCAGAGCAACGCCTGCTAGACCGAGTGAAACCGTCAATGCAGCAATAAAAGTGAGCGTATTTGAAATTAAGTTGCCTAAAATTGGAATGAGACCAAACAAAAAAGTAAGAATGGTTAAGGTTTTGGCGAAAGGGAGGTGAACACCCCAAATCGGCAATATTACAAATGCAAATAATATAAAGAGCAGCGTATTAATTGCTGAAATTTTAATTTGAGCAAAAACGACGTTTCTAAAAGAAATTGATAACTTTTGAATACGTTGAATGAGTAAAGACTTAAATATAGGCTGTGGTGTTCGACGGTGAAAGCCATGAATAGCTACCAAAATACCAATAATAAGGCCCATAATCATCGTTACGAAGTTATGTAAGATATCGGAACTGGCATTTTTTAATGTCGTCACGTTATCTTTCATAAACGCAAAAATTTCATCTTTTAGTTCTGTAACGCTGTCTGGAATATAACCGGGAAGATATTTGCCAATTTCGGTTTGTAAGTGTAATAGCGTTTGATCGACTTTATTGTTGATATTATGGATACCTACACCTTTTAAGTCATAAACCACAAAGCTAATTAAACTTGTAATGAAAAAGGCGATGAGTGAAACCGTGATAATACTGAGTAAAATACTAATAAAAATGCGGGCTCTTTGACCATCAATATAACGTTCAACAATAGAGCTTAAACTAATAATAATTTCATAAATGAGAAAGCCAGCAAAAAAGCTTGCTAAGAGATGCAAGGGGATAACCGAAAGCAAAAAAATGCCCATCAGAATATAACTTGCAATCAGGCTTTGACGATTACTCAAACTTTGCATGTGAATCCCTAAATATCGTGGGGAAATATGGGTATGTATTGCTAGAATAATAATTACTTATACTCTTGCATGTTGGTTGCTTCAATCTACGAATTATATTTTTATCAAGAAACTGGTATATCTGTATAAAAAATGGCTTGTAAAATCACAAACCATTTTATGTTGAATTTATCGTATTTTTGCTTCGTCTAGATGACGGGCACCTTCTAAAATCATTCTTATCATAATCATGGTTTGTTCTGCGACTTCTGCACGTTGATGAACCGGAAGATCAATCACCTTAGCACCCATATGAAATACAAGTTGCGTAATTGCTTTTGCAACGAGTTCTGGATGGTATAGATGGTTGTTGTTTAATCGCTCTAGACGGATTAAATCTTCTTGTAGTTCTTGCTGGAAGAAGTTGAGCTGGCGGTCTACAGCAGCTTTATAAGATGCAGAACCTGTAAAACCTTCGCGTAACAATAAACTTAAATTACCTTCATCTGCATCAAGCTGCTGAAGAAAAATCTCTACAGAACTACGAATAATACTGTCTTGAAAAGATGCCCGTAGACGAGCTTGACGAATAATCTTACGTAAAACGATACCTGCACGGTCAATGAGTGAAATGGCTAATTCATCAATATCTTTAAAGTGGCGATAAAAGCTGTTTGGTGCGATACCAGCTTCTCTCGCAACTTCACGTAAGCTGAGTGAGGCGATACTTTTTTGTGGACCAATCAGGTTAAGTGCAGCCTGAAAAAGTTCCTCTTTAGTAATCGTCGCTTTTCTTCCAACAGAACGCGTTACTGTTTTTATTTCAATGACATCTTGTGAAGAGCTTGTGTCATTTTGGCTCTGAGAAAGTGAGGTTTGGGTCATGCTTTTCAATATATTCTTAAACTCTCTGGATTATAGCGTTAGACAAGGAACTTGTGAAATTGTAATTAAAAGTACGGGTGTATATACAAATATATATACATGTGTATAATAATTAAAAAAGAGCGACAGAGCCCTCAGTTATGCAAGCAATCGAAAAGAGAAATTCTCTATTCAATTCATTAACACAAGCCGTATTTGATAAAGATATGGCGAGTTTCTGGCTACAAAAAATAAATCCCTTATGGTCTGTACAGCACGGACTCGTTCAAATTGTAAAAAAAGAATTCGTAGCTCATGACACTGTGAGCCTTACTTTAAAATGCAACCGTTTGGTCAAAATGGGAGCAGCAGGTCAGCATCATCCAGTGATTGTTGAAATTGCGGGCCGCCGTTATGAACGTACTTATAGCTTGACACAAATCGATGCAGAGCACTTACGTTTAACCGTTAAAAAAGTTGCTGATGGTGTTGTTAGTAATTGGTTCATTGCTGAAAGTAAGATTGGTGATATTTTTGAGCTTGGTCAACCTTATGGTGATATGCAACAAAATATCCAGACACCAAAATTAATTATGTTAGCTGCTGGTAGTGGTATTACACCAATGTTGAGCTTAATCACAGCAATTAAGCAAAGCCAGCAATTAGAAAAAGTGCAGGTTCAGCTTTTATATTGGGTAAAACAGCGTTCTGATGCTGCTTTTACAGAGTATTTCGAGCAAGTGGCTGAACAAAACCCAAATTTCAGCTATCAGGTGTTTTACACACAAGAAACACCAAATGATGAGCGCTTAAATGCTGAACATCTTGCTTTGGTTGATGATATTGAAAAAAGCACGGTCTACGCATGTGGTCCATCTGGCTTTGTTTCAACTGTCGAAGAGCTTTTTGAAAAAGCACCAGCCGTGCTTACTGAAGCGTTTAGTTTAAGCAATGCAAGTTCTGCAGATGATGTCGGTTATGTGAATGTCACATTAACTCAGTCTAATAAAGTGATTGCAATTCCTAAGGGACAATCGATTTTGGTGAGCCTTGAGCATGAAGGTGTTAAGCCAACACACGGTTGCCGTATGGGAATTTGTAATAAATGTGTTTGTAGTAAAACGCAAGGTTCTACACGTAACCTACTAAACGGTAGTCAAAATACAGAACCAAGCCAGTTACTTAAAATTTGTGTGAATTCAGCACAATCCGATCTAGTTATTGATCTTTAAGAGAGACCTCTTATGAATATGCCAGTGAAAGTCGAATATTTTAAAAATCCTAAAAATCGCGATTTGACTCCAGCAGAACTTGAAGCATTTGCAAAAGAGCTTGACCAGATCAAACAAGAAGTATTGGATGATTTGGGTGAAAAAGACGCAAAATATATCCGTCGTGTTTATGCTGCAGTTCGCTATAGCAGTCTTTTAGGACGAGCATGCTTATTCGCAGGTTGGTTCCCACCAGCATGGATTTTGGGTACAGGTCTATTAGGTTTCTCTAAAATTATGGAGAACATGGAACTTGGTCATAATGTTATGCATGGTCAATATGACTGGATGAATGATCCAAAATTTAATGGCCAAACTTATGAGTGGGACACGGTAGGAACATCTGATAACTGGCGCCAAACTCATAACTATAAACATCATACTTATACCAATATTAAAGGTATTGATGATGATATTGGTTATGGCTTACTCCGTTTATTCCCAGAGCAACGTTGGAAACCAGGGTTTTTACTGCAACCGATTTATAGTATTCCATTTTGCTTATTGTTCCAGTGGGGCGTAGCAATTCAGAATCTTGAAATTGGGCGTGTGCTTTATAAACGTAAGACCAAGGCACAATTTTTAGAAGAGTTAAAACCAGTGAATAAAAAAATTGGTAAGCAACTTTTTAAAGACTATGTTTTCTTCCCTCTCATTGCAGGGCCAGCAGCTTTACCAGTATTTACGGGTAACTTAGTCGCTAATGGTCTTCGTAATATCTGGACATTCAGTATTATTTTCTGTGGTCACTTCACAAAAGATGCAGAAGTATTTCCAAAATCTGTTTTACAAGAAGAAAGCCGTGGACACTGGTATATGCGCCAAATTCGTGGTTCTTCTAACTTAACAGGTTCAGAAGCATTTCATATTTTGTCTGGTCACTTAAGTCATCAAATCGAACATCACTTATTCCCAGATATTCCTGCTCGTCGTTATCGTCAAATGGCTCCAAAAGTTGAAGCAGTTTGTAAAAAATATGGTTTGAACTATAACAATGCCAGCTTTGTTAAACAGTTCGGTCAAGTGGTTGGGCGTATTGCAAAATATGCTTTCCCATTTAAAAAATAATATGAAAAAGCCCTGAGAGTTCAGGGCTTTTTTTATTTCTTTTTAGAAATCCACATCGTAATAGTGGCATGGAATACCTTGTCTTTGTGAGTGTCGTAAACATCTACATTAACTAAATATTCTCTAGCCTTTTCCCAGTCATAATTCGCGTGTACAGGCGCCGCTACAGCAATAAGGTCTGTTTCTGCCTTTTTTAAATATTCAACAGTCATGCCTTTTGGAATCCAGCGATGAGTAGAAGGGACAGTAACTTCTGTCATTGTTCCACCCGCCAGTTCAGCCATATTACACATGGCAATTGCATGTACTGTTCCAATATGGTTAAGCACAGAACGCTTCTTTTTGATGGAAATTTCACAATAATTTGGCTTTAGCTCAATAAAAAGAGGTGAAATACTGCCGAAATAGGGTGCTTTTAGGCACAGCATGCGAGAGAAAGTCCACTTTCCTTTAGGAAAAGCACTGACTTTATTCCAGAGTTCTAATGTTGTTGCCATAATTAATTTTCCTTTAATTTGAAAATACAGAATATTATTCTGTTAAAGAATATAGTTCTGTTTACAAATATGCGTCAAGTCATTCAAAATAACTCCGATGACTGGTCAGAGAATACAAAATGGTGTCTGCTCAAAATTTATTAGAACGTTTGTATCCCGGAAGAAGGGCTGCGTTAAAACGACAAATATTGTTAGATGCTTTAGATTGTTTTTTAGAGCATGGCATTGAAGCGACCAGCATTGAAATGATTCGTGCCAAATCAGAAACGAGTGTTGGAGCGGTTTACCACCATTTTAAAAATAAAGAAGGAATAGTCGCGGCTTTATTTTTTTCAGCTTTAGATGATCAGACAGCATTAAGAGATGAATATTTAAAACAGGTCAAAACATTACAAGAGGTGGTATTTGGTTTAATTCATAGTTATGTAGACTGGGTAAGTGAACAACCCGAATTTGCAAAATTCTTAATTACTGCTCATTTCAATATTATGCAAGGGGAAGAACAGCAACAACTTGCTCAAAAAAATAAAAGTAGAAACAAAAAGATATTCAGTTTAATTTCAGATTTTGAAGAATTTAAAGCTTTCCATATGATTCCACATGAACTTTTGCTGTCACTGGTCATTGGTTCTACAGAAAGTTATTGTCGTGCGTGGTTATCACAACGTGTAAAGTCTGACCCTAAAATCTATAAAGACTTGTTAGCCAAAGCAGCATGGAGTTCATTGCAAGATTTATGTTTAGAACAATAATGTGGAGTATAAAAAAACCGCATTAAGAATGCGGTTTTTTAGTTTGAAAAATAATTATTTAAACTGGATTGAACCATTTGCATTTACGGTAATTTTAGACTCACCAGCAGCCATATCTTGAGCTGGGGCTGCAGCTTCGGCCAGCGCAAATTTAGCCATACTTGCACGCATTACAGGCTGAGGAAAATAGTTATTCGTGTTTAGGTTTAGATTAACTAACGTGTATTGGCTCTTATTCCAAGCTTGAGTCAACATTTGAGCACGTTGCTGGAAGCTTTTAGATGCTTCAACCATTAACTCATTTTCAACTTTTTTACGTTGCTCATCTGAAACACTAAAATTAATGGATTGAGTTTGAAAGCTTTGCTGTAACTCATTAATTAATTGGCTTGCTGCTTTAAAATCTTTACTTTCTAAACGGATTTCTGCACGGCCACGCCATTCTTTTAATTTGTTACTGTCATTGTCATAAATTGGATAAGTGCTTTGAGCACCGGTTTCCACTTTTACCTGTGGATATTTGCGTGAAGTCGCCAGTGCTTGATTCATTAACTGGTTAATTTGATTTGAAAGTTCAGCAGGCTGCTTGTTACTTTTTTCAATATATAACGTTGCATGCATTTCATCGTTAGATACCTGACGAGAAGCTTCAGCTTGAACATTTACAATATTGTAGTGAAGTGCATTATCATCTTGGGCAAAAACCATAGGGCTGAGTACCGTACCAAGGAGAAGAGTAGATATTGCTAAAGTACGCATAAATTTATCCTTTAAAAATTAATATAAATTTAATTTTTTTTCATTAAGAAATGTTAAACATAAGTTATGCATAACTTTTGCAGATTTTGTGGGGTATTTGTAATATTTAAATCAAGTTTTTTGATTTTTGGTGCAGACAAAAGCTTTAAAAAATAAAAACTTAAAAATAAAGTATTTCAATGTAACTTAAAAAATCAAACTAATATAAAAAAAGAATATTTTCTTTAGGTTGTCACATAGTATGATGATAATTCATCATAACTATTGGGATAATACATTTTTTCAATAAGATTAGATGAGTAAAGTACACAAAAGACGTTTTTTTTCTTGCAAAATTAGGTATCATCGCGCTCCTAGTTACAAGATATAAAATATGTGTCTTCGCTAGTTCTATAAAGCACCGAGTCAAAGGACCAAAAGTCACCAGACTTATTTCTTTCTACCCTTATCAGAGATGGTAATCCGATATGAGCGTTACTTCTGTCAACCCTGCCACTAATGCTACTAACGAATATTATTTGACTCGCCAAAGTCAAATGGAATCGAATGTTCGTAGCTATCCACGTAAATTACCGTTAGCGATAGCGAAAGCACAAGGTTGCTGGGTTACTGATGTTGAAGGTACACAGTACCTTGATTGTTTAGCTGGGGCAGGTACATTGGCTTTAGGTCATAATCATCCTGCGGTGATTCAAAGTATTCAAGACACATTGGCAAGTGGTTTGCCATTGCATACTTTAGACTTAACCACACCTTTAAAAGATGCGTTTACTGAAGCGTTGTTAGCATATTTACCAGGTGGTAAAGAAGAGTATTGCTTACAGTTCTGTGGTCCTGCTGGTGCAGATGCGACTGAAGCAGCAATTAAACTTGCTAAGACTTACACTGGTCGTAGTTCAGTAATCAGTTTCTCTGGTGGTTATCATGGTATGACCCATGGTTCACTAGCAATGACTGGTAACTTAAGTGCGAAAAATGCAGTTAATGGTTTAATGCCAGGCGTACAATTCATGCCATATCCGCATGAATATCGCTGCCCACTTGGTTTAGGTGGTGAAGCTGGTGTTGATGCTTTAACTTACTATTTTGAAAACTTTATTGAAGATGTTGAAAGCGGTGTAACTAAGCCGGCTGCTGTCATTCTTGAAGCAATTCAGGGTGAAGGCGGTGTTGTTACAGCTCCAGTAAAATGGTTGCAAAAAATCCGTGAAGTAACTGAAAAGCACAACATCGTTTTAATTTTAGACGAAGTTCAAGCTGGCTTTGCACGTTCAGGCAAAATGTTTGCATTTGAACATGCAGGTATTGAACCTGATGTTGTTGTAATGTCTAAAGCAGTAGGTGGTGGTTTACCACTTGCAGTATTAGGTATTAAACGTAAATTTGATGCTTGGCAGCCTGCTGGTCATACGGGTACTTTCCGTGGTAACCAACTTGCTATGGGTACTGGTCTTGTCGTATTAAAAACGATTAGCGAACAAAATCTTGCTCAAAATGCGCAAGAGCGTGGTGACTTCTTACAAGCTGAATTGAAAAAATTAGCTACTGAATTCCCATGTATCGGTAACGTACGTGGCCGTGGTTTAATGATCGGCGTTGAAATCGTTGACGAGCGTAAACCTGCTGACCGTATCGGTTCTCATCCTGCTGACTCTCAGTTAGCAGCTGCGATCCAGACTGCTTGCTTTAACAACAAGTTATTGCTTGAAAAAGGCGGTCGTAACGGTACAGTAATTCGTTTACTTTGCCCACTCATCATTACTCAAGAAGAGTGTGTTGAAGTAATTGCCCGCTTCAAGAAAGCAGTTGCAGAAGCATTGGTTGCAGTACGAGGCGCTTAAATATGGTGGATTTTGCAGAACATCGTAAAGCGTTACTCTGCAATGATGCACAATCCATTGCTGACTATGAGTCAGCAATGGGCGAAGCGGTAAAAGCCGTTTCAGCATGGTTGCAAAATGAAAAAATGTACACAGGCGGTAGCATTAAAGAATTGCGTTCAGCAATTTCTTTCCAACCTTCAAAAGAAGGTATGGGTGTACAACAATCTCTTCAACGTATGATTGAGCTTTTCTTAAATAAAAGCTTGAAAGTACACCATCCACATTCATTAGCGCATTTACACTGCCCAACTATGGTGATGAGCCAGATCGCGGAAGTGTTAATCAATGCAACTAACCAGTCTATGGACTCATGGGATCAAAGCCCGGCAGGTTCATTAATGGAAGTTCAGCTGATTGATTGGTTGCGTCAAAAAGTAGGTTATGGTTCTGGTCAGGCAGGTGTTTTCACTTCTGGCGGTACTCAATCTAACTTGATGGGTGTGTTGCTTGCTCGTGACTGGTGCATTGCGAAAAACTGGAAAGACGAAAATGGTAATCCATGGTCTGTACAGCGTGATGGTATTCCAGCTGAAGCAATGAAAAACGTCAAAGTCATTTGTTCTGAAAATGCGCATTTCTCTGTGCAAAAGAACATGGCAATGATGGGCATGGGCTTCCAGTCAGTTGTAACTGTACCTGTGAATGAAAATGCTCAGATGGATGTTGATGCTCTTGAAAAAACGATGGCGCATCTTCAAGCTGAAGGTAAAGTTGTTGCTTGTGTTGTTGCGACAGCAGGTACAACCGATGCTGGTGCAATTGATCCATTGAAGAAAATTCGTGAAATCACAACGAAATATGGTTCATGGATGCACATCGATGCTGCATGGGGCGGTGCACTGATCTTGTCAAATGACTATCGTGCAATGCTAGATGGTATTGAGTTGTCTGACTCGATCACCCTCGACTTCCATAAGCATTACTTCCAAAGCATTAGCTGTGGTGCGTTCTTGTTAAAAGACGAAGCGAACTATCGTTTCATGCACTATGAAGCTGAGTACTTGAACTCTGCTTATGACGAAGAACATGGTGTACCTAACCTTGTGTCTAAGTCATTACAAACGACTCGTCGTTTTGATGCATTAAAATTGTGGATGACAATTGAATCTCTAGGTGAAGACCTATATGGTTCAATGATTGACCATGGTGTAAAACTGACTCGTGAAGTTGCAGATTACATCAAGGCAACTGACGGTTTAGAGCTTTTAGTTGAACCACAATTTGCTTCGGTATTGTTCCGTGTTGTTCCAGAAGGTTATCCAGTTGAGTTTATCGATAGCTTAAATCAAAACGTAGCAGACGAATTGTTTGCACGTGGTGAAGCAAATATCGGTGTAACAAAAGTTGGTAATGTACAGTCATTGAAAATGACTACATTAAGCCCTGTTGTAACATTTGAAAATGTTAAAAACCTTTTAGCTCAAGTATTGGCTGAAGCTGACCGCATTAAAGATGCGATTGCTTCTGGTAATTACGTACCACCAATCGACTAATTGAGTTGATACTAAAAAAGCTCGGTTTATTGCCGGGCTTTTTTATTACATATTATTTTTATTAAAAGTGTGCATCGGAAAAGACTAATATGCACAAAATATGCATATTTTCAAAAAACAAAAATAATTATGCATGATTTATGGGGAGCAAATTTCTTATTGTATTGGTAGGTTCCAGATATTTTGGGTTGTATTGATATATCAATATCGCACTTACTTTAAATAATCCCGCTTTAACTGAAAAAAGTAAGTGGCTGTAATTACAATTAAGACAAGGAAGAAGAAATGCAACAAGCGAATATGCTCAATGAATTTAAACTCATTATTGGCGGTCAACGTTGTTCAGGTGAGCAAGGTGAACTAGAAATTCTTAACCCTGCTACTGGCTTAACTGCTGCACGTTGTGCAAAAGCATCAGTTGCGCAGGTGAACCAGGCAGTGAGTGCAGCTAAACAGGCATCTAAAGCTTGGCAACAAGTCTCGCACGATGAACGTAAATCAATCTTAAATAAAATTGCAGATGGCATTGAAAAGCACGCTGAAATGCTCGCAGAGCTGGTTGTCCTTGAACAAGGTAAACCACTGGCACTTGCACAAATGGAAGTGCAGGGTGCAATTGGCTGGACGCGTCATGCGGCTTCTATGGATTTACCGGTAGAAGTAATTGAAGACAGTGAAACTAAGCGTATTGAGCGCCATCGCCAACCATTGGGTGTAGTGGCTTCAATTACGCCATGGAACTGGCCACTCATGATTGCAGTTTGGCACATCATGCCTGCATTGCGTGCTGGTAATGTTGTGATTAGCAAACCTTCTGAATACACACCACTATCGACTTTACGTTTATGTGAAATCATCCAGCAAGAAGTTCCGGCAGGTGTAATCTCAATTGTGGTTGGAGCTGGTGAGATTGGCGAAGCATTATCTTCTCATCCAGATGTACAAAAAGTCGTGTTTACTGGCTCAACTCGAACTGGTCAGCACATTATGGCTGGTGCAGCTCAACAGCTAAAACACTTAACTTTAGAGTTGGGTGGTAATGATGCTGGTATTGTATTACCAGATGCAAATATCGATGAAATTGCATCTAAGATTTTTAATATGGCGTTCTTAAACGCTGGTCAAACATGTGCGGCATTAAAGCGTTTATATGTACATGAAAGCCAATATGAGGCTTTATCTCAAAAGTTAGCTGATATTGCCAACGCTCAAGTGGTGGGAGATGGTATGGCATCTTCTACAACATTTGGTCCAGTACAAAACCAAATGCAATATAACAAGGTGAAAGCTCTTATTGCTGAAGCGATTGAACAAGGTGCAAAAGCACTTTCTGGACAACAACAGCTACCAGAGCAAGGCTACTTTATTGCGCCAACTATTTTGACTGAAGTTTCTGACTCTTGTCGCGTGGTGCAAGAGGAGCAGTTTGGTCCAGTGTTGCCTGTTTTAAAATATACCGATATCAGTGATGCAATTGCCCGTGCCAATGACAGTGAGTTTGGTTTGGGTGGTTCAATTTGGTCTTCTGATCTTAAAGCTGCACAGACCTATGCTACACAGCTTCAATGTGGAACGGTTTGGATTAACACCCATGCAGAAGTGCTACCTCATGCACCTTTTGGTGGCTGGAAAATGTCTGGCTTAGGCGCTGAGTTTGGTTTAGAAGGTTTGCTTGAAAATACTATTGGGCAAACGGTCCATATCAGTAAAGTCTAAATGTTAATTTTAAGGCGGATCTAGTATCCGCCTTTTTATTTTCACCGATATGGTAGAAAGACTTCGCTTATTTATTGGGAGTGATGATAGCTCAGGCTTTTAGGTTTAATTAAAAAATGATTCTGTTCTTTAATTTTTTTCAGAACAATGTAAGACTTTATGTGACCTATAAAATTATAAGAAAGCAATCTTTCAGTCACAAATTGAGAAAGCTGTTCTAAGTTTTCAGCAACAACTTTTAAAATAAAATCCGCATCGCCACTAATTGAAAAAGCATCCTGAATGTTATCTTCAGCTTCAATCAGCTCTTGAAAAGCTTGTTGTGATTTTGCCTCGTGTGTTCTTAAATTTATGTGAATCATTGCTGTAACTTCAAGCCCTAGCGCCTGTTGCTGGATGCGTGCCGTGTAGCCAAGAATCACGCCTTTTTGCTCAAGCAATTGACGTCGTCTTGAACATTGAGAAGCAGATAAACCGATTAAATCTCCAATTTCCTGATTGGTGAGTCGTCCATTCTTTTGTAGTGCCTGAATGATTTGCCAGTCGAACTTATCCATTGCATAAAATCCTTTTATGATACACAAATCATGTATTTTTATTAAAATGCGTTTTCATTATGCACGAAATCTAAAAGATAGATGAAATATTATTTTTCTATGGAATAAAAATTGGTCTCAAAGGATATAGAGCAATGTTCATAGAAATTGGTGAATTTTTAAATCTTCGTCTAAAACAAATGGGTATCCAACATCTTTTTGGTGTACCTGGTGATTTTAACCTCTCATATCTAGAACAAGTTGAAGCAGACCCACAACTCGAATTTATTGGAAATTGTAATGAATTAAATGCTGCCTATGCAGCAGACGGTTATGCGCGAATTAACGGTTTTTCTGCCTTGGCTACGACTTATGGTGTAGGTGACTTAAGTGCCATTAATGGTATTGCTGGTGCCTATGCAGAAAATGTACCTCTTATTCATATCTCAGGTATTCCACCTTTACATGCAGTACAAAAGGGCACTTTAATTCACCACACGCTTGTTGATGGTAACTATGACAATATTATGAACTGTATGAAAGAGTTCACAGTTGCCCAAACTCGTTTAACTCCTGCAAATGCAGCTTCTGAAATTGATCGTGTGTTACGTCAGTGTTTCCTTGAACGCCGTCCTGTACACATCCAACTACCTGGTGATATTACTCACGTTAAAATTGAAGTGTCTGAGCGTCCGCTCGACCTAAGTTATCCAGCTGTTGAGCCTGAATTATTGCAAAGTGTGGTGAGCAAACTTTGTGACATTATTGAGAATGCTCAAAGTCCAGCGCTTTTAATTGATAATGAAGCTTCAGTTTTTGGTGTAACTTCACTTTTAAATGATTTGTCTCAAAAATGCTCAATTCCATTTGCAGGTATGAATACTGCAAAAAATATTATGGATGAAGGTTCACCACGCTACATTGGTACTTATGTTGGTGGGGCGAGCCAACCGCATGTGAAAAATATCATTGAACAATCTGACTGTTTAATTGGTATTGGCGCGCGCTTTACCGATGTAGGCTCAGCTGTATTTACTCATCAAATTGAGACCAGGAACTACATCGAAATTAAATCTTATGGCTTAAATATTTTTGGTCAGGATTTTCCGGGTATTGAAATTGGACAATTACTTGTTGAGCTAAATAAAAAAGTTGCGCCACGTAAATCGTCAGTTCCCCTTCTTGAAAAACAACCTCAGAAAGTAGTTGAAGCGCCAGCTCAACAGAGACTAAGCCAAGATGTGCTTTGGAACTACATTTCAGGTTTCTTAAAAGAAGATGATGTGATTATTGGGGAAGTCGGGACATCAAACTCTGCTTTGTCAGGTATAAAACTGCCTGCTACAGCTAAATATATTGCACAGCCACTTTGGGGTTCTATTGGTTACACCTTACCTGCTTTGCTTGGTAGTTTGTTAGCTGCCCCTGAACGCCGTCAAATTTTGTTTATTGGTGACGGTTCGTTCCAGCTTACGGTACAAGAGCTTTCTACAATTATCCGTCATGGTTTAAAACCAATTATTTTCTTGCTGAACAATGGCGGCTATACCATTGAGCGCTTAATTATGGGTGAAAACGCTGCCTATAACGACGTGCAAAACTGGAAATACACTGAAATTCCAGCGGTATTTAACGGTAAGAAAGGCCATACAACTTATGTGGTTGAAACTGCAGGACAGTTAAAGAGTGTTTTAGACAACGTTCAGCAAAATGACCAGTTAACTTTTATTGAATTAAAACTACCAGCAATGGATGCCCCGGTGAGTTTGAAAAAATTTGCTTCTGTGATTGCACGTTTTGATTACGGCGATCGTGGCTACGAAATTTTAAAGGAGCGTTCCCAACCTATTAAATGTAAGGATGCAAGCTCGTTTTAAATAGAAGATAGGACACGTTTTCTCAAAATTAAATGGACTCATATTAAAGCAATTTATGTCCGAAGGTCGGTTTCTGATCTTCGGATGTGGTGCTGAATAAAGGTGTACAGGAAGTGACACCAACATTGGAGATAATGTTATGGATGCAAACAATAAGCACGAGTTAAAACAAGGCTTATCCAATCGACATATTCAACTCATCGCACTCGGAGGGGCGATCGGAACTGGGTTATTCTTAGGTCTTTCTCAAACAATTAAATTGGCTGGTCCTTCAATTTTATTAGGATATGCAATTGCAGGAGTGATTGCCTTTTTAATTATGCGTCATTTAGGTGAAATGGTTGTTGAAGAACCGGTAAGTGGTTCTTTTAGTTATTTTGCGAACAAATACTGGGGCAAAATGGCTGGTTTTATGTCTGGTTGGAACTACTGGGTGTTGTATGTACTGGTAAGTATGGCCGAACTGAGTGCAATTGGTACGTTTATACAGTTCTGGTGGCCTGAAATTCCGACATGGATGACTGCATTATTTTTTTTTATTTTAATTAACGGCATTAACTTGGTAAATGTCCGCTTTTTTGGGGAATCCGAGTTCTTATTTTCCTGCATTAAAATTGTTGCGATTTTAAGTATGATTGGCTTCGGTGCTTATCTTTTACTTTCAGGCTCAGCAGGTCCGCAAGCGGGTGTTGCAAATTTATGGCAACACGGTGGTTTCTTTCCGCATGGTATTCATGGCTTTATTATGGCTTTGGCTGTGATTATGTTTGCATTTGGTGGTTTAGAGCTTATTGGTATTGCAGCGGCAGAAACCAAAAAACCTGAAACAACAATTCCAAAAGCAGTGAACCAGATTGTGTACCGCATCTTGATTTTTTATATCGGCGCAATTGGTATTCTTTTATGTCTTTATCCTTGGAATATGGTGGCAGAAGGTGGTAGTCCATTTGTCTTAATTTTCCAGTCCCTTAATAGTAATGGCGTTGCGAATGTTCTGAACTTTGTGGTCTTGATTGCTGCTATTTCGGTTTATAACAGTTGTATTTACTGTAATAGTCGTATGTTGCATGGTTTAGCAGAGCAGGGCAATGCGCCAGCAATTTTGAAAAAAGTAAATAGCCGTGGCATTCCAGTTCCGGCAGCAGTTGTGTCTGCATCAATCACAGCAGTCTGTGTGGTGGTGAACTATTTAATTCCTGGCCAAGCTTTTCAGCTCTTTATGATGTTAGTTGTTGCAGCGCTTGTCATTAACTGGCTCATGATTTCTGTAACGCATTTGAAATTTACTAAAGCAATGAAATTACAACGTCGTCAAACTAAGTTTCAAAGCATCATGAGCCCATGGAGTAACTATTTAACCATTAGCTTTGTATGTTTCATTCTTATTATTATGGCAATGACTCCAGATATGAGACTGGCTGTGATTTTGGGGCCGATCTGGCTTGCTGTTTTAGCCATTATGTATTTCTTGAAGTACCGTAAAAAAATGGTCCCAATGCCAGAAGTACAATCAAACTGATAAGCTTAATTTACGGTGATATTGCGGTTATCTGACAAAAAGCAGGTAACCGTTTATCTTTTTGTCATAATATTTTCATCTTTGAACGAAATAATTTTTTAAAAACAAATATGACATCTAAAAATTTGAGAAATGTGTCAAAAATTAAATTTGTAATAACAATTTATTAAATTCTTTAAGTTTTTATAATTTAAGAATAATTGTAAATTTGGTAATTGGGATGATTGTCATATTTAATATAAAAATTAGGTTCTCTAAGCCTTATAAAATAAGTTTAAATGCTTGATATAAAATAAAATTAAAAATGTGACAATGAACATTATAAAAATCATGAAAGCGTCATAATACTGTAACTTATTTGTCATATTTTCTATTCACAATGCAGCTATCGAAGAGCGTACAAGCACTAAACAAAAAGTGACGTACAACCTATTGCATTAATGAGAGAGAACAGAATGCGCTTAAATCCACGTCAAATCGCAATTGCGTTAGCAGTAACTGGGGCCGCTGTAACAACGACTGCAAATGCAGCTCGTGATACGATTCAAATTGCTGGTTCTTCAACTGTATTACCGTTTGCCAGCGTTGTAGCTGAAGAGTTTGGTAATACATTTCCTCAATTTAAAACTCCTGTTGTAGGTTCTGGTGGTTCTTCTGCTGGTTTAAAACAGTTCTGTCAAGGCGTTGGTGACAACACGATCGACGTTGCAAACGCTTCTCGTAAAATTAAAAGCACTGAAATTGAAGCTTGTAACAAAGCTGGTGTAAAACAAATTCAAGAAATCAAAATTGGTTATGACGGTATTGTATTCGCGTCTAGCTCACACAAAGCAGCTTATAAATTAAAACCTTACCATGTGTTTGCTGCTTTAGCTGCACAGTTGCCTTCAAAAGGTAAATTGGTTCCAAACCCATATACAAACTGGAATCAAATCGACAAATCACTTCCTAATGAACCTATTACACTTGTAATTCCTGCGTCTAACCACGGTACGCGTGAAGTTTTCCAAGAGAAAATGGTTGATGCTGGTTGTGAATCATACGAATACTTCAAAAACTTAGATAAAGATGCTCAGAAGAAAGCATGTTCGACTTTCCGTAAAGACGGTCGTGTCATTGAAATTGCTGGTGACTATACAGAAACTTTAGCTCGCTTAAAAACTTCTCCAAGTGCAGTAGGTGTGTTTGGTTTAAGCTTCTATGACATGAACCGTGACAAGTTACGTGTAGCATCAGTAAACAACGTACTTCCTTCTGAGAAAACTGTGTTAAACGGTACATATCCTGTATCTCGCCCATTATTCTTCTATGTGAAAGGCGAACACTTAAAATCAGTTAAAGGTTTACCACAGTATGTAGAATACTTCCTAAGCAAAAAAGCGACTGGTAAAGGTTCTAAAGCTGAGCGTGATGGCTTAATCGCGATGTCTGATGCAGAACGCGCTAAAGTCCTAGCTGACTTTAAAGCAGGTAAAACTGTTAAATAATTTGTTTTGAATAGGGGCTGGTGATCCCAAGTGATCATCAGCCTTTTTGTCTAACACGTTTTTCCCAAATTATGACAATTGAGAAAACAGTGGAGAATACATGAATCTGCTACTTATCGGTGTGTTGTTAGCCCTTGTGGCAATTGCATATCAACTTGGGCTGAGAAAAAGCCGTAACCTAGCAGGTAAGGGAAGCAACTCAGCGACATTACATTCTCGTCCTGGTTATTATGGCGCACTGGTTGGACTTTGGTGCGGTATCCCTGCTTTTTTAATTTTGATAATTTGGAACTTGGTTGAACCAAATATTTTAAATCATATTATCTTTAATAATATTCCAGCTTCTGTGTCAGCTTCTCTTGATGAAGCAGCAAGAAGTGTACTTGTTGATCGAGTTCAAGCGATTGCTTCTGGTTTTGGGGTAAGTGATCATCCAGCTGCTTATGAGTTGGCTGCTGCTCAGCAATATGCAAAATTTCAAACTATTGGCTCTTTTGCCAAATTTGCTGTTGTTGTTTGTGCTGCATTATTAGGTCTAGTCTGGGCAAAGAAAAAAATTAGCCAAGAATATCGTGCACGTAACCAAGTGGAACGTGCGATTAATGTTGGTTTGATCTTGTGTTCTGGCGTGGCAATTTTGACCACAATCGGCATTGTAATGTCGATGTTTGGCGAAGCAATGCACTTTTTCCATTTTGTAAGTCCAATCGACTTTTTCTTTGGTACAGAATGGAACCCCGGCTTTAGTACTTCAGGCAATGCCGAAGGTAGCTATGGGTTATTACCATTGCTATGGGGTACGCTCATGGTCAGTGGTATTGCCTTATTGGTTGCAGTACCGGTTGGCTTAATGATTGCCATTTATTTAGCTGAATATGCGTCACCATGGTTACGCTCATGGGCAAAACCAACGATTGAAGTTTTAGCGGGTATTCCAACAATTGTGTATGGTGTTTTTGCCATGATGATTATTGGTCCATTTTTTAAAGCTGTTGGTGCTCATGTCGGTATTGAAATTAATGCAACCAGTGCTTTGACTGCTGGTTTCGTAATGGGAATCATGATTATCCCGTTCGTTTCATCTTTATCTGATGACATTATTACTCAAGTACCTCGTGCACTTCGTGATGGTTCACTTGGACTTGGCGCAACTAAATCAGAAACAATTCGCCAAGTGGTTTTACCAGCAGCTTTACCGGGTATTACAGGGGCATTTTTATTGGCTGTATCGCGCGCCGTGGGGGAAACCATGATTGTGGTTTTGGCAGCGGGGAACAGTCCACTTCTACATGCAAATCCGTTTGAAGCTGTTTCGACAGTTACCGTAACCATCGTAAAACAGTTAACTGGCGATACCGATTTTGCAAGCCCACAGGCCTTGGTGGCATTTGCATTGGGTTTAACACTCTTTGTAATCACCTTGGGATTAAACATTGTTGCACTGTACATTGTGCGTAAATACCGTGAGCAATACGAATGAGTACATCAAATACATCGTCTCCTATGGATCAGAACGTATTTGATCCACAAGCTGCTGCTCAGGCACGTGATCGCCGTAAAAAAGTCATTGAAAAGTCATTGGCTAAACGTCATCGTAAAGAAAAAGCTTTCCGTATTGCTGGTTTATCAGCAGTGGTTATTGGCCTTGCATTCGTAGCGCTACTGTTTGGTAGTATTTTGGCAAAAGGTTTACCAGCTTTTTGGCAAACCAGTATGAATGTACCTGTTTACTTTGATCCTAAAGTGATTGATGCTGGTCCGTTGCCAGTACGTGCACAAGGTGAAACACCTGCTCATTACCAAGAACGTTATGTCGATTGGCAAACAAAAATGGGTATGGTGGATTGGGACAGCCTCATCGTAAATGGAATAGTTGCTAAAGACCCTTCACTTGAGTCACAACGTGATTCTTTACGTAGCCTTTACGCAAGCTCGGAAGCTTATCGTTTACGTGACATGGTATTTGCTGACCCATCACTTATTGGTAAAAAAGAGAATCTTACTTTCTTGGGTGATGCTAACGTAGATGTCTGGTTAAAAGGTAACATTGACCGTTCATTACCAGATGACCAGCAGCAGCTCGATCCGGAAATCCGTAAGCTTGCAGATGATTTGAAAGCAAAAGGTATTCTTGAAAATACGTTTAATACTAACTTATTTAAGAATCCGGATTCTCGTAGCTCACCAGCAATTAGTGGTCTTGCAGGCGCATTCATGGGTTCATTATTCATGATGTTGATTGTGATCATTATCTCGATCCCAATTGGTGTTGCCAGCGCTATCTATCTTGAAGAGTTTGCTTCAAAGAATTTTATTACCGACATCATTGAGGTCAACATTAATAACCTTGCTGCTGTTCCTTCAATTGTATTCGGTTTACTTGGTGCTGCAATTTTCATTGGCTGGATGCATTTACCATTATCAGCTCCATTTGTTGGTGGTTTGGTATTAAGTTTAATGACATTACCGACAGTCATTATTACAACACGTGCTTCTTTAAAAGCTGTACCTCCATCAATTCGACAAGCTGCTCTTGGTTTAGGGGCATCTAAAGTACAAACCGTTTTCCACCATGTTTTACCTTTGGCTATGCCGGGCATCATGACAGGTTCAATTATTGGTGTGGCACATGCTCTAGGTGAAACTGCACCGTTACTTTTAATCGGAATGAGTGCATTCGTTGCAAGTATTCCAACCACTCCATTTGATCAAGCAACTGCTTTACCTGTTCAAGTTTACTTATGGCAAGGTAATGAGTTGCGTAACTTCTTCGAAGGCCGTACAGCTGCTGCGATTATCGTACTCCTTGCATTAATGATTGGTTTAAACAGCCTTGCAATTTGGTTACGTAAAAAGTTCGAAGTGCGTTGGTAATAGAGGATAAATAATGAATACTATCGATATTACGAATTCCTTAGAAAAGGATAAGTTAGTGAATACTGAACAATCTCCACTTACAGATACACAACTGCATCATGGCACTTCGTATGTTTCGCATTTTGAGCCACATACTTCAAAAAAGCCAAACTCAACCGAAATCAAGATCAGTGCACAAGATGCCCATGTTTATTATGGTGACTTCGAAGCGATTAAAGGCATTGATTTAGATATCTATCAAAATGAAGTGATTGCATTTATCGGGCCGTCAGGTTGTGGTAAATCGACTTTCCTGCGTACCTTAAACCGTATGAATGACACAATTGATGGTTGTCGTGTAACAGGTAAGATCACTTTAGATGACAAAAATATCTATGATCCGAATCTGGATGTAGTGTTACTACGTGCTCAAGTGGGCATGGTATTCCAAAAGCCAAACCCATTCCCTAAGTCTATTTTTGATAACGTTGCATATGGACCAAAGTTACATGGTTTAGCACGTGATAAATACGACCTAGAAGAAATTGTTGAAAATAGCTTGCGTAAAGCTGGTCTATGGGAAGAAGTTAAAGACCGTTTAAATCAGCCGGGTACAGGCTTATCTGGTGGTCAGCAACAACGTTTATGTATTGCGCGTACAATTGCGGTAAGTCCTGAAGTCATCTTGATGGATGAACCATGTTCTGCACTTGACCCAATTGCAACAGCAAAAGTGGAAGAACTGATTTCAGAACTTTCTGACCAATATACGATTGTGATTGTAACGCACTCAATGCAACAGGCGGCGCGTGTTTCAGACCGTACTGCTTACTTCCATTTAGGTGATCTAATCGAAGTAAACTCTACAGAGAAAGTATTTACTCAACCTGACCATCAATTGACAGAAGCGTACATTACTGGCCGTTTTGGTTAATTTATAGTTATAAAAGAAAAAGAGCCTCGTGCTCTTTTTTTATTTAATAAATGAAAATGAATCTATTTTGCAAAATCGCTATTGAATTTTAATCAAAAGAACCACATCTTAAGGCTATAAAGACAAACTTATGAGCATAGAATTTTATGTTATTCCATTTGCCTAAACTCCCTGCGGAAATACGTGTTAGTCATTTAAATGCACGTGTAAATGAACAGAGAAAAAAAATTGCACAAACGACAGCAAGTCGTTTAGAGCTTTTACAATTGGCTCAACAACTTGCGAAAGAAGCTAAAATCCGCCGTAAGAACAATCAGAAAATTTTTGTTTTAGATTTTAAAGGTGATATTCAAGCATCTGCGGTTGAAAACCTCCGTGAAGAAATCACACTTATTTTAGCTACCGCTAAAGCTGGACGTGACCGCGTAGTGGTACGTCTTGAAAGTCCGGGTGGTATGGTTCATGGTTATGGACTAGCAGCAGCTCAGTTAGTTCGTTTACGTGATGCAGGCTTTCTTTTAACGATTTGTGTTGACAAGGTCGCTGCAAGTGGCGGTTATATGATGGCTTGTATTGCAAATGAAATCATTTCTGCACCATTTGCTGTTGTGGGTTCAATTGGTGTCGTTGCTCAAGTTCCAAATTTCAATCGTCTTTTAAAAGAGCATAACGTTGACTTTGAACTTTACACAGCAGGGCAATATAAGCGTACTGTGACTATGTTCGGTGAAAATACACCTGAAGGTAAAGCGAAATTTGAAGAAGAGCTACAACAGACGCATATCCTGTTTAAGCACTTTGTAGAAAAGTATCGTCCACAGCTTAATGTAGATAAAGTTGCTACAGGTGAGCACTGGTATGGACAAGATGCGCTTGATTTAAACCTTGTAGATAAATTACAAACTTCCGATGAATACCTATTAGCGTTGTTACCTCAGCATGACGTCTATGTGATTAACACACGCAAAAAGGCGACTTTGGGTGAAAAGTTAGGTTTACAAGCAGCACAAATGGCAGATAGCTTGATTCCAGCAGTAATGCATAAAGTTGCAGATACGTTGGCAAAAGCGAATTCAACTTTAGTGCAAATGCGCGATACCAAATTTTAATTAAGATATGTTTTTAACTAAAGAGTACCTTTATAGGTGCTCTTTTTTTATGGAATTGATTAAACCAAATTTGATTAATATTTATTTAAGTTTTAATTGCCAAAGTTAATATTATTTTTAAATTTTTGAGTTTTGTGATGTCAAAAACGTTATTGCATATCGATATTCTTATAAGAGTTTTGCACATCATTATTATGGTTTCGTTCGTTGGTGCTTATTTTACAGGGGATAACGAGGAGTTACATCAGGTGCATATGATGTTTGGTTATATTCTCCTGATTGGCATTATTACACGGGTTATTTGGTACTTTTTAAGTCCACGTGTTTCAAGTACTGCGCCATTTGGCTTAAAGAAGCGGAGCACTATGGCATTTAATGCAATTAAAAAGTCCTTTAGCCATACAAATTCAGTCAGTCTTTTTTCGAAAAATACAATTCAATTGTTCAGTATTGGGCTATTTCAAGCTTCGATAGTATTTATTTTCATACTCATTCCTATTGTTGTAGCACTTGGATACGGAACAGAACACTTTACTTATGCTTTGAGAGACTTACATTCATTTTTCGCAAACTTATTTTTAGCCTTGGTTATATTGCATCTTTCAACGCTTATTTTAAATAGCATTCTTGCTAAACGCTTTCAGGGTTGGACGATGCTTAAAATGACATGGGCAGATAAAAAAATAACTAAATTTATGACATTATTCATCTTATTTCTTATAGGAGGTTTTAGCTTTATTTATTTAAGAATGTAATATATAAGTTTTATATAAACTCTATTCGAAGTTATTTTTTAATAAAAATTCAAAAAATATTGTTGATAAATATACTTATTGAATTGTGATAGATAAGTGATTTTGATATTTTAGGCAACAATAAAATAGCTTTTAGATGTTTCATTTAAAAAGTTACACATTTAAAAATATAACTGAAATTCAGGATAGGAAATAATGACAAGAATAATTGTGGCATCCAAAGAGGGTTTGGACGTTCTGCAAGATGGTCAACTCAATAAAGTAATTTTAAATCAGCCTACTATTATTCAGATTGGTGTAAGCCAAAAAGATATTGCATCCATGGAAAAACAGGGTGGGCGCTTAGTTATCCATTTAAAAAATGGAGAGACTATTGTCTTAGAAAATTTCTTTAATGAAGCAACAAATACAACAGAGCATTCACTTGTTTTTCCGACTGAACATGGAAAATTTGTTGAAGCGCAATTCGATGCTCAAGGTAAAGTGATCGATTATAAAGGCTTAAATCATGTTACAGATTTAGGCTATGCCAGTACGAGTCCAGCAGCTGCAACTATGGCGGTTGATAGTGATCCAAGTTTTACGATGGGTAATGTACTCAAAGCAGGCTTAGCAGTTTTAGCTGCGGAAGGATTATATCTTTGGGCTTTTAAGAAAGATGATAAGGATGACTCATCAAGTGCACCTGATTTAATAGCACCTGCTGCTCCTACAGCTACGCTTGCTGATGATACCGTGACAGTGACTGGTAAAACTGAAGCAAATGCAAAAATCTATCTTAAAGATGCTGCAGGCAATACAGTCGCATCGGGTGTTGCAGATGCAAGTGGTAACTACACGGTTAAATTAGATAAGCCGCTCGTGAATGGAGACAAATTAAACGTTATTGCCCAAGATGCGGCTGGAAATAGTTCTAAAGCGACTGTTGTGACAGGTACAAAAGATACAATACCTCCAGATGCTCCGCAGGCGCAATTGAGCGATGATGGTTCATTATTGACTGGTAAGGCAGAGGCAAATGCCAAAATTACAGTTTATGACGCCACTGGCAAAGTATTAGGTTCTGTTTTTGCAAATAAAGATGGTATTTATTCTTTAAAGCTTACTCCGCCGTTAACCAGTGAAGCGGGCGGTAAAGTTGTTGCTGAAGATGCTGCTGGTAATAAATCTGAAGAAGTTAAAATTATTGCGGGTAAAGACACCGTGCCACCAGCTTCTCCTTTTGTTGAAGTCAACAAAGAAGGGTCAGTAATACATGGTAAAACTGAAGCAAATGCGAAAGTTCAAATAAAAGATGCCGATGGTAAAGTGATTGGAAGTGGGACCGCCGATGCTCAAGGTGACTTTCAAATTACACTTTCACCTGCTTTAACAGAATCCCAAAAAGGTACAGTGGTTGTTGAAGATGCAGCCGGTAATATGTCTAAACCCGTTGAAATTAAGCCGGGCTTTGACTCGATTGCACCAGATAAACCAACGGCTCAAATTAATGCAGATGGAACTTCGGTAACTGGTACAGCGGAAGCCAATGCCAAAATTGAAATTAAAGATGCAACTGGTAAAGTGATTGGTACTGGAACGGCAGATGCGAATGGAAAATTTACGATTACTATTTCGCCTGCATTAACTGATAACAACCATGGTGCTGTTTCAGCGATCGATGGTGCTGGAAATAGATCTGAAAGTCTCGACATTGTGGGGGCAAAAGACACCATACCCCCGACAAAACCTATCTTAAATAGTGTAGAAGATGATGTAGGTGACATAAAAGGTGCTATTGCAGCAGGTTCTGAAACTGACGATGCTAGGCCAAAACTTACAGGTTCAGGTGAAGCGAATGCGACACTTACGATTTATGATAATGGTGTTGCAATTGGGGTGGTGACTGTAACGGCTGGTAGATCTTGGTCATTTACTTTTGATAAGGATTTAACTCTTGGTAAGCACAGCATTACTTTAACCCAAACTGATGCAGCAGGGCTGACCAGTGAAGCAAGCTCTCCATTTACTTTTTATGTGGTTGCACCGAAAGTCGCGAGTCTGGCTGATGCTTCAGTCAATACTTTAAGTACAGAAACACCATCTTTAGCAGATAGTGTTGGGTTACACACTTTAAAGGTTACGCAAAGTACGACAACTGAGCCTACGAATCAGCAGAAAACTGTTCCTGTAGATGATTTGCTAAAAAGCTCTTCTTTAAACGACTCAGATCCTGTCTCAAAACTTCTATCATCGACAGCATTGAAAACAACGCAGATACCTGAGCAAACTGATGTAAATACTTCAATTGATCAAACAACAAATCTTGATCAAATTTTACCAAATACGAGTTCTTCACCTTTGCAAAATATTTTAGAACAGACTTATCCAGTTGTTTAAAAGACTCTATGTAAAATATAAAAGCGCTCAATGAGCGCTTTTTATTTATGGCTAATTTTTGATTTTCGGTGTTGTTATAAGAGTAATAACTCCATAAACAATTGATCCAATTGTGGCGAGTAACATGTCTTTATGAGCATCCCACATGTCGCCTTGTTGCCCATTATAATTTTCAGCTTGTTCAGGTGATAAGCCAATTGCAATTGCCCATTCGATCAGTTCATAAAAAACACTAGACGCCATCACGAATTGGACTACAAGCAAAAATAGAGAAAAAGGACGTGCGGTCGGCAACCATACTTGGAAAACACGATAGATAAGAGGGTAGAGCAAAGCACCATATGAAAAGTGGACAAGTCGATCATACATATTACGAGACCAGCCCATGTACTCATCTAAATTAAAATGAAAGATGTGCTGAATCCAGTCATTGTATGGAACGTATGAATAGAGATAATGAGCACCAATTACGTGGATTAAAAGAAACAGTAAATAAAAACAAAAACTTAAAAAATCGAGACCAATTTTTTTAAAAATAATAAAAAGTAGAATCAGCATCAAAACAGTTCCAGCCTGATGAAGTAAATAAGCTTCAAACTCAAGAGGCTGTATACCTGAAATGATAATGGCAATGAAAAGCAGACTAAGCGCAATATAATGTTTAAGCTTAAATTTTTTTTCGATCATTTTCTAAATAAGATTTCTTTTGATGAATATGAGTGTAATAAAAAAGCGAAGCCTAAGCTTCGCTTTTATCAAATTTTTTTAATTAGATTTTGCTAATTAAATCGTTAATTTGTTTTGCTTGTTCAGCTGCATTACCTGTGTAAGTTGCAGGTGTAAGCTTAGCTAAACGAGCGCGCTCTTCGCTTGGTACTTGAGCAAGTTCATTACCATTTACGAAATCAACCATCATGTCGCGAGTCATTGCTTGACCACGAGTTAAAGCTTTTAACTTTTCATATGGTTTTTCAACGTTATAACGACGCATAACTGTTTGAATTGGCTCTGCAAGAACTTCTTGAGCTTGGTCAAGATCTTCATTCAAGCGGTTTGCATTCAATTCAAGTTTGCCAATACCTTTTAAGCAAGCATCAAAAGCAATTAAGCTTTGAGCAAAACCAACACCCATGTTACGAAGTACAGTTGAGTCAGTTAAGTCACGCTGCCAGCGAGAAATTGGTAATTTTTCGCCTAAGTGAGCCAACACAGCATTTGCAATGCCTAAGTTACCTTCAGAGTTTTCAAAGTCAATCGGGTTAACTTTGTGTGGCATAGTTGAAGAACCAACTTCACCTTCTTTAAGTTTTTGTTTGAAGTAACCTAAAGAGATATAGCCCCATACGTCACGGTTAAAGTCGATCAAAATTGTATTGTAACGACGTAATGCATCAAATAATTCAGCCATGTAGTCATGTGGCTCAATTTGAGTTGTGTATGGGTTAAATGTTAAACCTAAAGATTCAACGAAAGCTTGTGAATGGGCTGGCCAATCAACATCTGGGTAAGCAGAAAGGTGAGCATTGTAGTTACCTACTGCACCATTGATTTTGCCGAGTAACTCAACATTTTCAAATTGCTTGATTTGGCGAGCTAAACGATATGCAACGTTCGCCATTTCTTTACCCAAAGTTGTTGGGCTAGCAGTTTGACCATGTGTACGAGACAACATCGGTTGTTCAGCATGAGTCGTTGCTAAAGCAGAAATTGCATTTAAAATTTGCTTCATGCTTGATACTAAAACTTCACGACCGTTTTTAAGCATAAGTGCATGAGACAAGTTGTTGATGTCCTCTGATGTACAAGCAAAGTGAATGAACTCACCCGCATTTTGTAATTCAGCAATACCAGCAATTTTCTCTTTCAAGAAATATTCAACGGCTTTTACGTCATGGTTAGTTGTACGTTCAATTTCTTTAATGCGATTCGCATCTTCTTCAGAGAAGTTGCTTACGATTGCATCTAGAGCTGCATTTGTTTCAGCTGAGAAAGGAGCAACTTCAATAATTTCTGGACGGTTAGAAAGCGCTTGTAACCAACGCACTTCTACAGTGACACGAGCATGAATTAAACCAAACTCAGAAAGAAAAGGGCGTAGCGCATCACATTTGCTGGCATAACGTCCATCTAATGGTGATAGTGCGGTTAAAGCGTTCATAACGATTCCTTAATGCTGGAATAAACATAAAACAAAAATAATCTCGTTACAGCCTTAGATAACTTGGTACTGTAAGCGAGCAAGAGCTTGAATATCCTGTAGCAATTTACGTTTGCTAAAAATCATGTTCCATGAACTACCGCCGAGTTGTCGCCATAAATGAGCCATTTGTAGCCCTGTAAACAGACAAGCACGAATACGGTTGGTATGGTTGGTATCTTTAAATGCCTCAGCATTACCACGAACAAGAATGCGTGGATTAATTTGCCCGGCAGTATCAACATAGGTTTGTGCCAAATTGGCTAAAATGCTGGGGTGTAAATAGTTATTATCGAAAAAAGAAAGCTGTTTTAAAATCTTCTGCTGTGCTTTTTCAATAATGGCCACATATTCAGGATTGCTATAGACCTTCTTTTCTAGCTGCAAAAGTGACATCGCGTAAGACATAGGAAGTTTTGCACTACGCATTTTAGGCAAACGAGATTTGGGCGCATTGGTAAAAGGCTGGGTAATACAATTCTCAAGAGTTTTAAGACCTAGAGAAATATCAGCCAATTGATTAAAAAAATCTAATGTCTGAACGGTATTATTATTTGTTGTAGGGCGAATATTTAAACTCGCCTTTATTAATAATTCAAAATAGAAGTTACCACTTTCACCAATACTTTGTTGACCTGTCATAGCGGTCATATGCGTAAGCTGGGTCGCTTGAAATACCCCCGCCAAGGCAAGGGCACGGTTTTGGCGAACATTCAAGGCTTGTGATTGTTGAAAGGGTAACTCCACCATGCCATTCATTCCCTTAAATAAAATTTGGTGTAGGGGCATTTGTATGGTGAATCACACCCCCGCCTAGGCAAACTTCATCTGAATAAAATACAACACTTTGACCTGGTGTAACTGCGCGTTGAGGTTCATCAAATTCAACACGAACACCATGCTCACTATTTTCATCAATAAACACTGTGCAAGCTTGATCAGGCTGGCGATAGCGTGTTTTAGCGGTACAACGTAATCCTTCAGCCGGAATATGTTGTTCACCAGCTACCCAGTCAATAGACTCACTCCAAAGCTGCGTACTTTGCATAAGTGGATGTTCATGTCCTTGGCCTACAACTAAACGGTTATTGGCAACGTCTTTATGAAGTACAAACCATGCACCTTCAGCTGCACCTTTCATACCGCCCAGACCAATACCACCACGCTGACCGAGCGTATAGTACATCAGACCGTGATGTTCACCAACTTCTTTACCATTATCCAGCACAATTTTACCTGGTTGAGCGGGTAAATATTGTTTAAGGAAGTCATTAAAACGGCGTTCACCGATAAAACATATACCAGTTGAATCTTTTTTCTTCGCAGTTGCTAAGTCCAGCTCTTCGGCAATTCTACGAACTTCCGGTTTTTCAATTTCGCCAACAGGGAAGAGCGTTTTATTAATTTCGCGGCCATGTACTGCATGCAAGAAATAAGTTTGATCTTTATTATTATCTAAACCACGTAATAAAGGTGCATATGCTTCACCTTTAGAGTTGTATGCAGTTTCAGCACGACGAGCATAGTGACCTGTTGCAATAAAGTCGGCACCTAAAGTCATGGCGTGGTCTAAAAACGCACGGAACTTAATTTCTTTATTACATAAGATATCTGGGTTTGGAGTGCGGCCAGCTGCATATTCAGCCAAGAAGTGTTCAAATACACGATCCCAATATTCCATCGCAAAGTTTGCAGTGTGAAGTTTAATACCGATTTTATCTGCTACTGCTTGAGCATCGGCTAAATCTTCCATTGCTGTACAGTATTCCGTGCCGTCATCTTCCTCCCAGTTTTTCATGAAGAGACCTTCAACTTGATAACCCTGTTGAAGTAAGAGTGCCGCAGAAACAGATGAATCTACGCCACCAGACATACCGACGATGACACGTTGTTGCATAGGACTAGGCATCCAAATGAGAAGTTAATGAGGGAGAGAAAGGGTGCTCATAAATAAGAGCTAAAGGATAATGGTGACCTTTTATGGCATCTTCAATCGCTTTAATGACCAGAGGACTACGAGCGCGGGCAGATTCTTGAAGCTCATCTAGAGTCATCCAGACAGCAGAAACAATACCTGTATCAAGTTTTGGGTCGCTTTCGACATGAGTGACATGTGCTAAAAAGCAGAAGCGATAGTAAGTACGATCCGGAAACATAGGCGGAGTATATGTATAAATACCAAGTAAGGCATCTATATCAACATGATGACCCGTTTCTTCAAGTGTTTCACGAATAGCAGCTTCTATTAGCGTTTCACCACATTCCACATGACCAGCAGGTTGATTAAACACAGTGTGTACAAAACCTTCGCTATGTTCTTCGACAAAAAGATAGCGTCCATCTTTTTCTACGACTGTAGCGACAGTGACATGAGGAGTCCATGCGGCCATAAAAAAGCACCATGAATTTAAAAGTCGTATGATACGAAATTTAGGGGTTTTTGGCTACGGTGATCTTACAAACGATAGAGAACTATAAAAGCTCTATCGTTTGAAAAAATTGAGTATGTATTAATTGGTTTGGTTATCTTTATGGTTATTTTGCACTTTTACATAATGTCTTGCTGAATAAGGTAAAAATGCCAATTCTTTTTCAGTTAGAGGACGTACTTGCTGTACTGGACTTCCAACGTAGAGATAACCACTTTTTAAGACTTTACGAGGTGGAACTAAACTTCCCGCACCAATCATTACATCATCTTCAATAACGACATCATCTAAAATGACGGTATTGATCCCGACTAGTACGCGGTTGCCAATCGTACAGCCATGTAAAGTCACATGATGACCTACTGTTACGTCTTCACCAATAATAAGAGGCGAACCATTCGGTTTTGCATCATTTTTATGGCTGACATGTAACATACAATGGTCTTGTACATTACTATTTTTACCAATTTGAATACTATTTACATCTCCGCGAATGACTGCAAAAGGCCATACCGAAACATTTTCGGCCAATTTAACATCACCGACAACCACGGACATTTCATCAATGTAACAACTTGGATCAATTTGTGGATGATGATCTAAATAAGGACGGATGTTTTTTGTCATGAGAAGCATCAAAATAAAATTTAATAGAAGTATAAAATAAAAAAGCACTCAAGCTAATAGCATGAGTGCTTAACTGAACTATTCTAAAATTAGAATAAGTTACTAAAGAATTGTTTGATATGGTCGATCATGCGTGCAAAGAAGCCTGCTTCTTCAACTGGTTTTAATGCAACAAGAGGTTTTTCAGCAATAACTTTGCCATCTAAACTTGCAACAAGTTTACCTACCACTTGGCCTTTTTGAAGAGGGGCATTTAAATTTGGTTGAACAACCAATTGAGTTTTTATACCACCTGCTTTGCCTTTTGGCATAGTGACATTGAAGTTCTCTGCTAAACCAATTTGAACTTCATTTTCTTTACCGAACCATACTTTAGCTTTGGCAAGAACTTGGTTTGCAGGTTGAACATTTGCAGTTTCAAAGTTCGCAAAGCCCCAAGACAACAACGCGCGTGTTTGGTTAGCACGTTCATTAACGCTGTCAGTACCAAAAATAACTGAGATTAAGCGCATTGGGCCACGTTTACTTGAAGTTGTTAAGCAGTAACCAGCTTCATCTGTGTGGCCTGTTTTTAAACCGTCAACACTTGGGTCAGTATAAAGTAACGCATTACGGTTACCTTGCTTGATACCGTTAAATGTAAATTCTTTCTCAGAGTAAATTGGGTAGTATCTTGAGCTGTCTTTAATAATATGTTGAGCTAGAACAGCCATATCTTTTGCAGTTGAATAATGACCTTCTGCAGGTAAGCCCGTAGAGTTCATAAACTGGGTATTTGTCATACCAATACGTTTTGCTTCCTGATTCATGAGGTGAGCAAAAGTACCTTCATTTCCAGCAATATGTTCAGCCATTGCTTTTGACGCATCATTACCAGACTGAATGATAATACCTCGAAGCATTTCTAAAACTGTTGCAGTACCATTTAATGGTACATACATACATGATTCAGCGCTGCTTCCTTTACACCAAGCAGATTCGTTCATACGAACCTTTTCATTCTCGGTAAGCTCACCTTTTAATAGTTTTTGTTCAATGATGTAGCTTGTCATCATTTTAGTCATAGAAGCAGGCGCAAGCTTTTCATTTTCATTTTTAGAAGCGAGAATCTGTCCTGTCTCGTAATCCATTAATACATAAGACTTATTATTTAATTCTGGCGGAGCTGATAAGACAGTTGCTGCATAAGAAAAACTTGGTAAGAGGAGGAGTGCAGCAATAGCGCTTTTTCGAGTCATTCTAGGTAATTCCAATATCTTGTGTGAAGCAGAAGAGCCTAGCATTTTAGGACAAAGCAAAGCCGACTTCTATGGGGGAAGTCGGCTTTTTCAAACAGTATTGTAACTAGAGAGTTTTTAACTAATTTAGTTTTGCGATTGATAAGCTTTTACGTCTTGACAAACTAACTTGTTTTGCTCGTTACCAGCAGCTTTTGCATCATTACGTGCTTCTTTTAAGACTTTCTTGAAACTTTTGTCTTTGCTACGTTTTTCTAAAGCTGCAACTGGGTCTGCTTCATTTGGTAAATAATCTTTCACAAGGCGCTCATAACCTTGGGCAAATTCAGCATCTTTTTTGCCAATTAAACTTGGACAAATTTCAGAAAGTACTTGAATTGCTGCTAATTCTTCGGGTGTAGTCCCTTTGGTCGGCGTAACTTCAACAACATTTTCATTTTCAGTTTTCTTTTCAGCTGTTTTTTTCTTGTCAGCAGCATAACCCACTGTTGCCATTGTCATGAGTAAAACAACAGAAAGTGATTGAACTAAGCTTTTTTTCATAAACATGGATAACCTGAAACAAAAATTTGAAATATGCCGATAGCTTAAACAATTTAAACGCTAAAAAAATGGAAAAAATGTATTGTTATGTAGGTTTTCTGCTTTACATAAACAGAAAACCCTTCAAAGAAAAGCGTATTGAGTCAAATAAACTTAATCTTTGTAATTTACCACTTCCTGACAAAGTTCGTGTTGCTCATGGTGATCCATTTCTTTTGCCGCTTGGCGAGCTTCACTTAAAAGTGTCTTGTATTCTGCATCATTTTGTAGGGCAGAAAAGGTAATTGACTTATTGGAATAACCACCAAGGTACATTGCAATAATCTTTTTAGTATTCGTTTCAAGATTTTTATTTGCGCCAACAAAACTAGGGCAAATTTCTTGTAAAACTTGAGTAGATGCAATGTCATCTTTAATTAAGCTATCAGCTTCTTGTGTCGAGATACCCTCATCAGCAAAAACCGTTTGCGTACACAATGTGATACTGATCCCCAATACTTGAAAAAAAGGAGCGAAAGTTTTCATTTTTTCACAATTTTATAATGCTATGGAGGCATAAATATATATAATTCAACAAATAATTCAATTGAGAAAACCTTCGGGTTTATTTGTCGAGAAAGATTTTTTGTGAATATTCTAATTGCGAATGATGACGGTGTATTTGCACCAGGTATACAGGCTTTAGCTGAAGCGTTAAAACCATTAGGCCGTGTTGTAGTAGTTGCTCCAGAAAGTGAAAGAAGTGGATTTTCGAGCGCGTTAACGTTAGATCGCCCTTTACGTCCTATTCAAATTGCTGAAGATGTATGGGCTGTAAATGGAACGCCAGCCGATTGCGTCTATTTATCTATGAATGGATTGTTTGATTTCGAATTTGACTTGGTAGTTAGTGGAATCAACAGTGGTGCAAACTTAGGTGATGATGTTCTGTATTCGGGAACAGTCGGCGCTGCATTTGAAGGACGCTTAATGAAACAGCCTGCAATTGCGGTTTCTTTAGCGGGTTCTGATGTGCGTTCATATAACCATAAAGATGATTATGCGCAAGCAGCCAAATGGGTACATGACTTTATTGCCAAAGGTTTACCTGCGCTACCACCTCGACATATTTTTAATATTAATATTCCGGATGTACCTCAGTTGAAAGGTACACAAATTACCTATCAAGGACGCCGTGCTCAGTCTAAACCCATCACAAGTCATGTCGACCCAAGAGGAAGACAGGTTTACTGGATTGGTCTGGCAGGTGAAGCAGTTACGGATCCGCAGCGTATTGCTAGCCAGATTCAATCTGACTTTTTTGCGGTTGCAAACGGTTTTGTGAGTGTGACCCCAATTCAGATGGATGCAACAAACTATGCGGTTTTAGAGGATTTGCAGGCAAGCTTGGGTCAATAATTTGGCCCGAATGTTATAACTTTGTGAATATAGAAAAAGAGGAACATGTTTCCTCTTACTTTTTTGGTACTCTTAGCCGAAATGATTTGTAGCATTTAGTGAGGGAGATCGATGCATTTAACTGGGCAACAAAGCAGATCGCATATTCAAAGAGACAATATAATGAAAATTATGATGTTGTCTGTAGCTGTAGGTTTTACTGTTGCAATGGCAGGATGTGCTTCTAAACCACAAATTAATAATAGTTCTCGCTATTCAATGGCTCCTAACTATTACACCGTTCGTTCAGGTGATACTTTAAGTGGCATTGCAATGCGTTATGGTTTGGACTATCTCAGTATTGCAGAGATGAATGATATTGCTCCGCCATATCGTATTTATGTTAATCAATCATTACGATTGAAAAAAGCTTCTTCACCAAAAACCGTGTCGACACAAGTCATGGCGCAACAAGAGCCGATTAAGCGCCAAACAATTGCATTACCGACAACCACAACTCCACCAACAACAACGGTTACTACACCGCCGCCAAGAACAGTTGCACCAACAACCAATACTAGCGTAGGGGCTTCAATTCCAAGTTCAAGCTTGCGTTGGGTGAAACCAAATAATGGTCCGGTTATCCAAGGATTTAATTTGGCGAATAATGTCAAAGGAATTCGTTACGGTGGTAACCAAGGTGATCCTATTTATGCGGCAGCTGACGGTCAAGTTGTATACGCAGCCGATGGTTTAAAAGAATATGGTAATCTCGTTTTAATCAAACATATTGATGGCTATATCAGTGCGTATGCCCACAATAGCAAGATGATGGTGAAGAGTGGAGACAATGTAACCGCAGGCCAAAAGATTGCTGAAATGGGGTCTTCAGGGGCTTCTCGTGTCATGCTTGAGTTCCAAATTCGCCTTGACGGTAAACCAATCAATCCGGCAAATCTTTTACCAAATTAGCTAATGCAATAAATATAGGTTTCCTCGTATAATGTAATTGGTTGCTTTCATTACAACAATAAGCATTTTTTATAAATTTAGAATTAGATTTGAGGAAACCTATGTTAGATCAGCTTCGTGCGATGGGTGTTTTTGCTTGTGTGGTTGAAAAAAGTTCATTTAGTGGTGCGGCACGTGAATTAGGCATTACAACAAGTGCTGTCAGTCAGCAAATACGTTCTCTTGAAAATGAAATGGATGTAATTTTATTACACCGTTCTACTCGAAAACTTAGTTTGACAGAGGCTGGACAGGCTTTTTTCTCAAGTTGCCAAGAAATGTTGGCAGCAGCAGAAAGAGGCAAAATCAGAATCAATGAATTGCGAGATGATTTGATTGGTGATTTGCGTATTGCAACAACCCCTGACTTAGCAGTTCAGCACATTATTCCTGCTTTATCTCACTGGATGTCTGCCCATCGCGGTTTATCTGTTCATTTTGAAGTGGGGCATCGTTATATCGACTTAATTGAAGAGCGAATTGATATTGCAGTACGTATGAGCTCTACGCCAGTAGAAGAGAGTAGTTCTGTAGTTCCTATGGCTTTTGTCGATCAGATTTTGGTAGCCTCTCCCAGCTATCTCAATCAATCAAGCCCGATTTTGCATCCAAACGATTTAAACAACCATGAGTTGCTTTCTATCAATGCAATGAATGAATCACGCACTTTTAACTTCCAGCATGCTAAAACAGGTGAAAAATTAAATATTGAGATGGTAAGCCGTTTGCAAAGTAATAATTTGCAAGTTGCTAAAGCCTTATGTCAGCAAGGACATGGTATTGCTAGAATTTTATATTTAGATGCTCAAAAAGAGTTGAAGGCTGGTTCTTTAATTGAAATTCTTCCAGATTGGAAACTCCCAGCTTTCACTTTATATGCAGAGATCGCCAAGCACGATCAACAGCCAATGAAGATTCAGCGTTGTGTTGAAGCGCTTAAACAGTACTTTAGTCAATTGGCTGGCGGAAGGGCCATGCAAATTGTTCGCTAATTTTACCTTATTCATAAAAAAGGGCTTGTGATTACAAGCCCTTTTTTACTTAGTGCTATTTTTGCTTCAGAGTCGCAACTTCTTCTTGAGTCTCTTGCGGAAGATCATCAGCTGTGAGCTCTTCATGTTTTTTGATTTTTTTCTTGTTTTTCTTTTTCTTCTTTGGTTCCTCTTCAATTTCTGCACCATCTTCGATGGCTTGCCAATATTCAAGTTGCTCCATTACAGCCGCATAAATAGAGTGCTTACTGTACTTGCCTTTTTTATCGAGTGTACCGACTGGACGAGCCATTAAAATTTCAAGTGCTTGGTCAATCGTATCAATCGCATGAATATGGAACTGACCAACTTTTACTGCATCAATTACATCTTGGCGTAACATCAAATGTTGCATGTTTTGACGTGGGATAATGACACCCTGTTTGCCAGTTAAACCTTGTAATTTACAAGCATCATAGAAGCCTTCAATTTTTGCATTTACACCACCAATCGGTTGAACTTGGCCTAACTGATTCATAGAACCAGTAATTGCCCATGATTGATCAATTGGTATTTGGCTAATTGCAGAAATTAGTGCAGAAAGCTCGGCAACCGTTGCACTGTCACCGTCGACTTGCCCATAGCTTTGTTCAAATGCAAGCGCAGCAGAGAAGTGTAAAATCTGTTCACGGCCGAAGTGAGCTTTTAAGAAGCTAGACATGAGCAACACGCCTTTGGCATGGAGTGAACCACCAAGTTCTACGCTACGTTCAATATCAAGAATATCACCGCCACCTTGATAAACTGAGGCAGTCAAACGTGAAGGTAAACCAAACTCAACATCTGCATAGTGAATAACGGAGAGGGCATTGATTTGACCTAAACGGTGGCCCGAAGTTTCGATTAACTGAGTTCCACGCGATAGATCCTGCCAGTAAAGTTCTCTTAAATAGCCTAAGCGATATTGTCTATGTTGTAATGCAAGATTAATGTGTTGGTCAGTTACAATCTTTTCATTGGCTTTAAATGCATGATGATGTGCTTCACGAATGAGGTCACCCAAAGTTGAAGCATGTAATGATAGTGAGCTTTGGTCTTCCGCCTGACGGCTTGAGTCGGTAAGTAAAGCTGCTAAGGCACTACGATCAAATGGAAGTAGTTTATCTGCTTGTACATAGTCAGCAATTAGCTGCATGTAAGCTTGTTCATTTTCGTCATTACGCTGTAATGTATCGGTAAAATCTGCACGAATTTTAAATACACTACCAAGCTCTGGTTCTACTTCTAAGATTTCATAATAAATCTCAGGTTCTGCCATAAGAACCACTTTAATATCAAGTGGAACTGCAGCAGGTTCTATCGAGATAGAGCCTGTTAACGTCAACATGTGTTCAAGAGAAGAGAGTTTGAGTTGACCTGATTTTAAAGCACGCTTTAAACCCTGCCATGCATAAGGCTGTTCGAGTAATTGCTCGGCTTCAAGCATTAAAAAACCACCATTCGCTTGATGTAGAGCACCTGGGCGAATGAGAGTGAAATCTGTGGTAATTGTACCGTTGTGCGTAAGCTGTTCTACATGACCAAGCAAGTTGTAGTGGGTTGGAAAATCTTCAAAGATAACCGGTGCACCGCTGTTTGGTTTATTTGAAACAATTACATTTGCTTGATAACGTGCTGGTACACGATTGAACATAGCAGGAGCAAAGTCATCTTCTTCTTGCTCTAAAATGAGTTCAACATTGTCAATTACATCTTGCGCATATTGTTTTAAATAATCTTCAAGCCCTTTAACTTGACCATACTTATTTAAAATTAAATCTATTCGTGGCATGACCACTTGAGTCGCGATGTCTCGATTTAAAACAGAGACTTTGTCTCGTGCATCGTCTTCTAAATCGCCTAAATGCAAACCAAGACGCTCAAGCTTTTTATCCATATAGCGAATATTCGCCGCGATTTCAGCACGCTGTTTACTATTTAAAGCATCAATTTCTGCTTGGGTCAGTTCTTGAACCTGATCATTTTTTACTTGGACAGGCACAAAACCATGCTTCTCATTTCGAGAAATTAATTTTAAATCGAGCTCTTCGCCTTCTTTTGTTAACTCAACAAGCGCTTCTTGCTGCTCATCTCCAGTTTCCTGACGAATTCGCTCAATACGGTTATGATAAGTCTCGGCACTAAAACGGCGTTCAAGCTGTTTTAAAATAATTTGCCAAGTTTGATGAAGAGTATGTTGAAACTTGGTACCTTGCCCAGCAGGGAAGCGTAGCGCAATTGGCTGACGCGCTTGCTTAAAGTTATAAACATATACCCAATCATCTGGAGTAGGCATTGTTTTGGCATGTTGTTGTAGTAAACGCTTAATCATGGTGCGTTTACCCAAACCTGCCGTTCCTACTGCAAAAATGTTATAACCAGAGTAGGGTAAAGAAATGCCAGCTTCTACTGAAGCTTTGGCACGATCTTGTCCTAAAAAGTTATTAAGCGGTTTTATACGTTTTGTTGAGGCTGGAATATTTTCAAAATCTGGAATATGTGTAAGTTGTTCGGGTTTTAAGGCTGTTTTATCCAAAGTCATTTTTATATCAGGTTGCTCAAAAGCTGAAGGAAATGCATTTATTGTGACGTTTGTGGTGTTTGTTTTAGCGAGTGATAAAGTTGAAGTTGTCACTTGATCAAGTTTTTGTGTCACTGTTGATATCCAGCAAAAGAAAACGAAGGTTGAAGATTAAAGGTATACAGGTTTAGCATAAAATATCAAGCAAACTTGCTGCTTTTATCACCAAAACAAAACTTGATTGCAGAAAGAATCTTGAAAGCAATTGTAAGAAGCGATTGAATAGACGCATTTATAATTTATGGAAAATAAAAAACGAATGACCACACAAACCTCTGGTTGGGTCTCGGCGTTTAAAGCATTTTTAGACCGTCGTGCATTAATTATGCTATTTCTGGGTTTTTCTGCCGGAATACCTATTTTACTAATTTTCTCTAGTCTTTCTTTATGGCTAGGTGAAGCGGGCATTGATAAAAGTGCAGTCACTTTTTTTAGTTGGGCAGCTTTGGGATATTCCTTTAAGTTTGTTTGGGCACCTCTCATTGATGAATTGCCAGTACCGGTCTTGACCAAGGCTTTGGGTCGAAGACGTGCTTGGCTGCTTATTGCTCAGTGTTTAATTGTGCTTGCGATTTGTACCATGGCTTTTGCCGACCCAGCTTTAGGCCATAGCTATTTGGTTCAAATGGCAGCCGGTGCAGTGTTGCTTGGCTTCTCGGCAGCAACGCAAGATATCGTAATTGATGCTTATCGTATCGAATTAGCTGAAACTGAAATGCAGACGGTGTTGGCGTCGACTTATAATGCTGGCTACCGTATTGGTATGATTGTAGCGGGTGCGGGTGCATTATTTTTAGCAGCACATTTAGGAACAGCTAAAGGCAACTATATTTACGAGGCATGGAAAACGACCTATTTAACCATGGCAGCAGTCATGTTGGTCGGTATTGTTACAACCTTGCTTGTTCGTGAACCTAAGGTTAATCGCGTATATAAAAACTATAAAACTACTGATTATTACCGTCTGGTTTTAGTCTTCTTTATAGCGGTCATTTCGTTTGTCATAACTTATATTTACTCAGGTCAAATTACCGAGGCAATTTCCAAAGCTGGCAATATTCAAGATAGTGCAGCTTTATTTGGTTTAGAAGCTTTAAGATTCTTAACAGCAACAGGTTCTGCCATTTTAGTTGGTTATGTGTTAGTTAAGATGGGTGTGGTCAACCAGCAAATGGCAAAAGAAACTTGGATTGCTCCAATTCTGGATTTCTTTAAACGTTATGGTGTCAAACTCGCGTTAGTGCTTCTATTTTTGATTGGCTTTTTCCGTATTTCAGACATCATTGCCGGTGTGATCTCAAATGTCTTTTATCAAGATCTAAACTTTAGCAAAGAACAAATTGCTGAAGCTGTAAAAGTTTATGGTGTGATCTTTAGCTTGGTTGGAGGCTTCTTAGGAGGCTTATTAGCACAGCGTATGAACATCATGAAACTGATGTTTGTGGGTGCTGTATTGGCAAGCTCTACTAACCTCATTTTCATTGGTTTAGTGAAATCTGGCAAACCCCTTGATATGGTGGATGTTCAAGTGGGAGACAAACATTATAAAGCTCAGCCAGATGAAGTAGGTTATTGGAAGATTAAAGTCCCGAGTTCCACTTTTGAAGGAACAAAACAAGTTGATGTAAAAGCTGGCTATGCTTTGCAAGGTCAACAAGCAGAGACCATAGTCCGAGTTCAACCTTTAGTAACAACGCATGCTGAACATGTACCCCTACAGATTTTACCTTTAATGGGAAGTGACCAAATCACTGCTAAATCTTCTGAAGGCAGTGTGGTTGTTCGTGGTCAGTATTTTGGTAAAGCTTTATCGCCTAACCAAAAGATTGTGTTGAATCTTGATGGACAGAATTTTGATGCAAAAATGACAGATCAAAAAGGTGTATTTAACGCTGCAATTGATATGCAAAAATTACTGTCATCACCAAGCAAACAAATTACTGCTTCAGTTGTCGAAGGAAATCAAAAAGTATTATCAGTTTCCCATCATTATAACGTTGCTTCAAATTCTGTACCCAAAGCTGAATTAGATGTAAATATTGACCCTCTACCATATATTGATACTCAGTCAGGTAAAGAGGTCGAGATTAGCGGTAAAGTCATTAAGCCTTATAGTTCGCTGTGGCTCTACTTTGCAATTGTTGTGGATAATATGGCTTCGGGCCTCGCGGGTGCAGCATTTATTGCATTCCTTTCGAGTCTAACCAGTGTGTCATTTACCGCTGTTCAATATGCGATCTTTAGTTCACTCATGACCCTTACACCAAAACTTTTAGGTGGATATTCAGGTACCATAGTGAGTAATATTGGGTATCCAAACTTCTTTTTGATGACCACATTGATCGGGATTCCAATCTTAATTTTAGTGGTTTGGGTTGGAAAACTACTCAAAGATCATCAAACACATGAAACAGAAAAGGCAGGTGAATAAACATGCGAATGCTTCATACAATGTTGCGAGTAGGCAATTTAGAACAATCTTTAAAGTTCTATACCGAAGTATTAGGGATGAAGTTACTTCGTAAGCGTGATTATGAAGAAGGTCGTTTTACACTAGCATTTGTTGGTTATGGCGATGAAGAAAATAATACCGTGCTTGAACTTACGCATAACTGGGATACATCAAGTTATGATTTAGGCAATGCCTATGGTCACATCGCAATTGGTGTCGAAGACGCTTACAAAGCATGTGAAGAAATTAAAGCACGTGGTGGTAAAGTTGTGCGTGAAGCAGGCCCAATGAAGGGCGGTGTAACAGTGATTGCGTTTGTTGAAGATCCAGATGGCTACAAAATCGAACTCATTCAGCAAGATGCAAACGCTAGAAATAATTAAGTAATTGACTCAGGCGCTTTAAGATTTAGGTCTTAAAAGCCTAGCTTTATTTTTATAGCCCAGTATGATGAAGGCTTGACCAAATGGTCAATTTATCAACTGGGTTTTTATTTGTCTAAAATAATCATAGGATGTGAACATGCTGAAGTTCTTGGCACTTGATCGATTTACAATTTTGTTAGTTGGTATGGTGCTACTAGCAACATTTTTTCCAGTCAGTGGTCAAGCTGCGCAGTATTTCAATACACTAACTACAGTCGCGATTGCAATTTTATTTTTCCTGCACGGTGCTAAGTTATCTCGTGAGGCAGTCATTGAAGGTATTTTGCATTGGAAAATGCACTTGCTGGTATTTGCAATTACGTTCTTTATTTTTCCTGCCCTTGGTTTATTGGCTAAACCTATTCTTTTGCCCTTATTAGGACAGCAGCTCTATTGGGGCTTTTTGTTTATGTGCTTCTTGCCCTCTACTGTTCAGTCCTCTATTGCATTTACTTCAGTGGCAAAAGGAAATGTAGCAGGGGCGGTATGTAGTGCATCTTTTTCAAACTTGGTTGGCATGTTCATTACACCAGTTTTAGTGAGTTTCTTTATTTTAGGACAAAGTCAGCATGGCTTTGATCCAACATCATCTATTATAGAAATTACGCTGTTGTTATTGGTACCATTTGTTTTAGGGCAATTGCTTCGTCCTTATGTTTTTCCATATATGGCAAAAGTACCAAGTATTGTAAAAGCGTTCGATCAAGGCTCAATTTTGATGGTGGTGTATGGCGCATTTAGTGGGGCGGTGGTTGCTGGACTTTGGCATCAAGTAAACTGGAAAACCTTACTTCTTTTGGCGCTCGCTTGCTCTGTATTACTGACTATTATTATGTTGCTTGCCCTGTATTTACCGCGTGCTTTTGGTTTTAGTCGTGCCGATCAGATTACTGTTTTCTTTTGCGGCTCAAAAAAGACCTTGGCAAGTGGTGTACCAATGGCACAAATCTTATTTATTGGTCAGCCTTTAGGAATGATTGTATTGCCAATTATGATATTTCACCAAATACAGTTAATGGTGTGTGGAGTAATCGCAAATTACTGGGCTAAATCCCAAGATTAATTCGCAAAAAAAAATTATATGGCGTATAATACTGTCCACTTGTTGTGCTTAGCTCTAACCCTAGAGGTTTCGGTGGGCCAAAAGAATGGTCTGTTGTGGTGTTGATCTGCTTGTAAAAGCTTTCCTCAATTTAATTGAGAGTGATCAATTGCGATGACAGCTTAAGCCTTTCTTCAATTAGGAGTAATCGACGATGCGCGCCGATATTCACCCAAAATATGAAAAATTAGTTGCAACTTGCTCATGCGGTAACGTAATCGAAACTCGTTCTGCTTTAGGTAAAGAAACTATTTACCTTGACGTATGTTCAGCTTGCCACCCTTTCTACACTGGTAAACAAAAGAATGTAGACACTGGTGGTCGTATCGACAAATTCAAACAACGTTTTGCTGGTATGTCTCGCTCTATCAAGCGTTAATACTTCAAAACGAAACAAAAAACGGGCTTATGCCCGTTTTTTGTTTTTAGCGTCCAAGACCATTACTGGTCTTGCACATCTGTTAAACGATCAAGCTTCTTCTGAAAATAATCACCTTGTAAGAAACGTGTTTCCACATTCCATGCATTGGCAAACAGATTCATATCATTTAAGTTAGCTAATAAAATTCCAATTGGTTTTACAGTCAAATAGTTCAATACTTTTTCTTGCAAGCTATTGAGTCCTTGGTCTGAGCTTAATAGATCAGTTTTGCTAGACTGCAGTTTTACAAGCTGGATATCAAGCTGCTGTAAAATTGAATCGCTATATATAGAAGAAGCAAAGTCTCGGATTGAAACTTCTGCACCATGTTGACGTAAACGACCAATCAGCGGTTGAACTGTTGGAAGGTAGTGCTGAAGAGCTTGTTCCGAAAATTGCAAAATCAAAGGGCATTCAAGTTTACTACCAATGATAGTAAGCAGTTTGGAAATCAGCTCAGGGAAGGTTTTATCTTTCAGCAAAATATCAATATTAAGGTTAATAATGAGCCTTGCTTTAGGATACTGAGCAATGAAATTATGAAGCTGTTTACAGGCTTCTACTAATATCCAGCGATCTAGTTGAATTGATAGTTCAGCATCTTCTTTTAATTCAGCTAAGTCATTTAAATCATGCCATTGTTCATCTGCAATAAAGCCACTCGTCACTTCATAGTTATGAGTTTCTTCATCATGTTTATCGTAAATTTGCTGATACTTAAGATGTATCTCACCTTTAGCTAATTTTTGTCTTAATTGCTGTAGCAAAGAAGACTGCGAAGTCACCTCAAAGTGCTCAATCGTTAAATCAAGAGGAACAGCTTCAATGCTCGGCGAAACTGGTTTTTCTACAATAGGCGTTATTTCAAGCTGAGGAGTAACTTGAGGTAGGTTCTGCTTTTCAGCTTCATTAAGTAATGAGCTAAATGTAGTTTCAGTTAATGGTTGGTTAAGCGGAGCATAGCCAAGTTTTAACTGTACCGAAAAGTTTTGCTCATTCACTTTTAACAAGTGTTCTTTTTGCAAAGTTTGTAAACTCGTCAACTGAGAATTTAAAACCGTACTATTTTCAGCTTGTAAAATCCCGACATAACTGCCCAAGTCGACTTGGAAAATCGGCATCTGAGCATGGTCTTTTAAAAAACCATGTAGCTGATTGAAATAAAGTCCTAAAGTTTGCCAACCTTGTTGAAAAAGTCGTTCTGGACACTGTGCAAGTCTAAATAGAACCAGAGCATTTGCTTGGGCAGGGTGGGTCGATAAATGACGATTAATCTGTGGCCAAGCTGCACTTAATCCAGTCGTTTTCTCGGTTAGTGCTGTATTTGCTGGTGTTTTTAAATCAACTTGATAGTCGATGGTCAGTTGTACAGCATCTTCTTCTTGGCTCGGAATAAATTCCAGTTTTAAAGCATTATTACCAGAAATAGCTTGATGCTGACTTTGAATTTCGAAACGTGCTTGATCAAACTGGCCTAAAGAAATTTTCTTAAAACGTTGTTTAAAAATATTTAAATCGTTAGGTTGTAAGACATCTAAAATCGGCAAACCAATAATATCTTCTTCTTGCTGGAAACCAAAAAGATTCAAATATTCGGTATTTGCCTTAATATGTATACCTTCTTGAAAAATAGCGACCGCTTTATGGCTGCTATCGACCAGTGTTTGCGTATGTGTATGAATGGTATCAAGCTCAGCCAAAAGGCGCTGTTCTTTCTGTAAAAGGCGGCTATATGACAGCGCTCGAACAAGCGTAATATAGAAATAGTCCAAAGGTTCTAATGGAACTACATCATAAATACCTTTTTGAATATAGTTTTGATATTGCGATGATTGGTAGTCATCTGGTTGTAAAAGTAAAATTGGAAGCTGCGGCTGTTCTGAGGCTTGAACAAGGGAGAGAGTTTGTTCAATTTTCAAATCATACGCACGGCCAAAAATAATGACATCCCACGATGTATTTAACTGCTTTTCAAAACTTTTTAAATCATCAAGTAATAAGGCATTAACTTGATAATCATTCCCCGATAATAAAGTTAAAATTTGGTTATAACGTAACTGGTTATCATCAATAATGAGTAAACGTATTTCAGTACGTTTTAACTTTTTAGATAGTAAAGAGTTTCTCACTTTAATGCTTCCCATAAATCTTGGTTATTCGCGTTACTATTCTTTTTCAGCATGAACTGATCAAGCAGGTGTTGTTGCTGCTCATTCAAAAGTTCAAATTGAAATTGAATAAAACTTTGAGTAATGAGTTGTGCTTTGAGTAGATACACTTTGATTTCTTCTGTCCCCAATCGTAAATAAATTGTTTGTTGCTCTCTAAAAATTTGAGACCCCGGTAAAATAAGCGTGTTTTGTATTTCTTCTAGGTTTTGAGTTTGTAGTAATAGTGCAGGGTGGTAATTACGAGTATGGCGCTCTGCCTGAATATGTACGGCACAAGGGAACATGGCTTGCGAAAGAATTTCTAAACCCAGCTCCAGACTTTTTTCAGTCGATTGTTTAATCCAACGGATCACACCGCCACGCCACTGACCATGCAGCGTTTCTTTGACTAAAATATATTCGCCAGTTCTTAAGTTTTTAGGGGCTTCACCAGACCATTTAATACGGTAGCCATTAACACTAATATCAAGCACTGTAGTTTGGTAAATCGTCTTGCTCTCACGACTCAAGCGCTGATACGAGCTGGTCTGTTGCTCTTTTTTTTCTAAGTTTGATAAAACTTTCGATTCACTTTGTAGATTATAGTTATTGTTAAGCTGTAGCGTTTCTTCAAAGTTTTTTGCTTTAGATAAATAAAAATGAGCAGTACTTAAGCCAAAACAGATTTGTAATGCAGCATTGTATTCATAACGTTCATGACGGCGCTGTGCTGTGGTACCCAAAATGGTTTGAACGTGAAATTTTAGTGCTGGACTCAAATAAATCTTTTCATTTTTAGACATGTATTGAGCATTTTTATGCATGGTGGCAGTCACATGCTCAAGCAAGGCTTGTGTACTAATGAAAATGCTTGGGTTGAAATTTGAGCTTTGCTTTTTGTTATATACAGGCGGATGGTCTTTAGTCGGATCGACTACATATTTAGTTAAAGCAGAGTCTTTAGGCAAGATTTGAATCATGCGTGCCCAGTCAAAACTACATTGAAACAAAGCCTGAATTTCTGATTGACGAATCTGATTGGTATTAAAAATATCTAATAAAATCAGCTGAGCATATGCCTGTGTAATATTTGCTAAAGGGTGCTGTACACCTTGAATATGATTAATATTGGTTAAATGATATTTATACTGAACGGCTGTTTCATAAAGTTGATGAGCAATTAACCATTGGCCTTTTACAGGTTCGCTGTAGAGCATATGCTGTTGGTATAAAAGGTTGGTGAGTTGCTGCAATGCATGGAATGTCGCCAAAATACGCGCGGTTTGTAAGTTTTTCTTTTGTTTAAAAGAAAATAAAGAGAACTTTTGTCTTTGTAGCTGCTCGTGGCTGGTCTGTGCAATATTTAAATAAATGCTGGCAAAATAACAACGCAGCAGCATTGCCAGCTCAATAATATGCTCGTTACGGTCGGTACTAATCACCCCTTGGTTAAAGAAGTTCTTTTCTAAGCTTGCCAAAACATTATTAATGGTTGGGTGAAGCGTTTGAATTAAGTCAAAGCGGAGCGTTTCACTGCAATTTAATTCATTTAACTCCAAAATTGCGGTAAATAGCGCTTTTGAAGTATCACCCAATTGCATAATAGAAAGGGTAGTGACCCATTCATTAAGATCTTTAATGTTGGCTTCACAAAAGCTTAACCGTTCACGGGTACGTGAGGTTTGATTGTGAAAAATGTCCGAAAGTGCATTATTCATCATCACTTATTATATAACTCAAAAAGTTGTAGCCCCAAAAAGCGGTGTTTTATTCTTTTCGCCCGCAATTTCCCTGACGAGTTTAGGAACCAGATATCCAGGTAGGCTCGCTAACACGTCTTGATATATCGCATCTATTTCAGATGGCATTAAATCAAAATGTTGTGCGCCTTTTACTTTATCTAATACGTGTAAGTAATATGGCATAACGCGAGCTTCAAATAGACGATAACTTAAATCAGTTAAAGTTTGAGCAGAATCATTGACACCTTTTAGCAATACAGCCTGATTTAGTACAGTAATGTGGTGCGAAGATAACTCCATCAACTTTGAACAAGTAAAGTCATCGAGTTCAGAAGCATGGTTTGAGTGTACCACCAGAATAATACGCAGCCTACTGTTTTTTAATAAAGAAATAAGCTCTTCGTCGATTCGATTTGGAATGACAATTGGAACTCGTGAATGAATTCGCAAAATCTTAACTTGTTTGAGAGATGATAAGCGTTCTAGCCAAAGTGCAAGCTTACGATTAGAAAGTGTAAGAGGGTCGCCTCCACTTAAAATCACTTCATTAATATCGGGATTAGCTTCGATATAATTTTTAATATTGAGCCAATCATCATTTTTTGGCAGATTTTCCTGATAGGGAAAGTGACGGCGGAAACAGTAACGACAATGCACAGCACATGCGCCTGTTAAGGTCAGTAAAAAACGAGATTTATATTTATGTAAAACACCCGGTAACTGATTGGCTGCTTCTTCACCTAAAGGGTCGGTTACAAACTCAGGATGCTCTTCAAGCTCTAAATGATGAGGTAATACTTGTAGTAAAAGCGGGTCAAGCGGGTTTTTAGCGTTCATTTTTCCGACGAACGCACGAGGAACACGCAATTTAAACTTTTCAGAAGCCAGAATCGCACCTGATAATAGCTGATCTGAGGATAACTCGAGTAGGCTTAGCAGTTCAGAAGGATCAGTAATAAGGTCACTGAGTTGTGATTGCCAGTTTTGCTCTTGGTATAAATAGTTTATCATTTGACACGATTAAGATAATGCAACAACGCATTATATCGCATAGTTGACTTGTTAAGTTTGGAGTGTGCCTTTCATGGCCTATTATTCTACAAATGATTTCAAAGCTGGCCTTAAGGTTATGCTTGATGGTAACCCATGTTCTATCATGGAAAACGAATATGTAAAACCAGGTAAAGGTCAAGCGTTCAACCGTGTAAAATTACGTAACCTTAAAACTGGCAAAGTATTAGAAAAAACTTTCAAATCAGGTGACTCTTTAGAAGCGGCTGACATCGTTGAAGTTGAAATGGATTACTTATATAACGATGGTGAAATGTGGAACTTCATGGATCCTGTAACTTTTGAGCAAATCGCTGCAGACAAAACTGCAATGGGCGATGCTGCTAAATGGTTAAAAGACGATTCAAATGAAAAATGTACAATTATGTTGTTCAACGGCGTACCTTTAACTGTAAACCCACCGAACTTCGTTGTATTAAAAATCGTTGAAACTGATCCGGGCGTACGTGGTGATACATCTGGCGGTGGCGGTAAACCAGCTAAGCTTGAAACAGGTGCGGTTGTTCGTGTTCCGTTATTTGTTCAGCAAGAAGAAAGCGTTCGTGTAGATACTCGTACTGGTGAGTATTTAGAGCGTGCATAATAGTTAAAAAATAAACTATTATCGAAGGGATGATGTAAATCATCCCTTTTTTTATGCGAAAGTATAAGAGGAAAAAAGAAAAAGGAGGAGTAGAGTCACAGGGATTAAGAGAAACAGTACATAACAATATAAAAATGCTGTAGTTATTTATTGAGAGGTTAAGAATGGACACAATGCAAGCGAAATCTACGCTTCCCTCCAAGCTGGTCTGGAGCCTAGTGGCAATTATAGGTGCAATTTCTTTTGGGATGCTGGCACTCAGTCGTGGTGAACATGTTAACGCGGTTTGGCTTGTACTGGCTGCAGCATGTGTATATAGCATCGCATATCGATTTTATAGTCTATTTATTGCAACTAAAGTATTTGAATTAAACCCAAGACGTTTAACCCCAGCTCATCGTTTAGCCGATGGTCTGGATTATGTACCCACCAATAAATATGTGCTTTTCGGTCACCACTTTGCTGCAATTGCAGGGGCAGGACCGTTAGTTGGACCAATTCTGGCTGCACAAATGGGCTTTTTACCAGGAACGATCTGGTTATTGGTCGGTGTTGTGTTGGCGGGTGCAGTACAAGACTTTTTAGTTTTATTTATCTCAACACGTCGTGATGGCCGATCACTTGGTGAAATGGCAAAGCAGGAGCTTGGTTCTTTTGCTGGTGTTGTGGTGATGCTCGGTGCACTCGGGGTAATGATTATTATCCTTGCGGTCTTGGCTTTAGTTGTTGTGAAAGCACTTGCACATAGTCCATGGGGTGTCTTTAGTATTGCAGCAACCATTCCAATTGCATTGTTCATGGGCGTTTATATGCGCTTTATCCGTCCGGGACGTATTGCAGAAGTTTCAATTATTGGCTTTGTTTTAATGATGCTGGCAATTGTCTATGGTGGACATGTTGCAGCAGACCCATACTGGGGTGAGTTCTTCACTTTAACAGGTACACAGCTCACTTGGTGTCTCATCATTTATGGTTTTATCGCATCGGTATTGCCAGTTTGGTTGTTATTAGCACCGCGTGATTATTTATCTACCTTCCTCAAAATCGGGGTGATTCTTGGTTTGGCGGTGGGTATTATCATTGCATTACCTGAATTGAAAATGCCGGCTGTAACCCACTTCATTGATGGTACAGGTCCAGTTTTCTCAGGTAGCTTATTCCCATTCCTATTTATTACTATTGCTTGTGGTGCCATCTCTGGTTTTCATGCGCTTGTTTCTAGTGGTACAACACCAAAACTCGTCGATAACGAAGCTGACATGCGCATGATTGGCTATGGCGGTATGCTTATGGAGTCTTTTGTCGGGATCATGGCAATGATCTGTGCGACAGTGTTAGACCCAGGTGTGTACTTTGCGATTAATGCGCCAGCGGCAGTACTCGGTACAACTGTAGAAACTGCGGCAGAAGCTGTACGTAACTTAGGTTTTGTTGTTACCCCAGAAATGCTGACCGTGTTGGCTCAAGAAGTAGGTGAAAGCTCGATTCTTTCACGTACAGGTGGTGCACCTACCTTCGCTATTGGTATGGCTCATATCATTTCTGAAATTTTTAATAGCCGCCAAATGATGGCATTTTGGTATCACTTTGCCATTTTGTTTGAAGCATTGTTTATTTTAACTGCTGTCGATGCCGGTACTCGCGCTTGTCGTTTCATGGTGCAAGACACGGTAGGTATTGTTATTCCTGCGGTTAAAGCATCAGGTTCATTCTTTGGTAATTTGGTTGGTACAGCGGTTGCAGTTGGTGGATGGGGCTTCTTCGTCTATCAAGGTGTAATTGACCCACTTGGTGGTGTTAACTCATTATGGCCTCTGTTTGGTGTTGGTAACCAAATGCTGGCTTCTATGGCACTCATTTTAGGTACAGTCATTCTGTTTAAAATGAAAAAAGAAAAATATGTATGGGTAACGATTATTCCGACTATTTTCTTGTTCGTGACCTGTATGACTGCGGGTTGGCAAAAGATTTTCCACGAAAACCCAAAAATTGGTTTCTTGGCGCAAGCGCATAAGTTCTCTGACGCGATTGCTCATGGTGAAATTATTAAACCAGCCAAAACTATTGCTGAGATGCAAAACATTGTGATGTCGAATCAGATTAATGCTGCGCTTTGTGGCTTCTTTATGATTGTTTCGATTGTCATGATTATTGCCTCAATTGGTATTGTTCGCCGTGCTTTAGCGAGTCCAAAACCGACTGTAAATGAAGCGCCTGCGGTATATGCCGATCCTGAAGTGGTTACCACTCGAGGAGAATAAAGATGAATTTTAAATTTGCAAAAAATGGAACTGTCATTATTGCGAAAATCATCAAAATGACAGTGCTCTCGCAAAAAGAGCTATTACTTTCTCCAAAGAACTGGTCGCGTATAGCAACCTTGTGGCAACGTTTACAGCAAAGCTTCCGACTGATGGTTGGTGTGCCGGACTATCAAACATATTTGGAGCATATGAAAGCCCATCATCCAGATTTAACACCTATGGATGCAAAGACTTTCTATCGACATTGTGTTGATGTGCGTTATCCATCGGCAGGTGGTACTTTGAAGAAATGCCCATGTTAAGTTGAGCTTGATATTTGGTTAACTAAAGACGGTATGTGGTTGAACCATGTACCGTTTTACTTTTTGGGAAATGAAAAAAGTTTGCTCAAAGTCTGCTCATTTGTATTTTTTTCAATGGCAAATCTCTTGTTTTGCTTTTGAAAAATGAATATGATGCTTTCCATTCTAGGTGTATAGCTCAGTTGGTTAGAGCGCTACGTTGACATCGTAGAGGTCTCCAGTTCGAGTCTGGATATACCTACCAAGATTTATAAAGGGTTTACATCGTTTTAATAACATGTAAGCCCTTTTTTTATGCCTGTTTTTGGAATTAAACCGATTAAAATTAAAAGCGAAGATTGAAGCGGGATAGTGGGTGAGATGGCGACCTGCCCCCATTGAGATTAAGTTGTAAAAATGATCACGACAAGAAGCAGGTCATTAAGCTATTCATAAAATGGCTTTGGCAAGTTAGCCCACCTAAGCATTTAAGCAAATAGATCTAAGTCATGGGCCGAATATAGCATTCAAGCTTTACTTATACATAGGTTGTTTTGGATTAATTTGAAAGATTTGTTTTCTTTATGAGCAATCAATTTTCAGTATATACAAAGCATATATTTACCATCTAAATAAGTATTTTTATAGATATAGCAGATATAGAAAAAAGCCCTAAATAATTAGGGCTTTATTTCATTTTTAAATTTAATTACATGCAGATTTACCTGCTTCAATATGTTTGACTTCCAAGCGATTTCCTTTATCTATTACACAAATTCTGGCATGAAAACTCTTATTAGTTTCTAAAACTATTTCATAAGGAACATTCTTATCAATTACTTCTAATGGTATTGCCACACAATTAGTTTCTTCTATTGGGAGTGGAGCTTTTGTATACAACTTTTTATAAGTACTTTTAAACTCTTTTGTATAGTCAATCTTACCCAAATAAACTAGAACAGAGTTGTCAAAACTGGCATAAGTTTTAGGATTGTTCGTAAATACACATAAGTTATTTTTTTTGATAACTGCTTCCAATGGACGTGGCCCTTGGCTACAAGCACTGATCGTAATACTTATTATGATAATAAAGATTAAAGTTAAGTTTTGCTTTATCATTTTTAAGACCTTGGTAATAACGTCTTGTCATGTGGGTTGAGAATAAAATCCCTTAAAATTCTTTCTACATATCCTAAAAGTTTTAGACTCTGTCTATGATGTACTCTTTCAGGGTCAACATTTTGTAAATAGCATGCATCAAACCAAAATTCAATTAAACGGCCTTGTTGTTCAAAGTTGAATTCATTAAATTTCTTTCCAAAGTCCCGTCCCAAAATATCCGTATCGTAAGCTTTTAGTTCACCACCAGAATCTACGGAGGTAACCATTGAGGTGTAACCGCCTTTACAAAGCTGCTTCAAACCTAACCATCCATTTGGTGTCCCCATTTGATATTGCCAAACATGAACCATTTCATGAATAAACCAATGACGATTGTCCCCAGAAGCCTTACTAAAATCTGATGTTGCCATATATTCTGATCTAGGAAGCATGATTTCACCGGCAGGTGTCATCGCATTACCTGTCGCATTGTGAATATATCCTCCGATATGAATCCATACTTTTGAGTAATCAATAGCATCCTTAAAAACTAATTGGCACATTTTAATTTCGCCAGAAGTTAATTTTCTTTTAGTTTCAATTTTTATTTCAGTCGTTGGGTGAGGCTGGTTATTTTTCAATTTAGTAAGTTTTGCTTTCGCATTTGCTACAATGATTTTAGCCGATTGCTTCACTGGATTTTTATCCATGTGTATGTTCCTCATAAATAATATTAATTGTTATTTCTTCACTATTAGTATTTGTGATTAATTCAGTGAAGCCTTGTTTATCAGTTTTGCCATGTATCGTTTCACCATTTTTTATTATTTCATAGCAAACACCTGCCAGTGGTACATCTGTTAGTTGATCTTTTAATAAAAATCTATGCCCAAAATTCTCAATAGGTAATAAGCTCTCAGTATTACTTTTTGAGGAGGTTGAATTATTACCCCCATTATCCTGAACAACTAAATTCTGTTGCGGAAGTAGCTTACAACCACAAGACAGAGAGTCACCAACACGTGCCGCCAGTTTGCCAAAAATATTCATGTACGGATCACCCGATACAATAGTGGCTACTAATTTATGCGTAGGGCAGGTAGCTTTATCGCCTGTGCAAGCTACAGCTTTCCCATCAATGAGAAATAATGAATTTCCACTAATTACTTTGCCGCCGCCCGTAGTTGGGCAACCTATGGTGATATAGGGTGTCGCCAAATTATTATTCCTTGTTATTCTCATGAATTGGGCGAATAATAACAAAGAAAAATATACAGATCTGTCTATTTTCTAGGAAAAAACCTAAAATTTCTCACCTTTATAAACCCTAATTTAACAATCACTTATCCATCATTTATTCTTACTTTTTAATGATCTAAATTAAAGCAAATGTCATTTTGTGTGCTTGACTGCAAAAGGGTTGGGCACTATTCTTTGCCTGCTGGCCACATTGCCAGCCGGCTTTGACAGGCTGAATATTATCTCCCGCATCAGAGTTTTCCTTCTGAGGAATAGTCTTGTGTGGTGTGCCACTCGTCTCTTTCCCGTAGCGGTAGGACGGGAGAGGGACACCTACGGGTGTGCTAGTTTGAGATAATACTAGTCTGTCAACCTTCTTCCGTTCTGCCACCATAATTCTATAAATGTCTGGCAGAACTCCCAATAAAAAGGAGTTGGCTTTGCACATCCATTATTTCTTGGCAGCCGTTGCCAAAAGCTATAACGACACCACTTAAAAATTTAAAGCAGCTTGATGACCTTTAGGGTTTTCAGGCTTTCAGTCATTACGGCTCAAAAACTTGTATCAACAATAAAACTTGAGATGTGCCAAGCACAGTCTTTATAGGCTTTGCTGTGCCTTTTTTTCTCCTAGAAAGGGCACAGGCTTTTTTTATCTCATTTATATACAACAAAAATTTATTTTTATAACGGTAAAACTATGCCAAATTTTATTCTCCCAACACGTGCTTTAGAAGTTGTAAAAAAAGGAATAAATCTGTTCCATCACGGTGGGTTTCACATGGTCGGTGTCGACAAAATTGTGAAAGAAACCGAAGTGAATAAAATGACGTTTTATAACTATTTTCACTCTAAAGAACGCTTCATCGAAATCTGTTTAATCGTACAAAAAGAACGCCTCCAAGACCAAGTGGTTGCACTGATCGAGTATGACCATGACACAAGCACAATCGATAAACTCAAGAAGTTGTATGTTCTACATACCGACTTAGAAGGCCCGTACTACTTATTATTTAAGGCTATTTTTGAAACTAAAAATAGTTATCCAAAAGCTTATAAAACCGCGGTGAGATACAGAACATGGCTGACCAATGAAATTTATAGTCAGCTTAGATTACTTAAAACCGATGCTTCTTTTACCGATGCCAAACTCTTTTTATATATGATTGAGGGCGCCATTATTCAGCTTTTAAGTTCAGATAAGACAACTCAAAAAGAGAAGATGCTGGAATATTTTCTGCGAGGACTGATTTAACACTAAATTTTATTTAAATTAAGACGAAATAAATCGAAAAGTTGATACAGATTGGAAGTCTATCTATGAAGCTTTACCTAACATCATAGATAGACATCGACTTTTATTAAGCAGATAAAAACTCTACATATTTAGAAATATCAACGTTGCCACCACTAATAATGATGCCTATACGTTTGCCTTTTAACTCATGCTTTAAATTACGCGCAGCAGCAAATCCGAGGCATCCTGTCGGTTCAACGACCATTTTCATTCTTTCAGCAAAAAACTTCATACAGCTAATGAGGTCTTCATCTGTGACTGTCAAAATATCATCAACTTTTTGTTGAATAATAGGGAATGTTAATTTGCCTAAATATTGCGTTTGAGCACCATCGGCAATGGTTTGCGGCGTATCAATATGAACAATTTCTCCTTTTCTAAAAGACATTTGCCCATCATTTCCTAGAGCAGGCTCAACGCCATATATTTTACAGTTCGGAGAAAGCTGGCGAGCAGACAGGGCAGAACCAGCCAATAAACCGCCACCACCTAAACATACAAACAGGTAATCTAATTCGCCGACTTCTTCAAATAACTCTTTTGCAGCCGTTCCTTGCCCAGCAATTACATGCGGATGGTCATAAGATGGAATGAGTGTCAGGCCATTTTTTTCGGCAATCTCTTTACCAATTTTTTCCCGATCTTCGGTATAACGGTCAAATTCAACAATATTGCCGCCGTACTCTCGGGTCGCTGCCATTTTTGCAGCAGGGGCATCTTTAGGCATGATGATTGTTGCTGGAATACCAAGAATTTTTGATGCGAGCGCAATCGCTTGTGCATGATTTCCCGAAGAGAAAGCGACCACGCCAGCTTTTTTCTGAGCTTCATTGAATTGTAAAAGCGCATTTATTGCACCACGAAATTTGAAAGCACCAACTCGCTGAAAATTCTCACATTTAAAGAATACTTCTGCTTTAAATTCATTATTAACAGTACGTGAAGTTAAAACAGGAGTCTTATTTGCAAAACCTTTTATACGTTCAGCAGCGGCTGCGACATCTTCATAAGTGGGAAGGGTTAAATTTTTCATAATTAAACCTAATTCTATTCATGTTTTCGGATGCAAGATTTGGTATTGCTCAAGGTATACACAAGATAGTAGCCTTGTTTAGATAAAATATATATGTTTAGATAAAATGTCTAATTTTATTTTCTAATGTGATAACAATGAGATATAAGATTTTGATTTACATTAAGTTTAAAATTAGATAAAAAGTCTAAATTACTATTACATGCTTCATTCTAAAGTTTGAAATAGTAAGTAAGTCATTTGGAGGAAATACCTTGGGAAATCGTGATAAACATTTGCTCACTCAACTAGATACCATCGCGAAGGGGTTAAGTGAAACGCTATTTCCTTTTTGTGAGGTCGTTGTCCATGACTTAACAAATCCTGAGCATGCCATACTCTCTATACATAACAATTTATCTGGTCGAAAAATTGGAGATCCGGCAACCGAGTTAGGGCTGGCTAGAATCATGTCTCCAGAGTTTCCAAACCTCATTTCAAACTATGCAAACCAGTTTGCTGATGGTCGGCCCGCCAAAAGTACGTCTATTGGAATTAAAGATGAAGAAGGCCAGTATGTAGCCGCTTTATGTATGAATATTGATTTAACCCTATTTAGGGGGATGCAAAGCGCTTTAGAGCAGTTTACTAAAATTGAAACTGACAACATTATTGAAAATTTAGAACCGAATGGTACAGAGGCAATTCGAAGATATATTGACCAATTTGCCTCAAAGCATGCTACGACACCGCGTATGTTAAAACTCAATGAGCGTAAACAATTAGTACATGAGTTAAAAAATAACGGTTTGTTAGATATTAAAAAGGCTGTCGAGACAGTGGCACAACATTTAGGTATATCAAGAGCGAGTGCCTATTTGTATGTAAAAGAAACTTAATAGATTTATCTTATCTATCAAAAAACAACTTGTTTATTCAACATAGCTCATTTAAATAAATGAATAGGGACACAACAAGTATCTCTATAGCCTAATCAAGGAGGTCGTTATTTGAAGTTATTTATTATATTTATAGCCATTTTTTCGAGTATTGGACTGATCTGTTTAATCGCGCTACTCAGAAATTTAAAAAGTTATTCACCATCGAGTGATCATGATTATTCATCTTCAACACATCATTTACACGATAATAGTTCTAGTCATCATCATAGCTCTAATTATTCAAATGATTGTTCATCCTCTTCAGACTCAGGGAGTTGCGATGGGGGCGGAGGAAGCGATTAAAAAAGCCCTTTCATATAAAAGGGCTTTTAGTTATTTAAGGTAAATCAAACCAAATGAATTGGCTGTCTTCAAGTGCATGAATCACGGCGTTATCTTCAAACACTAAAGCATCACCCGCTTTAACTTCTTGATCACCAATACGAATTACACCTGAAATGACATGAACGTAATTTACGCGTTTTGATGTTTCAACAGGAAGTTCATTTCCTTTTTCCAATACAGCAGATTTGACCTCTGCGTTTTGGCGGATGTGCATTGGGGCATTTGCATCGGGACCTGCAATTAAATGCCATTTATTTGGATCTTTACGTGGGTCCAAACTAATTTGTTGGTAATTTGGCTCGGCTTCTTTTACGTCTGGAATAATCCATATTTGTAAGAGATGTACGGGTGTATCAGTGTTATTAATTTCACTATGAGCCACGCCTGTACCAGCGCTCATAAGTTGCCATTCACCTGCCTTAATTTGGCCTTCATTTCCCATCGTGTCACGGTGTGAAATTGCACCATCGAGCATACATGTTAAAATTTCCATGTTGTCATGAGAGTGAGTGCCGAAACCATTATGGGCATCAATTTGGTCGTCATTAATCACGCGTAATGCACTTACACCCATATATTTAGGGTTATACCAGTTACCAAATGAAAAGCTATGGTAAGACTCTAACCAACCTGCTTTAACATGACCACGATCTTCACTACGATGCAAATAAGCATTCATGACTCGATCTCCTCAAATTATTATTGATCTCTTGAGGACTATGTTAAACCTGTAGAAACAAGCTAAAAATAGAGTAGATGCAACATATTGTTGCGTTTTTAATATGATCAAGACATCTAGAAATTTTCGTTTTAAATTTTAGATATAAAAAAAGCCTGCATAAAGCAGGCTTTTTCTTTTAAAAGATTATTCTAAGAATTTAACAGTGACACCTGAACGTACTTTATTACCTAAATCGTTAGCATCCCAGTTTGTTAAACGGATACAACCGTGTGATGCAGTTTTAGAAATTAAAGACGGGTTTGGTGTACCGTGAATACCGAATGATTTTTTACTTAAACCAATCCAGATGTTACCTACAGGAGCGTTAGGACCTGGTGGTAAAGAAAGTGGTTTTAAGTTTTTACCTTGTACGAAGTTCGAAGGTGAATAGCTATACCAAGGGTTACGCGCAACACCAACTACCTTATAAGTACCGGTCGGAGATGGCGTATCAGTACTGCCAATTGTTGCAGGAAATGAGGCAATCATTTGATTGCGGCTATTAAACAGATACAACTGTTTAGCACCTTTATGCGCAATAATTAAATGAATGTCTTCTGGTAAGTCATTGCGTACGTTAGGAACAATAATTTTCTCACCAACTTTTTTGAAGGTTGCTTTTGGGTTTAGTTTCTTTAAGAAACCTTCATCAATATGGAACTTCTCGCCCAACATTTCACTCACGCGAGTGTAATACAAACCTTTCATTTTGGCTTGTAATGCATAGTCAGAAGGAATTGACTCAGCATACGGACCTTTGAGGTCTGCATCAGTAATGGTGTATTCAATAAATGCTGGTTTTGTCTGTTTTGCAACAAGTGCATCCCAAGTTTCTTTAGTAAGTTCACCAGTAGGTGATAAACCATTCATTTGCTGGAAAGATGCAATTGCTTTAAGCGTGTTTTTACCGCTCATGCCATCAATTGCACCCGGTGAAGCATGCGCATTGTTTAGCATGACATGGGCACGTGCATAAACTGGTAATTGACCTTTACCAATATTTTCGTACCACTCAGCATTGTTTAAGCCATCTAATGTCCATGAAACGGCTGGAGCAGAAGTAGCAGTCTTAGATGCTGTTGTTGTTTTAGCTGGCGCTGTTGGTTCTGAAGCCGCAATACCTGAATCGGCATTTGGATCTTCAGCTTTTTGTAAATTTTGTAATGTTGTAGACGCTCGATTTAAGTCATTTTGTTCTTGAGCTGTAATCTGTGTCTGGGCTTGAGCTTGAGTTTGGGCTTTAACAGTTGAAGCAGCATCTACAGCAAGCGGATCAATCGGATCTTCTACAGGAGCAGATACTTTTTTAGGAGTGACTGGTTGCTCAGTTGTTGACGCAGCCAAAGCAACATTAGCAATAATACAACTTAAACTCATAGCGAGTAATGAGCGAACAAACATGTAATTCAACCTTAAGAATTTTCATATAAGCAATAGGGTAAGGAGACTGATCCTAAAGTTTATAAAATCACCAATAACGCAATGTATGCGTATTTAAGTATTGGTGAATTTAATCATTAAAGGAAGATCAATAAACCCGATGTAACATGTTGCAAGTATTGCAGAAAACCGAGCTTCTTGCAGTAGACTTTTGTGTAAATATGCATTTTTTAGTAGATTGACAAGTTTTTTGTATGAAATTGAAATTATAAAAACATTCACCTTTTTGATATGATGCTGCCACATGAAAAAGATAGAGATCGGCAATGACGACACTTAAAAATGATCGTTTCTTACGTGCTTTATTACGTGAGCCTGTAGATACCACTCCAATATGGATGATGCGCCAAGCAGGACGTTATTTGCCTGAATATCGGGAAACACGCTCAAAAGCTGGTGACTTTCTATCTTTATGCAAAAATACAGAGTTTGCTTGTGAAGTAACTTTACAACCTTTGCGTCGCTACGATTTAGACGCAGCAATTTTATTTTCAGATATTTTAACGATTCCAGATGCGTTAGGACTAGGCCTTTATTTTGAAACAGGCGAAGGCCCTAAGTTTCATAAAACGGTACGTACTGAACAAGATGTAGCAAACTTACCTAAGTTAAATGCTAAATCTGATCTTGATTATGTCATGAACGCAGTAAGCACAATTCGCTCTGCTTTAGGTGGACAAGTTCCACTCATTGGTTTTTCGGGTAGCCCTTGGACACTGGCGACTTATATGGTTGAAGGTGGTTCAAGCAAAGAGTTCCGTTTTACCAAGCAAATGATGTATGCCCAGCCGGAAGTTTTGCATGCGTTGCTTGACCATTTAGCAGATTCAGTCATTGACTACTTAAATGCTCAGATTGATGCAGGCGCTCAAGCAATTCAAATCTTTGATAGTTGGGGCGGGGCTTTAGCACACCGTGAATATGTAGAGTTCTCGCTGAACTATATGAAAAAGATTATTGCAGGTCTGCAACGTGAAAAAGATGGACGCCGTATTCCTGTCATCGTATTCACTAAAGGTGGTGGTCAGTGGCTAGAGCCAATGATTACAACAGGTGCAGATGCATTAGGTTTAGACTGGACCACACCATTAAATACAGCTCGTACAACTGTAGCAGGCCGTGTTGCTTTACAAGGAAACCTTGATCCGGCTGTTTTATATGGTTCAGCGGCTTCAATTGAAAAAGCAGTGAAAGCCATGCTAGATGATGCTTATGCAAATGGTGAGAAGACAGGCTATGTTGCAAACTTAGGCCATGGCATTACCCAGTGGGTAGATCCGGCCCAGCCAAAAATCTTTGTAGATACAGTACATGAGTATAGTGCTAAATATCTAGGATAGTTTTTTGTGCAATATCTCTCTTTAACCTTTCAATTTATTGGCAAGGCTGTTTCGGCAGCCTTGTTTGGTATTTTGCTTTTAATTGCTTTTGCTTTAACCGCGCCGATGGGAAGCCATGAATATATGGGTTTTTATCGTTATGATTATTTACTCATCTATGCGCTCATTATTCAGATTTGTCTGTTGTATTTAAAGCTTGAGTCTTGGCAAGAAGCCAAGGTCATTGCTTTATTTCATATCATGGCAATGGTCATGGAAATCTTTTTGACACACCCTGGCATTGCTTCATGGCAATATCCGCAGCCTGCTGTGTTTAAAATTATTACTGTGCCTTTATTTGCAGGCTTTATGTACTCGGCTGTAGGTAGCTTTTTTGCTCGCTCAATCCGTTTATTTCAAGTTTCTTTTGAAAAACTTCCAAGTTTTGGAAGTATGCTTTTTCTCGCATTTTTCTCATATATTAATTTTATGAGTAAATTTTTTATACCAGATATTCGCTATATTTTATTTGCTTTTAGTGTTTATATTTTCTGGAAAACTACACTTTATTTTCAAATAAATGAACGTAAGTTTAAAACTCCAATGCTCCCTGTGTTGGTGACACTCGCATTCATAATTTGGGTTGCTGAAAATATTAGTACATTTTATAAAATTTGGGTTTATCCAAGTCAGATTAATGCTTGGCATATGGTGGGATGGGGTAAACTTGGTTCATGGTATTTATTATTACTACTAAGTTTAGTATTAGTTCTTAAAATATTAGGTCATCGAGATAATCAAGGTAATTGGAATTTAAAATAAAAATTTCCTTTTTACTTTTTATCATATTATTTAATTTTTAATTGCTAAATGATAAGCATATCGCTATCTTTGAAGGGTGTAACAATAGTTACACATAACAATACATAAGAAACAATCAATAATGATTTTGGAGATATACATCTATGTTAAAAAAATTAGCTTTAGCTGCTTTGTTAGCAGCTGGTTCAAGTGTTGCTATGGCTGATAACGATGTAGGTTGTGGTGTGGGTACGCAAGTATGGGCTGGCCAAAAAGGAGTGGTGCCTAAAATTCTTGCTGCAACAACAAACGGTATTTTTACTAACCAATTATTAGGTATTACTTTCGGTACTTTAGGTTGCCGTCAAGGCGGAACAGTAACAGCTCAAGTTGTTACCTTCACAAATGAAAATGCAGAAGCTTTAGCGCGTGATATGGCTGTAGGCCAAGGTGAAAGCCTGAACGTACTTGCTGAGTTAATGCAAATTAAACCACAAGACAAAGACCGTTTCTTCAAAGTTTCAAAAGCAAACTTCGGTGAAATCTATTCAACAAACAACCAAAACACACTTCAAGTATTAGCATCATTACAAAACGTAATGGCTAAAGACGAAGTTTTAAAAGCTTACGTATAAGTTTGAAATTGAAAACCCTGCCATTTGGCAGGGTTTTTCTTATATTTAATGATAAAAATTGATGAGCTTAATGAAATCGGTTGCTTTAATTTTTGCCTCATTGGCAGTTAATATTGCGTATTCAGCAGAAATAAATCCATCTATTCAAAACTATTGGTCTATTGCAGAACAAAAAAAATTAGATCAAGACATTACATGGCAACGGCTCATGTATGCCAATAAAAACCAGAAGAGTGAAGTAAGTTATTCAGGTTATTTTATTGCTGCAAATGGGAAAAATAATTTAAAAGAAGAACAGAAAGCTGATATCGCTGCATTATTTACACCAGCCCCAGACAACCAGTCAATACGTTGTAAATTTCCGGCACGTAGTCAGTGGCTTATAAAGCAATTAGGCATTCAGGAAAATGAATTGCCGCAAGTAAAATGTTCAGAGTTTGAAAACTGGATTGGCCAGATTAAGCCTTATAAAGCGACTTTAATTTATGCGACTGACTTTATGGGCAATCCAAGCTCAATGTTTGGACATACCTTATTGCGTTTAGACCCTAAAGATCAAAAGCAGTTAAACCTCGTTTCTTACGCTGTAAATTATGCGGCCACTGTCGCAGGCAATGACAACTGGTCATATGCTTGGAAAGGCTTAACAGGGCAGTATCCGGGTGAATATTCACTTATGCCTTATTATCGTAAGGTAAAAGAGTATGGTGATTTTGAAAGCCGTGATTTATGGGAATATGAGTTAAATCTATCTCCTGAAGAAACACGTTTTTTGGTGAGCCATATTTGGGAAATGCAACATGTGAGCTTTCCTTATTACTTTGTGAGTGACAACTGTGCCTATCGGTTACTGGGCTTAGTCGATTTAGTTAAACCTGAGTCTCATCTACAAGAAAAGTTTAATTATGCTTCCATTCCAATGGAAACCATTAAAGCGATGCAACAACAAGGACTCACCAAAGCTCCTGTGTATCGACCCGCTTTAGAAACTCAATTATTGGCCCAAGCTCATCAACATGGTGCGTCTTTAGCAAAAGTTGCTCATCAAGTAGCAATGAAGCCAATTCAACAGTCTACAGAAACACTTAAATCATTTAGCCCATCAGATCAGGCCAAAATTCTTGAGATGGCTTACGATGATTTATATCTACAATTTATTGGTCGCAAAGTTGAAGAAAGCTTTGCCCAGCCACAGCTTAGACAGCTTTTAGCACTACGAAGTCAGATTGATTTAGATAAACAGCGCCAAGAACCGAAACGACCTTCTACCGAGCCAACACAAGGCCATAATGCACGTAATGTTTCGCTAAAACTGGGCGAAGTGCAAGGTGACAAGTTTATCGAGATAGGTCATAGACAGGCTTATCATGACTTAATAGATCCTCAAGGCGGATACCGTGCCGGTACTCAATTATTATTTTTAAATGGTAATGCGCAGTGGCGTAACGATCATCTAAAACTTGAGCATCTTGATCTGTTAGAGGTGAACTCCTATAACCCGATTCAACCATTTAAAACACCGCTGACTTGGGGATTTAACTTAGGTTGGCGTCAGGAAGCGGTTCATGACGGTGTTTATAGTGATGAAAAGCAGCATGGCGTCGCGAGTTTTAATGCTCAGGTTGGTTACAGTCTTGCAGATTATGAGCGCAAACATATTTGCTATGGGCAGGTACAAACTTACGTCCAAGCTGGTTCAAATTTAGATAAAGGTTGGCGTGTAGGAGTAGGGCCGACATTAGGGTGTATGAATCAATGGTTTGAAAAGTTTAACTCAGTGGTGCAAGTGGAGTTGCCATATTGGGAAGACAAAAACCAATGGAACTTACGTTTAAATACACAGTGGCAATATGCCATTAATAGCAATAATGCTATTCGGCTTAATTGGGATTATGAAAAACAGAATCATCTGGACTGGATGAAATCAAGTCTTGGATATGTTTGGTTCTTTTAAATCATATATTCATAAAAAAGAGAGAAATAGATGAAGACTATTTCTCTCTTTTTGTTTTAGGGAAAAATTATTTCTTTATTGCATTTAGCACAGCATAAGCTGCTTTAATGCGTTCTTCATTTGGAATGCGTTTATTGGTTAACATGACTAAAACAATATTTTCTTTAGGTATAAATACGGCATAGGTTCCGAAACCATTTGTTGAACCAGTTTTGTGGTACATCTTAACTGAAGGTTCTTTTGAAATAGCAGTCACTTTATTAGGTTTCATGACAATCTGTTCTGAATTACTGTCTAATAAAGTTTGTAACGTTGCCGGATAAGCAAACTCTTCCCAACCGAGTGCCTGATACATGCTATTTACTTGATAGCGACCTTGATGTGTCTCATTAATTGCACATTGAATATTTGCCGGATATTTCTGTGGATTCAGGTTGGCATGAATAAAGCTCAGCATGTCGGGTAGGGTCGATTTGACGCCGTATGCTGGGGCATCGAGTGGGCCAGGGTTAACTCGAATTGGCTGATTTTCTTGGTTATAACCAAATGCATAGTTTTGCATCTGAGTTTTAGGCACATTGACATAGCTATGTTTTAAGCCAAGGTCCGGAAAAATCGTTTTTTCCAAGACCTGACTAAAAGGCTGCTTCATTGATAAACCAACTATTTCCCCAAATAGACCGATACTTGGGTTTGAATATTGTCTATATTCACCGATTGGGTTTTTAGGTTTCCAATCTTTAAAAAAAGTTAAAACCTGTTGATCTGTTTGTACTTCATCTGGGAATTGCAAGGCGAGGTTACCACTTGTATAGGTGGCAAGTTGAAGTAAATTGACCTGATCAATTGGGGTGTTTTTTAACTCTTTCCAGTATTTGCCCGGCGTATCATCAAAAGAAATTTTTCCTGTATTTTTTGCATAAGCACCTGCCGTCGCAGTAAATAATTTACTGACAGAACCTAGCTCAAAAATGGTATTGCTATTTACAGCTTTTTTATCTTGAACGGATTGTAGACCATAATACGTTTCATATTTTTTATTGTTTTGAATAACACCTACCGCCATGCCCGGCACATTATATTTTTCTAATAAGGGTTTAAAATTTTGATCTACCAATTGTTTAATTTCTTGGTCTTTAGAACTATTGCCCGCATAAATTGAGGTATTAAAAATAAAAAGAGAAGGTAAAAGTAAGTAAGAAATTTTTTTAAATCGCATGATTCGCTCATAAATCATTTAAAAAGAAAGATGCGTACTTTTATAACAAAAATCATCTAATTTAATTGTTATGTTTTATAGAGTTGGATTGAAGGTTTATAGCGTTCAGCTATAAAAAAAGCCCAACATTGTCGGGCTTTTTGCAGTAAAACTATATTAGTAGCTTTCTGGTACAGCACTTAAAAATTCACGGCGTGCTTCTTTATCGGTTTTAAAATCTCCGACAAATGAAACTGTACGAGTAGTAGATTCTTGTTTACCTACACCACGCATCATCATGCACATATGTGCAGAGTCAATGACTACAGCAACCCCACGAGCGCCAGTGACTTCTGCAACAGCTTCAGCGATTTGCTGAGTTAAGTTTTCCTGAATTTGCAAACGACGAGCAAACATCTCAGTAATACGTGCAAATTTAGACAAGCCAAGCACTTTGCCTTCTGGTAAATAGGCAACATGAACACGGCCATAGAATGGAAGGAGATGGTGTTCGCAGAGCGAATAAAATTCAATATTCTTCACCAATACCATTTCATGGTTATCTGATGGGAAAACAGCATTATTGGTGACTTCTTCTAAAGTTTTACTATAGCCAGAAGTTAAATATGAAAAAGCTTTAGCCGCACGCACAGGCGTATCTTTAAGGCCGGGACGATTAAGATCTTCACCGACGGCAGTCAGAATATTTGCGTACGATTGCTGCATTGACATAAGACGTATAAATTTACTCTATTAGACAAGCTCGGCATTGTATCAGAAACATGCCCTGATGTTCATAAATCCTCACACTATATTTATTTTGGTTTTGCGCACGCTTAGTAAAAGATGAATAAATTTCATGTTTTTTATCGTTAATAGTCAAGTGGTTGGATATGAAATGTGCGTTTAATATAGGTAAGTTCTAAATGATCGCTTCATGGCATCATATTTGCACAAAAGCATTATTATAAAACATAAGGATAAAACATGTCAGAACGTCCAATCACCTTCTTTTTTCGTGGCGGTCAGCAGCAAGTAGAAAATATTCTACCCACAATGACGGTTTTACAGTTTCTACGAGAATATACCCAAACTGGTAAAACCAGACAGACTGGTACAAAAGAGGGCTGTGCTGAGGGCGATTGTGGTGCATGCACAGTAGTGATTGGTGAGTTGGTCAATGACAACCTGCAATTACGAAGTGTGAATGCGTGTATTCAGTTTTTACCGACTTTAGATGGTAAAGCGCTATTTACAGTAGAAGACCTTCATAGCTTATTGCCTGTACAAGATGGCACGCTTCATCCGGTACAACAGGCGATGGTCGATATGCATGGTTCACAATGCGGTTTTTGTACACCCGGTTTTATCATGTCGTTATGGTCAATGTACGAAAATGAACAACAGCCCCCAAGTAAAGATAAAATCAGTGATTATCTTTCTGGAAACTTATGTCGCTGTACGGGTTATCGCCCTATTTTAGATGCAGCACAAAAAGCTTATGACTATCCACGTGTGGCATTAAAGCGTCAAAAAGTAATTGATGTATTAATAGAGATCAAAGCTTTACCCGCACTGCATTTGAATGATCAAAAGCAGCAATTTTTTGCACCCAAGACTTTGCAAGATTTTGCTGCTTTACGTTTACAGCTACCGCAAGCACGAATTGTTGCAGGGAGTACCGATGTCGGTTTGTGGGTAACAAAGCAGGGCCGTGATTTGGGCGATATGCTTTATATCGGTCAAGTTAAAGAGCTCAAAAAAATTGTAGTCACAGACCATGCTTTAACAATTGGGGCAAATGTAAGTTTGAGTGATGCACTCATTAAAATTTCAGAGTTTTATCCCGACTTTCAAGAATTGCAGCGTCGTTTTGCTTCCATGCCTATTAAAAATGCAGGAACGTTAGGAGGAAATATTGCCAATGGTTCGCCGATTGGCGATTCAATGCCAGCATTAATTACCTTAGGTACGCGATTGATTTTGCGCGTTGGTGAGCAGACTCGTGAAATTGCCTTGGAAGACTTTTATTTAGATTATCAAAAAACAGCATTACAGCTTGGTGAGTTTATAGAGTCGATTGTTATTCCACTTCGTGACGGACAGACGCGTTTTAAATTTGCCAGCTATAAAATTGCCAAACGATTTGAGCAAGATATTTCTGCAGTATGCGCTGCTATTTCATGTGAGCTAGATAATGATGGTGTCGCTCACAATGTGAAAATTGCTTTTGGTGGCATGGCTGCTATTCCCAAACGTGCAAAATATACAGAAGCCATATTGGAAGGCCAACAACTTACAACAGAATTGATCGTTCAGGCACAAGAAGCATTGTCGCAAGACTATCAGCCTTTAGATGATGGACGTGCTAGTTCTGCATATCGTTTACACGTCGCGAAAAACTGTTTACAGCGTTTTTATGTAGAAAAAGTCCTGTCTCGGACAATCACTCGAGTAAATGACTTGATTGCTATGGTGGAGATCTGACATGAATCAAAATATTGACTTAAGGGTTTCTAAAAAATCCGCTAAAGCAGGTGATTCGATTCCACACGAGAGCGCGCATTTACATGTGACGGGGCAGGCAACTTATATTGATGATTTACCCGAGTTTGAAAATACGTTGCATTTGGCAGTCGGATTTTCGAATTGTGCCAAAGGCAAAATCAGTAAGTTTGATTTAGAGGCAGTACATCAGGCCGATGGTGTCCATGCAGTTTTTTCGGCAAAGGATATTGAGGTTGAAAATAATTGGGGACCCATTGTTAAAGATGACCCAATTTTTGCAGAGGAGCAGGTTGAGTTTTATGGACAAGCCTTGTTTGTGGTTGTTGCTGACACTTATCAGCAAGCCCATCAGGCAGTTCGCTTAGCAAAAATTGAGTATGTGCCTGAAACTCCGATTTTAACGATTCAAGATGCGATTAAAAAAGAATCGTGGGTGCTACCGCCTGTTGAATTTAGCCACGGTGACGTTGAACAGGCTTTTGAAAATGCAACACATCATCTTTCAGGGAATATTCAGGTTGGTGGACAAGAGCATTTTTATCTAGAAGGGCAAATTTCCTATGTGATTCCACAAGAAAATCAGAGCTTAAAAGTCTATTGCTCGACACAGCATCCAACCGAAATGCAGTTACTAATTTGTCATGCACTAGGCATGAATATGCATCAGGTGAGTGTGGAAAGCCGTCGTATGGGTGGTGGTTTTGGTGGTAAAGAATCGCAGTCGGCGCAGTGGGCGTGTATTGCATCTTTGGCAGCGCAAAAAACAGGCCGTCCGTGTAAATTACGCTTAGATCGTGATGATGACATGAGTGCTACAGGCAAACGTCACGGTTTTGCTTATGAATGGTCAGTGGCTTTTGATGACACTGGTATTTTGCAAGGCTTAAAGGTGCAACTGGCTTCAAACTGTGGTTTTTCGGCTGATCTTTCTGGGCCAGTGAATGAACGGGCGATTTGCCATATTGGCAACGCTTATTATTTAAATGCAGTTGAGCTACGTAACTTGCGTTGTAAAACCAATACTGTTTCCAATACCGCATATCGTGGTTTTGGTGGACCGCAAGGCATGTTTGTCATTGAAAATATTATTGATGACATTGCGCGTTATTTAGGTTGTGATCCAGTTGAAATTCGTCAGCGCAATTTCTTTGCCGAGCAGCCCGGCGCTGGACGTGACCGTATGCACTATGGGGCAGAAGTTCGTGATAATGTTGCGCCAAAATTAGTAGCCGAACTATTGCAAAGTAGTGATTACGCGAAACGCAAACAGAGCATCCATGCCTTTAATCAGAATAATGACATCATTAAGCGTGGTATTGCGTTAACCCCATTAATGTTTGGTATTTCGTTTAACGCCGTGCATTACAATCAGGCAGGGGCACTGGTCTATGTGTACATGGATGGCACTGTCTCTATTACTCATGGCGGTACAGAAATGGGACAGGGGCTATATACCAAAGTACGGCAGGTTGCTGCACATGAGTTGGGTTTACCAATCGATAGCGTTCGTTTAATTGCAACTGATACTTCTCGTGTACCAAATACTTCGGCAACTGCAGCATCGAGTGGCGCAGATCTAAACGGTAAAGCTGTTCAAAATGCCTGTATTAAAATTCGTGAGCGTCTGGCTAAACTTGCAGCCGAAATAAGTCAAAGTGAAGCTGACCAAGTCCAGTTTGAAGATAGTATGGTTTCAACAGGGAATGGTCATTCATGGACATTTCCTGACTTGGTTCAACGGGCATATATGGCACGTGTACAACTATGGGACAGTGGTTTTTATAAAACGCCAGAAATTCACTATGATCAGGTCAACCATTTAGGGCGCCCATTTTTCTATTATGCCTATGGTGCAGCGGTTAGTGAGGTTGCAATAGATACCTTAACTGGGGAAATGAAAGTATTACGTACCGACATTTTGCATGACGTTGGGCAGTCAATTAACCCTGCAATTGATATTGGGCAAATTGAAGGCGGTTTTGTGCAAGGGATGGGGTGGCTCACGACAGAAGAATTGTATTGGCAGCCGCAGGGTCCACACACAGGCCGTTTATTTACCCATGCACCTTCAACTTACAAAATACCGACCAGTGTAGATATTCCTCATATTTTTAACGTCAAACTGTTTAATAATCAAAATCAGACAGACACTATCTATCGCTCTAAAGCGGTAGGTGAACCGCCATTTATGTTGGCATTATCTGTTTTCTCTGCAATTCGTCAGGCAGTACAGGCGGCTATTCCAGAAAATGCACCGCTCGTACTCAATGCTCCGGCAACTGCCGAAGAAATTTTACGTGCAATTGCTATTGGACGTGGACAAGCTTTGGCAGATCGTCCACAAGCTAGAATGTAGAAGATTATGCAACATTTACAATGGTGGACTGATTTTGTAGCTTGGCAAGCCGATGCGTTGCCTATGGTATTGGTCACAGTGGTCCGTGCTGATGGTTCTACACCACGAGAAGTTGGTGCAACGATGTTGTTGCGGTTTAATTTACAACAGCAATGGCAGCAGTCAGATACGATCGGTGGGGGGCATTTAGAGTTTCAGGCAATTGATATTGCTAAAGCAATGTTAAGTGAAACGGGAACTTGTGTAAGGCGTATTGAACGTTTTAACCTCAGTGCTCGGCTTGGGCAGTGTTGTGGCGGAGTAATGTGGTTATTGTTTGAAAAAATATTACCCGCTGAAATTGCGTCGGATTTGTCTGGAAGTTTCCAAGCATGGCGAGCTGGAAAGCATATATGGCGTAACGTCTCACATCAATATGCATCCACTTGGCAAACTATGGATATGGAACAACAACCAAGTTTCGAGTTTCATTCTGGCAGTAGTGAGCAATGGCAATTTAGCCAGCAGATTCAGCCTTATGCCATGCAAGTACTGGTTTGTGGTGCAGGGCATGTGGGTGAAGCAATTGTTCGTTGTTTATTGCCTATTGGTGTTGGAGTGAAATGGATTGATCCGCGTGATGATATTTTCCCATCCGATTTACTGCAACAGGCGCACTGTATAACAACTGATACCTTAGACACCGAGATAGAGTATTTTGACCGTTCAGGTGCAGTTTTAATTTTAACGCACGATCATCAACTAGATTTGCAACTGTGTTTTACAGCCTTAAAACCTACGGCAAAACCATTTGCTTATGTTGGGATGATTGGTTCAAAGAGTAAAAGGGCCATTTTTGAAAAACGTATGCAGGTGCGAGGTTATACTCAGGAAACATTACAACGTTTGGTTTGCCCGATCGGGATAGAGGGGATTTCATCGAAACAACCTGCAACGATTGCCATTGCAGTAGTTGCTCAATTATTGCAGGTGTTTGATGTAAAAAAATGATCCCAAAGGATCATTTTTTTTGTTCGAATTTTGGATTTTTTTCTGCACGTTTAAGCAGTACGAGAACGGCACCTGTTCCACCTTGATTTTCAGGGGCACTTACAAAGGCCAACACATCGCGGTGTTGACGTAACCATCCGTTGACATAGGTTTTTAAGACCGCTTCTGGGCCTTTACCATGCACAATTTTGATGACATTCTGATTTTCATCTTTTGCCATCTGGATGATTTGTAAAACTGCGTCACGTGCTTGTTCAATGGTACAGCCGTGTAAATCTACAGCTTCAAACCAACGCATCTTGCCTGCTTTTAAGTCTTCAAAAACCTTATGTTGAAGGGTCGCAATGCGATAGCTTAACGTTGCTTGGCTTGCGACTGGATTTAAAGCAGCTTGTGTATCTGATAGCTCGGCATGTTCGGTATCACGACCACCTTCGGCAGCTGCACGTTTTGCCAAAGTTTGTGCATCGACTTTTTTGGCACGAGGTGTTTTTACATCGGCAATATTACTATTGTTGATGCGTTTTACACCTGCAACAGCCTGTTGAAACAGGTATGTATCTTCCAATTCTTCAGTCTCAGCCTGAGATTTTTTAGACCCAGGCTGATTTGCGATTTTGCTTGAATGAGGATTGGAGATTTGCTTTTTAAATTGCTTCAATAACTTTTGTTGCTCTTTAGAAAGCGATGAATCTTTATTACTCATATATCTTCATTAAACCGTTTGAGGTTGTCCAAAAAGAGCAGTAAAAGCTTGATCTGGACGTGGTTGTTTCATAAAACTTTCGCCAACCAAGAAACTGTGAATATCATGCTCTTGCATCATACGCACATCATCTGGTGTCGCAATGCCACTTTCAGTGATCAGTAAACGTGAGGACGGAAGTAATTTTTTCAAGCGGATAGACGTATTTAAATCTACATCAAAGGTTTTTAAATTACGGTTATTCACACCTAGTAAACATTGCTCAGAAAGTTTTAAGGCACGCTCTAACTCTTCTTCGTCATGAACTTCAACCAATACATCAAGTTGATGTTCAAACGCTGTTTTAGACATTTCTTCGAGTTGCTGGTCAGACAAACAAGCAACAATTAATAAAATACAGTCAGCATGCAAAGCACGTGCTTCAACTACATTATATGGGTCGACCAAAAAGTCTTTACGTAAAGCAGGTAGGGCACAATGATTGCGGGCAATCGCAATATTTTCATCTGCACCCTGAAAGAAATCCACATCAGTCAGTACTGATAAACATGCTGCTCCAGCTTGTTCATATTGCTGAGCAATTTCAGCAGGATTAAAGTCTGCGCGAATGATTCCTTTTGATGGAGATGCTTTTTTAATTTCAGCAATCACACCCGGACGTTTATGTTGTAAAGCATTTGCAAAGCCACGCACCGGAGACGCTGCTTTTGCAAGCTCTTCTACATCTTGCAAATTACGTTGTTTTAAACGCGCAGCAAGTTCCTCATGTTTACGGTCAACAATTTTACCTAAAATGGTATTTTGAATATTAATCATGAGAAGTCCTTAATCTGCCTGAGATTGTTTTAATGTTTTAGTAAATTCAGCTAAAACACTCATTTTCTCTAATGCTTGCCCGCCGTAAATAATATCTTGCGCAAATGTAACAGCCTGAGCATAAGTTTTGGTAATGCCTGCTACATAAATACCTGCGCCCGCATTAAGCGCAATCATGTTTGCTGCTTTTTCACCAATATCGGATTTATTTTTGCTTAAAGCATCTTTAATGAGCTTTAGACTCGCCGATGCATCAGCAACCACTAAACCATTTAAAGTTTGTGACTCAATTCCGACATCTTCCGGATTAAGTGTCCACTCAGTAACTTCGCCATCTTTGAGTTCTGCAACAGTGGTAGGTGCTGCAAGACTAATTTCATCAAGACCATCTCTTGAATGAACAACCATAACGTGTTCAGCACCGAGTTGTTTCATCACTTCTGCAATTGGACGGCACAGTTCATCTGAAAACACACCAATCACAAAGCGCTTTACCCCAGCTGGGTTGGTCAATGGGCCAAGTAAATTAAAAATACTACGAATACCAAGTTCACGACGTGGGCCAGCAGCGTATTTCATGGCTTTGTGGTGGTTTGGTGCAAACAAGAAACCTACACCCATTTCACGGATGCAGCGTTCGGTTTGTTGCATATCTAAATCAAGGTGAATACCTGCTTGCTCAAGTAAGTCTGATGAACCCGATTTACTTGAAACGCCACGGTTACCATGTTTTGCAATGGTGGCACCTGCTGCTGCAATCACAAAGCTAGATGCAGTAGAGACGTTAAATAAATTTTGTCCATCACCGCCAGTTCCCACAATATCAACTAAATGTTTGATATCACTCACATCGATCTTAATTGCAAATTCACGCATGACACGTGCAGCAGCTGTCATTTCGTCGATGCTTTCACCTTTCATGCGTAGGCCCATCATTAAAGCACCAATTTGTGCCTCGGTTGCCTCACCTTGCATGATGCTGCGCATAATTTCTTCCATTTGAGGCTGAGTCAAATGAATGTTCTTGGTAATGTGGTTAAGCGCCTGTTGGATATTCATAGTCATGATTTACAGCATTAATGATTAAAATTTTTAGGTGAAGTTGATCGAGTGTGGGAGGTTCGGCCTATTGCGTTCCATGATTCACTAGCTAGGGGAGCTATGTTAGCAGAAAATAATCAAAGATTTTTGCTGTTCGATAAGAGAATTAAAAATTTTGATTAGAGAAGGTTTTGAATCTATTCATAAACAAAATTTATTTATTGAAAAAGGTTTTAGTTTGTTGTGAGTTTTTATGATAAATAATTAACCATTTGGTATATCTTAAACATCAATATATCTAGAAAAAATGTGTATAAATCAACCAAATAAAAGTGGATATAGTAGGGCGATCTTTATTTTTTCTACTAATAAATATGTATTTAAATAACTTGAAATATGTAGGGGCTTTAAAAAATAAGCGCTCATTTATTTTCGTATTTGTTGCACTGTTTCATCCGTTAGAAAGTTATGCACAAGAAGCTGTAGAGCAACCACAAAACCAAGCTAAAGCAGATAAAGTAGTTCGTGTTGCAGTGACAGGATCTCGAATTTCAAAAGCACAAAAAGATGGCCCAACCAGTGTGACCGTCATTACCGCAGCCGATATTGAAAAACAAGGTTTTAGTAATGCATTTGATGCACTCAATAACCTGACGCAGAACACAGGTTTTGTACAAGGTGCCGATTATGGAAATACGTTTACGCCTGCGGCTAATGCCATTAGTTTACGAGGTTTAGGACCCAATCATACTTTGACTTTGATTAATGGACATCGGGTTGCAGACTATCCTGTACCGTATGATGGCTCTGTCAATTTCGTAAACTTAGCCAATATTCCCACTGCCATTATTGACCGTATTGAAATATTAAACGGTGGTGCTTCTGCAATTTATGGTTCAGATGCAATTGCAGGCGTGGTGAATATTATTCTGAAAAAGAAAACAGACGGCACACAATTTAATATCAAGGCAGGCGGAACCAAAGAAGGCGGTGAAAATTTATGTTTACAACTGAGTGGTAGTAAAACTTTAGACAAGCTTAGTCTCGTTTATGGAGTTGAACTCAGTGGTCGTGAACCGATATGGGCAGCCGATCGAGATTTTATGTCAAGTCGAACTCGTTTGGGGGAGAAACCTGACACGATTGTGGGTCGGAAAAATGCCGATACTGGTAAATACCTTTCAATTGGAGGGTGTCAGGCCTTTAATGGTTTATTTAACGGATCAGTCAATAATATAGGGCAAGCAGGGGCGGACAATTGTGCCAGTGGTTTGGCACGACCAACCTATTGGACTGTTCAAACTCAAAATCGCAGTCAAAATGGTTATCTCGGTTTAGACTATGAGTTAAATGATAAAACCCAACTATTTGCCGATTTTTTAATTGGGGCAAATCAAATTGAAAACAATACCCGTATTCCGATATGGACCTCTTTAGGTGCATCGAGTGGTTATTTTCTAAATCAAGATTCGGGAAATTATGAAATTTGGAATCGTCGTTTTGCGCCTGAAGAATTAGGTGGGGTAGAACGAATAAATAAAAAATGGAAAGAACTTTCTTCGAACTTAAATTTTGGAATTCGAGGCGATATTGGGGAGACGAGCTGGAGTTATGAAGCAGCCTATAATGGTTCCATCTATACTAGTCAGCTACACCGCCAAGGCTTATTACGTTCGAATGTTGATGAATATTTCTTAGGTCAGCAACTTGGTACAGATGCCGATGGTATTCCCATTTATTCACCTCATTTAGATCGTTTAAGTCGACCACTCACAGCAAGTGAATTTGAAAGCATTTCGGGCACAACAAAAGAAAAAGATAAGTCGTGGGCACAAAGTTTAACCCTAAGCGCGAATGGTGATGTGTTTAAGTTACCTGCAGGAACTGCCAAACTTGCGGCTGTGGCTGAAATTGGGCGTCAAGGTTTTTCGATTAAACCAGATCAGGCGATCGAAAATGGTGAATATTATAATTTAAGCTCTAGTGGCGAATATGGAGGTACACGTACCCGCCAAGCACTTGGCGCAGAATTATTCTTACCTTTAGCAAAACCATTAAATTTAACCTTGTCTGGACGTTATGACCGTTATGCTTTATCAGATAACAGCATTGATAAGCTAACTTTCGGTTCGGGTCTCGAGTTTAGACCACATCCAACTTTATTAGTGCGCGGTAACTATGCGACCAGCTTTCGTGCACCAGATATGAACTATCTGTTTTTAAATAAACAAAAAGGTTATTTCGAAAAGACCACCGATTATTTACGTTGTAGCCAAACGGGACAACCTTTAGATAAGTGTAGCTTTAAAGATTACGCACCTGGGGCGAACTACACTTTAACCGGAAACAAAGAGCTTAAACCTGAAGAGGGTAAATCTTATGGTGCAGGTTTTGTTTGGTCGCCAACCAATAAGTTTGACATTAGCATCGATTACTGGGATATCAAAATTGATAATCTTGTGAGAAATTTGAGTGATGACAAAATTCTACGTTTAGAAGCAGATTGTCGTTTAGGCAACCAAGATATTAACTCTGCGGCCTGTATTGATGCTTTGGCACGTGTAGAGCGTAACCCTGCAAATGCAGTTGTCGATCCAAATGTGATTAAGAATATAAATATCGTTCCGATTAATGCTGCATCAGACCATACCCGCGGGATTGATTTCACTAGTAGATGGCGCTGGAAAACAGACAGTTTTGGTAACTTTCTCTGGACGGTAAATTATAGCCGTGTACTAGAACATGAATATCAACAATCAAAAGATCACGAGAAAGATGACTATTTAAAAGATTTAACTATTCCTGATTGGCGTGACCGTTTTAATACCAGTCTCAGCTGGAGCTATGGTGATTGGGCTTCAACAGTATTAGTTAATCGTTATGGCAAAATTCCAAATGGTAACCAGACTGCCTATTTAAGCCCAACGTATTTGGTGAACTGGAGTGGTACTTATCAAATCTCTCCAAAAGCTTCTGCTTCAATCATTATTAATAACTTGTTTGACAAAGTGAAACGAGATGACACAGGCGGTTGGCCGTATTATCCGGTAGGATCATATTCACCATTCGGCCGTCAAGGTTGGTTGGAGTTTAACTATAAATTTTAAGAATGATGTATGGATGCAGCGAAGTGGTACAGCAATTGCTGCATCTTTTTATTTAAAACTACAGAGGATAAAACCCCTTATGCTGGTCAAGCCTTCATTTAAAAAAAGATTGCTACTTACAACATTATTATCTTTATCGGCAACTCAAATTTTTGCATCTTATAACAGTGAACAAATCCCGATTGGTAAATTACCCGAGTGGGTTGTACCCGAATCTTATGATTTAGATTTTAAGATTGATCCCGCACAAAAAGGCTATACCGGTAAAACTACTATTCATTTAAAACTGGCTCAAGCCACAGATCACATCTGGATTCATGGTAAGTCTTTAACGGTGAAAGATGTGAATATCACATCGGCAGAGGGCGTCAAAACCAAAGCAAAATATGAGCAAGCCTCCGAGGTCGATGGGGTGAGTAAAATTAAATTTGCCAAGACCTTGCCCGCAGGCCAGTATCAACTCGTTTTAGATTTTAATGCGGCGTACGATCAGCAGCTCGACGGTATTTATAAAATTGAGTTTGAGGGTAAACCTTATGTGATGACTCAAATGGAAGCAATTAGTGCACGCCAGTCATTCCCATCATTTGATGAACCACGTTTTAAAACGCCGTTTAATATCCGTTTGACGATTCCAAGCAAATATTCAGGTTTTACCAATACCCAACAAACATCTGAGCAAGCAGAGAAGTCAGGTTGGAAAACGCTCAGTTTTGCACAGACAAAACCACTGCCAACTTATTTACTTGCATTGGCTGTCGGACCATGGCAATTACAAAAAGGGCCAGATATTGGAGTAACTTCATGGCGTAAGCAGCCGATCCAGTTACGTGGTATTGCACCTGATGCTAAAGCTGAAAAAATGCAGCATGCCTTATCTGAAACGCCAGCAATTTTAAAAACTTTAGAAGATTATTTTGCCTTTGGTTATCCATTTGACAAGCTCGACTTACTTGCCGCACCAGACTTTGCTGCCGGAGCAATGGAAAACCCAGGGCTAATTACTTTTAGAGACTATCTAATGTTGTTAGATAAGGACTCACCAGTCTCTTTTGTACAGAATTCATTTAATGTCAATGCACATGAGCTTGCACATCAATGGTTCGGTGATGTCGTCACGATGCCGTGGTGGGATGATTTGTGGCTAAATGAATCTTTCGCGACATGGATGCAAAGTAAAATTACTCAAAAATTACATCCGGAATTTAACGCTGATTTAGAGCGTATTTCAGACACCGCAGATGCGATGAAAAGTGATAGCTTGGTGAGTGTACGTCGTATACGTCAGCCTATTTTAAGCAATGCCGATATTCAAACGGCTTTTGATGGTATTACTTACCAAAAAGGTGCAGCTGTTTTAAATATGTTTGAAAACTATTTAGGTGAAGAAAAATTCAAACAAGGGGTACGCAATTATATTAATAAGCACCAATATGGTAATGCGACAGCCAATGATTTAATTAGCGCTTTAGCAGAGCAGTCTGGACAAGGTGAGCGCTTTACTAGAGCGATGAAAAGTTTTCTTGATCAACCAGGTGTGCCTTTAATTAACACCGCATTACAGCAAAAAGGCAATAAAGTCTTTTTAAATGTGAAGCAAAGCCGTTATTTACCTGTGGGTTCAAAAGGTGATGCAAGAAGCCTGTGGGGTGTACCATTATGTGTACGTTATGAAGTTCCAAATGCAGGTAGCAAAGTGCAATGTGAACTGGTAGACCAAGCAGAAACCAAGATTGAACTCAAAGGTGCCAGCCTTGACAGTTGGTATATACCAAATGCAGATGCGGCAGGATACTACCAATTTAGTTTGCCACAAAAAGAGTTTACTCGTCTGACTGCCGCTACAGAAAAGCTTTCTAACACTGAACAGTTAGCTTATGCCTATGCAATTTCAGCTGCATTTAACCACGGTGATATTAATTTGTTGGCTGTCGTAGATGCTGCGAAGAAATTCGCTAATTCAAATAGCCGACAAATTAGTACAGCGCTGTTTTCCCAGTTAAGTACAATTCATCGTCATGTATTGAAAACAGAAGCTGAACGTGAACATTTTAGAAAAGTTTTGGCAAATTTATATTTACCTAAATTAAATCAGTTGGGTTATGTCAGCAAAACAGGTGAATCAGCTGAAGACAGTTTATGGCGTAGTGAGTTAGTTAGATTTCTTGCTTTAGATATTCAAGTTCCAGAAGTCCGTGCACAACTTTTAAAACAGTCAGATGCACTCTTTGCTCAAAAGCAGCTTAACTTTGCGCAAGTAACCCCTGAATTATTGCCAACCATTTTAGCTGTACGTGTACAAGAAAAAGGTCAACCAGCTTTTGACCGATTGTCTGGAGAGTTACAACATGTGAGTCAGCCGACACAGCGTCTAGCAATCCTTACAGCCTTAGGTTCGGCAAATCAAGAAGCAACACGTCAACAAGCCCGTCAGTTGATTTTGAACCCACGTGTTAAAGTTGGTGAAGTTCGTACCGTAGTTAACTCCATTAATAATTATGGAGATGAGCAAGGTGGCTTATGGTCTTGGTTTAAGGTAAATCATGAGGCAGTGTTTGACCGTTTAGGTAAGTCTTCGGCTGGGCGTTTTCCTGCAATGTTTAGTGGGGCAGCATGTACCCAACAACAGGCAGCACAGTTAAATGACTTTTTTGCACCACGAACTAAAGAGTTGGTTGGGGTGGAAAGAGGATTGAAACAGACTAAAGAGCGTATTCAACTCTGCGAATCGCTGGTAGCAAAACAAGATGGATCAATTGTGCAACAGTTAAAGTTGTAATTGATTCAGCCATGAAAAAAGCCAACTGATCGTAGTTGGCTTTTTTATTAAGGGTTCTTATCAAATTACTCTTAGAACAGTCGATTCGAGACTGAATTATGCATAGATGTCTAAAAAGTTTTTAAAGATTTGATGGCCATGTTGACTCAAAATGGATTCAGGATGGAATTGCACGCCTTCAACAGGAAGTGTCTTATGTTTAACGCCCATAATTTCTTCCATTGAGCCATCTGCTTCATTAGTCCAGCATGTTACTTCAAGGCAGTCAGGTAGCGTTTCCTGATCAATGACCAACGAGTGATAACGAGTTGCCGAGAATGGGCTAGGCAGATTAATGAAAATACCCTTATTGCTGTGGTACATATCAGATAAACGTCCGTGCATCACCGTTTTGGCTCTTACAATTTTTCCGCCAAAAGCTTGCCCGATACTTTGATGTCCTAAACACACGCCAAGCAATGGAATTTTTCCGGCAAAGTGATTAATTGCAGGAATTGAAATACCAGCTTCACTTGGAGAGCAAGGACCAGGACCAATCACGAGGTATTTAGGTTGCCATCGTTCAATATCCTCTAATGTGACTTGATCATTGCGAACTACTTTTACTTCCTGATTCAACTCGCCAAAATACTGGACGATGTTGTAGGTAAAAGAGTCGTAATTGTCGATCATTAGAAGCATGATGAACTTAACCTCATGATAATTAAAATATATTTAATAAGTGACTAAAATAGTTATCCATATTGATACCCGTTTTCAGAAAAGACTTTTTAGATTTGAAAAATAAGAAGCCGTTTTCTAATGGGCTAATATAGCAAAAAAAGAAGTAACCAGTTTAACTATTTCATTCGTTAGAAATTTGCAGAAAAAATGGTTTAAGAAGTGAGGCTTTTTGAAATTATAGATAAGTACAAATAAGGCAGAATAAGCTTGTATTGTAAATAAAAAACTATTCTGCCTTAAACAAAAAGAAGATTAAATCTTACGTGTGTTATAAATCAACCAATCTAAAACATCGCCAGATAAATGTTCAGCCAGTCTTTCTTGAACATTTTGATGATAACCATTTAACCAGTCTTTTTCTTCATCTGTTAGCATCTCAACGATAATACAGTCTAAATGAATCGGGCAAAGGGTCAGCGTTTCAAACTCTAAGAAATCGCCGTAGGTTTTTTCAAACCCTGAGTGAAGTCTGTTTGCAACCAGATTTTCAATACGAATACCGTATTTTCCTTCATGGTATAAGCCCGGTTCATTAGAAAGAATCATACCTTCACGCAATTTGCTATAGGCATGAATAGGTGCGTAATAAGAAAGCACTTGCGGCCCTTCATGTACGTTAAGCGCAAAGCCTACGCCGTGACCTGTGCCGTGGCGATAATCTAAACCATGTTGCCATAAAGTATGGCGACAAATTGAATCGAGTAGAGGAGCGGCTAAACCTTCTGGATAAATCGTTTTTGCCAAAGCAATATGACATTTTAAAACCAGAGTATAGTCACGTTTTTGTTGCTCTGTTGGTGTCCCGACGGGAACAACACGGGTAATATCCGTTGTTCCGTCAACATATTGTCCACCAGAGTCAATGAGTAATAGGCCATCGCCTTCAATAAATGAGTAGTGTTCTTCAGTTGCACGGTAGTGGGGTAGAGCACCATTGGCATTAAAGCCGGCAATCGTTGAAAAACTTGGACCTATGAAACCCTCTTGTTGAGCACGGAAAGCTGTAATTTTCTCATCAATGGTGAGTTCTGAAATGCGTTGACCTTGATGAAGGGCTTTCTCTAACCAGTGGAAAAAGTGGCAAAGGGCAACACCATCTTTCACCATGGCATGGCGGATATGAGCAATTTCGCTTTCATGTTTACGCGATTTAAAAAGTGTACTTGGGTTGATGTCGTAAACAATCCGAATATCTTTTGCGATGGCTTGCTCATGAAAAATCGATACTTTGGCTGGATCTAACAGCACAGATGCATTAGAAATATTTGCTAAAAACTGAGCTGAATCTCGATAGTCACGAATCTCAATGCCATCAGCTTTGAAAGCTTGTTGAATGGTTGAATCAACTTTAATGCTATCAATGAATAAAACAGCCTGTTGAGCACTGATATATAAATGCGAAAGGAATACAGGGTTGTACTCTACATCTTGTCCGCGTGCATTTAAAGCCCAGGCAATATCATCTAAAGATGAAATGAAATGTCCTTCAATCGCTTTACTATTTAAAGCATCGCGTATTGCCTGAATTTTTTCTTTACGAGATAGGGCATTTAACCCTTCAGGCATTAAATGAATCTGTTCTAAAGGAAGTTCTGGACGATTAGACCAGATCGAGCCAATTAGATCTTGCTGTGTTTCAAGCTTAAAGCCACGTTGCTTTGCTGTATTTTCCAACGCTTTAGATTGCTGGATTGAAAGTGTTTGCCCATTTACTGAAATAACCGAACCCGCTGGTAGATTTTTCTCAATCCATGCGAGATGTGTAGAAGATTCATCACTGGTCAGTTTTTGTAATTGAAAGCCAGTTCCAGCGAGTTGTTGCTCGGCTTGTACCCAGTAGCGGCCATCGGCCCAGAGTCCTGCAAAGTTTTGTGTCACAACTAAAGTGCCAACAGAGCCACTAAAATCGCTTAACCACTGCCTTGCTTTCCAGTAGTCTGGTAAATATTCAGACATATGGGGGTCTGCACTCATCACAACCAAAGCATCAACGTGTTGATTGATCATGAGTTCTCGAAGTTTCGCTAGTTTTTCTGGAACAGTTAAGTCGTTCATATGGTTTCCAAATCAGGTTGAACTTTGCTGGTACTTTTGCCCATTAATTTATTCATTGGTTTCTTTAATAAAAATAACACGATTGCGCCAATAACCAAGGCCAATACACAGCGCATAAATAGGCTAGGTAAGTGATTAATACCATCTGCCGATACATGTCCGCCAATGAGACCTGCCATGAGATTGCCTAAAGCTGAACCAGTGAACCATAAACCCATAATTTGACTGCGTATAACATCGGGTGCAAGTTTTGTCATGGTTGATAAGCCAATTGGGCTTAAGCAAAGTTCACCTATGGTAAGAAGAAATAATGTACCAACTAACCAAAATGGTGAAACTACTCCGCCATGAATAGCAAAATGACTGGCTAAAGTCATAAGCAAAAAGCCACCTGCTGCGAATAGCAACGCAATAATAAATTTGCTGATATAGCTTGGATCTTTATTTGCCTTACCAAGTTTTGCCCATAGCCAAGCTGCAACTGGAGCAAAGATAATAATAAAAAGAGCATTGATTGATTCAAACCATACCGTTGGAATCTCAAAACCGAAAACAATACGGTCCGTATAATCTTGCGCAAATAAAGTAAAAGTTGTGGGCTTTTGTTCAAAAGCTGACCAGAATAGAGCAGATGCAGCTAATAAAACGAAGCAAATAATGATTTTAAATTTTTCATTTTGCTCTAAATTCAGGAAAAGTAGTAAGTATGCAAAATAAGCAATAATCCCAATGCTAATTCCTACGGTTAAATAGGTTGCGACAGCGACGGGATTGATGTGAATGATACCAAGGAAGGTTAGCGCAATAACGACTGCAACTGCGAATAAAAAGCTAAATACAATTTTAGGCGCATTTTTATTTTCTACGACAGGTTTGCTACAGCTATTGGCTTCTTGGCGTAGCTCATTAAAAGTTTGAAGCTGGGGCATTGCCATAAAACGGAAAATTAATAAAGCAATTAACATCCCAATGCCACCAATACCAAAGCCTAAATGCCATCCATGGTCTTTCGCCAAAAGCCCTGTAATAAGTGGGGCAATAAATGACCCCATGTTAATTCCCATATAGAAAATAGAAAAACCTGCATCACGTCTTGCATCATTGGCTTTATATAGTGTTCCGACAATCACTGAAATACAAGTTTTAAATAAACCTGAGCCAAGAACAATCAGAACTAGACCGAAATAAAAAAAGAATTGATCAAAAATGGTGGTGAGGGCAATTGATAAGTGACCTAAAGCAATAATAATTGAACCGTACCAGACAGCACGCGCCTGACCTAACCAGTTATCAGCAATCCACCCACCAAAAACTGTCATTAAATACATTGAGCCTGCAAATAATCCCACAATAGCTGCGGCAGTTGGTCGATCAAGTGCTAGCCCACCGTCATTCACCAGAGCAACCATATAAAGAACAAGTAAAGGGCGAATTCCGTAATAAGAAAATCTTTCCCAAAGTTCTGTAAAAAATAAAGTTTTTAATGGTTTTGGATGACCGAAAAATGCTTTATCGGTCTGTTCAAGTTCATGTTTCATTATTCAAATCCTTGAATGATTTTATGTTTTTTATAAACATAACTTTTAGTTTGTTTATTTATAACCAAAATTTATGTTTTTATTTTTTAGTTATTTTTAACAATAAAAGCAAATTTACCTTGTATAAAAACAGTGAATGAAAAAGAACATGAATAGTGGAGTTTGTGGATAGGCGAATAACACAAAGGAGTATTCATTTGAAGAATCAAAGAACTGCCGAGTACTGAAATGCTCTATAAGAATTCATAAAAATGAAAACTATTTGGTAGATTGTAAATAAACAATAAAGAACTTACTTGGGTGGCTTAACCAAGGCGCTTAAGTCATCTAAACAACCTAAAAATGAGTGAGAATGAATACTTTAAAAAGCATAAATATTTTTTGTGTAATCTAATAAGAATCTCAACATTATATATAAGAAAGTATTATGATCATGAACGTCTGATAGAAATTGATGCAGCGGATTATATCAGTGCAACAATTTTGCACTAAATTAGGGCAATAATAAGCTATTTAAATATGCCATAATTTGAAAATGTGTGAATATGGTGCATTTGCACAAGCAAACAGTATAATGGGTTCAAGACAAGGGGCCTAAATCATGAATACTTATAAGTAATTCAATGTTTTAGGTAAGTCTTATAAAGTTGGTATGAGAATTGCTTAATAAATACCAGCAACTAACACGCACTTAACAAGTGCAACAAAATTTCATTGGAGCAAAATGAGCATGGCGAACAAGGTCCTTCAACTCATACAAGAAAGTGGCGCAAAATGGGTCGATTTTCGCTTTACTGATACTAAGGGTAAAGAACAGCACGTAACTTACCCAGCTGATTCTATTGATGAAGATACTTTTGAAGACGGTAAAATGTTTGATGGTTCTTCAATCGCTGGTTGGAAAGGTATTGAAGCATCTGACATGATCTTACGTCCAGATGCGGAAACTGGTTTCATCGACCCGTTCTTTGCTGAACCAACTGTAGTTGTGACTTGTGACGTTATTGAACCTTCAACTGGTCAAGGTTATGAGCGTGACCCACGTTCGATTGCTCGCCGTGCAGAAGAATACTTAAAATCTACAGGTATCGGTGATACTGCATTCTTCGGTCCAGAACCAGAATTCTTTGTATTTGACGAAGTGAAGTGGGACATCGATATGTCTGGCGCTCGTCATACATTAATCGCTGAAGAAGCTGCTTGGTCTACTGGTAAAGATTACGAGTCTGGTAACTCTGGTCACCGTCCACGTGTTAAAGGCGGTTACTTCCCAGTTCCTCCAGTCGATTCTTCACAAGATATGCGTGCAGAAATGTGTGCAAAAATCGAAGACATCATGGGCCCAGGTCGTGTAGAAGTACATCACCATGAAGTTGCTTCTTGCCAGTTAGAAATTGGTGTGAGCTTCAATACTCTTGTTCGTAAAGCTGACGAAGTTCAACAGTTCAAATATGCTGTTTGGAACGTTGCACATCAATATGCAAAAACAGCTACGTTTATGCCTAAACCAATGGTAGGTGATAACGGTTCTGGTATGCACGTTCACATGTCTATCTCTAAAGATGGCAAGAACTTGTTTGCTGGTGATGAATATGCTGGCCTTTCAGAAATGGCGTTGTACTTCATCGGTGGTATCATCAAGCACGCTCGTGCATTGAATGCAATCACAAACCCATCTACAAACTCATACAAGCGTTTGGTTCCTCACTTCGAAGCACCAATTATGCTTGCTTATTCAGCGCGTAACCGTTCTGCGTCTATCCGTATTCCATACGTTTCTAGCCCTAAAGGTAAGCGTATCGAAGCTCGTTTCCCAGACCCAATGATGAACCCATACTTAGGTTTCGCTGCATTGTTAATGGCTGGTATCGACGGTATCCAAAACAAGATCCATCCGGGCGAAGCTGCTGACAAGAACTTGTATGATCTTCCTCCAGAAGAAGAAGCAAAAATCCCAACAGTTGCTCATAGCTTAGATATGGCTCTTGAAGCACTTCAAGCAGATCACGAATTCTTGTTAAAAGGCGGCGTGTTCACTAAAGAAATGCTTGATGCATACATCGAACTTAAAACTGAAGATGTACGTCGTCTTAACACGACTACTCACCCAGTTGAATTCGATATGTACTACAGCTTGTAATACGTATTTCGTAAAAAAGCCTGCTTATGCAGGCTTTTTTATTGCTTGGAATGTTGATTGAATTCTCTACGTTTTTTATCAAAAAATTGGGGTAAACTAGGTGCGAGTTTTCATGTGAGCAGATTATGCGTAAACGACAACCAGTACTTAAACAGGAAGAAGCGTTAAATCCTGCATTGAAAACATGGTTGTATGCGTCTGGTTCTCTGACCCAACAATTGACTGAACTTGGCGGTGGACAGTTCAGCGTAAAACCTTTTAAAGAACACTTTCAGCGTTTAACTTTTGCAGACAGTCAATGGATGAATATGCCTCATACCCATACTTCATGGGTAAGGGAAACATATTTATATGGCTGTGAAGTGGAACCTTGGGTTAAAGCAAAAAGTATTTTTCCAATTCGAAGTTTACAAAAAAAAGCCCGTATATTTCAGCATATTGGTTCTAAACCGATAGGCCGTTTTTTATTTCAAAGAACTACGCCACTGTGTGATCGCCGTGTTATTCGCTTACCCGAAGGTTGGACGCGACAAAGTTGCTATACTTGGCATGGGTGTAAATTTATTGTTCAAGAAACATTCTTACCGGCTTTTGAAGCTTTTTTATATCAGCAGCACGACAAGGAATTACTATGACGACTGCAACAGGTACAACATGGCGTCAGCGTTTAGAAGCTTATTATTATCTATGTCGATTTGATAAGCCAATTGGTACAGAATTGGTGTTTTGGCCAACCATGTGGGCACTTTGGGTTGCATCAAAAGGAATACCGAATTTAGGTATTTTATTCGTCATGATTTTAGGTGTTATTTTTATGCGCGCTGCTGGATGTGCGATTAATGACTTTGCTGATCGTAAAGTAGATGGTCATGTAGAGCGTACAAAAACTCGTCCTTTGGCAACAGGTGTCATTCGTGCGAGGGAAGCAGTATATGTATTCTTAGGTCTTGTTTTAGCAAGTGCATGTCTTTTGTTCTTTTTACCTATAGAAACTTTTTATTGGTCATTTGGCGCGTTATTTTTAGCGTTTATTTATCCATTTATGAAACGCTATACCAACTTACCGCAAGTTTTTTTAGGAGCAGCATTTTCATGGTCAATTCCAATGGCCTTTACTGCTGTAGGTAAAACTCCGGATCTGACTTGCTGGCTGCTGTATTTTGGTAATTTGGCTTGGACAGTGGCTTATGACACTCAATATGCAATTACAGACCGTGAATATGATTTAAAGATTGGTGTGAAATCTACAGCTATTCTTTTTGGTCGATATGACATCCAGATTATTGCAATCTTACAAGCAGCCAGTCTTGTTTTGATAGGAACGGCGTTGTATTTAGAAAATATCTTATTTCCATGGGCAATTGTTGCTTTAATTGTTGTGGCATTCGATTTTATATATCAAACACTTAAAACCAAAGACCGCAACCCTCAGGTTTGTTTCTGGGCATTTCGTCACAATCGCTGGGTAGGATTAATCATTTTTCTAGGAATATTTTTAAATTTCATATAGTAAAAATGACCGTGAGGTTGAAAAGTGTTCTATGCAGAGCACTTTTTTTATGTCTTAATATTTGTGCATAAAAATTATGCGGAATAAATAACACATAACATAAAAAGGATATTTTATGAAACGGTCAAAAGTTGCTTTAGCTATAACATTATCGGTTTCAGCATTATTTCTTACAGCATGTAATGACAACAATGACGATTACACTGGGATAGATTCAAATAAGACCTTTTTGTCTGAAAGTAATTACGCTATAGATAAAGTTGATAATGCTTCATCAATTAAAGTCATGACTTATAACATGACAAATGTGCAGGGAAAAACAGCCACTGCTACTGCTATGGTATTGTTCCCAAAAGCATCGCAACCTAAAGATGGTTATCGAGTGGTTGTATGGGAGCATGGAACTGTAGGAGTAGGAGATAGCTGCGCGCCAAGTAAAAATGCAATTAATCCACGATTTAAAATTTTAGCTGAAAACTTATTAGCAGCAGGTTATGTGATTATTGCACCAGATTATGAGGGTTTAGGTACGCCAGGTGTACATCCGTATTTAAACTTGTCTAGTGAAGCAAAATCCGCATTAGCAGCAGTCAAGGCAGCAAAAGACCATTATGGAAATCAGTTGAAAGGCGATTGGATGTCAATTGGCCAATCACAAGGTGGACATGCATCATTAGGTACTGCTGAATTCGCCAATACAGATACAAGTTATAAAGGTGCTGTAGCTGGGGCGCCGGCATCAAGCTTGGGCACAATTATTCAAATTTATATTGATCCTGCAATGAATCAAGATAGTAATTTTGCAGTTAGTAAGCTAGATCAGGCAATTATAGCGCGTAGACAAATTGATGCAGCGATTGCTGCAGGGCAAATGTCTCCAAATGATCCACTGGCGCTTGCTGTACCAACAATTGATAAAACTGCAGAAGGATATGCCGAATTGTTAGCATATGCTGCTTTTGCAAGTGCTGGGATTAAAGCACAGCAACCAAATTATGATTTGAAGTCAATCTTTACATCAGGGGCAGCTGATATTGCAGAATTGGCTTATGGTCGTACAGGAGATGATGGTACATGTCTGAGTTATCCTGCACCTGATACTGCAAATGGTTTACAGGAGAAATTTAAAGCAGGAATCCTAGCTTTCTTAGCTGACCCTACACATCAAATTTCACAGTACGGTATTGATCTAAATAAATTCAAGACCGATCAAGTAGTTCAAAGTTTTTTAACATCGACTCAACCTGCAACGAATGCTACAGCTGAAAAAGTTATTAAAGCACCTGTATTTATTATTCAAGGTGAAAAAGATCAGGCAGTATTGCCTGTAGTAACACAAGCCTTATTCGCAAATATGAAAGCGAATGCTTTGAAATTTTTCCCTCAAGCTGGGTACGATAAGGGATATAACTTAACCATTGTACCGAATGCGACTCATACACAAGCAATCGTATGTCAAAATGCAAATGCCGTAGATTTTATTCAAACGAATATGTCAGCAGGTACCGGTATTGTTCTAACTGATGCACAGAAAGATGCTAGCCAAAGCCCGCACTGTACAGGTAAGTTCTAAGTTTTATTTAACTAGCATTAAGCTTAAGAAAAGAGCCTTTATATAGGCTCTTTTTTGTTATATTGTTACATAGCTTAAAATTAATGATGTTCGAGTTTAAATCACTTATGAGTCAGCAATCAGTTGAAAAAAAATCTGTTCCTTGGTTATTAATGGGGTTGGGTTTACTTATTCCTTTTTTAATTATTGGAATACTTTTCTTGGCTGCAAAGAGTGATGCTAAGAATAAAAAACAATATGAGCAGCAACGTATAGAAATGGAAAAAAGAATAGCTGAAAAAGAGGCTGCAAATTCAGATAAGAAATAGCATTAGCTGTTCAATGAATATCTCTTTGTAGTTGGCGTACGCTCGGTATGCTTGTATAACGTTTTACGATATATCCGGCTTCTGTCAGCATTTGATCGCGTAGACGGTCTTCTTCTGCTTTTTCAAGGTGAGTAGGGTCATCTAACTCAATAATAGCAATTACTTCCATTTTGTCATTAAGCAAAACAAAGTCGGTAACTTTACGATTGAACTGGCTACGAACCTTATAGTCATTGCTGGTGATTAATGCGCTAAACGCCACTTGAGCTAAAACATGGCAAGTTGGGAAACTCTGTTTTAGACGTATAAACATTTGAGTTTCAAAATTAGTAATAACAGGACGAGCAAAGAATTTTTGTTTTGGGAATAAATAGGGACGTAAACAAACAATAAGAAAAATACAGGTGCTTAAGCAACCTAAAACAATAAAAAATAAGTGACTCGATTCGAACATGTGACAACATCATACAAATAAAAACCCACTCGTAATGAGTGGGTTTTTAAGAATCTTGGCTCTCCCACCTGGGCTCGAACCAGGGACCTGCGGATTAACAGTCCGTCGCTCTACCGACTGAGCTATGGGAGATTAGTAGATGGCTCTCCAACCTGGGCTCGAACCAGGGACCTGCGGATTAACAGTCCGTCGCTCTACCGACTGAGCTATGGGAGATTAGTAGATGGCTCTCCGACCTGGGCTCGAACCAGGGACCTGCGGATTAACAGTCCGTCGCTCTACCGACTGAGCTATGGGAGATTAGTAGATGGCTCTCCAACCTGGGCTCGAACCAGGGACCTGCGGATTAACAGTCCGTCGCTCTACCGACTGAGCTATTGGAGAATCTGATGCGCATTTTATGGATGAAATCTAAAAGCGTCAATAAGAATATTAAAGAAAATGAATCGTTTGCTTGATTAATATGCTTTTGTTGCCTTAAAAATAAAAAAACCACCCTAAAGAGGGTGGTTTTTTTATAAAGAAATAAAATTATTTCTCTACACCAGCTGGCTGACCTGCAAGTTTTGCATTTGCATAGTCCCAGTTCACAAGGCTTTCTAAGAAAGTTGCGATGTATTTAGGACGTAAGTTACGGAAATCGATGTAGTAAGCATGTTCCCATACGTCAATTGTTAATACAGCAATTTGACCATGTGCAAGTGGAGTGTCTGCATTTGAAGTTTTAGTAATAGAAAGTTTACCGTTTACTTCATCAGCAACTAACCAAGCCCAACCTGAACCGAATTGAGTTGTTGCAGCAGCAGTAAATTCTTCTGCAAATTTTTCGTAGCTACCAAAAGCTTCGTCGATTTTAGCAGCGATTGCGCCAGTAGGTTTACCACCACCATTTGGCTTCATGCTGTTCCAGTAGAAAGTGTGGTTCCAAACTTGAGCAGCATTGTTGAAAATACCAGCTTTAGATGCGTCACCAGCAGTTGCTTTGATGATTTCTTCTAAAGTTTTACCTTCAAGGTCAGTGCCTTTGATTAAGTTGTTTAAGTTAACAACATAGGTGTTATGGTGTTTGTCGTGATGGTATTCTAAAGTTTCTTTACTGATATGTGGCGCTAAATCATCATAGCCATATGGAAGTGCAGGTAAAGTAATGGTTGTCATGTTCCTATTCCTTGCATTTGCTGGGTTATACAATATTAAGTGGCTCTATTGTAAATGATTCTGTTAACAATAGGGCATCGTTTTAAAGAACTATACACAATAAAGATCTAATTAATACGCATAACACAGATTGAAAAAAAGACTTAATTAAATCGGATTATTCAATTCAAAATATTCAGATTCAACTGTGAACTGTTTTGAAATGGCTTGTGCCAAACGTTGAACTCCATAACGTTCGGTTGCATGGTGACCACAGGCAAAATAATGAACACCTAATTCTTTTGCTTCGTAAAAAGTTCGTTCACTGACTTCCCCTGAAATATAAGCATCACAATTTTGCAAAGCAGCTTTAGCAATAAAATCCTGAGCACCGCCTGTACAGAAACCTACTTTTTGAATCGTTTTCTTCTCGGCTGGTAAGTGAATCACTTTAAAATCAAAACTGTTTTGTAGTTTTGCTTTAAAGTCATCTACAGAAAGTGCTTGTTCTAAATAACCAATATTACCAATTGGGTGTTTCTCGGTTAAATCGAGTGGTTCTAAGCTTTGCAAGTTTAGCTTTTCTGCAATGGCGATATTATTGCCTAAAGATGGGTGTGCATCTAAAGGTAGATGATAAGCGACTAATGAAATATTATTTTGAATGAGTTTTTTAATGCGGTTGCCTCGCATACCAGTAATAGGATACGGTTCGCCTTTCCAAAAATAACCGTGGTGTACAAGTAATAGATCGGCATTTTGAGCAATAGCTGCATCAATTGCATCTTCAGAAGCAGTCACTGCACAAACAATACGTTTTACTTCAGTTGAACCTTCAATTTGCAGGCCATTTGGTGCGTAATCTTTAAACTCTGCTGCTTTTAAGGTTTGGTCGCACCACTGAATAATTTCATGCAAATTTGCCATGATATTTCCTGAATTGAGTAGTAAAAGTTGCTAAAGCTATAGAAACATATTTTGTTGTGTAACTAAAGCTAGACAAATCTTTTTTGACTTTTTTATGTATATCGACATATTTAATTTAAAATGCTTAACTGAAAACTCTTTTTGTTCAATATATTAATTTAATTAAAAACTTCTTTGCGTAGAGGATATGAACGTGCGCCGCACCTTTACATGGTTACCTTGGGTGTTACTTATTATTGTAATTGCCAGTTTTATTGCATGGCAAAAATACCATCAGCCGAAACCAACTGTTGCAGTTGATGGGGTGCAAATGCCTGCTGAGAAAGTTGAGCCTCTGGTGAATACTTCTCGAACGGGTGGGGTGGTATCTTATAGTGCTGCGGTAAAAGTTGCAGCGCCGGCAGTTGTTAATATTTTTACGACCCAGAAAGTTAAACAAAATCATCCTTTATTAAGTGATCCGGTTTTCCGTGAATTTTTTGGAAATCAGGTTCCTGAACAACAACAGCAAAATGAAAATAGCTTAGGTTCAGGGGTTATTGTTCGTGCTGATGGTTATATTCTTACCAACAACCATGTGATTGCCCAAGCTGACCAGATCGTAGTTGCTTTACATGACGGACGTCGTGCAGAAGCTACAATTGTGGGGACTGACCCAGATACAGATTTGGCAGTTATTAAAATCGATTTAGATAAACTGCCAGTATTGCCATTTAAATTGAGTGGTAATGAAGTGGGTGATGTTGTTTTAGCAATTGGTAACCCGTTTGGTGTAGGACAAACGGTAACTCAAGGTATTGTTTCAGCGACAGGTCGATCAGATTTAGGTATTAATACCTATGAAGACTTTATTCAAACTGATGCAGCAATTAACCCTGGAAATTCAGGGGGAGCCTTAATTGATGTTGCTGGTAACTTGATTGGTGTGAATACGGCTATTTTTTCACAATCAGGTGGTTCTTTAGGTATTGGTTTCGCTATTCCTGCGAAGGTTTGTCAACAAGTTCTCAACTCAATTTTAAAAGATGGCCGTGTGGTTCGTGGTTGGTTAGGTATTAGTTTACTACCACCTACACAAGACGATGTATTGGCACCAAAACCACCAGTTGGTGTAATCGTTGCTGATGTATTAAAAAATGGTCCAGCGGCTTCTGCTGGTATTAAAGTGGGCGATAAAATTGTTCAGGTGAATAATGAACCGATTACTTCGGCTTCTCATTTGATTAACTACGTTGCTTTACAGGCGCCAAATAGTGAAATTAATGTATTGGTTGAACGAGATGGTAAACAACAAAACTTTGTTGTGACTGTGGGCGAGCGAAAAGCGCAAAATACTCAATCTCAGTATATCCCGCTTCCTAAACGTTAAAACCTCAATAAAAAAAGCCTCAAGATGAGGCTTTTTTTATGACTACTGATTAAGAATGGCTAAGGCTTTGATGTTGATTTTTAAACTCAGCTAAAGCCTCAATTCGATATTGAATGAGCATTTCACCAATTTCTGCACCCTTAATGTTCTCTGGTAAATCCTGAACTTTAATAGAGCGAACAATTTGCATCGCTTCACGCATATATTGAGCTTGAGGATACGGACGATCTTCTAGCCCTAATCTGCCTTTTGCATCACATTCACAGGCTTGGACAAAAGCTTCTACTCTTTCTGGACGACGTAAAACATCTAAGCGTTGTAATAGACGCCATAAAGTACCTGGCTTTAATGACATAATCTGGTGGCATTTTAAATGCTCTTTACACACTGATAATGCCAACTGCTTGGTTTGCGTTGGGACTCTTAAACGTTCACATAATTGAGTAACTGGTTTAATTCCACGTTCTTCATGCATGATATGACGAGGAAGCTCATCGGCTGGAGTAAGAGCCTTACCTAAATCATGCACTAAAACAGCAAAACGTACATCGAGTGAGTAATTCGATTTACAAGCTTGTTGTAATGACATAAGGGTATGAACGCCACAATCTACTTCAGGATGATATTCAGGACGTTGAGGTACACCAAATAAAGCATCAATTTCAGGAAAAAGATGTTTTAATGCGCCACAATCACGCAAAGTTTGAAAATAAATATCTGCATGAGTTTCCATTAAAGCGCGAGAGGTCTCTTTCCAAACACGCTCTGGTGTTAATGCATCCAGTTCACCTGACTCTGCCATGGTTTGCATAAGTTGCAAAGTCTCTGGCGCAATTTGAAAACCATATGGAAAATATCGTGCAGCAAAACGAGCGACACGCAAAACCCGTAGGGGATCCTCAGCAAATGCTTCTGAAACATGACGTAGAATTTTATTTTCTAAGTCGCTTTGACCACCATATGGATCATATATTTTGCCATCTTGATCCATGGCAATTGCATTAATTGTTAAGTCACGGCGAATTAAGTCGTCTTCTAAACTTACGGTTGTATCAGTAAAGAATTGAAACCCATGATATCCCTGACCAGACTTTCGTTCGGTTCGTGCAAGTGCGTATTCTTCTTTGGTTTGAGGATGAAGAAACACAGGGAAATCTTTGCCTACAGGCTGGAAACCTTGGGCGAGCATGTGTTCCGGCGTTGCACCGACAACAACATAGTCTTTTTCTTGATAGGGATGCCCAAGTAAAAAATCTCGGACGGCACCGCCTACTAAATACACTTGCATGAAAAAACCTCTATTCTTCAAGCAATCATGCTACAGAATAGAGGTTTTCTCAAGTGATTAGAGATGCTTTTCGTAAAAAGCAGTTTCTAAATTACTTTTCTTGTTGTTGAATTTCAGCAACAGTTAAAGCAGTCATATTGATAAGGCGGCGAGTCGTCGCTGTAGGTGTCAAAATATGAACTGGTTTAGCAGCACCTAGCAAAATTGGACCAATTGTAACGTTGTTACCAGAAGTTGCTTTTAACAAGTTAAATGAAATGTTTGCTGCATCTAGGTTCGGCATAATAAGCAAGTTTGCTGAACCTTTGAAACGTGAACCTGGGAAAGCATATTGACGAATGCTTTCGTCTAACGCTGCATCACCATGCATTTCACCTTCAACTTCAAGCTCAGGAGCTTGCTCAGATAAAATACGATAAACTTCACGCATTTTTTGAGCGCTTGAATCAGTCTGGTCGCTACCGAAACTTGAGTGAGAAAGTAAAGCTACGCGTGGTGTAATACCAAAGCGACGTACTTCTTCAGCTGCTAAGATTGTCATTTCAGCAAGTTGTTCGGCAGTCGGGTTAGTGTTTACATACGTATCAGCAATAAACAAGTTACGGTCTTCAAGCATTAATGCATTGAGCGTGAAGAAGTTGTTCATACCTTCTTTAAGACCAATAACGTTACGCACAAAGTCAAGGTGAATGTTATAGCTACTGTACGTACCACATAACATACCATCTGCTTTGCCGAATTTAACCAGAAGAGATGCAATTAAAGTTGAGCGACGGCGAGCTTCACGTTGAGCATATTCAACAGTAATGCCTTTACGTTGCATTGTTTGGTAGTAGTCTTTCCAAAACTCTTCATACATCGGGTTTTGTTCTTGATCTACAATCTCAATATTTACACCGTGTTGTAAACGTAGACCTAATTTTTTGATGTTTGCTTCAATGACTGCAGTACGACCAACTAAAATTGGTTTAGCTAAATCTTCATCAACTGCAATTTGAACAGCACGTAATACGCGCTCATCTTCGCCTTCAGCATATGCAATACGTTTAGGATCTGTTTTTGCTTGAGCAAAGATTGGTTTCATCAAGAATGCTGAGTTATAAACAAACTCAGAAAGTTTTTGACGATATGCAGAGAAATCTTCGATAGGACGAGTTGCAACACCTGAATCCATTGCTGCTTTAGCAACAGCAGGTGCGATTTCTAAAATTAAGCGTTGATCAAGTGGGCGTGGAATTAAGTAGTCACGACCAAATGAAGCAGATTTTTCACCATAAGTAGCTGCGTCAGCTTCTACGTGAGCCATACGTGCAATTGCGTGTACACATGCAATTTTCATATCTTCGTTAATTGTTGTAGCACCTACGTCAAGTGCACCGCGGAAGATATAAGGGAAACATAACGCATTGTTTACTTGGTTCGGGTAGTCCGAACGACCAGTTGCCATAATGACATCAGGACGTACTTCATGTGCATGTTCAGGCAGAATTTCTGGATCTGGGTTTGCTAATGCAAAAATAATTGGATTTTCAGCCATTTGTTTCACCATATCTTTGGTGAGAATACCTGCAGCTGAAAGACCTAAGAACATATCTGCGCCAGCCATTACTTCATGTAATTGAGTCGCTTTAATGTCTTGTACATAACGCTTTTTAGATTCATCTAAGCCTTCACGTGAAGTCGTAAGTAAACCACGAGAATCGGCAACAATGATATTTTCTTTATTTACGCCTAACGCGCAAAGTAAATCTAAACAAGAAAGGGCAGCAGCACCTGCACCTGAAGCAACGATTTTGATTTCTTCAATTTTCTTATTAACGATTTGTAAAGCATTTAATAATGCTGAACCTACAATAATACTTGTACCGTGTTGGTCATCATGGAACACAGGAATTTTCATGCGTTCACGAAGTTTCTTCTCAATATAGAAACATTCTGGTGCTTTGATATCTTCAAGGTTAATGCCGCCAAAAGTTGGTTCTAATGAAGCAACAATATCAACGATTTTATCTGGATCGTTTTCAGCAATTTCAATATCAAATACATCAACACCAGCGAACTTTTTAAACAGAACGCCTTTACCTTCCATTACCGGTTTAGAAGCTAATGGACCGATGTTACCTAAACCAAGAACCGCAGTACCGTTACTGACAACAGCAACTAAGTTACCACGCGCTGTGTATTTTGCAGCAGCTGAAGGATCACGTTCAATCTCTAAACATGGAGCAGCAACCCCTGGTGAATAAGCTAGAGCCAAATCTCGTTGGTTGACGAGTTGCTTACTAGGCGTGACGCTGATTTTCCCTGGATTTGGATATTCGTGGTAATTTAAAGCGGCCTGTTTTAAAGATTGATCGTCCATCTGAGTCTCTATTTGATACAAAAAAGCAAACTAGTCAAATCACTCATTTAGGGGGAGGCAACTCATTTCGTTTACTTTGCTTTAATTTTTACCAATTAAGAGAATAGTAGACGAATTGCCAATAGCCCCGTAGTGAGCTAAATGCTAAAGAATATAACACTACTTCTTTATTTCTCACAGTCAAAAACGCTCATTTTTGGAAAAACCAGCGCATGTAAAATAGACTGTTAAAACAATTATGAAATATACGTATTTGATTGTAGATATTGAATAATCTGATTTGGATGGAGTGGGCGACTAAAGAAATAGCCTTGTAAAAAATCACATTGTTGTTTTTGTAGATAAATGACTTGTTCCTCAGTTTCAACACCTTCAGCAACCAGTTTTAATCCCATACTTTTGCCCATCGCAATCATAGCATTGACAATCGCTTCTTGTTTTTGATCACCAATTTTAGAAATAAAGGCTCGATCTATTTTCAAAATATCGATTGGGTACTCTGTTAGATAAGCTAAAGATGAATAACCTGTACCAAAATCATCGAGTGCAATTGAAATATTGCGTTCTTTAATTGAATGCAATAATTTTTTCACATTATCAGTATTGTCTAATAAAGCCGATTCGGTAATTTCTAGCTCTAAATTTGAACCATCTAACTGATATTGTTCTAAAAACTCATCCAAGTCATTGAGTAAAAGGCCTCGATGAATTTGTTGGGCAACAATATTTACCGAGACTTGGATATCTGTATAGCCAGCTTTTTTCCATTCTTGTAATTGTTTGCCGACTTTATCTAAAACGACTTTACCGATATCAGAAATAAGGCTACTACGTTCAGCAAAAGGAATAAACATATTTGGCATAACTAGTCCTTTTTCAGGATGTTGCCAGCGAATTAAAGCTTCAAAACCCTTAACTGATTTGTCATTTAAATTAATTTTCGGTTGGTAATAAACAACGAACTCATCATTTTGAATGGCTTTACGGAGTTCTTGTTCTAAATCGGCTGTCTTATATGGATTTGTTGTTTTATTACAATAATAGCTAATAGTATTGCCGCCCAGACGTTTTGCTTCTGACAATGCTTGTTCAGCGTGGTTGTTAAGATGGTCAACTTGTCTGCCATGTTCTGGAAAACAAGCGACTCCAATAGATGCTGTAATAAAATATTCCTGCTGATCAATATAAAAAGGTGCATTCAAAGCTTGTAATATATTTTGACAATATTGCTCAATATTTGGGTGAATCGGTGATATTTCATAAATAATCGCAAAATCGTCCCCATTTAAATAAGCGACTAAAATAGCATTAATATTGGTGAGACGTAGACGCTGTGCAAATTGTTTCAGTAGTTCGTCACCACTATCATTATTTAAGAACTCATTAAATGCTCTAAATCTATCAATATTAATTCGAATTAATGCCAGATTTTTAAAACTATAAGAAGGATTGACTAAATATTGATGTAATTGATTGTAATAATAAAAACGGTTAGGAAGGTGAGTTAAACTATCATAATTTTTTAAATAAGATAAATGTTGCTCTTGGCGTTTTTGCTCAGTTAAATCACGTGCAAAACCAATATAATTAATGACTTGATTGTGTTCATCTTTAACTGCATTAATATGAAGCCATAAATAAACACTCTTACCCGAAGCAAATTTTTCATCAAACTGGCCCATATATTCACCAGTTTTAAGAAGTTGTTGAGTAATCGAGTCATGAAACTGTTGTTGCTGCAATTTCTGATTTATTGCGATGTTAAATAACTGCTGATTTAATAACTCAGATTTCGAAAAACCAGTTAATTTTTCATAATAAGGATTAACATCAATATAATTAAGTTTTTCATCTAGAATGAAAATTCCTTCAGCAGCTTGTTCAAGCACAATAGCGCAGAGTCTTAAATGCTCTTGATCTTTTTTTTCCTGATGAATATCTCTGGTCATTCCAACCATGCGTAAAGCTTTATTGGTTTTAGGATCACGGCTAATGACACGCCCTACATCATGAATCCAGCGCCAAGAGCCATTACGACGTAAAATACGAAAAGTAATATTGAAATGATCAGATTTTCCTTCCAAATGTTCTTTTAAACGTTCATCAAATAATTTTCGGTCATTCGGATGAATACGCTCTAATATGGCTTTGAGATGTAAAGAGGTATTTTGCGTTTGTTTTTGTTGATCAAAAAAAGTGATTTCTAGTTTTTGTTTTTCAATATCCCAGTCCCACGGTCGAATACCTGCAGTTTCATGGGCAAATGCTAAATTATGACGATGACTTTCAAGCCTCTCATTCATTTTGGTTAAGTCGTATGTTCTCTCACGTACTTTTTGTTCGAGTAAATGATTATTAAATTGAAGCTGTGCTTCAATATCTTTGGATTTATTTACTTCTTGTTGGAGCTGTACACATAACTCTTCAGCCCATTGAGTATGCTGTTCTGCGACTTGTACAAGTTGCTTATTTTTAAATAATAGTTGAGAAATTTTTTGATAGTTACGTTGAGTTGCATATGCACAAAGCAAAGTTGCTACAAAGGCTAAGTTATAAGCAAAGTAAAAAGGAAGTTGGGTGACTTGAGAATGGGTAAATTGACTAATAAGGAGTGGAACTGTACTTGGAATAAAGAGTAAATAAAAATATCGGGGCTGCTGAGTTAAAAAAGTAAGACCAATAATGTGTGCTGAAGTAATAAATAGGGCGATTAGGATATGAACATCGGATACGGAGATTAAGCTAGCTGGAAGCGAAAAATGAAGAACAATTATATTTATTCCCATTAAAATTCCAGAGAGCAAACAAATAGCTTGCAGGGTCAAATCAGTTTTTTTAATAAAATTAATATCGCGATATTGTGTTAAAAGTTTTGGAATAAATAATAGACAGGTAAAAATTAAAACGGTAAAGCCAATTGACCAAATAAATTTTGTAATGTAAGAAGTAAAGTAACAAGAGAAAATAAGGGCTGAAATTAGGCAAAGTAATATTAGGCTAATCAGATACCAGCGAATATATTGAATTGAGAGCCGGAGCTGTTCAATTTTTGTTTGATGCTGTAAATATTCTTCCTGAAGGCCAGACATAAGATTTTTCTATCCTATTTTTTTACATTTATACAGAAAGAATCTGATTTATCAGTGGAAAAAAATTTAAATTAATATTCATACAGTAAAAGTAAGTTAACTTTAATTGTTGATTTAATCAATGTTCAATTAGTTTATATGGATAAAAACCGATAATTTAAAATAGATAATGCCACAACAGGTGCAGTTTCAGTGCGTAATACACGATCTCCAATACACCAGTTCATAAAACCAGCTTGATTCGCTTGCGTAATTTCATTTTCGCTTAAACCACCCTCTGGTCCAATTAATAGGGCAAGTTCAGGCTGAATCCCTGACAATACATCTTTTTGTTCTTTTTCAGGAGCTAAAACAAATTTAGATACAGGAAGTTCAGAAGAGCTTAGCCATTCATTAAGCGAAATAGGGGCTAAAACTTCTGGGACTAAGTTAAGTCCACATTGCTCACATGCTGCAATCGCAACAGCTTGCCAATGGTCTAATTTTTTTTGGTCTCGGTCATATTTCAAGCGCATTTCACAACGTTCACTGGTTAAAAGCTGAATTTTGCTAACACCAAGTTCAGTGGCTTTCTGAATAGCATAATCCATTCGGTCACCTTTACTCATGACCTGACCAAGAATAGCTTTAAAAGGAGCGTTACGGTTTGCAGGATTAAAACTCTCAATTGTGACAAATGCATTTTTTTTATTAATTTCGGTCAATGTTGCGAGATATTCTCCGCCTTGTCCATTAAATAGAGTCGCTTGTTCTTGTAGTTGTGCACGTAAAACACGTACCCAATGATGGAATACCGATTCAGTCAGCTGAATTGTTGAGCCAACTGTAAGTTCAGTTTCGATAAAAAAACGATTCATTGGGTACGCCTTACAAAATTAATTTAAACCAAGATCAACAACAAGTTGACGAGTTGGTTCGACTTGGTTCATTGAATAGAAGTGCAAGCTTGGTGCACCACCTGCAATCAGGCGTTCGCATAGCTTAACAACCACTTCATGACCAAAAGCTTTAATACTTTCGCTGTCATCGCCATAGGCTTGTAACTGCTTACGGATCCAGCGAGGAATTTCAGCACCAGTACCATCTGCAAAGCGAATTAAGTTGCTTGCATTGGTAATCGGCATGATACCAGGAGCTACCGGAATGTTAATTCCAGCTTTTTCCAAACGCTCCATAAAATAAAAGTATGAATCTGGATTAAAGAAGAATTGGGTAATTCCAGCATTGGCACCAGCTTGTACTTTTTCAATAAAACGTTGGATGTCTGAATCAAGGCTTTCAGCTTGAGGATGCATTTCTGGGTAAGCTGCAACTTCAATATGAAAATGATCACCTGAGTGCTCACGAATAAAACGTACTAAGTCTTGAGCATAAGGAAGCTCGCCAAGACCAACCTGTCCAGATGGTAAGTCGCCACGTAAAGCGACAATACGGTCAATGCCTTGAGCTTTATATAAATCGAGTAGTTCAGCAATACGCGTCTTATCATCACCAATACAAGAAAGGTGAGGGGCAACAGGAGTGCCTTTACCGTTGAAATCTTCAATAGCGGCAAGTGTACGTTCGCGAGTAGAACCACCAGCGCCATAAGTAATCGAGAAAAACTCTGGATTTAATAGCTGTAATTCTTGGTGAACAATACGAAGTTTTTCAGCACCGGCATCAGTTTTTGGCGGGAAAAACTCAAAAGAAATAGGTGTACGTTTAGTCATGTCAAATCCTTGTAAACAGCGAAACATTTTTAGAAAAAAGGGCAGTCGGTTCACCGTCTGCCCTTAAGTTCTTAGTATTTGTAAGCGTCAGATTTGAATGGTCCCTCAACAGCAACACCTAAATAATCGGCTTGCTCTTGAGTTAACTGAGTAAGTACACCACCGAAACCTGCAACCATTGCTGCAGCAACTTCTTCGTCAAGTTTCTTAGGAAGAACTTCTACGCGAATTTTTGCAGCTTTTTCGCTTGCAGGAAGGTCAGCAAATTTCTCTTGGAATAAGTGAATTTGGCCTAAAACTTGGTTAGCAAAAGAACCATCCATTACACGTGATGGGTGACCAGTTGCATTACCTAAGTTTACAAGGCGACCTTCAGAAAGAAGGATAAGGTAGTTGTTTTCGTCTTCTGAACGATAAACTTGGTGAACTTGTGGCTTAACTTCAACCCACTTGTAACCACGTAAATAAGCTGTATCGATTTCTGTGTCGAAGTGACCGATGTTACATACAACTGCACCAGCTTTTAAGCTGTCTAGCATTGCGGCATCACACACGTGGTAGTTACCAGTCGTTGTTACAACAAGGTCAGTGTTGCCAAGAAGATCGTGGTTAATATCTTCTTTTTTACCTGTTTGTACGCCGTTTTTGTATGGAGATACAACTTCATAGCCGTCCATACATGCTTGCATTGCACAAATTGGGTCAACTTCTGTGACACGAACGATCATGCCTTCTTGACGTAAAGATTGAGCAGAACCTTTACCTACGTCACCGTAACCGATCACAAGCGCACGGCGGCCAGATAACAACATATCTGTTGCACGTTTGATCGCGTCATTTAATGAGTGACGGCAACCATATTTGTTGTCGTTTTTAGACTTAGTAACCGAGTCATTTACGTTAATTGCAGGTACTTTTAAAGTGCCGTCTTTCCACATTTCGATAAGACGTTGAACACCTGTAGTTGTTTCTTCGGTAATACCGTGAATACGTTCTAAAAGAGCAGGATATTTTTCATGAACAAGAGCAGTTAAGTCACCGCCATCGTCCAAAATCATGTTGGCATCCCAAGGTTGACCATTTACATTGATCTGTTGTTCTAAGCACCATACATATTCTTCTTCAGTTTCACCTTTCCAAGCAAAAACTGGAATACCGCGAGCAGCAATTGCAGCAGCAGCATGGTCTTGAGTAGAGAAAATGTTGCAAGATGTCCAGCGAACTTCAGCACCTAATTCAACAAGCGTTTCAATAAGAACCGCTGTTTGAATGGTCATGTGGATACAGCCAAGAATTTTTGCGCCAGCAAGTGGTTTAGAAGCTGCATAGCGTTTACGTAAGCCGATCAAAGCTGGCATTTCTGCTTCAGCAAGTTTGATTTCTTTACGACCGTAGTCAGCAAGTGAGATGTCAGCAACTTTGTAATCTGTAAATGAAGCATTAACCGCGTTCATCAGGATCTCCTAGGAAAAAATAGTATTGATCATTCTGTTCGCGGATGCCGTTGTTGGTTAAAACGAGTGTTTAACCGATCGTCGAGCCTGGCAAAATGATCTTTAGTGCCGATCATTTGTCGCAGCATCCCTCGACTAGCGAAACATTGTACTTGGAAAAGCTTTTAGTGCCAATCCAGTTTTGTTTATTATCTGCTTAATTACGACTTTAGATTTAAATTATGGCCTTAAATATTCCCGAATCTTTGGCAAACCTCGAGGCAAACAGTGGAGTTTTCGCAGTTTGGATGGTACTAAAGCATTATGGGGTACAAATTGATGTTGCTGAGTTGATTAAAGTTTGCAGATATGAGCAAGACGGTACCTATACGATTGCTTTAGCTGTTGCTTTAAAAAAATTTGGTTTTGATGTGTCCTTTTATTCAGATGATGATCCCAATATTAGCCCGAGCGAACGCATGAGCTATAAAGAAGCAAAGGTACTAAAAATTCCAATAGGATCTGCTTTGAGCTATCAAGATATTCAAGCTGCTATTCATAATGGAAAAATGATGATTGTGTACTACGACACTTTAGATGGCGTAGGTAATCAGTCACTGGTTTATTCTATAGATCAAAATGAAATTTGCTTTTTTGATAGTTTTGAGCCGATGTCGGCAACAGTTTTTGAGAACCAGCGTAATGTAGAAGGAATTTGCCGTCAGGCTATTATAATTGGTGAACGTAATTTAAATATTTATTCGACTACATTAAATTAGATCAAAGTGAGCCAGTAGAGTTCTGGCTCAGATTAAAGTTATTGTTGTTGATATTCTTGAATGAGTTCTAAAGCAGCGCGAAAAGCTTCCTGAGTAGCAGGAGCGCCGCAATATGGCAAACTATGCAATAAAGTTTCCTGAATTTCTTCCACTGTACAACCATTATTGAGTGCACCACGGACATGGCCTTTAAGCTCGGTAGGAGATTTAAGCGCAGTTAACATTGCTAGAGTGATTAATGAGCGATATTTACGTGGTAGCACACCTTCACGCTGCCAAGTCGAACCCCAAGCATGTTCATTAATCCAGTCTTGTAAGGGCTGGGTAAAGGGTACCGTATTTTCTTGTGCACGTTTTACAAAAGCTTCTCCCATTACTTCTGTGCGTACTTTTAATCCATTTTCGTAATCTTGCTTAGACATTAATTTCTCCTAAAAATAAAAGCGTCGAGTGACGCTTTTATGGTTATTTATTAATTAATGCGAATCAAAAATGATTGCAATAGTGAATTGGTGGAGGCATCAGTCACACTATTTGATGAGGGTTTGATAAAGGCAAATCCTTGTCGAGTTTTTCATCAAAAACATCGGTAAGCATGCTGTCAAATCGAATTGCGTTGTATTGCAACAATTGTTGAGCTTCGCTATCAGAAATAAAGCCTTCTTTTGTAGCCTGCGCAATATTCTCTTCAAAAGTAAGCCCTGTAAATTTTCCTTTAGATTCAGCTTTCTTAAACTTATCCCAAAGTGGCTCGATGGTTCTTAAAATCTGGAATGTATGTTCCAGACGTCCAGTCACGTCATTAGGTTCAGTTGAATAGTACACATGGTGTTTAAGTTGCTCTCTAAATGGGTGTTCTTCCATCATAAGTTCAGCTACTTGTTGTTTTAACTCATCGTCAGGTTTTGAAATCATGCGGCCTAACGGGAAACATATCCATTTTACAAGTGCTGCTGGAAACTTGGCTGGGAAGTTATCAAATAACCCCCAAAATGCTTCCTGAATATTCAAGAATGCTTTTTGTAGTGCTAGTTTAGCATGCAGTTGTTCAGCTTCAGTTTTTTGCCCAGCTTCATAAAATTTTAAAATTGCAGTAGATATAAATAAATGCGCATGTATATCGGCTAAACGTCCTGATAGCATTTCTTTACGTTTTAAATCTCCGGCAAGTAAGCCAAGCGACATGTCAGAAACAAGTGCGAAGTTGGCACTAAAACGGTTAATCGTTTTATAGTAACTCGCAGTGAACTGATCTGATGATTGAGGTGCATCACTTGAACCACCTGTCCAACCATAAGCAAATGATTTTGCACCACGGTTAAAGGTATAGGCTAAGTGTTTAAATAACAGGTCATCGAATTTTTGAACTGCATTGGCTTTATCATCAGACTGAAGCAATTGTAGTTCTTCAAAAAGATAAGGGTGACAGCGCATTGAACCCTGACCAAAAATCATTAATGAACGGGTTAAAATATTTGCACCTTCGACTGTAATTGCAATAGGAATAGCTTGATAGGTAAGTGCAAGGAAGTTGCGGGGCCCAAGCTGAATGCCACGACCACCAGCAATATCCATGCCGTGATTAACCACTTTGCGCATGGTTTCAGTTGCATAGTATTTTGCCATGGCGGTCATCACGGCAGGGGTTCCGCCTTGATTTAAACCACATGTCACTAAATAACGGAATGCTTCAAGCATATAGGCATCACTGGCAATTTCACTGCTGGCTTCTTGTACACCTTCAAATTTGCCGACAGAAATATTGAACTGTTGACGAATTCTCGCAAAAGCACCGACAGTTAAATAGCTCATTTCACCTGCGGCTGTGGCTAATGCTGGAAGGGAAATGCCACGACCGACGCCTAAGCATTCCATCAGCATGCGCCAGCCTTTACCAGCATTTTCTTGTCCGCCAATAATCCAGTCAATTGGAATGAAGACATCTTCACCTTCTACTGTTCCATTCATAAATGGAGATCCGGGATAATGGCGTGCACCTATTTTCACACCTGAATGGCTTGCAGGAATGAGTGCGCAGGTAATACCGTATTCAGTTTTATTTTTATCACCGAGTAGACCTTCAGGGTCATAAAGCTTAAATGCTAAGCCAACTACGGTGGCAATTGGAGCAAGCGTAATCCAGCGTTTAGAGAAATTCATGCGTAGACCAAGAACTTGAGCGCCTTCATATTCGCCGTAGCAAACCACTCCCGAATCTGGAATTGCGCCTGCATCTGAACCTGCTTCTGGACTCGTTAAACCAAAGCATGGAATTTCTTCACCTTTGGCAAGACCTGGTAAGTATTGCTGCTTTTGTGCATCAGTACCGTAGTGCATGAGTAGTTCGCCGGGTCCTAAAGAGTTAGGGACCATACAACTCACTGCTGCGGTTAATGAACGTGAGGCAATTTTGCTCATAATACGACTTTGAGCAAATGAGCTAAATTCTTTACCGCCAAAGGATTTTGGAATAATTAGGCCTAAGAAACCTTTATCTTTAATGAATTGCCAAACTTCAGGAGGAAGGTCTTTTAATTGATGATGAATTTCCCATTCATCAAGCATACTACATAGCACTTCAACTTCATTATCGATAAAACTTTGCTCTTCTTGTGAAAGTGTAGGATAGGGATATTTTTCAAATTGCGACCAGTCTGGAGTCCCCATAAACAATTCTTTTTCCCACCAGCTTGTTCCTGCTTCTAAAGCTTCTTGTTCGGTTGTGCTGATGCTCGGCATTGAATTTGCCAGAGTTTTATATGCAGGTTGAGTAATTAAGTTAAACCGTAAAGGTTTAAACAAAATGATAATGCTCAGCGCAATAAGAGGAATACCTAAGAGTAATGACCATGGCGTTAAAATGAATGCAGTAAGTATGGCTACCGCAATCATAAGAACACTGCCAACGACCCTGTTTAGGTTAAAAAAGAAAATTGCCCATATTGCAATGAGCTGAATGACAATACTTAAAACAAAGAGTAGGAAAATCATACTTGCTCCTTGCTAGATAAGCCCTCAAGTTGGAAGTTACAAAAAAAGCGAGGAGAGATTAAGGCTTAACTAGCTAATTTTTTAATGCTGTTTAAATTTAATTTTTTATGTCGCAATTGATGTATATGCTAGAGCAGGGATATATCGTGCTTTTACATATAAGATATTTTTAAATGAATGTGTAATGGCTTGTTTTATCGATTTGCTTTGTACACGACAAAAAAAGATAACTCATTGAAATAATGGCATAATACTTGTTTTCTGACGACGAATATGATGACACATTTCAATGAGTTACATCTCATCTTAAACAAATATCTAAAGTGGAACAAGTCACATGTAAAATGTTTTACACTGATTATGATTGCATTAATTGTAAAACAGACATGTAATCTTTCTTCTGCATCTAAAGCCTTACCCATCAAGTGCTTACCACAATCATTTTATCGACGTATACAACGCTTCTTTGCAGGTCAGTATTTTGATTATCGTCAAATTTCTCAGTTAATTTTCAATATATTTTCATTCGACAAAGTGCAACTGACTTTAGATAGAACCAATTGGAAATGGGGAAAACGAGATATCAATATCTTGATGTTAGCCATCGTCTATCGTGGAATAGCGATACCTATTGTTTGGACATTGCTCAATAAACGTGGAAATTCAGATACAAAAGAGCGTATTGCTTTGATTCAACGCTTTATCTCTATTTTTGGTAAAGACCGTATTGTGAATGTGTTCGCAGACAGAGAATTTATCGGTGAGAAATGGTTTACATGGTTAATTGAAAATGACATTAACTTCTGTATACGTGTTAAAAAAACTTTATTGTGACCAATCACTTAGCCAGGAATCATAAAATTAGTGATTTATTTCGTCATCTTCAAGTTGGTCAAACTGAATGTCGTAAACGACGTATTTGGGTTGGTCGAGTAAAACTGTATATTAGTGCGCTACGATTAGAAGATGGAGAACTTTTACTTGTTGTTTCTCCTATGTTTAATGCTTCTGCTATTCGTGATTATGCATTACGCTGGGAAATCGAAACCTTATTTAGTTGTCTCAAAGGACGTGGATTCAATCTTGAAAATACTCGTTTAACAGACCCTAGACGAGTCAAGAAATTGATAGCAGTGCTAGCTATCGGTTTCTGTTGGTGCTATTTAACAGGTGAATGGCAACATGATCGAAAAAAAGCGATAAAAATAAAGAAGCATGGACGACTTTCAGTAAGTTTATTTCGCTACGGTTTGGACTATGTTCAAATGGCTATTCTACGTTTGATTGGTTTTGGAAAAAAAGAAGAATTTAAGAAAGTGCTAGCAATTTTAAGAAAGAAAAAGCCTGATAGGACAAGGATCCTATGAAATTTGTCGTGTACAGAGATCGATTTGTCAAGAAATGTTATTGATTTTCTTATACAAATAAAAAGCCCTCAGATTAGAGGGCTTTTTAAAAAGATTTACTAGATTAAGCTTCGACGACCTGAACCGCGATTTTTTTAGCAGGATCTACTTTACGACGAACTTCTGGTACTGGTTCACCATGATATTGGCGGTCAGCAAAATAACTTGAACGAACCATTGGTGCAGACCAGATATTTCTAAAGCCAAGTTTACGGCCATGCTCTGCATAGCGTTCAAACTCTTCTGGTGTTACAAAACGGTCAATTGGCGCGTGTTGTTTAGAAGGTTGTAAATATTGACCGATAGTCACATAGTCGACATCGTGAGCACGTAAGTCATCAAGTAATGCAATCACTTCTTCTTCAGTTTCACCAATACCTACCATCAAACCACATTTTGTTGGAATGTCAGGGCAGTATTCTTTAAACATTTTCAATAAGTTTAAAGAATGTTGGTAATCTGAACCTGGACGCATGGCTTTATACAGACGAGGTACAGTCTCAATGTTGTGGTTAAATACGTCTGGTGGACATTCAGTCATAATGCGTAAAGCAATATCCATACGTCCACGGAAGTCTGGCACTAAAATTTCGAGTAATGTATTTGGACTAAGCGCACGAGCTTCTTTAATACAGTCCACAAAGTGTTGTGCACCGCCGTCGAGTAAGTCATCACGGTCAACCGAAGTAATTACTGCATATTTGAGCTTAAGATTGGCAATTGTCTCTGCCATGTGACGAGGCTCATCAGGGTCTAATGCATTTGGACGACCATGTGCTACATCACAGAACGGGCAACGACGTGTACAAATATCGCCCATAATCATGAATGTTGCTGTACCACCACCAAAACACTCTGGTAAGTTAGGACAAGCTGCTTCTTCACAAACGGTATGGAGTTTTTGAGCACGTAAAGTCGTTTTAATACGCTGAACTTCTTCTGGTGCCGTCATCTTGACACGAATCCAGTCAGGTTTACGCGGCACTTCAACCGTAGGTACAACTTTTACAGGAATTCTTGCGACTTTTTCAGCGCCACGAAGTTTTACACCCTGTTCAGGTTTACGGTGTTCTGACATATTTAACTTTTCCACTCGTTTATAGAGACATTGACATTGTATTATAGCGGAGTTCTTTGGTTAATAGCGGAAAATAACTATTCATATAATAAATGTGGTTATTCAGAAATATAGGGTTGAGAAATACATAAATTCACCGCATATTAGTCATAATCTATTATAAAATATGGTCATTCAAGAGAGGAAGGAGCTTTCAATGCCACGTAAAAAAGAGGTCGTTAGTGGGAATTTCGTTAAGTACGATACGGTAGTTCTCGGTTCTGGACCTGCAGGTGAAGGCGCGGCAATGAAGCTTGCAAAAGCGGGTAAGCGTGTTGCAATTGTAGATGTGCGTGATCAACTTGGTGGTAACTGTGCTCACGTAGGGACTATTCCAAGTAAAGCATTGCGTCAAACAGTATCTAGTATTATCCGCTATCAACGTGATCCAATGTTTCAAAAAGTAGGTGAATGGAAACAGTTCACCATGAAGCAGGTTTTGCGTAATGCACACAAAGTAATTCAACAACAAGTTGATACACATACACGCTTTTATGATCGTAACAAAATCGGTGTATTCCATGGCCGTGCATATATTCAAGATAAAAATACAGTTTTAGTTTTTAGCCATGAAGGTATTAAAGAAACAATTATCTGTAAGCAAATCGTGATTGCGACAGGTAGTCGTCCTTATCATCCACAAGGTCTCGACTTTGACCATCCTCGCGTATTTGATTCAGATAAAATTCTTGATCTTGATTATTCAATTCAAAAAATCATTATTTACGGCGCAGGCGTTATTGGCTGTGAATATGCTTCAATCTTTATTGGTTTAGACCATAAAGTTGATTTAATTAATACTCAGCAAAAACTATTAAGTTATTTAGATGATGAAATTGCTGATGCTCTGTCTTATCACTTACGTGAGCAAGGAGTGTTAATTCGCCACAACGAGCAAATGGATCATCTTGAAACGTTTGATGACCACGTTGTTTTACACTTACAAAGTGGTAAAAAGATTAAAGCTGATGCGATTCTTTGGTGTAATGGCCGTTCAGGAAATACAGAAGGTTTGGGCCTTGAAAATGTCGGATTAGTACCAAATAGTCGTGGTCAACTTTCTGTAAATGATCAGTATCAAACTGAAGTTGAAAACATCTATGCTGCTGGTGATGTGATTGGTTGGCCTTCACTTGCTTCAGCTGCTTATGACCAAGGACGCTGTGCTGGTGCGAACATGAGTGGTGAAGATGCGAAGCCAGTGCGTGATATTCCAACAGGTATCTATACAATTCCTGAAATTTCTTCGATTGGTAAGAATGAACAGGAATTAACGGAAGAGAAAATTCCATATGAAGTGGGACAGGCATCTTTCCGACATTTAGCACGTGCACAAATTACGGGTGATACCGTGGGTGAGTTGAAGATACTTTTCCACCGCGACACTTTAGAAGTTTTAGGTATTCACTGTTTTGGTAATAATGCTGCCGAAATTATCCACATTGGGCAGGCAGTTATGCACAGCCCAAATAATACCTTGAAATATTTTGTTGAAACGACGTTTAACTATCCAACAATGGCTGAAGCATATCGTGTAGCTGCACTTAATGGTATGAATCGTTTATTTTGATTTTAAATAAGTTTTTCATAAAAAAGCCCGCAAACTTGCGGGCTTTTTTATTTTCATTAGACCATACGATTTTTATATTTTTATGACAATCTACAGAGTGATTTTCGTGTCTCATCTATTTAGTGTGGACAAAATGCTTGATTAAAATATTCAAATAAATCAGGTGTCTGCTTCCATAATACGATAGAAAGAACCAGAAGAGCGGCAATGAAGAAAGTCATAATTGTTTTCAAAAGTAAGGCATTATGCGTCATGAATAACAGCCTCCTCATTTACAAAGAAATGTACGATTACCCCTAATATACTCAATGCAATAGAGCAGAGCCAAATCGCATTGTAATTACCTGTTAAGTCATGGTTAACACCACCAAGCCAACCGCCAAAGAAAGAACCAACTTGATGGGTGAAAAACACGATTCCGCTCAGCATTGAAAGATATTTAACACCAAACATATTTGCCACAATGCCGTTTGTAAGCGGAACTGTAGAGAGCCATAGAAGTCCCATGATGATGCCAAAAGCATAGACCGTATAAGTGCTTAAAGGTAATAATAGAAAGGCAATGATTGCGATGCCACGGCTTCCGTAAAGTGCCATTAATAATTTAGGTTTCGAGAAACGGTCTCCCAACCAACCTGCACCGTAAGTTCCCACAATATTAAACAACCCGACCAAAGCAAGAAATACTGTACCTGTGGCTGCATCAAAGCCGTGATCGATTAAATAGCCTGGTAGGTGGACACCTAAGAAAACAACCTGGAATCCACACACTAAAAAACCTAAAGCTAACCACCAGAACGGCTTATGTTTTCTAGCAATATTCAGTACTTGTTTAAAGGTGAGCTGAGGTTGAGCAATTGCTTTGGGGGCTTGGTTGCTTGGCCCTTTTAACATCCATGCTAGAGGAATGATAAGAGCGATTAACAGCGCACTTACTATTAAAGCTGACGACCATCCCACTGTTTTAAGTAAGAGAAGGGTGGAAGGCAGCATAATAAATTGGCCAAAAGAACCAGCTGCACTGGCAATGCCCATTGCCATACTTCTTTTTTCTGGTGGAGCAGCTCGGCCTACTGCGCTAAGTAATACTGTGAATGAAGTGGCTGATAAAGCTAAACCAATAATAAGACCTAGGCTCAAATTCAAAATGAGTACACTTGAGCTAAAAGCCATTAAGAGTAAACCAAGGGCATAAAGTAATCCGCCGACAGCAACCACAACTTTACTGCCATATTTGTCTGCGATTGCACCGGTAAAAGGCTGCACAGCTCCCCAAATTAGGTTTTGCATAGCAATTGCGAGACTAAAAACATGCTGACCCCAACCAAAATCATGGCTCATTGGGACCAGATAAAGTCCGAAACCATGACGTACACCTAATGAAAGAGCCAAAATAATGGCACTACCAATGAGCATATAAATGAGTGATTGAGAAAACTGGTTGCTTGTTTTAGTCATTGTGAGTGTAAAGTTATAAGAATGTGATGAATCATTGTAAAAGATATATCGAATAATATCGATATATCTATAAAAATATTTAAGAAGAATTAAAAAGCTTGAAAGAGGTATGTGACGCTATAAAAAGTAAATAAGCAGAAATCATTTTAATTTCTGCTTATTATGAAAATTAAGCTGCGGAATTACGTTCAAGTAGAGCTTGTTCAAAAAGTACTTTTTCCTTTTCTTTATGCTCGGTTGTGAAGCGAATCAAAATTACGCTACAACCTGCAACCATAACCAGTCCACCTAAAATAAAGAGACAAGTTTGAACATCAAGTACACCTTTTAACAAGAAACCAGCTGCTACTGCTCCAGCATTCCCACCTGCACCAATAATTCCAGCAACACCGCCTAATGCATTGCGATCAATAAATGGTACCAATGCATACGTTGCGCCGCAGGCCATGTGAGTAAATAGTGCAAAGATAGTCATTGAAAGAATAGCGAGAGTGACACCGTTCATTTGAGAGAAAAGAATCAAAAATAAACCTTCGCCTAAAATCATGAGTACCAGTACCTTAGTGCGTCCGTCTAGTCCTTTTTTAAGTGCGACTTTATCTGAAATAATGCCTCCCAATGCCCGTGCGAATAATGCGAGAAGGCCAAATATTCCGGCCGTTAAGCCCGCAGTTTTTAAATCCATTTTGAACTGATCAACATAGTACATCGCTGCCACGTTATGGATAAAAATTTCGATACCAAAGCATGCGCCATAAGCCAGAAATAAAATCCAGACGCGGTAGTTACGAGCAGCTTGCATTAAAATTGCCATACCGCCTTTTTTACCACTGCCAACTTCAATACCTTGTGCGCGAACCTCTTTAAAATTTCCTTGAGGGCAATCTTGAGTTAGTTTCCAGTAAAGGACTCCCACAATCACCATCATTACACCAGGTACGATGAGAGCAATGCGCCAACCCATAGTTTGTTCGACACCAAACATGACAATTGCACCGAGTAATAAAGGCATTAACGCTTGAGTTGCACCGCCACCAGCATTGCCCCAACCAGCCGCTGCTGCATTTGCTGTGCCTACAACGTTAGGCGCAAACATAATACTTGTATGATATTGCGTAATGACAAAGCTTGCGCCAATTGCACCAATCAGCAAGCGGAAGAATAGAAAAGATTCATAACTGTTAGCAGCAGCGACACCAAATACTGGAATACTGCCGAGTAAGAGTAGGGCTGTATAGGTAATTCGTGGACCATATTTATCACAAAGTGGCCCAACAGCGAGTCGTACTAAAATCGTAATCGCAACGGCGGCAATATTAATATTGGCAATTTGATCTTTTGTTAAGCCAAATTCGCCTTTAATAACAGGCATTAGTGGAGCACATGCAAACCATGCGAAAAAACACACAAAAAATGCGAGCCAAGACATATGGAACGCACGCATGGCTGGAGTTGAGAAACTAAATAATTTAATCTCAGTTGCTTTTTTTGCATCTAGATTGATATTTGAAGACATACGTCGTCCCCCTGAACTGAACGAAATTTTAATTTGCATGACAAATTGAATTGTCTATATGCATACCGATCAGAGCGGACGTCATTGGCCGTCTTGGTTTATCCATTGAATCGCCATTGATTCATCATGTTGTAATAAAGCAAAGGACGTGCCAAAAAATAATTTTTACTAAGAGGAAAACTTTAGTTTTTAATTTTATTAAATTAGTTAGAAATTAAAAAAATTAATGACTAAAACAAAATTAAGAAAATAGGAAGAAAGAGGAAAATGATGAGAGATTCTTTTAATAAGAAATGCTCATTTTTTTAGCATATTGGTTTAAAAAGAAGCAGCTTTAATTTGTTTAATAAAAAAGCTATAAAAACCTTTAGTAAAGCTTTTATAGCTTGTACGCTTTTAAAAATTAGAAACGATAACCTACACCAACATATGTAATTAGTGGATCGATATCAATTTTGGTGTTTGCTTTGATAAGTTCTTTACCAGTGTTTTGGTCAGTAACATAAATTTTTGCTTCATTATTCATTTTCGAATAAGAAACGGAACCTACAGCAAACCAGTTTGGATTGAAATCATAAGTCGCACCAACAGTAACAATAGGTGCGAAAGTATCAGTTGCCTCTAACTTCACAATAGGGTTAGCTGAAGATGTTTTGCCATCTAAAGCTGCTCCAGCTTGACCATCATGAATATTTTGAATCATATGGCCTGCTTTAATTAAATCTGACTCAATCCCTGAATTCATTTTTAATTCATTAAAATAGGCATACATGACCCCGGCACCTACATATGGACGGAATTTATTTACCCCAGATTTACCAAATTGATAGTGTAGTTCTACAGCAGGTAACCAAGCACGTGCGGTAGCAGCTTTACCACCTTGAGTGAGATCGGTGATATGAATATCTTCTTTTAAACCTATCGTGCCAAGAGTGGTATTTGCTGAACCTGATAATGGTGCATAAATATTACCTTTACCTTGAATATCAACTTTAGGAGGGACACCTGCTTTAATTTCTAGAGATAGATTATCTGTAAAATTATAATTCGCCATGATCCCTAACGTGTCGACATCTTTTGCTTCTAAACCCGTACCTTGACTTTGCCAATTTGATAATCCATTTACAGTGGCTGTTCCGGTGAGTATTGAAGGCAGTGTATCTGTGGGTAAAATTTTGATTGCATCGTATAAGAGGGGATTGGAACTTCGGTCAGCCGCATTTAAAACAGATTGTTTTGATACGGAACCTACTTTAGAAGTAGTTCCTTCTGCAACACTAGTATTAATATTAACTGGATTTGCGCTTCCTTGTGGCATGGCATGTAACCAGCCAGCAGAAACCGAAAAACGCTTGAAACCATCACCATCTTTAAAACTAAAATATGGTGAAGCAGCGAAAGTGACTGTAGGCAGAGCAAAAAAGGCAGCTGTCATACAAAATAATGACTTTTTCATCATAAAGGACTCCATGTCCGGACATTTGTTTACTGATTTTTATTGAGCCCACCATAGCGCGTTTTATCAAAATGATTGTGTAATAAAAATTAATAATTGTAATGTTTTTGAAATATTTGTTTATATTTAGAAAGATTTATTAATAAAAAGTACAAAATAAAAAATAAAAGGCTACATAAAGTAGCCTTTTATTAAATCTGATTAAACTATTAATTGAAACGTGAGAGGTCTTCTTCAGGACGAGCTGTTAACACTTCAATCCCTGTTTGAGTCACTAAAATAGTATGTTCATATTGAGCAGAAAGTTTATGGTCTTTAGTTACAACAGTCCATTTATCACCAAGCAATTTAGTCTGCCAAACACCCGCATTGACCATAGGTTCAATGGTAAAAGTCATACCTGCTTCTAAACGCATGCCTGTACCAGGTTGTCCATAGTGCAATACTTGAGGTTCATCATGGAAGACAGTACCGATACCGTGACCACAATATTCACGTACTACGCTAAAACGTTCTGACTCGACATATTTTTGGATGGCATGGCCAATATCACCTAAATATGAACCATCTCTAACTGTTGCCATTCCACGATACATTGCTTCTTGAGCAACTTTACATAAACGGTTTGCCAAAATAGAAGTCTCACCACCCACGATATACATCATGTTAGTGTCGCCGTGATAACCGTCTTTGATCACGGTTACATCAATATTAAGAATATCGCCGTTTTTCAAGATTTTATTTTCAGAAGGAATACCATGACATACAACATGGTTAACCGAAGTACAGATAGAGTGTTGAAAAGCAGGGCGTCCTGGAGCACCGCCGTAACCTACGCAGGCTGGAATAGCGTGTTGTACATTTTCAATATGATTACGGCAAATCGTATCAAGTTCGAGGGTGCTTACACCGGCCTTAATATACGGCTTGATCATCTCTAGAACTTCAGCCGCCAGTCGTCCTGCAATGCGCATTTTTTCAATTTCATCTGGAGTTTTGATTAATCGACGTGGAGCTGTATAAGTACTGTTCATGATCTCTAAAAACTTTTGGTAATTTACAAGCGTCTATGGTATAAATAGCCGCCCATTTTATCAAATGCTTTTCGTGAATATCTTTTACGAAGAATTTTGATAGGTGGAGTAAAAAATCCGCACATATATCGTCACATTACTCTGGGTGCCCGTAAAAAGGTGGAGAATGCGGATATATGGAGGCCTAACCCAACTTTTAAGGTAAAGAAAATGGCAGATTACAACGTAAGCATGCGCGACCTTCTTCAAGCAGGTGCGCACTTTGGTCACCAAACTCGTTTCTGGAACCCAAAAATGCGTCAATACATTTTTGGCGCGCGCAACAAAATTCACATCATCAACCTTGAGCACACTGTTCCTGCGTTAAATGATGCTTTGAACTTCGCTAACCAATTAGCAAGCAAAAAGAACAAAGTTTTGTTCGTTGGTACAAAACGTGCTGCTTCTAACATCATCCGTGAACAAGCTCAACGCGCTGGTCAACCATATGTAGACCACCGTTGGTTAGGTGGTATGTTGACGAACTGGAAAACACTTCGCCAATCTATCAACCGTTTAAAAGATCTTCAAACTCAATCTCAAGACGGTACTTTTGCTAAGCTTACTAAACGTGAAGCTTTAGAACGTACTCGTGAGATGGAAAAACTTGAGCGCTCTTTAGGCGGCGTTAAAAACATGGGTGGTTTACCTGACGCATTATTTGTAATCGACGTTGATCACGAAGCGATTGCAATTAAAGAAGCTAAGAACTTAGGTATTCCTGTTATCGGTATCGTTGATACAAACTCTAACCCAGATAACGTTGATTACGTTATTCCTGGTAACGACGATGCGATCCGTGCAGTAACTTTATATGCTTCAGCTATGGCTGATGCAATTCTTGCTGGTAAAGAATACGCTCAATCTCAAGCGAACGCTCAAGCAAAAGGCGATGACGCTGCGAAAGACGCTTCTGAGGCTTAATGCGTTTTGACGCAGGCTTGTCATTTTTGCGACATGTAATGGTGGCAAATTAAGCGTCGAGAGTGCAAACGGCCCAGAGTTTCTTTGGGCCGTTTTTGTTGAACAGATTTATTTTCTACCGATTTTAGGAGATCAACATGACTGCAATTACTGCAAGCATGGTAAAAGAATTACGTGACCGTACTGGTCTTGCAATGATGGAATGCAAAAAAGCATTAACAGAAGCGAACGGTGACATCGAACTTGCTATTGATAACCTTCGTAAATCTGGTCAAGCTAAAGCTGCTAAAAAAGCTGGCAACATTGCTGCTGACGGTGCAATCACTATCGTTCAAGACGGTAATAAAGCGATCTTAGTTGAAGTAAACTGTCAAACTGACTTCGTTGCTAAAGACGAAAACTTCTCTAATTTTGCACACGCAGTTGCTGCTGCTGCTTTAGCTGCTGGCGAAACTGATGCTGCTAAAATCGCTGAATTAAAATTGGCTGATGGCCAATCAGTTGAAGAAGCTCGTATTGCGCTTGTTCAAAAAATCGGTGAAAACATCCAAGTTCGTCGCGCGAAAATCGTTGAAGGCGAAAACTTGGCTATCTATAAACACGGTTTAAAAATCGGTGTTGTAGTTTCTTACACTGGTGATGCTGACACTGGTAAAGGTATCGCAATGCACGTTGCTGCATTCAACCCAGTAGCAGTAAGCGCTGAAGCTGTTCCTGCTGACCTTATCGCTAAAGAGAAAGAAATTGCTGAAGCGAAAGCGTTAGAATCTGGTAAGCCAGCGAACATCGTTGAGAAAATGGTAACTGGTTCTGTTGAGAAATACTTAAACGAAGTTGCTCTTGACCGTCAAATGTACGTTATCGACAACGAGAAAAAAGTTGCTGACGTATTAAAAGCAACTGGTACAACTGTTGCTAACTTCGTACGTTTCGAAGTTGGTGAAGGTATCGAGAAAAAAGCTGAACTTAGCTTTGCTGAAGAAGTTGCTGCTGCTCAAGCTGCTGCGAAGTAATTCGTATCTTCAAAAAAAGCCCCTATGGGGCTTTTTTTATCCCTGTTGAAATCGGAATATAAAGATGACAAATAAAAAAAATTTGAGTATTGGCGGCATTATTGTTTTATTGATCGCTGCATATTTCGGTCTGGATTTATCTGGGCATAAGAAAAATCAATCGCCATCATCAAGTCCTGCCACTCAGCATACTGAAACTACGTTTTCAAATGATGGGATAGATACTATAAAAGCTGCCTATGACCGCAGACAAAGTAATGTTCAAGTGCAGGGAAGTGGTCGAGTAAAAGCAATTTTAAGAGAAGATAATGATGGGACAAAACATCAGAAATTTATTCTTGTATTAAAAAATGGTCTTTCAATTTTGGTCGCACATAATATTGATTTAGCACCAAAAATTGACGATTTACATAAAGGGGATATTGTCGAATTTAACGGTGAGTATGAATATAACGAAAAAGGTGGTGTATTGCATTGGACGCATCATGACCCACAAAACCGCCATGAAAATGGTTGGTTGAAACATAACGGGCATATTTACCAATAGAAATAGAGTATACATTTCTATCTAACAGCAATTTTGTTCTATGCATCTTTTTAAAACATGCTATGTTTTTTTTAGATAAATAGATGAGATGTATATATGCACCGGGAACAGGCTGACTACTTGCATTTGCGAGAGTTGGGCGGTTTAGAATTATTAAAAGCACATTACCATCAAACGCAATTTTCAAAGCATACCCATGAGGGATATTGTATTGGTGTTATTGAAGAAGGTGCACAGTCTTTTTTTAGGACGGGTCAATTACATGTCGCTCCTAAAGGCGACATTATTTTGGTGAATGCAGATGAAATTCACACAGGCTCATCTGCTGTTGAATCGGGCTGGCGTTACCGTGCAATCTATCCTACACCCGAAATGCTTGCTGAAGTAAGCCAAGATTTTTTTGAGCAAGGCCATGGGCACCTTGGTTTCCGCAAGCAGTTATTCAGGACTTGGGTTTGTCTCAACAACTTTGTTTATTATTTGATTTATTAGAACAAAAAGACAATTTTTTGCTTAAAGAAACCATGTATCTATCCACATTAGCATGTTTAATGATGCGCCACGGTAAATCACGGCACACTTTTTGTGAATTACCAGAAGCTTATTCGAAAATATTAAAAGTTAAAAATTTGTTGGCAGATATGCCTGAAAAGAATTTTTCTTTGCAGGAATTGGCTGACATGGCGGGATTAAGTGCTTGGCATTTTTTAAGACAATTTAAAAAACATGTGGGTTTGCCACCTCATGCGTGGTTAGTGCAGGCACGTTTGCAAAAAGCGAGACAGTTGTTAAAGCAAAATGTTCAAACTGTGATGGTTGCACAGCAATGTGGATTTTCTGATCAAAGTCATTTTAACCGACATTTTAAAAAGGCCATGGGTGTTACACCTACCCAGTATGTAGCAAGTCTTAATCTCTAAAATTTATTTTTATTTCTAAACGCAATTTTGTTCAAGAGAAGTTAACCTGCATAGAAGAAAATTTATAAATATTTAATATTATAGATGTCTAGAGATGAATACTCCTTTAAATCAATCTATTAGATTTTCTAAAAGCCGACCTCCGTATCTTTTTTTACGAGGGGCGGTGGATATACTGCCATTGTCTATTTCGGTTATTCCGTGGGCTATTTTGGCTGGTTCAATGGCAATTCATGCAGGTCTATCATTTTATAAAGCATTGGCAATGTCAGGAATTGTGTTTGCTGGAGCTGCACAATTGGTCAGTTTGAGTATGATGATGGAGGGTGCTTCATTATTAACAATCTATATCACGATTTTCTTTCTTACTGCTCAACATTTTATTTATGCATTAACTTTAAGAAATGATATTTCTATTTTGTCTTTGCCCAAACGATTAAGTTTAGGGTTTTTACTAACAGATGAATTGTTTGCCTTAAGTGCTCCGAACGAAAAAAGGCATCCTCATTATTTATTGGGGGCGGGTATATGTTTTTATTTATTCTGGGTAATTTTTAGTCTAGTTGGAATTTTATTGGCTACGGCGATTCCAGATTTATTGTCCTACCATTTAGATTTTTCGATTATTGCTATTTTTGTGGCCATGATTATCCCTATGTGTAAGGAAAAACCTGTCATAGCCGGAGTTTTAACAACTTGTTTTAGTGGTTTTATTCTCAAATTTTTTCATGTTGAAGGCGCCATTCTGATTTCCGGTTTATTGGGAATGCTAATTGCGGTTGTTGCAGAAAATAGAACAGGAGAAAAATAAGATGTCATGGCTCATGATTTTAGGATTAGCGGCTATTGTGTTTTTTAATCGTTATTATTTTTTGGAACCCAATGTAAAAGTAAAATTACCGGTATTGATGAATAAAATGCTGAACTATTCAGCGCCTTGCTTATTAACTGCTATTTGTATACCAGTAATTTTTTTTGAAGGAAATGAACTAAGAGGTCTTTTAGATAATCCATATTTATATGCGACAATATTTTGTATTGTAATTGCTTTTTATTTAAAAAAAGTCTTATCGAGTGTGCTACTCAGTCTAGCATTTTTCTATTTTATAAATTTTCTAATAAATCAGTAAACTTAAGCTGAATCGGCTTTGTTGCACAAAGCTATTCTTGAAGGCTTCTTCAGTAATATAATTTCCAGATGAAGAAGCCTACACCTAAAATCTATCGTACAACCAATTGGTCCTCGTATAACCAAGCTTTAATCAAGCGAGGAAATATTTCAATCTGGTTTGATCCTAAGACGCAATGGTATGCACAACCACAAGGCAAGCAAGGACGAAATC
>NZ_KI391939.1:1824683-1869691 GCF_000162375.2 Acinetobacter sp. RUH 2624 | reverse complement strand
TTTACGGAATTAGGTAGACCTCGCACCCAAGTTGTGTCTTAAATTTGAATGGATTGGGGAGAACTCAGCTTTTGAATGTTTATGCAACAAAGCCAGCTGAATCTAAAAGATTCAGCTTTTTAAAAATTATTGAGTAATCAATTTGTTCTGCCGACTTTTCCACTTTGGCAATATTTTTCCAAGATAGGCATCCATACACCAAACTGGGCCAATCAATAGAAATTGCAAATCTTTAAAGAAAGAGGGCTTTTTACCTTCAACTTTATGTCCATAAAATTGTCCAACCCAAGCAATCACAAAAATTGCAATATAAAACCCTATACCTACAGGTAGGGCATAAATGAGCCAAGCCATCACAACTAGAAGCGCAGCCATCGCTACTGCAAGTACAAGATCGAGTCGAGCATAGAAAATAAGAGTCAGTACAATGAGTAAAGCAGTGAGCAAAGCACTAAAGTGGGCGATGATTCCGATAATAGAAAACAAAATAGCTGGGACGCATACCCAATGAATTTTCTTATTCGTTGGATTTTGATGGCTTTCACTGTATTCATCAAGCCATTCAGCAATAGATTTCATAGACCTTGTTCTCCATGTCTAATTTTGAGTCATTCTTTTTATGTCTATATTTTATCCTGTTGTTATGTATGTAGACAAGAAAAGTCGAAAATCTTCCTTATCGTACATTCATGTGACCTTAAAAATTAAGGACTGATCATCTGGGAAAAGCAGGGGGAAAAAATTAAAAAACAATTTTAAAAGCCAGCAGAGTTGGATTAAAAAATCAGACTATTTATTTTTGGATTTTGAAGTGGGGAAATCCTTATAAAAACCACTTTTTTATGAAAAGTTGGAAAATAATAGAAAAAAGCTCAACTCAACTTGCTTTAAAACGCTATAAACAGCTTTTTTGGGACTACGGTGGTACTAGGGTAGCGGAATTTTTTTAAAATGGCTCTAATCAAAAAATATAAGCAAAAATGGATGAGTAATAAAATGATGTGTTTTTGGGTTAAAAAATAATCAATTTTGTAATTAAAAAATGAGTAAAAAAACAAAATTTTTAGCATGATTTTTATATTTTTGGGTCTAAAAATAAAAAAGCCACAAATTAATTTGTGGCTTTTCCATGAACTCTAGGAGTAATCGCTTATGAAGTAGGACCGTCTACACGTTCAATACTTACTTTTGCAGTACCAGCATTGGTAATACCAAGACGTTTTGCAGCACCGTATGATAAATCAAGTACACGATTTGCATGGAATGGACCACGGTCGTTTACTTTTACTACCACACTTTTACCATTGTCTTTATTTGTAACACGTATATAACAGTTCAATGGCAGACTACGGTGAGCAGCAGTAAGTGCATTCATATCGAATGTTTCACCACTTGCAGTTTTACGGCCATGAAATTGACGACCATACCAAGATGCCATACCAGTTTGGCTAAACTTACGAACAGTATTTGAAGCTACTGTGTTAAGTTTTTCAATCACTGAAGGCTCATCTTCAGGGATTTCAATTTTAGCTGCGATAGCTTGACGACGAATTTGATCGCCAGAACGTTCAGTGATTGAAAGACTGTTAATGTTAGAAAAACGAGAATTAAAGCTTTGAGTATCTTTACTCAATACACGTGCAGCTAAATTAGCATTTGGACCATCTACATCACTGTTTAATGATGATGATTGCATCATTTCAGCGTGCAGTGGGGCCATGCTTAAACTAGCCGTCAGTGCAAGAATGTATTTCAGCGATAACTGCATTTATATAAACTCCTGAGAACATGCTCTTTTTCTTTTAGCCAACAGGCTAAAAATTGAAGTGAACATGCCTAATTATTCACTTTTGCAATTGCTTGATTGGGGTGGATAATATTCATCGCTTACGGAGAGTGTCTAGTCTTTAACGAGAAATAGTTACAAAAAGGGCAAAAACTTACAGTTTTAGGTTAAAAAATAACCAAATATGTAACAAAGTATTTAAAATGTATGTATTGTGATCGATTTAACAAAAATATTTATTGACTTTTACATAAACTCATCAAAAAGCTAGCCTATCGGCTAGCTACCTCTGTGCCTAATAACCATACAGCAGTCGCATACATTCGACTTTTGTTATAGGTCGTAATTACCTGAAAATTTGGATAGGTTAAATAGTAAATTGGACCGTTATAGTCTTGTAATTGAATAACATTTACCATATCTAAGTCATCAATTTTAACTAATGGGTTTAATGGAGAAATTCCTTGATTTTTGAGCACACCATACGGAGTAGGTTGAGTGAGATCTTTAGCAATAATACTTTCTGGATTTGAGCCTACATAACGAGCCATAAAACCAATAGGCTGATCACGTTGCCAACCTTGCTTTGCTAGGTAATTTGCAATTGAACCAATCGCATCTTCCGCAGAGTTACGAAGATCGATATGACCATTACCATCAAAATCTACTCCATACTTACTGATATTACTTGGCATAAACTGTGGATAGCCAATTGCTCCAGCATAAGAGCCAACAATACTATTGGTTGGATAGCCTTCTTTGTAAGTCCATGCAATCAGAGCAGCTAACTCATCACTAAAATAATCAGCACGGCGAGGGTAACCAAATGCTAATGTTGCAAGTGCGTCACGAGTGATAAAAGAACCTTTATTTGCCCCATATCCTGTCTCAACACCTAAAATACCCAAAATAACAGCTTGAGAGACACCAAATTGCTGTTCAGCTCGGTTAAGCGCATCTGCATATTGATTTTTAAACCGGACACCACGTTGAATAGTCCCTTCAACTAAAAACATAGAGCGATAATCGTACCAAGGCTTACTTTCTCCTGGACGAGTCATAATATTTATAATGTTTGGTAAATTTTTTGCACCGCTCATCGCGGCATCTACTTGTACACTACTTAAACCATAAGTATTCATGGCTTTTTGTTTAAAATTTAAATAATTAGGATCATTTACAAAATCATTGGCTTGAGCAAAATGACTTGTGCTCACTAGGCCGGTACACAAGGCAAGCGCTTTTAAAGTTTTATTAATAGATTGAGACAACATATCTTTTTAAAATTCCAAATTATCGATGTGTATGAATAGACATGACTAAACCAAAAGTGGCCATTAAAGTAATAATAGCGGTACCGCCATAACTCATAAAAGGTAAAGGAACACCCACTACAGGTAAAATACCACTGACCATTCCTGCGTTTACAAATACATAAACAAAAAAAGACAAACCAAAGGCACCAGCAACTAAACGACCGTAGTTATGAAAGCTCTGTAAACCAATCTGAAATGTTCTAAAAATAATAGCCGAATAAAGAATAACTAATATAAGTACGCCAATTAGGCCAAATTCTTCGGAATAAGCCGCAATAATAAAGTCAGTATGGCCTTCGGGTAAAAAGTGTAAATGTGATTGTGTACCTTCAAGAAAACCTTTACCTGAGAAACCACCAGAACCAATAGCTGTTTTGGACTGAATAATATTCCATCCTGTTCCTAATGCATCTGCTTCTGGGTCAAGTAGCGTTAGAACCCGTTGACGCTGATAGTCGTGTAAAAGAAATTCCCATGCAATTGGAATAACAATAGCTGCACAAGCTGCTGCGGCACCGATCATGCGCCAAGATAACCCACTTAAAAATAGTACGAAAATACCACTTGCTAATACGAGTAGGGATGTTCCTAAGTCAGGTTGTTCTGCAATCAGTAAGAAAGGAACACCAATTAACATTAATGATAAAACAACTTGAGAAAAGCTTGGAGGAAGTGGTTTGCGTGCTAAAAACCATGAAATCATCATTGGCATGCCAATTTTCATGAACTCACTGGGTTGCACGCTCCCGAAACCGGGAATATCGATCCAGCGTTTAGCCCCCATGCGGACTTCACCAAAGACCATAACTCCAATTAAGGAAAATAGTGCAAATAAATAAAAGTAAGGTGAAAAAGCTTGATAAACCTTAGGGGGAATTTGAGCCAGACTAATCATGACTAAAAAGCCAATACCAAAGCTCATGGCTTGTTTACTGACTAAGCCTACATCTTGTGCAGATGCACTATATAGTACCGTTAAACCTAATAGGGCATTTAGGAATAAAAATAGGCATAACCACGGGTCAATATGAAGTTGCTGCCAGCGCGATGGTTGCATGGCAGTACTAAGACCATCTCGAGGAGCTTGGCGTAAAAATTTATATTGTGGACTAGGAGACATGCGGCTTTAACTAGGTCAATCAGTGCTTGGCGCATGCTAACATAAACCTGATTAATGGCAATGTATATCAATATTTTGCAATAAAAAAACCTGGCTCTCGCCAGGTTTCCGATGGTCTATTTTCTGTTAGTTAAAGAATAAACTATCGTGATATTCAGCCATCGCTTTTAGTTCAGTGCGATTTAAACTTGGTATAAGTTTATCGATCGCAATGTGGACTGCTTTTGTTACAGCTGCTGCGCCAATATCAGCTGCTTTGCGCTTAATCATGCCTAAATCTAATGTTTTATTAAAATCAGACATAAAGTGTCTAACCATAGCATCACCAAACTGTTTATATAGTTCTGCTAAGGCTGCTTTATTAATGTCATTACCTGCCTGAAGCTCGGCAAAATTATGCTTCAAATTAGTCACTAAACCAGCATCTAAAGCTACACCAACTTTATATTGACCTTGTGGGTCTTTAAATAAGCTTTTCTCTGAAAATTCCACGGATTGTTTAACAACATCGTTTGGTGCTTTACTCAGTAATTGCTTTAAAAGCACAGCAACTGTTGATTTGACATAACCAGCTAGTTTTTCGGCAGTATCTCTTTTTTCACTCGCTGGGAAATGTTGTACTAACTGAGTCAGTACATTTTCAATAATTTCCTCATTAAGTTGTAAAGCAATTTTGTCTCGAAGTGGATATAACGGTTCACTGGAATTCTTATTCGCAATTCCAGTCTGTATATCGTTCAATAAGCCTTCAGAAGGGGTAAAACCAAAAAACGGCATGGTGTATCCTCAAATTATTCGTTTTATTGTCGTGCCAATCGAATCGGTTTTGGCATCCATGATAGATCCGATACTCGGCAAGGATTGATATCAAGTCCACCGCGGCGAGTATAAGTTGCATAAACCATCAGCTTTTCAGGTCGCAAATTTTGCCAAATATCTGCAAAGATTTGCTCAACACACTGTTCGTGGAAACCGTTATGCTGACGGTACGAGATAATATAAGCTAAAACACTACGATAACAAGGTTTTTTGCCCTTAAAACGGATAAAAACTGTACCCCAATCTGGCTGTCCCGTGACTGGGCAGTTACTTCTCAAAAGATGAGAATACAGTTCAATTTCGACTTCTTCACCAGACTCATCCAATTTTAAAAGTGATGCATCGGGATGTTGTTCTAAACGTTCAGGTGTTAGATCATCAATACAAATGCCTTGTGGTTTAGAAATATCAAGTTCATCTACTTGAAATAGCGTTAGCTCAACTTTTGCACCAGCTGCAGACGATAGATCTTTTTCAACCGTTTCAATAAATAACTCTTTAGAGCCAAACTGAGTGAAGTTAAGACTATTGAAGTATAGCTTTAATGACTTTGATTCAATCAAATTTGGTGAAGAAGCTGGCAGGGTAATTCTGCCAATCGCAACCTGTGGAATACCATGCGAGTTTAACCAAGATATTTCAAAAACATGCCACCAATCTTTACCTTGGTTGATACCTTCAATATGTGAATATTTTTCACGAGATTGAGCACGTGCAATTGGAAATAACACATCGGGTTGATAGCTAGTTGGATATTGGGTTTCTTTACCCAATAAAGACTGTTCGACACTCATTCACGCATTCCTGAACCACGAGCAAGTAAATAGTAGGCAATTCCATAAAGTACAACACAACATAATGTCACAATGATTAAAGAGAACGTAACGTTCACGTCACTATGACCTAAAATGCCGAAACGGAAAGCATTTACCATATACACAATAGGATTAATTAAAGAAAGTTTTTGCCAAAAAGGACCAAGTGCACTAATGGCATAAAACACACCACCTAAATAGGTGAGTGGAGTAAGTACAAAGGTTGGAATAATAGAAATATCATCAAATGATTTTGCATAGACTGCATTAATAAAGCCGCCTAAGGAAAATAAAACGGATGTAATTAATACTGTATATATAGTTACGAACCAGTTATGTATAAAAAGATGGGTAAAGAACATGCTCATCGCAGTAACAATGGCACCAACCAAGACACCACGACAAATACCACCAATCACGTAGCCCCATAAAATAATATGTAAGGGCACGGGACTCATGATGAGTTCTTCAATACTCTTTTGAAATTTAACACTGAAGAAACTAGAAGACACGTTAGCATAGCTGTTCGTAATAACAGCCATCATGATTAAGCCAGGTACAATAAACTGCATGTAGCTCACGCCACCCATTTGCCCAATACGTGAGCCAACCAAATTACCAAAAATGACAAAATACAAGCTCATGGTAATTGCAGGTGGTAATAAAGTTTGTGGCCAAATACGAAGAAAACGGCGTACTTCTTTACGAACTAAAGTCCAGAGGGCAATTTGCAGTTGGTTAAAGTTCATTTTGCCGCTCCTTCAAGATTTTTCTCGACCATTTTGACAAATAGCTCTTCAAGGCGATTCGATTTGTTACGCATACTACGAACACGAATACCTTGTGACTCTAAAAGTTGGAATAAGTCATTTAATGTATGTGCTTTATCCATTGTTACTTCTAAAGTACTACTATCAATTAAGTTGAACTTCACACCAATAATATTGAGCTGGAGTGGGGCAATTGGTTCTGCTAAATCAAAAATAAAAGACTCTTCACTCAGCTGGTTTAGGAAACTTTTCATGCTGGTATCTTCTTTAATGACACCACGGTCAATGATGGCAATTTGACGACACAACATTTCTGCTTCTTCTAAATAATGTGTCGTTAAAATAATAGAAGTACCGTTTTCGTTCATTTCGGTTAGAAAATCCCACATAGAACGGCGTAATTCAATATCTACACCCGCAGTAGGCTCATCTAGAATAAGAAGTTTAGGTTCATGCATCATGGCGCGGGCGATCATTAGGCGACGTTTCATACCACCAGACAGCATACGTGCTTGTATATTACGTTTTTCCCACAAGCCAAGTTTTTCTAAATAATGTTCCGCTTGTTTCTCGGCAATCTTTTTATGAATACCGTAATAACCAGCCTGGGTAACTAAAATATCGAATGCTTTTTCAAATTGCCCGAAGTTAAATTCTTGGGGTACAACGCCAAGCTGCTGTTTTGCCAAGGATGGATGAGTATCGAGATTATGTCCAAAAATCTCAACAGTTCCGGAAGTTTTTTTCGTGAGGGAGCTGATAATACCAATGGTTGTTGATTTGCCGGCACCATTTGGGCCTAACAACGCATAAAATTCACCTTCAGGCACAGTGAGGTTAATACCTTTTAACGCCTGAAAACCATTACGATATGTTTTGGACAAATCTCTTAAAACCAAAGCATCAGTCATGAAATTCTCACATTATGAAAGAGGGGTATATTTTGAGCGATAATGATTAATAAACCAAGTAAAATAGTCGGAATTTTATGAAATTGAGATAAATTTATGAAGTTATTATATATAAATTGGTGCGCCCGGCGGGGATCGAACCCACGACCCCAGGCTTCGGAAACCTGTACTCTATCCAACTGAGCTACGAGCGCACATGTGTGGGGCACATCATAGGAAAAAAACACCGGTAGGTAAAGCACGAAATACGTACCAAGTGAGTTTAATGCTTAATTAAACAGCAGCTTGTTCTATTTTAGATGCGTTGCTGAATAAGCTGAATTGAATAATTAATAGAATGGAGCGTATGTGCTAGCTCATGAGGAGGAATGCGTGATTCCTGCAAACTGGTAATCCATTGCATTTGGCACATTTTAAGTTCTTGAAGTGTTTTTATTTGCTCTATTTTTTGAATAAGTGGCTTTGCCATAAGGCCACAGTATTGGCTTAAGCTTTGTTTCATTAATAGTTGTATTTCTTCAAAAGATAGCTGTTGAACTGGAATGCGTGGTTGGTTATTTTCAATATTTGAAGAAGGCGCAGAAGTTGATTGAGGAACCTGAATTTCTCCAACTAAATCATTACTTTTATTCTCATCAACATTTTTTTGATGTATTTCTTTAGTTGTTATAGATGACTCTTGGGGAGATATTTGTTCAGGTAACTCTGAATAATTTTCATTAGAAGGTGCAATTAGTTTTAAGTCAATGAGCTGTTGTATCAGTTCTGGTGGGGCGATCCGCTTTTTAAACTCAGTATCGAGACTTTGAAAATCTTCATGGTCTATTAATAGAAGTAAACGTCTTTGTTTTGCATTTAACGTAATATTACGTTGTTGAAGCGCAACTCTTCCCAAATTGGTTCGATAAAAACCAGACATTGTATTTCCCCAATATAAAAATGAAGCAGCCTGTTTGATTTTTCTCTACCAAACAGTACTGTTCTTAATAAAATATAAATGGGGTTAAAGATAAAACTCAAAAATGACAATTTGATGAAGAATTTATGAATATCATCTATTTAAGGAAATTAAAATGCGCTTTCTAATGCCTTGCGTAAATAGACATCGAGCTCGTCTTGACGTAGAAGCCATTGAATATAATCTTTAGGCAGTTCAGCAATTGCCGTACCTTTATGCTTACCAAAATTAATCGTATGCGGAATACGGGCTTCTTCAGAAACTTGGTAAAGCTCTTCAATATCTTGAATATTTAAATGATAGATAATATGCATCAAAATATTGGCAGTTAAAATAATGTCAGCGTCGGCACGGTGAGCACCTTTCAGCATTTCTCGAGCTTTACCGCTGCCTTGGGAAATCATATAAATGAGTGCAGAAATATTATGAGCTTCGGCATCTGGCCAAGCTTTACGTGCTAAAGCCAAAGTACAAATCGGTTTAATATGAGATACATCGACGCCACAGCGAGCAATTGCGGCAATATCATAATCAATATTATGGCCAATAATATAAGTTGTGCTATCAGGTAATTTAAAGGTTTTATAGTGAGGCTGATTTTCTAGGTCGGACTCTAAGATATGGTGAACAGCCATTGCAGCATAAGAGATCGGAGCTCCCACCTGATAAAGCTGATCAAACAATTTGCTTTTATCTAAAGTGAGTTTACCTGCATTAAGTTCAATAGGGGCGTATGCAATTTCAATAGGCAAACCATTTAGTGTATGAGTTTCTGTATCTAAAATAATGGCTTGCATCTTTTGAACCTTTAAACAATTACAAGTAACCATCAATCTTAACAGTTGGCTATCTACTTTAAAACATAGAGTAAGGCTAGATGAGCTATCAAATGCAATTTATGTTGAAAAGTAGAAAATCTCGCTGTTCATTTTGATTAAATATCACTTGCGAAAAATGAAGATTAGGCGTAATTGTTTGTAAGACATTTAAAATGTTCATTAAAAACTAAAGCACAACAAAAATTGAATTTAAGGAAGATATACGAATGAAAATGAAATTGTTCATGACCAGTGTTCTTAGCACAAGTTTACTATTGACGGGATGTGGAGATGGAAGTAGCGATGACAGTCCAGCAACTACTGATCCATCGGGTACTCCAGCCAATAATATTCAAAATCCAGTGGTTAAGGTCGATGCTTATACAAGTACTAACTTAGGAGCGGTTGCTGCTGAAAGTAGTATTTTAACTTATAAAATGTTAGGTCAAAGTGGACAAGAGGTGCAGGCAACAAGTCTAGTATTTACACCGACTACTCCACCACCAGCAGGCGGTTGGCCAATTGTGGTTTGGGCACATGGTACGACAGGGGTTGCAGATGCATGTGCACCGAGTAAATCGGCATTAACAGACAGTACTAAAGATTTAATTAGTAAACTTCTTGCAGCGGGTTATGTGGTGGTTGCACCAGATTATGAGGGATTAGGTACACAAGGTATACATCCATTTTTAAATATTAAAAGTGAAGCTTATTCAATTACCGATGCAGTAGTAGCAACACGCAATTATTTATTACAGCGGAACTTATTAACTTCGAAAAAGTGGGTTACTGTAGGACATTCGCAAGGTGGGCATGCTGCATTGGGCGCTGCACAATATGCGAGCCGTGCGCAGCTAGACTATAAAGGTACAGTAGCGGTAGCACCAGCTTCAAATCTAGGATTTATTTTAATTGCAGGTGAACAGGCTGTTGCTAATGCAACTGTGGATAAAAAGATTTCAATGTATGCGCAGCTTGATACATATACTGCTTTAGTGACAGCCGGCATTCGAAATACACAGCCAAGCTTTGATTATTCCCAAGTATTTACTTCACAAACAGCAAGTACTGCACAGCAGGCGGAAACAATTTGTGCAGGGCCATTGGGGCAAGCCTTTGGTGCAGGTATGACTAAGTATGCTACAGAGCATAATGGAACACTGGATGGATATACGCGTACACAACCTAATTTTATGGCAGTACCTTTAGTTAAAACATTCTTAGATAAAGATTCTCAACCTTTACAGGCAAAAGTCACTACACCGATTATTATTTATCAGGGGCTAGCAGATACAACAGTTCCGAAAGTAGCTACTGATATTTTGATATCTAATGCCACTGTCGTCGGTACAAAAATTAATAGCTATGTAACGGGTAATTGGGATCATGAAGCGGCAATGAGCAGTAATGTAGATAACATTGTTGGAAATGTACAAAACTTGCTGTCAGCTCAATAAGAGTGTTTGATATTTAAGGTTTTTTTATTGCTATGAAAAGCTAAATTTAACTTTGGAAAATTATTAATTAAAAGCTTTTTAAGTGTTTATAAATTATTTTAGATTTGATGGCTCATTTTTTATAAAAATTGAGCCATTTTTATTTAAAACTGAGCTAACTTGATTCTGTTTAATTATAAAGTTCATGCTACAATATGCCGCAATCTTAGCACGGCTTAAAAGCCCTAATTTATAGGACCCCCGCTAATGTTTGCCAATATTTCCATTTCTGAATTTGATCCAGAATTAGCTCAAGCAATTGCTTCTGAAGGTGAGCGTCAAGAAGCACATATCGAGTTAATTGCATCTGAAAACTATTGCTCTCCTGCTGTGATGGAAGCGCAAGGATCAAAACTTACGAACAAATACGCAGAAGGTTATCCTGGCAAACGCTATTATGGCGGTTGCGAATATGTAGATGTTATTGAACAAATGGCGATTGACCGTGCTAAAGAACTTTTTGGTGCTGATTACGCAAACGTTCAACCACATGCTGGTTCACAAGCTAACTCTGCTGTGTATTTAGCACTTCTTAACCCAGGCGACACAGTTTTGGGTATGAGCTTGGCTCACGGTGGTCACTTGACTCACGGTGCAAAAGTTAGCTTCTCTGGTAAAACGTATAACGCTGTTCAGTATGGACTAAATGCTGAAACTGGCGAGATCGATTACGAAGAAGTTGAACGTTTAGCGTTAGAACACAAGCCACGTATGATCGTTGCTGGTTTCTCTGCTTATAGCCGTGTTGTAGATTGGCAACGTTTCCGTGACATCGCGGACAAAGTTGGCGCTTACCTTTTTGTTGATATGGCTCACGTTGCTGGTCTTGTTGCTGCTGGTGTATATCCAAACCCAGTTCAAATTGCTGACGTAACGACAACGACAACTCACAAAACACTTCGTGGTCCACGTTCTGGTTTAATCCTTGCGAAAGCGAATGAAGAAATCGAGAAAAAACTTCAATCAGCTGTATTCCCTGGTAACCAAGGTGGTCCATTAATGCATGCGATTGCTGCTAAAGCAATCTGCTTCAAAGAAGCAATGTCTGATGACTTTAAAACTTACCAACAACAAGTTGTGAAAAATGCTCAAGCGATGGCTGAAGTATTCATCGCACGTGGTTATGATGTTGTTTCTGGTGGTACAGACAACCACTTATTCTTGTTATCTTTAATCAAACAAGACGTAACTGGTAAAGATGCAGATGCTTGGTTAGGTGCTGCTCACATTACTGTGAACAAAAACTCAGTTCCAAATGACCCACGTTCTCCATTTGTGACTTCTGGTATCCGTATCGGTACTCCGGCAGTAACAACTCGTGGTTTTGGTGAAGCTGAAGTTCGTGAACTTGCTGGTTGGATCGCTGACGTGATTGACAGCAAAGGTGACGAAAAAGTTATTGCTGATGTAAAAGCAAAAGTTGAAGCTGTTTGTGCAAAATTCCCTGTATATGCAAAATAATTTGTGTATATAAAAAAAGCGCCGTAAGGCGCTTTTTTATTAACTACTCCAACCGCCCCCTAAAGCACGGATTAAATTGATGCTTGCAATGATTTGGCTACCTTTCAGCTGAGCTGCTAATTGTTCTTGTTGCAAAATAGTTCGGTCAGAATCAATGACATCAAGATAGTTAATCGCACCTTCTCGATAACGTAAATGAGAAAGTTGATTAGCATGACGAGAAGAGGAGAGTGCTTGGTTTTGAGCCTGAATTTGCTGATCGAGAATTCTTTGATCGGATAAACCATTTTCAACTTCGCGAAATGCGTTTAGTACAGTTTGCCGATAATTCGCAACGCTTTCTTCATAAGCTGCTCGTGCTTGAGCAACGCCTGCTTTACGTTGTCCACCATCAAATAAAGGTAACGACAAAATAGTACCGGCGACAGGTCCTAGTAAAAAAGTCCGACTCGACCATTTACCCAACTCGCTTAAACTTGAAGATTCATAACCTAAAGCTCCTGTAAGACTGAGTTTTGGGAAAAATGCTGCACGAGCAATTCCAATACGTGCATTATCTGCTGCCATTGCACGCTCTGCAGCCGCAATGTCGGGTCTTCTTTCAAGTAAAGTTGATGGCAAACCGGCAGGGAAACGGATACTATTTGCAGTTAAAGATTGAACTGGCAAGTTAAAGTCCGCTGGTGGTTTTCCTAATAAGACTGCAAGCGCATGTTCTGCACTGGCTCTGTTACGAGCAATATTTAGGGCAGTGGTTTGTGCGGTAGCAAGTTCGGTTTGTGCACGAGAAACATCTAATTCACTGACCAGTCCGTTTTTAAAACGAAGCTGCATTAAATCTCGTGTTTCACCTAGTAATTTGATTGTTCGGTTATAAATTGCTTGCTCGGTATCAAGTTGACGTATCAGAAAATAGCCTTGAGCAACATCTGCTTGTAGAGCTAAAAGTGCCGACTGATATAGAGCCTCTTGTTGCTGTAGATCTGCTGTTGCTGCATTGACACTACTTGCTACACGACCAAATAAATCGAGCTCATATGAAACATTGGCTTGAGCGCGCCATAAGGTGTGAGCCGAAGTATGTGCATTGTCATCTAAACCGAGTGAAGCCGGAGACGGCTTTTGGCGGGTTGGCCCAAATCCGGCATCAATACTTGGTAAGCGCTCAGCTTGAGCTGCCGAACGTAGTGCACGTGAAGCCTGAATATTGGCTGCCACCGCTTTAAGGTTCTGATTGCCTGCGATAGCTTGCTGTTCAAGTTCATTCAGTTGAGCATCATTGTAAATGCGCCACCATTCACCACGAGTTTGTTGATCGGCAGGTTGGGCAATCTTCCAGTTATTATCTTCAATTTTTGGATCAGATTCTTTGAATTTGACTGGCATTATAACTTTTGCAGGTTGATATTCTGGAGCTAATGAGCAGCCTGCAAGGAGCAGGCTTCCCATGAGTGAGGACAACAACCAGTTTTGTTTTGATGTAATCACCAAATGCCCTCCTTAATGATCGTGTGGGCTAGCTAACGGCGCTTCATGAACTGCCGCAGAATGCAATTTATGTTTGCTGTTGAGGGTACGAATCAGAACGTAAAAGGCCGGGGTGAGGAATAAACCAAAGAATGTTACACCGATCATGCCGAAGAATACGGCAACACCCATCGCATGTCGCATTTCAGAACCTGCGCCAGTTGAAGTCACCAGTGGTACGACACCCATAATAAATGCAATAGAGGTCATTAAAATTGGCCGTAAACGTAGACGACTTGCTTCAACGGCTGCTTTAAAGGCAGTCGCGCCTTGCATTTCAAGTTCCCGCGCAAATTCGACAATCAAAATGGCATTTTTACAGGCTAGCCCGACCAGTACCATTAGACCGATTTGGGTAAAGATGTTGTTATCTCCAGCAGTCAGCCAGACACCTGTCAGAGCCGCTAAGATTCCCATCGGTACAATTAAGATAACTGCTAATGGTAGGGTTAAGCTTTCATACTGAGCAGCTAAAACCAAGAACACGAGTAATACGCTAATTGGGAATACCCAAAGTCCTGCATTACCGGCCAAGATTTTTTGATAAGTTAAATCTGTCCATTCAAACTTGATACCACGCGGCAGAGTTTGTGCAGCAATACGTTCAACCGCAGCCTCAGCTTGGCTAGATGAATAGCCCGGTGCAGGTCCGCCGTTAATATCTGCTGATGTGTAACCGTTATAACGAACGACCATTTCAGGACCATAGGTTTGAGTGACATTTACCAATGAAGATAATGGCACCATTTGGCCGGCACTATTACGGGTTTTAAGTTGCAAAATATCTTCAGGGTTAGCACGGAAAGGCGCATCAGCTTGTGCACGAACCTGATAAACACGTCCAAAGCGGTTAAAGTCGTTAACGTACTGAGAACCCAAATAAATCTGCATAGTGTTGAAAACATCTGTCACAGCAACGCCTTGCTGTTTAGCTTTTACACGGTCCAGATCTACGTTGAGTTGAGGTACGTTAATTTGATAACTTGAGAACATTGGGCCAAGTTCGGGGGCTGATTGTGCTGCTTTCATAAAATTTTGTGCAGCATCATTCAAGGCTGAATAGCCTAAGGCGCCTCGGTCTTCAAGTTGGAGTTTAAAGCCGCCCATAGTACCTAAGCCCATCACTGGTGGTGGTGGGAAAACCGCGATATAGGCATCTTGAATAGCTGAATATTTCTGGTTGAGCGCTCCTGCAATAGCATTTGCAGATAAGTCTTTAGCCTTACGTTCATCGAATGGCTTTAAGGTCACAAAGACAATACCGGCACTCGAGCTATTGGTGAAACCGTTAATTGATAGGCCCGGAAAGGCAACTGCACTTTCCACGCCAGGTTGTTTAAGTGCAGTATCACTCATTTTACGAATGACTGCTTCGGTACGATCTAATGATGCGCCGTTTGGTAGCTGCGCAAAGCTAATCAAATATTGTTTGTCCTGCGCGGGAACAAAGCCACCCGGAACAATATAGGAAATCCCAACGGTTAAACCTAGGAGTGCTGCATAGACACCCATTGCCGAAGCTTTATGGGAAATGACACGGCTGACGCCTTGACTATAACGGTCTGAAGCACGTGAAAACACACGGTTAAACAGTGCAAAGAAACGTCCGAATACACGATTCATAATACGTGTTAAGGCATCCGGTTTAGCATCATGACCTTTAAGTAATATTGCTGCCAAAGCTGGAGAGAGGGTAAGTGAGTTAAATGCCGAAATGACTGTTGAAATGGCAATGGTCATGGCAAATTGTTTATAGAATTGCCCAGTTAAGCCTGTCATAAAGGCAAGTGGAACGAACACGGCAACAAGTGTTAAAGCAATGGCAATAATCGGTCCGCTCACTTCTCGCATGGCACGGTAAGTCGCTTCCCTTGGATTTAAGCCAGCTTCAATATTCCTCTCGACGTTTTCGACGACCACAATTGCGTCATCGACCACAATACCAATGGCAAGTACCATCCCGAACAGTGAAAGTGCATTGATGGAGTAACCAAAAGCGAGCATAAGGGCAAATGTACCAATAATTGAAACCGGTACAGCAAGCAATGGAATAATTGAGGCACGCCATGTTTGTAAAAATAAAATAACGACCACTACAACCAGTGCAATTGCTTCAAGTAGGGTATGAACGACCGCTTTAATACTGGCCCGTACGAATTGAGTCGGGTCATAAACAATGTCGTATTTAATTGAAGATGGAAAATCTTTTGAAAGCTCCTTCATCGTGCTACGCACTTGATCGGAAACTTGTAAAGCATTCGCACCCGGAGCTTGGAAAATTGGAATTGCGACTGCTTGTTTGTTATCAAGTAATGAACGTAAGCCGTATTGAGAGGCTGCAAGTTCAACACGAGCAACATCACCCAATCGGGTAACCGCGCCATCAGGGGCAGTTTTTAAAATAATATCTGCAAATTCTTGCTCAGTAGTTAAACGACCTTGAGCATTGACTGAAAGTTGTAAAGGGGAATTACTTGGCGAAGCACCAATTGTACCTGCTGCAACCTGAATGTTTTGTTCACGAATGGCATTCACAATTTCAGTGGCTGTGAGGTTACGCTGTGCCACTTTTTGTGGGTCAAGCCATACGCGCATCGCGTAGTCACCGGAACCAAATAATCCGACTTCACCTACACCTTGTAAACGTGCCAAACGGTCTTTTACGTTGAGCACCGCGTAGTTACGTAAGTAGGTCATGTCATAGCGATTATCTGGGGAGGTCAGATGCACTACCATGGTTAAAGTAGGTGAGCTTTTTAAAGTCGTGACACCTAAGCGCTGTACATCTTCAGGTAAACGGGGCATGGCCTGAGACACACGGTTTTGAACCAGTTGTTGTGCTTTGTCTGGGTCGATACCGAGCTTAAAGTTCACCGTAATGGTTAAATTGCCGTCGCTGTTTGCTTGAGATTGCATATACAGCATGTCTTCGACACCGTTGATTGATTCTTCGAGCGGAGAAGCAACTGTTTCAGCGATCACTTTTGGGTTTGCACCCGGATATTGAGCACGTACCACCACAGATGGTGGAACAACCTCGGGATATTCAGAAATCGGTAACTGAAATACCGAAAGGAGACCGGCGAGTAAAATCAAGACTGATAACACACCAGCAAAGATCGGCCGATCAATAAAAAATTTAGAAATATTCATATGTGATTAACCTTTTGCCGGAGTTGATGTTTTATCTGTTGGCTGAGGTTGAGAAGAAGTAGCGTTAGCAGTGATTTGTGCATTTGGCATAGGCACGAGATGCGGTGTAATAGGGTCACCCGGACGAATCCGCTGTAAACCATTCACTACAATACGGTCACCCGCTTGTAATCCGCTATTTACGATTTGCAAGCCATCTTGTTGGGCACCGAGTTTTACTTCGCGGTAAGCAGTTTGATTTTTCGCATCAACGACTACAACAAAACGTTTATCTTGGTCGACGCCAACCGCGGTTGGACTAATCAGAATCGCTGGGCGAGGTTGGCCTCCACCTAAACGGATTCGTGCATATAGACCCGGTAATAAAACACCGTTTGGATTGTCAAAAGTTGCGCGAACACGAATCGTACCTGAGGTTGTATTCAGGTTATTATCGATTGAGTTGATTGTTCCTTCGCGAGTAAAGCCTGTTTCATTGGCAAGTCCCATATAGACAGGTACCTGTGCTGAATTACGCTGATTACTGATATATTTCAGGTAAGTTTGTTCATCCACATCGAAAGATGCATAAAGACGGGATACAGAAACTAAACTTGTTAAGACCTGTGCACCGTTACCTGCAGAGACGACATTGCCGACGGTGACTTCAGCTCGTGAAATCCGGCCGCTGACTGGTGCAGTAATACGGGTATATTCCAGATTTAAACGTGCAGATTGGACAGCAGCTCTAGCGGCTTGTAGGTTAGCATTCGCTGAACGTGCATCATTTTCGGCTAAATCCAGTTCTTGGCGAGAAACAGCATTACTCTGAATGAGACGTTGAATACGTGAAAGATTGCTTGCGGTATATGTTACCTGTGCTTCAGCTGAAGCAAGCTGGGCTTTTGCACGATTCAGTTCTGCTTCGAAAGGACGCGGGTCAATGGTAAATAGTAAATCGCCTTTTCTAACAAGACTGCCATCTTTGAAATGTACGGCAATAAGTTTTCCTGAAACTTGAGGCCGAATATCAACTTGATCAATTGCTTCTAAACGACCGGAATATTCTTGCCAATCGGTAATGGTTTTGCTTACTACAGGGGCTACATCAACAGTAGCAGCTTGTTGGGCACTGGTCGGTGCAGCTTTTGCATCGGCATTTTCATGTAAAAACATAAAACTGCCCCCTGTAGCCAAAATGGCGACAAAGATGGCAGACAGTGCAAACTGTTTGCGGGAAAATGACATGAGGTGCTCCTAGTTATTTGGATACCTGTTTTCAGACTTTTAGTTATGGTCCGTATGGGAGAAACAGGGTTTATGGAATGGACGGAGCATAAAAGTTTGTCAATCACGAATAAATATATTAAATTCGATAACACTATTCGTATTTTTATAACAATTGATGTATTTGAATAAAGAAATGCATTAATAGGAGTGTGCGTGTGGATCTATTTCATGCCATGAGAGTGTTCAACAAAGTGGTTGAAACAAATAGTTTCAGTTTAGCAGCTGATAGTTTGGGTTTACCGCGTGCTTCTGTGACCACAACTATTCAGGCTTTAGAGAAGCATTTACAAGTTCGTTTGCTGAATCGGACAACACGAAAAATTAGTCTCACACCGGATGGCGCCGTATATTATGATCGGACAGCCCGTATTTTAGCGGATGTTTCCGATATTGAATCTTCCTTTCATGATGCAGAGCGGGGGCCAAGAGGTCAGCTTCGTATTGATGTGCCTGTATCCATTGGCCGTTTAATTTTAATTCCAAGACTACGCGATTTTCATGCACGCTATCCTGATATTGATTTAGTGATTGGTCTAAATGACCGACCTGTAGACTTGGTGGGAGAGGCTGTCGATTGTGCAATTCGGGTCGGTGAATTAAAAGATTCAAGCTTAATTGCGCGTCGTATCGGAACTTTCCAGTGTGCAACTGCTGCTTCACCGATTTATTTAGAAAAATATGGCGAACCTACCTCAATTGAAGATTTGCAAAAAAACCATAAAGCGATTCACTTCTTTTCAAGCCGTACCGGACGCAACTTCGATTGGGACTTTGTCGTTGATGATTTAATTAAAAGTGTGTCAGTACGTGGACGTGTTTCGGTAAATGACGGTGATGCTTACATCGACTTGGCTTTGCAGGGTTTCGGTATAATTCAAGGCCCACGTTATATGCTCACCAACCATTTAGAATCGGGTTTGTTAAAAGAAGTATTGCCTCAGTGGACGCCAGCGCCGATGCCGATTTCAGCAGTTTATCTTCAAAATCGTCATTTATCACTCAAAGTAAAAGTGTTTGTAGATTGGGTCGCTGAACTTTTTGCAGGTTGTCCATTACTTGGCGGTACGGCTTTACCTTTCGACCAGAAATGTGAATTTGCCTGTGATAAAGAAACTGGTCATGAATATACAATTCGTACTTTGGTCGAGCAGCACAATATTGCTGAAGCTTATACACTCAAAACTTAATCTTAAAATTTGATTGATTTTTCAACATTTAAACCGTCAATACAGTTCATTGCTTAGACATCTTCATAAATCCTTAATTTACTGGTATAGAAATTGCAATTATTTCGGCAGAAGAGTAATTTAGAAATTGCTCAAGTTTTTATCACCTTATTAGGATTTTAAGGAGAAGCTTCAAGATGGCAAGCTTTATGAAAAAAATGTTCGTTTCAACAACCTTAGTTTTGGCTGCTGTTGCAACGAATGTTCAAGCAAAGGATTGGAAGGTGATTCGTTTTGGTACTGAGTCGTCTTATGCGCCGTTTGAATATAAAACACCAGATGGCAAGTTAACTGGTTTTGATGTTGATTTGGGTAATGCCATTTGTGCAAAGCTTAAAGCCAAATGTGTTTGGGTTGAAAATTCTTTTGACGGGATGATTCCCGCGCTTAAAGCGAAAAAATTTGATGGCATTCTTTCATCAATGACTGTTACTGATGAACGCGCGAAACAAATTTTATTTAGCAGCAAAATCTATAATACGCCAACGCGGATGGTTGCAAAAAAAGGTTCGCCGTTGTTACCAACACCTACTTCATTAAAAGGTAAGCGTGTTGGTGTACAGCAGGGCACAATTCAAGAAACTTACGCTAAAACCTATTGGGCTCCAAAAGGTGTGAGTGTTGTTCCTTATCCAACTCAAGATTTGATTTACCAAGACATGATGTCTGGTCGTTTGGATGCAACTTTACAAGATGCAATCATGGTTGATGGCGCTTTCTTAAAACAACCGAAAGGTAAAAACTTCTCTTTTGCTGGCGGCAATGTGGTGGATGTCAAAACATTGGGGGTAGGTGCGGCTATCGGTTTACGTAAAGAAGATGCAGACTTGAAAGCGAATATTGACAAGGCATTGGCTGCAATCATTGCGGATGGCACATACAAGAAACTCGAGAAAAAATACTTCTCTTTTAGCATTTACTAATGATGTGAAAAATGTCGGCTAAGTGCCGACATTTTTAAATCTATTCTCATCTCATCAATATTAGATATTGTTTTTAAGGAGAAGATGAGTCATGTCTTTTTCTGGCTATGGGCCACTCCTTCTCAGCGGAACATGGATGACCATACAGCTTGCGCTGTTATCACTCTTGCTTTCTGTCATTATTGGCTTAATTGGTGCGAGTTCAAAACTCTCTAATATTAAAGCTTTACGTTATATTGCGACCGCCTATACCACACTCATCCGTAGTGTGCCTGACTTAGTGATTATGCTGCTGTTATTTTATAGCTTGCAGTTGGGTTTAAATCAAATTACTGAAGCACTGCAAATGGACCAGATTGATATCAACCCATTTGTGGCTGGTGTGATTACATTAGCGTTCATTTATGGTGCATATTTTACCGAGACCTTTCGTGGTGCATTTCAATCGGTTCCAAGGGGACAAATTGAAGCAGCAATGGCCTATGGGATGACGCCGTGGCAGGTTTTTCACCGTGTATTATTCCCTCAAATGATGCGTTTTGCGTTGCCTGGTATTGGTAACAACTGGCAAGTTTTGATTAAGGCGACCGCGCTGGTTTCCATTATTGGCCTGACTGACATTGTAAAAATTACGCAAGATGCGGGTAGAAGTACCATGCAACTGTTCTTTTTCAGCATCGTGGCTGCCGCTATTTATTTGGTAATTACTACCGTGTCGAACCTGATCTTAATGTGGCTTGAACGTCATTATTCTGCTGGTGTGAGGAAGGGGCAATTATGATTGAAATCCTTCAACAATATTGGAAAGCATACCTTTGGACTGATGGCCTACAAATGACCGGTGTCGCGATGACTGCCTGGTTATTAGTGCTTTCTATTGGTATTGGGTTTGTGCTTGCTGTGCCTTTGTCACTTGCACGAGTATCAGAAAATATCTGGTTGCGTGGCCCAGTTTGGTTGTTCACTTATGTTTTTCGTGGCACACCACTGTACATCCAACTGTTGATTATTTACTCGGGTATTTATAGCTTTGATTATGTCCATGAACATCAAACTCTCGATGCATTCTTTCGAGAGGGCATAAATTGCACCATTTTGGCATTCGCGCTCAATACTGGTGCATATACCACTGAAATCTTCGCTGGAGCGATTCGTTCTATTCCACATGGTGAGATTGAAGCTGCTCAAGCTTTCGGTATGTCAAAATGGAAACTCTACACACGTATTATCATTCCGTCGATGTTACGCCGTGCTTTACCGTTTTATGGCAATGAAGTCATTTTGATGTTGCACGCGACAACCATTGCATTTACAGCAACAGTTCCCGACATTTTAAAAATTGCGCGTGATGTGAATGCCGCAACCTATGACACTTTCAGTGCTTTTGGCATTGCTGCGGTGTTATATGCAGTGCTGGCTTTTATTTTGATTTGGATATTTCGTAAGTTGGAAAAACGTTGGTTGGCATTTTTAAAGCCATCGAATCATTAGGAGACATAAATGGAACAGGTTGCAAAACTAGTGATTCGTGATTTACACAAAACATTCGGCGATCATGAAGTACTTAAAGGGATATCACTTGATGCAAATGCCGGTGATGTAATTAGCATTATTGGTTCATCTGGTTCAGGTAAAAGTACCTTGCTGCGTTGTATCAACTTTTTAGAACAACCGAGCAATGGCACGATTAAGCTCAATGGTGAAAAACTACGCACAGTCTTTGATAAAAAAGGCAATTTAAAAGTGGTTGACCCAAAGCAGCTACAAAAAATGCGTACTCAGCTCATGATGGTGTTTCAGCATTTTAATTTGTGGTCACACATGACAGTACTGGAAAATGTCATTGAAGGGCCAATCCATGTACTTGGAGTAAAACGTGCTGAAGCAGAAGAGTGTGCACGCAAGTATCTACGTAAAGTTGGATTGCCTGAAAGTGTTGAGAGTAAATATCCAGCATTTTTATCTGGTGGTCAGCAGCAACGTGTAGCAATTGCTCGTGCTTTGGCTATGGAACCGGAAGTGATGTTATTTGATGAACCAACCAGCGCACTTGATCCAGAGTTGGTAGGTGAAGTACTAAAAGTAATGCAAGGCTTGGCTGAAGAAGGTCGTACCATGATTGTGGTCACACATGAAATGGGCTTTGCACGTCATGTGTCTAATCAGGTGATTTTCTTGCATCAAGGGAAAATTGAGGAACAGGGACATCCTGATGAAGTACTTAACAACCCGAAAAGTGAACGTTTAAAGCAATTTTTGACGGGCAGTTTAAAATAAGCTGTTGATACCGAGTATGGTGAAACTTTTTTAACATTCTCATCATACTCGGTTGCTTTTTAATTATATTTTATAGATGAGTATTTTTAGAAAATACATTAATAATCACAATACCCGCGATCATTAAAGCTAAACCAATGCAGGCAGCTAAGTCTAAATGTTGTTTGTAAAATATCCAGCCAATTGCGGAAATTAAAATAATACCTGCACCCGACCAAATGGCATATGCGATTCCGATCGGAATTGTTTTTAATGTCAGAGACAGTAAATAAAAAGCAATTGCATAGCCCACAACCGTAATAATAGACGGAATGGGAACAGTAAAACCTTGAGATGCTTTTAATGCTGAAGTTGCAATAACTTCACAAGCAATCGCAATTGCTAAATAAAGATAAGACATGGGAAGCTGCGCCAGAAAGGGTTTTAATCAATCTATATGAAATGTTGAAATGATTTGACCAGTTTTAACGATTGTTCAATTTTTTGGTACAAAAGTACCAGTAAACCAAACTGAACTGATAAATTGATTTTATCACTAGCAAAGTGGTCTCAGCTATTTATTCGTTTATTCAATCATTGATCTGCATGGTCATTTAAGAGGATCAGTGATTTTAACTTGATCCTCTAAATGGTTTTAAGAAGAGAATGAGCCGATTAAATTCAGACCTTTAAATTTCTCTAATAATTGCTCTCTATTTTCAATATGTGCAGGGTCTGGTTCTATACAATCGATTGGGCAAACCGCTTTACATGTTGGCGCTTCATAAAAGCCTACACACTCGGTACAACGAGATGAATCAATTTCATAAACTTTGCTTCCTTCAAAAATAGCTGTATTGGGGCATTCGGGTAAACACATATCACAATTGATGCAGTCATTCGTAATCAAAAGGGCCATGTTTAACTCACTGAATAAGCCAATGTAGAGGCAGTAATACTTTCTTTCGCATGCGGCAAATTGCGTATGAGTAGGGCATAACTAACATCAACATCTTGTGAAAGTGGAATCTCAACAAAATGTCCCGAACCTTTAGCATCTGTAATTGGATTGCCCTTTAAATCGCTCATTTCGGTTAAGGTAAAGCTGATATTGCCTTGAGGCGTCATCAGCTCAAGTGAGTCGCCAATCACAAAACGGTTTTTCACCTCAATGCGAATATAATCGCCGTGACGTTCTAAAACTTCACCACAAAATTGTTGATAGTCAAAATGTGAAGATCCGTCAGCATAGTTTTGATATTCGCTATGTACATGCCGTCTTAAAAAGCCTTCAGTGTAACCGCGGTTTGCCAAACCTTCGAGTTGGGTCATTAAACTTGGGTCAAAAGGTTTACCTGCTAATGCATCATCAATGGCTTTTCGATAAATTTGAGCAGTACGGGCACAATAAAAATAGGATTTAGTACGGCCTTCAATTTTCAGTGAGGCAATGCCCATTTTTGTTAAACGATCTACATGTTGTACCGCACGTAAATCTTTAGAGTTCATAAAATAGGTGCCGTGTTCATCTTCTTCGGCAGCAAACATTTCTTCATTATTACGTTGTACGAGTAAAGTTTGAACCGAGGTTGTTTCTGATTGTCCTGATGAGCAGCAAGACTTTTCTGGTGTATTTAGCTGAGTGACTGGAATTATATCGCCGTTTGCATCTTCTTGGGCTTCATGCAGTTTATAGTCCCAACGGCAAGCATTGGTACAAGCACCTTGGTTGGCATCACGCTTGTTCATATATCCAGAAAGTAAACAGCGGCCTGAGTAGGCCATGCATAGAGCGCCATGTACAAAAACCTCGAGTTCAATATCGGGCACATGTCGCTGGATTTCTTCTATTTCTTCTAAAGATAATTCACGAGATAAAATCACGCGGCTTAGGCCGTAGTCTTTCCAAAATTTAACAGTAGCCCAGTTAATAGCGTTGGCTTGAACCGATAGATGAATTTGCACTTCTGGGAAATGCTCACGCACCATCATAATTAAACCCGGATCAGACATAATCAGAGCATCTGGCTGCATAGCCACAATTGGCTCAAGATCGCGTATAAAGTTTTTTAATTTGCTGTTATGTGGCTGAATATTTACCACAACATAAAACTTCTTACCCAAAGCGTGGGCTTCATCAATACCAATTTTTAAGTTGTCATGATCAAAAGTATTATTACGTACACGTAAGCTGTAACGAGGTTGGCCTGCGTATACTGCATCTGCACCATAAGCAAATGCATAGCGCATGTTTTTAAGAGAACCTGCGGGAGAGAGAAGTTCGGTTTTCATAAAATAAAAGGCATAAAAAATATATGGTTTTATTTTATTAACTCCGCATTTTTGATTCAACCTACTGAATTAGTAGGAATTTGAGTTATATCATTTTGCGCGGGTAGTATATTTTTTGCTAACTCTCCTAAGCGCATCAAAGCATTTAACATTTTCGGATTTAATTCGAAACAGGCTGCTATACGTAAACAATGACTAAAACGTTTATCAGCCGAACATAAAATTCCTGGCATACATAAGATCTTTTCATCCATTGCTTGATGAAATAGTTCTAATGTATCAATAGATTCGGGTAGCTCTAACCATAAAATAAATCCAGCTTGTGGACGACTAACTCGAGTACCGAGTGGAAAATAGCGACAAATATAAGAGTTGATGGTATCGATTTGTTGTTGATAGCGTTTTTTGAGCTGACGTAAATGCAGATCGTAACCACCATTTTCTAAAAAAAGTCCTAAAGTTTCGGTGAGTAAAGTTGGTTCGGCAACGGTTGTTGTTAATTTAATTTGCTGCACAATATTACGAAAGCGTCCAGCTTCTAGCCAACCAATTCGATAGTCAGGTGCCACAGTTTTGGTATAGCTACCACAGACCAAGACCCATCCATTTTGGTCAAATGCCTTAATGTTGGGTAGGAGAGGCTCGGTGAGTTGTAGTTCAGCATACATTGCATCTTCAATAACCGGAATTTGGAACTGATTAGCGAGCTCTGCTAAACGCCGGCGGTTGCTTTCAGGCATGCTAAAACCAAGAGGATTATGTCCTGTTGGAATAGTTAATATGGCTTGTACACTTTTAGATTTTAAGAGTTCTTCAAGTGCATCTAGACACATCCCTGTATGCGGCGAAGTCGGCACTTCTACGATTTTTCGCCCTAAATTATGAAGAAGCGGGTACAGGTTATGAAAAGTAGGAATCTCAAGCGCTATGCTGTCACCTGCTTGGGTGGTTGCCATAATTGCGAGACTTAAAGCCTCCATAGTGCCATGAGTCAGCACAATGTCATCTGCGGACAGAAACATGCCAAGCTGTAAGCTTCGCCTAGCAATTTGAGTACGTAATCGTAACGAACCAGGCGGCAAAGTATAGTTTTTAAAAATGTCTGCTTGTGTCCGTAAAACTTGAGCAGTTAAACGTTTTAATCTTTCTATTGGATAGAAGTTTTCTCCAGTAGGGCAAGCTAGAGCTAAATTGGCATAGTCAGGCTCCATCTGTTTTTTAACAATTTGTGCGAGAAAACAGCTAATTCCTGAAAGAGATACTTTTTCTTCACTGACATAACGCTCTTCGAGTTCTAGTAAGTTTGAAGGCGCATGACAAACATAGTAGCCAGACTGTGGGCGAACTGAAATTAAACCTTGGTCTTCAAGCTGACGATAAGCTTCTTTTACGGTGTTAATACTGACCTGATAATGATTTGCACAGTCACGAATTGAAGGCAGCCTAGAACCAATAGGCTGCCTACCATTCTGGATTTGAAGGGTGAGGTCATCACTCACTTTTTTATATTTGTACATGTCAATTTATTAAAAAATAAAAGCAATGGATACACTTTATAGTGATCTGGTATTTATCTCAAATATTGTTATTCGCTTAGATTAATCCTTTTAAGCAGGATTTATTTTTAAGAACTGTGTCTATTATTTTTAATATTAACTGATACTGTGACCATCAAAAATAAATTAGTAAGATCAAAAAGTGGTGAGGATTTAAAGCCATATTTTTTTAATTATAAAATCAGTAGGAGTGGTCTATGTCTGTTGTTGCATTTAAACAAGTTGATGTTTTTACTTCACAAGCATTTAAAGGAAACCCTGTTGCGGTCATTATGGATGCCAGTACTTTAACGTCTGAGCAGATGCAAGCCATTGCGAACTGGACCAATCTTTCTGAAACCACATTTGTATTTCCAGCCACTGATTCACAAGCTGACTATCAGGTTCGAATTTTTACTCCACAAAGTGAGTTGCCATTTGCAGGACATCCCACAATTGGTACCGCCTATGCTTTGCTTGAAGCGGGTATAGTGACTGCTAAAGAAGGTAAGCTAGTACAGCAATGCGGTGCAGGTTTGGTGACTTTGACTGTAAGTGATTCAAAGCATATTTCATTTGAACTCCCTAAGCCTAAAATTACTCCACTCGATGCAATGCATACTGAAAAATTGGCAGAAATTTTAAAATGTAAAATTAATACACAATGGAATGCAGCATTGATAGATGTAGGTGCGCGTTGGGTTGTATTACAAGCTGTAAATGCTAAGGCTGTTTTAGATAGCCAACCCGACTTTGCTGCTCTAAAAGAACATGATTTAGAAATGAAAGTTACGGGTGCGACAGTTTTCGGTTTTTATGAAAATGATGATATAGAAAAGCATATAGAGGTCCGTTCATTTGCACCTTCATGTGGTGTAAACGAAGATCCAGTTTGTGGTAGTGGTAATGGGAGTGTAGCGTCTTTTATTCGTTACTATGGTATTTTGCCAGCACAAAATGACCTTGTGCTTTCTTCACAAGGTCGCGCTTTAGGGCGCAATGGACAACTTAAGCTTGAATTGCATCAAGATAAAATTTTAGTGGGTGGAACAGCTGTTACCTGTATTGATGGCAGCATCACCTTATAAAAAGAGCTATAAAAAAACCGAGGACTTTACCTCGGTTTTTTATTTAGAAAAATCTTATTTTTCTACGAACGCACGTTCAATCACGTAGTCGCCCATTTCACCCATGCGAGGTGATTCAACTAAACCATGTTGGTCAAGTAATGCAGCAACGTCTTTTAAGAATGCAGGGCTACCGCAAAGCATTGCACGGTCAGTTTCACGGTTGAAACGTGGTAAACCGATTTTTTCAAATAAAGCGCCTGTTTCAATTGCAGTTGTTACACGGCCTTGAGTGTGGAAAGGTTCACGAGTAACAGTAGGGTAATAAACAAGTTTGTCTTTAATACCTAACTCTTCAAAGAATTCATGGTTTGGTAATTCGTTCAAGATCAGGTCTTGATAAGCTAATTCAGAAATATAGCGTGTACCATGAACAACAATTACTTTTTCAAAGCGTTCGTAAGTTTCTGGGTCACGAATAATTGACAAGAATGGAGCAAGACCAGTACCAGAAGATAAAAGGTACAAGTTTTTACCTGGTAAAAGATCATCATGAACTAAAGTACCTGTTGGTTTTTTAGAAACTAAAATTTCGTCACCAACTTGTACTTTTTGCAAAATTGAAGTTAAAGGACCATCTGGTACTTTAATCGAGAAGAACTCTAACTCTTCTTCGTAGTTTGCACTTGCAATCGAATATGCACGCATTAACGGTTTGCCATTCACTTCAAGTCCGATCATCACGAACTGACCATTTTTAAAACGTAAGCTAGTGTCGCGTGTAGTTTTAAAACTGAAAAGGGTGTCATTCCAGTGGTGCACATGAGTAATGCGTTCAACGTTAAAAGCAGCCATTAAAGGTCTCGATCACGATTAAAAGAAAACAGATTGCTATTCTAATCTAATTTCATTCCCGATAAACTGAATATATTTAATTGTGTTTATAAGAAAAAGTGATGATGAATTCTGTCACCCTCCCAATAGTCGGGCACATGTGCTCACCTTTTCGAGAAAAATTTGGTATTCCACGTCAGCCTAATTTGGTTAATATCGAATCTTATATCGAGATGGTAGAACCTTATAACGACTTGTTGGCTTTTGAGGGAATCGAACAATTTAGTCATCTTTGGCTCATTTGGCAGTTTCATGACAATAAAAATCAGGAGAATGCAACTAAATTCCGGCCTCAAGTTCGCCCACCACGTTTAGGGGGCAATGAAAAAATTGGTGTGTTTGCAACACGCAGTATGTATCGTCCAGCGCCTGTGGGTTTATCTGTAGTACGTTTAAAAAAGATTGAAAAAGTCGGTAAGTCATTAAGAGTGTACGTTACAGGCAGTGATTTATTAAATGGCACGCCAATTTTAGATATTAAACCTTATATTCAATATTCAGATGCCATTGTTGATGCTCAAAGTGGTTATGCGCAGGCTGAACCCGAACGAAAGTCGGTCATATGGTCGGAAACTGCACTCACTACCCAGCAATATCTTTTAAAGAATAAAAAAATTAATACGCAATATCTTGATGAATTAGAACAAGTATTGACGTTAGACCCTAGACCTGCCTATCAAGAAGACCCTGAACGAGTCTATAAAATGAAATTTTCGAATTTTGATATTCATTTTAAAGTGAATGGCAATGTCATTACAGTTATTGCTATGGTGAAAGATAAATCGCTTATCTAATAAAGCCGTTTTAGAACCAATGTAGGTTCATCCATAGCAAGCTAATAAATATTGTCATATGCAAAATTTGGGCAGGAATAAAAGCAAGGGCATAACGCATTCCACCAGAAATAGCCGAGTTAATGCTTTTAGCAATCGCATGGACAGCGAAGCCGCTCATGAAAGCAATGAGTAGTGAGGTATGAGCGTTATTCGGTTCTCCTTGTACAATTACTGCTGCAATAGCTGCATGTATTTCAAACAAAGATGCGAGTAAGGTCCCTGCGATTAAGCCCGCATCTCCCAAATATAGACTTAGACCATAAACGCCTGCCTGAATGAGGGTAAGTGTCCCTGCAATAATAATCGCTTCTTTTAAGCTAAACATTCTGGAATCTAGCTCGGGTGTAGTCGTACTTGGCTCTGCCTTGCGTAATATAATGAAAGCCCATACCGCTAAAAAAGCCAATGCAATGAGTGTTGGAAATATAATGAATTTGAACCATGCCAAACTTATACCGACGACAATAATTAAGGTTTGTACCAATGTGGAAACACATGACATTAATGCTGCACCTGCATTTGTCTTGGCATTTGCACGACCAGAGCGTACTTCCAAGCCCAGACTCGCGATAGTGGCGGTACTTGAAACAAAACCTGATGCTAAAGAAGAGAGTAATAAAGCATTTTTAGAAGATAAAAGCCGCTTTGCAATATGTGCGAGGGCTTGCACAAATAAAATCAACGTCAGTAACTTTAAAATCACATGAGGGTTTAGAACGGGGCCCCAAAAAGGTTTATTGGGGACTAAGGGTAAGGCAATTAAAAGTAATGCCAGTAAAAAAATCCCGTCGCGCAATTCTGATTCGGTAATCCATTGACTGGCTATGCCATGCATAGATTGTTTTGCCAATAAGATAATCGTTATGATGACGGCAAGTCCTGCAGCCAGCGAAATATTCCAAATACAAAGCGCCCCGATGAAGTAAGTTATAATAAAGGCAAGTTCTGTGGTGACACCAGGATCATTAGGCTGATTTTTAAGAGAGACAATACTGATCGCGCCTATAAGTAGAGCACCTACAATTCCAATTTCAGTACCAAATAAAAAGCATATTGCTCCGAGTAGTGAGCTAATTGCAAATGATCGAAAACCTGCGAAAGTTTTATATTCGTGTTTTAACTTACTTCGTTCGCGCTCCAGACCAATTAATAACCCGCAGCCCAATGCAGCAGCAATGATAGTGATAAATTCTTCAAATGATGCAGTTTGTAATGACATTGTCATTGGAAGATTCATAATACTTCCTCTTAGGTTTATTGTTATATGTAGATGTCAGTCATTTTTAAATCATATATTCATGTCCAGTTTATGCTTTTTATTGTATTGAGCCTAGTCTCTTTTTTAATCAAACTATCATAATAAATATCTTTATAAATATGATCTATGACACAAAAAAAATCTAAGTTGAGAATTGGTTTAATTATTTGAAGTTAAAAGATATTTAAAAGCTAAATTTGAAGATTTCTAGACCAGTTAAATCTAAAACATCTCTGCTATATTATAAAAATATATTGGGGATAACACATGAATGCACATGTAGAAATAGACGCACATTGGTGTCTGGAACAACTATTACAAGAAGGCCGCATTACTGAACGGGACAAATTACTGGTACAAACGACAAATAGACAAAAAGATCAATTGAAATGGCATCCATTACAGTGGATTGCACATTTTAATTTAAAAGACCAACAGCACGTACAAGCACATTTAAGTCTAAACCGCCTGTGCCAATGGTTTGCCGATCGGGCGCAATTACCTTTATTTGTGATTGATCCTTTAAAAGCAGATGTAAGCGCTTTAACTCAAGTCATGTCACAAGAGTTTGCAATTCGAAACCATATTTTAGCTGTAGAAGTCCATGCAGACCGAATTGTGATTGGTACAGACCAGCCTTTTAAAACAGATTGGTTAAACAATTTGGAAAGAAGCCTGGCACCGAAGAAAATTGAACGGGTATTGCTTAATCCCGAACAGTTGCAACGTTATTTGCGAGAATATTATCAGGTTAGCCGTGCGGTAAATTCAGCTCAGAAAGATGCTGCCCATGACCGTGATAACAAAGGGGTAGAAGCACTTTTACAGCTTGGTGATACACAGAATCCTGATGCCAATGATCAGCATATTGTGAAATTGGTCGACTGGATTTTACAGTTTGCATTTGAACAAAGCGCCAGTGACATTCATATGGAACCGCGTAAAGACAATGGCAAAGTTCGGTTCCGTATTGATGGTGTTTTACATACCATTTATAACATGCCCTCAAATACACTGACTGCCGTGATTTCCCGAATTAAAATTTTAGGGCGATTAAATGTAGCGGAAAAACGTAAACCGCAAGATGGTCGGTTAAAAACACGCACACCGAAAGGGCAAGAAACCGAGCTCCGTTTATCTACCTTACCAACAGCGTTTGGTGAAAAACTGGTTATGCGTATTTTTGATCCAGATGTACTGGTACGTTCCTTTCAGCAATTGGGTTTTGACCAGTCATTGTTGCAACAATGGCAGCGTATTACACAAAATAGTCACGGCATTATTTTGGTTACTGGTCCAACAGGTTCTGGTAAAACCACAACGCTATATTCTTCTTTAAAGCAGCTTGCAACCGAGCAGGTCAATGTCTGTACCATTGAAGACCCGATAGAAATGCTAGAGCCTAGTTTTAACCAAATGCAGGTCAATAATGCAATTGAGCTGGGCTTTGCTGATGGTGTGCGTGCCCTGATGCGTCAAGACCCAGACATTATTATGATTGGGGAAATTCGTGACCAAGATACTGCAAATATGGCCATTCAGGCAGCACTCACAGGTCATTTGGTTTTATCAACTTTACATACCAATGATGCGCCGTCTAGTTTGACGCGTTTACATGATTTGGGTGTGCAACCTTTTTTAACAGCAGCGACTATTTTAGGGGTATTGGCTCAGCGTTTAGTGCGACGACTTTGCCCGCACTGCAAACAAGAAACTCATATAAATGAGGAAGAATGGCAGCATCTAACATTTGACTATATTATGGAAATGCCCGAAAAAGTTTATCAAGCAGTAGGGTGTGAACAATGCCGACATACGGGCTATAAAGGTCGAGTTGGTATTTATGAGTTTATGCCAGTTAGTCTTGAGCTTAAGCATCTTATTAGCAGCCATGCGACATTAAATGAACTACGAAGCCAAACCAAAAAAGAAAGTGTAGAGCCTTTGAGAATTGCGGGAGCACATAAAGTCATTGAAGGGCTTACCACTTTAGAAGAGGTATTAAGAGTTGTTCCATTAAACTAAACTTTTCTTAAGATTCACCTCATTTATGCTTGTTTTACTGATGTCATTCCAAGATGTAATCAAATAGGTGATTTTATGAAAGCATTTAAAGTGATCTTGATGACAGCGCTTACTGGTATAGCGCTAGCTCCTATATCTATGAGTCAAGCAGCGGCTATATCTGCAACGGTCACTACTGTTAAGCAAGCATTAACGGCAAAAGACGATACGCCTGTAAAACTACATGGACAAGTCGTGAAATCTATTGGAGATGAGAAATATCAGTTCCGAGATAAAACAGGTACTATCACTATTAATGTAGATGATGAGCTTTGGCAAGGTCATCCTATTTCCCCAACAACTAATATTGGTTTAGTTGGTGAAGTAGATATAGACTTTAAACCCTCAAAACATGTAGAAATTGATGTAGAACAAATCCAGTTTTAAGCATTGGACTTTACTTATAATATTTATAGCCGCACTGATGATGCGGCTTTGCTTTTTTAATAAAGGCTTGGCAAGATCAAGACAGAATATAACAGGAAAAATAGATGAGAATTTTGCTTGCAGAAGATGATCGCTCTCAAGCGGAAAGTATTCAATCTTGGTTAGAGTTAGATGGCTATCAAGTCGATTGGGTCGAAAGAGGTGATTATGCCCTTACTGCGATTGAGCAGCATGACTATGATTGTATTTTACTTGATCGAGGTTTACCTCAACTGGCAGGTGAAAAAGTCTTAACAACAATCCGTTATAAACAAAAAAATGTACCTGTCATTTTTATTACAGCACGTGACAGCATTCATGACCGGGTAGAGGGACTAGATTTAGGCGCAAATGACTACTTGATTAAACCTTTTAGCCTAGAAGAGTTATCTGCCCGAATCCGTGCTCAATTACGTAATCAAACTTTAAGTCAGCAATCGATTCTAATATGGGGAGATTTACATCTCGATACTCAAGCAAAAGTTGTATCGTTGGCCGGAAATCCCATTGATTTAACAGCGAAAGAGTTCCAAATTTTACGTAAGCTCATGGTTCATCCTGAACATATTATTACTCGGGATCAATTAGAAGAAGCGCTCTATGCATGGGGGGACGAGATTGAAAGTAATGCAATAGAGGTTTTTATCTATCAACTTCGAAAAAAAATCGGCAGTAGCAGTATTAAAACCATACGGGGACTAGGCTACCGTATGGGAGATTTAAAATGAAAACGAATCGCTCCTCTTTGCAGTCTCAACTGGTTAAAACCACTATGTGGAGCAGTATCGTGGTGGGGCTGCTCGCTTTAAGCTTGCTTACCATATTTTCGATTTATCACAACATGTCAGTGCAAGATGAAATCATGGATGAAATTTCAGATACCTTATTGGTTTCTGATCTCTCTAAACATTCTATGAGACAATTTGACGAGCTCAGTGATGAGTTTGATATTCAGTATGAATTATTAAATTCTGGTCAATTGCTTACTCATTCTCATACTTACCAACATGAACTTTTTGAACAAGGCAATTTATCAAACGGTTTTTCATATTTTTGGTTTGATGGTCAATTATGGCGTAGTCTGGCCGCACAACAAAAAGATTCAGAGCTGCAAGTTGAGGTTTTTCAACCCATGAGTACTCGTGTTGAAGAGGTACTCAAAGCACTCGCTGGATATAGTGGTCTTATGGTTTTGTTCTGGCTACTACAATGGGTCATTGTAAGTTGGCGTACCGAACAACAATTGGCGGCTCTCAATCTACTCTCTAAACGTATTGCTCAAAAAACCGCATCAAATTTAGAACCGATTCAAGACCCAGATGTCATTACAGAAATTCAACCCGTCATAGATGCATTAAACCAGTTACTTGCAAGGCTCCAAAGGGCACTCGTTGCTGAACAGCGATTTACCGCAGATGCATCACATGAGTTACGTTCACCTTTATCTGCCATACAAATGCGTCTGCAAGTTTTACAACGTAAATATCAGCATATTCCAGAGCTTGATCAAGACTTTGAACGCATCCAAGAAGACGTTTCAAGAAGTACCAAAATTCTTGAAAATTTACTGCTTCTTGCTCGTTTGGAACCTAATGAAATAGAACAACCAGAACTCTTTAAGAGTGTGATTGATTTAAACCATCTATTGGCTCGAGTAATTGAAACTGTAAGCATGGATGCACAAGCCAAACAAATGATGATTGAGACAAATATTTTGTCAAATGAAACCAAAATATTTGCAAATGAAGAATTACTTTTCATTGCTTTTAGAAATCTGTTTGATAATGCTATTCGCTATAGTCCTATGTTGGGTTTTATTCATGTTGAGCTCAGTCATGATCAGCAACAATTAAAAATTTCTATAGAAGACACTGGAAATGGCGTAGATGATGAAGTTTTAAGACGTCTAGGACAGCGTTTTTTTCGTGTATTAGGTACGCAGCAACAAGGCTCAGGATTAGGTCTATCAATTACTAAGAAAATTATTCAACTCCATGGTGGGGAACTACAATTTATGCATGCAAACCAAGGTGGTTTAAAAGTTGAGGTGACATTGCCTTTTAATCATGAAATACAAAAATAGCATGGTTGCCCATGCTATCCATTTTTTGTTTTCCCACGAATATTATTGAAACGCGAGGGTAGTTCTTATTTAGTTAAAATGAGACGGTTATTACGAGTAAGGCGTAGTCGGTATTCCTCGCCAGCATGCATAATTCGAATTTCACGACCTAATGCAAATAGGTTGTTAGAATGCAGCATTGGTAAGGCATGAGCTGAGTCAGTGTTACGAGTAAATAAGCTAAAAGGTGCGTTCATTTGTTGTGCTCCGTGGTATATTCTTGAACGATTTAAATGATAATCATTATCGAATAGATCTGTCAATGAGATTTTAAAGAATTTATAAATTGATAAAATTTGCTTACACTTGGGAAAAATTTGAGTGAGTAGAAAAATGCCTAAACCGATAGTCGATGTCGCAATAGCTATCTTAATTCATCGCGGAAAAATATTAGTTGGATGGCGTGGTGAACAGCAGCATCAAGGTGGAAAGCATGAGTTTCCAGGAGGAAAGGTTGAGCAGGGTGAAACGCCTGAAGAAGCATGCCGCCGTGAAATTTATGAAGAAGTCGGTATTGGTTTAAAAGATTGGCATCAGTTTGATTATATTCACCATGAATATGATGACATTATCGTCAACCTTCATTTGTTCCATAGCTATGTACCTGATGAATTATTAAATCTTATTCATCAGCCTTGGACATGGTATACGCGTGATCAGCTAGTTAACTTAAACTTCCCGAAAGCCAACAAAGATATTATTAAAAGATTGTATTGGCCACATTTTATTAAAATTAGCGCTACGCTCACACTACCCGAAAATGATGAAACTTTAGTGTATTGGCGCAGTGAAAAAGATAATGTTAGTGAGGATGATCTAGAAAAATTAGCTCTTTTAGATACAAATCAGCTTTCAAAATTAATCATGAATGTCGATGTTTGGCACAAACTAAAACCTGATTTAAAAAGCCGTATAAGAACAGTACATCTTAAACAGTCTCAATTAATGAGTTTGCATAAAGGCGACTTAGAAGTGGGAGTACGTTTTATTGCTGCTTGCCACGATGCGGTTTCTTTACAGCATGCTCAGCAAATTGGTTGTGATGCTGTTTTTGTAAGCCCTGTCAAAGTAACAGAGACCCATCCTGACGCTATCGCATTAGGGTGGGATCGTTTTGCTGACTTAATTGACAAATGCCAGATTCCCGTCTTTGCTTTAGGGGGCATGAGTCCTGATGATTTAGCCACAGCACAGCAATATGGTGCGTATGGCTTGGCAGGTATTCGTAATTTTTAAAAAGACATAAAAGCATTAAAAGCTAGAGCGCTTTTAATGCTTGCTGAGCTTCCTGAACAGTTTTTGGGTTATTACGTTGTTGACCCGCTTTTAAAATGGTTAGCCAAAGCTGTTTTTTCATCGCTTGGCTCTGAGCAAAGCTTAAACCACGTCTTGCAAGAGACTCAGCATTAGCATATTGCTGTTTATGATTTGCAGTCAGTGCAAGAAATAAATAAGTCTCGGCGGCCTGTGGAGCTAAACGCTGGGCTTGAAGGGCGTAGCGCTCTGCATCTGACCATTGCTGGTTTTTGTAAGCTTGCTCAGTTTTTTGCATTAAAGTTTTAAAAGCTGGTAACTGGCTTCCATCCTCATTAAAGCGTTGGGGCTTTTTCTGCTGAGGAACAATCACCTGTAAACTTTTACGTTGAATATCTGGATGATCATAGGGTGTAATTTTTACACCAGATGGTGTCTCAGCATTCTTTTTCTCAGTAACAGGTGGTGTTTTCTCTTTTGGAGTTGAATGATCCGGTAAAGTTGTACAGCCGACCATAAGTACAGCACCAATATAAAAAACACCTTTCTTTAACATATCCTGTTTCCTGTTAATGCTTAGTTGTTATAACTACCACTAGAAATCACTCGTGTGTTATTCGACAGATCTTGTTCCATCTGGCTTTCACTCTCACGAATATAGCTATCGCTATTATCCGGTTGAGAAGCTGGTGCTGTGTTATCACTTTGTGGTGCGTATGTTGGATCAACTTGATAATACGGTGCTCCACATGGCGTAGCACGATGCGGAACCGTATGTGTCAGCATAGGGATATACATCGCGCCAGCACAAGCTTGTGCTGATAAATCACCTGTTGCATGGTCAATCCATTGCCACTGTACCGTGTCTGGCTGACGTAGATTTACTGGTGTTTGACGTAATTGTTTCATCACATTAATCCACACTGGTAATGCACCAGATGAACCTGTTAAGCCAGTTACTTTGTTGTCATCTAGACCTAACCATACTACAGCGACATGGTTCCCCGAATAACCAGCAAACCATGAGTCACGTGTATCGTTAGTTGTACCTGATTTACCAGCCAATTTTAAAGTAGGAGGTAAGCTGTTATACGCTGTGCGGCCCGTACCTGATGACATGACCTGTTGTAGGCCATAGTTCATGATATAGCCAACCGAAGGGTCAATGGTTTGTTGTACGTTTAAACCATAACGATCAAGTAAACGGCCATTTGCATCTACCACAGAACGAATCGCACGAGTTGGATATTTGAAACCACCTGTAGCGAAGTTTTCATAAATACCGAGTACTTCCATTGGTGACATATTAACTGCACCAAGGAAAATAGAAGGGTAGGCTGGAATTGGTGATTCAACACCAAATTTTCTTAAGTTGTTGGTAAAAGTAGATAACCCAAATTCTTGACCTAGACGAACTGCAGATAGGTTGTAAGAGTTTGCTAAGGCTTCACTTAAACTTACAACGCCATGACCACCGCCACTATAGTTTTTCGGTGTCCAGCTTTTACCGCCATCTACAGGAATGCTAATAGGAGCATCTTCGATCTTACTTGCCCAGTTATAACGTCCAGACTCAATTGCACTTAAATAAATAACTGGCTTCAATAAAGAACCGACTTGACGTTTTGCATCTAAAGCACGGTTAAAGCCAGTAAAATCTTGAGTTGAGCCAACGGCTGCAATCAACTCACCGTTTTCAGGATGTGCAATCAGTACCGCACCTTGCAAGTTTTTCAAGCGGGCAGGGTTACTTTGAGTAAGACGTTCTACAGATGCTTTAAATGCATCTTGAACCTGAGTTTGTGCAATTGGGTCCAAGGTCGTAAAAATACGTAATCCTTGATTAGTTAAATCGCTTTCTTGATATTCGGTACGTAACTGACGGCGCACAATATCTAGGAAATCAGGGAATTTTGCAGGACCTAAGCTTGGCTTGCTGAGAACACCTAAAGGACGTGCAATTTCAGTTTCATATTCGGCTTGAGTTAAATAACCCATTACACGCATGTTATTCAATACTGTATCGCGACGATTTTTTGCTCCTTCAGGGTTTTTCCAAGGGTTATATAAAGATGGCCCTTGAACTAAACCGACTAAATAAGCTTGTTGCGCGACATTAAGTTCCCGAAGTGGTAAACCAAAATAAAACTGCGAAGCCAAGCCATAACCATTAATTGAATAGTTACCATTTTGGCCTAAATTTACTTCATTTAAATAAGCTTCTAAAATTTCATCTTTGCTGTAATGAAGCTCAATAAGTAAAGCCATTAATGCTTCATTAACTTTACGCTTTAATGTACGTTCAGGGGTTAGATAGAAATTTTTGACTAACTGTTGTGTCAGGGTTGAACCACCTTGGCGACGTCCTCCAGTGACATTACTTACCAAAGCACGTGCTGTACCACGAATTGAAATACCGTGGTGATGGTAGAAATTACGGTCTTCTGTAGAAATTAAAGCTTCAATGAGTGGTTTAGGAACATTATTGAGTTTGATCAGAACACGGTCTTCATTATGCTGAGGATAGATTCCCCCAATCAGTAAAGGTTCTAAACGAGCCACACCTGTTGAAGAAGGTTTTGTACTGCGTACCTCTGCAACTTGGTCGTTTGCAAAGCTAAGTTCTAAAACTTGTTCCGGTTCTACGCTATCACCATAGTCAAAACCGCGTGTATGTACATACATGTTGCTGCCTTGAGCAACGAAGGTTCCAGACTTGTCATAATTACTTGAAGTTTTGTAACCTAATAATTTTAATTCTTGGGTAAAATTTGCTTGAGTAATGGGTGCATTATTATAAATTTCCAAAGGCCGAGCGAACACTTTGGCAGGAATGTCCCAGCGCTGTCCTTCAAATTTTTCACGGATAATATTATCTAAACGAATCAGATAGATACTAAGAGCAATAAAAGCACCAATCACCAATATGGAAAAAATTAGCGCGAAGAAACCGATACCACGTTCAAACTTCATATAAATGAGATAAAACCCTAAACAATACGTTAATGATGCGATAGCTTGTCATCAATTTGCAATGATAAAACTGTGAATAAATGGAAAACTTAGATTGAATTTTACAGCATCTTGTTGTTATGTTTTTTTAAATTAATCAGGTTAATGTTATGATAGCGTAGAATCGCAGCGGAGCTTACTCATTCGTGCAAATTTCACATAAGTCCTTCAGAAACGTCGGGTTAATTGGTCGACCGGATAAATCATCAGTTGTAGAAACACTATGTTTAATTCATGACCATTTGCTAAGTTTAGGCCTAAACCCCATTTTTGATCAGGAAACTGCCGAATTAGTGCCCTATGATCATGCACAAGTTGTTAGTCGTCACTTATTAGGTGAAGTTGCTGATCTGGTGATTGTAGTAGGTGGAGATGGTTCTTTACTTCATGCAGCTAGAGCTTTAGTTCGCTACAATACACCTGTCATTGGTATTAACCGTGGGCGTTTAGGATTTTTAACTGATATTAAGCCTGCGGAAGCTATTTTTAAACTTGATCAGGTATTACAAGGTCATTTCCAACTTGATCGCCGTTTCTTGCTTGAAATGGAAGTACGGACCAATGGTGAAGTCATTTATGATGCAATTGCTTTAAATGACGTTGTACTACACTCAGGTAAGTCGGTACATATGATCGACTTTGAACTTAATATTGATGGTCAATATGTTTACCGTCAGCATAGTGATGGTTTAATTGTTTCGACCCCGACAGGATCAACTGCTTATGCATTGTCAGGTGGTGGTCCAATTTTACATCCGAGTATGGATGCTATTGCATTAGTCCCTATGCACCCCCATACATTATCTTCACGCCCAATCGTAGTTGGTGGGCAAAGTGAAATTAAAATCGTCATTCGCGAAAATCGGGTATTACCGATGGTGAGTGCAGATGGGCAACATAGTGTATCGCTCAATGTTGGTGACAGTTTGCACATCCGCAAACACCCATTTAAATTAAGTTTATTACACCCACCAGGTTATGATTTCTATATGGCTTGTCGTACCAAACTGGGTTGGAACCAAGATTTTGAATCTTTTCAAAGAGATGAATCATGAATATTGAACAAATGCTATCTGTTTTAAACCCTGAAATTGTAGAGCGTTTAAAAACAGCAGTAGAAATTGGTAAATGGCCAAATGGTGTTGTTTTAACGAAAGAGCAGCGCGAAACATGTATGCAAGCCGTGATTGCTTGGGAGTTAAAGAACTTACCGGAAGAACAGCGTAGCGGTTATATTGACCGTGGTACAAAAGAAGAGGGTGAGGTTTGTGAAGATGATCATCACAAGCATGAGCCTGAATTTAAACCGATTCGTTTTGTTTAAAACCGTATTTTAAAACAAAAGAATAAATCCTAGTTAGCATTTGCTATCGCGTCGGCGACATGGATGTCGCCAGTTGAGCAACAGTACATGGAAGTACTGTTTGCTCAACAAAAGATTTTTGTTACTTTTCATCTTTGAAAAGTAAGTATTGCCTATATGTAGCAATATAAGAAAAACATGCTATAGAAGGCTGTATGGTCTTATATTAGTTTTATTGGCTTGAATTACGTGTTTCCCATAACACTTTTGCTTTTTGCATTGCTTCCTCAAAATTAGAAACAACGCCCATGGTATATAACGCAATACCCATAGTTTCTGTTACGGCCATTTCCCCATATTCATGATTTTGCTTTCCAAGCCAGACCGCTTTAAAGGTGGCTAAGTCTAACTCTTCTTCAATTGGGCTACGTTCAGGCGTAAGCTTTGGCAACTCATGCTCATAGAGTTCTCCATTTTTAATTCCGCAAATCAGGGTTTTCGCGTCTGGGTTTCGTTCAAATTCACCGCCTTCACCTTTAATGACTGCACTATTTTGATAGCCTAAGCGAAGCGCACTATGCTGATGAGAAGTTCTGTATGCAGGATGGAATATGGCTTGCAAGGTGGCCTTAGCGCTAAAAGGATTAATGAGGCGGGCTAACGTATGAATAGGCGAGCGTAAACCCATCACATTTCTCAAAGAAATTAAATCACTTAAAACAGGTGAAATTACATCTAATGGTAAGTAAGCAAAATTCTGTTCGGCCAATTGTGTGCGGACTTCTTGTTCAGAATGGCAAATTTTATAATCTAAATATTGCAAAACTTGTTCGGTATAGACCCGGTTAATCGTATGTCCAGAAGCGCCATGCATGACGATTTTATAGCTGTGGTGAGCAAGGGTAAGAGCTGCTAATAAAAACCAAGGGTAATGTTTCCGCTTGCCTGCATAAGATGACCAGTCCAAGTCCACATCTAAAGGTTGAAAATTAAGTTGGTCTTTGGTGGCTTGTACAAAGCCTGCAAGCTCATCAATGGACTCTTCTTTAACACGTAGCAGCATTAAAAAAGCACCCAACTGAACATCAAGAACTTCACCTTTTAAAATCATGGTAAAAGCCTGATAGGCCTCTTCATAACTTAGTGAGCGAGAGCCGGTTTTCCCCTTACCTAAAATACGGACATATTGAGCAAAGGGATGTTCAGCATCTTTATAGATATTACGTTTAGTATTCATGGCAATTCAAAACAGTAAAAATAAGGGGGAGACAGCTCAAAATGAATTGTCTACAAGGACTTATCAATATGACATAAAAAACTGCTGAAAAAATATCAAAAGTGTTTCTCATACTAAAGTCTTAAGGCTGCATGAGTGTTTTTTGTGCGTATTAGCCAAAATTTTAACCGAATTGCTATTTAATTCGAGTAAACTTTCACGTGCTTTTTTGAGCACTCATATCATAATTTTATGTGATTCTCCTATATCTTCAGCTTTTTATTGGAAAAGTAAGAGGTTATTTCTGGCTACTCAAAGTGGTTGGAAACTTCAGGTATTCTCCTGTTTTAGAAAACTGTATTTCGTTTTCATTGAGGTAGTAGGAAGGTTTTTTGTTCCCAAAAAACCGTTTCCCTTTTGCGGTGTTTATGTGAAAGGTTAGGGCTGTGTATTCGTAAAGAATAGACGTTTCATTTTGATATTTCCAACGGACTTGGAAATATAGATTGAAGTAAAGTTATGGCTAAAAAACCGATTTATAAATCACTTTATTTTCAAGTGATTATTGCGATTATTGCGGGTGTTCTGGTTGGGCATTTCTCACCAAGTACAACGCAAATAGTGAATGGTGTTGAACACCATATTCCAGGTTTAGGTGAGCAACTCAAGCCATTAGGTGATGCTTTTATTCGTTTGATTAAAATGATCATCGCACCTGTTATTTTCTGTACAGTGGTCAGTGGTATCGCTGGTATGGAAAGTATGAAGTCAGTGGGTAAAACTGGCGGTGTTGCGTTGTTATACTTCGAGATCGTTTCAACAATCGCACTTCTGATTGGCCTTGTGGTGATTAACATTGCAAAGCCAGGCGTAGGAATGAATATTGATCCTGCGACTCTGGACACTTCAGGTATCCAAAAATACGTCACTTCTGGTGAGTCACAATCTACCGTTGATTTCTTAATGCATATCATCCCAGATACAGTAGTGGGTGCATTTGCAAATGGTGAAATCTTACAGGTCCTTCTTTTTGCAATTCTATTTGGCTTTGCACTGCATAAGTTAGGTGATGCAGGACGTCCGGTATTAAAGTTAATTGATCAAATTGCACATGTGTTCTTTAACATTGTAAATATGATCATGAAGCTTGCTCCACTAGGTGCGTTCGGGGCAATGGCGTTTACTATCGGTAAATATGGTGTGGGTTCACTGGTACAGTTGGGCCAGCTCATCCTCTGTTTCTACATTACCTGTTTATTATTTATTTTCTTGGTATTAGGAACCATCAGCCGTTTGAGTGGATTTAGCATTCTTAAAATGGTGCGTTTGATTCGTGAAGAACTTTTAATTGTACTTGGTACATCTTCTTCTGAGTCAGTTCTACCACGTATGCTACGTAAGCTTGAAATCGCAGGTTGTGAAAAGTCTGTGGTTGGTTTAGTCATCCCAACAGGTTATTCATTTAACCTCGATGGTACTTCAATTTATTTGACCATGGCTGCAATCTTTATTGCTCAGGCAACAAATACACAGCTTGATATCCAGCATCAAATTACTTTGCTATTGGTACTTTTAATTTCATCTAAAGGTGCGGCGGGTGTAACGGGTTCTGGTTTTATTGTTATGGCTGCAACTTTATCTGCTGTTGGTCATATACCAGTTGCAGGTTTGGCATTGATTTTAGGTATTGACCGTTTCATGTCAGAAGCTCGTGCTTTAACGAACCTTGTTGGTAACTCTTTAGCAACGATTGTGGTTGCGAAATGGGTTGGTGCATTAGATAAAGATAAACTAAATGATGCACTGAATAATCCCGATGAAGTAGATAGAAAAATGCTTGAGCAAAAAAGTGTAATTGCTGAGGCATCTCACTAATCATTTATCGTAATAAAAAAGGAGGCTAAGCTTCCTTTTTTATTGGCTGACTGAAAAGTACAGTTTAAATGAGCAGCTATGCCATGACAGTAACTAAAAAAATGATTAGCATGCACAGCAATGAGATTCGATAAAACAATAAAGCCGAAGGAAAATATTATGTTGGCATATGATGCAGATTTAGAATTATTCCGTGATAATTTTAAACGTTTTATGAATGAGCATATTGCTCCACATTACGACCAATGGGAACGTGAAGGAATTATGCCGCGTTCAGTGTGGAATCAACTGGGCGAAAATGGCTTTCTATGTGTGGATGTCCCAGAAGAATATGGCGGTTATGGGGTTCCAACTTACTATTCATTAATGTTAGTTGAAGAGTCTGCTCGAGCTGGTTTTTGTGCATTATCAACTGCTATTTCATGTCACTCTGAAATTGCTGCACCTTATATTTTACATATTGGTACAGAAGAGCAAAAACAATATTGGTTGCCGAAAATGGTAACTGGTGAAGTGGTTGGGGCAATTGGTATGACTGAACCGGGTGCTGGTTCAGACTTACAATCAATGCGTACGAGCGCCATTTTGCAAGATGACCATTATTTACTAAATGGATCAAAAACATTTATTTCAAATGGTCAACATGCTGACCTTGTGGTGCTTGCAGTAAAAACCGATCCTCAAGCGCGTGCGAAAGGGGTGTCATTATTATTGGCAGATACTCATCTGGAAGGCTTTAAGAAAGGTACCAACCTAGACAAAATCGGTCTGCATTCTCAAGATACTTCTGAGCTATTTTTTGACAATGTTAAGGTTCCTAAAAACCAGTTACTCGGTCAAGCTGGACAAGGCTTTGCTTATTTAATGCAAGAGTTACCGCGAGAACGTACCGCTATTGCATCTACCGCAATTGGAGCTATTCGTGGTGCAATTGATTTAGCAACGGCTTATGTAAAAGAACGTCATGCATTTGGTCAGCCTATTTCTCAATTCCAAAATACGCGTTTTGTTTTAGCTCAAGCAAAAATTGATGAGCTTGCTACTACTGCTTTTTATGAGAGAAACGTTGCTTTATATCAAGAAGGTAAACTTGATGTTGAAACGGCTGCAGCACTGAAAAGTTTTAGTACAGATAGGCTTTGTTGCATAAACATTCAAAAGCTGAGTTCTCCCCAATCCATTCAAATTTAAGACACAACTTGGGTGCGAGGTCTACCTAATTCCGTAAAT
>NZ_KI391939.1:1770310-1823718 GCF_000162375.2 Acinetobacter sp. RUH 2624 | reverse complement strand
CCAATTGGTTGTACGATAGATTTTAGGTGTAGGCTTCTTCATCTGGAAATTATATTACTGAAGAAGCCTTCAAGAATAGCTTTGTGCAACAAAGCCGTACAGATATGCAAATGAAAGTAGCTGACAACTTGCTGCAACTTTTTGGTGGTTATGGTTATATGACTGAATATCCAATTTCACGTTTCTTTGTAGATGCTCGTATTCAGCGTATTTACGGTGGTACAAATGAAATTATGAAAGAAATCGTAGCGCGTGGCTTAATTGGTAAAGCCTAATTAAATAGTTTTAAAAAAAGCCTACCTTTGAGTAGGCTTTTTTATATTAACTATTTGTTAGTTCGATAAATGACAGGAAAGTCTTGTTGCTTGGGTAACTTGTGTAAGGCCTGATTGATCTTTATTAAAAATGCATCTGCTTCATCTTGACGAAAAGAGTCTTCGGTATATTTGCTACGTTTTTGATTGATGCCACAACCCGTTATTTCCATATTTTCAGGATTAAATGACCAGTCATTTGGATTCTTTAAGTTAATGTCTAAATCACTTTCACAGCTTTTCCATAAATGTAAAAACTCATTTGATAATTCTGTTTTAAATCCTCGTGCTGGATAGACCGAGAAGCCTTTCATTTCGGGATTAGAAAATTGTATAAAAATATCTACTGGCATACCTCCCCAAATGATTGCTGTATTTTCTGGTAATGCAATGCCTGATAAATTTTTTTCTTTTAAAGCATGTGTTTGCTCAAATTTCTGTCTGAAATTTTGCGATTGATAGGTCAGCTTGGTTTGAGGTGGGATTGGAATACCACGAATTTGATTACTGACAGTCGTCATATAGTACGGAGAATTATCAGTACCATTGCAACCTGCAATTATTGGACAACCGCCGCAAGCCGTTAAACTAAAAGTTGTAAAACCCAATAGGCTTAAAACAATAATTTTATTCATTCTATTTTACTGTTGTTATGACATATTGGGTCAGTATAACCAATCCATGCATTAAGAGGGCTATCTTTAAGAACAACGAAATAATCAGCTTTAAATGTAATTATGTTTTTACTTGGCTGGCTGATGTAATGGTCCATCAAATAAAGATTTACAGCTTTCTAAATTTTGACAAGAAGCAAACATAAGTGCTTTAGGTAAGCTCGCATATAAATTTGTAATGTGTTGTTCGGCAGGGTTATAAAAATGCCAATAACTAAATTCGTTTGAACGTTTATTTTCTAAAGCTTTAAAAAAGTCTGCTTCATTAAGCGTATTATTCAGTTGAGTAAGAGGGCCACCTTGTTCATGTGTACCGACTGTGGTCATGAGTAAAGGGAAATGATTTGGTTTTTGACTTTGCCAATGTTCTAACTGTTGAAATAACATGCCTTGATCAAACCACAAAGAAGGACTTGCAGCGAAGTAACGCTGAAATGCATTTGGCTTTTGAAAAAAATGATAAAGTACAAACAAGCCTCCAAAAGAGTGCCCATAGAGGCTTTGTTGCTGGCTGTTAACTGGAAACTGATTTGCAATTTCAGGTTTGAGTTCGTTATTTAAAAAGGCAATGAACTGATCAGCACCACCATATTTATATTTACCGTGTGCTTGAAATTGGGCAGAAGGTTCTGGTGTGTAATCATAAGCACGCTTTTGCACATCAAAGTTTTTTTGATGTGGATAACCAACAGCTACAATCATGAGCGGATCTAAACCTAATTTAGTCGAACCTGCTCCAATTGACTGAGCAATATTGGCAGCACTAGGGAAAGTTGCATTTCCATCTAATATATAAAGTACAGGGTAACCATGTTGGGGCGGGGCCACAGGCGGTTTATAAATTTGAATTAGATATTCATGACCTGTATTTTTAGATTTGATTTGAAATTGTGCCTGATTATTTTGAAAAACGATTTTTGATTGATCTTTTATTGAAGGTTGAGCCAAAACAGGCATACTTATTAAAGTGCCCAAGAGAAAACTACAAGATAAAAAGAAAAATGGTTTAAGCATAATAAAGTTAAGAAAATGTTATAAGTAAAATAATAAATGAAAATCATTATCAAATAAAGTAATCTTATTGACAGGTTTGAGAGTGATTAACGAAAAAAGCCGGTACACCGATATTGCCTAACAAATCAAAGCCGACTATTGTTATACTCTCGTTTAAAAGATGATTTTTCTGAGGCTGCATTCCAATGATCAACGATGATCAAAACAAAACGACTTCTCTTAGTTTAGAACAAATTCGCGAAGATATTGATAGCGTAGATCAACAGATTCAAGAGTTATTAAATCGCCGCGCAAGCCTTGCTGAAGCTGTTGCTAAAGCTAAATTTGCTTCCGAAGAGAATCCTTTGTTTTATCGTCCTGAACGTGAAGCACAAGTATTACGCAAAGTTATGGAACGCAATCAGGGACCTTTATCTGATGTAACCATGGCGCGTCTGTTCCGTGAAATTATGTCTGCTTGCCTTGCTTTAGAAGCTCCGCAAAGCATTGCATTCTTAGGACCTGAAGGTACTTTTACGCAATCTGCTGTGCTTAAACATTTTGGTAAAGATGCAGTTGTACGTCCATTACCAACTATTGATGAAGTGTTCCGTGAAGTAGAAGCGGGTAGTGCACATTATGGTGTAGTTCCAGTTGAAAACTCATCTGAAGGTATTGTGAACCACACACTAGATTGCTTTAAAACATCGAATTTAAATGTGATTGGTGAAGTTGAATTGCGTATTCATCATCAATTCCTAGTTTCTGAAAATACGCGTAAAGACAGCATTAAACAGATTTATGCGCACCAACAAACTTTGGCGCAATGCCGTCAATGGTTAGACGCGCATTATCCAGGTGTTGAACGTGTTGCCTTAAACTCAAATGCAGAAGCTGCACGCCGTATTCGCAACGAATGGCACTCAGCAGCAATTGCATCTGATATTGCAGCAGGTATGTATAATCTTGAAATCTTGCATAGCAATATTGAAGATAATCCGGAAAATACCACTCGTTTCTTAGTGATTGGCCGTGAAAAAATTCCACAAAGTGGCAATGACAAAACATCGTTATTAATTTCAGCACATGATCGTGCAGGTGCTTTATTAGAAATTTTAGCGCCGTTTGCAAAACATAATATTAGCTTAACGAGTATTGAGACCCGTCCAGCATTACCTGAAAAATGGGCATATGTATTCTTTATCGATTTAGAAGGTCATATTGATCAAGAAAACGTTGCTGCTGCAATCAATGATATCCGTCCAATGGTAAAAGAGCTTCGTATTTTAGGTTCTTATCCTGCTGCTGTTCTTTAATTACTTACGTTGGAATAATGACATATATCCAAAGGAATATGTCATTAAGCTTAAAAAACAAATTGCTCAAAGATTTAAATAACTTTGAGCAAAAGCAAAGTTGAAGTTATGTCACAACCCCTATTTAAAAAAGTTGCATTTATTGGTTTAGGACTCATTGGGTCGAGTTTGGCTCGCGTTATTGTTGCAGAAAAGTTGGCGACAACTATTGTGGCATCTACACGCTCACAGAAAACTTTAGAAGATGCAAAATTACTTGGTTTAATACAAGAAGGATTTTCCGATCCTGTAGAGGCCGTGAGAGGGGCGGATTTAATTGTTTTAGCCTTACCTGTACGTGCTACACAAAAAGTGCTTGAGCAAATTAAACCTTATTTGTCAGAAACCACAATTTTGACCGATGTGGGAAGTACAAAAGGTAATGTGGTTGATGCAGCAAAAGCTGTATTTGGTGAAGATTTACCAACGGGTTTTGTACCCGGGCATCCTATTGCAGGTAGTGAACACACGGGTGTTCATGCAGGTAAAGTCGATCTCTTTGCAAATCATAAAGTGATTTTAACGCCGTTACCAACAAGTGCAGAATGGGCTGTTGAGAAACTAATTCAACTTTGGTCAGCTGCTAAAGCTGAAGTGATATGTATGGATGTTGCTAAACATGATGAGGTTTTGGCACATACGAGCCATTTACCGCATTTAATGGCATTTAATCTAGTCGAGCAACTTGCAAACCGTGAAGATAACTTGGATATTTTCCGTTATGCGGCTGGTGGCTTCCGTGACTTTTCACGAATTGCAGCAAGTGATCCTCAAATGTGGCATGACATTTTCTTTGCCAATAAAACCGCTATCTTAAATGCTGTAGATGGCTTCGAAAAGCAACTTACCGTACTTAGAAAATTGATTGAAAACGAAGATTCTCATGCATTAATGGGTTTACTCGGCCATGCTCAGGCAGCACGTCAACATTTCAATCATATGTTAGCCAAAAAACCTTTAATGGAGAAAAATAAGGTGACACAGCAATTCAGTATCTTACCGGGAAATAAGACTTTTAAAGGTAAATTTACCGTACCGGGTGACAAATCTGTGTCACATCGCTCCATTATGTTTGGTGCTATTGCAGAAGGCACTACGCATGTAACTGGCTTCCTTGAAGGTGAAGATGCTTTAGCAACTTTACAAGCTTTTCGTGATATGGGTGTAAGCATTGAAGGCCCTAAAAATGGTGAAGTGATCATTCATGGCGTGGGTATGTATGGCTTAAAAGCACCAGCAAGTGCATTGTATATGGGTAACTCTGGAACAAGCATGCGTTTGCTTTCAGGTATGCTTTCTGCCCAAAAGTTTGATTCTGTTATGACAGGTGATGCGTCACTTTCTAAACGTCCAATGGAGCGTATTGCTAAACCCTTACGTTTAATGGGTGCGCAAATTCAAACAACAGGCGAGAAAGGTACACCACCTGTAAGTATTACTGGTGGTCAGCAATTAAAAGGTATTCAATACGATTTACCTATGGCATCTGCTCAAGTGAAGTCTGGTATTTTACTTGCTGGTTTATGGGCTGAAGGTGAAACTTCGGTAACTGAGCCGGAACCAACACGTGATCATACAGAGCGTATGCTTCGTGCATTTGGCTATGATGTTAAAACTGAAGGTAATAAAATCTCACTCGTTGGTGGTGGAAAATTAGTAGGTACTAATATTCAAGTACCATCTGATATTTCATCTGCTGCTTTCTTTATGGTGGGTGCTGCAATTACTGAGGGTGCAGACGTTGTACTTGAAGCGGTAGGCATTAACCCAACACGTACAGGTGTAATTGAAATTTTAAAACAGATGGGTGCTGACCTGACTGTTGAAAATGAACGTATTGCTGGTGGCGAACCTATTGCTGATATTCATATTAAAGGTTCGCGTACCCTTAAAGGTATTCATATGCCTGAAGATCAAGTACCTTTGGCAATTGATGAATTCCCAGCATTATTTATTGCAGCGGCTTGTGCTGAAGGGCAAACAGTACTCACAGGTGCGGCAGAGCTTCGTGTGAAAGAATCTGACCGTATTCAAGTTATGGCAGATGGTTTAAAAATCATGGGTATTGACTGCACACCAACTGAAGATGGCATCATTATCGAAGGAAAAGGCAAATCTGGCGATTGGTCACCAATCTTTGCTGGCGGTGAAATCGAATCGCACCATGACCATCGTATTGCTATGAGTTTTAGTATGGCAGGTCTTCGTACTTCTGGTCCGATTACAATTCATGGTACTGAAACTGTTGCTACAAGTTTCCCAACATTTACTGAGTTGGCGAATCGTGCAGGTTTAACGATTGAAGTTAGCCAATAACTTTTGACCTCATACATTTTATAATTGCTAACACAATAGCAACGGCAGCAGCGAGCTAAAGGCTTGGCTGCTGTTTGTTTATTGCTTATGCTAAGTGCAGATAATGATAATAGTGTTAGGACAAAGGATGAAAAAATTACAATTTATTGCCAGTTGCCCAGAACATGGGGTGCTTGATCATCCACCAAATGAATGCCATATCACTCAAGAATATGTAGCGGCCTTATTATTTAAACAATTGGGACATTATGGTTTCGATGCACAGCATATTGTACATGAGCATGAAAAAGTAGAAGTGAGTATTGATAATCATCTTTTGCCGTTGTCTATTACTTGCCAGAAAACGGACCACGATGGGCATTTAATGTGTGAAATCTTTGCCAATCCAGATGAAGAACAAGACTGGTTTGAGAAAATCGAAACACAAAGCATTATTCGTCAGCTTGCGCAGGCTGTTGAAAATAGTTTGAAAGCCGATCAGAGTTTCTCCGAATTTGTTTGGAAGTCTTGACCAATTAAGCATATTTTGTGAAGAGAGGGTGAACATATTTGTTCACCCTTTTGATTTATTAATATTGATAAGAATTTTTTATTTTTGTAGTGACATTATTTAATAAAAATTAACAAACAAAAAAATAATATTGTTTGAATTTTGATCTAAATTTCTATTAATTTAAAAATGCTATTTAACAAACAACTAATCAATTTCCTCTTTTTATTTATATTATTTTACAGAGAATTAACATGAATATAATTTCCAGTAATTATTCAAAAGGCTTTGGTATATTGATTATCTCCTTATTATCAGCTTGTAATAATGATGATAAAGATACAACCATAAATTCGAAGAATCAGAAGTTGCTAGAAGAAACTATTACTTCCTTGGAAAATCTTAAACAAACTTTGGTATGGCAAGAAAATCAATGTGATAGTGTCTATTCTAAAGTTATCGGTGAGGCGACAGTAGCTCAAAAATCAACGGCAGAACTAAGAGCCAATATCGCGAGTTCAAATAATTTAGGAGTTTTTCTTGATAATCAAATTATTCCGAAACTAGCTCAGCTTACTGATGAGTCGACTGTATTAAGAGCGAGATGTAATGCTCCAGACTATGATGGAACAGGCGTAAGTATTGAACGACCTGCTATGCTTAGAGAAATGTTAAGTGAGTGGAAAGGAACAATTAATTTATTAATTCGTCAAATAAATAACCCTCCTAATATGAATCCTGAAATTAAATTAGCTTCATTAACCAATATCAATGTTAATCAATTAACGGCAGCAAAATCTAAATTTAAAGATTGTTCAGATAGTTTTTGTCCAGAAATGACGGTTATTCCAGCTGGTAGTTTTTTAATGGGCGGAAATATAAATGAGCAAGAGCAACAAAATGTACCGGCTCAATCTCGGCCATATGAATTACCTCAAAATTTAGTACAAGTTGAAAAACCATTCGCAATGTCAACTTATGAAACAACAATTGCTGAGTTTCAGGCTTTCCAAAAGGAAACTGGCTGGGAGGTCGAGGGGTGCCGTAATTGGGAAACGCGAAATGGTGTTTTCAATATGTGGTATCGAGATGATTTAAATCCAAATAATTCGGGTATGAATCAGACACCTCAGGATCCTGTTGTATGTGTACGCCGTGAAGATGGAAGAGCATTCGCGAAATGGTTATCTAAAAAAACGGGCCAGACTTACCGTTTACCAACAGAGGTTGAGTGGGAGTATGCGGCTCGTGCTGGAACGACAACAGCCTATTATTGGGGGGATGACCTTAATCTTGACCAAGCTTGTAAATATGCAAATGTATTAGATCCAACAACAGTTGGAGCACTACCACAAACTAATGGTTGGAGTTTATTTAATTGCACAGATGGTTATCCTTTTACTTCACCAGTAGGGAAGTTTTTACCAAACAATTTCGGTTTATATGATATGAGTGCCAATGCCCGAGAATGGGTCGATGATTGCTGGCATGCAAATTATGAAAATGCTCCTAGTGTAAATCGTCGTTGGGGTGAGGAAAATAATGGGCAGTGTAACTTCCCAGTTTTACGTGGGGGAGCATGGATATATAACACTTATAACGTACGAACTGCCTATCGTAATGCTTATGTAACTTCACAAGCCCGTTCAATCATGTGGGGTTTCCGTTTGGTTCGTGAAATTTAACTTTGATTTTTATATCTAATCTATTCTACATTTAGAGTCATTTTTAATTTATCAGCGTCGATTTTAATAAAGGCTAAAACTGCGCTGATAAATTCTTATCTTTGAATAAACCTAAGTTTATTAAGAATATTTTTGAGAGTATAAATATATGGTGCCATTTGATTTTTCAAACTTATCTCCTCAAATTGTTTGGCAGCATTTTCAAACACTTTGTACGATTCCGCGTCCCTCAAAGCATGAACAACAGCTTCGTGAGTATCTAAAAAACTGGGCCGAAAGTCGGAATTTAGAAACTTACGTAGATGAAGTTGGTAATTTAATTATCCGAAAGGATGCAACTACGGGTAAAGAACATGTATCTGGCGTTATTCTTCAAGGCCACTTAGATATGGTCACACAAGCTAACACTGGCACGGTACATGATTTCTTTAAAGACCCGATTTGTCCAGTCCTCGAAGATGGCTGGTTAATTGCCAAAGACACTACTTTAGGTGCTGATAATGGCATAGGGGTGGCTTTGGCTTTAGCTGTTTTAGATTCAAATGATATTGCTCATGGACCAATAGAAGTTCTTTTAACAGTCGATGAAGAAGCAGGTATGAGCGGTGCTCGACTTTTAGAAGCCGGTATATTAAAAGGAAAATGGTTATTTAATATTGATACAGAAGAATGGGGTGAGTTGTATCTAGGGTGTGCTGGTAGTATTGATATTGAGGTAGAGCAACCGCTTAGCTATGAACCAATTTCTAAAGATTTAAATATTGTGAATATTCAGGTGGCTCGTCTTAAAGGCGGACACTCTGGCATAGATATCCATTTAGGACGCGGCAATGCAAATGTTATTTTGGCTCGTTTTTTAAATCAATATTTAGGCTCACTTGGTGGGCATCTTGTTGAGTTTACAGGTGGTACGGCCCGTAATGCTTTACCGAGAGAAGCTGTAGCGACTATTGCAATTTCATCTAACCAATTGCCTGAATTAGAAAAATTACTCGATGAATATCAAACAGCATGGAAAAAACAGCTACAAGGTGTTGATGACAATCTGCAATTAACAATTCAGCCTAATAGTGCTGAAGTGACTGAAGTGATTGCTCAACAACAGCAAAACGAGTGGTTACAAGCTTTAGCAACAAGTCCTTATGGCGTTGCAAGTATGAGTCAAGCTCTCCCAGATGTGGTTGAAACTTCAAATAACATTGGAGTGGTGAGACTAAATAGAGAAGGCGGAAAAGCTGTTTTAATGGTTCGCTCAATGGTGAACCAAGAAGCTCAAGATTTTGCAGAAAAAATTCAGGCGCATTTTCGTCAATTTAATATCGCCTCTATACTCACACCATTAGTTTCAGGTTGGACACCAAATCCTGACTCGGCGGCTTTAAAGTGTTTGCAACAAGCCTATCAAAATGCATTTAATATTGAGCCAAATCTTAAAGTGATTCATGCAGGCTTGGAGTGTGGAATTATTGCCGAGCATTATCCACATTTACAGATGGTTTCGTTTGGGCCTGATATTCAAGGTGCACATGCACCAGGCGAACGAGTAAAAGTAGATACTGTAGAGAAATGCTGGAAGCTACTGGTAACCGCTTTGGCATCTGTAGAGTAATTTTTTAAGAAATAAGAAGCTCAGTTATGAGCTTCTTAAACTTTTACATGGAAATGATGTGTAGTTAATTCGATCTCTCAATAAATATAATTTTTTACTCGATTTTTAAAAGTTGTCCTGTTTCATTTAAAGTAAATTCATCAAAATCATTTGCTAAATAAAAATGACCTTTATAAAACTGGCGAACTTCTTCGGAAATAGCTTGCTGGCCAGATTTATCCTGATGTCTAGGACTAAAATGCGTCAGAATTAAATTACCCAAAGATTGCTGTTCTGCAAATTCAGCCACCATTTTTGCTGAGCTATGCATTGGACCTTTGCCGATTTTATCTAAAACCGTTTGCAAGTATGTTGATTCGTGAATAAGGAGTTGGGCATCTTTGCAAGCGTCGGCTAATAGTTCTGGTTGGTCATTATCACCACCTATAATTGCATGAACTTGTTGATTTTGAATTTTGATAAAGTCTTGAGCTTTTAAAGTTTGTCCCTCAAATTCAATATTGTAGCCACGTTTTAAATGGCCCCACATATCGCCTTGAGGCACGCCTAGCTGTGTGAGAGCTTGGATATCTAACTTCTTCTGAATAGATTTGATATAAATACTAAAAGCAAAACTTGGAACACGATGGCTTAGAGGATGTGCTTGAACAATAAATTCATCAGTGATCTGTTGTGGCTGTATTGCATCATTCACATCAATAAATTGCAGTGAATAGGGTAAGTGTAAGTCTGTGAGTTGGGCCGTGATCTCAAACCATTGCTGAATTTCTTTCGGAGCAATCACGATTAAGGGTTTGCTACGAGCATTCATTCCCGCACTTGCCAATAAACCAACTAGACCATAACAATGATCGCCGTGAACATGTGTAATACAAATGGCAACTAGGTTTTGCAAGGAAAGTTTAGCTTGTTGAATGCGGTGCTGTGTACCTTCGCCGGCATCAACTAAAATCCAGTCCTTATTTTTGCTGTTACGAACCGCTAATCCTGAAACATTACGGGAAAGTGTGGGTACACCTGATGATGTGCCTAAAAAGGTAAAATGAAGCATATTCTTGGAATTTTTTAATCAAATGCGTAATTTATATTATAGACACTTATTAGAATTTTATAAAAATTATAGTAAATGATAGCGACCGAGTAAAAAATATTTGGCACGTTCTGGGTTAAGTTGGAATAATTTTCAATAAGGACATACTTGAAAATGATGGGCATACTCTCAAGTTATGCCCATCAAATACACTTTATTTCATGATAATAAAGCGTGTAATGATTTGACGAAGCTGTTTTAAATAACCTGTAAAGAAGTGGTTAGCGCCCGGTAAAATCGTAATTGGATGCTTCTGCGGTTTTGCCCATGCAATTGCATCTGAAAGTAAAGTAATATCATCTTGCTCACCATGAATGAGTAGAATATCACCTTGAATTTCAGGGGTTTTATAGTGACGTAATCCCACAACAGTAGCTGTTGGTAAACCACACAAAATTAATTGTACAGGCTGTAATTCAGGGCTAAGCTGCGCATGACATTTTGCCAAAACATGTGAGCCGAAGCTAAAACCGCCTGCATAGAATGGTAAGCCTTCATGAAGCTTACGAACGTGTTCAATCACAGCTAAAATATCTTCGGTTTCGCCATGGCCTTCATCATGAACACCTTCACTGCCACCTAAACCACGGAAACTAGGACGGTAAACAATACAACCATATTCATTAAAGATTTGGGTTAAAAGAGCAGGGACTTTATGTTGAGGAGTTCCACCTTGCAATGGGTGCGGATGGCAAACAACCGCAAAGCCTTTGATTTCACCTTCAGGGCGGTCTACAAAAAGTTCAATTTTACCTACTGGACCCTGAATGAAAATTTGCTCAGACATATAAGAATCGATAAATAACAATACGTATTCCTATTTTACCGATAGTCGTCATTGAAAACACGAGTTAGCATTAAAAAATATCTACTGTTATAGTTGGTATTAAGAATAATTTTTTCAGGTTGTCTATGCTTGCTTTAATTTCTCCTGCAAAAACTTTAGATTATGAAACAGCGTTACCTACAGATGTGTTTACTCAGCCTCGCTTATTAGAAAACTCAGCACAATTAATTGATGTTTGCCGCAAACTTTCCGCTTCGGAAATTGCGAGTTTAATGAATGTCAGTGAAAAAATTGCTGCATTGAATGCTGATCGTTTTAGAGACTGGACTCCCGAATTTAATTTCTCAAATGCTCGCCAAGCTATTTATGCGTTTAAAGGGGATGTCTACACGGGTTTAGATGCTTATCATTTAAAAGACAAAGATATTGATTTTGCACAGCAGCATTTGCGTATGCTCTCTGGTTTATATGGTTTATTGCGTCCCTTAGATTTAATGATGCCTTATCGTCTTGAGATGGGCACTAAATTAAAAAATACGCGTGGTCATAATTTGTATGAATTTTGGGGTGATATCATCACTAACCAAATTAATGAAGACTTGGCAGCAATTAAATCTGAATTGCTGGTAAATCTAGCTTCGGATGAATATTACAAGTCTGTCAATGAAAAGAAAATTAAGGCTGATATTGTGAAGCCTGTTTTCCTTGACCAGAAAAATGGCAAATATAAAGTCATTAGTTTCTATGCGAAAAAAGCACGCGGTTTAATGGCTCGTTTTATTGTTGAAAACCAATTAAATAAAGCTGAAGATATCAAAGCGTTTAATACTGAGGGTTACTACTTTGATGCTGATAACTCATCTGCAAAAGAGTTGGTATTTAAGCGCGATGAGCAAGTGGCTTAATTAAATTAATAATTTTACGTGATATGCGACCTTTGGTCTCATGTTTAATTTATTAAGCTCTATATTGGCTATGCTTTACTTTTGAAAGGTCAAAAGTAACAAAAACCTTTGTTGAACAGAGGGCACATCCATGTGGCCCCTGTTCAACAGTGGCATCCATGCCACTTGGCACGATAGCTTTTGTTATCGTGCTTTAAAATTTAGGCAAAATTAATGATTACTTAAAGAAATAACCAGTCTCAGGTGAACTAGCATTTGCCATGCGTTTACGTGGCATACGTCCAGCTAAAAATGCTTCACGTCCAGCTTCAACAGCTTTCTTCATTGCAGAAGCCATTAAAATAGGATTTTGCGCAGCTGCAATGGCAGTATTCATCAGCACGCCATCACAACCAAGTTCCATCGCAATAGCTGCATCACTTGCTGTACCAACACCTGCATCTACTAAAACTGGTACTTTCGCATTTTCTTTAATAATTGAAATGGTGTGCGGGTTTAAAATACCTAAACCTGAACCAATCAAACTACCTAAAGGCATAATTGCAACACAACCCATACTTTCAAGTTCTTGCGCAATGATTGGGTCATCCGAGGTGTAGACCATAATCTCAAAACCGTCATCAATTAAAGTGCGAGCAGCTTTTAAGGTCTCGGTTACATTTGGATATAAGGTTTTTTCATCACCCAACACTTCAAGCTTTACTAGGTTATGACCATCGAGTAATTCACGGGCTAACATGCATGTGCGTACTGCGCTGTCAGCATCAAAACAACCTGCGGTATTTGGCAAAATTGTATATTTTTCTGGTGGGATGACTGAAAGTAAATTCGGTTGATCTGGATTTTGTCCAATATTCACGCGGCGGATTGCGACAGTTACGATTTCAGCACCACTGGCTTGAATAGCTAAATCCGTTTCATTTAAGTCTTTATATTTGCCAGTTCCTACCAATAAACGAGATTGAAAAGAACGTGAACCAATAATGAGAGGGGTGTCTTGCATGGATAACTCCGACTTAGCCGCCGCCAACAGCGTGAATAATTTCGATACGGTCATGTTGAGCAATCGTAATTTGCTCTAATTTGCTTTTAGGTACGATTTGCTGATTGTGTTCAACAGCAAAACGTTTTCCTTCAAGTGCCAACTCCTGAATGAGTTGCAAAAGGTTTTGGCTAGGCGTGTCCGTTAATTCGCCATTTAAATAAATTTGCATGATCACATTCCGATTATTTTGCGTATTTGAAAGCATTCCAAGCCAAAACTAGCCATCCAGCAATCATTAAGGCTCCACCGATTGGCGTAATTGCACCTAATATGCGTGGTAAACCTAATGCCATGATATAAAGCGAACCACAAAAGAACAGAATGCCAATCTGAATAAGCAAGAAAGATAACTTGATTGGGAAATGGGGAAGAACCTTACTTAGAATACCAAGGGCTAATAGCCCAAGTGCATGATAAAAAAAGTAGTCGGTTGCAGTCTGCCACCAAGCAATTTGTTCAGGGCTCGCGTGAGCTTTAAGACCATGTGCTCCAAAAGCACCCAACATGACTGCAAAAGCAAGATTAAGGGCTGAAATGGCAATCCACATAACAAAAAACGCAACTGAATAATGAAAGGCAACGTTACCATAGAATAGGTTGGCTAAACATAGCCAGATAAAACAAAAGGGCTGACCGCCCTCTTATTTTTTATTTACTTTAGCTTGCTGACATAGCGACTTTAATTTTTTCCATCGCATTTTTTTCAAGCTGACGAATACGTTCTGCTGATACATTATATTCAGCAGCAAGCTCATGTAGGGTAGATTTATCGTCATCTAACCAACGGCGCTGCAAAATATTACGCGAACGATCATCTAACTGGTCCATTGCATCATGTAAAGCAGATGTACTTTGCTCTTCCCAGTCTTCATTTTCAACTAAACGAGCAGGGTCGTAACGGTTATCTTCAAGATACAACGCAGGTGCTGTATGTGGAGTATCGTCGTCATCATCGCCTTGCGCTTCAAAAGCAGCATCATAAGCAGTTAAACGACCTTCCATTTCCAAAACTTGTTCTGGAGTTACATTTAAGTCGTTAGCAATAGATTGGGCTTCTTCGAGTGTTAATTTTTTACTCGATTTTTTCAAACTACGTAAGTTGAAGAAAAGTTTACGTTGAGCTTTAGTTGTTGCAATTTTTACAATACGCCAGTTACGAATAACGTATTCATGAATCTCTGCCTTAATCCAGTGGACGGCAAAAGATACGAGACGTACGCCCATGTTTGGGTCAAAACGTTTTACGGCTTTCATTAAGCCTAAGTTACCTTCTTGAATAAGGTCGCCTTGAGGGAGGCCATAACCTGCATAGCTGCGCGCAATATGAACGACAAAACGTAAATGCGACATTACCAGCATTTTTGCGGCATCAAGATCTTGGTCATAATAATAACGTTCAGCAAGTTCTTTTTCTTGCTCGGCCGTTAAAATAGGAATCTGATTGACAGTACTGATATATGCACCAAGGTTTACACCGGGCGCAGACAATGACAGGGGCATCAATTGATTGCTGCTGTCACTCATGAGTTCTCCTTATAGGATAGGATGGATTAACCAATAAATTCATCTTAATTTGAATTGGCTTCATAATTAAGGAAAATTGGGTAGAAAAATGTAAAATTTTATGCAGTTTCTAATCTTAGATTTTAACAAAGAATCATTGAGTTTCAATTAAATAGTGAAATTCTCTTTCTGAAATCTGCATGGTTTGACACATAAAATGATGTAAAGTGCAGTAACGCGTTACATCAATTTCACTATGCGGGTCAGATGATTTCAATAAAAATAGCTGCTTTCCTGATACTTTCTTAAGTTCACGTTTTAACATTAATAAAGGCATTGGACATGGTTGACCAAGGGCATTAATTTCAATAGGTGCTACAGCAGAAGAAGTAGTGCTCATTCATTTTAAAAACAACTAAAAAAAATATTTTAACAAATTTTTTTACGAACTCTAGGTGTTTTATAAAAATTAAGAGCTAAAGGAATACATAAAAATTATTGTAATAAGCTGTTTAAAAAAAGAGCTAAAAATAGGGGAAATATTTGAAAAAAATTCTATTAATTGTCATAAACCCGTGTTAAGCTCGAACCGTTTTAGGAATTACCACACAGTTAAATTGTTTTAATAACCTATAACAAATGGATGTAACCGGAAATTGTTGATAGTTTTACAGAATGATTACAAGCTTTAAGATTATAAAAATTTTAAAACCTTGTTTGCTCTGCTGTTTGCAACACCGGAAGGTCCTTTTTTCATCATCTGAGGATTGACTTATGACAGCTCGTGAACAAGGCGTAGTAAAGTGGTTTAATGACACTAAAGGCTTTGGTTTTATTCAACGTAACGGCGGCGACGATGTATTCGTTCACTTCCGTGCAATCGTAGGTGACGGTCACCGTTCTCTACGTGACGGTCAACGTGTAGAATTTAGCGTTGTACAAGGTCAAAAAGGTTTTCAAGCTGAAAACGTTCAGCCTTTAGACTAAGACTAATTCATCTTTTTGATGAATCATGGACGCTCCAATTTTTGAATTGGGGCGTTTTTGTTTATAATGATCTTCTCATTCGAGAGATTGTTTGTTAGAGCGCGTATTTATGACATCTGGTTTTGAAACCTTGAATTTACATCCGCAACTTAAAAAGGCGATTGATGCTTTAGGGTTTACTCAAATGACCCCAATTCAGCAAAAGGTTTTAAAATATACATTAGCCGGGCACGATGCAATTGGGCGAGCACAGACAGGAACAGGTAAGACAGCTGCCTTTCTGATTAGTGTAATTAATGATTTACTCAATAATCCGGTTAAAGAACAACGTTTCCGTGGCGAACCTCGTGCTTTAATCTTGGCACCTACTCGTGAGTTGGCCTTGCAAATTGAAAGCGATGCAAAGTTTCTCACAAAATTCTCTAATTTACATTTAGTGACCCTATTGGGTGGTGTTGATTTTGATAAGCAGAAGAAACAACTTGATGCTAATTTTGTCGATATCATGGTTGCTACACCAGGACGGTTAATCGATTTTGTAGAACAAAAAGAAGTCTGGCTCGATCAAATTGAATTTTTGGTAATTGATGAAGCTGACCGTTTATTAGATATGGGCTTTATTCCTTCGGTAAAACGTATTGTTCGTTATTCACCACGTAAGGAACAACGTCAAACCCTGATGTTCTCGGCGACTTTTAGTTACGACGTCTTAAATTTAGCAAGACAGTGGTTGTTTGAGCCTGTAACAGTTGAAATTGAGCCTGAACAAAAGACCAATAACGATGTAGAACAACGTGTTTATGTTGTAGCTAAACAAGATAAATATCGTCTTTTACAAGATATTTTACGTGAAGAACCAATTGATAAAGTCATGATCTTTGCCAACCGCCGTGATCAAGTGCGCCGTCTTTATGACCATTTGAAAAAAGATGGATATAAAGTAGGAATGCTATCTGGTGAGATTGCTCAAGATAAACGTTTGAAAATGCTAGAGCAGTTTAAGCAAGGGAAGCATAACATCATGATTGCAACGGATGTTGCAGGTCGTGGTATTCATGTAGATGGCGTATCGCATGTTATCAACTTCACTTTACCTGAGCAGTCTGATGACTATGTTCACCGTATTGGGCGTACAGGTCGTGCAGGTGCACAAGGAGTAAGTATTAGTTTCTTGTCTGAAGATGATGCTTTCTATTTACCAGAAATTGAAAAAGCAATTGGTAAAAAACTACCACTTACCCGATTAGACGGGTATTGCTAATAAAAAAAATCCCAATCAATTGATTGGGATTTTTTTCAATTAATTAATTTTACAATAGAATGTAAGCGTTGTTTGATAGTCGTCATCTTTTGCTAAAGACGCATTTTTACCAGTTAAAGTACCAATAACACCTGCAGCGGCTTCTACCATTTGACCCGTCTTTTCACTTACTACATCTTTTAATACACCATGATAAGTGGTTTTTTCATCAACAATAACAGGAGTTGTATTCTTAGAGCACGTTTTCTGAGCGGCAGTAACTGCATTATTCTTTGCAATTAAATTAGTTTTGCCGATACCAGTCACTTCAAACTGATTATTTTCTTTTTGAATTGCTAAAGTATTTTTAGGAGTGGTAGCACAAGCACCAAGTAATAGAACAACGCCGCTCATTGCGCTCGCTAAAATTATTTTTTTCATGATTCACCTAAGTTAATCGCTAAAAGACATAGCTATTTGAACATAAGTTTTCTATTTGATTTTGAATACGTTGTATGAGTTTTGAAGTTTTGTATTAAAAAATGTCAAACTATAAGTTCACTAAGTTTATAGGCTAGATTCCATGGTGGATTAACGGTAGATTATGCTAATCTATTTCGAATTTTTGAGTTAGATCAATATTAATGACGGATTCAGCAATACAAATAATTCACCAAAATATTCATCAGCGTCAGTCTATTGGCCAATTAATTGAGCCAGCTCCAAACTCAGATCAATTAGAGTTGGCTTTTCAGGCTGCTTTAACTGCTCCAGATCATCATAGGCTTAAGCCAACACGCTTTGTCGTTATTTCTGGTGAACAACGTGCTGCTTTTGGTGAGGTTCTAGCAAAAGCATTGGTAGATTTAGGAGAATCTGACCCCGCTCAGCTGGAACGTGTTAAGCAACATCCTTTTCGCGCTCCGCTACTGATTTTAGCTCTTACACAGTTACAAGATCATCCAAAAGTGCCACATTTTGAGCAAATCTTAAGTACTGGTGCGGCAGTACAAAATCTTTTGTTGTCTTTGCAAGCTCAGGGGTTTTCAACTATGTGGCGTAGTGGTGCTGTTGTTGAATCAACTTGGTTAAAACAGCATTTAGGTCTGCAACCGCATGATTTAATTTCAGGTATTATTTACGTTGGCACAGCAGCTAAAGCAATTGCACCGCGTGCAGATATTGAAAGTAAAGAATTCGTAAAAGTTTGGCAGGCTTAAGCGTCTGTAAAAGTAAGAAATAGGATAATAAAGCATGGCTGAATTTAAGTTTACAGATTTGGTGGAACCTGTTGCGGTCGATAAAAAAACGGCACTACGTATTACCGTTTTAGGGGGCGGTAGCTTTGGTACAGCCATGGCGAATTTAGCTGCTCGTAATGGCTGCGATACCATGATCTGGATTCGTGATGCTGAAACAGCAGAAGAAATTAATAAAACCCATATTAATAAACGTTATTTACCAGACTTTACTTTAGAATCTTCACTACGTGCTGTGTCTGATCTTGAGCAAGCGGTATGTGACCGAGATATTATTTTAGTTGCAATTCCTAGCCATTCTTTCCGCGATGTCTTAAAACAAATTGCTCCTTATATTACTGCACAAGCGGTTGTTTCCTTAACCAAAGGTGTTGAAGCTAAAACATTTAGTTTTATGAGCGATATTATTCGTGAAGAACTACCAGAAGTTCCCTATGGTGTATTGTCAGGTCCAAACCTTGCCAAAGAAATTATGGCAGGTATGCCATCTGGTACAGTGATTGCTAGTGATTCTGAACTCGTCCGTTATGCCGTGCAGCATGCGCTTCATAGTGCGTTATTCCGTGTTTTTGGTAGCGATGATGTGCATGGAGTTGAGTTGGGCGGTGCACTTAAGAATATTTATGCAGTCGCGATGGGAATTGGGGCTGCATATAAAATTGGTGAAAATACCAAAAGTATGATTTTAACGCGTGCTTTGGCTGAAATGAGTCGTTTCGCGGTAAAGCAGGGCGCAAACCCGCTTACATTTTTAGGTTTGTCTGGTGTGGGTGATTTATTTGCGACATGTAATAGTCCATTGAGCCGTAATTATCAAATCGGATATGCGCTAGGTTCTGGCAAGACACTTGATCAAGCAAGTAAAGAATTGGGGCAAACTGCTGAAGGTATTAATACAATTGTCCAAGTGCGTGGTAAAGCACAAGAACTAGATGTATATATGCCAATTACCAATGCTTTATATGAAGTCATTTTTGAAGGTGCTCCACCATTAAATATTGCACTTTCTCTTATGAAAAATGGTCATCGTAGTGATGTGGAGTTTGTTTTACCTCATCATGAAGTCTGACGAATAAATGTCATAAATTGTGGTTATAATGCAGAATTATTAACAAGGAAATTTTATGCAACTGACATTAGTTCGTCATGGGGAAGCTGCTCCGCCAGTTAATGGTAATGATATTAAACGTCCCCTTACTGCGCGTGGACATGCACAGGCTGAGCAAACAGCAACATTTTTAAAAGACATTGTAAAACCGGATATTTTTGTTGTTAGTCCTTTGTTGCGTGCTCAGGAAACATTGGCGCATATCCAGACTTATTTTAAAGATGTGCCAGTGCTTTTATGCGACAAAATTAAGCCAGATGATGATGCAAAAGAAGCAGTTGAATGGTTGTCTCAAATTCCTTATGAGTCGATTGTAGTGGTTTGCCATATGAATGTAATAGGTCATATTGCAGAGTTACTTACTCATGAAAATTTCAATCCATTTGCGCTTGCTGAAGCTAGAATTTATGATCAAGCTGTTATTGCGAATGGTTTATCAACACAAAAAAATAGTTTTATACCCACAATATAATTAAAAAGGTTATTTCGCCAACATGCTGTATATATGGATGCCTGAAACCAATGGAATATGGCATTGGTCTAACGGAGAGAGCTGGTTGCAGGCTGCGAGTCTCGATCAATTAATACAAGACTTGCAAATACATCAGGGAAAAGAAGCTACGGTTTTTTTTCCGAGTCGTCATGCACAAATGCTTCAGCAAACTATGGCGAAGTCCCACTATAAACAACTGGGGGCTGATGGGGTTAAATATCTACTAGAAGAGTTTGTGACTTTACCGATTGATCATATGAAAGTGGTTCACCATTTTCATGCCGATCAGTTAACTGTCTTGGGTGTCGCTCAAGGGATGGTCGAGACATGGCAACATTCTTTGGCTTTGTTGCCAACCAAACTTGTTTCCTTGCTACCAGATTTTCTAATATTGCCAGAGCCGCAAACCGAGCAAGTTATTCTGTGTAATATTAATCACCAACTTTTGGTGCGTGAAAATAAATGGTTGGGTAATTCAATTGATGATTTGGGGCTTTTTTTAGAATTTCAGTCAGCTGAAAAACATTATCAATATAGTGGTTTAACATCAGGGCAACTGGAAAGTTTAGAGGCCGCTTCAAGTGCAGAACAACGTTCTGAGTTCGTTTATCAATTTCAGCTATTAGATAAAACTAAGCAGCATCCTTTCAATGTTTTACCAAAATCAAAAGGCCAGGAGCGTACTTTTTCTGGTTATTGGAAGGCATGTGCTGCCGTTATTTTAGCAATTATTGTAGTGCAGTTTAGCTATGATTTATTGCGTTGGGTCAAATTGAAAAAAGTAGCAAATCTAACTGCTGACCAGACAATTGAACAATATAAATACTGGTTTGGACCATCTAGTCGTGTGACTGAACAAAATATAAAAGGTCAATTTGAAAGTCATTTAAGAATGAGTCAGCAAGGTGATACACAAGCACTTTCTTTGTTAAGCCGTGTTGGACCTATTTTAATGCAAAGACAGATTTTGGCTCAGCAACTTAATTATGATGCTTCAATTTTAACGATGGCATTAAAAGCAAAATCGGCAGATGATTTACAAGCTTTGACACAACAATTAAATCAGCAAGGATTTAAAGCTGAGCTAGGTAATGTCCAAGCAAATGGTGGTGGGGCAATTGGGGTGGTGAAAATACAATAATGAAAATGTTAGCTCAATTGCAGAATCGTTTTGATCAGTGGATTGAAAAAGTTGTTCAATACCTAGATCGTTTAACTGTCCGTGAACGCGTTATGGTGGTCTTTACTACAATTTTTGTGGTAGTGGCTATTGTTGGGTCTTCACTTTGGAAAATGCATTCCTTGGCAGAACAACAGCAAAAACGCTTAAATGATTTAAAAGATCTGATGGTGTGGATGCAAAGTAATGCAGTTACTATGAAGCCTGCAAATGAGCTTGAACTTGATAAGTCTGGAAAAATACAAAGGGTGGCTCAACAGCAAGGTTTAACTGTGACTTCTCAGCAAAATGGAGAGCAGTTACAAATTGTTGTAACGCATCAGAATTATGCAATTTTAGCTAACTTTTTAACACAACTTGCACAGATGGGTCTTAGTATTCAAAAGATGGAAATGGTTTCAAGCGAAGGTCAGATTAAATTAACAGCGACAGTTCAATAACATATCAAAATATGCTTATGTCAAGCATGGTGTTTTGTGCTGCCTGTGCCTATAATATGCGTACCTAAAATCAGTAGACTGTGATTGGTATGTTATATTCACTTGCTCGCCCGATGTTGTTTAGTTTAGCACCAGAGCGTGCCCATGAATTAACATTATCCATGCTTGATAAAGCGCATAAGCTAGGCATGATGCGTCAGGCCGTAGAAGCGAAACCTACTACATGTATGGGAATCGAGTTTCCTAATCCGGTAGGTTTGGCAGCAGGTCTAGATAAAAATGGTGCTCATATTGATGCATTAGCTGGATTAGGTTTCGGTTTCATTGAAATTGGTACAATTACACCTCGCCCGCAATCGGGTAATCCAAAACCACGTTTATTTCGTATTCCTGAAGCTAAAGCCATTATTAACCGTATGGGTTTTAATAATGATGGTGTTGATAAACTTATTGAAAATGTTAAAGCATCAAAGTTTAGAGGCATTTTAGGAATCAATATTGGTAAAAATGCCGATACGCCTGTAGAAAAAGCAGTTGATGATTACTTAATTTGTCTTGAGAAAGTTTATAATTACGCTTCATATATTACTGTCAATATTTCATCACCGAATACTAAAAACTTACGTAGTTTACAAAGTGGTGATGCGTTAACTGAATTACTGCAAACCTTAAAAGCGCGTCAACTTGAGTTGGCTGAGCAATATAACCATTATGTTCCTCTAGTACTTAAAGTTGCTCCGGATTTAACAGCTGAAGATGTTGAGTTTATCTCTGCTCAATTATTAGATTTTAAAATTGATGGTCTTATTGTGACCAATACCACTTTGTCGAGAGAAGGGGTGGAAAACCTGCCTTACGGTAATGAGTCAGGCGGTTTGTCAGGCGCACCTGTATTTGAAAAAAGTACAGAGTGTTTACGTTTATTTGCTCAATCATTGAAAGGACAAATTCCTTTAATCGGTGTGGGTGGTATTTTGTCTGGTGAGCAAGCTTTAGCGAAACAACAAGCTGGAGCAACACTTGTTCAAATTTATAGTGGTCTAATCTACACAGGACCAACGCTTGTAAAGCAATGTGTTGAAGCTATGACCTAATTGAACATGAACACTATTGATATCATCATTCTAATACTTTTGCTCATTGGGGGGCTAAACGGTTTGCGACAAGGATTTATAAAAGCCTTTGCGAACTTGGTAGGATGGATTTTTGCATTAATTATGGGTGCAAAATATGCTGTTCTTCTAGCTCCGTCAATGTCGGGTTTAAGCCAGGATCCGGTGGTTCAAAAGATTGCAGCTTTTGCATTTATTGCACTCATTATTATTGTTTTAACTTGGATCGTCACCGCATTTTTAAATGGCCTCTTGAAAAGTTTAAAATTGGGGCCATTAAATCGTTTAGCAGGTGGTGCTTTTGGTTCGTTGAAGGGTTTATTGGTTGTTCTTATTACTATGCAAGGTGTTGGTCCTTGGGTAGAAAGTTCACCTCATTGGAAGCAATCCAAATTTATCCAGTTTTTATTGCCTTACGCACCTTTAGCCACGGAGCTTTCTAAAGGGGCAGCAAGTGAGGCTTTTCATCAGATAACATCTGGAGGCGGTGTATCTCGCACTTCTCCAAAACCAATGGACGAGTCGGAAGAACCAGAAATCCGGCCCGACCATTCAACAAAGAATCCTTTTTATTAATTCCTAGCTTGTCTGCGAGGTTGCTATGTGTGGAGTTGTTGGTATAGCCGGTAAATCGCCAGTGAACCAAATGTTGTTTGATGCATTAACGATGTTGCAACATCGTGGGCAAGATGCAGCTGGAATAGTAACCTGCCATGAAGGCCGTCTTTTCCTTCGCAAGGATAACGGTATGGTGCGTGATGTTTTTCATACTCGTCATATGAGAGCATTACTTGGTAATTATGGTATTGGTCATGTGCGCTACCCAACTGCGGGCTCTGCTAGTAGTGCTGAAGCTCAACCATTTTATGTGAACTCACCTTACGGTATTACACTTGCGCATAATGGTAACTTGACTAATGCAGAAGAAATTCATGATGACCTGTTTAAAACAGATTTGCGTCACATGAATACTGATTCTGATTCAGAAGTTCTTTTAAACGTTTTTGCACATGAGTTGCAAAAGAAAGGAACGTTAAATCCTACAGCTGAAGATATTTTTCATACGGTTTCTCGTGTTCATGAGCGCTGCCAAGGTGCTTATGGCGTAGTTGCTATGATCACTGGTCATGGTTTGGTTGGTTTCCGCGATCCAAATGGTATTCGTCCATTGATTTATGGTTCGCGTATGACTGAACAAGGTGAGATGGAATATATCATTGCATCTGAGTCTGTGGCGATTACTGCTCTTGGTTTTAAAATCGAACGTGATATCGCACCAGGTGAGGCAATTTTCATTGATGCCGAAGGTCAGTTATTCACTAAACAATGTGCGGCTAATCCAAAATATCGCCCATGTATTTTTGAATATGTTTATTTTGCTCGCCCAGATGCAATTATTGATGGTATTTCAGTTTATAAAGCCCGCTTAAAAATGGGTGAAAAATTAGCGCATAAGATTTTGCGTGACTGGGGTGAAGACCATGATATTGATGTGGTTATCCCAATTCCAGATACAAGCCGTACTTCTGCATTAGAACTTGCAAACATTCTTGGTGTGAAGTTCCGTGAAGGGTTTATGAAAAACCGTTATATCGGTCGTACCTTCATTATGCCGGGTCAGCAACAGCGTAAAAAATCTGTACGTCAGAAATTAAACCCGGTTGAGTTGGAGTTTAAAGGCAAGAACGTTCTATTGGTTGATGACTCTATTGTACGTGGTACTACGTGTAATGAGATTATTCAAATGGCGCGTGACTCAGGTGCGAAAAAAGTATACTTTGCTTCAGCAGCACCAAAAGTGATGTATCCAAACGTATATGGTATCGATATGCCTGCTAAAACTGAGCTTATTGCTTCAGAACGCAGTGTAGAAGAAATCCAAGAAATTATTGGTGCTGATCGTTTAGTATTCCAAGATTTGGAAGACTTGAAGAACGCCGTACGTACAAGTAAGGTTCCTACATTAACTGAGTTTGATTGCTCTGTTTTTGATGGTATCTATGTAACTGGTGGAATTGATGCAGACTATCTGAATAATTTGGAACAGAAGCGTAATGATTCTGCGAAAAAGAAAAAAGATGGTTATATTGATGTCAATATTGATGCAGCGTCAGTAGATTTGACGGGTATTAAAGAAGAATAGAAATAGCCGAAAAAAGCGGGTGTTTCCCGCTTTTTTCTTTTATGATGAAACTTAACAATGTAATTGGGAATATTTACATTGAAAGAAGTAAGCCACTATTTAATCGAAAATAAAAATATGGCATGGTCCATCACTATGTGTTTGGTCGCTGTGCTTTTGACTATTTTTATTTTAAATCTCATTTTAGGTTTACTTGTTCATTTTTTTGATTATAGCCAACCGATTTGGTGGCATGCTTTAAGTCCCTATTTTATTGCTCTTTTGCTTTTTATTATGGTTTGGTCGGTGGTGACCGAGCTTTACATTTTACGTAAAGGTGGTCATTCCCTTGCCAAACAGCTTAAAGCACGTCGTTTGGTAAAAGGCGAGAGTACACCAGAAGAACATGCGGCATTAAAAATTACAGAACATTTGGCGCAAACATTTTCTCTTAACGTTCCAACTCTCTATGTTTTGCCTGATGAAGTAGGTGTAAATGCATTAACAGCTGGTTTTCACTCAAATGATATTGTCATTATTTTGACTTGGGGAGCTTTACAGAATCTAGATGAACTAGAGCTGTATGGTTTACTGGGTCATGAATTTAACCAAATTTTATCTGGTGAGGCTGTAGAAAATACTAAATTAAAAATTTTATACAGCGGTTTAACGACCTTCAGTCAATGGGGCAGTAAGCTCGCAAAACAAGGTTTTAAGCGCTACAGTCCGGGTTATAAGCATAAGTTCGAGACTGTGTTTGTAGCTGTTGGTGGAGTGATTTGGTTAGCAGGAAGTTTAGGTGTTTTAATCACTCGCTTTATTAAATATTTAACATTAAGTGGCCGCACATTTCGCAATGACCAAAAAACTATGCGGTTGCTAAAAAATAGTACGAATACCCAAACATTATTACGTATTTATGTTCACCATTCAGGATCACAAATTCATAGTGCTTATTCTGAATCAATCGCGCATATGTGTTTTGCAAATTCACTTAGCCCTCAAAGCTGGATGAATATTCACCCGAGCATTCGTGAACGTATTTACGAACTTAATCCAACTTTACTGCAAGATTTACAATTAGAAAATTTAAAGAAACTTCGCAATAGGCCTTTATTTAGTCTTTTCCGTTCATTAGAAGAATCTGAGACGGAAATCTATATTCCGTGGTCATCACCACAACCGCTGCCATTATTGCGTCTTTCTCCAATTAGCTTTGCATTAAATGATGCGATCAAGCCTTTAAGTAGTGATATCCGACGTAATAAAAAACGCCCTGAACTTATTCAGCGTGCATTGCAAACAGCCACTGGTTCGCGTGAGGTGATGGTTGCGATTTTAATGATTCGTCAATATCGAGAATTTATTCCGCAAGAAGCCCCTGTAAGCCATTCGATAGTCGATGCTTTGCTTAATTTGGATGGTCGTATTCATATTCAGATATTTCACGACGCATGTAAAAATATTGGCCATATGCCTGCAAGTATTGCGCGTCAATTTTTGACAAAACTAGCACTTATTATTCAGGAAGATGGAGAGATCGGACTGCTTGATGCGCTACTATTAGAGCGGGTCAAATATGAATTGAACTTGATGCCACTTCATTTGCCAACAGCATTTGAAGAAGTGAAACCTCAAATAGTTCGTTTAATTGATGCGTTACTTCATGTGCAGCAAATTAATAGTCCAAACCAGTTGGAAGTCCGTGAGCGTATTTTGCGTTCTTTACTTAACCCAGATGAAATGCATATTTATGATGAAATTTCGGATGAGCCTTTAGACTTGGCTGAAATTTTAAATGACATTGCTGGGCTTTTACTTCGTGACCGTCTAAGTATTTTGGCGATTGCTGAGATGTGTTTATGGAGTGACCGCATTATTACTCAAGATGAACTTGATGTGCTGGAGTTACTCTACTGGCGATTTGGTTTTGAGTCCGATGAAATTGTAGAGCAAATGCAGAAGAAAAATAGCGTTATGATTATTTAAGAGACATATGTGATTTCCACTAGCGATCATTAAAAGAAAACGCTGAAAAAAAGTCAGAAGCCCGTTAGAATGTGTGTAGATTAGAGGTACTGATTTAAACATGATTGGGCAGCAAAGAAATATACTGGCAACTTTAGGAATTGATATATGGATTCCTAGAACACAAGCGTGCCAAAAAAATAATGCCCATACTGTATGGCGAGATCAGATTGTTGAATCTCATACACCAATTATCGCACCTACAATAGATGTTCCTGCTTTTGGACAAAAGCCATCTAAGCCTTTGTTGCCTGAAGCACCTAAAGTTGTAGAGCAACCTTCAATAGCAATTAGAGATGTTCCGCAGTCTGAAAGGGTTATTGAAAAACCTATGATTACTGTTGAGCAAGAGGCGATTGCTCCATTCGAGTTGCAGGCTTATTGCCTTGAAAAGTGTGTAATCTTTGTTGATGTGACAGCACTAGAAAAAGAAGAGAAACAACTTTGGACAAATATACAAAAGGCTAAAGTGGGTCACTATGCTGAATTAAAATGGCCTTTTCCCTTAGCGGCATATCAAGATCAACGTGGCGTGAGTTCATATATTCAGGGTTTTTTAGATGCTGTAGCGGCAGAAAAAAAGATTTTGTGTTTAGGTAAATGTGCGTATATTCAACATGCAAATCTTATTCATTTAGCTAGTTTAAAAGAAATGTTAGATAAGCCTCTCCTTAAGAAAAGATTGTGGCAACTTATGCAAGATAACAATGAGTAGTAGGGATATACATGAAAAAGGTTGTAGTTTTTAGTCAAATTGATGAAGAGATTTTGTCGCGGTTGCAGCAGGATTATCATGTTGTCATATTAAACCCTAAACTGGGTGATATCAATGAACAGATACGACAAGAAGTGGTAGATGCTGATGGAATGATTGGCGCGGGACGCTTACTTAATGAAAGTAACCTTGCTCCAGCACAAAAATTAAAAATTATTTCATCTGTGACTGTTGGTTATGATAATTATGATGTTGCTTATTTGAACCAAAAGAAAATCTGGTTATCAAACACACCTCATGTTTTGACAGAAACTACTGCGGATCTTGCCTTTACTCTATTGTTAAGCGCAGCTAGAAAAGTACCATTTTTAGACCACTGGACTAAACAAGGCGAATGGAAAAGAACAGTAGGGCCACAGCAGTTTGGTCTGGATGTTTTTGGTAAAACACTTGGTATTATTGGACTTGGTAATATTGGTGCTGCAATTGCGCGTCGTGGTTTTTATGGTTTTAACATGAATATTGTTTACCATAATCGACGCGAAAAGCCTGAATTGGCCGAGCCATTGAATGCTCGATATCTAGGTTTGGATGAGTTGCTACAACAGTCTGATTTTGTAGTCACAGCAGTTGATTTAAATGCAGAATCTAAAGCCTTAATGGGCAAAGCTCAATTTGAGCTGATGCAAAAGCACGCTATCTTTATCAATATTGCGCGCGGTTCAGTGGTTGATGAGCAGGCACTTATTGAAGCTTTGCAGCAGGAAGTCATTTTTGCTGCTGGCTTAGATGTATATGAAAAAGAGCCTTTGCAAGATTCGGCACTTTTTAAATTACCAAATGTTGTTACTTTGCCTCATGTGGGGTCTGCTACAGCTGAAACACGCAAAAAAATGGCAAATTTAGCTTATAAAAACTTAGTAGAAGCATTGGAAGATAAAACACCAAGGTATTTGGTGAACCCTAATTTCGTATAAATATTGAATAACACTTCATTGCAAATATAGTCTATTTTCAATGTTATAGTGAAAGCCTGCTCATATGATGTAAGAAACTCAAGCATTATATGAATGGGCTTTTTTGTTAGTTTAATTTTTAATAGAGAAGAACTTTTGAAATTTTTGCCAGTTATTTTAAGTTTGGCTTTTATAACAAATGCCTCTTACGCTGATCCTTTTGACTCAAAACCAGCTTCTGGGCAGGTTGAAATTCCGAATATTGGTAATGGAATAGGATTACTTGATCAACAAAAAGAAAAATTTATCGGTGAAAAAGTTTTCCGTGAAGTGCATAAACAAATGCCAGTCATACAGGATGTATGGTTAGAAGATCAGTTTTTTCAAGTTTTCTCTAATATCTTAGGTGAAACACAGCTTGGGCAACCTATTGGGCTTGTGGTCATTAAAGACCCACAAATTAATGCCTTTGCTGTTCCTGGTGGTTTATTTGCATTAAATACAGGTCTTATTTCCTCGGCTCGAAATATTGATGAGATTGCTGGAGTGATGGCGCATGAGATTGCTCACGTTTCGCAAAGGCACTTTAGTCGTTCAGAAGAGGCTTTTAAAGGACAAACTCTTTTAAGCTTGGCTGGTTTGCTAGCAGGTGTGGCTTTGGCTGCTCAGGCAGGCGGGGATGCTGGAGCTGCAGTCATGTTGGGTACGCAAGCTGCACTTCTAGATAAACAGCTCACTTATAGTCGTAATCAAGAGCGTGAAGCTGACCGTATTGGAATGCAATATATGTATGCTGCAGGTTATAACCCGCAAAGTATGGCAGATTATTTTGAAACGATGCACAGAGCAACAAGTCATGTAAGTTTCCTGCCGGATTTTTGGCTTACGCATCCCTTAACGACTGAACGTATGAGCGAGGCCCGTTTAAGAGCAAACCAGATGCCTAAAGTTAAAAGTCGAATATATGATGTCGATTTTGAAATTTTAAAATGGTACACCATGGTGGTTGCGGGAGAGGCGACTGAAAACCAATTGCAAAGTCTGGCATCGCAAAAAAATCTCGCAGGGTTACTGGCTTTATCTGCTTTTTATCTTAAACAAGGAGATTATGCCCAAGCTCAAACAACCTTAGATCAAGTAAAATCTAGTAGTAAGCCACTTGTTTCTTTAATTCAAACAGATATTTATTTGGGTCAGAATAAACTTGATCAGGCCTATAATTCGATCGCTCCCTTACAAATGACAATGCCTGAAAATAAAGCGTTTAGCTATAAGTTGGCTGAGGTGTTGTTGCGTCAGGGGAAATATACGCAAGTACAGACACTTGTTCAGCGTTTTATTAATAAAAATGCTAGAGATATTCAAGGCTGGCAACTATTACAGCAAGCCGCTAATTTAGATAAAGAGTCACCATTAAGAGCGGTGAATGTGTTGCGATATCGTGCAGAAGCACAGTATTGGTCTGGTAGTGAAGAAAATGCAATTAAATCTATGCTACATGCACAAAGACTAGCGAAAGGCAATCAAGCCATGTCAGCTAAAATTGACGGTCGATTAAAGCAAATGCAAGATGAGCGACGAATGAAAATTTAGAGCTTGTAGTTTGAGCTTATGCTTTTCAAACACACAGATATACTTAAACTGACAAGTAAATGAAAGCTTAGTCTAAGAGTATATAAAGAGAGAGGAGGGAATTAAGCTAATTTAGCTTTAATTTTTGCTGAAACTTGAGCAGGATCGGCACGCCCGGCTATGATCGGACGTAGAGAATTCATCACCTTACCCATATCTTTCATGCTAGTTGCTTCTTGAGCAGCAATCGTTTGCTCAATGATAGAATCAAGCTCTTCCTCAGTCATAGCTTCTGGTAGAAACTGGGAAATAATCTCAGCTTCGGCTTGTTCTTTACTAGCTAAATCATCACGACCAGCACCTTCAAAGGCTTTGATCGATTCTTTACGTTGTTTAATTTGCTTTTCAATGACCGCAAGAACCTGAGCGTCGCCAAGCTCTATGCGCTCATCAACTTCGATTTGCTTAATTGCTGCTTGTAGACTACGCAAAACCGTCACTGTTGCCATATCTTTGGCACGCATAGAAGTTTTTAATGCATCAGTAATTTGGTCTTTTAAAGTAGTCATAATTTCAGCAGTCAATCACAAATTAATTAGTAAAGGCGAGTAGTACGTACAGATTCACGAGCCAATTTCTTTTGGTAGCGTTTAACTGCAGCAGCTTTTTTGCGCTTACGTTCTTGAGTTGGTTTTTCGTAGAATTCGCGCTTACGAACGTCAGCTAAAACACCAGCTTTTTCGCATGAACGTTTGAAACGACGGATAGCTACGTCAACTGGTTCGCCTTCTTTCAACTTAACTTGTGGCATGTAAAATCCTCTAGATTATGGATAAGATCAGGCACACCATTGCGCCGGATCACAAGTGAAGGTCAGTATTTTACTCATTTACAACTCATATCACAAGTCTATAATAGCGATTGCAATATTTTGACTCATATAAAAGGCAGTTTTGATGATTGTTTTAGGCTTGGAAACTTCTTGTGATGAAACAGGGTTGGCACTTTATGATAGCGAACTCGGCTTACGGGGACAGGTTCTTTATAGCCAGATAAAACTTCATGCCGAATATGGTGGTGTGGTTCCGGAGTTAGCTTCTCGTGATCATGTTCGTAAGCTTATTCCTTTAATGAATCAGCTGCTTGAACAAAGTGGTGTTAAGAAACAGGAAATTGATGCAGTCGCTTATACACGTGGCCCAGGTTTAATGGGAGCATTAATGACAGGCGCATTATTTGGAAGAACTTTAGCTTTTTCTTTAAATAAGCCTGCCATCGGTGTTCACCATATGGAAGGACACATGTTAGCTCCATTGCTCTCAAGCCAACCGCCTGAATTTCCATTTGTAGCATTACTTGTTTCAGGTGGACATACACAATTGATGGCGGCTCATGCGATTGGTCAATATGAGTTATTGGGTGAATCAATTGATGACGCAGCCGGTGAAGCTTTCGATAAAGTTGCAAAAATGATGAATCTGCCATATCCGGGTGGTCCAAATATCGCAAAACTGGCGCTATCTGGTGATCCTTTAGCATTTGAGTTTCCCCGTCCAATGCTTCATCAAGGTCTAGATTTTTCTTTTAGTGGCTTAAAAACGGCAGTTTCTGTTCAACTGAAAAAATTGAATGGCGAAAACCGTGATGCTGACATTGCTGCTTCATTCCAAGAAGCTATTGTAGACACCTTAGTAAAAAAATCGGTAAAAGCTTTAAAGCAAACTGGATTTAAGCGTTTAGTGATTGCTGGTGGGGTGAGTGCAAATTTACGATTACGCGAACAGTTGGAAACTTCATTGGCCAAAATTAAAGCGCAAGTTTACTATGCTGAACCTGCCTTATGTACTGATAATGGGGCAATGATTGCATTTGCAGGTTATCAGCGTTTAAAAGCGGGCCAACACGATGGCTTGGCTGTCACGACTACACCGCGTTGGCCAATGACAGAATTGTCTATTCCTAAATAAAATTATTCATCTGCAAAGGCTTGTTGGTTTTCAATATCTATATATTCGATATAACCCCGGCCTTGCACTTCATTGCCAAAATAATGGCCCGTAAATATATAACCACTTGCATAACCTTGCCCATGACCATAGCGGAATGGGCAGTCAATTTCTGCCTGAATGTTTAAGATAATTTGCTTTGCATCATTTCGAGCGATCCATGAAAAATATTTTGGAAGTTGCATTTTTTTGCCCGTTGGAGAAATGAAGTCATCAACTTGGTGTGAAATAATATCAAAGCTAACGTCTGTATAAATTTCAGCTGGTCGATCAAGATGTCTAATGTGCAAGGTATAGGTTACTGTTTGCCCCACAATATCTGCTTTTGTTAGAAGAAGTTGAGTGTTTTCATTTAAATTGATGATTTGATAAGTGAAAAAATCAAGCGGTAGTTTATGGTTCTCAGGTATAAGTTGAGTTGTGAATGAGTGGGGACCAACTGCACGAGCATATTCGTAAGTGCAAAGCCCTTCGCTTTCAATGCGTTTTTCCTGATAGTTTAAAAAACCTTTAAACTTTGCCAACAAACTAAAATGGTCATAGACTGGTGTTTTTATGAACCATGAAACATGTGAAGTCACATCAATATCAAAGTCGAAATCTAGACCCTTATAACGCCCATTAATATGAATTTGAGGGAATTTTCCTTGAATTGAAATTTCCTGACCAAGCTCTATTAAACTTCCATCTTTATTAATTTTTGTCTCTTCGGGAATGATATAGGCTTTCAATAATGCTTGTTCAAGGGCGGCTGTACTTGAAAAGAAAGTCGCTGTTTTTCTAGGGTTTCCAACAATAATATCATCATGATCAAAAGCAAGTGCGCCAGGCGTACCGATTAAAATCATAATATTTAAATAGCGATGAGGTTCTGGCAAAAGTGGAAAAAAGATTCCGTAGTGGGTCCAGCTATAGTATTTTTCGTCAACACGTGGGCGAATGATATGAGATTGAGTAAAAGGAAGGGTTGAATATTTTTTTGCTTGATCTAAAAAGCCTTGTGCGAATAACAAACTTTTAGCAACAGTTTTGCTTACTAGAGAAATTTTTGGCAATTGTTTTTTCATATATAAACCTAAAGAAAACTATCTATATTTAGGTTATGGAAAACAATTGCCAAAGCTAAGCGGTTTATAGGCCAAAGCTAAGGCTTTGTGGGACATTTTATTTAACTGTTAGACAGTTCTTTTAAAGCGTTTAAACCAATCCAATGTTTAGAAAACTGATAAGCCGCACGACCAGAGCGCTGACCACGCATTTGACACCAACGTAAACTCTCAGCTCGAACTTCATCATTGAAAGGCATGTTCGCTTTATCTAGATAATGTTCTACGATTTCTAAATATAAATTTTGATCCATTGGGTAAAAAGATAACCACAAACCAAAACGGTCTGATAGAGAGATCTTTTCTTCAATCGCTTCTTGAGGATGTAGTTCGGTATATTGGGGCACATCTACTTTGGTTACAGGTGTGTTTTCGTGCATGAACTCAGGTAACAAGTGGCGACGGTTACTGGTCGCATAAATAATAAAATTTGTTGAACCTGACTGTAATGAACCATCCAATACACTTTTTAAACTACGATAATTTTCATCTTCAGCATTAAACGCTAAGTCATCACAGTAAACGATATACTTTTCAGGTCGGTTTTGAATAATTTTTTGAATTTTTGGTAAGTCTGCTAAATCATCACGTTCAATTTCAATTAAACGTAATCCTTGAGATGCATACTCTGTGAGTAAAGCACGAACAATAGAGGATTTACCTGTACCACGTGAGCCTGTTAACAGTACATCATTTGCGGGTAAGCCATTTAAAAACTGCAAAGTATTTTGAATAATTTTTTCTTTTTGACGTTCGATGCCTTTTAAGTCATCAAGATAAATATTCTTAGGCGTATAAATGGCTTTAAGTTGCTGGTTTTCCCATCTAAAAGCTGGTGCAGTGAAATCAGTTTCTTGCTTCGGTTCAGGTAAGACCTGCTGTAACTGATTTAATACAAGTGATAAGGTTTGAACTAAATTGTCGGGTAAATCAATGGTAGCCATGGTTAATCAATCATGTTAAACAGTAATTTACTAGGATACTAACACCGAAATTTGCAAGCTGACAAAAAAGATACTGGTAATGCAGTTTATCGGTTTTGCAATTGATTGAAATGTTCAGACCGCGCATAGTGTTGTCATGTCTATTCAGTAAAATCATCTGTGAAGATGAGGACGAAATATGTTTGAAAAAATACGAAGTGATATGAATCCACATCAGGCTTACCGTATCAAAAAATTACAACGTCAATTAGACATGGCTGAATCTTATGAAGAATGGAAGTCTTTTGCATTAAAACTGGATGAAGAGACAGGTGCACAAGAGTGGAAGTTTGATAATAGTTCGCCTTACTTCGATGCCGAGCTCATTTCTTATCGTTACACTTTACTGAAAAGATATCGACAGCAACATCGCACTTTAGATTTGATTTATCTTTTAAAAGAAGGGCTAACCTACGATATTGCAAATATTGGTCATCCTATGTTGTTTGCTGCCACACATGTAGGCACAAAAAAATTAATTGAAGATTATATTGAAGAAGTCAGTCAAAGCTTGGCTTATATTGCATCTAGTGAATGTATTACGTTTCAAAGAAAAGAAAAAATCGAGTTTTTTGAAAATTGTGAAAAAGCTTATGGTCAGCCTGCTCTTATGTTTTCGGGTGGTGCAACTTTAGGTCTTTTTCATACTGGTGTATGTAAAGCTTTAATTGAACAAGATTTAATGCCTAAGGTACTGTCAGGCTCAAGTGCGGGCGCTATTATGACTGGTATGTTGGGAATTTCTGCCAGTGAAGATATTCAAAATTTGTTAAATGGCGAGCAATTTTTTAGTGATGCGTTTCACTTTAGAAAACTTCGTGAACTTATAAAAGGGAATGGTGGTATTGCAGATGTCCACTATTTAAAAAAATTCCTCATTGAAAATTTGGGCGATCTTACTTTTGAAGAAGCATTCAAAAAATCAGGTTTGAATATTAATGTCGCTGTTGCGCCGTACGATGCAACAGAAAATCCTCGGATTATGAATGCAATTATGACACCCAATGTTTTAGTTTGGAGTGCTGTGTTGGCTTCTTGTGCTGTACCAGTTTTATTTCCGCCTGTGCGTTTAACCAGTAAGCGTTATGATGGTGAACATACCCCTTATATGGCAAACACTAAATGGGTAGATGGTAGTGTGCGTAGTGACTTCCCACAAGAAAGAATGGCAAGGCTTTATAATTTAAACTACACCATTGCTAGTCAAGTAAATCCGCATGTTGTGCCATTTATGCAAGATGATGCACACCGTTTCCGTAAGGATGTTTTAAGTTGGCCAGAACGTATTTTAAGACGCCAAGGTAAAGTGCTTTCGATGGGAATAATGGATTTTACCCGTCAAAGATTAGGAGCCATTTCTCCAGTAAGGAGATTGCTTGATCACGGATATGGTGTAGTAGGGCAGCGATATTATGGAGATGTTAATATTATTGCCAAATATAGCTTAAAACATTATGCCTATACGCTACAAAACCCTCGTCCACATTTATTTAAACGATTACAGCGAGAAGGTGAGCGTGCGACTTGGCCGAAAATATCTTCTATAGAAACTCATGCGCGTATTGGTAAAACAATTCAGCATTGTTTAGAAGTTTTACGTTTTGAAGAAAAGAAACAACAGCCAGAGTCTTATTATGCTGAAGCATGATTTTGCTTCTCATATAGAACACTTAAAATGCGTAACAAAACCTAAAAGTTCAGCTTTAGGAAGGCATCTATGGACATGTTCTATAGATGCTCATTACTACTGGCTAAAATATCAAGTGCCGCATGTACATGCTCAAGGTGAGCAAGATTTTTTGCATGAATTGCAATTTTATGAAGATATTCAGCATAAAAATATAAATTGGATTTTGCCATTTAAAATAGTTGATGCTGACATTATTTCCCCACTACAACTGCTTAAAGGGAAAGTATTAATTTTGCCAGGCACCGATTGCTGGTTTGATGAGTTAGATCAAAAGCAAAATTTAAAAGATATTCATGAGATGATCTATACAGCGCTTATGGCTTTAGCAGAACTTCATGAGCTAGGGTGGATTCATGGCGATATTAAAAAAGAACACTTTCGAAAGTTTGAGCAAAGACTTTATTTAATCGATTTTGAAAAAGCACGGCTTATAACTACTCCTGATTCAATCATTGATGCTACGCCAAGATATATGGCACCTGAACTGTTCCATGGAACTAGGAAGAATATACAAAGCGATTTATATGCTTTTGGAGTTGTTTTATATGAATGGCTAAGTCAAATACGTTTACAAGCAAACACTTATCATGACTGGGCTGTATTGCATTGCCAAAACTTAAACATTCAATTGCCAGATTTATTTCAAATTTTTTACCCGTTACTGGTGGGGTTATTGCAAAAACAGCAGAAAAATCGATTTTCAAATGCATTTGAAGCAATCAATTGTTTAAATGCTCTCTCAAACTTATAAAAATCATTGATCTAGTATCTGTATACAATTTACACGGTCAGTTTTTTTTAGAAAAAAAACACTTGTCACTGTTAGATCTTATCGCTAATATACACAGCCATCGGGGGCGTGGCGAAATTGGTAGACGCACTGGATTTAGGTTCCAGCGCCGCAAGGTGTAAGAGTTCGAGTCTCTTCGCCCCCACCACTTTAAGTTAAGACTTAAAGTTGATTTGAATGTTAAATCATTTAAATCTTGGAAGAGGATTGGTGTAATGGTAGCATGACGGTCTCCAAAACCGTTCGTCAAGGTTCGAATCCTTGATCCTCTGCCACATTTATTTTAAATAAATGTCCCAGATGGGGGCGTGGCGAAATTGGTAGACGCACTGGATTTAGGTTCCAGCGCCGCAAGGTGTAAGAGTTCGAGTCTCTTCGCCCCCACCATTGAAAAAAGCAAGACGATGATCTTGCTTTTTTTATGATTAAATCCAAAGGGTTTAATTGTGTATATTATATAGAGGATTGGTGTAATGGTAGCATGACGGTCTCCAAAACCGTTCGTCAAGGTTCGAATCCTTGATCCTCTGCCAAGATTCAAAAAAGCTCCTGTTGAGGGAGCTTTTTTTATGTCTAACTGATTTTTATAAATAAATTGTGATTTAAAACTAATATCTTATAAAAGTAAGATTTAAGAAAATAAGATTTATTTTACATACAGACAAATCTGTATAAAAAATGCTTCCACTTTGTTAAGGTTTTGTTAAAATAAAATTAAGTTGATATTAATCACGGTTTAATTTTATATGTTGAACTATAACAAATTTAATAAAAGTGTCTTATTCATCTGCTTATCACTAACGGGGGGGCTAAGTTTTGCTGCGGACTCGGATGATCCTATTCGTCAGAGAATTCAGGCTGACCAAACTATTCGACAACAGCAACGTGATAGTGCTTTAGAAAAACAAATACAACCAGATGTAAACGTCAATCTAGGGCAAGAACAAAATAAGATTTCAGCTCAGCAATTACAATATTTACGTTCTAACAGTGAAACCCCTTGTTTTGAAATTAAGAAAATACTTTTAGAAGGTGAAGAAGCCCATCAATTCATATCAGATTTTAATGTTATTACTACTGGCAAGAACAATATTATTGGAAGATGTTTAGGGGTAAATGGACTAAACCAAGCCCTTGATCTTGTACAAAATAAAATTATAGCAAATGGTTATGTAACCACACGAGTTTTACTTCCTCAACAAAATATTGCATCTGGTACGGTGCGTGTTCGTGTTATTCCCGGACGAGTGGATCAGATTAAGTTTGCTGAGGGTACTTCTAAACGTGCACATTTATGGAATGCTTTACCGATGAAGTCGGGTGAGCTGTTAAATATTCGTGATATGGAGCAAGGTTTAGAAAACTTTAAACGAGTACCTACGGTTGAGGCTGACTTTAAAATCCAGCCAGCAGAACAAAAAAAAGAATCAGGCTATAGTGATGTGGTTTTAGCTTGGCAACAGGCTAAACCTTATCGCTTACACCTCGGAATTGATGATTCAGGGAGTGAGGCGACAGGAAAATATCAAGGTACAGCGACTTTATCACTTGATCATGTGCTGACCTTAAATGATCTATTTTATATCAGCTATAACCATGATTTAGGAGGTGGAAACTCTGGTAAACATGGTACTGATGGTTTTTATGCAAGCTATACCATTCCATTTGATTACTGGTTATTTTCAACTAGTTATAGTCGCTCTAATTACCTGCAAACAGTTGCTGGAAGTAGTGAAACTTATCAATATAGCGGTAAAAGCGAACTCATTAATGCAGATTTATCTCGAGTGATTTATCGAGATGCACACCGTAAAACAGCCTTAGGTTTTGGTGGGTGGTACCGTGAATCACAAAACTATATTAATGATGTAGAAATTGAAGTACAGCGCCGTAAAACTGCAGGTTGGAAAGCCACTCTTGATCATGTTGAATATTTTTCTAATGCCACTTTAAACGGCAATGTGACTTATAAGCGTGGTACAGGCTGGTTGAATGCAATGAGAGCACCAGAAGAAGACTTTGGGGAAGCTTATACGCATGTCGGGATTCTACAAGCGAATGCCAGTTTACAAGTGCCTTTTAAAGTGGGTCAGCAAAATCTGCAATATCTAGCTGAATGGCGTACTCAACACAGCAATCAACCTTTAACTCCTCAAGACAGATTTTCAATTGGAAACCGTTATACCGTAAGAGGTTTTGATGGTGAGCAAACTTTATTGGCCGATAACGGTTTCTTAGTTCGCAATGAACTAAGTGGCTCAATTATGAATAAGCCACACTCTTGGTATGCAGGTATCGATTACGGAGAGGTTGGTGGAAAAACTGCACATTATCCGAATCCTTTACCAGGCACGAGTTTATTAGGTGCAGTTATTGGGTTACGTGGACAAATTGCTCCCTTGCGTTTGAATTATGACGCTTTTGTAGGAGCACCGTTGAAAAAACCAGATCACTTCGAAACAGATGATTACACGACTGGATTTAGCGTGAATTGGACCTATTAATTCAAGTTTAAAGGTCCAGAACTTAATCAACTTTATTAAAAAAAGATTTAGTGAGATTTTAGAATGAATAAGAACCGTTATCGTATTATTTTTAGCCATGCTCGCGGTATGTTTATTGCTGTTGCTGAAATTGTAAAAAGTAAAACCAAACAAGCAGGGCAAAGTCAGGGACAAATCGGAACAGATTCGACCATAGATTCGGTTCTACCTATTCATTATAAGAAACTCAATCCACTTAATTTTGCTGTAATTGGCTGTTTGGGAGCATTGGTGATTAGCTTGCCAATGAGCAGTGTTGCTGAAACTCAGATTATTGCCGATAAAGGTGCACCTACATCGCAGCAACCGACCATTTTAAATAGCGCAAATGGAACAACTCAGGTCAATATTCAGACACCAAGCGCTGGGGGTGTTTCACGTAATACCTATACTCAATTTGATGTTGGGCAAGAAGGCGCTATTTTAAATAACTCACGTAATAACACCCAAACCCAATTAGGAGGCTGGGTACAAGGTAACCCATGGCTCGCAAAAGGCGAAGCCAAGGTTATTTTGAATGAAGTGAATAGTAATAATCCAAGTCAACTCAAAGGCTATATTGAGGTTGCCGGAAAACAAGCACAAGTTGTTATTGCGAATCCATCTGGTTTGATCTGTGATGGCTGTGGTGTGATTAACGCAGACCGTTTTACTTTAACTACAGGTCAAGCGGTGATGAACCAAGGTTATCTTGAATCATTCCGCGTCCGCGAGGGGCAGGTCACGATTGAAGGTAAAGGCTTAAACGGAAGTTTAACTCCCTATACAGATATTTATGCGCGTGCTTTAAAAGTCAATGCAGGCTTGTATGCAAATGAACTTAATACGGTACTTGGACAAAATGATATTCAAGTCAAAGACCAAGTAGCTCCTCAAATCACGGCAACAACAGGACCCACAACCACACCTCCGCCAAACTTTGCTTTAGATGTAGGCCAATTGGGTGGCATGTATGCTGGAAAAATCTTTTTAGTTGGAACAGAGCAAGGGTTAGGTGTACGTAACGCAGGTACGATAAATAGTACTCAAAGTACGCTTACGCTGAACGCAAATGGTGATTTGGTCAATAATGGTAACTTGATCGCGAATAAAGATCAGGTACAGCTGAAAGCTCAAAATACTAAAAATACCGGTAATGTCAGTAGCGCAACTTCACAAATTTCTATTGAAAGTCAAAATCTAGATAACTCTGGTTTAATCAGTAGTGCTGATGAGTTACGTCTTAATCAACAAAATAGTTTGAGTAATAGTGGCACATTGAATGCTGCTCGCCTTGTTATTGATGTGGGTAGTCTAAAAAATAGTGGTTCTATCGAACAAACAGGTTTGCAAGGGCTAGATTTAAAGTCAGGTTCAATGACAAACCTTGGTGGTAAAATCGGAATTGCTAAAAATACCACAGGTGGTGGTACTGGCGGGTCGACAGGTGGCAGTGTTCCGACAGTTCCAACTGATCCATCCAAAGATGGCGGAAGTTTAGAAGTTGCTACTCCAATAGATACGACCCCAAAAACTTATGACCAAGGTTATATTCATGTTAAGGAACAACTAAATAATGACCAAGGGGCGATCATTGCCAATGGTGGTGTAGATTTAGACAGCCAAAATGGTCTAGATAACCAAGGCGGTCAACTTAATCTGGGTGCTATTCATATTAAAGGGAATAGCTTTAATAACAACCAAGGTGAGCTCACAGTTAAAAGTGCTGATATCCAAACCTCAAGTTTTAGTAACCAACAAGGATTACTGCAATCACTCACTTCTTTAGATGTAAATAGCCAGTCGATTGATAATCAGGGCGGTAAAATTAATGCCTTGAATAATATTAGTATGATCTCGAGCGGAAACATTCTAAATCAAGCGGGGCAGATCGCGAGTTCGTCTGAACTTTATTTACAGGGATTGGGCCTAAACAACAGTGGGGGTGATCTGGAGGCTGAACAATTATTAAAACTTAATCTTTCAGGTCATTTGAATAACCAGAAAGGAAAAATAGTCACTAATAATAACTTGGATAGTTCGCTTTTTGGTCTAGATAACGACCAAGGTGAAATTTCTGCAAAAAATATTACGATTCAAAACAAAGATCAGGCTTTAAATAACGGATCTGGAACGATTTATGCCGACCAAAGTTTAAAAATTCAAACTGGATCTTTAAATAATGCAGTCAACGGTACGTTATCTAGTCATGAAAATCTGCAAATTGATAGTCAACAACTCACCAATCAGGGCTATATTCGTGCTGATCAACAATTAAAAATTAATAATACAGGTGTTATGACACAGCAAGGAGGTATTCTTTCAGCCTACGGTAATATTGATTTAACGAGTCAGCGTCTTGTTAGTGATGAAAAAAGTGTTATTGCGGTCGGTATCAATGCTCAAGGTGAGCAAGATCAAAATGCTCAAGCAGATTTAAATATTAAAACAGAGCAGGCACTTGAGCATCACGGAAAACTACTGGCAAGCCATAATATTGATTTAGATGGGGCAAATGTAGATTTATCGCAAGGAACGGCAGCAGCTCAAAATATAAATATTACAGCTCGTGATGGAGATATAAATAATCAGTCTGGTATGTTGCAGGCTGACACTATCCAATTAAATGCAATACAAAGCCAGCAAAGTCTGATTAACCAGAGTGGTCAAATTCTTGCGAAAAAATTGAATCTGAACATTGGGAAAGATATTAATAACCAACAAGGTTTGATTCAGCACACTGCGTCAGATGACCTGAATTTAACTGTTCAGGGAGTCATTAATAACCAGCAAGGCCGTATTCTCACAAATGCAAATCAGTTAAATATTCAAGCACAGGGTTTAAATAGTGACTCTGGTGTGATCCTGCATTCGGGCCAAGCTGGCTTAAATATGGATATACAAAATATCCATGCGCAAAAGGCTGAATTGAGAACTAATGGCGCACTTAAACTTACGACCGATCAAGCACTATTAGACCAATCAAAAGTGTCTGCTACTCAAGCCAATATTCAAGCCAACCAATTTACTGACCGTAATGGTGAAATGTTGTTTAGTGCGGTAAATGGTCAAAGTTCAATTCGTGTAAATGGTGACTACCAACATCAAGGAAGTGTATTACAAAGTAACCATAGCTTAGACATTCAAACAGGTTCGCTTAGTAACCAAAGTGGGAATATCTTAGTCACTCAAAATGAAGCAACCTCACAACCAGTACAGTTAAATATTGTTAGTCAAAACGATATTCAAAATGATTTGGGTAACATTGTGAGTGAAGGCCAGCTTACATTGAAAGCTGGAAAGGGGCTAAGCAACCAACAAGGTAGTATAATTAGTTCTAATACGCTTGAGCTTACAACAGATCAGTTAATTAATAACCAGTCAGGGCAGATACAAGCTAAGGATATTAAGCTCTCTGCATCAAACTTAGATAATAGTTCAGGAGTAATTGCTGCTAAAACTGGTGATGTATCACTCAATATTAATAATCAGTTGATTAATGGTCGTGTTGAGCAGGGTAAATCGGCTGGTATTATTCAGGCAGCACAAAATATAGATGTTCAGACTGGGTTATTAGACAATAGTGGTCTGATTTATGCCGGCCAAGATCAACAACTCAAAGTTGCTCAAAATCTTAAAAATGCTGGACAGTTAGCTGCTCAAAATAACTTAAATATACAGACGGCTACACTGACCCAGACTTCTGCAGGGAGCATTATTGCTGGTTTAACATCAGATGGTTCATTAGCAAATCAGGGTAATCTTAACATTGATGCTACAGGTGCTATAAGTGCGCAGGGGCAACTGATCGCGGGCGGTGATTTAAGTAGTCAGGCAGCGAGTCATGTCTTAAACCAAAGCCTTGTTCAAGCAAAAAATATTTCGCTCAACAGTAAATCTGGTCAATTGAGCGCTCAACAAAGTACGATTCAGGCCGCACAGCAACTTAATTTAACCACTCCAGATACGCTAGATACTCAACAAGCCAATTTAAAGGCGAATAAAGTTCAAATTAATGCAAAAGACTTAAATAACCAGTCAGGACATATCCAGCAAACAGGTTTAGATCACACTCAAATTTTGTTGACAGGTGATTTAAGCAATCAAAACGGGCAAATTGACAGTCTAGGCCAAAAACTACAAATAAATGCCAATAATTTAAATAACCAGAATGGTCTCATCCAATCTGGTACAACAGACAGCCAACTTATACTCGCTATAGCTAATACGCTCAATAATAATCAGGGCAATATCAAAACTGCTGGTAGTTTGCAAACGAATAGTTCCGAGTTAAACAATGATGCTGGAACGCTACTTAGCTTCAATGGTTTTAACATCAATACACAGCAGCTTAGTAATCAAGCAGGTCAAATTGTTGAGGCTGGAACACAAGACAATATTGTTAACCAATTAATTGTTAAAAACCTTCTAAACAATAGTAATGGCAAGATTCAGACAAATCATAATCTTGAAATTCAGGCTGGTGCGTTAAAAAACAATATGGGCAGTATTGTGACCGCAGGCACAGCAGGTCTTAACCTCAACACAGCATCACGACTCGATAACCAGTCTGGAAATATTCATTCCAGTGGTGATCTAAATATAAAAGCTCAAGACATTTTGAATGATCAGGGACAAATTCTTGCTGCCAAAAATGCTCAGTTTAATAGCCAAGACACCTTAAGTAACCAAGCGGGATTAATCGCAGCACAACAACAATTAATGATTCAAAGTGCTGCTTTGAATAACCAAGCGGGTCAAATTGGGTCGGTAGATGCGGGCGTAAATATCCAGACGACTCAGCAAGCATTGAATAATCAGAGTGGTAAGATTCAGGCGAATCAAGCGATTAACCTCGATGTACAGGGCCTTGATAATAGTCTACAAGGCTTGATTAGTAGTACTAAAGGTGATCAAAGCAAAATTCAGATTGATACTCACCAGCAGAGCCTGAATAACCAAAATGGACAGATTAATAGCGGTAATACATTACAGATTAGTACCAATAGTCTGAACAATCAGCAAGGTCTAATCACTGCACAGGGTGATCTTGGTATAAACGCCGTGCAACTGATTGATAACCGACAAACCTATTTAAATGCTACCTTGCCAGAGTTGGCCCAAGGTATTCAATCTTTAGGACAAGTCTTATTACAAACGTCCGAATTAAATAATGAACAAGGTCAGGTCATTGCTGGAAATGGATTAACCATTCAAGCGCCTAAGGTGAATAACAGTAATGCGGGCTTGTTAGCCAGTGGACAAGACTTACTGATCGACAGTGTTGGACAAGCAGGTACGATTAATAATCAGAAAGGCAAAATCAGTGCTAACCGAAACATTAGTCTAAATACAGGCCTGATGACCGGAAGCCAACTCGATAATAGTCAGCAGGGCCTCATTAGTGCTGCAAAGCAAGTCAAAATTGTTAGTCAAAATATTGATAATTCAAACAATGACCAGAACCAAGGTATTCAGGCAGGGCAAATAGAAATAGCCGCTAGTACTTTAAATAATAGTGCTGGGCGAATCTCCGCTGAGCAGCAACTTAATTTAAATATTTTAGATAATTTAAACAATACCAAAGGCTTAATTAGCAGTCTTGATCAATTAACAATACAAGGTCAGCAAGACAATAATCGTCTAATTGTAAACAATCAGCAAGGGACTATTATTGCAGGTGAAGAAGGCTCATCAACTGCAGGATTAAATATTCTGGCCAAAGGTTTAACAGGCGATGGTAAGGTCTTAAGTCAGGGACAGCTAAATCTTCAGCTCAATGATGATTATGTACAAGATGCTCAAGGTCAGTTGCAGGCACAGGGAAATTTAAACCTTAGCTCTAAAGGTAAAGTTACCAATCATGGTGCAATCAAAAGCAACGGACAGTTATCTATTTTAGCAAATACAATTGAAAATGCTGTAGATGGCAGTTTGGAAAGCCAGCAAACTCAACTTGAATCTGTAGGTGTGCTCAATAATTATGGACTCATTAATGGTTCAAATACATATGTTAAGGCAGGCCAACTCAATAATATTGCCGGACGTATTTATGGTGACCATATTGCAATTCAGGCGAATACTTTAAATAACCAAAGCCTCAATGGTTTAGCGCCAGTCATTGCCTCAAGAGGTGATCTGGATCTGGGCGTACAGGTTTTAAACAATCTTGAAAATAACCTAAATCATCAAAGTGGTTCGCAAATTATTGCCATGGGAGACTTGCGTATAGGAGGTTCGCTTGACTCACAGTGGCATGCTCAAGGAACTGCGCAGCAAGTCAATAACCGAAGTTCTGTAATTAACGCGAATGGCAATATCGACTTGAATGCTGATACTGTTAATAACCAGAATGTCTTTTTTACAACCAAACAACAGCAGACCACTGAGCAACTCGATTACTGGAATATGTATATTTCAGATTCGCGTGCCGGATGGTATAACCCTGGCCCTCAGTCCTTAATTACTCAGGAAATCTATAGCCAGAATCCAGATTTATTTACTAAATTAAAGCCTGCACAACAGCTTGTGACTTCCTATGACAACGCAACGATGCAGGATTATTTGAGTCGTCCTGATGGTTATTTCTTCATTGTAAATAACTATGACGATAGCTCTGCTGGCAACATGTTTAAGGGCTATGTCGTTTATAACGGACAGCTCTATAGTACTGACCATTATGAAAATGTGAAAAGTACGCAAACTACGACCACGACTGTAGCAGATGAGTCAGCACCTGCTGTGATCAGTGCAGGGGGTAATTTAAGTTTCACAGGCACAATTAATAATGACAAAAGCCAAATTATGGTGGGTCAAAAGCTGATTGGGGATGCCAAAGCAATTCACAATGTCGATGCCAAAGGTCCTAAAATTACACATGAAGAAGGAACGGTAACACCAAGTTATGGCAGTTATGGTGGCAAGGGGCACGATAGAGTCTGGGCTTCTGCTGAACAGGCTTATAACCCAGCAGATGTTACCAAAGGGGTGGATTTATTTATCTATGAAAATCCAACCAGTGCGACGCCTGTTAAAGTGCAAGACCAAACCCAGCAAGTCAATAAAGACAATTTGGCTGAACAGGCGCTGAGTCAAAACCATGAATCTACTATTATTGGTCAGCAAAATACACAGGTTAATCAAACAGAAACTGTTCAACAAACTGCAGCTCAATCTGATCGTATTCAATCAAATGAAATTAAAACAGGTCAGGCACAGCTTGAAGGCGTAGTCGGGGCAAACACTACCGATCATAAAGCCATGAGTAATCGTGCAGTCGATCAAATTCAAAACACTGATACTAAGGCTGCCTCTGTTCAGGGGCAAACAACACAGATTGATGGTAGTGGTTTCGAGATTCGCACCAACAACGCTAACGTTAAAGTCCCAAATAATGCGTTGTATAGTAAAAATCCGGACAGCCGTGCTAACTACCTTGTTGAGACAGATCCAGCGTTTAGTAACTATCGCAACTGGTTATCTTCAGATTATATGTTGAATGCATTAGGACTTGACCCAGCGCTTCAACAAAAAAGATTGGGTGATGGTTACTATGAACAACGTATGGTACAAGACCAAGTTGCTCAACTAACTGGCTACCGTTTTTTACAAGGATATGGTTCCGATGAGGAACAATATAAGGCGCTCATGAATAATGGGCTGAGCTATGCAAAACAGTACAACTTACGTCCTGGTATTGCACTTACTCCAGAACAAATGGCGCAATTAAGCAGCGATATTGTTTGGTTGGTAGAAAAAGAAACTACCCTACCAGATGGTACAAAAACCAAAGCTTTAGTCCCGCAAGTTTATGTTAAAGCGCGTGTGGGGGATTTAAAAGGTGATGGAACTTTAATTAGTGCCGATAGTATTCAGCTCAATTTAAGTAAAGATTTGACCAACGCGGGAACAATTGCTGGACGACAAGTTGTTCAAATTAATAGCCAGAATTTAAACAACCTTGCTGGAAACATCCGTGGTGGTGTAGTTAGCCTTGGTACTGAAAAAGATTTAAATAATATTGGTGGTATGATTCAGGCCGATCAAGCCATGAATTTGCAGGTAAAAGGTAACCTGAATATTCAGTCAACCACACAGAGCCGTCAAAATGCATTAGGCCAGAGCAACTATAGCTGGACAGGAATAGATCGAATTGCTGGTCTTTATGTAGGTTCAGCACAACAGCAAGCGTTGAGCGATCAGCCAACCTTAGTGATGAATGTTGGAGGTGACACTCGTATATTGGCTGCAAATATCCAGAATAATAGCGGTGGACAAACTATTATTCGTACGGGCGGTGATCTTAAAGTCGGTAGCCTGAATACGGAAGTGACCAACAATGTGGTGGGTAGCTCAAAAGCTTATCATTTAGATACACGACAAGTCGAAGTTGGCAGCCAGATTAAGAGCCAAGGTGATTTAAGCTTACAAGGAAACAATATCCAGATTCATGGTTCACAAATTAGTAGTTCAGAAGGCTTAACTGCGTTACAGGCGAAAGAACAGTTACAGATTGAAGAGGGCCGAAACAAACTTGATCAACAAGATCAGTCAAGCTTTAGTAAGAAAGGTAAGCTGAGTAGCTCTACGACCAGTGACTTTAGTCATCGTAGTTCAGATGTTGCGGTCGGTAGCATTGTTGAAGGCAAAAAAGTGCTATTGGATGCAGGAAATATCAATGTCCGTGGCAGTAATATTGTTTCTGATGAGTTGACGCAGATTCAAGCCAAAGACAATGCAAATATTGAGGGAGCTCAGAACCAATACAACAGTCAAACCAATAGTGTTGTTAAAAACTCTGGTCTTATGTCTACGGGTGGCATTGGTTTTAGTTTAGGTAAAAAACAGGAAACTACTTTAAAAACCGAACAACAACTCACCAATAGTGTTTCTCAAGTAGGCAGCTTAAACGGTAATACCAATATTGTAGCGGGTAAGACCTATCAGCAAACGGGAAGTACCGTTTCATCACAGAAAGGCGATGTGAATATATTGGCAGAGCAGGTCAATATTGAAGCTGCTAAAGAACAAAGCACAAGTGATTATAAGCATGAGATGCAACAGAAAGGTTTAACACTTGCAGTAAATGTTCCCGTAGTCTCGGCTGTACAAAGTGTAGCGGAGTCTGCTAAGCAGGTTGGTCAAAGCAAGAATGATCGTGTGAATGCAATGGCAGCAGCCAATGCTGGCTTTGATGCTTATAAGGCTGGACAGGCTTTAAGTTCATTACAAGGTGCATTATCAAATGCAGGTTCACTCAATGGTGGTGTAGAAGTTGGTGTTAGTCTGACTTATGGTGAACAGAAAAATACTGAAACAAGCCATTCACAAAGTACCACTGCGAGTCAAAGTCAGGTCAATGCTGGCGGACGTACATCTATTGTGGCCACAGGCGCAGGGGATCAATCGAACATTAATATTGTTGGTTCAGATGTGTTGGGGCAACAAGGCACACGCTTGGCTGCCGATAATAATGTCAATATTAAAGCAGCAGAACAAAACCATATTGAAGAAAGTAAAAATGAAAGTGCAGGCTGGAATGCTGGAGTTACTGTAAGTAACCAAACCGGTTTTGGTGTAACGGCTGGCGGTAACTTGGGTAAAGGTAAGGGTAATGGTACCGACACAAGTTATGTGAATAGCCATGTGGGTTCTAAAGATAGTCTAACCACGATAACAAGCGGAAAAACGACGAATATTATTGGCGGACAAGTACAAGGTAAAGGAGTACAGATTGAAGCCGATAACTTAAATGTTGAAAGCTTACAGGACAAAGCGACATACAAGAGCAAACAACAGAATATGTCAGCACAAGTGAGTGTAGGTTTTAGTGGAGGCAATGTATCTGGAAGCTTTAGCAAGTCTAATGTAGATGCGAATTATGCATCTGTAAATGAGCAGTCAGGTGTATTTACAGGGGAGGACGGTTACCAAATTAAGGTAAATAAAAACACTGACTTGAAAGGTGCAATTATTACGTCGACTCAGACTGCTGAGAACTTGAAGAAAAATAGTCTAGATACAGGAACTTTAACATCTTCTAACATTCAAAATGTGACTGAATATGATGCCAAGGGTATTTCTGTAGGTGGTGGTTTTAATGCCGGGAAAAGTGGTACGGCAGGTAACAAAGAACCTGGCACGGTACTTTCGACACCAAACAAAATTGATCAACACGCTTCAACAACAGTAGGGGTAAGTAAATCTGTTGGGTTTGGCCTAGACAGTCATAAAGACAGTAGTGTGACCAAGAGTAGTGTGAATACCCAAAACATTACAATTCGAGATGAACAAGGCCAGCAAGCGTTAATAGGTAAAACTGCCGGAAAGATCAAATCTGAGATATTGACGTCTGTAACCACAGATACTGCACGTGAGAATAGTGGAGCACTGCAAAATAACTTTGATAAAGATAGAGTTCAAAGTGAAATTAATTTGCAAATGGACGTAACGAAGAACTTTGATGCGAACCGTCAGGAAGCAAAAGCTGAGATCAATAAGAAGATTGATGATGCGAAAAAAGAAAATCAATCTATTATAGACAAACAAAAACAAGGTCTAGGCTTAAGTAAACAAGAGCAAGACCAATTGAATGCTTATAATGACAAAGTTGAAAATTATCAAAGACTAGGCGTATTACTAGACAGTATATCAACAGGTTTATCCGCTACAACAAGTTCAGGTCTAGGTATAGCGACTGCAACCTTAAGTCCAGCGGCAAGCTATCAGATTGGACAATATTTCAAAGAACAAGCGAGTAATAATCCAAATGGTCAACTCACGAGTGGTCAAGAAGCTGCACATATTTTAGCTCATACCGTTCTTGGTGCAGCAGTTGCCGCGGCTGGTGGAAATGATGCGATGACTGCGGGACTTTCAGCAGGAGGAGCAGAGGCAGCGGCACCAATATTATCGAGTTTCTTGTATGGAAAAGATGCCAAAGACCTCACAGCAGATCAGAAATCTACAATTAGTTCTATTGTAGGTTTAGCAGGTAGTGCAGTTGGAGCAACGACGGGTGATATTAGTTCTACAGTTCAAAGTGGGCAAGTTGCGCAGAATGCGGTGGAGAATAATATATTTGGTGTTTTAACATCTAATAAGCAAATAGATAAACAAAAAAATAATGAATATTTCCAAAGAGAATTTGCATGTAAAGGTAATGCACAGTGTTTAAAAACTGTATTGACAGAAAATGCATTGGATGCCATGAAATATGCGCAAAAAGAACTCATATTAAATGGTAAGAACTATAAACCAGGAGATATCATATCTAATCCTGACCCTAAATCTGATGGATCGGGCCTTAAGTATATTGTAGTAAACAAAAATGGCGTGCTTAAAGCAGAAATTTTACCTGCCGCTGATCAAGTTTATTACTACGTAACGCATAAACAGGAGCTTTCAAAGTCAATTGAAGATATGTCATTCTTTAGTCCTGGGGCTAACTCGGTATTAGGGATTTATGGAGCAGCGACAGGGCAAACGTTATTAAGTGGTACTCAACTATCCACTGGTCAAAGGGTATTATCAGCAGTTGATGGGGTAAGCAGTGTTTTACCGGGAGTGGTATTCTTAAAGGATAGTAAAGTCCTTAGTTCAGATAGTGTGGGGATGACGTGGGGTAAAGGAATTAATGAACAGGGGAAACCGTGGGAAAATTATATTCAATCTACCTCGCCTGCAACAACGATTGACTTAAATTCGATTAAGTCGAATTTTAAAGCATTTGATCACTTTGATCCTGCAACAGGTTTGGCTACAAGTGATAAAACTTTAAATACAGCGGCTAAAACCTATCAAGATCCGAAAAAGATTACGTCTCAGATTAATAAGTATATTGATCAGATGGATAATTTTACTGGAGATAATAAAGGAAGATTTGAATTAACAAATGATAAAATTAAGTCAAAGGAAATGCAGTTAGCTATTCCTGTTAACACGAGTAAAAGCCAATTAGATGCAATTCAGAAGTCAATTGATTACGCTAATACGAAAGGCATTACAATTAAAGTTACTAAGGTGAAATAAGATGAAACATGTAAATGTATATTTTAATTCTCAATATATTGAAGTGACATCGTGGAATGATGGTGGATGTTGGCTTTTAAATTTAGATTTTGAACCAATCAAACTATCAACAAATGTTAAAAATAAAATTTTGGGTGAGTCTATTCAAATTGCTTTAAATGCAGGGAAAAATATTCCTCCTGAGAATGTTAAGAATATTTTATTTTCTCCGGAATTAGACAGCCTAATGACGGAAAGAGATAAAAAATTAATGGCAGAGTTCGGTTACAAATCAAAAAAAGCATTATTCAAACATATGAGAAAAGTAAGCATAACGTATATCAATGATACCTATAAAATTTCACCATCACATCAAGATGGACTAGATTATAGTTTCACAGGCTTAAGTAAAGCTGATGAAATTATTCTTCCAAATGATGCAACGGATGAAGAACTAGGGCAAGCAGTTCGCCTAGCTTATGAAAAGTGCACAAGTATTTATTAATTTATAGATTACTTTGGTTACTATTTTCGAGAGATGTGGACAAGCTTGGGGTTGTCCACAAATTTGACGAAACACTTTATAAAGATACTCTTACAAAATCAATTGAATATGCAAATAGTAAAGGTATCAAAATCAAGGTAACAAAGGTTAAATGATATGAAACGAGCAGCAATATACTTTAATGACAAATATATTGAAATTATTTCATGGAATTATGGTGGAATGTCTGTATTTAATTTAGACTTTATTCCTTTAGTTTTGAAATTCGATATTGATAATTCGACTTTAGGAAAGTCAATTAAAATAGCATTAGATGCAGGGAAAAAGATTCCACCAGAAAGTGTCAAAGATTTTTTGTTTTCTCCTGAATTAGATATATTTATGAAAGAAAGGACTAAGAAATTAATAGCTGAATTTGGATATAAATCAAAAAAAACATTGTTTAAAAATATGAGAAAAGTAGGTGTAGAGTTCAATGAAAATTATACTATTTCTCCCTCTCATCAAGATGGATTAGATTATAGTTTTTCAGGTTTAAGTAAAGCTGATGAAATTATTCTTCCATGTAATGCAACGGATGAAGAACTAGGACAAGCGGTACGCTTAGCCTATGAGAAGTGTACAAGTATTTATTAATTTATAGATTACTTTAGTTACTATTATTAAGAGATGTGGACAAGCTTTGGGTTGTCCACAAATTTGACGAAACACTTTATAAAGATGCTATTCAAAAACCAATTGAATATGCGAATAGTAAAGGTATCAGAATAGACGTAACTAAGGTGAAATTAAATGAAGAGGTTAGCAGTAAATTTTAATGATCAATATATTGAATTTGAATTGTAGTATTATAGTCCAGTGGAATATTATAATCTTAAGAAGTATGAGATTAATAATAAAATTAATAGAAAATATATTGGACTTCTTTATAATTGAAAATAGATGGCTTAATAAGTTTTTGAATAGTGATGGAATGGAAAGCCTATTAAAATGAAGTTAGGTAAATAGCTGAGTATACATATACATGCTTATAGTGCTTTCACTAAAGAAGAAACAGATAAAATTAATCAGATTATAAAGTTTGAATTTCCTAGTTATTTTAATTATGACTTTATAATTTATGAGGCTGATGATTTAAATGGTTATGAAAAAGAAATAGCTGATGAAGATGTTGGAATTCCAGCTTCATTCAAGGCTGATTTTTTAATTTCTTTAAATAATAAAAGCGCAACTTCTAATATTTTTAAGGTTGCGCTAATTATAAAAGAAAGATTTGGTTCTGAAAATATTATTTTAATGCAAAATGGAGATGTAAGAATATAACTATGTTAATGTGTTTGTTAGAAATAATCTGAGAAGTAATGTAATGGAAATTAATGAAATGAAATAAGAGATGATTTTTATTCTTCAGAAGTTTATTAAATTTAACAATAAATTGGTATATAGAAAGCAGGGGATTATAGGGGGTGTGATGCAATATATGATTGAGTGGTTGAGAACGAATCGAAATGAAATCTTAAAAAAATATCCCGAAGCAGACCCTGAATTATCTTTTTTCATGGACTATTTTGTTACATCTACTGGAAGGTATACATTTATTAGCATCCTTAAAGATGCTATACGAGGTGAGGGTTCTAGCCTCCAAGAAACGTCAAGTTATTTACTTATGAATGATGTAACAGATGAGGGACATGTTATTGATGCAGCGGAATTTTATTTTTACGAGGCTTTGTTGCACAAAGCTATTCTTGAAGGCTTCTTCAGTAATATAATTTCCAGATGAAGAAGCCTACACCTAAAATCTATCGTACAACCAATT
>NZ_KI391939.1:1609811-1769430 GCF_000162375.2 Acinetobacter sp. RUH 2624 | reverse complement strand
ATTTACGGAATTAGGTAGACCTCGCACCCAAGTTGTGTCTTAAATTTGAATGGATTGGGGAGAACTCAGCTTTTGAATGTTTATGCAACAAAGCCGCCGCTATCTGGATGATGGCAATCTACCCATTGACAATAATTGGATAGAGAACCAAATGCGTCCCTGGGCCTTGGGGCGTAAGAACTGGCTATTTGCAGGTTCGCTGCGCAGTGGTCAACGAGCTGCCAATATCATGACTTTAATCCAGTCAGCAAAGCTGAATGGCTTGGATCCGTATGCCTATTTAAGTGATGTGCTGAAAAGGTTGCCAACACATAAAGTGCCTCAAATAGAAGAATTACTACCTCACCGCTGGAAACCTGAACCCCGTTAAAACTTGGCGATGGCGTTCAGCGGATGCTTACGAAATTAAGTCTTCAATATTTGCCCAACCTTCACGATCTAATGTTAGATCAATTTCTTCTGGTTTGTGTCTTAGAATAAAACTTAAATATTGGCTAATTGCTTTTTCGTTCATAGATATAAAAGTATTAGAGTTTTTTATATTTTAATGATTTTATTAACTTAAGAGTAGTCTTATAGTGAAACTAAAAAATTGACATGAAAATTGTTGGTTCATTGTTAGGTGCTTAATAAAGGAGTTAACTGTGTTAGGTATATCTTTAAGTGAAAACTGGAATGATGACACTATTTATATATACGGCATATACCATAGTAATAACGATATATTGTTTTATGGAATTTCTGGGGAACATGGTAATGAACTAATTGCATTTAAGCAGAGAGAAATAGAAATAAAAGATCCTAAAGTACGGTATGAGATGGTCTATTATGGTAATGATGGTCGTAGTCATTTTATGATGCTTCATTGGGCTTTAGCTGAAGATGGCTTATTAGATAAATTATTAGAACGTGACCCAGATTCTTTAGCACTTTTTTCTAAGTTAAGGTGGCTTGATAGTAAGCAAGATTTTACTTAATTCAATGATCTTTATTGCTTGAAGATTTCTTTAAAGGGTTATTTATCTAGAGAAATAAGCCTATATGGGATGAAAAAAGTATTGCAAAAGTAGTACTAAAATCAACAGTGTGGCAATTACAGGTATTTTGACGGGATTAGAAGTAAATTTCTATTTGGGATATTATTTATGCTTGATGATCTTAGTTTTTTTCAAAAAGTTGGTATTTTCGTACAACCAATTATTTTAGTGATAATGGGAATTTATGGGCCGAAATCATTAAGAAATGTCTCATGGGCAATGTTGTTTTTTACGTTAACTACATATCTTTTTAATTTATTTTGAAGCAGATGGCTGTATACAAGCGTATCAAAACCATAGTGATATAAAAAGTATTCACTATTTGAAGTTAAATCTAGTATTGGTTTTAGTAACTATATTAGCAATACAGGAGCCATACAATACATCATGTTATATTTTGATAGAAAGCTTTAAAAAGGCACTTACTGGCGAAATAGTAATAATTAGGAATTATAAATAGTGTTACAAGTTCATGCTAAATTTGAAGATGATCTTCATACAGAAAATATGCTTAAAACATCACAAATACCGTGTTTATGTAAGATTGCTGAAAAATTTGAAATCGACTTTTTAGTCGCTTATCCTCAGGTTACAGGTTTTGTAACAGGTTGGGAGTATAAAGAAATTGATTTAAGAGTATCCGCAGGTGCTGGTGGGGAATATCTTCATTATAAATATGGATTAATTACTTTATCTAAGCTTGAGAAAGATTTATATATTATTGAAAACTTGTCTATGTTCGAATCAGGAAGTGGATGGCTTCCAGTAGTTGAAAATAGAGAATATAGCCATGTAGCTGAAGTTGAAGAGCCAGATTGGTTGAAAGATTTATGACCTAACTCCAATAGAAGATTTTAATAAATTCTTTACATGTGAAAGTATTATTCTGCGGAATTATAAATAAATGTTTATTTTAGATCTTAAACTTCCAAATAATTTACATTCTGAAATGATGTTGGAGTGTGAAAATATTCCGTGTTTGGTGAGGATAAATAGTATATTTAATATTGATTTTTTTGAGACTGTTCCTCATATATCTGGACAAGTTTTAGAATGGTCATGGAGCGAATTAAATAAAAGAGTGCCTGCTGGCTCTGGAGGTGAATATATGTACTATAAACGTAGTTTAATTACATTAGAAAGAATTGATAAAGATCATTTCAAGATTTTAGATTTAAGTATGTTTTTAAATGGTATAGGCTGGTGTAAAGTTATTGAGAACTCTATATATGCGGAACCAAATCCTAATTTGTGGGATACGGATCCTGATGAATATTAAAGCTATGAATAAAACATGAATTTAATCAATCGCAGTAGTACGTTCTTTCTTGCAGTTTTTCTGATGATGAGTCTTTCAAATACATATGCAACTAGCATACAGGCTTTACATACTGATTGGTAACAGGAAGCAGGGCTTTAGCAAGACTTGCTTCAGCATCTAGACTCGTAGGAGTAAGTGATAAAACTGTAGATAATGTTGAGCAGCGAGCGAAAGTTCAATAGGAGTAATAACTGTGGTTGAATGTATTTCTAATTCCATTGGAAAAGCATTAGTTGAAAAAGGGAGTAGTTTAAATAGTTTTTTCAAGTTATCAGTAAATTATGATTATGGCTATAATTATGATTATGCTTTAATCGTAGGGGAGAAGTATTTTATTTTAGGTGGTTTTGTTAAAAATAATTGCCTATATTACTATATTTATGATGATTATGTGCGGGTAGTGCCTACTATTCTTTTTGATATTGAAAAGTATTGTTTAAATAATGATATGTCTTTTTATATTGATAATAATCAAGGTGGTTGTTTAGGTGTTGTTTTTAATCCTCTTAATAAAATAGATTATTGGTATGAAAAGTATTTGGATGAAGATGTGGATGTGGTGGAAATTGTTAATAATATAATTAATTTAGAGCTGTAAATATTATTTTATAGGTATTAAATATGTTGATTATTTTGTCTATAAGTAAACTATAATATAGCTTGTAATTTAATAATTGTTAGAAATACTTATGCTATTAAAAGTCGGAAGCAAGATTGAAATATGAACTATCAGAGGCTTTTAAAAATAAGCCAGCTAATTTACGTTCACAAGAACGTTTTACTACTACTACACCTTCTGGGGGTAAACGTTAAGTTTGTACCACCAAGCCAAAGTCCTAATTCTACAGTGAATCAATGGCGTGGCGGGCCTTTATAATGAGGAAATAAATGAGATGAAAATTAAATTTCAATATGTTCTAAGAGAAGAATATGAAGGTGATGAAGGAGTATATGTACCAACACTCGGTTGGGAGGTAGCCCCATATAAAAATCAAGCGGAGGGATTTGATGCATATCTTAGAGGGGATGAAGACTTTTTGGATTTTATTTCAAGCATAGATAATTTAGAACTTATATCTGAGGCTTTATTAAAAATTGAGAGTATATTGAGAAATCAAAGAAAAGAAATTATTTTTTCTCCTTACGGTGATATGGGGGGAAGTGTGAAATTTACAAAGGAAATTACGACATTTAAACTTCGTACTAACAAAACTAAAAATTATCGTGGAGAAATCTCTACTGAATTATTTTTAAAAGTATTGATTCAATGGAAAAAGTATTTGGAATCTAATACAAAAGAGTGTGAGGCAGTAGTTATATAATAATTTAATTAGATTAAAGAAACCTATCAATACTAGATCGGCGTTTTATATAATTAGAGAAAATTCTACCTTTAAATCGATTCAGGATGAAAGGGAATTCAAACTATTAGGAAGTGAATTATTCGATCTTTTAAGAGAAGAGTTAACTGGTCAGTATGAAGTTATCTATCAAATTTAAGATAGCTTAAAAAATGCTGCCAAATTAATCTAATTATATGACATTGTATGACTTCTAAAATTTTTTTAATATTTTTGAAAAATAGGAAAATTGAAGCTTTTCCTTCCCAGAATGCACCAATTTCAAATCAATAGCTATGGATAAAACATGAATTCAATAAATCGCAGTAGTAAGTTCTTTCTTGCAGTTTTTCTAATGATGAGTCTTTCAAATACATATGCAGCAAAGACACAGGTTGAAGAGGTTGACGCAATGGAAGCTGCTGGAGCAGAAGTGGCAGAAGCGGGTGGAGCTGATGTTAGTGGAGTAGAGGTTGAATGTGATGCTGATGGAGCTTGTTATGGTGTAACTTCTGTAGCTCCCGTTTCTGATGATGAAAGGTACGGTGGTATTGAACAGGAATATGTTGTAAAAGGCTGTAAAGTAACGGTCTACAATGATGGGCCAGTGAAAATGGTCGATGTAAAGACGGATCAACCATGTGATGCTCCACTTCCTAAAGGTCATAAATTCTCTAAAAAGAACCATTAATTATTTTGTGTAGCATCTTTAAACAGGTGCTATTGAGATGAATTTACCAAGCCTCAAGCCAACTGAGAGTAAGAGGCTTATTTTTCTCATCTATTCTGATTAGGAACTATAAGAATTAGCCCAATCTTTCTTATTGCTGAACTCAATTATTTTTTAAAAAACTATAGAAATAACAACATCTGTTTTTTACCCGTAGATTTTGTAGTACATCTTAAAAACCCACTGATTTATCAAATACTTTGTCTGTTTTATTTTAAAACAGTTGTCACTTTTTGTGCTTGACGATAAATAGAGTGACTATTATTCTTTGCGTGCTGGCCTACATTGCCAGTCGGTTTTAGCAGACCGCATCAAACGTACATTAAAAGTTTCATACTTTTAGTGTTGAGCCCTCGTGCCCCCTCTGCGGCGGAACGGGAGGGGGACACCTTCGGGTGTGCTGGCCACGTTTGACCAGTCTGCTAACCCCTTTTCGTTCTGCCACCATAATTTTAATGTCTGGCAGAACTCCCAATAAAAAGGAGTCGGCTTTGCACATCCATTATTTCTTGGCAGCCTTTGCCAAAAGCTATAACAACACAACTTAGTTTGTTAACAAGTTTGATCGCCATTAGGTTTATCAAGCTTTAAATCGTCACGACCAAAAACTTAGCAACTATAAAACTCGAGATGTGCCAAGCACAGTCTTTATGGGTTTTGCTGCGCCTTTTTTTCTCCCAGAAAGGGCACAGATTTTTTTAACTCATTTATATACAACAAAAATTTATTTTATAACGGTAAAACTATGCCAAATTTAATTCTCCCAACACGTGCTTTAGAAGTTGTAAAAAAAGGAATAAATCTGTTTCACCATGGTGGGTTTCACACTGTGGGCGTCGACAAAATTGTGAAAGAAACTGAAGTGAACAAAATGACGTTTTATAATTATTTTCACTCAAAAGAGCGCTTCATTGATATTTGTCTACTCGTACAAAAAGAACGGCTCCAAGACCAAGTGGTTGCACTGGTGGAGTATGAACATGATACAAATGTCATAGATAAACTCAAGAAACTGTATGTTCTACATACCGACTTAGAGGGACCATATTACTTATTATTTAAGGCTATTTTTGAAACTAAAAATAGCTATCCAAATGCTTACCAAACCGCAGTAAGGTACAGAACATGGCTGACCAATGAAATCTATAGCGTACTTAGAACACTTAAGGCCGATGCAACATTTAATGAAGCGAAACTCTTTTTGTATATGATTGAGGGTGCAATTATTCAGTATTTAGATAAGAACGATACGTATGAAGGAAATAAGGCATTAGATTACTTTTTATTAAGGGTAGGGCTGGTTTAGATAAATATCCCAAAGTACATTGGCTAAGTACTTTGGGATATACAGGTTTTAAATTTTACTTATAGTAAGTTTGGATTTGGGCAGCAAGAAAGTCATAACTCGCTTTATTGTATAAAGCAAATTTTCCTTTTGTTTGATAATTAGTGGTCGACATAATTGCTGGTTCACCGTATGTTTCAGAAACAACATTACCTTTAACTTGCCATTCACCATCGTAAATTTTGCCATTCATTTCAATGGCAGGGTCTTTACCACCCGAATAAATTTGATTACCTGCACTGTCTACAGAGTAAGTTACATTGTAGCCAGCCACAGTATCAAATTTATATTTAGCTTTTGGATAAAGAGCTTGTTGCCATTCAACTACAGTTTTGAAATTAGTACTATCGCTATCAAAGAAATAAAATTCGGTATTGTTATAAACAACAGACTTCGGTACATAAATATATGAGCCACTTGGGAAGGTTTCATTACTATTTAATAAGCTCGTAAAAGCTGTTTGATTATTTTTAAGTGTTCCAGCAAAGTGATTACTCATATATAAGTAGTCTATATTTTCTGGTCGACTTGTTAAAATATTAGATGGGAAAATGTCAGATATTTTTTTACCTGAAACATCTATTTTTTCGTAGTCGTAACTAATGTTATATGAATTTAAACTACAAGTATCATTAAATTGAGCAGTTGTAATTTGTGAACCTTGTGATGCAACGACATAACCTAAAGGCCAACCATTATTCTGCTTTTGGTATGTCTTTTTAGTGAAAAGACCGAAAGAGTTAAGGTCATAACTTTGGACGATATCTTCAGCCAAACTACTTTCAATTTCATCAGCAGTTATATTGTAAAGTGCTTTTGGATAAGCATATAACATTTGATCATTTCTTTTAATTTCATATGCATAAAGTTGTGGAATTGAAGTTGGAGGATTTCCTGAAGAAATTTCCTTAAATCTATAATTTAAAGAATATAGCGTTTCATCAAAAATTGTATTAGTTGAAAGCGTAGAATTTAAGAGAATACCTCTATCACATTTTAGACTATTTACATTTTGAGTAGATTGTTCCTGAGCTTGTGATGATACATTTTCAGTATTATTAGAGCTTGAACTGCCTCCACCGCACCCCGTTAACATAATAAATGAAATAGAAACTGCTAAAGTTGAAATTTTTTTCATGAATAAACCTTAAGTATTTATGTTTACTTTGCGGGCGTGATTATATATTTTTTATTTATTAAAAACAGATCGTTAAGTGATATTTATTAAATATTAAATATATTTAAATATACTGCATAGTCATTTTTACCTAAAAAGCCCCTATGGAGCTTTAATTTTGTAAATTTTTATTGTGAAGTTTTTATAAATAAAAAGGCTTGTTATTTATAAATAATCTATATTCTTACATCTATATATAAATATTTTTAACTACTGCTGATTCTTTTCTCAAGCATATCTACAAATGTTTTTAAAATATTATTGTGGTTCTTACCCTTATGAGTAATTAAACATATAGGGGTGCTGTAGTGCATTTTGTTTTTTAAAACAGGTTGCATCACACCATCTTCAACCCATTTTTTTGCATAATGGTCGGGTAAAAAACCTAAAAATTTGCCAGTTAAAATCAGAAAGGCAATACCTTCACGGTCACTTGCTGTCGCTTTACAGTCTAAAAGCTGATGTAACTTTGCGGCTTCTGAGGTAATAGCATAATTAGGAAGAATGGCTTGCCATTTTTTTAATTCATTTAAATTAATATTGCTACAGTGGTTAAATAAAGGATGATTTTTGCCGCAGTATAAAAATGAACTTTCACTATATAAGTCGAAATAGTCTAAACCAGACAAAGGCGTCACAAGGGGAATAACACCTGCATGCAATCGGTTATCAAGTACACGGCACTCAATATCTGAAAGGGTGCTCATACTAATATTAATAATAACTTCGGCATGCTCTTCGGCAAGTTGAGTCAAGGTGTTGGTAATATAGCCTCTAGGCATAGTCACAAGGTTGTTAATAATGCCGATATTAAACTCCCCCTTAAGGCGGTTATGCATTTGGTTGACTTTAGAGCGGAAGTCTTCAATCGCTGCTGTGAGTACTTCAATATATTCTAAAATTTCCCGCCCTTCATCGGTGAGGGCAAATCCGGCACGGCCACGTTGGCATAGCCGAATGCCTAAACGATTTTCTAAATCACTCATATGCAAACTAATTGCAGAGCGGCTAATACCCAAAATACTTTCGGCAGATGTAAAGCTATGGCAGTCGCAAACCGTTTTAAATATTTTGAGAAGTTTTATATCAAAATCAGTGACTTGATTTAATTTTTTAGGTTTCATTTAGTTTTGTTTTTTTAAATCTAAACTCAAGATAATTTGAATTTATCAAACTTATCTCGCTATGTACACTCAAACCATAATTTGAAAATAAACAGGAATGGTTATGTTTGATACGGATAAATTCAGCGACTCTGAACATACTTTAGATGCGGTTCAAACCAATAATAATATGCATATAAATTATCAGGCACACTGGATGCCTTTCTCTGCAAATCGAAACTTTGCTAAAGACCCACGTATGATTGTCGGCGCAAAAGGGTCATACCTGATTGATGATTCTGGCCGTGAAATATTCGATTCACTTTCAGGCTTATGGACTTGTGGTGCAGGCCATACCTTGCCTGAAATTCAACAAGCGGTAAGCGCCCAATTAGGTCAGCTCGACTACTCACCAGCTTTTCAGTTTGGTCATCCGCTTTCTTTTAAGCTGGCAGATAAAATTGTTCAGCATATGCCTGAAAAACTACAACACGTTTTCTTTACCAACTCAGGGTCAGAGTCGGCAGATACGTCGATCAAAATGGCACGTGCTTATTGGCGTATTAAAGGCAAACCAAGCAAAACCAAATTGATTGGTCGTGCCCGTGGCTACCATGGCGTAAACGTTGCGGGGACAAGCTTAGGTGGAATTGGCGGCAACCGTAAAATGTTTGGTCAGCTTATGGATGTAGACCATTTACCGCATACCTTACAGCCAAATTTAACTTTTACCAAAGGCTGTGCAGAAACAGGCGGGGTAGAACTTGCCAATGAAATGCTTAAATTAATTGAGCTACATGATGCTTCAAATATTGCAGCCGTCATTGTGGAGCCTATTTCCGGTTCTGCGGGTTGTATTGTGCCGCCAACGGGTTATTTACAACGTTTACGAGAAATCTGTGATGAGCATGACATCTTGTTAATTTTTGATGAGGTGATTACAGGTTTTGGGCGTTTAGGAACATGGACTGCGGCGGAATATTTCGGAGTTACGCCAGATATTTTGAACTTTGCGAAACAAGTCACCAATGGTGCCATTCCTTTAGGTGGTGTGGTGGCAAGCCATGAAATTTACTCTGCGTTTATGCAGCAAGACTTACCAGAACACGCCATTGAATTTACCCACGGCTATACCTATTCGGCACATCCGGTTGCTTGCGCTGCCGCTTTAGCTGCGCTTGAAGTTTTAGAAAAGAAAAACTTGTTAGCTCAATCGGCGGCGTTGGCACCAAGTTTTGAAAAAATGCTGCATGGTTTAAAAGGCGCACCGCACATTTTAGATATTCGCAACTGTGGCTTGATTGGTGCGTTGCAGTTAGCTCCGCGTGATGGCGATGCCACCATTCGAGGCTTTGAACTCGGTATGAAACTCTGGAAAGAAGGTTTCTATGTCCGCTTTGGAGGTGACACGCTTCAGTTCGGTCCAATGTTCAACAGCACAGAAGCAGATATTGACCGCTTATTGAATGCCGTGGGCGATGCACTTTATCAAGTGAAATAAGCCTTATAGATATTTATGAGCATCGGTAGTGTCTCTGGATGCTCTTTAAAAACCAAATGAAAAAGCAGTTTGATCTGAAAACTAATTGTAGTAAGGAGTAACAACAATGACAAATGGCCTAGAAGATTTTAGCTATGACGAAGTTTCAACTGAAAATAGTACGCATAGTGAACAAGCCAAAAAAGTGCTAGGGCATTTCATTCAAGGACGAATTGTATCTAAAACGGCAAGAAAACAGCCAGTTTACAATCCTGCGACGGGTGAAATTAGTAAAGAAGTCGAAATTGCAGATGCTCAAACGGTAAATGAAGCAGTTCAGGTCGCCGAGCAAGCATTTCCTGCATGGCGTGATACACCAGTTATTAAACGTGCACGTGTCATGTTCAAGTTCAAACAATTATTAGAGCAAAATGCCGAAAAGATTTGCGCTTTGATTGGGCAAGAGCACGGCAAAATTTCTCATGATGCTCAAGGCGAATTGCAACGCGGTATTGAAAACGTTGAATATGTTTGCGGCGCACCAGAGCTTTTAAAAGGGGAGTTTTCAAAAAATGTTGGTCCAGATATCGACTCATGGAGCGAGTTCCAACCGCTAGGTGTTGTTGCTGGTATCACACCGTTTAACTTCCCGGCCATGGTTGCTTTATGGATGTTCCCAATGGCACTGGTTTGCGGTAACTGCTTTATTTTAAAACCTTCTGAAAAAGCACCTTCTGTGGTTTTATACCTTGCTGAACTTTTAAAACAGGCCGGTTTACCTGATGGCGTGTTTAATGTGGTCAATGGTGACAAAGAAGCGGTAGATGCTTTATTGCATCATCCTCGTATTCAAGCTGTCAGCTTTGTGGGTTCAACCCCAATTGCTGAATATATTTACCGTACAGCGACTTCAACGGGTAAACGTTGCCAAGCATTAGGCGGCGCAAAAAACCACGCGATTATTATGCCTGATGCCGATATTGATAACGTGGTAACTTCATTGTTAGGTGCAGCTTTTGGCTCTTCTGGTGAGCGTTGTATGGCACTTTCGGTTGCGGTTGCTATTGGCGATGAAGTTGCCGATGTCGTGATTGATAAGCTGACTCAAGAAATGAAAAAATTGAAGTTCGGCCACTATGCAGATGCAAACAACGACTTTGGCCCACTGATTACCCAAGCACATAAAGATAAAGTGCAGGCTTATATTCAAAGTGCAGAACAGCAAGGCGCGAAAATTGTGGTAGATGGCCGTGATGCAAAACCGGCAGGCTATGAAAAAGGTTTCTTCGTTGGACCAACTTTAATTGATCAAGTCACACCAAACATGACCAGCTACCAGCAAGAAATTTTTGGTCCTGTGTTGCAAGTTATGCGTGTGAATAGCATGCAAGAAGCGATGCAACTGATTAATGACCATGAGTATGGTAACGGTACTTGTATTTATACCCGTGATGGGGAAGCTGCACGCTATTTTAGCAGTCATATTCAAGTTGGTATGGTCGGTATTAATGTGCCTTTACCAGTACCTGTGGCTTACCATAGCTTTGGTGGCTGGAAGCGTTCACTGTTTGGTGATTTACATGCGTATGGTCCAGATGGTGTCCGTTTTTACACACGCCGTAAAACCATTACACAGCGCTGGCCATCTGCTCAAGTCCGTGAAGCAAAACAGTTCTCAATGCCAACTTTAAATTAATGTCTGCAACAAAGGGAAAACATCAGGTTTTCCCTTTTTCATTAGCTAAGGATTTTTAAACATGTAATAGATTGTTTTATGGATATATTTTTAAGGAATGAAATATGAATAATGATAGAACAAAAAAATTAGGCGAAGGACTTTCAAATCGCCATATCACAATGATTAGTATTGGTGGTGTTATTGGTGCAGGTTTATTTGTCGGTTCATCTTCTGCAATTGCCAAAGCAGGCCCAGCGGTCATTCTTGCATATCTCACTACCAGTATTATGGTCTTTCTGGTCATGCGAATGTTGGGTGAAATGGCCGTTTTAGAGCCGGACACCGGTTCATTTTCTACCTATGCCCGTAAAGCGATTGGCCCGTGGGCAGGCTTCACTATTGGTTGGTTATATTGGTGGTTTTGGGTGCTTGCGATTCCGGTAGAAGCGATTGCTGGCGCAGAAATTTTACATTCGTGGTTTCCGAGCGTATCGGTTTCTATCTATGCATTTTGCTTTATTGTGTTCCTAAGCTTGGCCAACTTTTTTAGTACCAAAAGTTTTGGTGAGTTTGAGTTCTGGTTTTCTTTAGTCAAAGTAGTCGCCATTATTGGATTTATCATAATTGGTATTTTGGCAATTTCGGGTATTTGGCCTTTAGCAAAAAATGTTAGCGGTGTTGCCAATTTATATAACAATGCTGGCTTTATGCCGCATGGTATGGGAGGTATTTTATCTGCCATTTTAATTACGGCGTTTTCATTTTTTGGGGTAGAAATTGTCTCGATTGCCGCGGCAGAGTCATCCAACCCTAAACAGAAAATTAGACGTGCCACCAATTTGGTGCTGTACCGTATTATTCTTTTCTTTGTGGTTTCGATGTTTATTGCCGTTTCACTTGTCGATTGGCGTTCACCAGACTTACAAAAGTACGGGACATTCCAATACGTTTTAATGAGCTTAAATGTACCAGGTACTAAACTTATTATTGATACGGTTGTGTTTATCGCCGTGGCAAGCTGTATGAATGCCGCAATTTATACATCTTCTCGTATGTTATTCCGTTTAGGAACACGCAATGAAGCACCGCAGGCAGTCACTAAAGTGAATTATGCGGGGGTACCGGCAATTGCGGTGTTCTCCTCAACTTTTATTGGTTTAGTGTGCTGTGTCATTAACTATGTATTTCCAGGAAAAGTGTTTGGCCTATTGCTTTCAAGCACAGGTTCGATTGCTTTGCTGGTGTACTTGGTTATTGCGTTTTCACAGTTACGTTTAAGACATAAGTTAGAAGCAGCTGGAGCAGAAATTCCCTTTAAAATGTGGTTGTTTCCATGGCTGACTTGGTTTGTGATTATCATTATTTTAAGTGTATTGGCTTATATGTTCTTCTCACCAGCCTATAGTTATGAAACGACTCTATCTTTAGGGGTAACGTTAGGTGTGGTGGTGTGCGGTTTATTTGTAACCCGAAAGCGTAAAGCAACCCGTTCGGTTGCAATGAATCAGAGTAATTTATAAAAATATTGAATTAAAATTTTTATGATAGAAATAAAAAGCTCCTTAATAAAAAGGAGCTTTTTACTTTTTTCATTATCGTTATTTTATTTTAATTGTTGTTTATATTTTTAAATAAGATGCACAGTTATAAACTAACTGTGCAAAGAAATTTAAATGGCTTGCCAATTTTCTTTAACTTCTTGAGAGTTTTTATTTAAGATGACTTGATCGTCTTTTACTTCACCAATCCAAGAAATCGGAATAAGGTGATGTTGATCATTTTCGTCTTTAGTAAGTTTTAACTGATTTTCACCTTCAAGGTGATCAACAGTTCCTACTTTGGTACCACAAGAAGCAATAACGTCTGCATGTTTTTTAATATCATTAATATTTAAAGTACTCATTTTTGACCTCTTCTTTGGAAATAGAAAAATCGTAGAAACTAAATTACTGGATAAAATCGGAGAAATCTTTATTTTTTAATAAACCTTACATGATTATTTTATATTTTCACTTAAGCGATATAGTTAAATAACAATGAAATAAAACGAAATATTCATTTAATAAAGTTATAGAAAATATCTTTTTATTACATTTTATATCTTTAATTAAACAGAATTATTTCGATATGTTTAAGTTAATACTTTTGAATAATTATTTGTAATGAATATTAAAATATCTATAAATATGAAAATCTTGAGTATGTTGAATGAATTCGAACATGCTGAAGCTGAAAACAAAAGTCAGCTACGCCAAGACTTGCTTCAAGAATTAGTAAGTTTAGCTAAAAATTTACCTTATCCAGCATCAGGTCAAATCTACCAAAGGTGGCAAATGTTCGCTCAAATTGCAGGGAGTGACTTAAGTCTAGCTAAATTATTTGAGTCACATTGTGATGCTTTAAGTATTTTAAAAGAACTGGGTTATCAAGCTGAAATAGATGAGCAAACGTGGGCGGTATGGGCAGCAGAGGGCGGGCCTGCACCTCTACAAGTCGAGAACAATCATTGTAGCGGTATCAAAACTTGGTGTTCTGGCGCTGAGTTTATTCACAAGGCTTTAATAAGCTATAAGGACAAGCAAGGCCAAGCACAGCTTTGTATTGTTGAATTAAGTGATTCTTCGGTTCATGTTGACCTAAATCATTGGCAAGCCGTTGGTATGCAAGGCACTCAAACAGCCCAAGTACATTTTGACAATACTCCCGTTACGGTTATAGGTCAGCCAAATCGCTATTTGGAGCGTCCCGGATTTTGGCATGGTGCGGCTGGTGTTGCCGCTTGTTGGTATGGTGCAGCGGTACGTTTAGTTAGCTTCCTACATGAAAGTTGCAAACTCAGCCCAAACGCATTTAAAAAAATGTATTTAGGGGAATTAGCTCAACAGCTTTCTGTAACAAAACAGTATTTTCAATATATTGCCAAGCTTATTGATGAAGAGCCTATGCTCAGTCATGAGCGAGAAATCCGTATATTGCGTGCTCAAACAGAACAATGCTGCCAGAGTGTTATTCAACTTGTTGGTAAAGCTTTAGGCGCACGTCCTTATTGTGAAGAAGCTATATTTTCACAGCTCATTGCTGATTTGCCTGTCTTTATTCGTCAGAGCCATGCGGCTTTTGATTATGAGTCTATTGCAGAGCTCTGTTTGCCGGAGAAAAGCTTATGGGAACTTTAACTCATCCCTTAGTCGAAGATCGTGTAATTTCAGGTGAAGGAACACCGAAGTTTAAGTGGCTAGAGGCATTTAAAACGCATCCTTTAGATGGACTGAATTTACAATTGTTGCGTTCGAAAAGAGTGGTGATTGTCGCTCCGCATCCTGATGACGAAGTGCTTGGCTGTGGTGGTTTAATGCAGCAGCTAGTCAAAGAAAATTGTCATCTTGTTATTGTAGCGGTCAGTAATGGCACGCAAAGCCATCCCCATTCAACAAAATACAGCCCAGACCAATTAAACGAATTACGTCCGCAAGAGACTTTTGCTGCTTTGAATAGTTTAGGTGTCTCAGATCATTCTGAACGAATTGCTTTAAACCTTACGGATGGTCAGATTCACTCACAGACTCATCTATTAAATCAAGCGCTCAGCCAAATCGTTCAACCTGAAGATATTTTAATTTGTAGTTATGCATTTGATGGGCATCCAGATCATGAGGCCGTCGGGAAAACAGTGCAGGCCTTTGCAAAAGTGCATCAATTAGTATGTGTGCATGTACTGATTTGGGCATGGCATTGGGCAGAGCCTTTAGACCCACGTATTGATTGGTCCAAAGCACAAGCTTATGCCTTAACTGAAAACCAATTAAATAAAAAAGTTCAAGCAGTTATGCAATTTAAAACACAAATTGAAGCCGATGAAAGTACAGGCAATTCCGCCGTTTTGTCTTCTAGTGCCATTAGCCGTCTTTTAATGCCTTATGAGGTATATCTGAGTGACTCATTCTCGTATGTATTTTGAGGAGTTGTATCGTAGTAATAATGATCCATGGGGCTATGATTATCACTGGTACGAAGCCCGTAAAAGACAAATCTGCCTTGCATTATTAACACGACCTCATTATGAAAAAGTTTTAGAAATTGGCTGTTCAAATGGGCATTTAAGCGTTTATTTAGCTCAGCGTGCTGCGAGTCTATTGTGTATAGATGTCTCTGAGCAGGCCGTTCAACTCGCATCCCAAAGGTTAGAAGCATTTGAACATGTGACTGTTGAAAATAGAAAAATACCTGAAGATTTTTATGAACAAAAATTTGACCTAATTGTGATTAGCGAAGTGGCGTATTACCTCACATGCGATGAGTTAGATGAGTTTATTGAAAAATTAAAGCAGGCCTTAAACCCGGAAGGGGAAATTTTGTGTTGCCATTGGCGACATGATATTCAGGATTTTGAATTGAATGCCAAGCAAGTACACCAAAGCTTTCAGCAATATTTTCCATTTCATCACTATTTAAGTCTAAATGATCCGGACTTTATGGTTGATATTTGGACTGTTAATTCTTCGTCAATAGCTCAGCGGGAACAATTACGATGAAAATAGGTGTTGTGATTCCAGCGCATAATGAAGAACAGCATTTGCCAGCCTGTTTGCAGTCAATTCAAGATGCGATAGAAAAAGTACCGGATGAACAGGTTGAGGTCATGGTTGTGCTTGATAGCTGTACAGACCAGTCGCGCTCAATTGTACAAAGTTATGGAGTAAGCTGGATTGAATGTAATTATGCGTGTGTTGGAAAGGCCCGAGACTTAGGTATTCGTCAAGTTATTCAAAATGGAGCAACTTGGCTTGCCTGTACCGATGCCGATAGTATCGTCAGTCCCGACTGGTTGCGTTGCCAAATTTTGCATCAGCCTACAGATGCAATTTGCGGTATTGTGACTTTAGATGACTTGAGCCGGTTATCTGTTATAAAACAAAAAAAGTATTTGTCACATTATCAAGACTGTATGGATCATCATCATATTCATGGTGCAAATTTAAGTTTTAGTGCTGCTGTTTATATGCAAGTTGGTGGTTTTGAACCAGTTCCTTGTCATGAAGATGTTTCCCTCATTAATAAATTGATAAGACAGTGTTGTAATATTACATGGAGCAATTTAGTTCGAGTAACCACCAGTAGTCGATTAGAAGGAAGGGCACCAGAAGGTTTATCTAAATTTTTAGAAAATCTTTAATTAATATTTTTTTCTTAAGTTTATTTTAATAATTAATATCTATTCTAGACTTATATCCTCTGTTATACGTTATTTTTTTGGTTCAGTAAGCTACATCTTTTTGCCACATCACCCGATGTGGTTTTTTTTATTTTAATGATTAAAAAAAGAGCCAGTCTAAAAGCTTCTCCAACAATAATAGACCTCTTGCGAAAGTCGTTATTGCAAGTTCATCCGATTTACCAGTGCAGCGATTAAGTTAATGCGTAAACCGAATCTTTTCCGTCTATTTCGATAGCGTTCACTTAATATTCTAAATGTTTTCAATTGACTATTAATATGTTCGATCACAACTCGTATTTTTCCAATCATTTTATTGTACTTTTTCTCAACATCAAATAAGGGTAAATTCTTCTTTTTCTTTATTGGCATCAATAATTTAAAGCCATCTTGCTCTAATCCGTAGTACCCTAAATCGGTCATAACATATTTACAATGTTTGAATTTTTTAACCGTTCTTCTTGCCAATTTAATGTCATGCTGACTGCCATTCGATATATCTAGCCCTATGATTTGTTTGCTGTTCGGATGATAGATCACTTGTGCTTTTAGCGTATGTTTCTTCTTTTTACCACTGTAGAACTTACTCTGATTTTTTTTTCGGACGTTCTATTGAACATTCTGTCGCATCAATAATGACCCAGTTAAACTGTTCGTCTGCTGTGGTAATGCTTCGTTTTGGCAGAGTAAACCGTCTTGATTTCATCAATGCATCTTCAACCTTTTTAATGGTTCGATTCACATTACTTTCAGCGATATGGTAATTTGCAGCCAACTCCAATTGAGTGCTGTAATTCCGTAAGTAATTGAGTGTTAATAATAATTGATCCTCTATAGCTAAAGTATGAGGACGCCCAGATTTCTTTTTAAGTGATTCTACTTCTTTTAAAACTTCGATCATTTCACTAAAAACTGGTCGAGGTACACCAACCAAGCGCTGGAATTCAGAATCTGAAAAACGATTTAATTTCTGATATCTCATGAAATTTAGATTGAGGTGGTTTTTACTTTCGCAAGAGGTCTAATATTGTACATCTGACATGATGACACAAAAAATCACAAAAGCTAAAACTCACATTTTTAAGAAATTGTTAGATAACTATGAATAAAAGAATAGGAGAAATTTTAATGAAAAAAATAGTGTTAACCACAATTAACAGTCTGGTTTTATTCGTTAGCAGTGCAACCTTTGCAAGAACTGATCCGGCTATACTCAATCAAGCCGCAAAAAATGTAGTCACTGTTTCAAAAGCAAAAACATTAGCTGATGAAACAGGTGTAACCCTCACTGGAACTATCGTAAAGCATATTGCTGGCGACCATTATGAGCTTAAAGACAAAACGGGTTCCATCGTGATTGATGTTGATGATGACTTAGCAAACGGTTGGCAATTAAAAGTGGGAGATAAAGTACGTATTGTAGGTGAAGTTGACACACATCGTATTAAGCCCACCGAAATTGAAGTTTTACAAATTGAACGTGTTAAATAATGTGGTTATAAATACCATGGCCCGAACTAGTTTCGGGCTTTTTTATTGAAATTCGGTAAGGTTACGATTTTTTATAATAATGAAATGTAAAGTATTTCTGTTAAAGGTGTGTTAAGTTGAAAATTCCATTAATAATGAAATTTTATATTTCACGGAAGTCTTATGAACGTTCGACTGTGTTATGCCAGCCAACGAAATGAAAATAATGAAGATTTGCTACAAGATTTGCGTGATATCCTAACAGAAGCTCGTGATTTCAATGATTTGAACGAGATTTGTGGAGTACTTTATTATGCCGATAATGCATTTTTTCAATGTTTAGAAGGCGAAAAAGAGGTAGTAGAAAGATTATTTGAGAAAATTCAAAAAGATCAAAGGCACCACAATGTTAAATGGTTATGCACATATTCCATTGAAGAAAACTCTTTTCAACGTTGGTCAATGAAATATGTGCAACGCAATACAAATATCGAGGCTTTCTTTCTCAAGATGGGAGAAAGTACTTTTAACCCAATTTTGCTTAATCAGCAAAATCTCAAATTTTTCTTAAATGAACTATTAATTGCAGAGCAAACTAAAGTTGATACGGTTAAGAAAGTTGGAATGGTTAATCGGGGAGTAAATCCATTCTAACTATTTGACGTTATACCGATATGGATGTGCTTGAGTTTAGGTACAATTTTAGTCATCACTAAATATACAATCAGTGAAACCGAAAGCATCCATATCACTTCTAAACTTTGACTAATCACGAACATTGCCCAGTAAAAAAAACTAAAAAGAGCAATACATAGTCCACTACCTTTATAGTACCACGTAATAAATATTCCAAAGAGTGCCGAAGAAATTAAGAGATTAGTCGTCTCATTCATTCCTAGGTAATTAAAAAAAATAATCATTAAGCATAGAGCTAACATTGATAGTAAATATACAAATATATTTTTTGCGATAAACATTTTCTATACCCTATCTGAAGATTATAAAAAGGTATCTTTCCTCTGTTTCCAGAGGAAAGATAGTACATATTAATTTTTTGAGATTCTTTTTCTATTATTAAGAGTTTTTATATTAATAAAGATGACTTTATCATTTTCTCCAGATCTCTTTATTAATATTCAGCTTTCTATTTAATAGTAAAGAGTGCTTATATGTACTGAAATTAATTATAGAAAAAACAATCATTTGTGTTGTAAGCTTTGGCTTACATGATTGTGAGATATTGCCTACAATTGTTCAAATAATATACATATTTTACAATGAATAATAAATTAAAATTATTTTATTTCAAATATTTGAGTAAAATCCCTGTTGAGTTGAGCTTTACACAAATAACAAAAAGTAACATCGACTTTAGGTAGATAATCTTAAAAGTCAAAAATATTATTTAAATAAAATGGATATGTTTTAATAAAAATTTAACGTTTGATAAAATTTTTTATTTTAAAAATGGTTTTGTGATAAATAAAATTTATGTTTTTATGACTAAATTAATATATTGGTTAACTATAAAGTGGCAATTTTTTATTATCTTTGTGTTTTATAAAATCGTACTTATAACGTGTGATAAGCAATTACATGCATATGGATTAATCAAATAAAAAGCTTTTGCATAGTTTGAATTTTAAGCAGCGTAGAACTGGCTACGCTGGCTTTCGTGCTTTTAAAAGTATTAGTCTGAACGGGTCGCTAACCAATTACTTATTTCAGGCCAAACAAAACTAGGAGCTTGGCTACCTGAAACCACCCCCATATGGCCGCCTGGTACGGTTTTGAATGTTTTATCTTTACTACCAATTAAGGTCATAAGGGGTTTAACGGCATCGGCGGTCACAATAATGTCTGTATCGCCACCCACGGCTAACACTGAACAATCAATATCTTTTAGATGAGCTGTAAGTTCGCCAAACTTAACGACACCTGTTGATAGCTCATTATCAATCCAGAAACGTAAAATAATATCACGCATAACGCCGCCTGGATAAGCCAGCATATTGTCTATAAATGAACTAGAGGTGGCGTGGTCAACAATAAATTCTCGGTTATCAAGATTTTTTAAAAGCTGCCAATAGGTTTTTAAATTGCCAATTGGGTCCGTTAATTTAAAACCGAGTGTGTTTTGCCAACCATGAATATGAAACACTTCACTTGGTACATGTTGGCGAATACGAAAAGGGGTGTGCTTACGAACCCACTGTGCAGGTTTGGTCAAGCTTCCATAAAGTTTACCCATATAACCCGCTTTATGGGTGTCGATAGGTGAAGCAAGAATAATCAAATTTTTAATATCTTTATCTTTAAATAACGCGGTATAGCAGAGTGAAAGAGCACCACCTAAACTCCAGCCATGTAAAGAGAGCTGTTGTTGTCCACTATATATACGAACCTGTTTTAACATTTCAGGCATAAAGACTTTTATATAGGTGCCAAAATTGTATTTTGCCTGATGTCGGGTTGGTACACCCCAGTCGATTAAATAGACATCAAAACCTTGAGCTAAAAAGTAACGTATAAGGCTGCGTGTAGGGAACAAATCGTAAATAAGCATGTTGACTGCTAATGGTGGAACGATGACTAACGGTACGCGGTGTTTAGCTATAGGAGCTTCAGCCTCATTTTTATAGTGACGTAAACTCATAATTTCATGCTTATAAATCACATCAAAAGGTGTTTTTCCTGACAAGGCAATTTGAGGGCCTCTAAAAAACAGATCTGATGCATTGGTCAGCATGTGAGGTATTTTCTGACCAGCACGCTTTTTAAGTGACGTTTTAATCGACTTCACTTGTGGAACATTCTGTCGAACTTTAAGCAATAAACTCATTGAATATAAAACCTGTAAATATTTTGCCCAGAGCAAATAACGAGCTGGTCTTCGAGGAATATTAACGGGAATAGCAGATGAGTTCAGTGACTTAAAAGACAGGATTTTCTGTTTAAGGTATCAAACCCTAAATATCTTTAAATTTTGAATTATTTTGTTTAAGTATTTGATATTAATAGTTAAATAAGAATTTATGAACAATTGTGTATAAAATATTTAAAAATTTAAGCTATTTTTAAGAATAGTAAAAAATGTATTGCTAGGGTAATTTTGTAAAGTTTATTTGTGTTTTTTTTACATATGAAAAAATAAAATATAATTATTTTACAATCGATTAGAAATGTAATTAGAAAGTAGTATATATGGAATTTGTTTTTAATGGTTTTTATACACTAATTTCGGCGGTCATCGTTTTATTGTTGGGCCGCTTTCTTGTTAATCGGATTGATTTTTTAAAACGTTACAATATCCCTGAACCTGTAGCCGGTGGTTTGGTTGCTGCGGTAGTTTCTTTGCTTGTCCACAGTTTATGGGGGTACAGCATTGTTTTTAGTAGTGAATTACAAACCAGCTTTATGCTCGTGTTCTTTGCTTCAATTGGTTTAAGTGCCAATTTTATGAAGCTTAAAGAAGGTGGTAGTGCTTTAGTCATCTTCTTAATTTGTGTAGCCTCATTTATTGTTGTGCAAAATGCTGTTGGTATGAGCCTTGCGACATTATTGGGTCTAGACCCACTTATTGGTTTAATTGCAGGTTCAATTACTTTAACTGGTGGTCATGGTACAGCAGGTGCGTGGGGTGAAATCTTAGAAAGTCAGCATGGCATTCAAGGTGCTTTAGCCCTAGGTATGGCGAGTGCGACTTTTGGTTTGATTATTGGCGGTGTGATTGGTGGCCCTTTAGCCAAATTACTTATTAACCGTTATAGTCTTGCTCAACCAAAAACTAATGCGGAAATTCACCATCGCGATACGCATCTTGAACAAAATTCAGATGATCTCGCGCCGTTTGAAAACCCGCATCAAGTTCGTTTAATTACTGCCGATAATGCAATTACCACACTTGGTATGTTTGCAGCGTGTTTAGCGTTTGCTGAATTTATGACGGGCTTTAGTAAGGGAACATGGTTTGAGTTACCAACTTTCGTTTGGGCACTTGGTGGCGGTGTAATCTTAAGAAATATTTTAGAAAGCGTATTGAAAATTGATATTTTCGACCGCGCGATTGATGTGTTTGGTAATGCATCTTTATCACTTTATTTAGCAATGGCATTGCTTTCATTAAAGCTTTGGCAACTTGCCGACCTAGCTGGCCCGCTTGTAGTTATTTTAGGTGCTCAAACACTCACCATGGCTTTATATGCTGCATTTGTGACTTTCCGCGTCATGGGGAAAAACTACGATGCGGCAGTATTAGCAGCAGGTCACTGTGGTTTCGGGATGGGGGCTACACCAACTGCCGTTGCAAATATGCAAGCCATTACCAATATGTATGGTCCATCGCATAAGGCGTTTTTGATTGTTCCACTTTGTGGCGCATTCTTTGTCGACTTGATTAATGCGACGGTCATTCAGCTCATGTTGAAATTTATTGCTTAAATTTAAAAAAGCCCGTTAGGGCTTTTTTTATGGGTGTTTGTTTATGAATATTTCTTTCCCTGTATAGGCTCAATTTTTATTTCCCGATGATTTAAGCCATTTTATTTTTAGGATGCTTTTTCTCAAAACTAGTAATCGCCCTTACACCAAGTTTCACATAGAATAAATTGCAGATAAATAAAATGAGAAATGTATGAGCTCAGAAGCACATTCAATAAGCTTAGTTGCTCCAGTAGTGTTATTGGCAGCTGCTGTCATTGCAGTCCCTATTTTTAAACGCATTGGTTTGGGTTCAGTATTAGGTTATTTAATCGCAGGACTGATTATTGGCCCATTTGGTTTTGCATTTTTTCAAGATTCCACAGCAATTTTACATATTGCCGAGTTGGGAATAGTGATGTACCTCTTTGTGATTGGTTTGGAAATGCAACCATCACATTTGTGGAGCCTTAGACGTGAAATTTTTGGTCTTGGTACGCTGCAGATCATTATTTGTGCGTTAGCTTTGACTGGCGTAGGGCTATTGTTTGGTTTCACATGGCAAGTCGCTTTTATTGGCGCGGCAGGGTTTGTATTAACCTCGACTGCAATTGTGATGCAGTTATTGGGCGATCGGGGTGACTTGACTCAACCACGTGGGCAAAAAATTGTAGCCATCTTACTTTTTGAAGATTTATTAATTGTGCCACTACTGGCTATTGTTGCTTTTATGGCACCAAATCATGTAGTCGAAAGCACATCTGTACGCCTGGAAAACATTGGAATTGGTTTACTGGCAATTGCAGGTCTCATTGCGGCAGGCTATTGGTTACTTAATCCGTTATTTAGACTCTTGGCTGCTGCTAAAGCGCGAGAAGTCATGACGGCCGCAGCTTTACTGGTTGTGTTGGGTGCGGCGTTGCTCATGCAAGTCAGTGGTTTGACTATGGCAATGGGAGCTTTCTTGGCGGGTGTACTTTTATCTGAATCAACGTTTAGACATCAAATTGAAGCCGATATTGAACCATTCCGAGGAATTTTACTGGGTCTCTTTTTCCTTGGTGTTGGCATGTCACTGGACTTATCAGTGGTTGCTCAAAACTGGCAACTCATTGTAAGTGGCGTAGTGGCCCTGATGTTTGTTAAGGCGCTCATGATTTATATTGTCGCTCGAGTAACCAAAAGTCCTCATACAGAAGCATTAGATCGCGCTTTACTGATGGCTCAAGGGGGAGAGTTTGCGTTTGTACTTTTCTCTGCTGCATTAAGTGCCCAAGTTATTGATAGTACTGTCAAATCTAACTTAACTGCGATTGTTGTACTTTCAATGGTGTTGACTCCAATTGTCGGTATTATTTTTAAACGATTTACTCAAGCTAAAGCAAAGGTTTCATTGGAAGACATCAATATTGCTGATGGACTAAGCGGTAGTGTTTTAATGATTGGCTTCGGGCGCTTTGGGCAGGTCACCAGTCAATTACTGTTGGCAAGAGGCGTAGATGTCACCATTATTGATAATAATACCGACATGATTCGAAACGCTGAAAAGTTTGGTTTTAAAATTTATTATGGGGATGGCTGTCGCCTAGATATTTTACATGCTTCCGGTGCTGCAACAGCACAGGCGATTGTGGTGTGTGTAGATAGTAAGGAAACGACTAATCGAATTGTTGAATTGGTTACTCACGAATTTCCTTTGGCAAAATTATTAGTCCGTTCATATGACCGTGAGCATTCACTGCATTTAGTCAAACAAAAAGTAGACTTTATGATCCGTGAAACGTTTGAATCTGCGATTAAGTTTGGTGGAGTGATTTTACAAGAACTTGGTGTAGATGAAGACGAAGTAGAAAGAATTACCGAGGAAATACGCGATCTTGATAATGAACGCTTTGAGACTGAAATCGCAGCAGATGACGTAAATGCAGGAGTAGGTATGCAATATACCCATACTTATCATCCAAGACCAACTGCACCATTGATTCGACCAAAGCGGGAAGGACGTATTCTAAATAAAGATAATGCCTCAGAAAATGAGGGAACTGATTAGTTATAACGCTCAGTAATGGCTTTAAAAGAACTTTTACTGAGCTTTTCTATAGGAGGAAGTATCTAACAACGAACTCCCTCCATTTACCAATTAAACCGTCTTACTTTAGTAAGTTAAATGGCTAATCATATTAAGTTAACCTAGAGATGCTCTAAGGCTGTGCCTTTAACAGGATTTCTGCGCCAGTAGTAAGGTTGTAAAAATCTAAGGAAAAGTTTCCAAGGTGTTATCCATACGATACGACGGTTAGCTTTTTTATTTTGAATAATTTGTTTTGCTAAATACGCACAAACAACTTCAGGTGGGTCAATTACAAAGAAGAATAAGCGTTTCATCTTTTTCCAGTTTTGTATATTGCCATGGGTCCAAGATGAAACTAACAAGTCGGTTGCTACCATACCCGGGCTGAGAGTACCAGTTAAGATAGGAGTCGACTTAGTCTCTTTATAAAGCGCTTTACTAAAATAACTTACCGCCCGTTTAGTTGTCGCGTAGGCAGTCATTCCAGCACTCCATTCGCCATTGCTTCCCCAACCTTCCATGTTAAAGATTTGGCCATAACCTTGTTTGAGCATGCCTTTTAGAGCCACTTGCGAGCCGAGCATTGTGCCTAAAATATTAGTCGATATGGTCGTTTTCAATTCATCTGGTTGAAGGTCAATGAACTCTTTTGTAGGGTGACAGCTACCTGCATTATTAATCCATACATTGATTTGCCCAAAATGCTGAATTGCTCGATCCCACAGTGTTTGTACATCAGCAATTTGTGTCACATTGCAGCATAAACCAATAAATTTCTCTTTATTGAAATGAGTTTCTAAATAGGATAGGGCATGGTTAAGATGCTCAACATTTCGTCCCGCTATTACAACGGAACAACCAAGATCTAAAAAAGCATGGGCAAGTGCTAAACCAATACCCTTTGTACTTCCAGTGATGACTACACAACCAGCTTCACAGTTAGATAAACTCATTGAAATCTCTATAAATTTTTAAAACTCAAAGCTATTGAGCAATTTTTCATAAATGAGCGGTTTGCTCTTTTAATAAAAGCAGATAAATAATCGATAAACTTATCATCGAAATATTCATTACGATAGGGTTATAAGGTGAAATAAGTGTAGAGGGTATTAAAAAACCAATTAACAGCAGTAAATCCAATAATCCTAAAATACTTAAATAATGAATATATTTGTGAGGAGAAAAAAGAAATAATAAACCAAAAATCACTTCAGCTATACCACTGCCACGACCTGCAAGTTTTGCATAATCAAAAGAAAGTCCTATCATTTGCCAGACAAAAATTTCATCAGAGTTAATAAAAATGATTTTAGGAACGACGCCTTGATAAATCCATAAGAAAGCGAGTACAAAGTTTATAAATTTTAATGCTTTAGCATTACCCATTGAGACTCTCTAAAAGTTCAAAATTCTATTTTCATCATAGTAACTATTATGTTTCGATTTAAATTTTTCTTCAATAAAAATGAAATTTGGTTTGTTTTTTTAATCATTTTTTGATTGTTATTTTTTAAGAATATTATTGTATAGAATACGACTAATCTATTTATGTTTTTTATTAAAACATAGGAGAAGTGCTCCTATGTTTCTAAATTTATGGTTCACTCACTAATCTTGATATATTTTTTAAAATTATATTTCTTAGAAATTCTTTATAATATTCATCTGTGTTTTTATTTGAATGTTGAACTAAATATCCATTAAGTTGGGTAATTATAATAATAGCTCTTTCTTTATATTCTTCTGAAGATATTTCACTATGAATGGGAAGTATAATTTTATATATCAGTTCGAAATTATACTTTTGTATCATTGACAAAAAATCGTAAACATAGGGGAGATGGTCTGAAATAGAAAACACCTCTTTAAATGTATGAGTAATGATCGGTTGTTCTATTTCATACATTATATTGGTGATAATATTCATAAACCGATGTAAAGGAGGTTCATTCACATTTAAATTAATTAAAATTTCAATCCGCTGTATGTAGTCACAAATTAATTTATTAAGTAAAGCTTTTAATAAAAGATCTTTGTTTTTAAAATAATGCTGTAGGGTACTTAAACTAATATTAGATTGTGTGGCAACTCCTCTCATACTAAAACCAGAATAACCTTTCGTAAGAAAAACTATTTCAGCATTTTTTAAGATTTGCTTTATTCTTTCTTGCCCTTTTAGTGTAGTAAAGGACTTCTTTATTTGTATAGTATCAAAGGTATCAATTTTGATCATTATCCAGCCTGTAAGTACTATTTAAAAAAGGCATTCTAAACCATGAAATTAGAAAAATATAAATAAAATATTTAAATTCTATTAAACTAAATATAGGTCATATGACCTATATTTTTATAATTTAGGTCAGGCGACCCAATCTAAAATTAAAAAATAGGTCGAGCGACTTAATTCCTTTTCTTTAGAAATAGTTTAAATAGGTCATTTGACCTATTTAAATAAGAATAAATAGTGTTCAATTTTACATAGTCTATAAATGGTTGTATTTGAATAAATATTGACTAATTTTTATTTAAAGAGTGATATTTGTTTTTTTTGATTTTTAGTCATTTTTATAAAGTAGGGGTGGGTATTTAATCTTGTTTTTTAATGGTCTTTAGAAAAAGAATTTTAAATAAGTAAACATAGTCTTTTTGTAATGTATGTATACAAGTTAAATAATTGTTATTAAATTGTGAAAAGAATCACACAATAGTAAAAGATAGTTTGTTTTATATATAAAACAAATTAGCCGTATTTTATTTATCAAGTTTGATTCATTTTGTTCTACAAATCTAATCATTATATATGTAGGTTATGAATATGAAAAACATTCAGAAATCACTTCTTGCAGCATTAATAGTTGCTGGTTATGCGGTAAATACTCAAGCAGCTGTTACTGGACAGGTTGACGTTAAATTAAATATCTCGACAGGCTGTACTGTAGGTGGTAGTCAAACTGAAGGAAATATGAACAAGTTTGGTACTTTAGATTTTGGTAAAACTTCCGGTACTTGGAACAACGTATTAACGGCTGAAGTTGCTTCAGCTGCAACAGGTGGCAATATTTCTGTAACTTGTGACGGCACAGATCCTGTTGATTTTACAGTCGCAATTGATGGTGGTGAACGTACAGACCGTACTTTAAAAAATACTGCTTCTGCTGATGTAGTTGCATATAACGTTTACCGTGATGCTGCACGTACAAACCTCTATGTTGTGAACCAACCACAACAGTTCACTACAGTGAGTGGACAAGCTACAGCGGTGCCAATTTTCGGTGCAATTGCACCAAATACAGGTACAGCAAAAGCACAAGGTGATTATAAAGATACTCTATTAGTCACTGTAAATTTCTAAATATAAAAAGAAATAATTAATTGAGTGACAGGTTTACTCAGAGACGAGTGAACCTGTTTTAAATGGAGGGAAGATGATATTCAATCGCGGTTCAGTATTTATATTTTCATATTTTTTAATTACTTCATTAAATGCGGGTGAAATTGGAGCTAAATTAACGAGTCAAATTGAATTATTACCTTCTTGTTCTATCAATAATAAAATTGTAGAAAATAATACAGCAAATTTAAATTTTGGATCTTTAGATTTTGGAGAAGCTACAACTGCTTTTAATGGGGTGTTGGAAGCAAGTTTAATAAATAACGGAAATTCCGGCTTACAAATACAATGTGCTGGTATTTCAACTGTAAAAATAATATTTGGATCTGGAAATAATGATAGTAAAGTTCCTGTTTCATTCTCACAAAATTATTATCATGCATTAAGTAATGGTAAAGATTTTATCGCTTATAATTTGCTCTATGGTTTAAATAAACAAGTCATTAGAGCAAATGATGTTTTTATACTTAATGATATGAATACTAAAAAGAATATCGATATTTTTTGTCAAGCTGTACATGATGGTAGTGGTATATCTAAGGGTGAATATAAAGATATAGTACCAATTACAATTGAGTTTTAAGAAAATGAAATTTTTTTATTTTAAGGCAATATTGTTGCTATCTATGAGTCAACTTATATATGCAGCTGATCCTCAATTAAATTCGAGTTTTAAAGTTCAAGCTAAAATTGAAAATGGTTGTTCGATAGATAATATCGAACAAAAGATTGATTTTGGTCAATACTCGGCTTTATCAAAAGATAAAGTGGTTGCTAGTATTATAAATAGTAAAAGTTCTTGGAATATACGCTGTACAGAAAGTTTACCTGTAAGTATTTCTATAGATGGTGGTGAAAATCTACAAAATAATATAAGGCGAATGAGAAATAGCTCATCTTCTAATTATCTACCTTATAAATTATATAATTCGAGTAGTTTGGCTAGTGAATATGTAATTGGTAATAAATATTTATTGCCTGCTACAACACCTACAAACCGTCTAGCAAATTTTGAAATATATGGTGTCGTTGATTTAGAAAATAATAATGAATCACATGCGGCTGGAATTTATAAAGATACTGTTTCAATAATGATTACATGGTGATTTGTATGAACAATTCTGCATTTATTAAAAATGGCATTTTAAAATCTTTTTTATTTGCAAGTACATTATCACTTGTTACACCTGTGATGGCACAAGCAACTTTTCTAATTTGGTCAATTTATCCAAAAATAGAAGCCAATGAAAAAGCAACCGCGGTTTGGCTCCAAAATACCGGCAAGACCGATGCGATGGTGCAAATTCGGGTGTTTAAATGGAGCCAAAATGGTTTAAAAGATGACTATAGCGAGCAATCAGAAATTATACCAAGCCCACCTGTAGCTAAAATTAAAGCAGGCGAGAAGCATATGCTTCGTTTAACCAAAAGTTCCAATTTGCCAGATGGTAAAGAGCAGTCATATCGTTTGATTGTAGATGAGTTACCGATTCGCCTTTCTGATGGAAATGAACAAGATGCTTCTAAAGTAAGTTTCCAAATGCGTTATTCAATTCCGTTGTTTGCCTATGGAAAAGGTATAGGCAGTGGCTTAACTGAAGAGAGCCAAAAAGCGAATGCAAAAAATCCTTTAGCCAAACCTGTTTTACAGTGGTCAGTCCGCAACAATGACAAAGGCCAGTCTGAGCTATATTTAAAAAATAATGGACAGAAATTTGCTCGTCTTTCTGCGCTTAAAACATCAAAAACTGGTCATGATATTTCTTTAGGAAAAGCTGCTTTCGGCTATGTGTTATCGAATAGTACTGTGAAGTTTGCCATTGATAAGTCGACTGCAAATGAGTTGTCAAAAACCTCTAAAATTTACGGTGTTGATAGCTCTGGCATAAAACAAGAGTTGATTGAAATCAGCAAAATGGAGGATCCAACATGATCCTTCGGCATAATAATTTATGCAAAAGTATTTTGCTAATTTTGTTGTCGGGTGGTTGCTTAAATATTGCTCTCGCTGGAGATTTACCTCCACCACCAAAAAATATTAATGAGATTAATCAACTTTTTAAATTGTATCTGGATTTAGTCGTAAATCAATATTCAATTCAGCAAGTCGTACCTGTTATTGTTAAAAATGATGAGTATTTTATACAAAAGAAGAAGTTGATTGATGAGTTGGAAATTCAAATCCCTCAAGAGTTATTGGCCAACAACCAGACTACTTTAACCAATCAAGATGTTTTAACTTTAGGATTTAGTGGCGATGCGAGTGACTGGATATCTTTAGATAAATTAAAAGATGTGAGCTATGAGTATCAATCATCAAATCAATATTTTAAGCTTAATTTTCCACCCGCTTGGATGCCGACCCAAGTTTTAGGTAAAGACTCATGGTATAAGCCTGTCGTTGCTCAGTCGGGTATAGGGCTGCTCAATAACTATGATTTTTATACTTATAGACCACATCAGGGTGGTTCAACCAGCAGTTTATTTACAGAGCAGCGCTTTTTCTCACCGCTCGGTGTAATTAAAAATTCTGGGGTCTATGTTAAAAATCAATTTAAAAATGAAGGTAATGCCGAGTCTTTAGACAATGACGGCTATCGTCGTTATGACACCTCTTGGCAATTCGATAATCAAAAGAACGCTACATCTTTTGTGCTTGGTGACATTATTACGGGTAGTAAAACGACTTGGGGAAGTTCTGTTCGTCTGGGCGGTTTTCAGGTACAAAGAAACTATTCAACCCGACCAGATTTAATTACCTATCCATTACCGCAGTTTATTGGGCAAGCCGCGTTACCCAGCACAGTCGATTTAATTATTAACGGGCAAAAGACCAGCTCAACAGAAGTACAGTCTGGGCCGTTTATTTTAAATAATGTTCCTTTTATTAACGGTAAAGGGGAAGCCGTAGTGGTCACGACCGATGCAGTCGGACGTCAGGTCACAACAGCAGTCCCGTTTTATATTTCTAATACTTTGCTAAAGCCTGGCTTATTTGACTACTCATTGTCTTTAGGGAAAATCCGTGAAGACTACGGACTTAAGAATTTTTCTTATGGAAAATTTGCAAGTGCAGCCGATGCCCGTTATGGGGTAAATGACTGGTTTACGGTAGAAGGGCGTACCGAGCTTTCTTCAGACTTACAGTTATTGGGTGCAGGTTCGGTACTCAAACTTGCAAACTTAGGTGTACTGAGTGCTTCTTTTAGCCAAAGTAAAGCCGATAAATCTATGTCTGAAGATCGGACGAAAGACTTGGAAGGGAAACAATATACGGTTGGGTACAGCTATAACCGTAATCGGTTTGGTTTTAGTATTAACCATAACCAGCGTGATGATGAATATACCGACCTTTCACGGCTGCAATATAGCAACTTAATTTCGGTTAATAGCAATAAAAGCCTAACCGCTAATACTTACTTTGCCACTAAAAACTCAGGCACCTTTGGTGTTGGTTATATCAATACTAAAGCAAATGACTTTAAAAACCGCTTCTTAAACTTGTCATGGGCACCTGTTTTACCGACTTATATGAATGGTGTGACTGTTTCTTTAAGTGCTAACCGTGATTTTATCGAAAAAGAGTGGAGTGCCGCATTTCAACTTTCGATACCACTGTTCCAACGAAACGCAACTGTAAACTCGGGTTATGCATTTAATAAACAAGGCGATACCGGCTACATTAACTTTAACCGTTCTGTGCCATCCGAAGGTGGTTTCGGTGTTGATTTAACCCGACGTTATAATGAAAATAGTGAAGATTTAAATCAGGCACGAGTCAATTACCGCAACGGTTATATCAATACCGACTTTGGTATGTCTGGAAACCATGACTATAACTATTGGTTTGGTCTATCCGGATCTCTCATTTATATGGCAGGAGAAGTATTTGCTTCAAACCGTTTAGGCGATTCTTTTGCATTGATTGATACCAACCAAGTACCGGATGTTTTGGTCAGATACGAAAACAGCCTAGTTGGTCGTAGCAATAAAAAAGGCCACATTTTTGTGCCATCCGTTACGCCTTACTATTCGGGTAAATACACCGTCGACCCAATCGACTTACCTTCAAACTTTACAATCACACAAGTTGAACAGCGTATTGCTGCCAAACGCGGTTCTGGCGTTGTGATTAAGTTCCCAGTTCATCAGTCTATTGCTGCTAACGTTTATTTAACTCAAGCAGACGGCAAACCGATGCCTGTAGGTTCTGTCGTGCATAGAGCTGACCAAGAGTCGTCTTATGTGGGAATGGATGGCATTGTCTATTTAGAAAATTTAAAACCGAACAATACCGTAACTGTTCAACGTTCGGATCAGAGTATTTGTAAGGCAGTTTTTTCTGTAGATGTAGAGCAAGCCAAGCAACAAATTGTGGTGGTTAAGCCTGTTACGTGTCATGAGGTATCTTTACCATGAATATAAAAACAAAAAAATTACTTAGCCATTTATGTATATTTTCTGGACTAATGCTAGCTGGAAATTTGGCTCATGCTGCATGTAATGTGAGTGCTTCTGGTTCATCTTCTATTTCGGTTCCGTCTATCTATTTAACAGAAAACGGTGAAAACTCTTCACAGTTTAATTCAGGTTTGTCATGCACGGGTTTTAGCTTGGCTTTGGCGAACATGACCTACCTAAAATATCGGGTTGAGCAAATGTCGAATTCATTTACAAATGCTCAAACCGGAGAAAAGCTCAATGCTGTTATTTTAGACAGTAACAATGAAATCATAAGCTTAGGCCAAGAAAAAGACATGAGTAGCTTTACGCTGGTCAATCTTTTTAGCGGGCCTGATGGCAATTTACCTTTCTACATACGGCTTCCGGCTGGGCAAAGTGTATCACCTGGTGTATATCAGGCTGATTCACCTTTAAAAGTAAAATGGTTTTATTCGGTACCGGGTGTTGCTATTGCTGGCATCGGGATCTTTTTTGAAAGCCCGGGGTTTAAACGTGGGGTATTAGGTATTGGTTTTAACTGGGGAACTGGCGCGGACTCCCTTGGTTCACTCTCAATTACTGTACTTCCAGACTGCCGAATTTTAGCTCAAGACGTAAACTTTGGTACGGCGGCGTTTGCTTCCAAGCTTGAACCTGTTCAGTCGTCTATGGGAATACGTTGCTCGGTAAATACACCATATTATGTCAGTTTAAATAATGGACTTTCCCCTCAAAACGGTAACCAGCGTGCCATGAAGTCACAAACGGGAAATACGTATTTAAAATACGATATTTTTAAAAATTCATCGAATGACCGATGGGGCAGTGGTAACGAACGTTGGTCGAGTTTAAACGCAACGGTTAATCCGGGCGTGCATAACGGAGTAACCCAGCAGAGTTATGTGTTTACCACAAAAATTGTTGATGAAAATGCAGACACTGTACCAGCGGGAACTTATCAAGATACGGTTACGGTACAAGTCGAGTTTTAAAAGTTGTGTTATATGAAAGATAAAAGCTCAGTTCATGGGCTTTTTGTCTTTAAATCAAGTCATTAGTTTTAAAAATTTACTCAAGCTCTAATTGGTCATCATCTTTAGTAATTTTAATCTTTATCTTTTTATATTTCCGTTTATTTGGATCGAGCGCCGAGTTCATTACTTCATCCGCAAAAGGTGGGCACTGCATCAGTTTGGCATAAGCTCTATAGCCGATGCGTATACGAGTAGGTGGGCAATCGGTTCTTTTTGAATAGTATTCAATGAGAGAGTTCAGTTCTTGTAATAAAGTTTGCTGGTCCATCATACATACTTAACAATTAGATAACTCAAGCATAATAGACTTAAGCGCTTAGTGGAATATGTATTTAAAATATCCAATTTGCTTAATTTGTGATCTAGTTCTCTAAAAACACTATTTTGTGTATCAAGTTTGTTTTTATATATAAGGTTGGTGTTTTTTTAACCGAATTGTCATAATGAAAAGCTAAGTTAAGCCTATAACAAGAAAAGATGAAGATTGTTGCGAACAATAAAAGCAAGAAGCAATTTTCAAGTAAAGCTGGTCTGTTGTAATTAAGCTAATTCGAAAGAATTGGCTTTTTTGTTTTAATACATTCTATTTAAAGAGTTTTTTTGGAAATATTATTTTTAATAAAAATTGCTAGTTGAGAATATACAAGTTCCCGTGAAAGTTTTTAGTTATCAAGTCATCAATATTGATCATGAACAGCAGTTATTGCTGGCTTTTATTTGCTATGAAGATCAGCCGATTATGACTTCTGTTTACTACCGCCATATAGATGGAACGTCAATTCAATACAACGGAGATATACTTTTTGAAGTAACCAGCCTTCAAGAAGAACCACTGATTACACCTGATAATTTTTCAATGAATGTACCAAATACTTTTCGCTGGGCTGCTTATCACAATAATCAAAAAGTTTTAGATATTTCAGCTCAAGTCGACACTCCATATTGTTTTGGATTGGCTGCTGGTTTTGTTTCTTCCTATGCGTGGCAAGGTGAATTCTATGATCAGCCATTAGTGGGAAGGGGGTATCTCGAATATATAGATCGCCGATAAATTTTATTATTTAAGAAAGTAAGGTGAACACTGCATAATTAAATGCAGTGTTGGTACTTCATGGGTATTTTAGATTTCAGAACTTTCTTTATATTTCACTCAACGTATCTTTAACAATTTTAAAGGCTGGAGACATTAACCGACGACTTGTATAGAACAAATAAAAAGGCGGTAAGGTGACTGCGTGTTGTTCCAATAAACTGACCAACTTTTTATCTTCTAAAGCTGGTTTAACTAAAAAATATGGCAAATAAGCTATAGCACAACCATCGAGTACAGCATCAAACATTTCATCTAAACTGGTCATAACCAGTTGAACAGGACCTCTAAAAAATACACTTTTATTTTTATCTTTAAATTCCCACGCCATTAGAGAGTTATCGGTTAAAAGACGTATATAGATGCCTTTGTGTTTTTTAAGGTCATCTATAGATTTCGGTGTTCCATACTTGTCTAAATATTCAGGTGAGGCAACTAAGCGAAAAGGAATTTCTTTACTAATCGGAACTGCAATTAAATCTTTTTCGACCAAGTTTCCGACACGTACTCCGGCGTCATATCCTTCTTTTGCTATATCAATTCGTCTGTTTTCAGAAGTCAGTTCCAAAGATATATCGGGATACTGTTTTACAAGCTTTTTAAGCTTTGGCCATAAATAATATTTAATGGTAAATGCATCGGCAGAAATACGTACATGGCCACTGGGTAGGTCTTTCATAGAGCTAATTTGTTCTACGCCTAAGTCAATATTTTCAATGTTTTGACCGACGAGCTCAATAAGGCGCGAGCCTGCTTCTGTAAGGGTGAGGCTACGGGTAGAACGGTTTAATAATTTTATACCTAACTGTGCTTCAAGATTATTAATACTTTGGCTTACAGCAGATTGGGTAACGCCCATATATGCGGCGGCTTTTGTAAAATTTTTAGTTTTTACTACTTCAGAAAATGTTTTTAAATCATTCAGATTAATTTTCATGATTCATAAGTTTTGCTAATAGCTACGATCGAATTATAGCATCTAATCACGCTAATCATTGCTTGTTAATATGCCTTTAACAAAGTTCAACACAGATGAGTTGATTATTGCAGGTGATAAGGTCGGTAGGTTTGGTTCATATCGAGATAGTTTGGAAATTTATGGACGAGCACGTTCAGAAAATAAAGAGCTTGTGATTGTAGAAGGTTAGTCTCTCTACGACTTATATGAAAAACCTGAACCTGGCGCACAAGCACTAGCAAAGATCATCCCATTTTTTCAAAAAAATATCTGAGTTAAGCTTATAAAGGAGCTAACAATGAATACTGTTAAATTTCAAAATTCGAATAGCCAAGATATTACTATGGCAGCAAATATTCACTACCCATCAAACTTTGATGAAACACAAAAGTATGCAGCTATTGTTGTGACTCATCCGGGCGGTGGAGTGAAAGAGCAGACCGCAGGCTTATATGCGTCTAAGCTTGCTGAACAAGGTTTTATTGCGATTGCATTTGATGCATCTTATCAAGGTGAAAGTACAGGTTTACCTCGTCAGTTGGAAAATCCTTACATTCGTACAGAAGATATTAGTGCAGTGATTGATTATCTAACAACCTTGAACTATGTTGACCAAAACCGTATTGGTGCAATGGGTATTTGTGCGGGCGGTGGTTATACCGCAAATGCAGCAATCAATGATCGCCGTATTAAAGCAGTAGGTACGGTAAGCGCCGTTAATATTGGTTCAATGTTTAGAAATGGTTGGGAAAACACGGTTAAAGATGCAGATGCCTTACCATACATTCAAGCAGGTTCAGATGCACGTACAGCCGATGTAACGAGTGGAAATATTGCAACCATTCCGCTTGCACCTTTAAAAGAAGAAGATGCACCGAATGAAGAGCTTCGTCAGGCATGGGAATACTATCATACGCCAAGAGCCGCGCACCCTAACTCACCGAGTTTTGCCACAACGCGTAGCTTGACTCAGCTTATTACTTACGATGCGTACAATAAAGCCGAAGCTTTCTTAACTCAACCGTTGGTTGCGATTGCCGGAAGTGTGGCAGGAAGTAAGTGGATGAGTGAAGATTTAATTCAACGTGCTGCAAGTCAGGACAAAACCTTACATATTGTTGAAGGTGCAAACCATATGGAATTATATGATATTCCTCAATATGTAAATGAAGCGTCAAACGTACTTGCTGATTTCTTTAAAATGAAATTATAAGGTAATCAAAATGTAGAGAACAAAAGCCCTCTTAAGCAGGGCTTTTGTCTTATTTACTTTTGATGGGTTAAGTTTTTAAAAATATGCCGCAAAAGTTTGCGCGACAATTTTGCCATTGCGAACAATGATTGTATCGGTTGCTAATTTTGCATTTGGTGCGCGCCAACGAATATAAGCAACTTCACCACAAATGGTTTTTTCATCAATTTCAATATCTCGTGTACCTTCTGGGAAGTAATCACGATAAACTGAAACAAATGTCTCATGAATTTGAGAAGTTCCACGGACTATTTCTCCTGTTCCATTAATGATAATGGCATCAGCAGCATAATCTTGAAGAGTTAAATCTACATCACCTAATCGAAACGCAGTTAAGTGTCTTTCCAGAACATTTAGTGTCTCGATAGATTGTTGATTTTCTGTTTTTGGATTATTTAAACTCATCATTTTGATTACTCCTATATTGCTTAATTGACAATCGTAGATGACGATTTATGAAGTTATTATTGGTTTCTCTAAGCAATATTTGTAGATAGTGAAGAGTTGAAACATTTTCTACTATTCATTGAAAATCTATGAGTAAAAATGATTTTTAGTTGAAAGTGTTTTTACTTTCCAAGCTTATGAGCTGATAATTGCTCATTAATTTTTAGCTGTTCAAATTTCGATACGATAAAGTCAATAAAACAGCGTGTCTTGGCCGGCATATGCTTTTTACTTGAAAAATAAAGATTAGTTTCGCCTAGATCTGCATACCACTCGGGTAAGATCCGAATTAAAGTTCCATTTTCTATATAACTTTTAGCATGTGCAGTAGAGATTGCTGCAATTCCCATTCCTAAAACTGCACCTTGATGTAAAGCACTTGGATCATCCGCAATTAGTTTTTCATTAAGATTTAGATAAGCTTCTCCCTGATCGGGTCCTATAAATTTGTATTCATGCAGCTTACCAGTTTGGGGAGACCTCATTATGATTCCATCCCAGTTAGATATATCTTCTGGATGACTAGGTAAAATTTTATTTTTTAAAAAATTTGGTGAAGCGACAATAATCATGTGAAGAGGAGAGAGCGATCTTTTAATAATTCCCTGACCTAATTTAAATCCACTTCCGATTGCGGCATCAAAGTTATCAGTAATTAAGTTCACTTGTTTATTAGATAAATGCCATTCGAGCTTAATATCCGGATATTTATTCATAAAGTCTGGCATGAGTGGAAGTATATATTCGACACCAAAGCCTGCGCTTAAGCTAATTTTTAAAGTTCCTTTAGGGTGACTTGAGTCTGTATTAAATTCTGAAATGGTGGTTTGAATATTATTTAAATTATCGCGGATGCTTGTAAAAAAATGCTCGCCAGCTTCGGTCAAGGTAAGATTTCTTGTACTTCTATGAAAGAGTCGCACTCCTAAATTTTGTTCGAGCTGTGCCACATTTCTAGAGACAGCAGCAGGAGTTAAGGCTAAATGTCGTGCGGCTGCTGAAAAACTACCATGTTCAGCACTTCTTATAAATGATTCCAGATTAGACAAGGTTTCCATATTTTATTTTCAATTTTTAATTGAAAATGATTATAGCAAACGCAGGCTACTTAACAATTAACCCCGATTTTATAGTTTAGATAGTTAAATAAACGGGTCATCTAAAATGTTAAATAAACTATCACTTACGGGAAAAGTTGCACTTGTAACTGGAGGGGCCAGAAGTATAGGTGCTGAAATTGTTAAAAAGTTAGCTTCTCACGGGGCTACAGTTGCATTTACTTATCATACCTCTCAAAAGCAAGCTGAAGAGCTAGTTAAAGAAATTGAATTTTATGGAGGTCATGGTTTAGCAGTACAAGCAGACGCCGGCAATCCTGAAATGGTTATTCAAGCTGTGGCTGAAGTTGCAAGAAGATTTAATCGGATTGACATATTGGTAAATAATGCAGGTATCAGTCATTTAGGCAGTTTAGAAGCTGTAACTATTGCTGACTTTGAAAGAATAATAGCCGTAAATGTTACAGGGGTATTTTTGACGACTCGCGAGAGTTTAAAGCATATGAGAAAAGGTGGAAGAATCATAAATATCGGAAGTACCATGGTGAATTATTCAGGATTTAGTGGAGCATCAATTTATATTCTCACCAAAGGAGCTATTACTGGTTTTTCTAAGGGACTGGTGCGCGAACTTGGTTCTAAAGGCATAACAATTAACACGATTCATCCTGGCCCTACCAATAGTGATATGAACCCGTCAGACGGTCCAATAGCAAATTTACTGCTACCGAATATTGCTGTAGGCCGATATGGTGAAGGAATAGATATTGCAAATTCTGTTCTATTTTTAGCAAGCGAAGACGCCAGTTATATCAGCGGGGCAGAATTAAGCGTTGATGGTGGATTTATTGCCTAGTATTTTTATAAATCAATAATTTAATGGCTTTAATTTCTTTTAGTTCTAACAGATGCTCAATATGTTCCAAAAGCTGCTCATAACGTTCTTTGTCATAAAACATCTTTTGAGTAATGTAAAACTGTTTGAGTAATACCAATAATTTTATTTAGAATTTCTAACCACTTAACTGAATCATTCATTAGAGTGGGGGCCTTTAATTTATATCTTCTGCATATATTAAGGCATACTCATGCTAAGGAATATAAAACAGTTGTTAATTGAAATTTCTAGTCATGATAGAAAAGTTGTTTTATGACTAATATGTTTAATTAAACTTATTCTTTATATAAATTTGATTTAATCAAGAGGGGTAATCCAAGATCATATAATAAGCCTGTTCGCGAACTCGGAACATTTTTTCTCTCTAATTTAATAAGTTTAATAAATTCTTTATTAAATTGATTTCTAGGATATTTTTCTAAAATTTCATTTCTAAAAGATAAGGGGATTTTATATTGATTGTCACTAATTACATCACAAGAAGCACCTTGCTGTAATAGAATAACCTCAGATGGATCAGATTCCTCTATATATCCATTCATGTGTAGACATATAGCATCTTTAATCACTTCGCTTTTTTTCTCATCAAAATTATATTCTTTCGCCTTTTGCTCAAATTGTTTAGCGCTCTCATATGTAAAACATTGACAGCCTTTACTATGCATATGTTGCTCAGTTAGGCCAATATCATGAAAAAGTGAAGCTAATAAGAGTGACTCAGAGTCAAACTGCCGGTTTTGTAAATGACCTAGGGCGGTTCCCCAGAAGTATGTTCGCCACGAATGATTGTAGATAGATGTACTTGCTTTTGATTCTAGTTCCTCAAGTGCGATTTTAATCATTTGAGTATCTGGTATTACGATTTGTCCTATATCAAAATCGTTACCAGTTTGAAATCGATGGTAATTTATTTTTATAGAATTTAGGATACTAGGCACCATAATTTTTTGAATTAATTTAATTTTTTCTTTAAAGCTGAGCTGACCATTTGTAGTTTGCATCCAGTGATATGAACCAATTTTTATAGTTTTCATTATTAAATCTCATTTTAGAGTAATTACTCTAAAATATTGTCATAACTTCCAGTTTGCAAGTTGTATCTTTTATGAATACGATAATCTTTTGATTAATATATATTTTATAAATTTATAAGCTAACACGAATTTCATATGTTACAAATTCATATTTGGGACCAGTAGATTTTGAAACTACTTTACCCCCTAAAGATTCGGCAATTTTTCGACTTGGATAGTTCTCTTTGGCGACGGGATAAACAAAAAAGTCCGGCTTAACAAAGTCAATTGCCCAGTTTGCTACCGCTGTTACAGCTTCTCTACCATAGCCATGATAGTGGTAATCTTCGCGTATCCATATGCCTAACTCTGGGTTACTGGTTTGCATACGATGCAGACCTACAAGACCTATAAATACGTGAGAAGATGTCTCTCTAATAACGAAAATAATTTCAGTTCCAAGAGCAAAGTTCTTTAGCCAGTTATTCCAAGTTTGGTCGAACTCATGCCTTGGTTGAGGATCCCAAGCCATATAGCGTGTGAGCGTAGGGGTAATACAGTTATAGGTTTCATCTGCATCATTTACAGTAAATGGTTTTAGGGTAAGCCTTTGAGTAAAGAGAGTTACTGTATTTAAAGTCATAATTATCCTTATATAAATGAATTAAATTGTTATCAAAAAATATATGATCCGGATTCAAATTAAAGTAAACAATAAACTTTTACTAGGCATAGATACTGCGTTTTATATAAATAATTTATAAACCCAATTTAACAATAAATTTTAATTATTTATCCTTACTTTTTAATGCTCTAATTTAAAACAAATGTCATTTCATATGCTTGACTGTAATAGGGTTGAGCACTATCCTTTGCCTGCTGGCCTACATTGCCAGCCGGCTTTGACAGGCTGATTTAGACCACATCAGAATTATTCCTTCTGAGGAATAGTCCTGTGTGTAAGCTCCTCGTCTCCTCCCGTAGCGGTAGGACGGGAGAGGGACACCTTCGGGTGTGCTGGCGTCTAACCAGTCTGTCAACCTTCTCTCGTTCTGCCACCATAATCGTTTGACAGTGATTCGGTAGAACTTCTTTAGACATGAGGAGTCCTCTATGCGTATTAATTCTTCTTTATTGGCTTTCGCCAAATTCTCTCTGCCCATACCACTTAAAAAGTCTATAAAACGGTTCAATCGACTCTAGGTTTTCTACGCCTTTAGTATCGTTACGACCAAAAATCATAGCAACAATAAACCCGAGATAGGCGAGCACACCATTATTGTGCGGCTTTTGCATGTCTGTATTTAGCACTCAATTTAAGAGTGACGGCATTTCTATCTCTTTTATATACAACAAAAAATTATTTTAATTGGTAAAACTATGCCACGTTATTTAGAAACGCCTTCCAAAAAATTACACATTATTCGAACGGCTATACGTCTATTTACAACCTATGGATTTCATACCGCAGGCGTAGACCTGATTGCCAAAGAGTCCAACGTTCCGAAAGCTACGCTTTACAATTACTTTCGCTCAAAAGCAGGCCTCATTGAAATATGTCTTTTACTTCAAAAAGACACACTCATGGAAAAAGTAAGAGAGGTGATAGAAACAACCCAATATTCCACTTTAACCGATAAACTCAGACAAATTTTTCTTTTACATGCCGACTTAAATAGCGCTTATTACCTACTGTTTAAAGCAATTTTTGAAACTAAATCACTTTATCCTTATGCTTACCAAAGTGCCGTGCGTTATAGGCGTTGGCTAAAAAATGAGGTTTTCTGCCTCATGGTAGAAACTAAGAAAATGACTTCTTATGCAGAAGCAGAGATTTTGGTATTTATGATAGATGGGGCAATTTTAGGGCTTTTAACCTCAGACAGAGTTGAAGAACAAACCAAGTTGTTAGATTACTTTTTGGTGAGGGTTAATTAAATTTATTCATCTAAAGAATTACTATTTAGAATGAATAAACTTATTTTGTTATGCTGGGCGTAAAATTGCACTGGAATGTTTTTGCGTTGAAGAGAGCGTAAATTTATTTAAGCTGAATATTCTTTTAGATTTAGTACCTTAAAAGCTCCTTGAAGAAAAGGAGCTTTTTTAGTTCTTTTTGTTTTATTTAATAAAATAATTCATCCATATGGTCACTAATTTTTTCTTGAAGAAATGAGATTAGTTTGGCACATTGCTCATAAGTATTATTTTCGGCAAGCGTTATAGCACAGTAAAACGATAAACCTTAGAGTATAAGTATGAAGCTTAAAGAATTAGCAGGTTGTGAGGAGTGCGATACCGTCTATCGTAGAGTCCCGCTTGCTTACGGAAAAAGAGCTTATTGTGTCTGCTGTGGTGCGGAACTTTATCGGCATACCAAACCGTTTACCACGTTGTTAGCTTTAATTTTAACGGCCTTAATTGTATTTGTGATTGCCAATAGTTTTCCGATTGTAAAAATTGAGTTGCAAGGCAACATATCCGAAACCACTTTACTTGGTGCCGTATGGGTGATGTTTCATTATGATCGGGCCTTCGTCGGTGTCCTCATTTTAATCACTACATTTATAGTGCCGCTTTCATATTTGTTATTAATGGCTTATGTCCTTGGTACGGTGAGTGTATTTAAAAGACGCCCCAAGTTTTTAGTCGGTGCCTTACGTACACTTTATTTTATGAGAGTGTGGGGAATGGTTGAGGTGTTCCTGATTGGAATTTTGGTCACTCTCGTAAAGTTAATGGGTATGGTACTGGTTATTCCCGAAATTGCCTTGTGGGCATTTGCGGTCTTAAGCCTATTAATGGTTTATATTACATCCATAAAAGTCAGTGACATATGGAACGAAATTGATAGGTCACAATTATGAAAACAATAAAAAATGTGACTACAGCGAAAACCGAAAATACCGATACGGTTCTAAAGCAATATCCAAGAGCCAAAGATCTTTCACTTATATTGTGTCACTGCTGCGGGTTATTAAACTCATCAAAAGTAGATAAAACGGTCGCTGGTAAAAAACATCAAGTTTTACGCTGTGTGAGATGCCACAGTGTGCTGCACCAACGTAAACCGGGAAGTTTAAACCGTACCTTTGCTTTAGTGGTTGCTGCAACTATTCTTTATATACCGGCAAATGTGCTGCCCATGACGGTGACTGACTCTCTTTTAGGAAGTCAGCAAGATACCATTATGAGTGGCGTGATTTACTTTTGGCAAAATGGAGACTATTTGGTGTCGGTGGTCATTTTTATGGCCAGTATTTTTATTCCGATGCTTAAGCTATTTATTTTGTATTTCCTGTTATTGGTTGTATATATACAGTCATCGGCAGCTTGGAAATTTGCGCCTGAGCAATGTATTAAACTTTATCGAATTGTAGAATTTGTCGGGCGTTGGTCTATGATTGACGTGTTTGTGGTCGCTTTATTGACTGCTCTCATTCAAATTCAATCGCTTGCCACTATTTTAGCAGGGCCGGGTTCTATCGCCTTTGGTGCAGTTGTGGTTTTGACCATGTTTGCATCTTTAAGTTTTGACCCACGTATTATTTGGGATAATTTTTATGCATCTCAAAATACAAATAAACCCAATCAGTTTTCCTCGGAAAAAAACACAATTATTCAGGCAGAGCACTCGTCCTTGAATAATGATTCCATTAATCCCAGTCAATAAAAGAAAAATGAGTATGTCTGAAAACAAAACAACCAGCGGTACCTCAGATCATCATGAGACAGATGTTGAACTGGAAAACATGAATGATTTACCAGAACCTCAAGAAAAGAAAAATCGGTGGAAACCTTTACTTATCTGGATTGTCCCACTGGTTGCACTTTTAATTGCACTTTCACTCGCGGTGAAAGCGTTACTGTCGAATGGGCCAACGATTGAAGTGTCTTTTCGTACAGCCGAGGGTTTAGTCGCAGGTAAAACAACAGTTCGCTATAAGCAAGTGGATATTGGGGTGGTACGGCAGATTGCTCTTGCAGAAGATCGTTCGCGCGTTATTGCACGTATTGATTTACGTAAGGATGCAAGCAACTTTGCTGCCCAAGATTCACGGTTTTGGGTGGTGCGACCACGCATTGGGACGAGTGGAGTTTCAGGCATAGATACTTTATTGTCGGGTTCATATATTGAAGTGGATGGCGGGAAATCACCCGAGAAAAAACTTGAATTTACGGGGTTAGAAATACCACCCGTTATTACCTCAGATGTACCGGGTAAAGTATTTTTCCTAAAAGCTGATGATTTAGGGTCTTTAGATATCGGTTCACCGATTTATTATCGTCGAATTAACGTAGGACAAATTACCGCCTATAACTTAGCCGATGACGGTAAAAGCGTAGAGCTTCAGACTTTTATTCGTGCGCCGTATGATAAGTTTGTAACAACAGACGCTCGTTTTTGGCAGGCAAGTGGTATAGACGTCACCTTAAATGCTTCAGGCTTTAATTTAGATACTCAGTCGCTTGCAAGTATTGTCGCTGGTGGTATTGCGTTTGGTTTCCCTGAAAACTCAAATGCAACTGTAGCAGCCAATAAGAGTCACTTTAATCTTTGGGACTCAAAAGCTGAGGCTTTAAAAGAACCAGATGGACAACCGCGTGGCGTGATTATGTACTTTGATCATTCATTACGTGGGTTAGCAGTTGGTGCACCAATCGACTTCATGGGTATTGAAATTGGTAGTGTTAAATCAATTAATGCAGAGTTTTATAACAACTATAAGCAGATTCGTATGCGTGTTGAGGCGGTAATTTATCCGTCACGCGTTGAAAATGGCTTGGCACTCAATCCAAACAGTGAAATTTTCAAAGATTTTGTTGAGCATGGATGGCGTGCACAAATGAGAACGGGCAACCTCTTAACAGGCCAAAACTATATTGCGTTAGACAAGTTCCCTAAAGCTAAACCGGCAACTTTACAAACGCTAAATGATGGTCGTGTAGTGATTCCAACCACTGCAACAGAGCTAAGTGGTTTGCAGGCGCAGGTTTCTCAAATTGCTGACAAGTTAACCAAATTCCCGTTAGTAGAAATTGGGCAGGATGTTCGTAAAACGCTTAAGAACATGAATACAGCTATTGAGTCAACTGACAAGCTGGTTAAACAGTTAGACGGTAAAGTCGCACCTGGTTTACAGGCAACCTTAGACGATGTTCGTAAAACTGTAAGATCGTCCGAGTCTATCTTGTCGAGTGATGCGCCGTTACAACAAGACGTACGTAAAGCATTGCAACAGATGACTCGTGCGGCTGCTTCTTTACAGCTCATGTCAGATTATATTGAGCAACATCCTGAATCTATTATTCGTGGTAAGAGACCAGAGGCCAACGATGAAAAATAAAAAGAACCAATCATTTCAACACTTTCAAGTAGCCAAATGGCTGCTTGGGAGTGGGGTACTTTTAACAGCGGTTGCTATGACAGCCTGTTCTAGTTCGCCAACGCCAAACTACTATACGATTAGTCCTAAAGTAACTCCGGCAGTTAACTCAAGTATTCGAGTTATTGAAGTTCTACCGGTTGGTCTTCCAGACCGTTTAGATCGTGCGCCTTTGGTGCTACAGGACAGTAATGGCAAGTCAACAGTATTGGATAATGAGCGTTGGACTTCGACTATGAGTACACAATTACGTGATACCTTGTCGGCGGGTTTACAGCAAAAGTTAGGCGCTATTGATAGCTATAGCAGTGGGCTTGCTGGAAATAATCAGCCTTTATACCGAGTTTCTACAGACTTTTCTCATTTCGATATTGTAGATAACAGCAATATCAATGTTGCAGTGTCTTGGGTGGTGAAGCGTCAAATACCGCCTACTCAATTAGAATCATCTAATCCAAAAGTCATCACGAATGCGGGTTCGCAGCTCAATTGTCGAATTGCTTTTAAACAGCCGATTGATCAAAAAGCTAAAAAACTTGAAGCAATTGTTAGTGCTTCAAGTGAGGCAATGAGCCAAATTATTAATACGGTTTCTTCTTCTATTTTGGCGCTAGATTCAAATAAAAAAGTAGTCGTCAACAATGGTATTTGTTCGTAGCAAGATGTTTAACAAAACCCTTTATCTGCCTAAAAACAGATAAAGGGTTTTTTATTTTAGTTGCCTCTATAGGTTGAGTAACCGTAAGGGCTGAGCAGTAACGGAATATGGTAGTGATTTACACTGCCGTCCACTTTAAAAATCACGGGTACTTCGCTAAAGAACGTTTGCTGTTTGTTCTTTTTAAACCATTCTTCAGTTTTAAACGTAACTTTATAAACACCTTGTTCTAGTTTTTTATTTTCCGGATAGAGCGCAGTTATACGGCCATTTGAGTCTGTCACTTGTTGGTTGAGTTTCACCCACTGGTTATTGGTGTTTTTCTCCAAAATCACTTCAACCTGAGAAGAGGGTAAACCTGTCTCTAGGTTTAACACATGCACACTAAGCGGATTGGTTTGTGCAAATGTAGCTGAGGCTATAAATAAAGAAGATAAAGCAATAAATGATTTATTCATGTGATGTAGCTCCTTATGAGTTAAAAACGGTTTCAATGGCTTTGCTTGCACACTGATTGTCATTTTGCGCGCCGCCAGCACCCGCAACCCCAATCGCGCCGATCACTTGGTTCTCAAAACGGACAGGTATGCCACCGCCTAACAAAAGTAAATTTGCTACGGTGGTTAAATTTTTTGCATCGGGGTTTTGGTTACTGTTTTGGCTTAAAACTAAGGTCGATGTTTTGGTCGATAACGCGGTAAACGCTTTTTTCTCGGCAGCCATTAAATTATGCGGGCCTACCAACTCATGCCGCTCGGCAGTTAAAGTATTACCGCCACGATCTACCACAACGACCGCAATATTTTGATTTAGTTGTTTACATGCCTGTTTAGCACTGTCAGCTAGCAGATGGGCGGTTTTAAGATCTAACGAATAAACTTGATTCAAAGCAGGGGGCTGTGCAAAAGTACTATTTGCAAATAGCACTGTTGTGAGTAGCAGCCAGTTTATTTTGTTCATAATGATTGCCTCTATGTCGCTTTGAAAATCTTAAACAAATTGCCTAATTTCAAGCATGACAATCACATTACAAAGTTGTCATTTTTCTAATGAGTCTCTACAAAATGCGTATTCTTATTATTGAAGACGAGATCAAGATCGCCACTTATTTGGTCAAAGGGTTAAAAGAATCCGGATACCAAGCCGAGTGCGTACATTTAGGGCTTCAAGGTTTGGAAATGCTAAAAAGAGATCAATATGACTTGCTTATTCTTGACGTGATGTTGCCGGACATAGAGGGCTGGAGCGTACTACAGGTACTACGCCAGTTTTCAAAAATTCCGGTGATTTTCTTAACAGCAAAAGATCAGGTCATGGATAGAGTGAAAGGGTTAGAGTTAGGTGCAGATGACTACTTGGCTAAACCCTTTTCCTATATTGAACTCTTGGCACGCATTAAAAGTTTGTTAAGACGACAGCAGTATTTGCAAGAAAATGAGTTGTCTATAAGTGATCTAAAAATGGATTTGGTGGGGCATAAAGTATGGCGTAATGGCAACTTAATCGAACTGAGTAAAACCGAATTTAACTTATTACGTTATTTATTGGTCAATAAAGAACAAATCGTGACGCGTAGACAAATCGGTTCTGAGGTTTGGAATATTAACTTTGACACCGATACTAACTTTATTGACGTTGCAGTACGCCGTTTAAGAAGCAAAATTGATGAAGGATATGAACCAAAACTTATCCATACCATCCGTGGCTTGGGCTATAAAATTTCGGTTAGCTTATGAACTTTAAATTTCTGCGTTCGCTTGAAGTGCGTATTACCATACTGGTCACGCTTTGTTCGGCTCTCATTTTATGTTCAGTCGGCTTTATGACCTATTTAGGCATTAACCAAATTTTATTAAAGCAGCAAGATAAAGCTTTAGTAGACCGAATTAATCGTTTGGAAATTTTGCTACAAGACAGTGAAAATGTTGAGCAAATTATTGCGCGCCCTAAGCTGTATCAAAACATGCTTGGCAACCAAGACAACTTATTTTTACTTATTCATAAAGACAAAGCTTTAATTAATATCAATCCACTCCATATTCAGCTACCTCAGCTTGCAGAGCGAACAAATCTTCAATTTCAAGACTTGGCTAACAATTCATATCCAACGCGAATTGCGTGGAAAACCATCACTATTAATCAGGAACCTTATCTGCTTATTGCGGGTAAACAGTGGTCTGAGCGCATCAATATACTTTTACCATTTCAAAAGAATCTTTTGATGTATGTGGTAGGAGGAATTCTTGCAATTTTTGCTCTTTGTATTTTGGTATGTCATTTGGGATTGCGTTCGCTACAACGGCTTCGTAAGCAAACTCACTCAATTAACGTAAATCAGCTACAAAAACGTTTAAACCTATCAAATACATCTTTAGAAGTTGAGCTGCTTTCTAAAGATATAAACCATATGCTTGAACGTATTGAAAAGGGCTATACGCAGCTCAATCGTTTTTCTGAAGATATCGCACATGAGTTCCGTACGCCGTTAAATAACTTGATAGGGCAAACCGAGATTGCTTTAACAGATGAGCGTTCAGTAGAACAATATCAAGATTTGTTGGTGTCTCATTTAGAGGATTATCACAGATTAAAACGTATGATTGATAGCATGTTGTTCTTGGCAAGAGCCGATCAAAAAATGGTGCTTGTTAACAAACAGCAAATCAATATTCAGGACGTTTTAGATGGGCTATGCCAGATTTTTGAATATCAATTTGAGGAACAAGACTGCCACATTAGTTTTAATCTAGAAGTTCCAATGTTATTTGCAGATCCAGAGTTATTTCAACGAGCGGTTTACAACCTTGTTTTAAATGCGCTGGTTCATGGGGGCTATAACAGAACTATCTTGGTTACAAGTAAATATAAGACACTTGATCACAAGAAAATGGTGAGCCTAAGTGTGATAACCAGTGGTATTTCAATCGCTGAACATCAACTTGAACATCTTTTTGAACGATTCTACCAATGTCATTCAAGCCGAACTGATGAGAGCCAGACAGGCGGCTTAGGTCTATCTATTGTGGCTTCTATTATGGATTTACATCATGGCTCATACCGTGCTTATAACACGGCTGTAGGAGTATGTTTTGAGCTTGATTTCCCAATTGCAGATACTCCATAGAAATACAATTAACTACCTATTAATGTTGCTTAATTTTAAATTTCACACTTTGTTCACAACCCTCTGAAGTATGTTTAAACACATGAAATAAATATAGGAGGATCATGATGAAATTATTATTTAAATCAATTGTGATGAGTAGCAGTCTGGCCGTAGTTAGTCTATTGGCCCCTTTAAGTACCTATGCAGAAACTACCACTAAACCCGTAGCTGTTGACGCTATCGATATTAATAAATATGTAGGTAAGTGGTATGAGATTGCGCATTTGCCTATGTTTTTTCAGCGTAATTGTATAGCCAATACAACAGCAACCTATTCGATTAACGCAGATAAAACCGTGGGTGTTTTAAATAGTTGTACGAATAAAAAAGGCGAAGTGATTTCATCCGAAGGTGTGGCTTATCCGCAAAATGAAGGTAATAGTAAACTAGAGGTAAGCTTCTTACCTTCCGGTTTAAGATGGATTCCTTTTACCAAAGGTGACTATTGGGTGCTTAGAGTTGACCCAGATTATCAAGTCGCTTTGGTGGGTGGGCCAAGTACAGAATATTTGTGGATTCTTTCTCGTAGCCCTCAAATTGATCAAGCAACATATAACTCTTATTTGCAAACGGCAAAACATTATGGCTATGATGTTTCCAAACTCATTAAAACAACACAAACAAATTATTGAAATCGCTGATTATGTTGGCTTTTAAATTTGGCTCATAAATCTGTGAACTTCACATAAAATTCATTGCGCATTTTCTAAATTAGAACCAAAAGAAATGCTTTAGATCAGGAAGAATCAATGTCTAAATTTTTTCTACGCTGGATCGATAGCTGGTCAGATTCAGAAAATGCGCAAATGGATGCTTCTAGCGAATATGTCATTGAAAAGAAAATTCAATGGTTAAGAATCATACCTTTTATTCTATTACACATCGCTTGTTTAGCTGCTTTTTGGGTTGGGGTGTCTTGGTTTGCTGTGATCTTCATGCTTGGCTTTTACCTAATACGCATGTTTGCAATTACCGCTTTTTTTCACCGTTATCTTTCCCATAAAACTTTTCAAACTTCACGTATTGTCCAATTTATTTTTATCTTGATTGGAACTATGAGTGCACAGCGCGGACCGTTATGGTGGGCAGCACACCACCGTTATCACCATCATTTTACCGACACCGAACAAGATCCGCATTCAGCGAAAGCAGGTTTTTGGTATTCGCATGTAGGCTGGTTTTTAAACGAGCAGAATTTTGCCACTCGAAAAAAAGTCATTAAAGACTGGTTGAAGTATCCGGAACTGATTTGGCTTGACCGATTTAGCTTACCTGTTGTGATTTTGACGGCTTTGGCAATTTACGGTTTAGGTTCATGGCTGGCGCAGCGTTTTCCTGAGTTAGGTACCAATGGCTTACAGCTTTTGGTATGGGGTTTTGTGATTTCTACTGTGCTGTTAACACATGCGACTTTATGTATTAATTCACTTGCGCATCGTTATGGTTCACGAGAGTTTAATACGGCTGACGATAGCCGTAATAACTTTTTCCTCTCTTTAATTACCTTAGGTGAAGGATGGCACAACAACCATCACTTTTACGCGGGTAGTGTGCGACAAGGTTTTTATTGGTGGCAGATCGATATTACCTTTTATGTATTAAAAGTCATGTCTTTATTTGGTTTGGTATGGGGATTAAAGCCAGTACCAGAGAAGGTTTATCAATATAAAAAAATTAAAAATCTGCCGATAGAAAAAATTGAAAATGGGGAAGTGTTATGAAGATTGCCATTATTGGTTCAGGTATATCGGGGCTTTATGCGGCTTGGAAATTGTCAAAACAACATCAGGTTACGATATATGAAAAAAATAACTATTTTGGCGGTCATACAGATACGCGTGAGCTTGATATAGACGGCGCTAAGGTTGCGGTAGATAGCGGTTTTATTGTGTTTAACGACTATAACTACCCGTTATTTACTGACATGCTTAAAAATTTGGGAGTTGAAACCCAATATAGTGATATGAGCTTTTCGGTAAATAATTTGGTGAGTGGGCTTCAATATAATCCTTCAAAAAAATGGTCGCTCTTTGCTCGTCCGCAGAACTTTTTAAACCGTAAATTTCTACAAATGCTCTCAGACTTGCTGCGTTTTTACGATGATAATAAAGATATAGATGTGGCGGATATTGATCCAAATTTATCGATTGAAGACTATTTAGATCAACATAAATATAGTGCCGAGTTCCGCTATGAGCATCTTTATCCGATGTGCGGTGCATTATGGTCGGCACCGGTTGAGCAGGTAGGACAGATTCCATATCGATTTGTGGTAAGTTTTTTTCAGCATCATCGTATGTTGCAGCTAAAAGAGCGGCCACAATGGCAAACGGTTAAACACGGTTCGGCAAGTTATATTCGTGCTATTCAAAAGAGTTGCCCATCGCTTGAATGGAATTTTGCAGAAGTAAAAAGTGTGAGCCGTTCCCCTGAAACCGTGTGGATCGAAACTTCAGAAGGGCAAGCACAATATGACTGGGTGATTTTTGCAAGCCACGCTGATGATAGTCTAGATTTAATAAAAGATGCTTCATCGCTTGAACAAGAAATATTAAGTCAGTTTGGTTATCAAGATAATCATATGGTGGTACACCGCGATCTTTCAATTATGCCTAAAAGCCGTTTGCAGTGGGCAAGCTGGCATGTACATGTAACTCCTGCATCGCAAGTTCAAAACAATGAGTCTGCCATACATTATGGTTTTACTTATTGGATGAACAATTTACAAAACCTACCCTGCAAAACTCAGATTTTCTGTACTTTAAATCCCAATGTGCAAATTAAAGCCGAAGATATTTTGGTTGAACGTCATTATCGACATCCGGTATTTGATGCAAAAGCGATTCAAGCTCAATCTCGTTGGCAAGAAATTAGTGGGCAAAATCGTACTTCATTTTGTGGAGCATATTGGGGATGGGGTTTTCATGAAGATGGCGCTCGCAGTGCAGCACGTGTTGTTGAGCAACTCTTAGCGTTATAAAAATAAAACGGGAGCTTATCAAATGTTATTAAATAAACTGGCTATCGCTCCCGCACTTATTCGTCACAGACGTTATAGTCCCAAAACTCATCAATTTACATCAACCTTAAATTATTTATGGTTTGACCCAGATCAATTAAATGAAATTACACAAGATTGTTTATTTTGGTCGACTGATCATTGGAATGTATTAAAACTATCCGAAAGTGATTTTTTAAATATGTATAGCGGTTCGGTAAGGGATCGGGTAGGAAAAGCGCTACTGCAAAATAACAACTTATATATGGGTTCAGATTGGCAAATCAGAGTATTGGCTTTGCCTCGTTGTTTGGGTTTTCGGTTTAATTCAGTCGTATTTTATTTTGTTTTAAGTCAAACAGGCCAACCGTTATTTATTCTTAGCGAAATTACCAATACCCCGTGGAATGAGCGAAAAGTCTATACACACGACTGTATAAAACAACAAGGTCAGGTGGGTGATTATCAGAGTTTCGATTTTAACTTTGAAAAATCATTTCATGTTTCGCCGTTCATGCCCATGCAGTTGACTTACCGTTGGCGGTTTAGTTTTTCAGACTTACAAAATGTTATTCATATGCAGCTCTTTGAAGAGAAAAAACAAGTCTTTGATGCCACTATGCGCTTTGAACTTGTGCCCATCACATTTCCTTCACAGCAATATCGATATGCTCTTATCAACAGCCTAGCGCCTTTTAAAATGCTGTTTTCCATATATTTAGAGGCATTTAAGTTGTGGCGAAAAAAAGTTCCATTTTATCGTCATCCTAAAAAGATCAAGGTAGATAAGACATGATAAAAACATTTCTTTATGGTGAAGATGACTCGCTACCATTACTGCTCAAGAGTCTTCTTAAATTACGTCATGGACAGATTACTTTTCAGGGCGCGTGGAATGGGACGGTCGGTGAAGTTTCAGATCTTCACGCTGTAATTGAAGTTCATAATCCTCTACTGATGGATCTCATTTTAAAAAATGGTGTTTTAGGAGCAGCAGAAGGGTATATCCGTGGTGATTGGAGCAGTGAGCAACTTGTCGAGTTGATTCAGATATTAGCGCGTAATCGAGATGTATTAGACCAAATCAACCAGAATGTTGTTGCCCAAGCCAGTCAGTTTTTTCTTAAGGCGTGGTATCAAAACCGGAAGAATTCCATAAGTGGTAGCCGGAAAAATATTGCTGAGCACTACGACTTAAGCAACGACTTTTTTAAATTGTTTTTAGATCCGACTTTAATGTATTCGAGTGCAGTCTTTGAAAATGAAACCATGACTCTCGAAGAAGCATCCGATTTAAAAAAAGAGATTATCTGTAAAAAGCTCGATTTAAAACCAATGGATCATTTGGTTGAAATTGGAAGTGGGTGGGGTGGTTTTGCAATTTATGCAGCTCAACACTATGGCTGTAGAGTGACCACTATTACTATTTCACAGGCTCAATACGATGAAGCCATTACTCGCGTAAATGAAGCAGGACTATCTCACCGAATTGATGTACAACTCAAAGACTACCGTCTGCTTGAAGGTAAGTTTGACAAGTTGGTGTCAATTGAAATGGTTGAGGCAGTTGGTGCACAGTATTTATCGACATATTTTGATCAGTGTAAAGCACTATTAAAACCAAAAGGTTTAGCGTTTATTCAAGCCATTACCATTGAAGATTTCCGCTATAAAAAAGCACTCAACACTGTTGATTATATTAAACGCTATATTTTTCCCGGCAGCTTTATTCCTAGCATAACTGTATTGACTCAAACCGCGTCTGAAAGTGGTTTAAGGTTAAAGTCTTTAAATGACATTGGTCTAAGTTATGCGCAAACCATTCATCACTGGCGAGCGCGATTTTTAGCAGCCCGAGAGCAGGTTTTGGCTTTGGGTTTCGATGAAAACTTCATACGTATGTGGGATTTTTATTTATGTTATTGCGAGGGTGGCTTTAAAGAAGGTGTGATAAGCAACGTTCACTTGTTGTTTGAAAGTAGCAGTTACTAACTCAAACACATCAAGCAAGGAGAATGCGCATGTTATGGAATTTATTAATTCTGGATTTACTGATCATGTTGCTCAGTTGGCTACTTGCAACTCTAAATGGTCGTGCCGGAATTGTAGATGCCGCATGGGGTTTCTGTCTGGCAGTGAACATTATTGTTTCTTCTTTACTCATTTCGGTTGCTCCTGTCGAAGTACGACTGTTTATTGGTCTTTTCAGTGGATTATGGTTTTTAAGATTATTTTGGCACTTGTTAAGACGTTATCAATCTGAACAGAATGAAGATGGTCGTTACGCCAGTATGCGACAGGCAATGGGTAAGTTTCAGCATTTAGGTTTTTTCTTATTTTTTATCTTTCAAACCTTTTTAGTGCTTTTATTCTTTTTGCCGATGTGGTTGTTACTCAATGTAGAGGCACCTGCATGGGACAGCGGATATAAAATTACCCTAATTATTGCTGCTGTAGTCATGGGAATCGCCTTTATAGGAGAGCAGCTCGCTGATCAGCAGCTATACCGATTTAAATTAAACCCAGAACATCAGGGTAAAACCATGGACCAAGGTTTATGGCGCTATTCCCGTCATCCCAATTATTTTTTTGAATGGTTACACTGGTTTGCCTATCCAATTATTGGTTTAGCAGCAGGCCAATATTTATTGTGGATTTATCCGGTACTCATGTGGCTATTTTTATATTACGTCACGGGTATTCCATTTAGTGAAAAACAGGCAATTAAAAGCCGCGGTCAAAATTATCTTGATTATCAACAAAAAACTTCAATGTTTATACCGCGGAAACCAAAAAAATAGGTGCGCATATGGATTTTATCGTTCATCAGTCTTTGAAAATTGTTGAAAGTGGTGTGATTCCAGACCATGCAATTCGGGCTGCAATTCGAGCTTTAAGCAAAAAGCGTTTAATTCAGGAAGGCCGCTATGACCCTGAACAAGGGGCACAGCGCTATATGGATGTGCTTAATATGCTGAAAAAGAGCGAAATCGCCGTTGAAACAGATAAGGCAAACGAGCAGCACTATGAGTTACCAACCGAGTTTTTTCAGGCGGTGCTTGGAAAAAGACTTAAATATAGTGCATGTTACTTTCCCACTAAAACAACAACTTTAGATCAGGCAGAAGAGCTTGCACTTCAGCTTTATTGTGAAAGAGCACAACTTAAAAATGGTCAACACATTTTAGAGTTAGGTTGCGGTTGGGGTTCTTTAACTTTGTGGATGGCAGAAAACTATCCACGATCACAGATTACGGCTGTTTCAAATTCTGCAACCCAGAAAAAGCATATTCTCGGGCAAGCAAAGTTAAGAGGTTTAAGCAATATTGAAGTACTGACCTGTGATGTGAATGTTCTCGAATTAGACCAAGCCCGATTTGATCGTGTTGTATCGGTCGAAATGTTTGAACACGTTCGAAACTATCAGCGACTTTTTGAAAAAATTCAGCAGTGGTTAAAGCCGGAAGGATTACTCTGGTGTCATATTTTCTGTCATCGCTTTTTGCATTATCCTTTTGAAGTAAGATCAGACTATGATTGGATGTCTAAGTATTTCTTTACTGGCGGTTTAATGCCTTCGACTTCAACTTTTTTGCATTTTCAAGAGCATTTAGAGTTGGCTCAACATTGGCAATGGTCGGGTGAGCACTATATGAGAACGGCAAATGCTTGGCTTAATAATATGGATAATCAAGAGGAAGAGCTCAAGCCACTGTTTAAAAAGATCTATGGGAAAGATGCCAATATTTGGTGGCAACGCTGGCGTATTTTCTTCATGGCTTGTGCTGAACTTTTTGGTTTTGAACAAGGACAAGAGTGGGTCATTGGTCACTTTTTATTTAAAAAGAGATCATTGTAATTTCGATAGCCTATCTCGGCGATAAAATATGATAAGAACTCGAAACGATGGCAAAGCTCATCCATTAGCCCAAATGTTCAATCGATATTATTGGTTGCAGATTGGTCTAATTGCCTTATCAATTGTGGTCGGGTTGGCTTGTAGTGCTTGGGTGATTAAAGGCTCTTTACTTAAAACCGCTTTAGAACAGGAAATGGAACATTACTGGTTGCGTATAGAACGTAACCCAAATGCAGACCTGCCAGATACTAAAAATTTATATGGATATCGGTGGAATACTCAAGTAGCCCCACAACCTTTTAAAGATATGCATCTAGAAAGTGGGGTACATCGGATATTTGTTGATGGCAAAGAACGTATGACGGTATATGGTGAACGTAATGGTCAGCATGTACTGTTGGTATTTGGCGAAAGTAATGTCAATAAGCTGGTTTGGCTTTTTGGTCTCGCACCACTTATGTTTAGTTTATCTGTTTTATATAGCTTTTTGTGGTGGTCAAATCGAAGAGCAAGACGCTATTTTTCCCCTATTACCCGTTTGGCAAATGCATTAGAAAATATTGATTGGGCACACCAAGATACACAAGCTTCACCTTTTAAAGACATCAATACCAATGGCAATATGGAGGCGGAATATCTCAAACAAGCGTTGGAAAAATATCATCAGGTTTTAAGTGAATTTATTCGACGCGAGCGAGAATTTACCGGCGATGTCAGCCATGAGTTACGCACGCCGCTCACGATTTTAAAAGGCAATGTACAACTTTGTCAGACTAAATATGGAGAAGACAAATCTTTAACTCGTCTTCACAATACAATTGAAGACATGCAATTGCTCGTCGACACCTTGCTCGCAATTGCCCGTAATACGGTAAAAAATTTACCGTCTGAAAAGAATTTATTATCTGAAATTGTGAGGGATTTAGTCGAAAGTTTAGAAGGGGTAAGTGTGAGTAAAGGTATACATATTCATATTCACCCGGACTCAGCCGAACAACCACGCTGGTTGTATCCCTCTATGACTAAAATGGTTTTAGGCAATATTTTGCGTAATGCTCTGAATTATTCCCAAGGTTCACAAATCGATATTATCCAACAAAAAAACAGCTTGATTATTGCTGATAATGGTATCGGAATTTCTTTACCTAATGATATGAAAGTTCAGGAACTTAGCGACTCGCAACTTTCTTTAAAAGCCAAAGGACACGGCATCGGGTTGCAATTGGTCCAAAAGCTTTGCAAACAATTAGGTTGGCGAGTTGAGTTGTTTGATCGGCAATATTACTTAACGACTCATCCTGAGCTGGACTTAGAGATGACCACAGGTTTAATAGTAGTCGTCTATTTAAATTAATCGGCAGTATCGTCTAAAGCAATTTTTAAACCGACGCCTGCTACTGTATGTAATAGTTTAGGGTCAAAAGGTTTATCTATCATTTTCCTTAAGTTATAGATGTGGCTGCGCAAAGCATCACTTTCAGGTTCTTCATCACCCCATAGCTCCATCATAAGTTCCTGTTTAGTTACTACTTTAGGAGACTGACGCATCAAAATTTTTAATAATTTAAATTGAATAGGGGGTAATTCGATATTGTTTCCGGCACGAATAACAGTTTGAGTTGCGCTGTCGAGAATTAAATCATGAATTTGAATTTTATGATTTGCGACTTCACCAGCCGCTCTCTTGATCAGTGCTCGAATACGCATGACCAACTCATTAAAATCAAATGGTTTAACTAAATAATCATCCGTGCCAGCAGTAAATCCTTTAAGTTTGTCATCTAAAGTATCTCTAGCAGTGAGCATAAGAATTGGCATATCAATGCCTTGTTCGGTTCGTAGCCAGTTACACAAGTCATAACCTGAGCCATCGGGTAAGTTGATATCGAGCAACAAAAGATGATAATGCTGTGACTTAAGAAAAGAACGTGCCGCATCTAAATTACGCGCATGATCGATGACGTAACCATGTACTTCAAGAAATTCACACACGGTCGCCGCCAGTTCAAAATGGTCCTCAACCATGAGGATAAAATGATTACCCATGAGATTTTATTAAGCCATTAATTTAATAGTTGTTGTTTTAATTTAGCATTAAATGGTTCAGTACCAAACCAGATTTTAAAATATTGATTTGCATTCGGATTAATTATAGAACCGAGTAGCTTCTGGTTTAATTTTAGCTCTAGTTTTTGATTTTCATGGTGATAAGAAAGACTATATAAATCTCCGCTCTTGATTGGTCTATAAAGCTCATTAATATGATTAAGCGGGGATTTCGCATCAAATCCACTAATATTCTTCTTTAAATAGTGAGTTGCTGCTCGCTTAAATGCCCACTCAGGAATATCTCGGTTATAACTAAAGTCCATTTTTATGCTTTGGTTCTGCCAACTTTTTAGGCAATCTTCAGAAAAGTAGCTAACATTTCCGACTTTTTGACTCGTTACCATTAAAGGAGCTGAACTGCATTTTTTCAGTTCAGCAGCATTTGCATGAGACGCAATTAAAATACCCAGTAGTATTAAGATTCGACTTTTTTGAATGGCAATATCCATTTATAAACTCCTCCAAATACAGGTAAAGAACGGTAGAGACCATTCGCAGGGTCCCAGAAGTCTTGTTGGAAAATAATTTGTTGTTGTTCATTAATTTTGATTTGACTAATGCCATAAGAAGCCATGGTTTTTGTACGGCCTAGCATTTTAAAGTCATAAGCCATATACCAATGAATATAGGCTGTATCTTGATGGTGAGTTGCGCTAATCAGTTTTACAGTGACGTTACTTACTCGTGCGTTCATACCCTCAAAGTGTTTAATTAGATCTTTTTTTTGCGAGAACTGGGAAAGTGTATCGTTGATATAGAGCTGATCCGCATAAAGTTGACTCGCATTACTTACAAAAGAAGGTGTGCCTAAAGTGTTAAACGCAGCAACAAAACGGTGACCAATCTCCAGTGCTTGCTCATCATTTAATGTGACGCCAGTAATTTGTCGTTCGGCTTTATCATAATCACCTGAGTAACTAGGCACGCTTTTGCATGCTGTTAGACCTACTAAGGTAATCAGCCCTAGGGCAGTGGTTATAATTTTCATATTTAAATCCTAGCCAACTTTATAAAATTAACTTAAAGAGGCTGTCGTGAAATTTGCGTGAATTCTTGAGTTTTTAGTTTTCACGTTAAAGGGAGAACTACAGATTCTTGTTTGCTTGTTTGAAGATAATTTTGAGGCTGTATATTTTTTAATATTAAAAATAACTAGGCTAAGAAAAGATAAACAGCAATTTCCTTCTAGTCATGCCAAAGAAGCTGTAAATTTTGCTTTAGAGCAAAAAAACTAATGCTAGTTCTGTTACTCATCACTGCTTTTAATTCTTTTTGAAATAAGAGCGGATTACTATCCAATTTGTTGAAAGCCAGCAGATGAGTGAACCGGCTGTAACCATAGCGGTTCCTTGCCAAAAGCTGATTGATAACTCGGTTTGTAAAACCAGCATGGCCAGTAAAGATGAAATGATTGGAGTGAAGTAAGAAGCCACCACTAGCATCGTGGTGTTGCCATGAATAATGCCAATATTCCATGCTGCATAACCTAGTCCAATTGCTGTAGAGGCAAAGACGAGAGATAAAGTCGTATTTAAATCGAGTGTAGGTAAAACAGCTTGACCGCTAAAGAATAGCTTTAACCACAATGTTAGAGCGACGCCAATAAAGAAAATAGAAATAGGGTTTTGTCCTTTACCTATTTTCTTGGTTAATACACAATACAAAGCCCAAATAATTGCACCTATAAAAGCCAAAATATAACTTAGAGGATTACTATAAAAATTGTCTATAACTCGACTTAGACTAAAATCGCCATTTCCGGTCTGAATAAAAGTAATGCCGAAAATCGAAATAATTAAACCTAAAATAATAAAGATATTAAATTTTAGCTCTTTAAAAATAACAAAAGCTAAAACAGTCAAGCTTGGCCAAAGGTAGTTCACAATGCTGACTTCAATCGCTTGTTGCGCTGTCTTTGAATAGGCAAGTGCAAACGAAAAGCAGAGTTCATAAGCGATAAATAAAATTGCACCTAAAATTAAATATTTTTTAGAAATTAACTTAAAGTTTGGCACTCTAAAAATAATAAGCAGTAGCAACGCACTTAGTGAATAGATCAGTGTAATGCCAACATCTGGTCCAATCACGGTCGTAATATGTTTTACAAAACCCACCATAGAGGCCCACATCAGGATGGCACTTAAACCAATCAATGTTGCTAAATTTTTTGACATAAGAAATAAATGAACTTAGTTGAACACCTGAGCTACAGTGAAAGTTAAAATAATTAAAGTAAGTCAGGGTAAAGGAATTTTTAATTAAAAAATAGGCACGGATAGATAATTACCTAATAAATGATTATCAGCAAACATAAATACTTTAGGTAATTAAACTAAATGTAAGGTATCAATTTAAAGCTAAGCATTAAAGTAATGCTAAACGTCTAGAAAACACCCAGTTATGTATTAAAAGTTTAAAAATATAGCCGTTAATGCCGAGCACAGTTAAATAAATAAACTATAAGTCTCTCTCCTAAAGCATTACCCTGTGCATATTGCGAAAAAATAAGAAATGGAGATAAAAGATGCTTACACGTTTTTTACTGCCGACTTTAGGTACTACCGTTGTATGTGTACTTACAGGATGTGCTTCATCCTCTCAATATCCAATTACCGAGAGTTACGGTCCAGAACCAAAGTTACCTGAACCAAAAACAAGCTTAATTCCAACCGTAAATATAGCACCAGCGAAGGGCTGGCCTAGTGGTGTTGCACCAACTCCGGCAGAAGGCTTAAAGGTAAAAGCATTTGCTAAAGGACTTGAACATCCACGTTGGCTCTATGTATTACCGAATGGTGATGTATTGGTCGCTGAAACAGATGCTCCGCCTAAACCAGAAGACAGCAAAGGCATTAAAGGTAAAATTATGACTTTTGTGATGAGACGAGCAGGATCATCTCATCCGAGTGCTAACCGTATTACTTTACTTCGTGATACCAATGGAGATGGAATAGCTGACCACAAAACCGTATTTCTTCAAAATCTAAATTCACCATTTGGTATGGCACTGGTGGGGAACTATTTGTATGTTGCCAATACAGATTCACTTATGCGTTTCCCTTACCAAGAAGGCGCAACCAAAATTACTGCCAGTGGTACTAAAGTACTAGATTTACCGGGTGGTCCTTTAAATCATCATTGGACCAAAAACGTCATTGCCAATCGTGAAGGGACAAAGCTCTACATTACCGTCGGCTCCAATAGTAATGTAGCTGAAAATGGTTTAGATCAAGAAAAAGGCCGCGCACAAATTATGGAGTTTGACATCGCAAGTGGGCAGTCACGTCCATTTGCAACTGGACTGCGTAATCCAAATGGTATGGCTTGGCAACCTCAAAGCGGTAAACTCTGGACGGTGGTTAATGAGCGCGATGAAATTGGTAGTGACCTAGTACCAGACTATATGACCTCAGTTCAAGATGGCGCTTTTTACGGCTGGCCTTATAGCTACTATGGTCAACATGTAGATGTACGTGTAAAACCACAAAATCCTGAAATGGTGGCTCGGGCAATTAAACCTGACTATGCATTAGGTAACCATACTGCTTCTTTAGGCCTCGCATTTTATGCAGCCGAATTGATGCCACAATTTAGAGGTGGGGCGATCATCGGTCAGCATGGTTCATGGAACCGCAAGCCTCATAGTGGTTATAAAGTCATTTTTGTACCATTTAGAAGTGGTCAGCCTTCTGGTCCACCGCAAGATATTTTGACGGGGTTTTTAAGTGATAAAGGCAAAGCGTATGGGCGTCCAGTTGGGGTGGCAATTGATTTTTCAGGAGCTGTGTTAGTTGCAGATGATGTCGGTAATACGATTTGGCGTGTTTCACCAGTTGCTGAAACAACGTATGAGAGTCCAACCCAACAAACCATTAGTAGTTCAGTGACTCAACCTTAAAAAGGTTGGACAGAATAGGTCTATTTTATGCAAATATTACGGTTATCTGATTACCCTCAATACAAAGAAATGGCTGCACAGTGGTTCTCTGAAAAGTGGCAAATCCCTGTGGAAGCCTATCTTGAGAGTATCCAGATTTCCATCGATCAAAAGCATGCTATTCCACAGTGGTACATTGTTTTAAATGAAAATAAGCATTTAATTGCTGGAGCGGGAGTCATTGATAATGACTTCCATGAGCGTAAAGATTTAACCCCAAACTTATGTGCTTTATTTGTAGAAGAGAACTATCGAAACCAAAACATTGCAAAACACATTTTAGATTTTGTACGTGAAGACTTGAGTAATCAGGGCATCCAAACACTTTATTTAATAACAGACCATACCGAGTTTTATGAAAAATGTGGTTGGCGGTTTTTAACGTTGGTAAAGGATGAGGAAGGCGAGATGGTGCGTATGTATGTCGCAGATACTTTTTAATAGAATTTAAAAAGCGTCTATTAAAAAAATAGCCTCGAGTGAGGCTATTTTTTATGACTTATTTATTTTTAAAATTTTTAATAATCATCAGAAGGGCAACCAGTGACAATAAAATAATAAAACCAATATAACTATTTGCTGTACTCATCAGCCCAATTTTACCTACAAAATACCCCGCTAAAATCGCTGGAATACTAAAAGCCAAATAGCTTTCAACAAAAAAAGCAGCCATAAGGCCCGCACGTTCTTCAGGAAGAGCCAATGGCATTACACTACGAATGGCCCCCATAAACGCCGTACCAAAACCAACTCCAGTAATAATAGAACCTAAAAATAGAACTACAGCATTGGTTAGGTTAATGGCGATGAATAAGACAATAGCACCGATAGCAATCGAGAGCGTACCGGTTAATAAAATACGGAAATTTGTCGACTTTCTAAGCGTTAATATACCTGCCGCACCTGAAAGGGCGAGCGCCATAAAGGTAATACCATTTAGCCATGCAGATGAAGTATGGAAAATTTTTGCCAATAACGATGGCATGAGTGACAAGAAGAAACCACTAACCATCCATAGTGCAATATTAATTGGACTAATAGTCAATAAAGCGCTTTTCGTTTGTGGAGGAATCGCCATCGCAGGTTTTAAAGAGGCAAGTGCGCCGGATCTTTTTTGCGCTGTTTCAGGAGTAAGAAAACTTAAAATGAGTTCCAAAATAAGAAGAAAGCATAAGAACTCAAAAACTACCCGTAAGGGTTGAGTAGAAAACTGTAAAATAGAACAGGTCAGAAAAATCCCAACAGCCATGCCTATCATGGGTGCGATACTATTAATCAGTGAACCATGTAACTTACTAAAATCTAAAATTGCTGCCCCTATAGCAGAAACTGCAAGACCAGTTGCTATACCTTGTAAGCCTCGTGCAATAAATAACATTGAAACATCTGATGCAAATAAGAAAAAACTCATCGAAATAATTTGCAGAGAAATAGCGGCAATGATGACTGGACGACGTCCAATATAGTCAGACAGTGACCCAATAATGAGTAATGATCCCAGCAGTGTAAAAGCATAGGTTGCAAAAATTAAAGTCAGTGTGACAGGTGAAAATTGCCAGAGCTGTTGGTATAGGCGGTAGAGTGGGGTTGGTGCACTAGATGCAGCCATAAATGTCATGAGCGTAATTGTATTGAGTGTCAAAGCACTCGCGGCATCTAATTGAAAAACAGCTCTTGACCGTTTTGAACTTGAATTGTTCATAGAACATGAATAACATAAAAGCGAATATTTAGCTTTTATACATTATTTTTACACTAAAGCAAATCCTTAGCTTTAGTGTATTTTGTATATAGATATAAATATTTATAAATTTTTCGAGACCTTTACAGAGTTTATAAATGGCAAAAGTTGTTACTGGATTACGCCCTGGTGGCCGTAGCGAAAGAATACAAACCGCGGTACATAATGCTGTAAAAGAATTACAAAAAGATTTCGAGCAAAGCCAGATTACCATTCCAATGATCGCTTCACAGGCGGGAGTAACACCTTCAACTATTTATCGTCGATGGGGAGACATCAATCAGTTATTTTCAGATGTCGCTTTAAATGAACTTAAACCTGATATGGAACCCAAAGATTTAGGTTCGTTTAAACAAGATATCACAGCATGGGTTGAGCAATATTTTGAAGAATATGCTTCGGAGGTGGGACAAGATTTATTACGAGATGTTCTGTATACATCAAATTCGGATTCTAATGCACGTATGTGCGAAAGTTTAATTATTCAGCAACTCGACATTATTCAAAATCGTGCAAAATTACGAAATGAGTTCACTATACCGAACCAAGAAATTATCGAAACTGTAATTGCTCCCATGTTATTTCGGATTCTATTTACCAATCAGGAATTAAATTTAGATTATGTACGTAGTCTTTTAAAACGCCTATTTATTTAAAATCATAGAAATATGTTCGTCTTTTTAGTTAAAAATGGCTCATTTAATTAGCCTAAGCATATAGGTTTTTGTTTTTATTAAACAATTATATATCAATATTTCTTATTATTTAAAAATTAAATTCTCATAATTTAGAATAAATATGAATTTATTTTAATCATTTACTTTTGAAATGATGATTTTAGTCATTATAAGATTAATACTGAAAGCATTTAAGGAAGTTTTAAAGAATATAAATCATATAATAAACATTGAGTTATCTTGAATTTTAATTATTTTTAAGAAATTTAATTTTTTAAAAATTCCGTAAAATAATTGTTTTGTATACAAAAATATACATGATTTTTGAATTTAACATTTTTTAAATTTATGACACAGGGTGTTTTTTATTCTTTACAATGACTTCACTTCCTTTAAAGCAGCTTGTGGTGCACGCTTTATATTTTATTTTTTATCCCCATCGAACAGGTATTTAGATAATGGATTTCAATACCCTTGACCAAGAAACGGTACAGAAAAAACAGAAGTTTCACCAAATTTTGTATGTACAGGTCATTTTTGCAATTATTTTAGGCGTTTTAATAGGTCATTTTTACCCTGAACTTGGACAAAGCTTAAAACCGCTTGGTGATGCATTCATCAAGATCGTTAAAATGATTATTGCTCCCGTAATCTTTTTGACCGTGGTTACTGGTATTGCCAGCATGACGAACATGAGTCGAGTTGGACGTGTGACTGGTAAAGCTATGCTATATTTCATTACTTTCTCAAGTCTTGCACTTGTGGTTGGTATGATTGTGGCAAACATCATTCAACCTGGTAAAGGCCTAAATATTGATCCAGCGACCTTAGTCAGCGATAAAGTAAATACTTACGTTGAGAAGGCTCATGCTACCAATATTACTGACTTCTTCATGAATATTATCCCGCAAACACTGGTAAGTCCGCTTGCTGGTGGTGAAATCTTGCAGGTTCTATTTGTGGCGGTGTTATTTGGTATTTCTTTAGCTGCTTTAGGTGATCGTGCGCGTCCAATCACTGATTTCCTAAATAACCTTACTGCTCCAGTTTTCTACTTAGTTGGCATGTTAATGAAACTTGCGCCAATTGGTGCTTTTGGGGCTATGGCATTTACTATCGGCGCATATGGGATCGAATCAATTGGTAATCTATTACTGTTGATTATGACTTTCTATATTACAGCTGTGCTGTTTGTATTAATTGTTCTAGGTGCTGTGGCGCGCTATAACGGCTTTTCAATTATTGCTTTGATTCGTTATATCAAAGACGAGCTTTGGTTGGTTTTAGGTACAAGTTCATCTGAAGCTGCTTTACCTTCCCTCATGGATAAAATGCAAAAAGCAGGTTGCGAAAAATCTGTAGTGGGCTTAGTCATTCCTACAGGTTACTCATTTAACCTTGATGGTACTAATATTTATATGACTATGGCTGCTTTATTTATTGCACAAGCATGTAATGTAGACTTATCCATTAGTGAGCAGCTTGCATTACTTTTAGTGGCAATGGTGAGTTCAAAAGGTGCAGCAGGGGTAACGGGCGCAGGCTTTATTACACTGGCCGCTACTTTGTCGGTTGTTCCATCTGTACCAGTGGCAGGTATGGCGCTAATTTTAGGTATTGACCGTTTTATGTCTGAGTGTCGTGCTTTAACTAATTTAATTGGTAATGCATGTGCAACAATTGTTGTTGCTCGTTGGGACAAAGCTCTGGACAAGGACGTTCTAGATAAAGCATTAGGAAAATCTAAAACGAATTAATTATTTAAAATTTTAATTCGAAATAAAAAACCTGTAGCAATTGGCAATTTGGGAGAGGCGCCATGCTACAGGTTTTATTTTATCTAGTCGAAAATTTAATTTAAAAAAACTATCTTCTATGTAAATGCTTAATTATGGGAGGTCAGTATAAAATTTCTCACAAACTCTCATATAGATCTACTTATGAAGTAGAACTTTTGAGGTGCCTATACTAAAAATAGTATATGCAAAACAGCTCAAGCTTACGCTTTTAAGTGATCCTCAAACTCTTCACCTAATTGCATCGCTAAGGCATTACCAGCCAAATCACACGTGACTAAACCATATTCTTTTTTAAAACTGAAAGTGAAACCTTTTCCATCGGCAAGATTTTTAACCGAATATCCTAATTTTTCTAACCAAATACGGAACGCAATTAAATTTTTAGCTTTAACAACCTTTTTCACGTGAGAACTCCTTCTATCCGTGTCTTACACCTTATTTATTAATAGGGATTTACTAGGATTTTTTAAAGGGGGAAAACTTTGTTTTATTTTGCAACTTGTAAAAAAAGTAATAGAGATAAACCAATCTTCTTCATTTTATGAATTTATTCAGTTTTTGTGTAATCATTTTTATCACTAATAAAATTTAACTATTTAATTTTTATAATTATTTTAAAATATAAGAATTAGAGTAAATTTTAATCAAAACAAATTAATTTAAAATCAATAAATGTAAAAAATAATTTCACGAAACATGCCTTATTCAAAAAGATACAGTTCTTAAAATTAAACTGTATCTTTATATAAAGCCAAAAAATTAGAAATTATCTTTTAAACTACGTAATTGAGCGAACTCATCTACACTTTCAGCACGTAAAAATGGATTGGTTGCCAACTCAAGTTCAATACTACTTGGTAGGGTAATTTTACCTTCCGTGCGAAGCTTACGAACTTGTTCTGCACGTTCTTGTAAGGCATGATTTTCAGGTTCTACGCTTAAAGCAAACTCAGCATTAGAAAGCGTATATTCATGTGTGCAATAGACTTTAGTTGTGGTTGGAAGGGCAGCAAGTCGATTTAAAGAGTGATACATTTGTTCTGCCGTACCTTCAAATAGTCGGCCACATCCCATTGCAAACAAAGTATCTCCACAAAAGAGCGCATTCAACTCTTCAATAAAATAAACAATGTGTCCTAAGGTATGACCAGGTGTCGCAATAATCTCTGCTTTTAAATCATTAAACTTTAGATGGTCATCATGTTGAAGGGGATGGGTAATACCAGGAATTTTACTTAATTCGTCTCTTGGACCATATACAGCTAGAGTGGAATTTGCCATTAAATCTGCAACGCCACCAATATGATCTTTATGCCAATGTGTAAGCCAAATTTGCTTTAAAGTTAAATGATGCTCATCACAAAATTGAGTGACTAACTCAGCTTCTGTTGGATCAACTGCAACAGCTTCATGAGTTTCAGTATCTTCTAAAATCCAGATATAGTTTTGTAGGGCATTTTGCACATCAATAAAATGAATTCTATAACGCATTGTTTTTATCCTGAAACTAAATCCAAAGAGTAAATGAGTAATCGCTAATTCTGATGATAACAGAAAATGCTATTAAGCCACGTACTCAACTGTTTGATGACAAAAACTTCTAAAAACAAAAAAAGCCCCCGTTTAGGGAGCTTTGATTTGTATATAAATGATTTAACGTATCTTAGAGAGCCAGTTGCCCAAAGTCTGTACAATCTGTACTAAGAGCAAGAGGATAATCACTGTTAAAATTACGACGCTTGTATCAAAACGTTGATAACCATAAGAAATTGCTAAGTCACCAATACCACCAGCACCAACCGCACCCGCCATAGCAGTCGCGCCGATAAGGCTAATCGTAGCAGTTGTTAAGTTCAAAATAAGAGAACTGCGAGCTTCAGGTAAAATAAAGCGTGAAATAATCTGCCAAGGCGTTGCACCCATTGCTTGAGCAGATTCGATAATTCCTTCATTTACTTCAAGTAGGGAAGTTTCAATAAGTCGGCCCATATATGGTCCAACATAAATCGTTAAAGGAACGATTGCCGCCCATGTACCAATCGAAGTACCTACCAAGAACTTTGTAAGTGGAATAACTGCAATAAGTAAAATAATAAATGGCAGAGAACGCAATGCATTTACAATTGGGTTAAGCAAATGATAAATGAATTTGTTTGGTAAGATCCCTTCAGGGCGAGTTACAAGCAGAATAATGCCTTGGATGAAGCCCCAAATACCACCAAATATAAGTGCAAAGAACACCATATTAAAGGTTTCTTGTAATGCAGTTACAAACTGGTCCATAGAAAGGGAACTTTGCCAGAAAGGCTGAGTAAGTTCAGTTAACCATTGTACGATTAAATCTCTCATACTTGATCTCCTGATTGAACTACGCTCACTTCATTTTTCTCTAAAAACTCAATCGCTTGACTGATCAACTGCGGGTCACCTAAAAGCTGTACAAACATTTGACCAATCACTGTGCCATTAATTTCAGTCATATTGGCAAATAAGATATTTAAACTAATATCATATTGTTTAATAAGTGACTGAATTACAGGTTCTTGAGCCGAACGTCCTAAGAATTGTAGGCAATAGATGCTGTGGTGATGCTGATTTTCTAATTGATTTAGAATGTTAACTGGTAACTGCTGATGTAAAACAGTTTGTATAAAGTTTTTAGTTGTTGGATGCTGAGGATTACTAAAAATATCAATAGTTGAGCCTTGCTCAATCACTTTACCAGCTTCCATAACTGCAACATGGTCACAAATAGATTCAATGACATCCATTTCATGAGTAACCATAACAATTGTGATTTTCTGTTCTTGATTGATTTTCTTTAAAAGCTCTAGAACTGATTGAGTAGTTTGCGGATCTAGTGCAGATGTGGCTTCATCACATAATAAAATTTTAGGATGGTTTGCTAAAGCACGCGCAATACCAACACGTTGCTTTTGACCGCCAGAGAGTTCATCTGGATAGGCATCTTTTTTATGCTTAAGATCAATAAACTCTAATAATTCATTTAAACGCTTTTCACGTTCTGCTTTTTTATAATTTAGCAGGCGCATTGGCATTTCGATATTTTCAGCAACTGTTTTGGTTTGAAGCAAATTGAAATGCTGAAAAATCATACCAATATTTGCACGCTCCTGACGTAATGAACGTGCATCTAAAGCAGTGAAGTCCTTTTGATTAATAATAATCTGACCTTCATTTGGTCGTTCGAGTAAATTAATCAGGCGAATTAAAGTACTTTTACCTGCACCACTATAGCCAATAATGCCGAAAATACTGCCCTCTGGAATCTCTAAATTGATTTGATCGAGTGCGCGTATGGTTTGGCTTTTGAGCTGATAGTGCTTTGAAATGTTTTTAAATTGAATCATATCGTCAGAAACTATGCTTGAAAGAAAAAACAGGCAAAGATAATTTGCCTGTTTCACGTTTGGGCTATTATATTACTATTTAGCTTCTGAGAGATAGCTGATTGGTTTGTCTACGTCAACTTTTGTTCCACCAAAGTGTTCTTCAATGTATTTTTTAACAGCTGCAGTGTGGTAAAGCTTACCAACTTTTTGCAAGACAGGATCATTTTTACGTGATTCAGCAGTTGCTAGAACGTTTACACTAATTTTTGAGATTTGATCAATAGGTTCATAGAACATAGAATCTTTGAGTACGTTTAAACCTCCCTCGAGTGCTATGGTATTATTTAATACAACTGCATCAAATTCATTTTTAAGACGTAATGCAGTTTCCATTTTGATTGGTTTGATGTTGATCTTTTTGGGATTTTCGATAACATCAATTGGACTGCCCTGAACAGGATTATAGTCAGCTTTAAGCTTGATTAAGCCAGCAGTTTGTAACAAGAGTAGCGCACGAGATTCGCTGGCAGCATCATCCGGGATTGAAATAATTGCACCTTCAGGAAGTTCTTCAATTTTTTTGTATTTACTTGAATAAATCCCCATTGGCTCAATATAAGTGGTAGAAACCGCTGCAATCTTATCCGGGTTTGAATTATTAAATACAGTAAGATAAGAATAAGCTTGGAATGCGTTCAAATCTACTTCTTTATTTGCAACTGCTGTATTCATTGAAACGGAGTCTGAGAAGTTTTTTACTTCTAACTTCAGTCCAGCAGCTTGGGTTTCAGGTAAAGATGCGATATAACGCCAAATGTCAGCATCCGAACCTGTAGAGGCAATTACTACCTTTTGTACTTTGGAACTATCATTGTTTTGTTCGGCTTGTTGAGCATTTTCTTGTTTGCTACATGCTGTCAATAATACTACTGACATGCTTAAAAAAAGGCTGATCAGCTTTTTCATTTAAAAAAGTCCTGATTAAGATATAGAACAATAACGATTGATCTATATCAATATGAAAAAAGAGGAGTTGGAATTACAACTAGTCTAAACTCTGTGATCTTTTTCTGGGGTTCCATAATTTGCTTGCATATTTTGGCTATAACAGAGGGTAATTGTTTAATAAACAAAAACTGTTTCCCCAAACAGTTCATCCCCAACAGTAGCCAAACGAGCATTCATAAATTTAGAATATTAAAAAACTCTCTACAGGCATAATTTGTAGAGCAAGTCTTTATGGAAATTATTAAAACAGCAGTGTCTGATGACAGTTACAACTATGTACTAATGATAGCAATAAAAATGTAGTTGATATAGAGGGCTTTTTTCTATTTGTTGATATCTTAATAAATCTTATAAAAATTTATATCATTTTCTTCTATTGGTGTACAAAATAAAAAAGCTCCCTAAATAGGAAGCTTTTTTTGCTAACTTTTATTCAGCTTTTTCACGTGCAATCGCGCGGTAACCGATGTCACTACGGTATTGCATACCTGTGAAAGTTACTTGGCCGCATACTTCTAAAGCATTAATTTGTGCTTCAAGAACGCTGTCACCTAAAGCAGTTACGCAAAGTACACGTCCACCAGAAGTCACAATGTGACCATCTTCACGAGTTGCAGTACCTGCGTGGAAGATTTTAGTATCTTCTGGTGATTGGCCGATACCAGAAATCACATCGCCTTTACGTACGCTATCTGGGTATCCTTCTGCTGCAAGTACAACACCGATTGACTTACGCTCATCCCACTCAGCTTCGCTTGGTAAGTTACCCGCGATACCTGCTTCAACCAAATCAACAAGAGATGACTTTAAGCGCATCATGATTGGTTGAGTTTCAGGATCACCGAAACGGCAGTTAAATTCGATTACGCGTGGTTGACCTTGTTCATCAATCATTAAACCAGCATACAAGAAACCAGTGTAAATATGACCGTCAGCAGCCATACCATCAACAGTTGGACGCATAATTTCAGTCATCACACGTTCAAATACGTCTGGAGTTACAACTGGAGCAGGAGAGTAGGCACCCATACCGCCAGTGTTTGGTCCTTGGTCGCCTTCAAAAATACGTTTGTGATCTTGTGAAGTTGCCATTGGTAAAATATTTTTACCATCAATCATACAAATGAAAGAAGCTTCTTCACCAGCGAGGAATTGTTCAATTACGACACGTGAACCTGCATCACCAAATTTGTTGCCTGCAAGCATGTCATCAATTGCTGCAAAAGCTTCTTCGTTGGTCATTGCAACGATGACACCTTTACCTGCCGCTAGACCGTCAGCTTTAATTACAATTGGTGCGCCATTTTTTTCAACGTAAGCTTTCGCTGCATCAACTTCAGTAAATACTTCGTAAAAAGCAGTTGGAATGTTATGGCGTTTTAAAAAATGTTTAGCAAACGCTTTTGAGCCTTCAAGCTGCGCTGCATATTGAGTAGGGCCCCAAATTTTTAAACCAGCTTCACGTGCAGCATCTACTACACCATTTACTAATGGTGCTTCTGGACCAACAACAATCAGCTCAACATTATTTTCTTTAGCAAAAGCAATAATTGCAGGGTTGTCCAAAATATCAAGTTGGACGTTAACGCATTTTGCTTCTGTTGCCGTTCCGGCATTACCAGGCGCAACAAAAACTTGAGTAACTTTGGTATCTTGCGCGATTTTCCATGCTAAAGCATGCTCACGACCACCACTACCTAAAACTAAAATATTCATTTTTAATTTGTTCCTTAACTTTAATCCTTTTTCATCCCCCTCTATTTCTCGAAGTGGAGAGATAGTTCCATTATTGTGGAAAACCCTCCTGAATAAAAGGAGGGTTAGGGAGGACTAAATTTAAATTAGTGGCGGAAATGGCGCATACCAGTGAAGACCATTGCAATACCAGCTTCATCAGCTGCCGCAATAACTTCTTCATCACGCATAGAACCACCCGGTTGAATGATACATTTAATGCCAGCTTTAGCTGCATTATCAATACCGTCACGGAATGGGAAGAATGCATCAGATGCCATAACAGCGCCTTCAACAACCAAACCAGCATGCTCTGCTTTAATTGCAGCAATACGTGCTGAGTTAACACGGCTCATTTGACCCGCGCCTACACCAATAGTTTGACGGTTTTTTGCATAAACAATAGCGTTTGATTTTACATATTTCGCAACTTTCCATGCGAAAATAAGGTCATCAATTTCTTGTTCAGTAGGAGCACGTTTAGTAACTACTTTAAGATCATCTTTAGTGATCATGCCCAAGTCCTGGTCTTGAACAAGTAAGCCACCGTTAACGCGTTTATAGTCAAGTTGCGGAGCACGTGCATCAATTGCAGGTAATTCGCCACATAATAAAACACGAACATTTTTCTTCGCACCAGTTACCTCAAGTACGCCATCAGCAATGCTTGGAGCAATAATAACTTCGACGAATTGACGGTCAACAATTGCTTGAGCAGTTGCAACATCTAACTCACGGTTAAATGCAATAATGCCACCGAAAGCAGATTCTGGATCTGTTGCATAAGCTAAATCATAAGCAGCTTTAATACCGTCTAAAGAAACCGCAACACCACAAGGGTTAGCATGTTTTACGATGACACAAGCTGGTTTAGCAAATGATTTAACACATTCAAGTGCAGCATCTGTGTCAGCAATATTGTTATAAGACAATTCTTTGCCTTGTAATTGTTTTGCTGTAGAAACAGAAGCTTCTTTTGCGTTTGCTTCAACATAGAAAGCAGCAGATTGATGTGGGTTTTCACCGTAACGTAAATCTTGTGCTTTATTTAATTGAGTGTTGAACGTACGAGGGAATAAATCAGCTTCACCTTCGGTCTTACCAACGCGAGCGCCTAAGTAAGAAGCGATCATACCGTCGTATTGAGCTGTATGTTCAAATGCTTTAACCGCTAAATCGAAGCGTGTTTCATAAGAAAGTGAACCTGTAGCTTTTAATTCGCTAATCACTGTATCGTAATCTGAAGCATTTACAACAATACCTACAGAGGCATGGTTCTTAGCAGCAGCACGTACCATTGTCGGACCACCGATGTCGATATTTTCGATAGCATCAGCAAGAGAGCAGTTAGGTTTAGCAACTGTAGCTGCAAATGGATAAAGGTTGACAACAACTAGATCGATTGGATCAATGTTGTGTTCTTGCATAACTGCTTCGTCTAGACCACGACGAGCTAAAATGCCGCCATGAATTTTTGGATGTAGTGTTTTTACACGGCCATCCATCATTTCTGGGAAACCAGTATGTTCAGATACTTCAACAACAGCAATGTTATTATCTTTAAGCAACTTGTATGTGCCGCCTGTAGATAATAATTCTACCCCTAAAGCTGCAAGGTTTTGAGCAAATTCGACAATTCCTGTTTTGTCTGATACAGAAATCAAAGCACGTTTAATAGTCATGATGTTCAAGTCAACAATTTCAAGTCTACGGATTAAAACCAATTAGAAGCATAAAAAAATGCCCACGACGTCGTGAGCATTTTATCATTTATTCACTCATTAAACCGTGAGCTTTTAACTTTTTGCGTAAAGTGCCGCGGTTTAGTCCAAGAATCTCTGCGGCACGTGTTTGGTTGCCACGAGTATATTCAAGAACTACAGATAAAAGAGGTTTCTCCATTTCTGCTAGCACCATGTCATATACCTGAGATGGTTGCTCACCTTGCAATTGTGCAAAATAATGACGAACTGCGCGATCCACGTGGATGCGAAGAGCAACATCAGATTGTGCAGTAAAAATAGGAGATTTGCTATTCATGCGAGTTAATCCGAAAATCAAATACTAGCTTGGGTAAAGTAGTATATAAATGTGGTCTAAAAATACGGAGTCCTGTTTTAGATCCTAAAACAGTGACTCTAAAACATAAGAACAATTAGCTTGCCATAAATCTTCGTATTGAGTAAAAAATAAGCGTAACAATAGTTAAATATTTGTTACAGCCCCCTCAAAAACAAAAAAAGTTAGGCTATGCGCTTAATTTAGAAAAGCACACATGCTTAACAGTATATTTTTTGAATTGAGAGCGAGGAGTATATGAGTCAAAGCTTTCGTGGCGCGTATCATACCATTGTCTAGGAAAAAGTGAGCAAATTAACTGCATTTTTTTTTATTTTTTTTTCACTTTTTTTACAAATTAGGGGTGGACAATTTCTAATCGATAATTTACTAGGCTTTTTTTGCTTTTATTTAAATCAAATTGAAATTTAAACGGTGTATTAGTTGGGATACGTTGAATGCCTCGTAAATTTTCAACCAAGTATTGTTGAGGAGTAAAAATGATCTCTTCTTGATTGCCTTCTTGACCAAAACTTAATTTTAGGTTTGGTAACTCAATACTTTTATTATTTTGATTGACTAGAACGCCAGAAAATCGAGTATGTTCTATATCTATTCTACGTAGCTTTACCTTTTCTATATAAAGAAGTTGATATTGTTCAGCTGACTTACTGCAGTGCAGTATTTGACAGACATAATTAAATGCATGGCTAATAGCAGGGCTTTGCTGCATAAGTTTTGGGTTGAACCAGAGAATCTGAAAAGTAAAAACTAAAATCAGAATCAGATTCGCAGAACTCCAAAGTGTATAGTACAACCAGCTATGCTTTTTACCATTATCCTGTTCGGGTGAAGTTGCTTGTTCAGCTAAGTTGAGGTTGGGAAGAGCATTGATGGGCTCGTTGTGGAAGTAATTTAAATTATTTAAATATGTCAAAAGATCAATATTAGAGTTTTCAACTTTCTGATCAAAGATATCTAACACATGAGAATGTGTCATATATCGTGTTTGAATCGAGCCGTCAGCTAAAACAGATGAGTTTGTTGCTTCTGGGAGCTCAACGTTAACCAAGTTGGTAAGAGCATTAAAATTTAAATTACATTTAGGGCAACAAACCATACCCTGAGCAACAGTTAACTGGGTAAGAGAAACTTTATAAACTGTTAAACACTTAGGGCAGCGGGTTTGTTTTTCATTCATGAGTTAAATAATCTCAATTTATTGTTTTACGTTTTCCTGAAATGCGGCACCAGTTTTCTTCGCGCTTTTCGACATCTAATATATCAAAAAATTCAGAATAAACACCTGAAACATCAGCTACTTGCTCTTCAATTACACCAGCAAGTGCGAAATCACCATTAGATTTCAGTAATTGTGCAAACTCTGGCGCAAGTGCCATGAGCGGTCCTGCTAAAATATTTGCAACTAAAACGTCTGCCTGTTGAGGTTTGAATTCTTGATCGAACTCTTCAGGAAGACCCACATATAGGCGGTCTAAAACCCCATTGAGTTCTGCATTTTGTTTTGTCGCAAGAACAGCTTGAGGGTCAATATCTGTAGCATAGACTTTTTTAGCACCTAATAATAAAGCTGCAACGCCTAAAATGCCTGAACCACAACCATAATCAATAACGATTTTATCTTTTACATCGGTTTTACCTAACCATTGTAAACATAAGAATGTACTTGCATGGTTACCTGTACCAAAAGCAAGGCCTGGATCAAGTTTAATATTAGTCGCATCTGCTTCTGGTGGTTCTAGCCACTCAGGTACGATCCAGAATTTTTCCCCAATTTGAATCGGTTCATAATAATCCATCCATGCACGTTCCCAAACTTGGTCTTCAAGTTCTTCATGACGCATAGGTACATCTGGAAGTTGAGCTTTTAAGAAAGCTTCTAAAGTGTCAACATCAATTGGGTCTTGTTCGTCTTGTTGATAAATACCTGTAACAATAACTTTATTCCATAAAGGTGTTTCGCCTGGTAATGGTTCAAGCAAAGCCTGATCTTCAGCATCATCCAGCGTTACGCTTACCGCACCTAGAGACATTAAAAGTGTTTCTGTGAATTCAACTTGTTCTTGATCAACGGTAATGTGTATTTGTAACCACTTCACGAAAAGGACCTAAAAATTTTATTTAAAGGTGTATTGTAGCCGACTAGAATGGTTTAAAAAAGAAAACGGCCCATCTTTAATGGACCGCTTTTTGAAAATTTCGCTGTGTTATAGAAAAATTAAAACTTTTTTCTATACCTTAGGTTCAAACTATATTAGGGAGCAGGGGCCTTAAATTGTAGTTTGCCATTTTCGTTTGGTTGGCAAGTACCATTGAAGGTTGCACCATTATGGCTGTAAGAAACCCAATCACCCTGACGTTTTTTAGCACAAGCTCTCAGTTCTTTTTGCGTTACTGATGTACCTGACTCTGCAGCATGCTTGCTTGTTTTAGCAGTATGACTCGATTTAGTAGTATGAGTCGATTTGGCATTATGATTAGTCGCAGCGTGGGTCAACGTTACGCCTGAAAAACAAAGGAGAGATGCAGTTAAGATTTTTAACATGGTCGTTTTCATTTTGTGTTCCTTCTCGTTGCGTTAATTTTAAAGTCGTAGAAGTGCTGTACGTTTTTTATTCTAGAATGAAAAATTTTTAAAAACATTCACTTTGTATTGAATTCCTGAAACAAAATGTCAAAACATGTGGTGTAGCGTAAATCATGTGATGACAATTTTGTAATTATGTACATCAATAAGCAGATAATTTTGCTATAATGTTCCGTCTTTTTTTTCTGGTGTTTTTGTACTCATGCACTATCCTAAAGTTTATGATGTTATCGTTATCGGTGGCGGTCACGCAGGTACGGAAGCGGCACTTGCTGCGGCGCGTATGGGACGACAGACTTTGCTTTTGACCCATAACATTGAGACTTTGGGTCAGATGAGCTGTAACCCAGCAATTGGTGGTATTGGTAAATCACACTTAGTACGTGAAATTGATGCACTTGGTGGTGCAATGGCATTAGCTGCCGATAAAGGCGGTATTCAATTCCGTATTTTAAACTCGCGTAAAGGTGCCGCAGTGCGTGCAACACGTGCTCAGGCAGACCGTGTCCGTTATAAAGCTGCTATTCGCGAGACATTAGAAAACCAAGCAAATCTTGATATTTTCCAACAAGCGGCCGATGACCTGATTGTGGAAGGCGATACCGTTAAGGGTGTTGTGACCCAAATGGGTATTCGCTTTGATGCAAAAACTGTTGTATTGACTACAGGTACATTCTTGGGTGGTGTTATTCACGTTGGTTTAGAAAAATCAAGCGGTGGTCGTGCAGGAGATCCTCCTTCTATTGCTCTTGCTCAGCGTCTGCGTGAATTAAAACTACCAGTAGGTCGTTTAAAAACAGGTACTCCACCGCGTATTGATGCCCGTTCAGTTGACTTCTCTGTTATGACACCACAACCAGGTGACTTCCCATCTCCGGTGATGTCATTTATGGGGGATGCTTCAATGCATCCTGAACAAGTGAACTGCTATATCACACATACCAATGAAAAAACCCATGACATTATCCGTGGTGGTTTAGATCGTTCACCAATGTATACCGGGGTTATTGAGGGTGTAGGTCCACGTTACTGCCCATCAATTGAAGACAAAATTCATCGTTTTTCTGATAAAGACTCACATCAGGTGTTTTTAGAGCCAGAAGGTCTTGATACACATGAGCTTTATCCAAATGGTATTTCGACTTCATTACCATTTGATGTTCAGTTTGAACTTGTACGCTCAATTCGTGGTATGGAAAATGCCCACATTTTGCGTCCGGGCTACGCAATTGAATATGACTATTTTAATCCGCAAGCATTGAAATTTACCCTTGAAACCAAAGCTATTAACGGCTTGTATTTTGCTGGTCAAATTAATGGTACTACCGGTTATGAAGAAGCTGGTGCCCAAGGTTTACTTGCAGGTCTAAATGCTGCTCGCCGTGCCTGGGAGCAAGAAGAATGGACACCGAAACGTGACCAAGCTTATATGGGCGTATTGGTTGACGATTTGATCACCTTGGGTACGAAAGAACCATACCGCATGTTCACTTCACGTGCGGAATATCGTTTGATGTTACGTGAAGATAATGCCGATCAACGTTTAACAACTATTGGTCGTGAGCTTGGTTTAGTTGATGATGTTCGTTGGGCTGCTTATTGTGAAAAAATGGAAGCAGTTGAACGTGAAACATCTCGATTACAGCATTTATGGGCAGCGCCTAATAACCCAATGGGTAAAAAGTTTGTCGAAATGACTGGTGCTGACTTGAGTAAAGAATGTAGTGCGATTGATTTACTCAAACGTCCTAATATTAGTTTTGCTCAAATCGCAGAACTTACGGGTTCAGAAGTTTCAGAACAAGTGGGTGAGCAAATCGAGATCGCGGTTAAATATGAAGGTTATATTAACCGTCAGCATGAAGATGTAGCTCAGTTAAAGCGTCTTGAAGAAACCAAGATTCCTGCCGATTTTGATTATGATGTTGTTTCAGGTTTATCTCGTGAAATTACTCAGAAGTTAAAAACTGTGCGTCCGGAAACATTGGCTCAAGCAAGTCGTATTCCTGGTGTTACCCCAGCAGCTGTTCAACTTGTAATGATCACGATTCGTAAAAATAACATGGTCAAAAAAACAGCTTAATCATTTAGTAATTAAAAAAGCCCAGTTAAGACTGGGCTTTTTATTTTCTTATCAAAAAATATATGGAAACTTCCTAAGGAAGAAAATAGATTTCACTTCCTTTTTTTCTTATTTCACATGTTTTAAAACGAACGTTATATTGAATTCACGTTCAAACAAGAGGGCTTTAAACATGACAATGAAATCAATTCGCTATAATGGATATGATTTGGCATGCCAATGCTCATGTTCAACATAGCGCAAAAGAAGAAGCAGATCATTTTGGTGGAGGAGAACAGAATGATCTGAAAATAAATAAAACTATAAATACTAATATAAAATTAAGAAAATTATTATTCAAAATCTAAAGAGAACCTGACGGTTCTCTTTTTTATATCTAGTCATTTGTTATCAGGTTCAATTTCTCGTACTGCATTGTGTACTTGAACTGGTTCAATATGGAGCAACTTTTTACCGAAACTTCGTAACCACCAGACGAGTTGAGATGTAAAAGGAACAGTTGCCGTAACTTCGACAATGTTTTCTTCAATTGGAGTAATTGTCTGATCTTTACTTAACTGACTTTCATAAAAAGTTTTGGCAGTTTGTTCAGTCATGGTTAAGGTGAGCTGTATCAATTCAGTAGGTTGGTTGTAGTCTACCCTGAAACCTAAAGCACCCGAGTCAATATAGTGATCAATATCAAAATTAACGGGGTGGAGCGCACGACTTTCTAAAACCTTAGCGGATTTGAAGCGGTGTAGGGCAAAGGTTTGTACTTCGGTTTTATCATGGCGGGTGCAAATTAAATAAATAACAGCACCTTTTTGGACCAATGCAAGCGGATTTAAAATATAAGTTTTATCTTCGCCTTGATTTACACGGGCTTGATAAACACACTCAATTTGTTTGTCTTGCAGTAAGCCTTCGTAAATTGCTTGTTGAGCAGCACGGTCGACTACAGGTGGAATCAGTGGTTGGCTTGCTGGCACAATACGGACACGATTAATCCATTGTCTTACATTATTTTGTGTAGACAGACTACGTTTTGCTAAGTCAAACCAAGGACCCATCTCATCAAGTAGACTTGGTGGGAGCAAATGTTTGAGATGTTCTTCAACCATCATAAAGGTTACTGCTTGAGAGCTTGTCATATGCGGTAAGCTTTGAATTGGTGCATCTGATTGCCACCGCCAGCCTTGAGGCACAGCTTTATTACTTTCAATTGGAAAACGCTGAGCAATTTGATTTAAATCACGCTGAATTGTCCTTAAACTGATTTCGATACCTTCACGCTCAAGCATTTCTTGCAATTCTCGAGTCCCGATCCATTTACCGGTAGGAAGGCGAGATAGAATCTGCCACTGGCGATATAAACTATTTGAAGTTTCTTTTTCTATTACAGACATAAGCGTAATACATCTATATCCAATTGCTTTGGTGTCAACACAATAAAAAAACTTTACACATTTAGCAAGTTTGTCAGATTCGGTTTATGGCACCTTTTACAATCAATGCTAAAATTTAAAAGAAAGTTATAACAATGAAAGCCAATAAGCATTATAGATATATAAGTGGCACTGAAATTGCTTATTTAAAAATGAAATATAGATAAATGATAAGACGAGGTTGCTATGTCAGAACAAGAGAAAGACCTACAAGCCGATATTGATTATTTTTTACAAGAGCAGGCGACCACCGCATTACTTAACCAGACTTCGTTTATGGACAATCTTTCGGTACAAACGAACTTATTTGAACAGCTAAAATCGCAGTTTTTTAACGAAATGCTAGACGATGTGACATCTAACGGTGCTGCTTCTAAAAAAATTGAGCAATGGTTGAGCATTCGAACTTTAGATGAGCTTAAGCAGTTAAATACGGAGGCCAAACAACATTTTCTCTATCACGGTATTACATTTAATGTTTACGGCGATAAAGAGGGTGTAGAGCGAACCATTCCTTTTGATTTAATCCCGAGGGTAATTGAAAAAAAACAGTGGGAAAAAATAGCAGCTGGATGTGCACAGCGAGTTAAAGCTTTAAACTATTTTTTAGATGATATTTATCATGGACAACATATTTTAAAGGAACAGTTAATTCCAGAAAATCATATTATTTGTCATGAGGCTTTTCAGCCACACATGCTCAAGCACAAGCTTAAAGGTAAAATTTATTCTCAAATTAGCGGCATAGATATTATACGAGATGGCGAAGGTGAATTTTTTGTACTAGAAGATAATTTAAGAACACCTTCTGGCGTCTCTTATATGATTGAATGTAGAAATATTAGTCAGCAACTCATGCCTGAACTTTGTGCTGCAAATAATTTGCAAGGCATTGAACATTACCCAAGCTTATTAAAAGAAATACTTCAAGAAAACTCAGAAGTTGATTGTCCTTTTATCGTAGTTTTAACACCAGGGCGTTTTAATAGTGCTTATTACGAACATGCCTTTTTGGCGCGTGAAATGGATGTGCCACTGGTTACTAACCGAGATTTATTTGTAGAAAATGATCAAGTTTTTGTAAAAACAATTCGTGGACGTCAAAAGGTTGATGTGATTTATCGTCGGTTAGATGATGATTTTTTAGATCCGCTTGCCTTTAGACCTGATAGTGCCCTAGGGGTAGCAGGTCTTATGTCCGCTTATTTACAAAAAAATGTAGTGATTGCAAATGCACCTGGTACTGGTGTAGCCGATGATAAATCGATTTATCCGTATGTTGATCAGATGATTCAATATTATTTAGGTGAAACACCAATTCTGAAGAATGTCCCTACTTATCAATGCCGAGAAAAAGAACATTTAGACTATGTATTGTCTCATCTAGATCAATTAGTGATTAAGGAAGCTCAAGGGTCTGGTGGTTATGGCATGTTAATTGGTCCTAAGGCGAGTGCATGTGAAATTGATGAATTTAGAAAAAAATTGATTGCTACACCACACGAATATATTGCACAGCCAACATTAGCTTTATCTGTTGCACCGACTTTAACGACATCAGGAGTGGCTGAGCGCCACATCGACTTACGTCCGTTTGTATTGAGTTCCCCATATCGCACTGAAATTGTACCGGGAGGCTTAACACGAGTGGCCATGCAAGCAGGATCTTTAGTCGTAAATTCCTCACAAGGAGGAGGCATTAAAGATACATGGGTCGTTGAAACGCTACATTCCTAATAGTCGGTTAAAGAGGAAATTTATGGTTTTACTCAATTCGAGTGCACACCACATTTATTGGTTGGGCCGTTATTTAATGCGGATTAAATTTGCTGTATCACATTTACCATTTACCGATGATGAAAAAGCAACTCAATTTGCAGCGGCATTTGGACTGGTCATTGAGCAAGCAGAATTACTGAACTGCTATATGTTGGATACGAAACAAACATATTCATTACTGAACCAGTTCATGATTGCTAAAGATAATATTCAAGAGTTAAGAGGGATACTATCTTCTAGCGCTTATGCCGAACTGAATCATGCGATTAAGTCACTTCAAGCTCATCCTGATTCATTAAATAAAGCTTTAGCTCAATGTAATCAAATACTTGATTCTGAAAATGAAGATATAGCCTTATTTCTGAATTTAGGAAAGAAAGTAGAGCAATTAGATATACAACTACGTTTTCAGCAAGACCTTACGGGACTTTTACAGGAGCTAGAAAAATTGCTTCAACAGCTGAATGACTTAGGATGGGAGAAGCTAAATCAATCTTGGCAATTATTAAAAGATCATCCGTCTTGGGATGCTTATTATAATTTTACTCAGCAGCTGGAATATATGTTCGAGGCATGATTATGAAATTGATGATTAATCATCAAACGCATTATAACTATACTGAAACTGCTAAAAACAGTATTCAGTATATTAAGATGATGCCTCAAACATCGCTGCATCAACATGTTGTGAATTGGGCAATCAGTGTGCCAGGTGATAAGACACTCAAAAGAGATATTTTTAATAATATTTGGTTAACCGCTACGCAGCGTTATGAATACCAACATCTTACTTTTATGGCGCAGGGTATTGTTGAGCTTTTAAATACAGAGATAGGTGGAGTAGATGTACCTATACCATCAAAAATATTTCTTCAAAGTACAGCGGCCACTCAATATGATTCTGAAATGTTGGATTTTGCCCAGAAAATTGTAACCGTCAAAGATCGACAACACATTGCTTTGCTCAGTGAAAATATTCTGCAAAAGATGCCATATCAACCAGATAGTACATCTGTTCATACGACTGCCACGCAAGCCTTTCATGCAGCTCAAGGAGTATGTCAAGATCATGCACATGTTTTAATCGCCATGTGTCGTGCGTTACAATTACCAGCACGTTATGTCTCTGGTTATTTATTTGATCAAAATTATCCGCACCTTGCCAGTCACGCTTGGGCGGAGGTATTTTTAGATAATCAGTGGTATTGTTTTGATGTAAGCAATCAATTGTTTACGCCAAAGCATCATATTTATCTCGCAGTTGGACGGGACTATCTTGATGTTGCCCCAATTAGAGGTGTGCGAGAACAGGGTGGTATTGAAAATATGATGTCTGTGGTTCAAGTGTTGGCTTGTTGAATGTAAAGAGAACGAAATGACCTATTGTTGTGCGCTGAGATTAGAACAGGGTTTGGTGTTTATAAGTGACACTCGAACTAATGCAGGGGTCGATCATATTTCTGTATTTCGTAAGCTTCATACTTTCGGTGTAACGGGAGAGCGTTTTATTGCCTTGCAAACAGCAGGTAATTTAGCAACGACACAAGCGGTTATCGGGCATTTGCAAAATGCGCTTACTTTGCAGCAAGAGCCTAATTTATATAGTATTAATACAATGTTTGAAGTGGCTGATTTAGTCGGTAAAACTTTAAAAAATGTTTTAGAAGATATTAGCTCAGATACTCAAGAACAAATGAATTATGCTTGTAGTATTTTGGTGGGTGGACAAATTAAAGGCGGTGATATGCAGCTTTATAATGTTTATCCGCAAGGTAATTTTATTTGTGCTACAACCGACACGCCTTACTTTCAAATTGGTGAAAGTAAATATGGTAAGCCTATTTTAGATCGTGCTTTATATTATGCAATGCCGTTAGATGATGCTCTACGCTGTAGTTTAATCTCATTTGACTCAACACTGCGTTCTAATGTGTCGGTAGGTTTACCATTAGATGCCTTGGTCTATAGCAGAGATAGTTTTGTGATTCCTATGGGTAAACGAATTAGTGAAGATGATCCATATTTTTCACAAATTAGTCGTCAGTGGTCGGATACTTTACGTCGTGGTTTACAGGAAATGCCTAAACCTACAGATGATTATTGGCGTTAAAAGGTATTTCAAATAAAAAAATCCAAGCAAGCTTGGATTTTTTATTTACTAAATTATTAAGTACTTTGGCGGACTGGACGAGTGCTTAAGCGGCAAAGTAATTCATAACCAATTGTGCCGTTAGCTTCAGCAACGTCATCAACTAAACGATGATTACCCCAAAGTTCCACTTGGGTACCAAGTTTTACCTGAGTATTTGTGACATCAATCGCTATCATATCCATACTTACACGTCCTACAACTGGACAAAGTTTGCCATCAATAGCGACAAAGTTTTGCTTAACATAAGCTCTTGGATAACCATCACCATAGCCAATAGAAACTATGGCAATATCCATAGCCTGTTGAGCGCAAAAAGTTGAACCATAACCCACATGTTCACCAGCTTGAATATGATTTAACGCGATAACTTCTGCTGTGAAAGTCATGACTGGTTTTAAATCAAGCTCATGTACTGTTTTATCTGCAAAAGGTGAAGCACCGTAGAGCATAATACCCGGTCGTACATAGTCAAAATTCATTTCTGGCCATTTAAAAATAGCCGCTGAATTACAGCAAGATGCTAAAACTGGTTCACAAGCTTGTTTTACTTGCAAAAATTGCTGTTTTTGTTGTTCATTTAAAGGATGGTCTACATCTGCATTGGCAAAATGCATAGCAAGTACACAGGTAAATCCTTCAGATTTTAAAGTTTTAATGATTTCAATAACTTCTGGGTTCTTAAAACCTAAACGGTTCATACCGCTATTTAATTTAACCCATACTTTTAAGCCTTGGGCAATGTATGCTTGTTTGTGTTTAATTAACCATTCAAACTGTTGTTGATGATGAATAACACATTCAAATTTTTGCTCAATTGCGACGGGCATTTCATCTTCAGAAAATACGCCTTCAATTAAAGTAACTGGTTGTTCGAAACCAAGTTCACGGATTTCTAATCCTTCTTGTAGGCAGGCGACACCAAAGGCATCTGAGGCATTTAAGGCTGCTAAACAGTCTTTGACTCCATGTCCGTAAGCATTGGCTTTTACCATACTTACGATTTTTGAATTTGCTGCGAGTTGTTTGACACGGTTTAAATTATATTGAAGCGCTTGGCGATCAATATAAACTGTTGCTTGACGCACCCTCATTTACTCCTTTGGGCTAGAGATAGAGTTTATTCTTCATCATCATATTGGCTGTAATACTCAGGAGAGAGATTACTAAAACGAGTATATTGACCTTCAAAGGCAAGGCGAACAGTACCAATAGGGCCGTTACGCTGTTTACCAATGATAATTTCTGCGGTGCCTGCTTCTTTAGATTCTTTGTTATAGACTTCATCACGGTAAATGAACATGATTAAGTCGGCATCCTGTTCAATCGCACCCGATTCACGTAAGTCGGACATTACTGGGCGTTTATTTGGACGGTTTTCCAGACTTCGGTTAAGCTGGGAAAGTGCAATCACAGGACAGTGCATTTCTTTTGCCAAGGCTTTTAAGCTTCGTGAAATTTCCGAGATCTCGCCAACACGGTTATCGCCCATACCCGGAACTTTCATTAATTGTAAATAATCGACCATGATACAGCCGATTTTACCATCATGCATTTTTGCAATACGTCTAGCTCGGGCACGAACCTCTGTTGGTGGTAAAGCTGACGAATCATCAATGTATAAATGCATTTGTTGAAGCTGCAAAATAGTACCAGTAACTTTAGTCCACTCATCTGCATCTAAATTACCTGAACGTAAATGTCCTTGGTGAACTTTACCCATTGCAGAGATTAGACGCATTGCAATTGAGTCGGCTGGCATCTCCATAGAGAATACGAGAGCAGGGAGTTTATTGTATTGCAAAACACTTTCAACCAAGTTCATGGCAAAGGTAGTTTTACCCATAGACGGACGTGCCGCGACAATAATTAAGTCTCCAGGTTGCATACCGGAAGTTTTATTATCGAGTTCTAAGAAGCCAGTAGTTAAACCAGTAATATTGCCATCGAGTTTTGAAAGTTCATCAAGTTTACTAATTACATCGGCTGTTACAGAGCTAATTGCTTTAGGGCCAGAATCTTTTTTATTGTTATTGTGCTGTTCAGCTAAAGAGAAAATACTGGTTTCGGCTAAATCTAAAATTTCACTAACACCACGCCCTTTTGTGTCATAAGCATTTTGTAAAATTTCAGTACTTACCTTGATCATACTGCGTAGTGTAGAGAATTCTTTAATTTTGGTTGCATAGGTTTCAAGGTTATAGAAACTTGAAGGTGAATCAGCCATAAGCTGCATTAAGTATTCTTCACCACCAATAGCATCAAGTAAGTTTTGTTTTAAAAGCCAGTCATTCACTAAGACCGCATCATAAGGTGAATTTTCCTGCGCTAATTTTTCAATTGCGCGGTAAATATATTTATGACGAGTGGCATAAAAATCATTTTCTTTGAGTAGGTCACTGATTTGTTCAAAAGATTCAGCAACGGTCATCAATGCAGCAAGCACTGCTTGTTCAATGGCTAAATTGTGTGGGGGAGTGCGAAACTCTTTAAGTTGGCCTGATTCACTCGTCTTATTTTCTGTTGGAGATGAAAGCGTTAAAGAAGTGGCATTCGCCTGAGACATAATTAGACCTGATGATAAAATGTGTGCACAAAAAAAGGGTTTTAAGCCGAGAACTATCTTAAAACAAAAATAAATAAACTACCTAATTAAAAAACCAATTAAACTGAAGAACTGATCAGGAATTAATATATCTAATTTTATTTCATAAATTTAAGAGATAAAAAAAGAGCATGCGTGAGCATGCTCTTTTTTTGATGAGAAATTACTCAGATACGATAGTAACGAGAACTTCTGCAACAACATCATGATGCAATTGGATTGCGATGTTGAATTCACCAGTGTGACGAAGCGCACCGTTTGGTAAACGAACTTCTGCACGGTCAACTGTAAGACCAGCATTCGTTAACGCGTCAGCGATGTCACGAGTACCGATAGAACCGAAGAGTTTACCTTCGTCACCAGCTTTAGCAGTGATAACGATGTTAACTTCATTCAATTGTTCAGCACGTGCTTGAGCAGCAGCTAATACTTCAGCTTCTTGCTTCTCAAGTTCAGCACGACGAGCTTCAAAAGCAGCAGTGTTAGCTTCAGTAGCTGCAACTGCTTTACCTTGAGGGATAAGGAAGTTACGGCCGTAACCAGCTTTAACTGATACTTTATCGCCTAATTTACCAAGGTTCTTAATGCGTTGTAATAAGATAACGTCCACAGATCACCTCACTTATGGTTGTCAGTGTACGGAATCAAAGACAAATAGCGAGCTTGTTTGATAGCAAGTGCTAATTGACGTTGATAACGAGCTTTAGTACCAGTGATACGGCTAGGAACAATCTTGCCGTTTTCAGTGATGTACTGTTTTAAAGTGTCGATATCTTTGTAGTCGATGTACGCAACATTCTCAGCTGTAAAGCGGCAGAACTTGCGACGACGGTAAAAACGTGCCATTGATGTTCTCCTTATTCAGCTTCTTGAGCAACTTGCTGTGCTTCTTCGCGTTGAGCTTTACGCGCACGCTTTTCTTCAGCACTCTTAGCAAGCAATGACTCTTCAGTGATTGCGTGTTCACGACGGATGATAAGGTTACGAATGATCGCGTCGTTATAACGGAATAATTCTTCTAACTCATCAAGCGTAGTTTGACCACATTCAACATTCATAAGAATGTAGTGCGCTTTGTGAATTTTGTTAATTGGGTAAGCCAATTGACGACGGCCCCAATCTTCTAAACGGTGAATTTGACCATCAGCTTCTTTGATCTGAGAGATATAGCGTTCAACCATACCTACAACTTGATCGCTTTGGTCTGGATGTACCAAAAGTACGATTTCGTAATGACGCATTGTCAGCTCCTTACGGTTTAAACAGCCCCTAAAAAATTAGAAGCAAGGAGTCATAGCTAAAATATAAATAGCTACGTCGCAAAAAATGCGAAGGCTGAATTATAGGTAAAAATTAGACTAAAAACAAATCTTTTGATAAGAAATATGAAAAGTTGTTTTTGAGGAGGAAATCCTCCCTTAATTAAAAGAGAGGAAGATTTGGAGCAGGGGATTGATAGGTAAAGCTAAAGCTCAAACTTAACAGGGTAATTAATATGACCGAGTAGAGGAAAAAACGTTTAGCCCAAAGTTGATCGTTTTCGGCTTTGAATCCAATAATCGATAAATAGAACCAGTATGCAGTTAAAGCATTAAAGGTAATTAAAAAGAATACATTGGTATAACCAAAACAATATAACCCGTTCAAAACAGCTGCAAATAACAGGATATATATTACACATTCAATTTTCGTACGATAAATAGAACGTGCTACAGGCAAAATTGGAATTCCTGCATTTTTGTAATCATCAAAACGATAAATTGCAATTGCCCAAGAGTGAGGCATTTGCCATAAACCGTATGCTAAAAACAAAAGCAAGGCTGCCACATCAAATTGATGAGTTACCGCTGTATAACCAATAACAGGAGGACTCGCTCCGGAGATACTACCAATAACGGTTTGATGGATTGAGGTACGTTTGGTCCACAAGCTATAAAAACCGACATAGACAACAAAACCAATTACTGCAAACAAAAATGCGTAACCATTTACACCAAACCACAAAATGCTAAAACCAATTATCCCAAGTACAAACGCATATATAAGCGCAACAGTAGGAGAGATGGTTTTTTTAACAAGTGCGCGGTTTTGAGTGCGCTGCATCTTTGTATCAATATCTTGATCAATAACATTATTGACGACACAACCTGAGGCAACGACTAACGTTGTTCCAATGAGAGTGAGCAATAATAATAAGATGTCTATAGAGCCTTGGGCGGCTAAGAAGAAGCCGCCCAAAGTGGTAACGAAATTACCGAAGAGAATTCCTGGTTTAGTCAGGAATAAATACTTTTTCAACATGACAATCAGTTTAGATCATCATATTGTAGTGAAGATAATTCATAATCCACACAGAACCGATTAACAGTACAGCGATACATAGGATCGTGTAGATAAATGCAATCATATTCCAACGTTGTTCAGATGATGTATTCATGTGTAAGAAGTACACAAGTTGTACAAGAACCTGAGCAACGGCAGTAATTGCAATCACTGTAACTAAAAGACCACGGCTGAAACCGCCTGCCATCACCATCCCGAATGGGATGATGGTAAGGATAACAGATAGAATAAAACCTACAGTGTATTGCTTAAAGTTACCGTGTGACGCACCAGCAGCATTATGCTCATGACTACTCATTAGAGAACTCCCAGTAAGTAAACGACGCTGAATACACAGATCCAAACGATGTCAAGGAAGTGCCAGAACAAGCTTAAGCAAGCAAGACGACGTGTATTCGGTAAAGTCAAACCTTTAGTTTTGATTTGATACATCAATACCAACATCCACACTAAACCAGAAGTTACGTGGATACCGTGCGTACCAACCAAAGTAAAGAACGATGACAAGAATGCACTATGAGTTGGACCATGACCTTCCTCTACAAGGTGATGGAATTCATAGAGCTCCATACCGATGAAGGTTGCACCAAAAAGGAATGTAATAAATAACCAAGTAATAACTTGATTTACATTCTTTTTATAAGAGGCAAGTACAGCAAAACCGAAAGTTACCGATGAAATCAATAAGGCAAATGTTTCAGTTAACACGTAGCCTAATGAATTATGGAACAGGTCATATGCACTTGGAGTCCCTGCTGGAACATGACTGCTTAATACAGCGAACGCAATGAAGAGTGATCCGAAAAGAATCAAGTCACTCATCAAGTATGTCCAGAAACCAAAGACCGTTAAATCTGTATCATCATGTTCATGATGACCATCGTGGCCATGGTTGTCGTGATGAAGTACTTCAGCCATTTCCTTAGTCCTTCTTCAAGTGTTTTTCAAGTAAAGCATAGCGTTCGTTTTCAATACGCTCAACTTCAGCAGCTGGAACATAGTAATCAACATTCTTAGTGAATGAGCTTACGATCAAGCTAATAACAGCTGAAACGAATGAAACAACAACGAGCCACCAAATATGCCAGATAAGTGCAAAGCCAAGAAGAGTAATGAACATTGCAATGACAAAACCAGCAGCACGATCAGTCGGCATGTGGATGTCTTCATATTTAGTATTACGTGCGTATGCTACACCGTTTTCTTTGTCAGTCCAGAAACGGTCAATACCGCTACCATCTGGTTCATGCGCAAAGTTGTAGAATGGAGCAGGGGAAGAAGTAGCCCATTCAAGTGTACGTGCATCCCATGGATCGCCTGTGTGGTCCATGTTTTGGTGACGTTGTAAGAAACCAACGATGATTTGCATTAAGAAACATGCAATACCAATCGCAACAAGAACAGCACCAAATAATGCAATCGCAAGGTATGGATCCCATTCAGGGTTGTCATATGTATTCAAACGACGAGTCATACCCATGAAACCAAGGATATAAAGTGGCATGAATGCAAAATAGAAACCAAAGAACCAGAACCAGAATGCAGCTTTACCCCAAGCTTCATTGAGCTTCCAACCAAACATTTTTGGCCAGTAGTAAATGATGCCGGCAAACATACCAAACACCACACCACCAATAATTACGTTATGGAAGTGAGCGATCAAGAATAATGAGTTGTGTACCAAGAAGTCCGCAGGCGGAACAGCCATAAGTACACCAGTTAAACCACCGATACCGAATGTTACAAGGAAGCCGAGCGTCCATAACATTGGAGTAGTAAAGGTGATGCGACCTTTATACATGGTGAATAACCAAGAGAAGATTTTCACACCAGTAGGAATCGCAATAACCATGGTCATGATACCGAAGAACGCGTTAACGTTCGCACCAGCACCCATGGTAAAGAAGTGGTGAAGCCATACAACGAATGCTAATACAGTAATTGCAATTGTTGCATACACCATAGACTTGTAACCGAACAACGCTTTACGAGAGAAGGTTGCAACGATTTCTGAGTATAAACCAAATGCTGGTAATACCAAGATATATACTTCAGGGTGACCCCATGTCCAGATCAAGTTCACATAAAGCATTGGGCTACCGCCAAGCTCATTTGTGAAGAAATGGAAGCCAAAGTAACGGTCTAATGTAAGCATTGCAAGCGTACCTGTTAATACAGGGAATGATGCAATGATTAATACTGCCGTACAAAGTGAAGTCCACGTGAAAATAGGCATGTCCATTAATTTCATGCCAGGTGCACGCATCTTGATGATGGTAACGAAGAAGTTAACACCGGATAAAAGCGTACCTAGGCCAGAAACCTGAAGTGCCCAGATATAGTAGTCAACACCTACACCAGGAGAATATTGAATACCAGACAGAGGAGGGTAAGCCATCCAACCAGTCGCAGCAAATTCACCTAATACAAGTGAAAGCATCATTAAACCAGCAGCACCAGCGAATAACCAGAAGCTTAAAGAGTTCAATAATGGGAAAGCAACGTCACGAGCACCAATCTGTAAAGGAACAGAGATGTTCATCATACCTACAACGAGACCCATTGCTACGAAGAAGATCATGATTACACCGTGTGCGGTGAAGATCTGGTCGTAATGGTCAGGATGTAAATAACCTTCACCACCGCCTTTAGCGAGGAAAAGTTGTAAACGCATCATGATCGCATCGGCGAAACCACGCAAAAGCATGACGACAGATACGATGATATACATGATACCAATTTTTTTATGATCTACAGTTGTAAACCATTCTTTCCACAAATATCCCCATTTTTTGAAATAGGTGATACCGCCAAGCACAGCAATTGCACCAAGTGCCATAAAGACCATGGTGACAAGTACGATTGGCTCTGTCGGGATAGAGTCCCAACCCAATTTACCAAAAATCATATCCATGTCTTATTCCCCTTGAGCAGCGTGTTCAGCTGCAGCATGAGTTTCTGCTGTTGCATGCCCAGCAGAGTGGTCAGCACCATGATAGTTACTCATATAATGGTTGATAACTGTTTCAAACAGTTTTGGTTCAACTGAAGAGTAATAAGTCACAGGGTGTGGCTTAGTCGGGAACGGTTTCATCGCTTCTGCTTTAGCAAGCGCTTCTTGATCACCAGCAGCTTTAGCACGATTGACTAAATGCTCGATTTGGTGCTTAGAACGATCGCCATCACGTAAGGTTGCCAATTCAGCTTGGTCAAGCGTAGCTTTTTGCACTGCTTCTGGATTAATAGTTGAACCATTACCAGCTTTAACTGCTGCTACCCATTCGTTGAATTGTTGCTCTGTAACGCTATGCGCTTTGAAACGCATTTGAGAGAAACCATAGCCTGAGTAGTTAGAAGAGAAACCACGATATACACCAGTTTCATTTGCTAACAAATGAAGGTGAGTTTGCATACCTGCCATCGCGTAAATCTGGCCACCTAACTGTGGAATGAAGAATGAGTTCATTGTGAAGTTAGACGTGATTTTGAAACTTAACGGAGTTTTTTCTGGGAAACGTACTTCGTTAACAGTCGCAATGTTTTGTTCAGGATAAATAAAAATCCACTTGAACTGTTCAGCAATAACCTGAATAGTTAAAGGTGCTTTATCTGATTCTAAAGGACGGTATGGGTCATACTTGTGGGAACCCCACCAAGTTAACCAAGCTAAAATACCAATAATAATGACAGGGATACCCCATACTACAACTTCAATTGCAGTTGAGTGTGCCCATGTAGGTTTATAGTCTGCATCTTTATTTGACGCACGATATTTCCAACCAAACCATAATGCCATGATGATTGAAGGAATCACCACGAGTAACATTAAATAGATCGCAGTCATCATAAGGTCACTTTGACCTTGACCAACTGGACCTTTAGAGTTTAGAAGTACCATATCACCACCACACCCAGTCAAAAGTGCGGCAAGCGTTGATAAAGACAATACAGCTAAAATCGTTTGTCTCATTTTACAACCTCGGTGAAGAGTCCCATTCCCTAATTAAATATGGGATAGCGATTAAAGTGTCGCATGATTGAGAACGCTAGTCTTAAAATTTAGACTTCTCAATGATGCGACACCGCTACGTTGTAGGGCATTATGCCTCATATCGACAAACTAAGCTACATGTAAAGCAGCTTGAAATAATTGTTTTAAAACCCGATTTTTTTTGTAGGGTATCGAATTATGATGGAGCTTTTATTTAAATATCAACTCTCTATAGAAAAAAGGAGGCGGGGCGCCTCCTTTTTTTTAGACATTAAATGAATCAGTCATTCACTGTCATTTGATCACTTTTGTTCTTGCAATTTTGTCATGTAAAGCCTGTCGCTTTTGTCCTAATGCAAAAGCATAGTCAATAATTGTACTAATTGGCATAAATAGTAAGTTTAATATAATGAAAACGATACTTCTGAGTAAGAAGATACGTGTTAGATTAACTTTACCATTAGTTTCAGCATCGACAATTTTAATTCCGACAATTTTTTTACCAATACTTTGCCCAAACTTGGTCAACAAAAATGCTTGAATAGCGAGCATTATTACTACATAAAGTAACATTGTATGCCACGCTTCCACTGGAATTAGTGTAAAAAGCTGCTGCTGAAGTTCAGCTGCTTTGGTTGATGCAACTTCAGCAGACTGCATCTGTTTTTGTAACTCAAAAAGTTGTTTATATTGAGCTTCGTTAAAGAAAAAAGACGGAATGGCTGCAATAGGTAACCAAAGTAATAAGTCAATAATTTTTGCAAGCGCACGAGATGAAATTGAAGCAAGCTCATGTGTCTTAGTCTCGACTCGAATTTGCTGGATAGTCTCGTTATAAGGCGTATTTGTATTTGCCGAAAAAGCAGAATAACCCGTAGGTTGATATACAAGTTTACCTTGGGTTAATTCTCCTAAAGCTTTCCATTCTGTCATGCCTTCATGCCAAGCTAAATCAGTAAGTAAAACTTGTTGGCTTGCCAACATCTGATTTAGTTGCTCTAAGGTATAAGGCCCAGCTTGTTGATTATTACGTGCCAAGTAAATTTGCATAAGTAAAAATTCTCTATTCTAAAGATGAAAAAAGACCCACGGATGGGTCTTTTTCTATAACAAATTAGATTTGCTTGATTTTTTCTTCAGCAAGGAAGAACCATGTATCTAAAACTGAGTCAGGGTTTAAAGACACTGATTCAATACCTTGTTCCATTAGCCATTTTGCAAGGTCAGGGTGGTCAGATGGTCCTTGACCGCAAATACCGACATATTTACCGGCTTTACGACAAGCATGAATTGCCATAGAAAGAAGAGCTTTTACAGCAGCATCGCGCTCATCGAATAAGTGAGAAACAATACCAGAGTCACGATCAAGACCAAGTGTTAATTGAGTTAAATCGTTAGAGCCGATAGAGAAACCATCGAAGTGTTCAAGGAATTGTTCAGCTAATAATGCGTTAGTTGGTAATTCACACATCATGATGACTTTTAATCCATTCTCGCCGCGCTTTAAGCCATTTTGAGCCAACAACTCAATCACGCGTTTTGCTTCAGATACTGTACGCACAAATGGAATCATGATTTGGATATTGGTTAAACCCATTTCATCACGAACTTTTTTAAGCGCGCGGCATTCAAGTTCGAAACAATCACGGAAGTTGTCCGAAACATAACGGCTTGCACCACGGAAACCAAGCATTGGGTTTTCTTCTTCTGGCTCGTATAACTTACCGCCAATAAGGTTTGCATATTCGTTTGACTTAAAGTCAGACATACGAACAATGACTGGTTTATCAGCAAAAGCAGCTGCAAGTGTTGCAATACCTTCAACTAGTTTTTCAACATAGAATTCTACAGGTGATGCATAGCCAGCTGTACGTGTCATTACAGCAGCACGAGTTTCACGAGGTAAGCTTTCAATGTTAAGGAGGGCTTTAGGATGGACCCCAATCATTCGGTTAATAATGAACTCTAAACGAGCAAGACCAATACCTTCATTTGGAATTTGAGCAAAGTCAAAGGCACGGTCAGGGTTACCTACGTTCATCATGATTTTGAATGAAAGTTTAGGCATAGATTCAATAGAGTTACGCTGAACTTCAAAATCTAATGCACCTTCATAGATGAAACCAGTGTCACCTTCAGCACAAGAAACAGTAACTTCTTGACCATCAGTTAATACTTCAGTTGCGTTACCACAACCTACAATTGCTGGTACACCAAGTTCACGAGCAATAATTGCAGCATGACACGTACGACCACCACGGTTAGTAATGATAGCCGCAGCACGTTTCATTACTGGTTCCCAATCTGGGTCAGTCATGTCTGATACAAGTACGTCACCGTCTTGTACTTTGTCCATTTCTTTAATTGAGTTAACAATACGGACTTTACCAGAACCGATACGCTGCCCAATTGAACGGCCTTCACAAAGTACAGTACCTTTTTGCTTGAGTAGGTAACGTTCCATTGTGCCAACATTTTGGCGGCTTTTTACGGTTTCAGGACGAGCTTGAACAATATAGATTTGACCATCGTCACCATCTTTTGCCCATTCAATATCCATCGGAGCGCCATAATGTTGCTCAATAATAAGCGCTTGTTTAGCTAACTCTTGTAATTCATGATCATTTAATGCGAACTGTTGACGTTCTTGTTTTTCAACGTCGACAACAACAACAGACTTACCTGCTGAGCCTTCTTCACCATAAATCATTTTCTGGTGCTTAGAGCCAAGATTACGGCGTAATACCGCATGTTTTCCAGCATTTAATAATGGTTTAGAAAGGTAGAATTCATCAGGGTTAACCGCACCTTGCACAACCATTTCACCTAAACCGTAAGATGCAGTAATGAATACGACATCACGGAAACCAGACTCGGTATCTAGGGTAAACATTACACCCGCAGCGCCAGTTTCAGAACGGACCATACGTTGAACACCCGCAGATAATGCGACAACATCATGATCGAAGCCTTGGTGTACACGATAAGAAATAGCACGGTCATTATATAAAGAAGCAAATACTTCTTTGATGGCGATAAGTACGTTATCAATACCGCGAATATTCAAGAAAGTTTCTTGTTGTCCCGCGAAAGATGCATCTGGTAAATCTTCAGCAGTTGCAGATGAACGAACGGCAACCGCGATATCAGGGTTGCCGTTAGAAAGTTCTGTAAAAGCGGCGCGAATTTCTTGTTCTAAGGTTGCAGTGAGTGGAGTCTCTACAATCCATTGACGAATTTTAGCGCCTGTTTCTGCAAGTGCATTTACGTCATCAACGTTAAGCTGTGCAAGTTCTGCTTGAATTCGAGCGTTAAGACCGCTTTGGTCTAAGAACTCACGATAGGCCTGTGCAGTTGTTGCAAAACCACCAGGTACCGATACACCAGCATTTGATAAATGGCTGATCATTTCACCCAAAGATGAGTTTTTCCCACCTACGAGTTCGACATCGTGTTTCCCTAATTTTTCTAGACCGATTACGCGCGCTTCCAAAGTTTTCACTCCACTTTTGCAGTATTAATGTCTATCTTGGCATGAAATTAAAAAAATAAAGTGCTTAGTTGAGAATTTTACTAAGCGACAGTCATGTAAGATCAGTTTACTATAAAGATTATATAGCACTAAGACAAATGTTTAAGGAGAATTTTAATGTCAGAAAGTAAACAATTTAAGCGGAGTGTTTTTTTTATTTCTGATGGAACTGCGATTACTGCCGAGACCCTTGGACATTCGTTATTAGCCCAATTTCCCAATGTAGATTTTGATATTCACATCATGCCTTATATTACAACTGAAGAGGCAGCAATGGCAGTTGTGGTTGAGATTAATAAATGTCAAACCAGAGATGGATGTTTACCATTGGTATTTGATACTTTAGTTGATCCGCATGTACGAGAAATTATTAATACGGCTAAAGCAGTTAATCTGGATGTGTTTGAAGGATTAATTAGTAAGCTAGAGCAGGAACTCGGTACACCACCAACGACACTGGTTGGGCAAACACATGCGGTAACTGACTCTGAATATTATAAAGCCCGTATTGATGCTGTTCACTTTGCACTTGATAACGATGATGGGGCACGCACCCGACACTATGACAAAGCTGATTTAATTTTAATTGGTGTGTCTCGTTCCGGAAAAACTCCGACTTCTATTTATCTATCTTTACAGTTCGGTATTCGTGTTGCTAACTATCCTTTAACCGAAGAAGATTTAGATGATAACCGTTTACCAGCAGTATTAAGAGAACACCGTAGTAAGCTCTTTGGTTTAATGATTGACGCAGAACGTTTAGTGGCGATTCGAAGTGAGCGTAAAGCGAATAGTCGATACGCAAGTTTTAGCCAGTGCCAAATGGAATTAAGAGCGATTGAAGGTATTTATATTTCAGAAGGTATTAAATATTTAAATGTAACTGAAATGTCGATTGAAGAAATTTCTACTCGTATTTTACAAATGACTGGTTTAAAGCGACGTATCGGTTAATTAAATCAAATATTTATTTAAACCATTCAATTTGAATAATATTAATATATTGGAATTGAATGGTTTTTATTTTTAATACATATTGAAAATAAAAGTTTTAAATATAAAACGCTAAGTTAATAAATAGTTTCTGATTAGTTATCAGCGTGTAAATTTTTTATAGGGAGTTTGTGAGATAAAATAAGCTTTTTGAAAAGAAATGTATATAAAATAATAATCTATATTTTAATAAATAGTTGTTTTTAATTATTTTTTAAATAAACAAATACTTTTTTTCTACACATTTTTCGTTTGTTAACTCTATCGCTTGTTATTTATTTATTGTGATGCATTTCACATTTTTAACTATAATTTCCCATCTCGATATGGGACTATCCGATTATCAAAATGCTAAAAAAATGTGTTTTTTCATTGGTATATCTCTTACCAATTCATTTATACGCAGCTCAAGTTGATGTACTGCGTGAGCAAGCTGTTCAAAATTATAGAGCAGGCCAAACTCAACAGGCTGTTTCTCAACTCGATCAATTGTTAAAACATTATCCGTATGATCAAAAATTGCTTGCTGATTATTTAATTGTTATGTCAAGTGAAAAAAAGGATCTGACGAATTTTTCCAATTTTTTAGAAAATATTAATTATGTGAATTTTCCTGAATATGCAAAGTTACCTTTAATTCGAAATTTTCGTGATTTTAAACATTTTCAAACAGCAATTGATTGGTCAAATAAACTTAATATTCAAAAATCAGTCGATGGGCGTATCTTACTATCGGTTTTATATGCTGAAGCTCAGGACTCAACGAATGCTAAAACTCAGTTATCAAATATCAACATTAAAGGTTTAAATACTGATCAGTTGGTACAGGTTGCATATGCTTACCGTTTAATAAATTTGCCCGTAGAGGCCTTAGCTACAATTGAACAAGCTTATCAGCAAAATTCTAAGTCTTCAGCTGTTTTGCAAGAGTATGTTTATGACTTGGCTGCTATTGGGGCATATAAAAAAGCCCAGCAATTACTTCAAGTAAACGAAAAAAATCAGCAAACTGAGCAGTTACAGCAAACTTTACAAGTCAGTGAGTTTTCTCAGCATGTCAATAATGCAATTGCCCGCTATAAATACTTAAATCGCCAAGGCTTATCAGATGCAGAAAGCTATGCTGAATTAGATGCTGTTTTAGAACAAGGGCAAAAAATACAACAGCAAATGTCACCAAACAACCCTAACTATTTAAGGTTTCACTACGATTATTTGTATGCGCTAGATTTTAGAGGGCGTTCAAAAGAGGTTATAGAGAATTTCACCCAGTTGAATATTCCACTCGAAAAATTACCGGCATATGTACGTCATGCAATTGCTGATAGTTATTTGGCGGAGCAGAAGCCAAAGCAAGCTGAACTTGCTTATAAGACACTTCTAAACGAAAAAAATTATCCGGATATGATCGTCTATACCGGATTGTATTATTCCTATATTGAACAGGAAAAATATAAGGAAGCTGAACAGCTTTTGGCAAAAGTTGATCACCTTATTCCGACTTATAAATATAGTCAGGCGAAAGGTGTAGATAAAACAAGCCATCCTGATCGTGATGATTATATTGCTTTAAAAGGGATGCATTTAGCCTACGCTAATCATCTGGATCAAGCTGAACAGCACTTTCAAAAAACAGTCGAGCAAGCACCTGCGAATGAGAGCCTGATTAATAATCTTGCGCGTGTAGAACGGTGGAGAGAAAAACCGCTAGAGGCAAAAAAAACAATTTCCCGGTTAAATGGTATAGATCCGATTGCTAAAGACACTCGCATTAATGAAATGCAGAATGCTCAAGCTTTAGGTGATATTCCGACATGGCGGAAAACCACTCAAAACTTAGAGCAATATTATCCTGATGATAGTGGTGTCATAAAAAGCCGCAAAGAGTTGGATGATCGTAATAGAGCCACAATTTCACACTCAACTACTTGGGGCCAAAGTAAGGCCGACAATAGTGATACTGTAAGTGGGCAGAATGGTTTAAAAGACCGTGAAATGGAAACACGTCTTAATAGCCCTTGGATTAAGGATAATTATCGTTTATTTGCTTGGTATCAAGATCGTTATGGCGAATATAATTTTGGTGACGTGCATAACCAGCGCTATGGTATCGGGGCCGAATGGCAAGCTAATCGTAAGGCATTGTCTGCGATCTTGTCGCAAAGTACAGATGGCGGACAAGCAGGTGTTCGTCTTGATTGGTCTCAGTGGTTAAACGATCACTGGCAGTATCAATTGCAATATAACAGCCAGGCTGACATCCCTCTACAGGCAATTGATGCGGGAGAAGATGGCCAGTCTTACCGAGCTGCTTTGACATGGCAAAAAGATGAATCACGTCAAATTGGCGCAAGTTACGGTCTGACTGATATCAGTGATGGTAATAAACAACAAGAATTTTCAACTTTTTGGCGTGAAAGACTATTTGCGGCGCCGCATCACATTACTTATGGCACTGTTCGTGGTTTTTACGGCAGTAATAGTCAAGATCAAACTACTTATTTTAGCCCAAGTTCGCATTACAGCGCGGAGTTGAACTTAAGCCATGACTGGGTGACTTGGCGTGAATATGAGCGTTCATTTAAACAGCATTTCGAGGCTGGAGTGGGGCTTTATAAACAAGCCGATTATTCCACTAAGCCAACCTATTCTTTGCAATATCAACATCAATGGCAACTATCACGTACATGGCAACTCAATTATGGAATTGGTTGGCAATACCATCCTTACGATGGACATGATGAACAGCATACCTATGGTATTTTCGGATTTGAAGGGCGTTTTTAATGAATAATTTATTTTCGAAAATGTTGAGCTGTGCTTTAGCTTCAACATTGTTACCTCTGCAATTTACATATGCCCAAATAGAAAAAGATTTACCAAAAAATCATACAGTTTCTTTAACTTTTCATGATGTCAGAGATGATGTTTTAAAAGAAGGCGATCGGGATATTTATGCAATTCAAACTAAAAATTTAGCGCAATTCTTTGACTGGTTGAGTCAATCTGACTGGAAGCCAATTCGCCTGAAAGATATTGAAGAGGCTCGTAAGCAAGGTAAAGAACTACCTCATAATGCTATTTTGTTAACCTTTGATGATGGTGCTTTAAGTAGCTACAGTCGTATATTTCCATTGCTCAAGCAATATCGGATTCCGGCAGTTTTTGCACTCCCAACCAGTTGGCTTAACGGTAATACAAAAGCTGGCTATGAAGCCTATGGACAAGGGAACTTAGTCAATTGGAAGCAAGTACGAGAAATGCAGGCTTCTGGCTTAGCTGAGTTTGCGAGTCATAGTGATGATTTGCATCATGGTGTGCTTGCTAACCCTCAAGGGAATGAACAACCCGCAGCAACTTCTTATATGTATTTAAAATCACAAGCGCGTTATGAAACGGATGTGGAATATCAGCAACGTATTTTAAAAGATTTAAAAAAATCTCATGATGTTTTAAAAAAGGAATTGGGTGTAGAGCCGAAAGCAATTGTATGGCCGTATGGTGCGGTCAATCAGCAGTTAGAAAAACTAGCTCAACAGGCAGGTTTCACTTTTTCTTTTAGTTTAGGACGTGATGGGGTAAATCAGATTAATGACGTTACCTTTAAACGTAGTCTTATGGTGGATAACTCTACAGCTGAACAGTTGTCTGAGACCTTACTCAATATCTTGAACTCGGCAGAGAAAGATTTATATAAACAGCCAAAACATTTTGTGAGTATGGATTTAAAACAATTAGCTGCTTCAACCAATATTCAGTCAGATGAAAAATTAGGGGCATTGTTATCCAAACTTTATAGCTTAAAAAACAATACGCTGATATTGAAGCCTTTAGATGATCAAGATGGAGATGGGCAATATGACGTTGCTTATTTCCCAACAACTCAAATGCCAGTTAAACAAGATATCTTAAACCGTAGTCTATGGCAGGCACAGACTCGTGCAGGACAAGCGGTCATTTTAGAGTTACCTGTATATCCTCAAAAAAATAAACCGTTTTTGGTGGCAGATTTAGCTAAAGATATGGCACGTTTTAATAGCAATTTAAGTGGTATTCAACTTAATGCTGGAACTGCTTTAAATTGTGCTATGCAAAGTGCAACGATAAAAGAAAGTAACTGTGTTGAAGAAGTAAAGCAATTATCACAACTGAGTCAACTGACTCAAAAAGCTGCAAGGCCTTATTTGAATATGAGTAATCAGGCCCAGTTTAGTCTGCTGCTTACGCCTGACTTAGAGCATATCGATCAATTGCCAGCGCTTTTAAAATCACTATTAACCCAACATGATTTAGTGAATCTAAAATTTAATGTTGTGGGTAAGCAGAAACAATTTAAACATGTCTTAGAACTTTTAAATACACTTGATGCGAAATACAAGCAACGAATTATGCTGACATTAACATTGCCAGAAAATGACCAGAGAAATGCTTGGCAAGAAGTAAAACAAGGCCTTTTTGATATTCAGCGCATAGGTATTCAGAAATTTGGGGTTGAAGGTTATTCCTTTGAAAATTCAAAAAATGTTCATGAGTATTTATATAACCCAATGAGCTTGAATTCGAGTTCGGTCATGTATCAACCCTTCGCTAGTTTAGCAACTGAGGGGAAAAAGTAATGAGAGTATTACTCGATATTCTATTTGCTTTTGCCTTTTTATATCCTCTGCTTATGGCGTGGACATGGATGGTAGGTGGCCTCTGGTTTTTCTTTAAAAGAGAATACCATGAACAGCAGTTACCTGAGCCTTCAAATGAAGGGTGCAGCATTATTATTCCTTGTTTTAACGAAGAAGCTCAGGTAAGGCAAACTATTCGTTATGCCTTACAAACAAAATATCCAAATTTTGAAGTGATTGCTGTCAATGATGGTAGCAGTGATAGAACTGCAGAAATTCTTGATGAGTTGGCAGCTCAGGATACTCGATTAAGGGTCGTGCACTTAGCGGAAAACCAAGGTAAGGCAGTGGCTTTAAGATCGGGAGTTTTAGTAAGTAAATACGAATATTTAGTTTGTATTGATGGAGATGCTTTACTACATCCTCATGCTGTACTTTGGCTTATGCAGCCATTTCTAAAATTTCCTCGTATTGGAGCCGTCACTGGAAATCCTAGAATTCTCAACCGTTCAAGTATATTAGGAAAATTACAGGTTGGTGAGTTTTCTTCAATTATTGGATTGATTAAGCGGGCGCAGCGTACGTATGGTCGTATTTTTACAGTATCGGGTGTAATTGTTGCATTTAGAAAAACTGCTTTAGTCCGTGTTGGATTTTGGTCTGATGACAAAATTACTGAGGATATTGATATCTCTTGGAAGCTTCAGATGGACCATTGGGATATTCAATATATTCCTCAAGCACTTTGTTATATCTATATGCCTGAAACTTTTAAAGGCCTTTGGAAGCAGCGTTTACGCTGGGCACAAGGTGGGGTAGAAGTCTTATTGGAATATATTCCAAAAATGTTCAAAATCCGTTTACGCCGTATGTGGCCAGTTATGCTTGAAGCTTTAGTCAGTATTGTCTGGTCGTATGTGATGATATTTATTTTCTTGCTTTTCTTAATCGGACTTTTTATTGATTTACCTCAGCAGTGGCAGATTAATTCACTCATGCCCCAATGGTATGGCGTGATATTGGGTGGAACATGCCTCATCCAATTTTTAGTAAGTTTATGGATAGATCATCGTTATGACCGTGGACGTCTTTTTAGAAATTATTTTTGGGTAATTTGGTATCCATTATTTTTCTGGCTACTGACGTTATTTACTAGTGTAGTTGCAGTCCCTAAAACTATATTTAATACCAAAAAGCGTGCTCGTTGGGTAAGTCCTGACCGAGGCTTTCGAGGAGATAACTCATGAAAAATAAAGAAAATAATGACATAGAAGTTTTAGATATCCCAGAATATATTGATCAGCCTAAATATGTGAAAAATAAAACCGCAAACTATACTTTGCAAACAGTAGGCTGGTTTTGTTTAATGTGGCTGTTTTTCCCACTGGTTTCATTATTTTTATGGTTTTATGAAGGGCATCTCATCTATGACTATGTATGGGTAGATCATATTTCTGAAGTTAATACAGTCCTCCATTTACTTCTTTTAATATCCTTAAGTGCTTTGGTCTTGATTTTATGGGCGAGTTATAACTGGCTTAGATTTCATGGTGATGATCGCCGCAGCAAAGCTCCGAATAGTCCTGTTGAGTTATTGGCTTCACAATTTATGGTCAGTACCGAGTCATTATCAGAGTTACAAAAGTCTCAGCGCATCATCTTACATTATGATGATCAGGGGTATTTAACTCGATATGATTTGAAATGAGTAAAAAAAGCATGGTCTATCAACCATGCTTTTTTTTATTTTTAAGGTGTAGTTCTAATAATGATATCTACAGGGCGTTGAGTACCATCCATACTATAAATGGCTGTAGCGGTAACTTTTACAATTGGCCAAGTTTGTAGTTTGCAATTTGGTCTTTGTAGCGCAGCATAGTAGCTATCAGATTTAAAAAATGTTTTATTGGCTTTTGCCGTATTAGGTGTCAAAAGACGTTTGAGCCATGTTTCATTGACTTGAGTTTCAAGAAAACGTAGAGCTAAGATACTTTTTACACGATTGTTAAATAACCTCCTATTTTTAGCAATAAGCGGGTGGGTAATGAGACGGTGTATGCCGATTTGACTATGAGGCAAAATAAAATGCGGCGTAATTTGAAATACAGTTACAAATTTTGCTTGTTGGCAGATTTTTTCTAAGTGCGTTACCGTTTCCTGATCTGTTCCAATAATCGCTACATTTAAATTTGAAAAATCATTTTCTTTAATTGTATTTGATAAAAGAATTTGACCAGTAAAGGCGTCAAAATCCTGAACTGCATTTTGAAAAGTAGTTGATTTGGCAACATTATTTTTAAGTTCAATACTCATTTTCCAAAAGTCCTTTTGGTTTTCATTTATGATGATTTTTTATCGTTTTAATATAAATAACCAAGCAAGAGGGCTGGGTAAAGTATTTTCAGATAGGTGGTTATCTCATGCCTGCTATAGACTCAAGCATGAGATATTCAGAGTATGTTCTAGTTGGCTGATTTTAGTTGCATTAATCGAGTAAAGCTCTCTAAACGTTTATTAGTATCATAGACATCACAAGTAAAAATAAACTCATCGACTTCATAAGTAGCTAAAAGCTTTTCTAAGCCTGAGCGTACTGTTTCAGTTGAGCCGATTTGGGCCATCGTATAGAAATTTTCAACAGAAAGCTGTTCTGCTGTGTTCCATAGACCCTGCATCGATGTAACTGGCGGTTTAAGTTTTAAACTTTCACCACGGATTAATCCTAATACACGTTGATAGGCACTTGTTGCCAAGAACTGAGCTTCTTCATCCGTATTTGCAACCACAACAGGTACACCCATGGAAACATAAGGCTTGTCTAAATATTCAGAAGGTTCGAAATTTTCACGATAAAGCTCAATCGCTTGACCAAGCATGCGTGGTGCAAAATGCGATGCAAATGAATAGGGTAATCCTAGTTTCGCAGCCAATTGCGCACTAAATAAGCTTGAACCTAATAACCAGACAGGCACTTGAGTATTTTGTCCTGGAGTGGCAATAATTCTTTGGCCGGGTTGAGGTGCTTTAAAATATTGCAAAATCTCAACAACATCTCTAGGAAACTGATCTTCCGTTTCCTGATGCCCGCGACGTAAGGCACGCATAGTGACTTGATCTGTGCCTGGAGCACGACCTAAACCTAACTCAATACGATTTGGATATAAGGTTGCTAACGTACCGAATTGTTCTGCAACCACTAATGGTGCATGGTTTGGTAGCATGATACCACCTGAACCTAAACGAATGCGCTGGGTATGAGCCGCGATAAAACCAAGTAAAACAGCTGTTGCTGAACTCGCAATTCCATCCATATTATGATGTTCTGCAAGCCAAAAACGGTCATAACCTAATTTTTCTGCATGTTGGGCGAGCTCTAATGCATGACGTAATGAAAACTCGATTGTTTTATCATCACGTATGGGAGCAAGTTCCAAAATTGAAAATTTGGTGTCTTGAAGTGATCGCATGCGATATTCTCAAAAAACGTTATATCGAAATAATACGATATAAATGGGGTGATGTATATCGGTTTTTTTCGATATAAATTTCACTCCCAAATTAAAAAGCACCGCTAGGGTGCTTTTTAATATCTGTGTACCAATTAGTGGTGTTTATACCAACCACGGTGTAAGCCATTATCATGACGATAATAAGCGCGATCATTGTAATAGCGGCGGTCATCACGATCATAACGACGATCGTATCGACGGTCATAACGTTCATCATAGTTACGATCTTGGCCAACTTTACGACCTAAAGCAGAACCACCAGCTGCACCCACTGCTGCACCGATGTATCCACCATTTGTACCACCCATGTTTTTACCAACGGTATAACCAGCGCCGCCACCTAAAGCACCACCAATTGCCGCTTCTGTACGGTTACGACGGTCACTTGCAGCTGCCGCACCACCAGCACCACCTAAAGCAGCACCAATTGTTGCGCCAGATGTACCACCGATACTTTTACCGATTGCAGTACCTACTACACTACCTAGAGCAGAAGTTGCCGCTACACGGGTACCATTATCTGCATGTGCAACTGACACCATAGAGGTTGTTGCGATTAATGCACTTGCTAACCAAATATTCATTTTCATTTTGGAACTCCATGCTCATTTTGCTAAAGAGCAATCTTTATATCTTGAGCTAAATGTAATTAAAAATTTCGTGAAAATTATGGAGAAGGCTCATGCTGATACGATAGTTTTGTGTCTGCTTTGTATTGTTTCTATTAAGATGTGAATAAATCATGAGCACGACATATGTATTTGACAGAAGGGTAATCATAAAAAAACACCCGAAGGTGTTTTTAAATTAATTACATCACTAAAATTAGTGGTGATGACGGTGTTTTTTCTTCCAGTGTTTAGAAGATCGATCATAATCACGGTCTTTAGCAATTTTATTACCTAAAGCACCACCACCCGCAGCACCTAACGCAGCACCGATATAACCGCCATTTGTACCACCCATGCTTTTACCAACAGTATAGCCAGCACCACCGCCTAAACCACCGCCAATTGCAGATTCTGTACGGTGACGACGATCACTTGCAACTGCTGCACCACCAGCACCACCTAAAGCAGCACCAATTGTTGCACCAGATGTACCACCCATGCTTTTACCAATAGCAGTACCAGCAACACTACCTAAAGCAGAAGCAGCTGCTACATGAGTTGTATTGTCTGCATGTGCTACAGTCATCATAGAAGTAGCCAAAACAGCACTACATAATAAAGCATTTAATTTCATCATTTACTCCATGTCCCAAGTTACAGGACCTTATATCTTTCGTTACAGCAAATGTAACAAAACACTTCTCTTCAAATGTGGAGAACCATCATCCTATTATTAGAGTTTAGTGTCTTCTTTGTATGTTTTCTATTAAAATAGAATATCTAATATCCACATAGAAAAAAGTGATTCTCATTTCATATTCTTAAGTATATTTACAATGAGTTGAACATAAAAAATCAATAAAAGCTCTTGTGGCAGAAGACATATGTTTATGTTGCGCATACAGTAAAGAAAAGGGACGGGTATGACCTGCGTATGTTTCAAGTAGAGGTTGTAATTTTCCTTGTTGAATTTTTTCATTAACGATAAATTCGTAACTCTGGCATATTCCTAAACCATTTTCAGCAAGAGATACTACTCCTAGAATATCTTCTTTTACTAAAATTCGATTTGTCGGTATCCACTGAATTTCTTGATCTATATCTATATCTTTAAAGAACCACGGAGTGACCTTACCATTACTCGGTAACTCAAAGGCAATGCATTGATGATGATTTAATTCATCCAAATTTTTGGGAATACCCATGCGCTTCAAATAAGCAGGTGAGGCAACAAGTTTTAAAGGTGCGTGCTCTAAAGGTCTGGCAATAAGGGTGCTGTTAGGTAGTTGTCCTTGACGAATAGCTAAATCAAAACCTTCAGCAATTAAATCAACGTTACGATTAGAAATACTGACTTCAATCTGAATATCAGGATATTGCAGAAGAAATTTTTCTAATAAAGGGGGTAAACGATAATGCCCATAAGTGGTAGGAACACTTATTTTAATTTTTCCAGAAATTTGTAGTTGTTCACCTTGAACCAAGCGTTCTGCATGGTCAATTAACTGAAAAGCATGTTGCATTTTTTCATAGTAAAGCTGACCAGCTTCAGTCAGACTTAAATGGCGTGTGGTTCTTCTAAAAAGCTGTATACCGAGTTTTTTCTCGAGTCTTGTAATTGTTCTACTAACCACCGAAGGTGTGGTAGATAAATCAATTGCAGCAGTACTAATTGAAAGCTTCTCAGCCACAATTAAAAAGATTTCGACATCGGCAAGATGATCAAATTGTCGAGACATTTTGTCCTCAAACGCAAAAAAGATTTGCAAACTTAGTTGTTTTTCTACCTTTGGGGTAAAAATAGAATATATACATCCTAGTTATAAATCCAGCAAATGCTTGGAATGAAGGTTAAATAATGAAGATGTTGAATCAAATAATGTTTGCAGTGATTACAGCTTCGGCAGCATTAAGTGTAAATGCAGCTCATGTACTTGTTGTATTGTCAGATGAAGATCAGCTAGAGCTAAAAAATAATCATGTTTTTAAAACGGGATTTTATCTTAACGAATTGATGCAGCCTACAAAAATGCTTTTAGATGCGGGGCACACCGTAACGTTTGCCACCCCAAAAGGGAAAGCTCCAACGTTAGATGAATCTTCAAATAGTGCAATGTACTTTAACCAAGATGAAAAAGTATTAAAACAATATGCTGGTTTATTACATGATCTAAAGTTAACTTCACCTAAAGACTCTCCAGTTGTAAGTCTGGCGCGTATTGAGCAAATTGGTATAGATCAATTTGATGCCATATATATTCCGGGTGGGCATGCGCCTATGCAAGACCTGTTAAAAGATAAACAGCTTGGTAAAGTTCTTAACGCTTTTCATAATGCAGGAAAGCCTACAGCCTTGGTTTGTCATGGGCCTATAGCTCTGATGTCAACTTTACCTCATGCTGCGGAAGCTGTTAAGCAACTTGAACAAATTAGAACAGTCAAAACTGGCGAATGGATTTATAAAAACTACCGGATGACGGTAATTAGCAATCAAGAAGAAGAGCAAGCGAAGGGCTTATTAAAAGGCGGTGAAATGAAGTTCTATCCACAAACTGCTTTAGAGTCACTTGGAGCAAAATATCAAAGCAATACGAAAGCTTGGTCGCCAAATGTAGTGGTGGATCGTGAGCTTATTACTGGACAAAATCCAGCTTCGGCTGTTCTTGTCGGTAAAACTTTATTAGAAAAATTAAAATAACTATAAACGATAAAGAGGCTTTATAAATAAAGTCTCTTTTATTATATGGATTTAAAAAAGCGAGTTATTTGTTTTCAATAAAAGAAAATCTTAGATTGATGAATAAATCTCCTCTGGAATCATTAGATTTATTCATCCTTATGGCTTTGGAAAGTTAACGATTTAAAGGATTACATATGTCATTTAATCGGCATAAACTGTAAACTATGCGCTATTTTTATGATTTGGCTTATCTTCTTATATTTATCTAGATAAGTTTTTTGGACTTTTGAGATATTTCCTCTTATGAAAGCGTCACTCCGTTTACGTCTTGATCAACTCTGTGATCGTCATGAAGAACTTACCGCATTGCTTGCAGATGCAGAAGTGATTTCCGATAACAAACGTTTCCGTAAACTGTCTCGTGAACATAGTGATTTAACTGAAATTACCGAAGTTTGGGGCAAATACCGTCAAGCAGAAGAAGATATTGAAACTGCTGAAATGATGAAGTCGGACCCCGACTTTAAAGATATGGCAGAAGAAGAAATTCAAGCAAATAAAGCATTGCTTGAAGAATTAGAAAGCCAGCTCAATATTTTGATGATTCCAAAAGATCCAAATGACTCTAATGCTGCATATTTAGAAATTCGTGCAGGGACGGGCGGTGATGAAGCTGCAATTTTCTCAGGCGATTTGTTCCGCATGTACAGCAAGTATGCCGAGACACAAGGTTGGCGTATTGAAGTCCTTTCTGAAAATGAAGGCGAGCATGGCGGCTTTAAGGAAGTCATTTGCCGTGTAGATGGTGATGGCGTATATGGACGTTTGAAGTTTGAAAGTGGCGCGCATCGTGTACAACGTGTGCCAGCAACTGAATCACAAGGTCGTGTGCATACATCGGCTTGTACAGTGGCAATTCTGCCCGAAATTGACGTTGATACTAACGTTGAAATTAATCCGGCAGATTTACGTATTGATACTTACCGTGCGTCAGGTGCGGGTGGTCAGCACATTAACAAAACCGATTCGGCAGTACGTATTACTCACATTCCAACGGGTACAGTCGTTGAGTGTCAAGAAGAACGTTCACAGCATAAGAACAAAGCTAAAGCGATGGCATTGTTAGTATCACGTTTAGAAAATGCTAAACGTGCAGCGGCTGATGCAGCGACTTCTGAAATGCGCCGTGATTTGGTCGGTTCTGGTGACCGTTCTGAACGTATCCGTACTTATAACTACCCACAAGGGCGTATGACGGATCACCGTATTAACCTAACTTTATATAAGTTAGATGCCATTATGGAAGGTGATTTAACTGAATTGCTCGATAGCTTACATCGTGAATATCAGGCAGATCAGCTTGCGATGCTTGCACAGGAAAATGGCGGCTAATGAATATTGCTCAAGCGCTTGCAATTCGTGGTGAGCCTGACAGTTATGAACGACAAGAAAATGCTTGGTTGCTTGAGCATTTTCTAAAAATCAATTCACTCGAATTAAAGTTCAGACTTGAGCAAGAGTTAACGGCTCAGCAAGAGCAAGACTACTTGGCTGGTCTTGAGCGTATTCAAAATGGTGAACCTTTAGCCTATGTGACAGGTTCACAGCCATTTTGGACGCTTGATTTAAAAGTAACGTCAGATACTTTAGTACCACGACCTGATACTGAGGTTTTAGTTGAAACTGTTTTAAATCTAAATTTGCCAAACAAAGCAAACATTGTTGATTTGGGAACGGGAACAGGTGCAATTGCACTTGCGTTAGCGAGTGAACGTCCAGACTGGTTCGTCACAGCAACTGATATTTACGCACCTACTTTAAACATTGCAAAAGAAAATGCACAAACACACGGCTTATATCATGTGAAATTTGCTTGTGGTGCTTGGTTTGAAGCATTAGAGCCACAACAATTTGATTTAATTGTTTCTAATCCGCCCTACATTGACCCAGAAGACGAACACATGCAAGCTTTGGCAACAGAACCACGCCGTGCATTGGTTGCAGACCATCAGGGATTGGCTGATATTGAAATTATTATTGCTCAAGGGAAAAACTGGTTAAAACCTCAAGGGTGGATTGTACTTGAACATGGTTATGATCAGGGGCAAGCTGTTCGAGGCATTTTCACAGAGCATGGTTTTAGTGAGATAAAAACCATTCAAGATTATGGCCAAAATGATCGAGTCACTTTGGCACGCTGGATTTAAAGTTATTTTTGTAGCGTATCACGCCAACGTAATAACCAGTTTTCTATAAGTTTCATTAAGCTATCGGTTATTTTACCCAATAGTGCCAATAAAATAATTGCAATGATAACGATATCAGGCCGAGACGTTTCTCGGCCATCACTGAGTAAATAACCAATCCCTTGAGTGGCTGCAATCAGTTCAGCTGCAATCATAAACATCCACGATAAGTTTAAGCTGTTACGTAAACCCGTTAAAATGCCCGGAGATGCTGCTGGTAAAATAATAGATAAAACACGTTGAAAAGCATTGAGCCGATAAACTTTTCCAACTTCAATGAGCTTTTTATCTACATTATGAATTGCTGCAACGGTATTGGTATAGGTTGGAAAAAATGCTCCAATTGCAATAAGCGTAATTTTCGAACCTTCGTCAATTCCTAACCAAAGCAATAACAATGGAATCCAAGCAAGACTTGGGATCGATTTAATTGCTGAAAAAGTTGGTTCTAAATATGCTTCTGCCTCTTTACTTAATCCAACCCAAATCGCAAAAATTAAACCTAAACCACTTCCTATAATAAAGCCGAATAGAACACGCCATGTACTAATATAAATATGGGCAAATAGGTCGCTATGAGCTAAATCTAAAAAAGATTGCCATAAACTCGAAGGTGCAGGGAGCAGATAAGTATTGATATAGCCATTTCTGACTAAAAACTCACAACCCACTAAAAAAAATGAGTGGAATGAGTAGCGCTTTAAACCACCGTGTAAATTTGTTGTTTAGATGCTTTTTCTGAGATTTTAAAGCCTGCTGAGCTATTAAATGATTTAGCTCAGCTTTGTTACGTGAATCACTCATATACTATTTCACGACTTTTTGAGCAAAACGTGGATCTAATAACTGATCAACCACTTGATTGACATTGGTGCTTTTTCTGACCAAGTCTTCTTCAGTCAAAATTTTCCCAGAACGTTTTAGTGCTTGTGCTTGAGTTGCTGATGGGATGCTTTGATCAAAGTTGGTCCGGCTCAGTTGTAGTTTAGCCACAGGTAGAGGGAGTTTGGATTCTTGTGCTAAAAGTGCTGCTACTTTATCTGGATTGGCTTTTGCCCATTTTCTAGCTTGTTCGTAGGCTTTAATCACAGCTTCTACCGCTTCAGGACTTTGCTTTGCAAAGTCTTCTTTAACGCTCAATACACTATAACTATTAAAAGCTACATTACGATAAAGTAATTTCGCGCCCGATTGAATTTGAGCTGAAGCCATTAATGGATCAAGTCCAGCCCAAGCATCTACTTGACCACGCTCTAATGCAGTTTTACCGTCTGGGTGTTGTAAATGAACCAATTGTACATCGCGTTTACTTAAGCCTACGGTTTCTAATGCTTGTAGTGTAAATAAGAAAGGATCTGTTCCTTTAGTAGCTGCAATTTTCTTACCTTTTAAATCTTTTAGGCTTTTAATTGGTGAGTTTTTTGCGATAACAAGGGCGGTCCATTCCGGTTGGCTTTGTACATAAACAGTTTTAATTGGACTACCATTCGCTCGGCTTAATACCGCAGCCAATCCAGCAGTAGAAGCAAAATCGATACTATTACTGTTGAGATATTCTAATGAACGATTACTACCTTGACTAAAAACCCATTTAATTTGGGTATTGGGTAGTGCTTTTTCGAGAAGTTTTTGATCTTTTACCACCAAACTGGTCGGTGCGTAGTAAGCGTAATCAAGTTTAAGTGTAGTCGGAATTGCTGCAAAAGTAGATGAAGCAAATACGAACCCCAATGTTGATGCTAATAAAGTCTTTGGTAGAGAAAATTTTGATTTTAAAGACATGATAAAAATAGAACCGAAATAAAATAATGGATCATCCTTTCACGTGTTGAGTGGTCTATAAACTTAGTTCTTTTGATTTGTAAATCAGTTTGAAAGATAAAAGTTTGAATAAAATTATAAATCTCTGTTTTTATGAATATTATTAAGCTTTGAATGATGCATTTATCTAAAATATTGAATTTAAAATACATAAATATCATAAGTTTAAGTCTAGAACTCAAGCTTCGTTAAGTCCATTTTTATTACTTGTGTGTGGTTAAATTATCTCGATAAGCACCGGGGCTAACACCTGTCCATTTTTTAAAAGCACGGTGAAAAGCACTTGGGTCGTGGAAATTTAGGTCTTCACTAATGTCTTGTATTGAATCATTACTTTTGCTTAAGCGTTCAATCGCAATATCACAACGAATTTCATTTTTAATTTGTTGATAACTCACCCCTTCATGTTTGAGGCGACGTTGAACAGTAGCTTCAGAAATATTGAGTTGCTGTGCCACATCTTTGAGTTCGGGCCATTGAGCAGGGTGAAGCTTTAATAAATGACGACGAATAAGAACGCTCAAGGCATTTTCATTTTTAAAGCGAACTAAAAGATTTTGCGGAGTTTGTTCTAAAAAATCATAAAGCGCTTTTTTATCTTTTTTAATTTTAATATCTAAATAGTGGGCATCAAATTCAATCTGATTTGTCTCGGCATTAAATTGTATATCTTCACAAAAGCGTACCAAATAATCTTGAATATCGTTCGGTTTTGGACAACGTACCGTAATACGGTTTAAGCCAATTCGTTGATCTACCAGCCAACACATAAGCCCATGTACTAACATTAAAAAGGTTGCGTAAGTAAACATACGTTTAGGTTGTTCACGATCACGAATGACCAAATAAGCTTTTTCTTGTTCTCGAATTAACTCTCCACGAATATCATCAAGCACAAAATTAAAAAAATTCAAAATATCGTAGAGAGCCTTTTCTAAAGTTTCAGCCGTACTGACGAGTTTTGTAAGTAATTTATAGCTGCCACGGCGCATAGGGTGGCTATCCATACCAAAAAACTCGTCGTTCATGGCATTGGCAAGTTCTATCCATAATTGTGCATACGTTGCTACTGGAACACGCGCTTTGGATGTCATGAGTAATTCAGTAGGAATACCAGCTTTATTCAAAATAATTTGAGTATTTAGCCCTTTGGCATAAGCCGCACTTAATGCTTCATGTACCAGTGCAATCGAAATTGTTCCTTTACTTAAAGAAGATTGGACAACCATGTCAAAGACTCATTTTTTTACGTATTTCAAGTGAAATATTTCATATTCAAAATTTGGATTGATCAAAAGCTGCAAGCATTTTGAGGTTTTTTGAAATTGTATCGGAAAAAAACAACTTTTACTCTCACTACTAAGGTTAAAGAACATTTCTATAGGACGTTACATAATGAAAATTCAAGGAAAACATTTTGTGATTACAGGTGGCGGCTCTGGTTTAGGCGCTGCAACTGCTGAGTATTTGGTAAAGCAAGGTGCCTCAGTCACGTTGGTTGACATGAATGTAGAAGCAGGTGAGCAGCAGGCGAAACAATTAGGACCAGAAGCTGACTTTGTAAAACTTGATGTAACCGATGAAGTTGCTGCTGAACAGTTCTTTAAAGATGTATTGGTTAAACATGGTCATTTGCATGGTTTGGTGAACTGTGCAGGTATTGGCCCTTCTGCAAAAGTAGTTGGCCGTGAGGGTGTTCATGACTTGGGATTATTTGCAAAGACTTTAAATATTAATGTCACAGGTACATTTAACATGCTGCGTTTTGCAGCAGATGCAATGAGTAAAAACATGGTTGGAGAAGGTGAAGAGGACCGTGGTGTCATTGTTAACACTGCTTCTGTTGCGGCATTTGATGGTCAAATTGGACAAGCAGCTTATTCTGCATCAAAAGGCGCTATTGTGGCGATGACTTTGCCGATTGCTCGCGAGCTTGCGCGACATGCCATTCGTATTATGACCATTGCACCGGGAATTATGGAAACTCCAATGCTTAAGGGTATGCCACAAAATGTACAAGATGCTTTGGGGCAAATGGTTCCGTATCCATCTCGTTTAGGAAAACCAGAAGAGTTTGCTCGTTTGGTTGCCCATATTGCCGAAAACTCATATTTAAATGGTGAAGTCATTCGTTTAGATGGTGCAATTCGTATGGCAGCAAAATAATAAAATAAGGATGTTGAAATGATTCTAAATGCTGAACAAAGCATGGTTCAGGAGATGATGCGTAACTATGCGCAAAATCAGTTAAAACCAACTGCTGCACATCGTGATAAGACCCATGAATTTCCGGCTCAGGAATTAAAAGACTTAGGTGCGCTAGGCGCAATGGGGATGACTGTGCCCGATGAATGGGGCGGTGCTGGAATGGATTATGTATCTTTGGTGCTTGCAATTGAAGAAATTGCTGCAGGCGATGGTGCCATTTCGACAATCGTAAGTGTTCAAAATTCATTGGTTTGCGGTATTACACTGGCATACGGTTCAGAGCAGCAAAAACAAACCTATTTGCCAAAATTTGCCTCTGGTGAATGGCTAGGATGCTTTTGTTTAACTGAACCACATGTCGGTTCCGATGCGAGCGCGATTTTATGTAAAGCTGAGCGAGATGGCGACTATTGGGTGCTCAATGGTGTAAAGCAATTTATTACCAGTGGTAAAAATGCTCAAGTGGCTTTGGTGTTTGCGGTTACAGATAAACAGGCTGGCAAAAAAGGCATTTCGTGTTTTCTTGTACCTACGAATACACAAGGTTACTTGGTCACTCGTATTGAAGACAAAATGGGTCAACATGCTTCGGACACCGCAACCATTACGCTTGAAGACTGCCGGATTCCTTTAGAAAATTTGGTGGGACAAGAAGGTGAAGGTTATAAAATTGCGCTATCTAATTTAGCGGCTGGTCGTATTGGTATTGCGGCTCAATCTGTTGGTATGGCAAGAGCTGCTTTTGATGCTGCTGTCCAATACGCAAATGAACGTAAGGCCTTCGGTGTAGAGCTGGTTCAGCATCAGGCGGTTGGTTTTCGTTTAGCCGATATGGCAACCCAAATTGAAGCGGCACATCAGCTAGTTTTACACGCGGCAACTTTAAAAGATGCGGGGCTACCTTGTTTAAAAGAAGCCTCAATGGCGAAACTCTTTGCATCAACTATGGCTGAGCGAGTATGTTCGGATGCAATCCAGATCCATGGCGGTTATGGCTACGTCAGTGATTTCCCTGTGGAGAGAATTTATCGTGATGTTCGTGTAAGCCAGATTTATGAAGGTGCTTCAGATATTCAACGTTTGGTGATTGCTCGTGAAGTGGCTCAAGTTTAGATCATAACGCATTGAGTTTTTAAACTTAAAACTGCAAGAAGCCGCACATGATGTGCGGCTTCTTGCAATTGAAATGATGCATTTTTGCTATTAGTTTTATTTGAAATAGATGGAAAAGTTGAAGAAATATTCTTCGAGCTTTAGCTAAAACAATAACAGTCAGGACAGATTTTGTGGTCTTACACAAAATCAATCATCCAACGGAATGAAGGTGAGCATCATGAAAACTTTGGCAGAAGCTTATCAGCAATTTGATCTTGCAAAACTCATTGAAGAGCAACTTGTTGGGCATCCCCAAGCAATAAATGCTTATGTTGAGTGCTGTGAGCCTTATGTAGGAAAAAATAAAACAGCGCTTATTTGGGAAGGAAAAAACGGACAGACAGAGCACTATACGTTCGAACAACTTGCTGAGCTTTCTGGAAAACTTGCTAACTTCTTTAAAGCACAAGGAATTCAAGCTGGAGATTGTATTGCAGGACTTCTACCAAGAACGCCTGAGTTATTAATTACAATTTTGGCAACGTGGCGCATAGGCGCTATTTATCAGCCTTTATTTACTGCCTTTGAAGCAAAATCGATTGATCACCGTATTACGACTGCTCAAACTAAATTGATTGTGACCAATGATGAACAGCGCCCTAAACTGAATACCTTGAATGTTCCGGTTATTGTCACTGTTCATCAGACTGGTCCTTTGTCTGAGTATGACTTCGATTTTTGGCAATCTTTACAGCGCTATTCTGAGCAATGTGAGCCAGTAAATCGTAGCTTTGAAGATGACTTTTTAATGATGTTTACCTCAGGCACAACTGGACTTGCTAAGTCTGTACCCGTTCCACTAAAAGCAATTTTGGCATTTAAAGGTTATATGACTCATGCTGTCGATTTGCGTGAAGAGGATATGTTCTGGAATTTGGCAGATCCGGGCTGGGCGTATGGTTTGTATTATGGCATTACAGGCCCTTTAAGCTTGGGGCATAGCATTATTATGGATGAGCGTTCGTTTAATGTAGATCAGGCAATTAAGCTAATTAAAAAGTATAAAGTAAGTAATTTAACCGGTTCGCCAACAGCATTTCGTATGTTTTTTGGATTTAAGGAAAAATTTGATCCTTCAATTAAACAACATTTACGCGTAGTCAGCAGTGCAGGTGAGCCATTAACTCCTGAGGTTGTGAACTGGTTTAAGCAAGATTTAGAGGTTAATATTTTTGATCAATATGGCCAAACTGAGCTAGGGATGGTGATTGCGAACCATCATGCGCTTGAGCACCCATTAAAAGTAGGTTCAGCTGGTTTTGCAATTCCTGGGCATCGTTTTGCGGTGTTAGACCAAAATTATCAAGAATTACCAACAGGTGGTGTTGGTATTTTGGCGATGGACTCGGAGCAATCGCCATTAATGTGGTTTAAAGGTTATGGTGGCAATAATCGCAAAGCCTTTGTTGGTAAGTATTATTTAACTGGTGACACGGTCACTTTAAATGAACATGGCGGTATTGATTTTGTTGGGCGTGCTGACGATGTCATTACAACATCGGGCTATAGAGTTGGACCATTCGATGTTGAAAGTACTTTATTAGAGTGTGAGGCGGTATTAGAGTCAGCAGTAATTGGTAAGCCAGATCTGGAACGAACCGAAATAGTCAAAGCTTTTGTGGTACTTAAGCCTGCTTATCAAGCGTGTGAAACATTAAAAGATAAGTTACAGCAATATGTTCGTAACCGTTTATCTCGTCATGCTTATCCAAAAGAGATTGAGTTTGTGGATAGCCTACCTAAAACCACGAGCGGAAAAATTCAAAGAGGATTATTGAAGCAGCAAGAAATTGCAAAAATGCAGCAAGCTTATGCGAGTTAATGGAATAAAGGGAAATATTTAAATATTTCCCTTTATTTTTTATATTAGAGGTCGGCTTTCACTTCTTCACCAATTAAATAAAACGTTCCACCAGCAATATAGTGCAGGCTACGAAGTTCTTTTGGTGCATCCTGAAAATGCCAGTGCCCATCTCTAAAAACGCGACTATCTACCCACGCACCTACAACAGAGCCAATAAATAAATCATGAGCTGACTGATTATGCGGTTCAGGAATAAGTTTACAAACCAGCCATGCGATACAACCTGATACAAGCGGACTGGTCAGATCTTTTTGATAAAATAGTTCAACTCCGCAGTGCTCAAGTTTTTGTGGGTCATCCAACTTACTAATGGTACCAAGTTGTTTGGTCATATTGAGCTGTGCATAGCAAGGAACTTGTAGTGTGAAATAACCACTTTGCTCGACAAGCTGTCGGGTTTTAGTGCTTTTATCTAAAACTACAGACACTTTGGCAGGTTTAAACTCTAATGCACATGCCCATGCGGCAGCCATTACATTGCGGTCGTCACCATGTTGTGCAGAAACCAGCACAGTTGGACCATGATTTAATAAACGATAAGCTTTTTCTAACTCTACTGGTGCAATATATGATTGGGACATATTTAGCCTAAGTAATACAGAAAATGGATTGTTCTATTGTTGCAGAAAGCGTGTGAGAAGTAATGTAATGGGGAGTTAACTGAATAAAAAAGTTGTTTCCATTTTATAGCTTTCCTAATGACGAACTTAGTCATAAAATCACTTGGCTTCTAAGTGAAAGGATTAACGTGTGACCGAGCTTCAAGATATCGATTTTGTAGAGTTAAGTGATGAAGAAATGCATCTCTATAGCCGTCAGATTTTACTTGATGGATGGGATATTGAAGCTCAGGAAAAACTCAAACTTGCCAATGTGCTGATTGTGGGTGCTGGTGGCATAGGCTGTAGCAGTGCAGAACTACTTGCACGAGCAGGAGTTGGAAAAATTACACTCATTGATGTAGATACCATTGAGATAAGTAATTTACAACGACAAATTGCGTTTGGTCATGAAGATATTGGTCATTATAAAGCTGAAGTTCTAGCAAAACGGTTACAGAAAATTAACCCTTATATCTGTGTTGAATACTTTAATGAACGTTTAGACGAACATAACATTGATAGACTTGTTGAACACCAAGACGTCGTTTTAGATGGTTGTGATAACTTTACAACTCGCTATTTAGTGAATAGTGCTTGTAAAAAGCATCAGGTCGCATTAATTAGTGCTTCTGCAATTGGCTTTCAGGCGCAAATGTTTATGGTTGAAGGTGATTCAGCTTGTTATGAATGTTTATTTCCAAAAGAACAGCATGACAATGAAGGCCTTCGCTGTGCAGAGTCAGGAGTGCTTGCAACGACTCCTGTAATGATAGCGTCATTACAAGCACATCACACTTTACTTTATTTAGGGCTTAATCGCACTCCTCTGAAACAGAAACTGTTACTTTGGGACGGATTAAATATGTCACAACGTATTGTTAATTTTGATAAAGATATAAATTGTCCACTTTGTCAGGCAAGCTAATCAGCAAATAAAGCAAAATTTGCTAAACTTGAGACGAATATTCTGGTTCTAAAGAAATATGAAAAAAAATATTTTATTTGATGGATTGCGCTCAGTTGCCCGTATCGGTGAAACCGCAGTAGTTGCGGCTAAAGCTGGTATTAAGTACGCAACTGATAAGCCAAGTAATGCCAAACTCATGCGTGAGACTTTTGAGTCGCTTGGCTCAACATATATTAAGCTTGGTCAGTTTATCGCGAGTACACCATCGCTATTTCCGCGTGAATATGTAGAAGAATTTCAAGGTTGTTTGGATCAGACTCCAACTCTGCCATTTAGCTATATTCAAGGCGTACTTGCCTCTGAATTTGAAGGGCGTGATTTAAGCGAGATTTTTAGTTATATCGATGAAAAACCTTTAGCTTCTGCTTCAATTGCTCAGGTTCACGCAGCTAAACTAACGACAGGTGAAGATGTCGTTATCAAAGTACAAAAACCTGGCGTAGAAACTATTTTATACACTGACTTAAATGTGGTGCATTGGGCTGCAAAGCTGCTTGAACGTGCAGTCCCTAAAATCAAGTTTGCTGCTCTTTCTGACATTGTTGATGAAATTAAAACTCGTATGGTGCGTGAAGTCGATTTCATTGAAGAAGCCCAGAACTTAGATGACTTTGTGGAATATTTAAATATTTCACAAAACCAAGCTGCGACAGCCCCTAAAGTTTATCATCAGTTTTCTACACGCCGTGTTTTGACCATGCAGCGTTTATATGGTGTGTCTTTGACAGATTTTAGTGTCGTGAAACAATATGCTAAAGATCCGTCACAAGTACTCATTACTGCCATGAATACATGGTTTGGTAGTCTTATGCTCTGTAAGAGTTTCCACGCTGACTTACATGCTGGAAATCTAATGTTGCTTGAAGATGGCCGAATTGGTTTTATCGATTTCGGTATTGTGGGTCAGTTAAAACCAGAAGTCTGGACAGCATGTATCGCGTTTATGGATGCTTTGCAAAAGACTGATTATCAGGCTATGGCTGAAAATATGCTCAAAATGGGTATGACCCATAACAAGGTCGATGTTCAGGTTTTAGCTCAAGATTTAGAGCGTTTGTTTAATGGCGTATTAATGGCCGATCCACAGCAGATTCTGTCTACTAATCCTGCCGATTTAAACGACATTATGATGGATATGGTGAGTGTAGGTGAGCGCCACGGTATTAAATTCCCTCGAGATTTTGCCTTATTATTTAAGCAAATGCTTTATTTCGATCGTTTTATGCGCGTACTCGCACCATATACTGATATTTATGCAGACCAACGTTTGAAAATGGTTCAAAATATGGAACCTACTTCGTTGTTAAAGCACTAAGGTCAGTTTAAATTTATGGATGCCATTATTATTGAAGGCTTGAAGGTTGATACAGTGATTGGCTGTTTCAACTGGGAAAGACAAATCATTCAACCTTTAATGTTGGATTTAACCATCCATAATGATTTGAGCCGAGCTGCAGCGTCTGACAAGCTTGAGGATACACTCAACTATGCGCAGATTTGTGAGTTATCGGCTCAAACCATTCAACAAGCTAAACCTGAATTAATCGAGCACGCAGCTCATCTGGTTTTGCAATGTTTATTTGAAACCTTTCCAACAATTGAAAAAATTACCATAACCATCCGTAAGCCAGCCATCATTGCAGAAGCAAACGCTGTAGGAATTCGTCTTGAACGCACCCGAAACAATTTTTGCGCTCGCCCTAGCGAGTAATTTAGACGCAGATCAGCACTTTACTTTTGCGTATACGCAATTAGCAACTTTGGGGAAAGTGCAGTTTTCATATGTTTATCAAATTCCATGCCGAGATGGTATTGGAGATGATTACTGGAATTCAGCATGTCTGTTAAGAAGTACTTTATCGTCTGAACAAATTGAATCTTTTTTAAAGAAACTTGAGTCAGATTCTGGACGTGTTCGACCATCGCATCATATTTCTTTAGATGTAGATTTGATTGCATGGGGAAATGATCTGGATAATATGCAATTTAATTCTAAAAAATTGCCGTTAGCACTCGATGTAAAAATTCCTTTATATGAACTTTGGCATTGTGAGACCTTAAAGGCTGATAGAACACTTTATCCAGTCGTTAATTTTAAAGTTTAATGCCTTTCAAACTAAATTTTACGCAAACTTTACGCGGGTTTTGACTTCTTCAATAGAGAATTTACGAGCATTTTACCGATACTGAAATCCACTAAATTAGTGTTACTTCAGGACAATAAAGATGCTTATAAATTCTCAAATGCGCATCTTGCATCAGTCTGGCATAGTCTTATGCGGACTAAAAACAAATGATATCTGCTCATCTCTCCTTATTTCCAATTTGGCAAATCAAGCCAAGGGGTATAGAGGAGAATAGCCATGTTAGAACTTATTCTTGTTTTATTTATTGCTATTTTTCTAGCATGGTGCCTCAGTAAATATCTATCCAAAGTGATGGCAAATCAGCCGATGGTGGGCGATGGATTATTTCGTTGGATTGAAAATCCTGTCTATCGCTTGTTAGGTATATCTCCGCAACAACAAATGAACTGGAAACAATATTCTTTAGCATTTGTTGTTAGCTGTATTTTTTTAGCTGTAGCCGTTTTTGCTATTTTTATGACGCAAGCATGGCTGCCATTAAACCCAAATCATGCACCAAATATGAGCTGGGATTTAGCATTACACACGGTTATTTCATTTTTAACCAACACCAACCAACAGCATTATTCTGGTCAAGCTCAATTATCTTATTTGTCGCAAATGACAGGTATTGTAGGTTTGCAAGTCATCACACCAATGATGGGACTAGCTTTAGTTGTTGCGACCTTAAGAGCTTTCTTTTATCAACGTCCTAGCCATATTGCGGCCGATGTTGCCGAACAGCCAGATCAAATTTTAATTGGTAACTATTGGGCAGATGTAATACGCCCTACAGTCCGGTTCTTGCTTCCACTCTGTTTTGTTTGGTCATTGTTGCTTAACAGCCAAGGCGTGCCAGCAACTTTTCAGGGTGGACCGGAAGTACAGCTTATTGATAAAGCGAATACAGTACAAACCCAAAAAATTCCATTAGGTCCAGTTGCACCGATGGTTGCTGTTAAGCAATTGGGTAGTAACGGTGGCGGCTGGTATGGTCCAAATAGTTCTGTGCCTTTAGAAAATCCAACGCCACTATCTAATTTATTAGAAATGATAGCGATTTTACTCATTCCAATTACAGTCGTTTTTATGGTGGGACATTTTACTCGACGCAAAAAATTTGCCTATTTTGTGTTTGGTAGCATGCTTTTAATGTCGGTTATTTCAGGTGCAGCAGCTGTCTGGTCTGAAAGTATGTCATCGACCGCATCTCAAATTGCAGTAATGGAAGGTAAAGAGCAACGATTTGGACCAGCAGCATCAGCAGTTTGGGCTGCGCTGACCACACAAGTGAATAATGGTTCGGTCAATATGATGCACGATTCTTCTGCGCCACTTACTGGGCTGGTTGAACTCATTAATATGTTGATTAATGCCATTTGGGGTGGTGTGGGCTGTGGTCTGCAACAGTTTATGATTTATCTGTTACTCGCTGTATTTATTGCAGGCTTAATGACAGGCCGTACACCTGAATTGTTTGGGCGCAAAATTGAAGCAGCAGAGATCAAGTTACTTGCGATTATTATCTTAATTCAGCCTCTTATTATTCTGGCTTTTACAGCCTTGAGTCTTAGTATTCCGGGATTATCAGGTATCACAAACCCTGGACCACACGGTATTAGCCAAGTGTTCTATGAATATGTTTCTGCGTTTGCTAATAACGGTTCAGGTTTTGAAGGCCTTGGAGACAACACCGTATGGTGGAATGTCACTTGTAGTCTTGCTCTTCTTTTAGGACGCTTCCCGACATTAATTTTGCCATTAATGATTGCGACACGTTTAGCAGCAAAAAGAAAAGCACCCGAAACAACAGGTAGCCTTCAGGTTGAAACGCCAACCTTTGCCTTAACGCTGATTACGATTGTTGTATTGCTTACCTTATTACAATTTATGCCAGTTCTTGTCCTTGGGCCAATTGCCGATCAACTGTTGTTGGTTAAAGGCTAAGGAGGCGAGTGAAAATGAATACACAAACTCATGTAAATAGCCATAAAACAACTGTGGCAGTACCAAGTTTTGAAGTTTGGAAAAATGCTTTTATAAAATTGCTACCCCAGCATGCAATTAAAAATCCAGTCATGGCAATTGTATGGCTTGGAACAGTAATCACTGCTCTAAGTACCTTAATGGGATATGCCACACTGGTATTCGGTTTGGTCGTCACAGCAATTTTGTTCATTACGATTTTATTTGCTAACTATGCTGAAGCAGTTGCAGAGGCTAGAGGTCGTGGACAGGCATCTTCATTACGTGCTGCGAGAGAAAACTTGACTGCTCGAAGACTCAATTCTTTGACAGACCGTCAAACCACTCAGGTTGCAGCGACCGAACTTCATTTAAATGATTATATTGAAGTTCATGCAGGTGAGCTTGTTCCAGCCGACGGTGAAATTGTAGAAGGCTTTGCGACCATTAATGAATCGGCTGTTACAGGTGAGTCTGCACCTGTGCTACGTGAAGCTGGAACTGACCGTTCAGGTGTTATTGGTGGGACTAAAGTTCTTACAGATCGTATTGTTGTGCAAGTGACTGCTGAATCTGGTCAAAGCTTCTTAGACCGTATGATTGCTTTGGTTGAAGGTTCAAATCGTCAAAAAACACCAAATGAGATTGCACTTGGCTTCTTATTAATGGTGATGACAATTACCTTCTTAATTGTTGTGATTAGCTTGCCGTTTATTGCTCATTATTTGCATATTAAACTTGATCCAGTCGTGCTCGTTGCGCTGTTGGTCTGCTTAATTCCAACAACCATTGGTGGCTTGTTACCTGCGATTGGTATTGCGGGTATGAACCGCGCGCTCAAAGCCAATGTTTTGGCGAAATCAGGTAAAGCAGTAGAAGTTGCGGGTGATATTGATGTGCTTTTACTCGATAAAACAGGAACCATTACTTATGGTGACCGTCAAGCGACTTCTTTTTATCCTTTAACTTCTGTAAGTGAGTTGGAGTTGAGAGCTGCTGCTTGGGTAAGTTCACTTGCCGACCCAACACCAGAAGGAAAATCGATTGTTAAGTTAGCAAAAGAACAAGGTTTAAAACAGCAAGAACCTGAGCAAGCCGAATTTATCTCTTTTAGTGCATCGACTCGAATTTCTGGTGTGAATTTACCGAATGGTGAGCAAATTCGTAAAGGTGCTTTAGATGCAATCTTGAAATTTGTAGATGAAGATTATTCTCAAGATCTAGAGTTAAAAGCACGTGTTGAACAAGTTGCTAAAAAAGGGGCAACACCGTTGGTTGTTGCAAATCAACATCATGTATTGGGTGTGATTGAACTCTCTGATGTAATTAAACACGGTATTAAAGAACGTTTTGCTCGTTTAAGAGAAATGGGTATTAAAACTGTAATGGTCACAGGTGATAACCCATTAACCGCTGCTGCGATTGCTGCTGAAGCGGGTGTAGATGACTATATTGCCGAAGCAAAACCAGAAGATAAACTCGCTTGTATTCGCACCGAACAACAACAAGGTCGTTTAGTTGCGATGGTTGGTGATGGAACCAACGATGCCCCAGCACTAGCACAAGCCGATATTGGCTTAGCCATGAACTCGGGTACACAAGCTGCAAAAGAAGCCGGCAACATGGTTGATTTAGACTCAGATCCAACCAAACTTCTTGCTGTGGTTGAGATTGGGAAACAGCAACTGATTACCCGCGGTGCTTTGACAACATTTTCGTTAGCAAATGACGTCTCTAAATACTTTGCCATTTTGCCTGCATTGTTCGCTGCTGCGATTCCACAAATGCAAGTATTGAATGTGATGCATTTGGCGAGTCCAAATAGCGCGATTTTATCTGCATTAATTTTTAACGCGATTATTATCCCGCTATTAATTCCAATCGCACTCCGAGGCGTGAAATTTAAACCTTCAACTGCAACTCAGTTACTACGTCGAAATATGTTGATTTATGGGGTGGGCGGTGTGGTTCTACCATTCATTGCCATTAAAGCGATTGATGTTGTGATTGTTCAATTATTTGGTTTGTAATCTGGAGTTTGAAATGAAAACTTATGCACAAAATTCAGAAGCAAATTTGGGTCAGACCTTAAGAGCATCTTTCGGACTTCTAATTTTTACTCTTGTCAGTTGTGGCGCTGTTTATAGTGCGATCGCTACAGGCGCGGGACAGGTTTTATTTCACAATCAAGCGAATGGTAGTTTGATTGAAATAAACCATAAAGTTCTAGGGTCAAAATTAGTCGCTCAGCCATTTGTTGGAGAAACTTATTTTCATCCACGTCCTTCAGCGGTTGCTTATGACCCAATGTCTATGGGGGCCACAAACTTAGCGCTTACTAATCCAGAGCTGCAAAAACAAATTGATGCACAGATTCTTGCGGTGAAAAAACAAGACCATACAGGTAATAACCCTATTCCAAGTGATTTAGTGACTAAATCGGGTAGTGGTATCGATCCGCATATTAGTCCTGAATCTGCTCAAATACAGGTTGCCAGAGTAGCTCAAGCGCGTCATTTAGACCCTAAAGTTGTAGAAGAGTTACTTCAAAAGCATATTGAACCAGTTCAGTTTGGTGTACTAGGGCAAGCTCGTGTTAATGTATTAGAGCTAAATATCGCTTTAGATCAATTACAATCTACACATTAACTTGAAAATAAAATTGTTAGTTTACCGGATGATATCAAGTGCAAAGCAATCGCGAAAATCAGGCTGAGGCCTTATTAAATCATGTAAATAGATATCAAGCCGGTCGACTAACAGTCTTTCTCGGTGCAGCGCCTGGTGTCGGCAAAACCTATGCTATGCTTGCCCGCGCTAAAGAGTTATTTCAACAAGGTACAGATGTTGTTGTTGGTATTGTTGAAACCCACGGAAGAATAGAAACTCTAAAAATTTTGGAAGGCTTGCCTCAAATTGCTAGAAAGGAAATGCAATATCAGGGGCATACTTTAGAAGAAATGGATTTGGATGCTATTTTACTCAGGCATCCGGAAATTGTTTTAGTTGATGAGTTGGCTCATCGCAATATACCCAATAGTCGCCATGAACGACGGTGGCAAGATGTCAATGAATTACTAGATGCGGGTATTGATGTATTTACCACCATGAATATTCAGCATTTAGAAAGCTTAAATGATGTGGTACATCAGATTACGGGCATTCGAGTAAATGAAACTGTGCCAGATCGGGTGTTTGACCGTATTCGAGATATTCGTTTAATTGATTTACCTGTCAGTGAACTCATTGAAAGGCTCCATCAAGGAAAAGTCTATGTGCCAGAGCAAGCGAATCTGGCATTACAAGGCTTTTTTAGCATTTCAAATTTAACTGCATTACGTGAACTGGCAATGCAATGCGTTGCTGAGCATGTCGATTTAGATTTAAAACAGAGTTATACCTCTAAAGGCTTGAAGTCTATCTCGCTACAAAATGAATTAATGATTGCGATAGATGGGCAAGGCTCTTCTGAATATTTAGTACGGGCAGGTTGTCGATTAGCTGAACGCAATGGAGCAACATGGACTGTAGTGAATGTTGCTAAAAGTTTGGATTCTGGGCAGAGTTCAGCAAATTCATATAAAAAAGAATATATTGAAATTGACCGTGCATTTGAATTGGCTCGACAACTTGTTGGTCGAACCGAAGTTTTATATGGGCCACGAGTTGCTTCGGTGTTAATGGATGCTGCGCTTGATCGAGGTATTTCCAATGTGGTCATTGGCAAAAGTATTTCACCGTGGTGGTTAAAGTTATTTAAGAAAAATTTAGCTCAGCAATTATTAAATCAAGAAAACTCGATTGCTTTGACGATTTTACACCCAGAACAGGGCACTAAAAAGACAGCTCAACTTGAGAAGCCATCATTTTTATCATTAAAAGAAAGTGTTTTTGTTTTAGCGGTAACATGCGCAAGTATTTTTATAGCTCACTTTGCCGAAGTTCTATTGGGTATTGAAGACTTCTCTGTCATTTTTATTATTTCAGTTTTAATTGTAGCAACTAAAACCCGAATGCTCGCTGCAGTAGTCGCCGCTCTTATTTGTTTCTTAGCCTATAACTTTTTCTTTATAGCACCACGTTTTACATTTCAAATTTCAGCACACCAAGGTGTGGTTACCGTTGTTGCTTTTTTTGCAGCAGCTTTAATTGCTGGGCGTTTGGCTTCTCAATTACGTCAGCAGGTTTTATCTTTAAAAGCTGCCAATGCCTACACCACAGTAATGCAAGACTTGGCACGTAAGCTTTCTAGTGCAGTAAACCTTGAAGAAGTCATGCAAACCGGTCGTATGACTTTAGAAACCCAGCTGCAAACTAAAGTGTGGATTTCTATCCAAGATAGAGTTATTTCATCTGACATAGAACTAAATGATAAAGAAAAAGTAGCTGCAGAATGGTGTTTGAAACACCAACAGCCGTGTGGACGTTTTACCGATACCCTTAGTCAATCAAACTGGTGGTTTTTACCACTTTTAGAGCAGAAAAATAGCCTAGGTATAGTGGGAATTTACTTTAAAGATGAAGTGGTTTCTCTAAATTTTGAGCAGAAAAAACTAACTGAAAGTGTAATTGAGTATATTGCACAGGCAGCACTTCGAACCCAATTGGTCAATGAACTTGAACAAGCAAAAGTTACCAGTGAAACAGAGCGCTTACGTTCAGCTTTATTATCTTCGGTATCGCATGATTTACGTTCACCACTTGCTTCTATTATTGGAGCCGCAGATACGCTTGCCAATTTTAAAGCTGATATGTCAGAACAAGACCAGCAAGATTTACTTGAAACAATTCATTTAGAAGGTGAGCGTCTAGACCGTTATATTCAAAACTTGCTTGATATGACACGCTTAGGCCACGAAGGCTTAACTTTAAAAAGAGACTGGATTGGGGTAGATGAATTAATTGGTTCGGCAACCCGCCGTTTAAAACGCTATAAATCAGATACGCAAGTGGTCGTTCAGTTACCTGAGCAACAAATTAGTTTATATGTTCACCCTGCACTGGTAGAGCAAGCTATTTTTAATGTTTTAGAAAATGCCGCAAACTTTTCACCTCCAGATGAACCAGTCATGATTCGTGCTCAACTTTCATCAGAAGATGAAGTAAAAATTGAAATTGAAGATAGAGGTGCGGGAATTCCTGAAGATGAAAGACATCGTATTTTTGATATGTTTTATACGATGGAGCGTGGAGACCGTGGAAAATTTGGTACAGGTTTAGGGCTTACAATCGTAAAAGCGATTATTGGTGCTCATATGGGTACAATAGAAGCATTTTCAGGGCGCCAAAATAAAGGTACTTTAATTCAAATCAGATTACCCATTCACCCAGTAAAAGAATAAGTTGTAAATTCATGATAAGTTCAGAAACGTCACCTGTAGAAACACGCATTGTGATTATTGATGATGAGCCTCAAATTCGTAAATTTCTAGACATTGCTTTAAGAACTCAAAAATATAAAACCACGCTCTGCGAAACGGGTTACAAAGGCCTAGAAGCTTTAGCAACGCAAGGTGCCGACTTAGTTATTCTAGATCTGGGCTTACCCGATTTAGATGGAAAAGAAGTGCTTCAAGAATTACGTAGCTGGTCGAATGTACCAGTTATTGTGCTATCTGTACGGGCTGACGAATACGAAAAAGTTGCTTTGCTAGATGCTGGCGCAAACGATTACATGACCAAGCCTTTTAGTGTGCAAGAGCTTTTGGCGCGCATACGTGTCATTTTAAGAAACCAACCGATTCAGCAAGAAGCTCATATCTATGACGATGGTTATCTTAAAGTTGATGTTACGCAACGTTTGGTTTGGGTCGAGCAACAACCAATTACGTTAACTCGAAAAGAATTTCAACTTTTAACGCTATTAATGCGCTATCAAGGACAGCTTTTAACCCAGCCACAGCTCTTAAAAGAACTATGGGGCCCAACTCATCAGGAAGATACGCACTATTTACGTATTTTAGTGGGCAAGTTACGCAGTAAACTGGGGGATAACGCAATTCAGCCACGCTATATTGCAACTGAACCTGGTGTTGGATTGCGTTTTTTAGCTAAACAGAAAAATCATTAATTAGATATAAAAAAACCTTAGGGTATTTCTCCCTAAGGGTTTGCAAAGTAGTTTATAGTTTTTTTGCTTTTTTTATTTATATATCCCAATGTTGTTCTGCTTCAGTCATTTGACTATAAATGTTTTGATATTCAGCCTGCTTAACCGTGTACCAATGTTCGACAAAGTCAGTGCCTAAATATCCTTTTAAAATAAGACTTCCTTTAAATATTTTTAAGGCTTCTGGTTGATTGTTAGCTAATAAAATATGCTCGTCTGGAAATTTTAAAAGATGAGCAGGTTTTGGTAGTGGTAATTTATGAGATAAGCCGTAAGATACACCTGCTAAAATAGTTGCTGTAACCAGATAGGGATTACAGTCAGCGCCAGCAACACGATATTCTAAGCGTTGATTTTGTACATCTGAGCACGGAATACGAATTGCGACATTACGATTATTAGTATCCCAATTGGCTTCTAATGGCACATGATGCCCAATTTTAAAACGTCTATAAGAATTAATATTAGGCGCTAAAATCGCCATAGATGCAGGCATTAGCTCAATAAGTCCGCTAATTGCACTGAGTAAGTTGGTAGAAAGTTCATCTTTCTCTTCAACTGAACTAAATATATTCTCATGGTATTGATTAAGCATACTCATATGAAAATGCATGCCGCTTCCAGCCTTTGCCAAGTTGGGTTTCGCCATGAAACAAGCAGTTAAGTCATGCTTTCTTGCGACTTGCTTTACAATTCTTTTTAAAGCATTAATTTGATCGCATAGCTTCAAAATGTCATGGCTGTGTTGAAGATTTAGTTCATATTGTCCAGGAGATGATTCCGCAACAATCGCGGTAATTTCAATAGATTGTAGTAGAGCAGCTTTTTCAACCTCATCTAGGACTTGTTGATAGTTATTGGGTGCATCTATATCAAAACATTGGTTTTCTATACAGGTTTCAGCCTGATGCTGAGGTGAGAAAAGATAAAATTCTAATTCGGCAGCCATGACAGGAAAGTAATTATTGGCATGTAACTGATTTAATATTTTTTTTAATATATTGCGTGGTTCATAGCGGCAGTCTGTACCATCTTCTTCTTGCATTGATAGGTAAAGCTGAGCATTTAATTCTGAGGATAAGGCACTTGGTTGCAAGCTGCCTAAAATGGGCAGGCAAAGTCTATCTGGTTCACCAATATATTTTCCTAATCCTGTCTCTTCAATTACTTTTCCATCAAGGCTCATGGCGTAAACAGAAAGTGGAAAATAACATCCATGAGAGAGATTTTTGAGGCTTTTAACGTCAATTCGTTTACCACGAATATGCCCGTTTAAGTCATGTAGACAAATATCAATGTGCTGAGTCTGAGGATATAAATTTAAATATTCATCAACTTCTTTTAAAAAAAGCTCTGAGTTGAACGTATGTACGTGCGTTTGTGGAATAAAATCATCTGATATTTTAAATGCCTTAAAGTGAGAATCTTTTAAGTTTAAATTTGGGTAAATAAGCGTACTCATTATAAAAAACCTTGGTGGTTATTTAGCTAAAATCCTACCTTAGCCCTTGAAGTAAATCGCGTAAAAAAAGAGTAAAATGATTAAAGAGAGTTTTATAAATAATTTTTATTTTTTATATTCATAATCAGTGGCTTGAGTTTTGTTTTGATAATAAATTTTTAAAGTAAAATTAACGTATAAGAGCCATTTGATAGTTCATGATTTCGCTTTTAAAAATTAAACATAATTAGAATTTGTGATCCTTAAATTTGGTGAGATGGTCAAACTGCTTTAAACTTAAACGCTTATCCAGTTAAACATTTATGTATAAGTCTTGAATAAAGCAGGACTTACATAGTGTATGTACTGGAATTTTATTTTTTGCGTTTTTTTAATTTTATTTTTGAGTTCTCTTAATATGAAAAATATCGGTTTAGCCATTTTAGCAATCAGCCTTTCAGGTTGTGCTGCAATGAGCGTAGAAGAATGTAAGACTGCGAATTGGTCATTAGTGGGTGAGAAAGACGGTTCAAAAGGTTCTTCGCCGCGTTTAGATCAATATTATAAAGCGTGTGGGAAAGCTAATATTGTTCCAGATCAAAAGTCATATGAACGTGGATATAAAGAGGGCTTAGGATATTATTGCCAGCCATCAAATATTTTTTATAACGCCTTAGAAGGGAGCGGGAATATTAATGTCTGTCCAATCGAGCAGCGTGATCGGTTAAGACCTTATTATCGTGCAGCTTCCGATTACTACAATGCAAAAAATGAATACGATCGTTATGACGAGAAGTTTAAGCAATATTCTGATAGCGCTTATAACGAAAAATTAAAGCCAGAAGAGCGTGAACGTTATCGTAAGCTTTTAAGAGAATTACAAATTGATCGTGACCGTATTAATAGAAACTATTGGAATTCAATTCGAGATATCGAACGTTTCAAATATGATCATGGTTTAAAATAATATGTGAAAAAGGATTGATCTGAATGAGATCAATCCTTTGTTTTTTTAAAGGTAATAACTCGTTTTAGTCATTAACTTTGAAATAGCGGTCATACTGATTTTTACTGCATAAGGTAATTCAACACCACCTGCTTCAAGCGCAGTATGACGATGATGTAATTCATCTTCATTCATTTGCTCTAGAATTTTACGAGAGCGTTCATCTTGAGCAGGTAACTGGTTTAAGTGATCTTGCAAATGTAGACTAACTTGACGTTCAGTTTCAGCAACAAAACCTAAACTATATTTATCACCTGCAATACCGGCAAGAGCACCCATACCATATGAAAGGCCATACCAAATCGGGTTCAATAAACTTGTATGGCTGTTTAGCTCTTTTAAACGGTCTTCGCACCAAGCTAGATGGTCTTGTTCTTCAATTGCTGCCTGTTGCATTTCGCGGCGTACATTTGGTAATTTCGCCGTTAATGCTTGCCCATGATAAAGCGCTTGAGCACATACTTCACCACTATGGTTAACACGCATTAAGCCTGCAACATGGCGAGCATCTTCAACTCCAAGTTTTGTTTCAGCCGTTTCAGCCGGATTTTGTCGCTGTGCTGCTGTTGCACCTGGAACAAGACTACGTAATGCCTGATCAAAGGAGTTAATAAGTTGATCAATTCCCGTATAGTGGCGCATAAATTAGTCCTCCAAAGAAAGATGTGCTGTGGCAAGCATTGGTTTTAGTCGGGCAAGAAGCCAGATACTAAAGATTGCACTAAGTACAGCTGTAATAATAAATAGTATTTTAATATCAATTTTTAAAACACTTAAGATTAAGATTGAGAAAATTGCTGACGAAACCATGAATACAGCATTTAAAATGTTATTTGCTGCAACCACTCGGGCACGATGTGAGCGCGGTGAGTAAGCCTGCATCATGGCATACAAAGGAACAATATAAAAACCGCCACTAATACCCAATAAAGTCACGGCAATCATGACATGGTAGTAAACCCAACCTTGAGTGAAAATATCTTTTAAGGTTAGTAATGCTCCAGTTTTCTCCGGTACAAAGGCTAGACTCGCTGCAAGGTAAAGCGCAAAAACAGTAAGGCCAATTGCACCAATCGGCACCATTTTAATATTAATTTCCGAACCACCAATTTTACGGCAAAGAAGAGAACCTACCCCAATTCCGACAGAGAAGAAGGTGAGTAATAGGCTAACTACATTTTCTGATGAATGGAGATTTTGCTGAGTCAACTGCGGAATTTGCGTTAAATAAGTCGCCCCATAAAACCAGTACCACGAATTACCTAATAAAATGGTGAACACTAACGGTAAACTTTTGGCATATGTAATAGTTTGGAAGCTTGTACGAATAAAGTTCCAATCAATATCTAAATCGGGTGCAGCAACTTTTTGTGGTAAAATGAAGCGGCTAAATAAATAGCCTATGCAAGCAATAGCGACTACAGTCAGACTAATCCATAGTAAATTACCTTCGGATGATGCAATTACGGCACCACCTAAGATCATGCCGAATAAAATTGCCATCGATGTACCGGATTGAAATAAGGCATTGCCCGACATAAGTTCGTTTGGTTTTAAAATTTCAGGCAAAATTGCATATTTAATAGGTCCGAAAAAAGTGGAATGTGTTCCCATTAAGAATAAAGCCAGAAGCAGTAGCCATAAATGCCCCAATAAGAAACCGGCAGACCCAATAAGCATGATTATGATTTCTAATATTTTTATGCCACGCACAAGTTGTGAGCGCTCGTATTTGTCAGCAATTTGTCCTGCTGTTGCTGAAAAAAAGAAATATGGCAAAATAAACAATAATGCTGCTAAATTATTGAGTGTACTTACAGGGGCAGATTGTTGTTGAATCCAACCATATGTAATGACTAACAATAAAGCTTGCTTAAAAACATTGTCATTTAATGCGCCAAAAAACTGTGTAAAAAACATCGGTACAAACCGACGTGATGTCATCAGGGATTCATCTTGTTTCATCATATACAAGCTTCATTGAGTTTTATTAAAAAATGTGACGGAGTGTTAATTTGCATCGAAAACCATGTATGATATTTTTAACGCTTGATTAAATGAAAAATCAATGGTTTCGAGTGAGTTTTATCCTCATATTGGTGCGTTTATTAAAAAATAAGTTTAGAGTTTTCCATGCCTTCTAAAATTAAGTTTAAACAGTCAACTCTTTCTCACTCTATGCATTTAATCCTAAAAATGCAGAGTATACCTAAACTTATTTGTAGCAGCCTATTGTTAAGTTTATGTGTTAATCCTTGTTATGCTCAAAGTTCAGCTGAGACCGTAACGCCGGTAGCAAACCAGTCAGTAACTGATCCATCATTGCAACAAACAAATACAAATAACCAAAATGATGTTCCGATTACTGATGTCGCTACTCTGGTAACTCAAGCACAGCAGCAACAAGATAGCTTGGCTATATTGCAACAACAAGAACAATTTCCAAATCAGATTGAAGAATTTAAGCCAATTACGCTCGATAACCTCGAAGATTTACCCGTGATGCCTGTTGACCAGAATATGGCAAATGAGATTTATCGGGTAGCAGAAGAGGCAAAAACTGAAGCTCAGAACTTCCAAAATGGCACACAAAAACATCCAGAAATGGTAGTGAATGATGCATCACAAGCAGAATTACATGAAATTAATCAGGCGCCTGTAAATATTGACCAACTCATGCATGAGATTCAATCTGATAGTAAGATTGTAGTCGAAGCTAATGAAACTGGAAAAACTTTACCTGAGCTTACAGCTGCTACTGAAGAGCCGCCGGAAGAAAAAGGTTTCTTTAAACGGATATTTAATAAAATTCGTCCACCGCGTGTGATTCCGATGGAGCAAATACCTCGTATTACTGCTGAGGTTACGGGTGCTCCAGACGATTTGGCTAAAAATATCAAAGGTAAATTATCTACATTTACTCAAGAATCATTTGAAGATTTTAATTCAGCATTGCCTCAACTTAGGAGCCTAAGCAATCAGGCCGCTCAAGCGGTGGGGTATTACAATGCTGAGTTTCGTTTTGAAAAATTAAGTGCAAGCCGTGTTCGAGTTAAAGTTACTCCAAATGAGCCGGTACGAATTAATGAACAAAATATTGAATTCAGTGGAGCGGGTGCAAAACAACCACAGTTTCAAGTTATTCGTTTAGTTCCAGACCAAGATGTTGGTGATATCTTTAATCATGGTCTGTATGAAACAACTAAAAGTCGAATTGTCGATGCCGCAACAAATAATGGATATTTTGATGCCTACTGGCGTTTACACGATGTAAAAGTAAGCCAACCTGAAAACAAAGCAGATATTAACCTCAAATATGAAACGGGTGAGCGATATAAGCTAGGTAAGGTTGAGTTTCGTATGAGTGATCCTTCAAAACCCTTGCCAATCAAATTAAATATTCTTGAGAGTATGGCACCTTGGAAAGAGGGCGATGACTACACATTCTGGCGTGTAAATGCTTTAGCCAACAACCTGACGAACTCTCGCTATTTTAACTACACGCTGGTCGATTCAATTAAACCTGATCCAATTGAGAAGCCGCTTGAATTACCCCCAGATTTACAAGCATTAGTCGATCAGCAAAATGTCACCATTGATGAATCAAAATTGCTTTCTCCAGAGCAACAACAGCTTGCTAAAGCACGACAATTAGCCTCATCTAGTAAAGAGGTTAGTCAAAATGTGGTAGACGAAAAACAATTTGCCGGAACTGAAAATGTACAATTAGCTGCAGCTCCAGCTTCTTTGAAAACCGCAGCAGCAGATTATGCAGAGCAAGAGTCGGAACAAGACCGTTTACAAGCCCAAGCACGTGAAGAAAAACGGATTCCGGTTATTGTGACTTTAAATGCGGACAAATTGAATAGTCTGGAAACTGGTGTGGGTTATGGTACTGATACGGGAGCTCGTTTACGTAGTCAATATCGTCGTTCGATTGTGAACGAATATGGCCACTCCTTTGATGCCAACTTTGAACTTTCACAAATTCGTCAGTCTATAGATGGCCGTTATAGTATTCCTTATAAGCATCCATTAAATGATTACTTTAACATTGTAGGTGGTTATGAGCGCGAGACTAGAGATAATATCGGTCCTGATGTGAGTTTATTAACTGAATCTGCCGTATTGGGTGGTGAGCGAGTTATTAAAAAACCTTTAGGCAATTGGCAACATACTATTGGGGTTCGTTACCGTCTGGACCGATTGACTCAAAAGGGAAATGTCGATATTTCTGAATTGCCAGATGCATTTAAAACAGCTGCATCAGAGCAAGAAGCGTTATTATTTGGTTATGAAACCTCTAAAACATCAAGTAATACAAGGTTAAATCCAACGAAAGCATTTAAACAAAGCTATAAGTTAGAACTGGGAAGTAGCAGTTTACTTTCCGATGCCAATATGGCGATTGCAACTGCGGGTTGGAGATTTATTTATTCTTTAGGTGAAAATGATAACCATCAGTTTGTGGGACGATCTGATCTTAGTTATATTTTTACCGATGAATTTGATAAAGTTCCCTATAATTTAAGATTCTTTACTGGTGGTGACCAGACAATTCGCGGTTTTGATTATAAAAGTCTTTCACCCGAAGAAAATGGATATAAGATTGGTGGACAGGCTCTAGCAGTAGGCTCTTTAGAATATAACTATCAATTCAAAGAGGGTTGGCGAGCAGCTGTTTTTTCTGATTTTGGTAATGCTTACGATAAGAATTTTAGTAACCCGACTGCCTACAGTGTTGGTGTCGGTATTCGTTGGAAGTCCCCAATTGGACCAATTCGTTTAGATGTGGCTTCAGGTATTTCTGATGATAATCATCCGATTCGTTTGCATTTCTTTATTGGTCCACAACTTTAAAAATAAAATTTTATTAGGTTTATTTTATGGCGGAAGTAGAACAGCAGCCCACTTCGGCACCTAGCTCTCCTAAGAAGCGACGCATTTTGCGTAGCTTTTTGCTGACAATATTAATCATACTTTTATTACTTGTTGCTTCCATCATTATTATGATGTCGACTGACCGTGGAAGCCGTTTTTTATTAGACCGTGTTTTACAAGCTCAGCAAGTCATTAAATATGAATATGAAGGGGGTAATTTACTTCGGGGAATTATTCTTAAAAATATTATTGTTCAGTTAAAAGAAGTTGACGTTACTTTAGATAGAGCGGATGTACGGTTAGGGTGGCGTTCTTTAATATTAGAAAAAGAAGTGCATTTGAGCAATGCAGATGTCCGTAACCTAGTTATTATTAACAAAGCTCCGCCATCGGATAAACCATTTGAGTTTAAACCCATTAAATTACCATTTGTACTTCGTGTAGATGTGGGAGATGTCGATCATTTAGAAATTAAAAATTCAGGTTCTGTCGTAAATTTCCATGATGTTCATCTAAATGATGCTTTGTGGTCAGAGACAAAACTGAAATTTGAAAATTCAAGTATGGATATGGGGTATCTTTCTGTTCATAACGCAACAGGAAATATGGACTTTAGTGGCAAATATCCACTGAATGCGACAGCAGATTTAAGAATTCCTTCTTTAAAAAGTTTAAACATCCAAAATATTAAAGTGGCAGCTCGCGGAAGTTTAGATACATTGCAAGCCGGTGTAGCAACGACAACACCAGATTTATTAACAGGTTGGGTCGTTTTACATCCTGTTCGCCATGAAGTACCAATGAAAGGTGCATTGTTACTTAAAAATTATCACTTGCCTTTACTGGTTGAACAAAAATTATTTGCTAAAAATGGTGTGATCAAGTTTCAGGGGGATGTTAAGCAACTTAACTTAGCGCTTGAGACAGATTTAAAAGGGGAAAATTTACCAGAAGGCCAATACAACGCCTTAATGAATACTGATTTGGTTCATCAGCTGAATATTACAGACTTTAATGGTCAGGTCATGAAAGGTGCAGTTAACCTTAAAGGCTTGGTGAACTGGAAAGATCATGTCACTTGGGATGTAAAAGGTCGTTTAGATCATGTTAATCCTAAAGATAAAGCTATCCCTCAAGTCGTTCAGGACTTCTTACCGCCAAGTTTAGATGCTGCAGTTGCTTCAACTGGCTCTTTAGAAAAAGGCATGGAAGTATTTGCTAATGTCGACTTTGACCGCTATGAGTCTTGGAAACTAAAATTAAATCAAGCACCTGAAAAGAATAAAAAACCACAGCCAATGTTTATGAATGTGGCTTGGTCCAAAATAGATCGTGCTATGCCATATATAGGTTGGTTAAGCAGTGATAGTGGTCAAGTAGATTTGACTTTACGGGATGGTCAGCAAGATATTAAAGTGGCAACTAAAGTATATCAGCATGAACAAACCTTATTGCCAGCTGGACAATATTTAGCAACATTGAATGTTAAAGATAATATTCTTAATGTTCCTAGTTTTAATTTTGCGGCTCAAAAAGGGAGCCTCACAGGTCAGGCTAAAGTTTTATTACCTACCGAAAAACGTCAGTTGGCATGGAATGCGTTATTAAATGCTAAAGACTTTAATCCACAAAGTATTCATGCAGCTGCACCGGTAAACTTACTTAATGGATCAATCAAAGCAAGTGGTTTTGCCAAGCCAAATCAACAAATCATTCAACTTGAAAAAATTGATTTAAAAGGCCAGTTGGCTCAAGCAAACCAAGAAACGGTTGCGTTAGCTGGGAAAAGTACGGCAGCTTTATTATTTAATGATGTTAAAGCCGGTGGTGGTTTTAAAGGTTTTGCAGTGAATTATGATGGATCTTTAAAAGCACTTAATCAGGCTAATGGGTTATTAAAGTTCTCTCTTGCTGGTACTCCAGAGTTTATTCGAATTAGTCAGTTACAACATGATGGTGTGGCTGGAAAAATCTACGCGACTGGATCATTAAACTTAAAAGATCGTATTGCTTGGGATATCAATAGTTCGCTTGTGCGTTTTAAACCTCAATATTTTGTTTCTAGTGTAAAAGGCGAAATTTCAGGAAATGTAAAAACGCAAGGTGTTTGGTCTGATAAGTTAAAGCGTATTGATATTCAGCAATTGAACCTTGCAGGATTTTTGAATAATAAGCCAGTGAGAGGTAAAGGTAACTTATCTGTACTTATGGATTCGAACCAAAAGGGCTTTTTACCTCAGCAATTTGAAGCGAATAATCTATTTTTAGTGTATGCACAAAACCAGTTACAGGCGACTGGTAATGCACAGAATTTAAAAATCAAGCTCAATGCGCCTGCGCTTTATGAGTTGTATCCGGGTCTAAGTGGTCGTGCTTATGGAGATTTGAGTGTTCAATCTCAGCCGCGTTTGAAGGCTACAGCTAATATTGCAGTTGATAACTTTGCTTTCAATAATTTAGTGAGCGTTAAAAAACTGCGTGTACAGGGTGAACTACCAACTTCCGAAACAACTCCAACTCAGCTCACAGCAAAGCTTGATAATTTACGTAGTGGTAGCCGTCTAATCCAGTCTGCTGAAGTTAATTTAACTGGAACACGAAAAGCACATTTATTAAAAGTTCAGGCAAATAATAATATTTCTAAATTTTATGTACAGTTAGCAGGCGGTTTTAACCAAAATAATGATTGGTTGGGCCAAATTCAAAAAGGTAGTTTTGATTCGCGTCGAATTCGTTTAGCGCAAAATCAAAATGCGCCTGTTGTGTTTTCATCAGCACGTTCTGAGCTATATGTTGGACAGCATTGTTGGCAAAGTAGAAATAGTCAGTTATGCCTTGACCAACCTGTACGTGTGAGTAAAGCACAAGGCAATATTTCATTTATTACCCAAAATCTGGATTTAGGAGATTTTGCCGCATTTATGCCGGAAGGTTTGGCTATGACGGGTCAACTCAATGGTTATGCTAAAGCGTCTTGGGTAAATGGTGGACATCCTAAACTTGATGCACGCTTAGTAACCAGAAAAGGTGAACTAGGTTTAGCAGCAGAAGACCCTCAAGATCCGCCAACCACGTTGACTTATGATGAGCTGAGTGTAATTGCGAAAAGCATTTCAGATGGTCTATTGTTCCGTGTTGATGTAAAAACACCAGATATTGGTACCGGATACGCGAATGTCATTATTAATCCATACCAACCATCTATGCCAATGCATGGTGAGGTCGCCTTTAATGATGTACAGTTAAAAGTTTTAAAACCATTTATTCAAGATGTGCGTTCAATGAGTGGTACTTTAGCCTTGGCAGGTAAAGTAAATGGTACATTAACCCAACCGCAATTTACGGGTGAGATGCGTTTGAAAAATGGGGCAATCAGTATGATTTCCCTGCCAGTGAACTTAACCAATGTACAAGTGTATTCATCTATTCGTCAGAATATGGCAACAATTGATGGCGCATTTAACAGTGGACAAGGGGTAGGTTTACTTAAAGGTAGTTTCGATTGGAAAGATTCTCCACGTCTACAGTTGAACTTAAAAGGTGATAACTTACTCGTACGTCAAGCACCATTAATTACAGCTATTGCAAATCCGAATTTGACACTCGATATGTATCCTTTCGACAAACGTTTAAGTTTGAAAGGGTCGGTAGATGTTCCTCGTGCACGTATTTCAATGCCTGAAACAACAGCACCTGTCATTAATACATCTTCAGATGTTCGTATTGTCCGTCAAGGCCAAGATCCACTTGCAATTTTACGTGCAGCAAAACCTTGGGATATCCGTGCCGATATTTCGGTAAATATTGGTAATCAAGTTATCTTCCAAGGCTTTAACAGTAATATTCCTTTAGTAGGTCGTTTGAACTTAACTCAGCGTGGTTATGAAACGGCAATGCGCGCGATGGGTGCTATTGGTGTAAGTCAAAAGGTGAAAATTGAAGCTTATGGTCAAAGCTTAGATTTAAACCGTGCTATTGCCCGTTTCAATGGCCCATTGGCAAACCCAACTTTAGATATAGATGCAAATAAAAATGTTCAGGGTAGTATGGTTGGCGTTCGTGTTACAGGTACTGCATCATCACCAAACATTCAAGTTTATAACGATGCGGGCTTATCTGAACAAGAAGCATTAAATGCATTAGTGACAGGTCGTATTAATGAAGGCTCAAGCGGTTTAAGTAATGCGGAAGGTTTTAAATCTGATGTAAACAATACAATCGCTGCTGCTGGTATTAGTATGGGCTTGGGCGGTACACGCGCGTTCACGAATCAAATTGGACGTACTTTCGGCTTAAGTGGTCTTGCATTAGATGCACAAGGTACGGGTGATGATACTCAGGTAAGCTTAACTGGATATATTACGCCTGATTTGTTTATTCGTTATGGTGTCGGAGTATTTACGCCAGTCAATAAACTTACGCTGCGTTATCAAATGAATCGCCGTTTATATTTAGAAGCAAGTCAGTCTTTAGAACGAGCAATCGATTTATTCTACAACTGGCGTTTCTAGATGTATAAATTAAGAGCTCACTTTAAGTGGGCTCTTAATTTATTAACGCTATACTATTTTAAAAAATTAAATATTAATCATGTAGATCATCAATTCTTTTGGCAGGAATCCCACTTTAAAAAGGATTTTGATTAAAGAAAATTCACTTGAAAATTGCGGTTTTATAAATTAATTTTCAGAATCATTAAATGAAATTAGATTGATAATGCCTTGTTGTTAATTGCAAATAAGGTAAATTTTTCAAGGAAAAATGCCAGTGGAAAAAGATACTTGTGTTGAAATTAGAGATAGCAAGGTTAACGATACAAATATTAAATATCGTGGACTCATTCAGAAATTAACAGCAACATTATCATTGTCCTTTTTGTCACTTGGGTGGGGCTCCACAGTGAATGCAGCAGAACAACAAATCGCTTTAGTCGGAACTTGGACATCGATTCCTGATGCACCACTTGTTCAAAAACCGGAAAAGGCCAGTGAAGGTTTATATCAATTGCAAGTTAATGCTGACGGGACTCTAACTCCGGTTAAAGTGTTAAAAATGAAAAGTCCATCTTGGATTGTGAAATCTAAAGATGGTCGTTTTGCATATACAACAAATGAAGAAAATTTAGGAGAAGTCACTGCACTATCGGTTCAAAACGGAAAGGTAGAGGTTTTGAACACGGTGAATAGTCATGGTGGACATCCAACTCATGCCTCAATTAGTTTAGATGGTAAATTCCTGTTTGTGTCGAATTATTCGGCATTTGATAAAGGTCGTGGTGGTGTGGCTGTTTTTCCAATTTTGCCGAATGGGCATTTGGGTGAAATGGTACAAAATATTGTTTTTTCGGAAGGTTCTGGTCATGTTAAGGGGCGTCAAGAGAGTGGACATGCTCATTCGACAACTTTTAGTCCGGATGGTAAGTATTTATATGCAAGTGATCTTGGGAATGACAAAGTCTATGTCTTTCGTTATAACCCAAACAAAACGCAACCACTCGAAGCGGATAACGGTCGAGATGTGACGTTTAACCATGGCTCTGGTCCGCGTCATATGGTCTTTTCATCAGATGGTAAGCATGCATATGTTACCGCCGAAATGCGAAGTGAAATTGTGACCTTTAATGTGCAAGATGGCTATTTGAAGAAAACTGCTGAGTTAAAGCTAGTTCATGAAGACAAAACGCCCGAATTTAAGAGTGCAAGCGGAATTATTCTTAGTCCAGATGGCAAATATGTGATCGCTGCTAATCGTGGCTCAGACAACAAACTCCTCGTATTTAAAATTCAAGAGGATGGATTGCTGGCTCAACCGACTGTTTATAAAGCTAATGGTATTGAACCACGTGCTTTCTCATTCGATGCAACTGGTAAATATCTGTATGTAACAAATGTTTTTACTAATAATATTAGTTTGTTCCGCTTTGATGCCAAAAACGGTACCTTAAAATCAGTTGGAGATGCTGCAAAAATATCAACACCTACTAATATTAAGTTTTTTAATTAATTTAAATTAAGAAATGTGTATTTCTCACACTACATATAAAGGACCGAGAGTTTATATCTCGGTTTTTTTATAGCAGTTTTTGCAAACTCTGTCAGATTCAGTATGATGTTGGCAGCATAGTCTGTGTAGAGTAATGATGAAAAAAGTTTTATTTGTTTTGATGGGAATGTTGTTAGTCGGCTGTACAGAGAAAAAACCTTTAACACCTGAAGAGCAATGGCATGGCTTTTGTACCAGTGTTGGGAATGCAGCTAGAAGTATTGTATTTGACCGTCAGCAAGCAATTGAAAAGTCTCAAGCGATTGAACATGCAAATAAAATCGAAGATGAGATCACCAAAAAATTCATCTTGAATATTATTGAAAAAGTTTATGCTATTCCACAAGATGAATTAAAAACTAATCCAGAAGCCCTGCAAGAAAAAATTAGAAAACAAATGGCAGATGAGTGCTTGGTTACACCACACGACAAAATGCCAAACTATAAAAAGTTCTAAGTGTTTAATACATCGTCAACACTCCACTAAGGTGGAGTGTTCTTTAAATTCAAAATACCGCATCATAAACCAGTCATTAAGATCATTATTTATACAGGGGTATTTAGTTACAAAATAATGGGCATCACGGAGAAACACCCCGCGCTCATTAACTTTTGGCTTGAACTCTAGTAAAATTTTGTAGTCCATATTACTTGTGAAGCTTTGTGAAAGCTGGAATTTACAAGTAATTTTTTAAAAAAAGAGGAATGAACACCGTGCTAGAAGCTTACCGCCAACACGTTGCTGAACGTGCCGCACTCGGAGTCCCACCGAAGCCACTTGATGATGCTCAAACTGCTCAACTTGTTGAGTTATTAAAAAACCCACCGGCAGGTGAAGAAGCATTCTTGGTTGATTTGCTTGAAAACCGTGTTCCTGCAGGTGTTGACCAAGCAGCTTACGTAAAAGCAGCTTTCTTGGCAGCGATTGCAAAAGGCGAAGCGACATCTCCGCTAGTTTCTAAAGAACGTGCAGTTTATTTACTAGGTACGATGCTTGGTGGCTATAACGTAGCGCCTTTAGTTGAGCTTCTAGATGATGCTGAATTAGCAAGCTTGGCTGCTGAAGCTTTGAAAAAAACATTACTTGTATTTGATGCGTTCCATGACGTAGCTGATAAAGCTAAAGCGGGCAATGCTAATGCAAAAGCTGTTTTACAGTCTTGGGCTGATGCTGAATGGTTCACTAGTCGTAAAGATGTACCAGAAGAAATCAAAATCACTGTGTTCAAAGTAACAGGTGAAACAAACACTGATGACTTGTCTCCAGCTCAAGATGCATGGAGCCGTCCAGACATCCCATTGCATGCAAATGCAATGTTGAAAAACGAGCGTGATGGTATCAACCCTGAAAAACCAGGTGAAGTTGGTCCATTAAGCCAAATTAAAGAACTTATTGCTAAAGGTAATCAAGTTGCTTATGTAGGTGACGTTGTTGGTACAGGTTCATCTCGTAAATCTGCAACAAACTCTGTTCTTTGGTTCTTTGGTGATGAAATCGCTCACATTCCAAACAAAAAAGACGGTGGTGTGTGTTTAGGCGGTAAAATTGCTCCGATCTTCTTTAACACAATGGAAGATGCTGGTGCATTACCAGTAGAGATCGATGTTTCTAACATGAACATGGGTGACGAAGTTACTCTTAAAATCGATCATGCTGCTGCAAAAGTTACTGCGTTCAAAAATGGCGAACAAATCGCTGAGTCTGAACTTAAAACTCCAGTACTTTTAGATGAAGTACGTGCTGGTGGTCGTATTAACTTGATCATTGGTCGTGGCTTAACTGCTAAAGCACGTGAAGCTTTAGGTTTAGCTCCATCTACATTATTCCGTACTCCAGTACAACCAGCTGACACTGGCAAAGGTTTCACTTTAGCTCAGAAGATGGTTGGTCGCGCATGTGGTCTCCCAGAAGGTCAAGGTATCCGTCCAGGTACTTACTGTGAACCTAAGATGACTACAGTTGGTTCTCAAGATACAACTGGCCCTATGACTCGTGACGAGTTAAAAGACTTAGCTTGCTTGGGCTTCTCTGCTGACTTGGTGATGCAATCTTTCTGTCACACTGCTGCTTATCCAAAGCCAGTTGACGTACAAATGCAACATACACTTCCAGACTTCATCATGAACCGCGGTGGTGTATCTTTACGTCCAGGTGACGGTATTATCCACTCTTGGTTAAACCGTATGCTTCTTCCAGATACAGTAGGTACTGGTGGTGACTCGCATACTCGTTTCCCAATTGGTATTTCGTTCCCAGCAGGTTCTGGTCTTGTAGCTTTCGCTGCTGCAACTGGTGTAATGCCACTTGATATGCCTGAATCAGTTCTTGTTAAGTTCAAAGGTAAAATGCAGCCTGGTATCACTTTACGTGACCTTGTACATGCGATTCCTTACTATGCAATCAAAGAAGGCGATCTTACTGTTGAGAAAAAAGGTAAGAAGAACATCTTCTCTGGTCGTATCTTAGAAATCGACTTAACAGAAATGGAAACTGACTTAACAGTTGAGCAAGCATTCGAACTTTCTGATGCTTCTGCTGAACGTTCAGCTGCTGGTTGTGCAATCACACTTTCTGAAGAGAAAGTTGCTGAGTACTTACGTTCTAACATCACAATGCTTAAGTGGATGATTTCACAAGGTTATGGTGATGCACGTACTATGGCTCGCCGTGTTGAAAACATGGAAAAATGGTTAGCAAACCCAAGCTTACTTAAAGCTGATGCAGATGCTGAATACACTAAAGTGTATGAAATTGACTTGTCAGAAATCAAAGAACCTATCCTTTGCTGCCCGAACGATCCAGATGATGCAAAACTTCTTTCTGACGTTCAAGGCGACAAAATTGATGAAGTATTCATTGGTTCTTGTATGACTAACATTGGTCACTTCCGTGCTGCTGGTCAGTTACTTGAGAAAGTACCAAGCGGTTCATTAACAACTCGTTTATGGTTGGCTCCACCAACACGTATGGACGAACATCAGTTAATGGAAGAAGGCTTCTATAACACTTATGGCCGTGCTGGTGCGCGTACAGAAATGCCTGGTTGTTCATTATGTATGGGTAACCAAGCACGTGTTGCGCCGAACACAACTGTTGTTTCGACTTCTACACGTAACTTCCCTAACCGTTTAGGTCAAGGTTCTAACGTTTACTTAGCATCTGCTGAGCTTGCATCTGTTGCTGCTGTACTTGGTAAATTACCAACTCCAGAAGAATACCAACAATATGCAGCTCAAATTGACAGTATGTCTGCTGACATCTACAAATATTTGAATTTCGACCAAATGGGCGAATATACAAATGCTGCTGATAAAGTAGATACTAAGAAAATTGCTGCTGCTCAATTGACTTAATAGGTCGATTTAGTACAAAAAAGGAGCTGATTATTCAGCTCCTTTTTTATTTTAATGAGAATTAGTGCATATTTTAATTATTAAAGTAATGAATTAATCAAGTTTTATTCCTATAAAATGTAAAAATAAATATAACGCTAGATATTAAAGAAGATTTTGCTTTAAAATAATTGAATGAACTTAAAAATAATTAAAAAGAACATGGGTATTTTATATATGGAACTTAAAAATGCTAAAGACAATTGTTGAATTTAAATTTGATGATTATCAGCTATATGATCAAAATTTATCAGCAGAAGACGGAAATACGTTAGTACAGAAAACGGAAGATATTGCACAGTATATTTATAGTATATTGAAAAATAGATATCACTTAAGTATTGAATTAAATGCTGAACGCTGGGGGTGGGAAATAGAAGTACCATTACCTGAGATCACGATGTATATCGGTATTAGTGTTTATGAAGAATATAGTAATGGCTTTGCGATATTCATTTCACCGAATACGCCAATTTTGAGAAGATTTCTTTTTAGAAAATTAGATATTACTCACCATATTATGCTGCTTCAAAATTATATTAACGTCATTTTGAAGTCACATGCGGGTATTTATGATGTGCAATGGTGGGAAGAAAATGAGTTTAGATATGTTGCTGCTCATTAAAATATAATTAGAAAATATGAAATATTATTTATGATTGTTTAGTTAATACAATTAATAAAATATTTTATTGGTCCTTATAGTGGTGAATTTAAGTATGTGAGCTTAATATATGTTCAATATCATGTGGCTCAGATCTGTATGCGAATTTTAGCTTGGAAGAGATTACGTAAATTCTTCTATAACAACCTTCATGATCATGATTACGAAACAACAGTCAGTAGGTGTATAAACTACTTTTTGGTTTTCTTAATTATTGGGAATGTCATTGCGGTATTGCTAGAAACAGTAAATGATCTGTATTACAGCTATCGTATATGGTTTGACTACTTTGAAAATATTTCAATTGCAATTTTTAGTGCCGAATACCTCTTACGCCTCTGGAGTGTAGTAGAGCGTGATCCGACACAAGCTGCATGGAAGCAGCGTTTAGCATGGATGAAAAGCGGAGAGGCACTGATTGACCTCATGGCAATTTTGCCTGCGTATCTAAATTTCTTTGTACGAATAGACCTTCGTATGCTTAGAATTTTACGATTACTTCGACTATTAAAATTAACTCGCTATTTTATTTCTTTGCAAATATTGCTATGTGTTATTAAGCGAGAAAAAGGTTCTTTTCAGGCAGTGATTTTTATTTTAATCATTATGATTATTATGACTGCCTCTGGTATTTATGTGGTTGAGAATAAAGCGCAACCAGAAGCGTTTAGCTCTATTCCTAAAGCAATGTGGTGGGCGGTCGTTACCTTAACCACAGTTGGATACGGCGATGTCACACCCGTGACCAGTTTAGGAAAACTACTAGGAGCTTTAATTACAATTTTAGGGGTAGGGATTGCTGCTTTACCGGCTGGTATTTTAGCTTCCGGTTTAGCTAATGAACTTAACCAACGGAATCAGCGCCTTGAACAAGAGTTTCGTGAGTTACTTCAAGTGCGTGGTATTGACATCATGCATGATGAAGCTGAAATAGAACGTATTCGACAAAAAGTGGGACTACCGAAAGAACAAGCGCATAATCTGATTATCCAAATCATGCGCGAAAAAGTATTAGAAGAGAAAGAATCTGTGAGAGAGAAGAAATGCTATTGTCCACACTGTGGTGAAAAGTTAACAGATTAGTATTTTTATTAAAAAAGCCTAATGAGAATCAGGCTTTTTGAGTTGCTTTTTCTACAGCAAATGCGATGAGCAAGATAATAAGACCACCAAGGCTTAGTACGAAACCTACCCAGATCGGTGCAATCCAGCCCATCTGATGGCTCAGTACCCAACCACCTAAAAATGCTCCTAATGCATTGGCCATATTAAAGGCGGAGTGGTTAAGTGAAGCTGCTAGGGTTTGGGCATCGCCTGCAACGTCCATGAGGCGTGTTTGTAAAGCTCCACCTAAACCCATCACGGTAAGTCCGATTAGGAATAAAGAAGCAATAGCACTATATATATTACTCATCAGAAAGCTTGCAACTACGAATGCAATCGCTGAGCTAATAAGTACGCCCACAATAGTTTTATTGAGGTTTTTATCTGCAAGCCAGCCCGCGGCTAACCCACCAATCACCATCCCGATGCCCCACAGCGCTAATGCAATAGGAACAATCTGGATATTAACTTTAGTGTATTCAGTGAGAATTGGTGAGACATAGCTATATACCGAGAACATGCCCCCAAAGCCAATTGCGCCGACTGCAAGGGTTAACCACATATTTATATTTTTAAGCCCAGCCAATTCTGTTTTTATGCTGGCAGTAGCTTGAACTGGAATATTCGGTACAAAGCAAGCTACGGCAATTAAAGTAAAAAATGCAATTGTTGCTGAAAATTCAAAACCTGCTCTCCAACCAAAATGTTGGCCTAACCATGTAGCTAAAGGTACGCCAATAACAGTAGCAACTGTTAAACCCATCATCATTTGTGCAACTGCTGAAGCTCTTCTTGAAGGGCCTGCGAGTTCAGCAGCTACAAGGGCACCGACTCCAAAATATGCACCATGAGGTAATCCCGCAATAAAACGAGAAATTAAAACTGTTTCTGGCGTATGTGCTAAAGCTGTACAGGCATTAGCAATCCCATAAAACAGCATGAGACAAAGCAATAGAGTCTTTCTAGGAACTTTAGCGCCCAAAATAGCAATAATCGGGGCGCCAATCACAACACCTAATGCATAAGCGCTAATAAAATGTCCGGCTTCAGGTACAGTGATCTTTAAATTGTGTGCAATTTCTTGAATAAGCCCCATTGCGACAAATTCTGTAGTGCCGATACAGAAACCGCCTATTGCGAGTGAAAAAATTGCCAAGAAGAGCGAGTAGTTTTGAGGAGAAGATGAAGGGGATTGGGGTGAAGCCATAATAAATTAATAAAAGGAAACTCAAAAAAGAAAGTATAAGGGAAAAAAGAGATCAAAATAATAAAAAACTAGAATCTCGAGAGGAAGTTTGCATATTTAAACTAATAACATTTTATCTTTATATTGAATAATTTATCGAAAGTTTTTATTAAATTATATATGATAAGCACGTAATACTTTAGGCATTACAATAAGTTGTATAAATATTTAAGAAATAGAGAATCTAAATCGTGAGAAAATTAAGTATTGCCTGCCTTATGGGCTTGGTTATGTTATCTATGTCTGGTTGCTCAGTCTTTATGGCGGGTAATCAACCAAGTAAAAAAAATTTAAATGTTTTAAATCCGGGTAGTTCTCGCAATTATGTTATTGCCGAGTTTGGAGCACCTGTACTTTCCGAATATCGTGATGGTACAAGAGTCGAAATTTATACTTTCCAGCAAGGTTATCCAAAATGGGCTAAAGTAAGCCGAGCATTTGGCCATGGCATAGCAGATGTTGCCTCATTTGGGTTATGGGAAGTATTTGGAACACCAACTGAAGCATATTTTAGTGGGAAAGAAACCTCTTATGAAGTAACGTATGGGCAAGATGACTTGGTAAAAAGCTTTAAGCTCATCGATTTTGAGCAGGCATTTCCTAAAGCAAAAGCACAATGATGAAATGAAAAGGGCCATAAGGCCTTTTTCTTTGTCTATATAAAAGGTTCACTAATTTCTATTTAATAAAAATATTTACCTTTATATTTATGAAAATTCACTTCTTCTAAAAAGAATTAAGAAAAGTTCAAGTTGAGACAAATTAATTAATATTGTGATAAGATGAATACTGTTCATTAATAGTGATTTATCTAAACTAACTCTAATTGCTGTCAAACAACAGATAAGTTGAAAAATGTTTAGATAAATCTATTTGTTCAGGCTTTTGCCCATGTTAGAAATTCGTCATCTTAAAACTTTGGTTGCCTTACGTGAACATGGTTCACTTGTTGCGGCTGCTAATGATCTGTGTTTAACACCGTCTGCTATTTCTCACCAATTAAAAGAATTAGATCATTGGTATGGTGTAGAAGTGGTGAATCGTCGAAGTAGACCTGTTAGTTTTTCAAATGTTGGACAGCGTTTACTCAAATTGGCTGATGATGTATTACCACAAATTCAGATCACACAAAGCGACATTACGCGAATTGTTCATGGGCAAACAGGCAGAATTATTTTTTCCTCAGAATGTCATAGCTGTTTTGACTGGTTAATGCCTTTATTAAATCAATATCGACAGCAGTATCCAGACGTAGACTTAGACTTTGCTTCGGGCTTTGAAGCAAATCCACATGAGCTTTTACAAAATGGTGAGTTTGATTTACTTATTACAGCCGATCCGATCGCATTAAAAGGAATCGAGTATTTTCCAATTTTTGAATATGAGTCGCGTTTGGTTTTATCAAATACTCATCGATTGGTTCGTGCTGAACATATTACAGTTCAAGACTTAGCTGAAGAGGTTCTCATTACTTATCCGGTAGATAAGCACCGTTTAGATATTATGTCGAAACTATTTATACCGGCAAATATTCAACCAAAACAGATTCGAACTACAGATTTAACTCAAATGTTGATTCAACTTGTAGCGAGTGGTCGAGGCATTGCTGCTTTACCAGACTGGGTAGTGAATGAATATGAACAAAAGGGTTGGGTAACTAGCCGCCGTTTAGACTGTGTTTCTGCAACGGGTTTAAGACGTACATTATATGCAGGCTACCGAACTGAAGAAAAAGAGAAGAGCTATTTTGAAGGATTTTTAAAGCAGTTAGAAAAGTTCTCTTTAAAACGTAATGCCTATTATTCTGGATAAAAATTAATTGAGCTTAAGTGTTAAAAAGGTGCGATTAAGCACCTTTTTAATATCTATAATTTTATTTACCAATGAATAAGGACAGCAAGCCTGCAGCAATCAGGGGACCAACAGGGACGCCTCGGAGTAAAGCAACGCCCGCAACTGTACCAATAAGTAAGCCTGCCACAACATCAGGTTGGCTTGACATGAGTTTCACACCACGTCCACCTAGCCAAGCCACAAGTAGACCAATAGCAATAGCCAGCAAAGATTTAAAACTTATAAAGGATTTTAAAATACTCTCTCCGCTAAGCTTACCACTGGCAATTGGAGTCAGTACGCCAATGGTTAAAATGAGAATTCCTAGGTTAAGACCATGAGCTTGAATATAAGGAAAAAATTGATTTAATGGTGTGATTTTAATGACGATTAAGATGCCTGCGGCAATCGTTACAGCTGCATTTTGACTTAGTAAACCGCAGATAAGTAGAACTAATAAGACAACTAAATTAACATCAAATTGGGCGAGCATGAGAAGCGGCAAGAAAAGCAAATAATTTGAATTGTATAATAATTAAGAGCCAAAATGTGAGGGCTTTTTAAACGTGGAATAGTGTAAAGGAAGCGTTTTCAAGAAAAAAATTAATGTATATGACTCAATGATAAGGAGTTTTATTTTTAGTTACGCTTGGTCACAATGTTATATAAATTAACAACTTAAAAGACCATTCGTTTGAGAGATTATGATATAAAAAATAATCAATACTTATAACTACAGGGTCAGCCATATGGATATTATAGATATCAAGATTAAAGATCAGTTCGACAAAATTTATGATGCGAAAGCACAATTGAAGAAAAATTTAGTTGAACATGAAAATGAGCCTTTAAAGTTAAGTCAGCGTATCGAACATATTATTGTGGATAATGAGATCATTTTGCCTACAACAGAATTATTATTTGAAAGTGAGCAAAACGAAAAAATTTATCGAGTCATTGAAGAATAATTTGAAGATGATGGAAGTTAAGAACAAAGTTGATAAAGCAAAAACGTAATAAAGCTCTGAAACTGAGTTAAAATAATGGTTTAGTTCTAAAGAGAAAGCTTTATGCTGCTGGAAAAAATTTTGCAATCACAAGGGTTTGGTTCACGTAAATATTGCCAGCAGTTAATAAAAAATGGTTCTGTAAGTATTGAGGGAGAGATTGTCACTGATCTCAAAAAACAGTTTTCTCCTGAAAATTTAGAATTTTCTTTGTTTGGGGAAACTTATCGATATCGGGAAAAAGTTTACCTCGCTTTAAAAAAGCCGCAAGGTTTTGAGTGCTCACACAATCCTCAGCATCATCAAAGTGTTTTTAGTTTATTGCCTGAAATCATGATTCAACGGGGTGTACAAGCAATTGGCCGCTTAGATCAAGATACAACGGGCTTACTCTTACTCACTGATGATGGTAAATATTTACAAGCTTTAACTCATCCTCGTAAACACGTCCCAAAGGTTTATCATGTGACGACTATTGATTCAGTCACACCTGAGCAAATTGAAATGCTTACTCAGGGGGTTAATTTACACCAAGAAAAAGATGTGTTTGCTGCGACAGATGTAGCACTACTAGGGTCTCATCAATTAACAATGACCATTCATCAAGGCGTTTATCATCAAGTAAAAAGAATGATTGCAGCTGTTGGCAATAAAGTCGAAAAATTACATCGACATCAAATCGGTCAATTGGTCTTACCTGAGATTGAGGAAGGGGATTGGGTATATTTGTCGGAGCAGGAAAAGCAACTCGCTCAAAATATTATTTAAGAAAGCAATGGAATGTCTGAAATTCACTGTCTCGAATAAATCCCATTTTTTCATAGAGACGGTGAGATTCATGATTATTCGTTTGAGTCTCTAAACTAATACGTAAAGCATTTTCTTGTTTTGCAAATAAAATAGCTGTATCAATGAGCTGTTTTGCTGAACCCTGACGTCGGAACATAGGGGTAACATAGACATCATCTAAGATATAGTAAGTAGAGCAAGCAACTGAAGAAAAACCTAAATAAAGCAAAACGAAACCTGTGATTTTTTCATCCTTAATGTGGATGAAAAACACACTTTCTTTATTCTCAAAACGTTGTTTTAAAAAATGATGTGATTCATCAAGATTAGAAGATGCACCATAAAATTGACGGTATTCATCAAATAGAACAGCAAGTTGACTTAGATCTTCATAGGTCGCTCGTCTTACAATCATTAGGCGCTCCTTGTATTTATGTTTATATTTTTACAAAGAGAGCATAACTAAAAAAGACGCCAATAGACGTTAAAAGTTTTTTAAAAATGCAACACCGTTAAGTTTTGTCACTTTCACCTAATAGAGCATTTAGCTCTTCAAATAAATCTTCATGGTCATCATCTTCATTTAAATTTGAAGGGTTCTGATTTAATGAAGTTGCTTTTGCTTTTCTCAGTTTTAATAATTGTTCCATATTAATGTTCTGATTTTCGATAGCAAAAGGAATAGATTTAGTTAAGACGACTTGTTTAAAGAACAGTCGTACCGCTTGGGCAGGGGTAATTCCCAATTGTTTAAAAACAGCAAAAGCTTGTTTTTTCTCTTGGGAGTCAAGTCGAACCTGATAAACTTCTGTTTTTCGCATGAATAACAAAACCAAATGATTTTTAATTTTTAGGGATTTATTTTAAACCATCGGAATGTAATTTCAATGTCTTTCAGCATAAAAAATAATCTTTTTGTCATTACGATGAGATTACAGTGTCAATTCAAGCTGTGAATTGAAAACCATTTCCTGTTTTATTAGCGGGTCTATAAAAGAAATTTGCTTAGCTAGAAGCTGTAAGGGCTGAGAAAAATCATCATCGGCTTTATGTTGAACTATAGGATAAAACGGATCATTTTTAATCGGAATTCCCAAATGATTTAAATGAACACGGAGTTGATGTTGTTTCCCGGTAGTTGGTGTTAAACAATATTTAGCCCACGAGTGATTATGTTCAATCAGCTCAATTTTAGTTTCGGTATTGGTTTTTGTATGTGCAATCACCTGCATTGTATAAAAGGGAGTGCCTTTATCTAAATACAATTTTAATATCTGAGGGAATTTTAATTCAGCTTTATAGGCAGCGATTGCATGGTAAATTTTATGAACTTCGCGATCTGCAAATAACTGTTGGTAAATTCCACGTGACTGCGGTCGTTTGCAAAATAAAACGACACCAGCAGTTTCACGGTCTAGTCTGTGGATTGGTGTTAAAAACTCATTGCCCGTTTGTTTTTTTAAACGCACCAATAACGTTTCTTGGACATATTGCCCTGTTGGGCTAATCGTTAAAAAATGGGGTTTATCGACAACAAGCAAGTCATCATTTTCAAATAAAATCTGATGCTCAAAGGGAACATGTACTTCGTTAGCAAGGAATCGGTAATAAAAAATATGCGTGTTTGCTATATAAGGGCTGTCTAATGTTAATTTTTCACCATTTACCGCATAAATAAGCCCATCTTGAAAACGCTGCTGCCACTCTGTTGCTTTTATATGAGGAAAATTTTTGCAAAGAAATTGATAGATGGTTTGTGCTGTCGTTTGTGGAGGAAGATAGACTTGGCTTGCGCTTACGCCATCAATCATAGGTGGGAAAAATTCAATCGGGCTAGACATAAAAGTGTGTCAATATTTAATAAATGTGATGTAAAAAAAGCCAACTTTAAGCACTTAAGTAGGCTTTAAAGCAGGGCAATGGTATCATATCGATTATTTTGAATCATGTTATGTGTGTTATGTCGTATTCATTGAAAATGGTCTTAAATCATGAAGAAGATACCCAGCGTTTAGCTCAGGCATTAGCGCAGCATGTTCAAGCTGGCGTGATTTATCTGATTGGAGATTTGGGCGCCGGTAAAACGACATTAACCCGTTATTTTTTGCAAGCTCTAGGGCATAAAGGTTCGGTTAAAAGTCCGACATATACGTTGGTTGAACCATATAAAATCAATAATAAAGAAATTTTTCATTTTGACTTATATCGTCTTAATGATCCTTATGAACTTGAATTAATGGGAATCCGTGATTATTTAGATATTCAGGATGCACTATTTTTATTTGAGTGGCCTTCGAAAGGTGGAGACGAAATCCCTGAGGCAGATATCGTCATTGATATTCAAAAATCAGATGATGAACTCAATCGTTTCGTCACCTTAACTTTACCAACAGAGCATTTGTACCAGACTTTGCAGGAACAGCTTCATGACTGATGAAAAGCTAACACAACGTCGTATTCATACATTAGACGCCGCGTTAGCCAACCAGATTGCTGCTGGTGAGGTGATTGAACGTCCCTCATCGGTCGTAAAAGAATTATTAGAAAACTCAATTGATGCAGGTGCAACCGAGTTAATTGTGCGGATTGCACAAGGCGGCTCAACATTAATCGAAATTATTGACAATGGACATGGAATTCATCCTGATGATTTACCATTGGCAGTGATGCGCCATGCAACCAGTAAAATTAAAACAGCAGAAGATTTACACGCGATTGTAAGCTTAGGTTTCCGTGGTGAAGCACTTGCTTCTATTGCTGCAGTTTCACGATTGACTTTAACCAGTAGCCAAGATGAAAGCGGAATTGGTCATCAGGTTGAGGTGAATGGTACCGCCTTTGATCATCAACAAGTCCAAGCTGTTGCTGCACAAAAGGGCACCCATATTCGAGTTCAGGACTTGTTTTTTAATGTACCTGCTCGTCGTAAATTTTTAAAAAAGCCAACCACTGAATTTGGGCATATTGAAGAAATTGTACGTCGTTTGGCTTTAACACATTTTGATATACGTTTTGTACTTGAGCACAATGACAATATTCGAATTAATTTACCAATAGCAGATAGCGGTGAATTAAGATTTCAGCGTGTACAGCAATTATTGGGTCAACAGTTTGTTCAAAATGCTTACTGGATCGACGCAGAAAGTATTAACATGCGTTTGTCAGGTTGGCTAGGGCATCCTTCTGATGCACGTGCTCAAGCAGACTTACAATATGTGTATGTAAATGGCCGAATTGTGAAAGATAAAACTATTTCACATGCTTTAAGAATGGCATACGACGGTATTTTACATGGTCATCAGCATTCATCTTATTTGCTTTTCTTAGAAGTCGACCCTGAAAATATTGATGTTAACGTTCATCCGACGAAACATGAGATTCGTTTTCTAAATCAACGAGAAGTACATGAGTTTGTCAGACATTATGCTAAAGAAACGTTAGCACAATTTCAGACCGCTAGTGCTGATTTGGCACAAGCCATGAAAGTAGATGATACTCAAAATCTTTCGGTACAACCTCAGCCTAAATATCAAGAACAATTCACATTACATCGTACAGAGCAAGCTGTTGATACAACTCTAGATAAGCCGAATAGTTCTCAACCTTCGACTGAGCTTTTAACTGATTTTAATAATAGTCGTCCCCAAGCTGTTCACTATGCAGAACAAACTCCAAAATATAATGGTTCTGCGCAGTTAAATAATGCATTAAAGACTTATTTGGCGCCATTACGAGATCAACCTGCTACCAATTTTTCTGTTGATGAAAATGTTGAACCAGTTGCTAAGATAGATGAATTTCCATTAGGTATCGCAATTGCTCAGCTTCATGGAATTTATATTCTGGCGCAAAATACTGAAGGTTTGATTATTGTTGATATGCATGCAGCGCATGAACGTATTTTGCTGCAACAAATGAAAAATGCTTGGGATAAACCTGAGTTTTGGACATCTCAACAGTTACTTATACCTAAAGTCATTTCAATTAGTCGTATGCAAGCGGTACGGGTCGAAGACTTAAAGTCTCAGCTTGAGCGTTTGGGGCTAGAAATTGATTTATATGGCGATGAGCAAGTCATTGTGCGTGGTGTGCCGGCTATTTTGCAAAAAGCAGATTTTGAAAATCTTATTCCTGAACTTCTTAATGATTTAGATCCAAATGATGAAGCTCAGGGATTATTGCAAAAGCGTGATGAACTGTTAGCTGGTATGGCATGCCATGGGGCAGTGCGAGCACATCGACAACTTAGCCTCTCAGAAATGAACGCTTTACTTCGCCAAATGGAACAAACTGAATTTGCCAGTCAATGTAACCATGGTCGTCCAACTTGGCGTGCATTTCCATTATCTCAACTAGATAAATTATTTGCTCGAGGAGAGTAGTTTTACATGTCAAATCAATTGCCCGTCATCAATTTAATGGGACCAACTGCAAGCGGAAAAACCGCTTTGGCATGTGAACTTTATGAGCGTGGAGGTTTTGAATTAATTTCAGTTGATTCGGCTCTTGTATATAAAGACATGGATATTGGTACGGCTAAACCAACACGTGAAGAGCAGGAGCTATATCCACATCATTTAATAGATATTATTACTCCACTTGAGGTCTATTCGGCTGCCCAGTTTGTTGAAGATGCTTGTGTTTTAATTGACGAGATGCATTCACGCGGCAAAACTCCTATTTTGGTAGGAGGAACCATGCTTTATTTCAAGGCGCTCCTAGAAGGATTATCAAGTAACTTGCCAAGCGCAGATGCAAATGTTCGTGCAGCAATTGAAGAAAAAGCAGCGAATGAAGGGTGGCAAGCTGTTTATGATGAACTGGTGGCAGTAGATCCGGCAGCTGGTGTGAAATTCAAGGTTTCTGATAAACAAAGAATTATTCGCGCGTTAGAAGTTTATCGTATTACAGGTCAACCAATTACCAAATTGCAGGCAGAACAACCAAAAAACGTACCATATCGATACATATTTCATAACTATGCTTTGCTTCCAGATCGGTTAGAATTACATCAACGCATTGAGCAAAGATTAAGCAAAATGTGGGATATCGGTTTTTTGAGTGAAGTTGAATCTCTAATTGAAAAATACGATTTAGATGAAAATTTACCCTCTATGCGTTCTGTTGGTTATCGACAAGCTCTAGAATTTCTATTAAAAAGTGATATGAGTCTCAAAAAAAAGCAAGAAATGGAGGATAAAGCCTTATTTGCAACACGACAACTTGCCAAACGTCAATATACGTGGTTACGTTCTTTGCAAGAAATACACGATTTTAAAACTTACTTGACGATAAAGCAGGCGAAAGAAGACTTGCGAAACTCTTATGGATAAAGCAAAATTTGCACACTGTCTTTTTATAATTTTTAGTTGAAAAATAAAGATAGTTTTTTTGCGCTGATTTAAAAATTTTTTTTGGAGTTAAAAATGTCTAAAGGTCAAACTTTACAAGATCCGTTCTTAAATTCTCTCCGTAAAGAACGTATCCCAGTTTCTATTTTCCTTGTTAACGGTATTAAATTACAAGGTCATATTGAATCTTTTGACCAATATGTTGTTTTATTAAAAAATACTGTAAGTCAAATGGTTTACAAACACGCAATTTCTACAGTTGTTCCAGCTCGTAACCCACGTCCAGCAGGTGCACAAGGTGCAGGTTTCCCAGCTCAGGGTGGTAGTCAAGGTGGCTTCGGTGGTCAAGGCGCTGGCTTTGGTGGTGCTCAAGGCGCTGGCTTCGGTGGTCAAGGTGGCTTCGGTGGTCAAGGTGGCTTCGG
>NZ_KI391939.1:1604370-1609711 GCF_000162375.2 Acinetobacter sp. RUH 2624 | reverse complement strand
GGCTTCGGTGGTCAAGGTGGCTTCGGTGGTCAAGGCGGCTTCGGTGGTCATCAAGGCGGTTTCGACAACGATTCTAAATTTGAAGATGGTCAAGACGACGAAAATAATCGTTAATTGATTAGCTTAGAAAAACCAGTCAGTGATGGCTGGTTTTTTTATGGCTTTAAAAATATAAAAAGTATAATCAGATATTTGTAGTGCATCTCGCTTTCTTGAAAATTCAGTTTAATAGGTTATTCGCAAATGATATTAATATTTGCTGCGGCGCTGTGCAGTGTTCTGGTGTCTGTATTACTAAAAAATTTAAAGAAAAAGGGCTATCAACCCATGCAAATGATTGCATGGAATTATGCAAGTGCCAGCTTGTTATGTTATTGGTGGTTTAAGCCAGATATTCAGCATATTTCTATACAACACATGCCTTGGTGGCTAATCGTTGCTTTAGGCATCATTTTACCGAGTATTTTTTTATGTCTTGCGAAATCCTTAGAGCATGCCGGTATCGTCAAAACAGAAATTGCTCAGCGATTGTCAGTGGTACTTTCTTTATTAGCAGCTTATTTCTTTTTTCAGGAACGGTTTAATTCTCTTAAATTATTAGGTATTGGTTTAGGAATTTTTGCTGTTATTTTAATCGTATTTGGACAGATAAATGGCACTTCAGGCCATCAATCGAAAAAAGCAATTCTTGCTTTAATGAGTGTCTGGTTTGGTTATGCTGCTGTAGATGTCTTGTTAAAATACACGAGTAGTTTGGGGCTACAATTTACGTTAACTTTGAATCTAATTTTTATTACAGCCTTTATATTATCAATAGTTTATTTATTATTCCAAAAAAAGTCAGCATGGAATTTTAAAAATACTGTGGCTGGATTAATACTAGGTGTACTTAATTTTTCAAACATTGCCTTGTATGTTAAAGCACATATTTTACTTAAAGATTCACCAGCGATTGTCTTTGCAAGCATGAATATTCTAGTGGTATTACTTGGGATAGTTTGTGGTGTAGTTTTATATAAAGAAAAATTAAAACTCCCAACGATTTTAGGAACGATTTTGGGAATAAGTGGATTGGTTTGTTTAGCCTTAGCTATGAAATAGGAGTTCAAAAGACTGTTCTTTTGAACTCTGCTAATCTTATAAATGTGTAAAAATAACTTCATCTGGCAGACGAGATTTTGGCAACTTCGCATTGAAATCATTTTCACTTCTATAGCCAAGTGAGACAATGACAGAGCTACGTAAGCCTTTTTCTTTTAAGCCAAATTCTTCATTTAAAACATCTTCGTCGAAGCCACCCATTGGGGTTGCATCTATGCCTTCAAGACCAGCTGCAAAAAGTAGTTGTCCTAAAGCGATAAAAGTTTGGTTTTCCATCCAGCCAAATAAATTTTTTTGTTCATTGCGATAAAACTCAACGTAGCCATGACGTGTATCTTTTTGACCAAGTTTTGCTTTTTCATCTTTAAATCGACCGCTTAAATCATCTTGCTCAAGTAATTGATTTAAATATTCGGGTGAAATATCTGTTCTTGTACAAAATACAAGCGTATGTGATGACTCAAGAACTTTAGGAGCATTATAGGCATATCGCCCTGTTAAGGCTTTAGCAATGCGTTCTTTAGCAGCAAGATTGTCAGCCACCAAGAAATGCCAAGGTTGAATATTCACTGAAGAAGGGGTGAAGCGTAAAATTTCTAATAATTTATTAAATTTTTCTTTGGGAATTTTTTTCTCAGGATCATACGCTTTTGTGGTGTAGCGACTTTTAACCGTATTTAGTAAATCCATACTTACTCCATATCAATCTTATTACAATCGAAGTGTTCTAATCTTTGGCATGATACGCGATTTTGTAGGAAAACATCTGCATTTTAATGTGATAAAGAAATATAATACTTATATAAATTTTTTAATAATTTATTGAAAATGTTTGATTTAATGCCCAAAGATGCAAAGAGTAAGCTGCGAGAAATTAGAGTTGTTAAAGCCTTTATTATTCTTATATTTGTATTGAGTCTTCTTATTTTATATATTGATTATCACAATCATGCATATATAAGTTGGAAATTTATATTTATTGCTAGTATGTGTGTGATTTACGATTCTGATTTAAATAAAAAAATTAAAGAATTAAAAGTTCAAATAAAAAGTGACTAATTTCTAACTAATAATTCCAGACAATCAATTCGAGCTGTTGCGTATTTGAAGAGGGATCAATTTCTAAAATTTGTGCGTGATCTTCTTTCCAGTCACCGAGTACAATCCGTTGTTTATGCTGTACTTCATGAATAGCTGGACGATGAGTGTGTCCATGAATAAGTATGTCTATATCTTTTAGGGCGGAGAGCACGGCTTGTTCATTCACATCCATAATCTCATAACTTTTTTGCTGTTTGTCCGAATGGCTTCTTTTACGAAAACCATTGACAAGTTTCGTGCGGAAACTTAGAGGTGTTCGACGTAAAAAAGCGACTAAAAGGGGATTTCGAATAATTTTTTTAAATCTTTGATAAGAAATATCATCCGTACATAACGCATCGCCATGTTCTAGACGGTATTGGTGACCTGCAATATTAAGATAATAAATATCGGGGAGTAATACACCATTAAACTTATTGAGGAAAACCTGATTTAGAGCAAAGTCGCGGTTACCGACTTGAAAGTAAACACGATTACCTTTTTCATTAAAAGCTTTTAAAGCTTCAACAATTTCGTCGAGCCAAGGAGCTGAATAATCGTCACCAATCCAAGCATTAAACCAGTCACCTAAAATATAAAGCTGTGTTTGTTTATTTTGATAATGTACCAACAAATCTAAAAACCCTCGAACGAGTCGAGGGTGTTCAGGTGACAAATGTAAATCTGAAATAAACAGATAGGTCACAGCTTTATCCTAAAATTATTCAGAAATAATTTTAGCAGATTCGATAACAACGTTTTCTAAAGGAACGTCAGCGTGATAACCACGGTTACCTGTACGTACACTTTTGATCGCGTCTACAACGTCCATACCTTCAACAACTTTACCGAATACAGCATAACCCCAACCTTGTGCAGTTTTTGAAGTATGGTTCAAGAAAGAGTTGTTTTTTACATTGATGAAGAATTGTGCAGAAGCAGAGTGTGGCGCTTGAGTACGTGCCATAGCAATTGTACCAACATCGTTACTTAAACCATTGTCAGCTTCGTTTTCAATTGCATCACGAGTTGCTTTTTCTTTGAAGTTTTCATCCATCCCGCCGCCTTGGATCATGAAACCATCAATGACACGGTGGAAAATAACGCCGTCATAAAAACCGTCACGTACGTATTCTAAAAAGTTTGCTACTGTTTTTGGTGCTTTTTCAGTATTTAGTTCAAGAACAATACGACCTTTATTGGTGTTTAATTCGACTTGAGGAAAACTCATTACATTAATCTCCTAAACATGGGCTTATGACCATGGGTTTTTGGTTGAGAGAAGCATAAGCAAACTGTAAACTACAAGGCAAGTAAAAAACGTTAAAATCTTTGTGAAAAATGAAGATAGCGTTTATTTTTTCGAAATTTTATCTACAAAGAAGTGATTGATACACTATGAAGCCTAATGATGTTGTCTCGAACCTGCCAAACAACCCGACACCGAATACTCATGCCTCTGTCGATTCTGCGCAGCAAGAACAACAGGCTGGATTAGATTTTGTTCGCCAAGTCATTACTGATGATTTAGCTGCCGGACGTACCAAACAAATCGTAACTCGTTTTCCGCCAGAACCAAATGGTTATTTACATATTGGTCACGTAAAAGCAATTTGTCTAAACTTTGGTGTTGCAGAAGAGTTTGATGGACTCTGTAATTTACGTTTTGACGATACGAATCCAGATGCAGAAGAACAAGAATATGTTGATGGTATCGCCAATGATGTGAAATGGCTTGGTTTTAACTGGAATGGTGAACCTCGCTATGCTTCTGGTTATTTTGATCAGCTTTATGCATGGGCAATTCAATTGATTGAGCAAGGTGATGCATATGTTGATTTGCAGTCTCCAGAAGAAATTAAATTAAACCGTGGTAGTTTTGTTGAACCAGGAAAAAACTCGCCATATCGTGATGCATCTGTTGAAGAAAACCTTGCTCGCTTTGAACAAATGCGCAGTGGTGAACTAAAAGAAGGTGAAGCTGTTTTACGCGCTAAAATTGATATGGCAAGCCCGAACGTGCATATGCGTGATCCAATTTTGTATCGTGTCTTGCATTCAGAGCATCATCAAACTGGCGACAAATGGAAAATCTACCCAATGTATGATTATGCTCATCCATTGTCTGATGCAATTGAAGGAATCACGCATTCACTTTGTACATTGGAGTTCCAAGATCACCGTCCATTCTATGACTGGATTGTTGAAAAGGTTAAGTCTAAAGCTGTTCCGCACCAATACGAATCATCTCGTTTGAATGTAGATTACACCATTACTTCTAAACGTAAATTACGTAAGTTGGTTGAAGGTGGTTATGTAAATGGTTGGGATGACCCACGTATGCCAACAGTTGTTGGTATGCGTCGTCGTGGTTTTACACCAGAAGGCTTACGTGATTTCTGTAAACGTGTAGGTGTGTCTAAAACTGACGGTATTGTTGATGTTGCAATGCTTGAGTTCTGTATTCGTCAATCTTTGGAGAATACAGCAGCGCGTGGTATGGCTGTGTTAGATCCTTTAAAAGTGACACTTACAAACTTACCAGAAGATTTAGACCTTACACATGCGCGTCATCCAAATGTCGATATGGGTGAGCGTGTCATTCCATTAACTAAAGAAATCTATATTGACCGTAAAGATTTTGAAGAAGTACCGCCAAAAGGCTTTAAGCGTTTAATTCCGGATGGTGAAGTTCGTTTACGCCATGCATATGTAATTAAGTGTAATGAAGTCATTAAAGATGCAAATGGTGAAGTTGTTGAGCTGAAGTGTTCAATCGATCCAGACACTTTAGGCAAGAATCCTGAAGGGCGTAAAGTAAAAGGCGTGATTCACTGGGTATCTGCAAGCAAGGGTATTCCTGCTGAAGTACGTATTTATGATCGTTTATTTACAGAGGCTGACCCTGAAACTGGTGATGATTTCTTAGCGAATTTAAATCCAGATTCTTTGAAAGTCGTTCAGGCTGTGATTGAACCTGCTTTAGCTCAAGCGAAACCAGAAGACCGTTTCCAATTTGAACGTGAAGGTTATTTCGTTGCGGACCAACATGATCATACTACTGAAAAACCTGTCTTCAACCGCGTTCTTGATTTGAAAGACAGCTTCAAACCTGAGAAAAAGTAAGAGATTGCTTATCTCTTACTTTTTCGCAAGACGA
>NZ_KI391939.1:1437256-1604270 GCF_000162375.2 Acinetobacter sp. RUH 2624 | reverse complement strand
CAACATGTTGTGAGTAGATAGTTGAGATTGCTTATCTCTTACTTTTTCGCAAGACGAACAACATATTGTGAGTCAACAACAGATATTAAAAAAGCCCAACTGTAAGGTTGGGCTTTTTTCGGAGGTCTTCTCATCATAATATTCTTTTTCTTTATGATTTCGCTTCCTTGGCAAAAGAGCTTAGGTAGGATTAATCACATAAAAGTAAAGAACTAATAGTATGAGAAGCATTGTTGAAAGCATTAAGTAAGTATTGACCGTATTAAAGCTTTTAAGAAACTTCCAGATATCCATAGTAAATCAGCGTATATTTTATGTTACAAATTAATAATACACTGAAACTTTTCTGAAATGTTTCTAAAAATAAAATATAAAGTTTCTTTGTTTAAAAAATAGTCATAAAATACCAAGTGGTAAAAAATAATATTCATTAAACATTAGAAATTACTTCACTTATGCACTATAACCAATTCTTTTCAAGAATTTTTGAATTAATTCAAATGCAGCGTGTTCAAGTGCAGGGGCATATTCGATATTTTGCTCACGCAATTTAGGAATGGAAATTCCAGCATTACGAAGTTCACATGTGTGACCAATAAGCCATTTTTCAAAGTTTTCTTGAGTCGTCTCAATGTGGAACTGTAAAGCAAGAATATTATTACCCACTTCAAAGGCTTGGTTAGTATAAATATCTGAACTCGCCAAAAGGGCTGCATTTTCAGGAAGGTCGAAAGTATCACCATGCCAATGTAAAACATGGATATTATTAAGCAAAGGCGATAATACCTGATTAGGGCGTAAACTTAAGCTTAAAGCTCCCCAGCCAATTTCTTTTTGATGGCCTGCATATACTTTGGCACCAAGTGCATGAGCTATAAGCTGTGCACCTAAGCAAATGCCAAGTGTTGGTTTATCTGCTGCCAAACGTTGTTTGAGTAAAGCGATTTCATCTTTTAAAAATGGATAATCTTCAGTTTCATAAACTCCAATTGGACCACCTAAAATAATAGTTAAACCGTCATGGGCGAAAGCAGGAGTTAAATCATCTACACCAGCTTCAAAATAACGGACGCGAAAACCAAGTTGATAAAAGACATCTTCTAATGAACCTAAGTCTTCGAAAGCAAGATGCTGAATGGCATAAATAGTTTTAGGAAAGGCGTTTGTAGTACTCATACAAATGATTCATAGAAGATCAATAGGTGGAGTATAGCGATAAATATAAAGAAGAAAATATCCATATAAATCGTCAATACCTGAAAATTGCTATTTTTCGTTAAGATAATCTTGTTACGCAGAAATATTTTGTAGGTAAGAAATATCTATGCGTAACCTACTATTTAAAATAAAAGCTTTGAGTTTTCATTATGGTCGATATTTGAAAGTTGATGTTCATCTTTTAAATTTACTCCTGAAAAGCCAAGCTGCTTCGATTTTTTCATGAGTGCCATTAAACGTTGTACCGCAACTGGAATACTTAAGCCTGCTGAACGGACGTTGGAAATACAGTTGCGTTTGGAGTCAAGGCAACCTGAATATGCATTCCATGTGTAGTAAACTCCCATACTGTCAGGAGAACTTAAACCTGGGCGCTCTCCAATAAGCATAACCAGCATGGAGGCTTTAAAAATTTCTGCAACTTCATCGCCTAAAGCAACTCGGCTTCCTGTTGCAAATATAATTGGCGCAAGGCTCCAGTTTTCTTGTTGAATATGTTCGCTTAGCACTGCAATAAATGCGATAGCATTTGCTTCAATCGCTCTTGCAGAGAGGCCGTCACCTACCACAATACAAACATCATACTGCTGTGGTTTTTTTGCATACTCTTTAATTAAGGCTTCTTTTGATAGATTTGAAAGTTGGCGTCCCAAATCTGGGCGTTTGAGATAAATTTCTTTATTAGCGGCATTACTTTGAACATGAAGAGTTTGAAGTTGCTTTTGCTGTAACTGTTCAGACAAGTAGGGAACATCCATATGTTGATAAACAGCATCTTTTGCTTGCGCATGAGACAACTGGAACTCAAGTAAGGCCCGTGTTGGGATACTGCAACCAGCACGACCTAAAGCAATACGGGCATCAGTAAACTCTTTAAGTTTTTCCCACTGATCCTGATGGGTAGAGGACGGATATTGAATATCACGGTTCAGTTTCATGGTGTTCCCCCTAGTTCATGAGCAGACGAGAGAATTGGTCAGGCATGTGGTCTGCCCAACAAATTTGAGAGTTTTGCTGTTTAAAAATCCCTTGTTGTTCAAGCCAAGCGGAGAACTCAGGAGCGGGTTTTAAACCGAGGAGTTGTCTTAAATAGAGAGCATCATGGAATGAAGTGGTTTGATAGTTGAGCATGACATCGTCCGAACCTGGAATTCCCATAATGAAGTTAATGCCTGCGGCGCCAAATAGAGTAAGAAGTACATCCATATCATTTTGGTCGGCATCGGCATGGTTGGTGTAACAAATGTCGCAGCCCATCGGTACTCCAAGCAACTTACCGCAGAAGTGATCTTCTAAACCTGCACGTATAATTTGTTTACCGTTAAATAGGTACTCGGGGCCAATAAAGCCGACGACTGTATTTACCAAAAGCGGGTTATATTTACGAGCCACTGCGTAGGCCCGAGTTTCTAATGTTTGCTGGTCAACGCCGTGATGTGCATTGCTTGATAGGGCACTCCCTTGACCCGTTTCAAAATACATAACATTTTGTCCAATGGTTCCGCGCTTGAGTGCGAGTGTGGCTTCATATCCTTCTTGTAGTAAATCGAGTGAAATTCCAAATCCTTCGTTTGCCAGTTGGGTGCCGGCAATTGATTGGAACATTAAATCAATCGGTACATTTTTTTCAGCCAGTTGAATGCCTGAGCTGATATGCGTAAGTACACAAGATTGCGTTGGAATTTGATATTCCTGAATGACATGATCAAGCAATTTCAGTAGCTCTGACAAATTATGCAGGTTATCCGTGGCAGGGTTAATGCCAATTACGGCATCACCATTGCCATACATCAACCCATCTAAAATACTGGCTGAAATACCGAGCACATCATCGGTAGGGTGGTTGGGTTGTAAACGGGTAGAAAGATGTCCTTTTAAACCAATTGTGTTGCGAAATTGGGTGACCACTTCACATTTGCTGGCGACATAAATCAAATCTTGATTGCGCATAATTTTGCTGACAGCAGCCACCATTTCTGGAGTTAAACCTGATGCTAAAGCTTTTAAGCTTTCTGCAGTGGCATCTTCTCCAAGTAACCAATTTCGAAAATCGCCTACTGTAAAGTGTGAAATAGGGGTAAAGGCTGCCAGATCATGTTCATCAATAATCAGTCGTGTAATTTCATCAGTTTCATAATCGATTACAACTTCATTTAAAAAGGTTTTTAATGGCACATCAGCCAAAGTCATTTGTGCCGCAACATGTTCGGTTGCATCTCTGGCAGCTACACCGGCTAACTCATCGCCTGAACGTAACGGTGTAGCTTTGGCCATTAACGTTTTTAGGTCAGCAAAGTGATACTGTTGATTGGCGACAATATTGCGATAACTCATAGTTACATCCTTTTATTTATAGTTCTTGTTCTGCGGCTTTAATATTTGCAAACTCTTCTTCTGGTGTTCCTTTCACTAAATGATAGCGGCTGTAGAACAAGAAGTAAGCAATAAATACGACATAGATACCGGCAGCAATAAACCACACTTTCGGATTAACAACAAAACCTGCGACCACAGCAGCGACTGCTAAAACTAGTGCAATGCTTGAAGTGATGATTCCTCCTGGAGTTTTATAAGGACGAGGCATATCGGGTTTAGATAAGCGCAGTTTGATGTGGGATAAAAGAATCAGCACATAAGAAATAGTTGCACCAAAGACCGCGATTAAAATGAGTGAATCGCCTTCTTTTGTGAGTGAAAGGGCTTTGTTGCACAAAGCTATTCTTGAAGGCTTCTTCAGTAATATAATTTCCAGATGAAGAAGCCTACACCTAAAATCTATCGTACAACCAATTGGTCCTCGTATAACCAAGCTTTAATCAAGCGAGGAAATATTTCAATCTGGTTTGATCCTAAGACGCAATGGTATGCACAACCACAAGGCAAGCAAGGACGAAATCAAACTTATTCCGATACAGCGATTCAATGCTGTTTAATGATCAAATCTCTATTCCGTCTTTCTTTACGTATGGTTACTGGCTTTGTTCAAAGCCTGATTAAACTCTGTGGCTTGAATTGGACAGCACCAGATTACTCCACCCTTTGTAGACGACAAAAGCATATTGATATTGCGATAAGCTATCAGAAAAGTCATGATGGGTTACACCTACTTGTCGACTCTACGGGTTTAAAGTTTTTAGGTGAAGGCGAATGGAAGCGTAAAAAACATCAGCCTGAATACCGTCGGCAATGGCGTAAACTGCATATTGGTATAGATGCTGAAACACTGCAAATACGTGCCGTTCAGCTTACTACAAATAATGTCAGTGATTCACAAGTACTAGGTGATTTACTGGATCAAATTCCACTAGATGAGCGAATAGATTCTGTCTATACCGATGGCGCGTACGACACGAAGTGCTGCAGAAAAGTGATTTCAGATCGTCAAGCACATGCAGTAATTCCACCCAGAAAGAATGCCAAGCCCTGGAAAGATTCTAAAATAAGTTCAATAGAACGAAATGAGTTACTTCAAACGGTTAAACATTTAGGCAGAACCCTATGGAAAAAATGGTCGGGTTATCACCGTCGTAGTTTGGTGGAAACCAAGATGCATTGCATCAAATTATTAGGTGATAGGCTGACGGCAAGACATTTTCAAAGTCAGGTCAATGAAATTCATGCGCGTGTGGCAGTTCTGAATAGATTTACGGAATTAGGTAGACCTCGCACCCAAGTTGTGTCTTAAATTTGAATGGATTGGGGAGAACTCAGCTTTTGAATGTTTATGCAACAAAGCCGAGTGAAAGTAAGAACCCGATAATGCCCGGAATAATAATTGCAAGATAAGGAGCTTTATTTTTATTGGTTAAAGAGAGTGAAGTAGGTAAGTAGCCAGCTCGTGACAATGCAAAGATTTGACGCGAATAGGCATAGATAATTGAGAAGAAACTTGCGATTAAACCAGCTAAACCCACAAAGTTTACGAATGTCGCAAGCCAAGTGTTGGTGCCATAAACTTTAACCAAAGCATCTACCAGAGGGGCGCCTGAGTTTTGTAAGGTACTTGCACCCGCCGCACCTGCACCCAAGAACAAAATGAGCATAGCGAATGCAGTTAAGATGAGCATTGCACCGATTAAACCGCGTGGCAGAGACTTGGCTGGATCTTTTGCTTCTTCTGCTGCTAACGGCACACCTTCTACTGCAAGAAAAAACCAGATAGCAAAAGGAACTGCGGCCCAGATGCCTAAATAGCCATGAGGTAGAAAACGACTTGCACCAGTTGCTGTGCTAACGGGAATATCTAAAAGGTTTTGTGCATTAAAGTGTGGAATCATTGCTGTAATAAATACAACAAGAGCAACAGCAGCGACTAGCGTAATGGCAAACATGATTTTTAAGGCTTCGCCGGCACCTTTGAGATGTATCCCCATAAAAATGGCATAACAGGCGAGGTAAATCATCCAGCCATTAATACCAAATAGAGATTCGCAATAACCCCCAATAAATACGGCAATAGCGGCAGGCGCAATTGCGTATTCAATTAAAATCGCCGTACCTGTTAAGTAGCCTCCGAAAGGACCAAAGGCAGCACGTGCAAAACTATAACCGCCACCTGCTGTCGGCATCATGGTGGACATTTCCGACATAGAAAGACATAGACATAAGTACATAAGCGCAGCAAGAGCAGTGGCAATAAACATACCACCCCAACCACCTTGGGCAATACCAAAGTTCCAGCCGGCAAAATCACCTGATATCACATACGCTACGCCTAAACCAATCAGGAGTAACCAACCCACCGTACCTTGTTTAAGTTGACGCTGAGCAAAATATTCTGCTGATGAGACTTCTGCACTTGAAGAAATAACGGAAGCTGTTTCTGGTTGATTCATACAATACTCCTGCGAGTTGGTTTGTATGAATGAATGCAAAAGCAATGCCTAAATGATGTGCTTTAAATATTAGATGACGCTTTTTTATTCCGGATAGTAAAAATTTGAGAGCTGACTGTACTAAATAAAAAAGCCAGCAATCTAAATTACCGGCTTTTTATACAATTAATGAGCTTACTTCCTTCTAGCGTTGATAGCCTGGTATCAACTTGGTGCGAAACTTAGAAGAAGCCCATTGGTTTGGTTGAATAACTCACCAGCAAGTTTTTGGTTTGTTGGTAGTGATCTAGCATCATCTTATGGTTTTCACGGCCAATACCAGACTTTTTGTAACCACCAAATGCAGCATGCGCAGGGTAGATGTTATAGCAGTTTGTCCAGACACGACCCGCCTCAATAGCGCGACCAGCACGGTAAGAAATATGGGCTGAACGTGACCAAACGCCAGCACCTAGACCATACATGGTGTCATTGGCAATTTTGATTGCATCGTCAAAGTCTTTAAATGTTGTCACAGCAAGTACAGGTCCAAAAATTTCTTCTTGGAAGACTTGCATGCTGTTGTGGCCTTTAAAGATAGTCGGATCAACATAGAAACCGTCACCTACTTCTTTACGGCCACTACCACCTAGTAAGAGTTCTGCGCCTTCTTCACGGCCCGTATTAATACAACGTAAGATTTTCTCTTGTTGTTGCAAAGATGCTTGAGCACCAATCATGGTTTCAGTATCGAGAGGATGACCAGTTTTAATACGTTTTACACGTTCAACGGCCAACTCTAAAAATTGATCAGCAATGCTTTCTTGTACTAAAGCACGAGAAGGGCAAGTACATACTTCACCTTGGTTTAAGGCGAACATGGCAAAACCTTCAAGTGTTTTTTCTAAGAAGTCATCTTGTTTATCCATGATGTCTTCAAAGAAAAGGTTCGGTGACTTGCCACCAAGCTCTAACGTAACTGGAATAATATTTTCGGTCGCATATTGCATGACCATTTGCCCAGTTTGTGTTGAACCGGTAAACGCGATTTTGGCAATACGTGGGCTTGTCGCTAATGGGCGGCCAACTTCTGCACCGAAACCATTCACAATATTGAGTACGCCCGGCGGTAAGATATCTTGGATAAGTTCGGCAACTAACAAAATACCTACCGGAGTTTGCTCAGCTGGTTTAATCACCACACAGTTACCAGCCGCCAAAGCAGGAGCGAGCTTCCATGCAGCCATTAAAATCGGGAAGTTCCATGGAATAATTTGACCAACCACACCTAGCGGTTCATGGAAATGGTAGGCAATGGTATCTTCATCAATTTCAGAGATGCCGCCTTCTTGAGCACGAATACATCCTGCGAAATAACGGAAATGGTCGATTGCAAGTGGAAGGTCGGCTGCCAAAGTTTCACGAACTGCTTTACCGTTATCCCAAGTTTCTGCAACCGCAAGCATTTCAAGATTTGCTTCTAAACGATCAGCAATTTTTAAAAGTATATTAGAACGTGTAGTCGGTGAAGATTTATTCCATGAAGCTTTTGCTTTGTGTGCTGCATCTAAAGCAAGTTCAATATCTTCAGCACTAGAGCGTGGAATGCGTGTGAAAGCTTTTCCATCCACTGGCGATACATTATCAAAATATTCACCCTTTAGAGGTGCAACCCATTCACCGCCAATAAAATTTTCATATTGTGATTTAAATTGAACTTTTGAGCCTGGTTGATTTGGATCGATATAGCGCATATAAATATTCCTTTGCTTTTTTAGGACTAAAGACTAACAAGAACCCTGTCAGTAAGTACTTTCGTACTTTGTATAATTAGGATATAAAGAAGAAGGTTGGAGAAAGGTTGGAATAGAAATGTGAATATATAAGGAATTTACAAATGTTCACAAAAAAGGATTTATTGCAGCAACGGATGTTGATTGATCAACTGCGCACGCAAAATAGTCTCTCTCCTCAGAACGCTGCCAAACTCGGCCAAAGTATTGCAAGCTCGTGGGAACGATCAGCTTCTGCTGCGATTCCTAAAGAAAGATTTGCAGCACCTCTACTTGAAAAAAAATCTGCTTCACAAAATGCTTTAGATCTGGCACTAAGCCAGTGTGCTGATGACTTACGTCATATTGCAGAGCAGTCTTCAATGGTGATTGCTGTGGGTGATATCGGCAGTACCATTATCTGGACAGCCTCAAGTGCTCAAATGCAGAGTGCTGCTGAACGTGTACATTTTGTACAAGGTGGTCAATGGCGTGAAGAATTTGTAGGTACGAATGCATTAGCGTTATCTTTAAAAACTCAACAATCAAGTTGTGTTTTTTCCAATGAACATTATATGGAGTCGATTCACGATTGGGTTTGTTATGCAGCACCCATTATCGATCCATACTCAAAGCAAACCTTGGGCGTGGTAGATTTATCAACCACGTGGAAAAACCATAATACCTTGGGCATTTTGGCCGCTGAACGTTGTGCTTCCATTATTCAATCTGCTTTGTTAGAACAACAGCGCCAGCACTTACACATCCGCGCATTTTCGACACCACAAGTCAAATTTAATGGCAAAAGTTTATTATTAACACCGCGGCAAATTGAAATTTTAACCATATTGGCACTATGTCCACATGGTTTAACCTTAGAGCATCTCTATCAGGCTCTTTATGGTGAGCGTAAAGTCAGCATGGGTACACTTAAAGCTGAAATGTCTCAACTGCGAGATATTTTAGGAGGTTTGCTTGGTTCACGCCCATATCGGCTACTTGTGCATGTTGAAGCCGATTTCTTACAAGCTGAACAAGCACTCGATGCAGGATATGCGGCTTCTGCTTTACAGCTTTATACCGGTGTTTTTCTGGCAAAAACCGAAAGTCCGTTTCTGTGTGCATGGCGCGACTGCCTTGAGTCACGCTTGAGCGATGCAATTTTTAAAACCCAAGAAACGGATTTATTACTCAAACATTTAGCTCATTTTCCCGAAGCAATCGATGCGGTAGAACGTCTTATGGAGTTATTACCGAGTGAACATCCTGCGCATCAACTGCTGGTGAAATATATTGACTCACCTAAGCTAAGTTAAGTGATTTTTTGATCCAGCCACTGGAATAGTTGTTGATAGACTTGATTCCGCACTGGCTGGGCCGAAAGGACTAAATCGTGTAAGCCATTGTGAATAGAGACAACCGAAACATCGCCCTTTATTTTTTTACCGAATTTCGCAATGTCTTTAACATCTAAAATAACATCACTTTGGGTTGCATCTGGTCCCCATTTACGTGGGTTTTTAGTTTGGTGCGAATGCATAATCAGTGCAGGGACGTTTAGCTTAACGCCGTGGTGAATTTCTTTTTGTGCTGTATGAATCGCATGTAGAAAGCTAAGTTGAACTGTAGGGGCAGAGGTCGGTTTCCAATCCAGGTTGAAGTCCCATTCACCTTTAAGTTGTTTGTGAAGGCTGGTGGTGTACCATTTGTTAAGTTTGCTTGGAAATTTAACTTTAGGCAGATATTTTCCTACTCGACTGAGCATTGGAATACCAAATTTCTTTTCAACTAAACTTAAATTGAAGTCGTAAAACGGACTATTCGCCCATAGGGCTTTAATAAGTGGATGATCTGGATGATGAGTAGCATAAAGCGTTGCTGTCAAACCGCCAGTCGAATGACCTGCAAGTAATACTTGTGTATGTTTTTCTTGGCCAATGATCTCTAATGCTTGAGTAATTTCGGCATCATATTCATTTAAATCAAGCACATTATAGAAAATTTGATGAGGCAACTTTGAGCGGCCATATTTTCTTAAATCGAGTGCATAGAAGTCATAGCCATGCGCATTGAATTGCTCGGCCATTTCAGTTTGAAAGAAATAATCTAAAAAACCATGAATATAAAGTACGGCTTTTTGAGTTGGCTGAGTGGTCTTTTTACGAACTAAGGTGGCTATAACTTTACCTTCATAATCATCTGGAAAGTTGAGTGTTAGCTGTTCGTAGCCGGCACCTAAAATATCTGGGGCATAATTGTGTTTAGCTGTAGATGTATTCATTTTTATCGAGCTATTGTCATTAAGTCATGTTGAGTATCCTTCAATGAAATGGGCAAATTGTCAATCAGGTTTAGAGAAGGTTGGAGTATAGGTTTTAAAAAAAAGGGAATACCGCTGGAGCTAAGTATTCCCAAAAAGTAAGTCAACGGTCGGAGGGATTTGACTTACTACAGGAACATGCCGTTACATCAGTATTAAAGAGCGGCTTTGAAAATCTCCACAACTTGTGCATGGTTTGCTTTGCGAGGGTTGGTCAGCATACATGCGTCTTTTTGAGCGTTATCGGCCATCACCGCGAGGTCTTCGGTTTTTACGCCAAGTTCTGTTAAGCCAGATGGGATACCAATTGAAGAAGACAGTTTACGGATGGCATCAATTGCAGCATATGCAGCTTCTGTTACGGTGAGACCTTGCGTATTTACACCCATTAATTCTGCGATTTTTGCATAACGATCTGGACAAGCAATTAAGTTAAATTCACAAACATGCGGTAGCAAGATTGCGTTACATACACCGTGAGGTAGGTTGTAGAAACCGCCCAACTGGTGTGCCATTGCATGGACATAACCTAAAGATGCATTGTTAAATGCCATACCAGCCAAGTATTGTGCATAGCTCATAGCATCACGCGCTTCGATGTTTTCGCCATTTGCGACAGCGGGTTGTAACCATTGACTAATCATGGTGATTGCTTTTTCAGCACACGCATCGGTAATTGGGTTTGCCGCCGTAGATACATATGCTTCAACTGCATGTGTTAGTGCATCCATACCTGTTGCAGCCGTTAAACCCGCTGGTTTTGCAATCATGAGTTTCGGATCATCGATCGCAATAAGTGGAGTACAACGCCAGTCCACAATCGCCATTTTTACATGAGTGTCTGTATTGGTAATAATACAAAAGCGAGTCATTTCAGATGCAGTACCAGCCGTTGTATTCACTGCAATCAATGGTGTCATTGGTACTTTACTTTTATCGATGCCTTCGTAGTCACGAATATGACCACCACCTGCAGTCACTAAGCCAATTCCTTTTGCACAGTCATGAGATGAACCACCGCCTAGCGAGACAATAAAGTCACAGCCATTGTCGTTATAGGCATTCACACCGTTGTGAACATTAATATCGGTTGGGTTAGGTTCCGCGCCCGGGAAAATATGGCTCGCTACGCCTGCTTCGGTTAAATAGCTTGCGATAAGATCTGCAACGCCAAATTTAAATAGCCCTTCATCGGTCACAATTAATGCTTTTTTTGCGCCGAGATTTTGTGCTTTTGTACCAATTTCTTTGGCACATCCTGGACCAAAGAGTGATACGCAAGGAATATAAAAACCGTTTGTTTGATCTGCAATATTTTTAAAAGCCATGGAGTGATTCCTTTTTCCATAAATCCATTGTTTGTTATTACAGGTGAGCCTCACCATGGGCTTAGTATTGTGATGTGTAGATTATTTTCCTACCTACCAAAAACCTACCAAATATTACTTAAGTTTTAATTGTTGATTTTTAATGACTTTATATAAAATTTGGCGCATTCATTTAATTTTTTCGGGAAAATCGTTAAGCTATGGGCTGTTGAAGATGTACATATGAGATTATGAAACAGGAAACTGCACTTAAACTGCTCAAAGCAGGTGAAAATGTTTTTTTAACCGGTTCGGCTGGTGCAGGGAAAACCTATACACTCAATCAGTACATTCAATATCTAAAAGCACGTAAAGTGCCTGTAGCGATTACAGCATCGACAGGTATTGCTGCAACGCATATGAACGGTATGACCATTCATACGTGGGCGGGCATCGGCATTAAAGATCAGTTAACTGACGACGATCTAAAACGTATGAAAGAGCGTAAATATCTCAAGGAACACCTTGAAAATGCGCAAGTTCTCGTCATTGATGAAATCTCGATGCTACATGCGAAGCAGCTCAATCTGGTCAATCAGGTTTTAAAATATTTTAAAGAAAGTGATGAAGCATTCGGTGGCATTCAAGTGATTGTGGCTGGAGATTTCTTCCAGTTGCCGCCTGTAGGCCGTAATGGTGAAGCCAACCGTGATAAGTTCTGCTTTATGTCAGATGCATGGGTCGAAGCTAAATTCCGCGTATGTTATTTAACAGAACAGCACCGTCAAGACGATGAAATTCTGAATCAGATATTAAATGCGATTCGTGCGCAAAGTATTCAAACCGAGCATTTGCAAGCTTTGCATCAATCCCGTACTCATGACATTGGCGAAACCTTTACTCGTCTTTATACGCATAACATGGATGTCGACAATATCAATTATCAGCACTTAAATGAAATTGATAATGAAGGGCATCAATTCAACGCTGTTTTAGATGGTAATGAAAAATTACTAGAAACCTTAAAATCTTCAGTTCGTGCACCAGAAGAACTTACTTTGAAAAAGCATGCCAAAGTCATGTTTGTAAAAAACAACTTTGATATGGGTTATATCAACGGAAGTTTAGGTGAGGTGATCGGTTTTGAAGAAGATGACGAAAACGGGTTATTGCCAAAGGTAAAATTAACCGATGGTACAACTTTGCTGGTAGCGCCTGAAACATGGTCAATTGAAAATGAAGCAGGAAAAGTCATTGCAAGTTTTCAGCAAATTCCACTTCGTTTGGCATGGGCGATTACCATTCATAAAAGCCAAGGTATGACTTTGGAAGCTGCTGAAATTAACCTGATGCATACCTTTGAAAAAGGGCAAGGTTATGTTGCGCTCTCACGTTTGAAATCTTTAACAGGATTAAAATTATTAGGATTTAATGAACAAGCTTTAGAGTTAGATAGTCTTGCTGTAAAAGCTGATCGCCGTTTTCAGGAATTATCGGCTGAAGCCGAAGATAATTTCGCTAATGTCGATTTAACTGCCCAGCACAAAGCCTTTATCCGTCATTGTGGCGGCACCTTAAATGAAAAAGAGATTTCTCGTAATGAGAAGAAACTCGCAAACGGTGGTAAGCAAAATTATGCTACGGCAACGCTAGACGAGACACGTGTCTTGTTTGAAGAAGGTTACGAAATTGAAGATATCGCGCATGAACGTGGTCTAACACCAGCAACTATTATTAATCACTTGGCTCGACTGCATAAAGAGCAAAAACTAGATATTTCGGTTGCTCACCCAGGTGAAGAAGTGGTCGAAGAAGTGCGTAAAATTTATAAGAAGTTGAAAAAGCGTCAAAATCCGGATCATTTTTCTGATGATGGTTCGATCAAACTAAGACCAATTGTTGAAGCAACTAGCCCTCGAATGGGATATGATCAAGTTCGATTAGCTTTATTATTTATTGAATAAAGTTTAATGGGCTTAATGACTTATTATATAAATTGAGGTGGCTATGCCGCACGTTGTAGTTGATTATTCAGATAACTTAACTGGACTAAATGCAAAACAATTACTTGAAGAAATTAATACCACACTGATTGAAACAGAGTTGTTTAGTCCAGAAGACATCAAAAGCCGTGCACGTAAAGATGAAGTTTTTCTGATTGGCTTAGGGGTTGATCAAGCCTATATCCATGTAAAAGCCTATATTTTGTCGGGAAGAACTGCTGAACAAAAACAGCTTGTGGGTGAGCAGTTATTAGCGGCGCTCAGCAACAAAAAATATCTACCACAAGAGTTTAATAAAGAAATTCAATTGTGTGTTGAGCTTATCGACATGCCAAGAGACGATTATTTTAAGCAAGTTGTATAATTTTAAAAAACGCAATTTCGATCAAGAATAGCGATGAGCACTATGTAAAAGTAGTGCTATCGAATGAACAGACATGAATGTATGGCTGTATATACACAAAAGCTGCAACTGGTTTGCGATTATATTCAAAGACATCTAGATGAAGACCTAGATGTTGATCGATTGAGCCAGATCGCAGCTTTATCTAAGTTCCATTTTCATCGCATTTTTGCCATTCATATTGGTTTAAATGTGATGAAGTTTATTCAACTTTCTCGTTTAAAGCGGGCCTCTTTTCAATTGGCTTTTGAACCTGATCTCAAGATTATTGAGATTGCATTACAAGCAGGGTTTGATAGTCCAGAGGCATTTACTCGTGCATTTAAGCGTTCATTTGATCAAACTCCTCGAGCTTTTAGAGATAAACCGGACTGGGAATCTTGGCATCAGAAGTTTGTTTTTACAATTCCGAAAAGTGAGTTAAAAATGAATGTAAATATTGTTGAGCGACCTGCTGAAAAGATTGCATATTTATCGCATTTAGGAAGCCCTGATAAAGTCTTTGAAACGGCTGCACGTTTTATTGCTTGGCGCAAAGAAACAGGTTTGTCACCAGTGACCAAGTCTAGAACTTATGGTATTCCTTTTGCTGATCCTGAACAGACTCCATCTGATGAGTTTCGATTTGATATTGCCGGTTCAATTGAAAAGGCTGTACCTGAAAATACTTACGGTGTACAGACAGGTGAAATTCCTGCGGGGCGTTATGCAACCGTAAGACATTTGGGTAGCCATGATCAGATTAAAGATAGCGTCTATTACATCTTTAGAAACTGGTTACCTGAGCAACCAGAAGAGGCAGGGGATTATCCGGTTTTCTTTCACTATCATAACTTTGTGCATGATGTGAATGAATGTGACCTTGTGACAGATATCTACTTACTTTTAAAGTGAGTCTAGTGTCATTCAGGCATAACTTAGGTTATGCCTGTTTATTTAAAAGTTTGATATCTGCATATTGCTCAATCAGATTGTCATCTAGCATATGGATATAATCCATAAATATGCTACTAAAACTACCCATCGTTTGTGCTTGATTTGCAGCAAGTTTACCTGCAATTGCAAAGTGAATATGAGCTGAAAGAGCTGCAATAGTTGGTGTCGTCACAGCGCTATAGGCTGCAATTAATGCACCCAAAGCGCAGCCAGTTGCAGTAAGTTTTGGCTGTAATGGACTTCCACCATTTACTTGAATCACAGCATCTATTTCTTTAGACAAAATGTAATCTGATTCACCTGAAATAGCGATACAGCTCGCATGCGTTAAGAGTGAAAAAGCTTGTTGATAAGCTTGGTCACTGCTTAAAGTGCTGTCTACACCTTTTGATTGAACCTGATTGCCTGCAAGCGTGCTAATTTCTGAGGCATTACCACGTATAACGTTTGGCTTAAACTGCAAAAGCTCGTCTGTCATTTGACTGCGCCAAGCTAAAATTGGTCCGTAGCCCACTGGATCAAGTACCCACGGTACTTCATTAAGCTGTGCGGTCTTAGCAGAGATTTGCATGGCTTGCATTTGCTCTGAAGTCGGTGTACCCAAATTAATGCTTAAAGCCGATGAAATTTTGGTAAAGCTTTCTGCTTCATAAGGATTATCAATCATGGCAGGTGAAGCACCGGAAGCGAGTAACACATTGGCTGTATAGTTGGCAGCAACGCTGTTGGTAATACATTGCACAAGAGGCGTTTTTGCCTGCATGTTTTGCCAAGCTTCAATCACCTGTTCAATGAGGTTGGATGTCGAAGTCATCTGATAATCCTTATTAAGCCAGAGATAAGAAATTTAACGAGTAAAATAGTGATCTTGATGTTTACAGTTTTGGCAAATCAACGACACATAATCTGCTGCATCATAGTCAACACTTAGATCATTTGAACCACAGTACATACAACGTTTAACCGAGTAAAAGTTTAACCGAGGTTCGATTTTTCGCCATGCTTTCCATACAGGTTGTACAAAAATCTGTTCGTCATAACCTAAAAAGCGGTTAAACAATATGTGGCTCATTTTACTGTAAGGAATATTGTAAGGGCGTGGCAACATTGAAGTTTCCCACTTTTCAGCCAAAGCCCGTTCCCGATATTGCTCTAAAGTTTTCTTTAATAAATTGGTGTTAATAAACTTTTCATTTCGTGGCTGTAGCGCCTTTTGTTTATAAAGGTATTCAAGTGCAGTCTGAATAAGATAATAAATTTGTCCAATTGCCAATGAGTCCATTAAACGGTAGCAAAAAGTTTGAAAATTAGAGCTTCCTGCAATTTGGATACCCCAAGTTCGGCAGTAGAACTGAGTGAACTGAATAATTTCTTGGTAGAGCACCTGAAACAGCACGTCTTTCACTTCATCGGCACTACGAAATGGAATACCAAGACTTAGGTTTTCATAGAACCAGTGGCGTAGTTGCTGAGCTACACTAAATAAACTTGGGTCGCTATAACCATCTAGACGAATATTTAAATAAAAGCACTGTGGTTCATCGGTTTGATCTTGTGCATTTAAAATCCCATCTTTATGAAGCTGTTTAATCAGATGGCTTTGGAACATCCAGTTGGGGGTAATCGGCTGATATTTTATCTGGTCCCAGTGAATGTATTCGTCATGAGCAATATCGTCTCGTGCGTAGTCATCAAGTAGGCTTAGTAAAAAAAGTTTATGTAAAAAACTCAGTTGTTCCAGACTGCGTTGTGACTGATCTTTTGACTTAAACTGGCGTTGTTCTTGTAGGCGGGTTTGCTGTAAAAGTTTCTTTCTTTGTTTTGTGCATTGGTCACAGTGGCACGTCATTTTTGTGTCTTTAAATACACGATGTTGGCAATGGCTACATTCATGAAATTGAACGTCTTGCTCAAATTGTTCGGCATCTACCCAATACATCGACGCTTGGCAGAGAGGGCAATGGCTACTTTCATCTAGCTGTTTTTGTAGAATTTGTAAGGCCATTTTGCTCCGAGCGTTTAAATCAATCACGACTGATCTATTATACACAGCCGCATTGCCGATAGCTGAGATTGTCTTTTTGTTTGGTGCAAAAATAGAAAACCTAAAGTCTTTGCTTTGACTTTAGGTTTTCATAAGCGGTTAAAAGTTAAGATTAAACAGGGCACGGCAAGGTCTCTTCATTTTGTCCAAGTTTTTTGGCATTGATAAGTGCCTGCACTTTTTTACTTGGTAATTTCACTTTACCTAAGGCGTCATAAGTATTAACGATAGTAGTTACCTCCTGAGCAGTCATTGAAATACCTTCGGCAGACAAGAACACGGCAATCACATGATGGTCGAGTCCTGCTGCATCTAGATCATGAATCGCTTTAATGTTTTCTAATCGATGTAAATAAGCTTTTAATTCCATAGTGAGTTCCTCTTGTTCTGATTGAAATACTTATACTGGTATATTGGATAAGGCAAGAACCATGCCCAAAATGTAAGCAGCTCCTCAAAAATGTTAAAAGCGAAAGGAGTTTTATTTTTATTGTATAGATTGATTATATAAGCAGCGATTATCGTAATTTTGGTCTAATCTGTGCTAATAAAAGACGATTCTAATTTGAAATGTATAAATGAAGTCCCATTAATTTTATAAAGGTAAACAAACACAGTATGTATGAATGTGTATGATCAAATTCATAAAATTCGTACTACGGTTTCCGAAAAGTATATAAGGAATAAAGATGAATATTGCGGCGCAGCCTCCAGTTCAGGCAGATCAAACAGTTTATTTAAAAGATTATCAAAAACCTGCGTTCTTGGTTGAATCAATTAATCTTGATATTCAAGTCTATGACGATAAAACAATTGTTGATTCAACATTGGTCATGAAGCGTCAAACTGCTGGAGACTTGGTGCTATTGGGCCGTGATCTTGAGTTGCAATCTATTCAGCTCAATGGACAAGATCTTACTCCTGCACAATATTTACTCGATAGTGAACAACTGGTGATCACTGATGCACCAGATGAAGTCATTTTACAAACTCAAGTTATTATTCACCCTGAAACCAATACTCAGCTTGAAGGTTTATATAAAGCTGGTGACTTATTTGTAACGCAAAATGAGCCTGAAGGTTTCCGTAAAATTACCTTCTATCCAGACCGTCCAGACGTACTTTCAGTTTTTACGACACGTGTAGAAGCAGACAAAAAATATCCAGTATTACTTGCTAACGGTAACTTGCTTGAAACAGGTGAAGTTGGTGAAAACCGCCACTTTGCGATCTGGCAAGACCCGACTAAAAAGCCAAGTTATTTGTTTGCTTGTGTGATTGGTGATTTAGCTGTTCTTAAAGACCGATATACCACTTCAGAAGGACGTGATGTTGCTTTAGAAATCTATGCGATTGAGAAAGACATTCCAAAATGCCATATCGCGATGGAAGCATTAAAGCATTCTATGCGTTGGGATGAAGAACACTACGGTCGTGCTTATGATCTCGACAACTATATGATTGTGGCGGTGAGCCAGTTCAACATGGGTGCAATGGAAAATAAAGGTTTAAATATCTTTAATACCTCATGTGTACTTGCCGATGAAGAATATACAACTGACGCAGCGATTATGCGTGTACAGTCTGTGATTGCCCATGAATATTTCCATAACTGGACAGGGAACCGTATTACTTGCCGTGACTGGTTCCAGTTGTGCTTAAAAGAAGGTTTAACTGTATTCCGTGATCAATCTTTCTCGGAAGATCTGCAATCTGCTGCGGTTCAACGTATTGACGATGTCGCTGTACTTAAATCGCATCAATTCCCGGAAGATGCAGGTCCTTTGTCGCATCCACCACGCCCAGACCACTTTGTCGAAATTAATAACTTCTATACAGCGACTGTTTATGAAAAAGGTGCGGAAATTAACCGCATGATGTCGACATTACTGGGTAAAGAAAAATTCCGTCAGGGAACAGATGAATATTTCCGCCGTCATGATGGACAAGCCGTAACTGTAGAAGACTGGGTTGCAGCATTGTCAGCAGGTTCAGGTGTCGATTTATCTGCATTCTTAACTTGGTATAACCAACCAGGTACACCAAAGCTTGAAGCGAAAGGTGAATATGATGCAGCAGCACAAACTTACCGTTTAAGTTTTAAACAAAGCCTAAAAGCACATCCTAAATATCCAAACTTAAAAGCTGTTCCGATTCCTGTAGCGTTGGCGCTATTTAATGCTAAAACAGGTGAGCAATATACACTTCATAGCGACAGCCTATTTGTAAATGGTGTTAAAGATGGCGTGTATTTGTTTGACCAAGATGAAGCTACTATCGAGTTTACAGGTGTGACTGAGCAACCAGTTGCATCGCTATTACGTAACTTCTCTGCACCCGTAAATCTGATATTCGATTACAGTGATGAAGAATTAGCATTCTTGATTCAGCATGAAACAAATGGTTTTAACCAATGGCAAGCAACACAAACCTTGCTTGAACGTATTTTGTTAGAAGATCACTCAGCGGATACCTATATTCAAGCTATTCAAAGTACATTGCCTGATTTAGTTGGTCGTGATCCACTTTTAACATCCCGTTTATTTGATGTACCAACTGAAGGTTATTTGGGTAGTCGTATTGATCAAAACTATGCACCAGCCGATATTCATGTAAAACGTGAAGCCTTGCTGAATCGTTTAGCACAAGATTTGGGTTCATTCTGGAAAGATACATACCTTACACTGGACCCAGACTTGCAAAAAGAATTTTCTTTAGCGATGGGTGTACGTGCATTAAAGAACATTATGCTTATGATGATGGCGCGTCAGGGCGACCAAAGTGCATTTGAATTGGCTTACGAGCAATATCAAAGCACAGGCAATATGTCTGAACGTTTAGGTGCGCTACGTGTATTAGTTTGGCAAAATGCGCCTCAAGCACAAGAAGCCCTTGCTGATTTCTATAACCGCTTTAAAGATGAAGCATTGTCTTTAGACCAATGGTTTATGATTCAGGCAGCAAACCCAAATGCCACAGTTGAGACAATTGAGTACTTAACTCAACATCCTGATTATGACTTAACTACGCCAAACCGTATTCGCGCCGTGAGTGGTGGTTTGTCAAATAACCCTGAAAATACTTGGGGCTTTGGGGTAGGTCACTTTATTCATCTTGCAGAATATCTGGACGAGAAAAACCCAATTTTAGGTTCACGCTTATTACAAGTGTTATCTCGTTGGTATACGCTTGCAGAACCTCAGCGCACTCAAGTGCAACAGGCTTTACAAGCCTTGCAGCCTAAAGTGAAATCTAAAAATGTTTCTGAAACTTTAAATAGTATGTTGAGTATTTAATTATTTAAATATACTTAATAAAGGCCTCTTAAGAGGCCTTTATTTTTATATAAATTTCATAATAAAGAGTGTTCAATATTACCCATCATAAAAATTAGAATTATATACGCTCTATAATTTATTTTAGTTAAGGTGAGTTTTTAATGATTTATTTTAAATATATCTTTTAATGTGACAAAAAATAGAATAGTTAAATTTTAATCCTTATGGTTTTTATCTAAAAGACCTAAATTTTTGACATATTTATTTAAAATTTAGGAAATAAATTTTAATGGTAATTTATTAATTTTAAATAAATCAAATTCTTGTAATTTTGATTGTTAACTTTTGTTAATGTTTTGTTAGTTGGGGTAATGGTATTTTGTTAAATAGAAATAAAAATAAAAACATACTCATACATTTTAATTATTTTTATGTATGATGACTAAAATAGGATAAAAAATAAGCTTTAAAAGAGCAGTCAAATAAAAATGATTGTAAGGATAAGAGTTAATTTTTTTATATCTATTAATTCGACAATTTAGTTTAAAAGGTTTTAGACATGAAAAAGACTTTTTTTTATTTATCGGCAATTGCTGTAGGATTATTTTCTTTTAATGCAGCAAACGCCGCTACAGCAACGGGGACATTAACTGTTAAGGCGACAGTAACAAATAGTTGTGTTCTGAATACATCTGCAACAGGTACAACCACAAATGCTGTTTTGGACTTTGGTACTTTAAGCTCTCTCGCAACTAACGAAGATGCTGATACCACCACGACCGGAGGTACCTCAATTAAAGTCCTTTGTAACAATACTGTACCATGGACTCTAGCTTTCGATGGCGGCAAAAATGCTCAAACGACCCAACGTCGTATGATTGGTGGTGCAACAAGTAATGAATATATCCCTTATAACTTATATTCAGATACAGGACGTGCTACTGCAATTGGAATTGCTACAACCGCTTATAGTGGTACAGGGAGTGGTGCGGTACAAACAGTAAACGTATATGGTCGTATTCCTGCTGGCTCAGCGTTGCCAAGTGCGGGTAGCTATGTTGATACGGTGACAATAACGGTAACTTATTAATTTGTATAAATTAGAAAAACTGTTAGCCCTTTTGAAAGGGCTAATATATTAAAAGATATATATTTGAGTAAAACATGAAAAAAAATATTTTTATTATTATGGGATTATTCTTATCTTTATCTACCATTATTAACGCAGCTACAATCCGTCTTTCACCAGTAACAGTGGAAATTTTAAGCCATCAGAAAGCATCTTCAATTAGTTTATATAATCAGTCAAATGAAAGTGCTGATTTACAGGTACGTATATTTGAATGGACTCAAAATAATGGGCAAGATCAATTAACGCCTACAGATGAAATCAATATTAGTCCACCTTTTTTAAAGCTAAAGCCTAATGAGTCTTATAATTTACGGGTAGTTAGAATTAATCCAGAGCCGATTTCTGGTGAAAAAACTTATCGTATTATTATTGATGAATTACCCAAACCTGTTGATAGCCGAAAAGCTTCTCAAGGTGTAAATGTAATGCTTCGTTCGTCATTACCTGTATTTGTTGTCAATAAAGATGCGATTACTCAACTAAATTGGAAAATTGATACTCATCAAAAAGAACCTTCCCTAAATATTAATAATGTTGGGAATCGACATGCACTGTTAAATGATTTAACGCTTGTAGATAACACAGAGAATAAGAGTTATCCGATTAAGGTAAATACAGTGAATGGCTATATTCTTGCAAAGCAAGAAAAAAGTTATTCAATTAGTAATTTTACATATCAGCCAAATCATAAATATAGTATTTCTCTGACAGTAAATGGTAAGAAAACCACACTTTAAGAGGCTTATATGAAATATATTATAGGTGTCTTATGTGTTGCATACTTTCCAGCGCATTCATTTGCTGAACAATTAGTAGATCATACGAATACTTTGATTCCAAGTGTTCCTGAATCTATAGATGGCAATAATAAATATACACAGGAAAAGATAAATGGACAGGAGCAAAATCTTAATTTTATTCAGTTATTTTTAAATATTTCTATTAACTCTAATCCTTCAGAAGATTTGTTTTCCGTAAAACAATCTAAGGACGGAAAGTTATATATTCGTTCTGGCGACTTAAAAACGCTAAGAGTGAAAATGGATGAGCATATTCCAGATAGCCAATGGGTATGTATTAATGAACTTAAAGGAATCCAGTTTAAATATCTGGAAAATGAGCAGTCTCTGAACTTACAAGTTCCTTCGAGCATGTTAACTGGTTACTCAGTTGAGTTAAGTGGTCAGCAAACTACTAGTTCTGGTTTGCTAAAAATGAAACCCTTAAATGCTGCAATCCTGAATTATAGCCTGTACCACACCATAACCAATGATGAGAGTATTTTCTCAGGTTCAGCTGAAGGTATTTTTAATAGCGCACTCGGTAACTTTTCATCAGGCGTTTTATATAACGGTAGTAATGAAACGAGCTATAGCCATGAGAAGTGGGTACGTCTGGAAAGTAAATGGCAATATGTAGACCCTGAAAAAGTCAGGATATATACCCTAGGTGACTTTGTTTCCAACAGTTCTGACTGGGGCAGTAGTGTACGTCTTGCCGGTTTCCAGTGGTCGAGTGCCTATACCCAGCGTGGTGATATTGTTACCTCGGCGTTGCCGCAATTTTCCGGTTCGGCGGCACTGCCTTCAACACTGGACTTATACGTTAACCAGCAAAAGATTTATTCAGGACTTGTTCCGTCAGGTCCATTTGACATTAAGCAACTGCCGTTTATTTCCGGAAATGAAGTCACACTGGTAACCACCGATGCAACAGGTCAGCAAAGCATTACTAAAAAGCCTTACTACTTTTCATCGAAGATTCTGGCAAAAGGCATAAATGAGTTTTCAGTAGATGTTGGGGTTCCACGCTATAACTATGGGCTGTACTCAAACGATTATGATGATGCCACTTTTGCCTCTGGTGCAATTCGTTATGGTTATAGCAATTCACTGACCTTAAGTGGGGGTGCAGAGGCTTCTACAGATGGTCTTTCCAACGTGGGAACAGGTTTTGCCAAGAATTTGTTTGGTGTGGGTGTGATTAATGCTGACCTTGCAGCAAGCCAGTATAAGGATGAAAACGGCTATTCGGCTCTGGTTGGTTTAGAAGGGCGTATTAGCAAGAACATTTCATTTAACACCAGTTACCGCAAAGTATTTGATAACTACTTTGATCTGGCCCGTGTATCTCAAATTCGCTATTTAAAAGAAAACCAGATTACTTCTGAACCACAAAATTATTTGAGTTATAGCGCGCTGGCAGATGAGATTATTAGGGCAGGGATTAACTATAACTTTTATGCAGGCTATGGTGTTTATGTCGGTTATAACCAGATCAAGTACAGTGATAACTCGTATAAGTTACTGTCTGCTAACTTAAGCGGAAGTTTAAACAAGAACTGGGGTTTTTATAGTTCAGCTTATACAGATTATGAAAACCATAAGGACTATGGTATTTACTTTGCGCTGCGCTATACGCCGTCTACCAGAACTAATGCGATTACAAGCGTATCTAGCGATAGTGGCAGGCTGACTTACCGACAAGAAGTATTTGTTTTATCGGAACCAAAAATTAATTCATTTGGATGGGGTGGATATGTAGAGCGAGATCAGGATGCGCATACTAACAATGCATCGATCTATGGTTCGTACCGAGCAAGGGCTGCGTATCTGACAGGTCGTTATAACCGAATTGGAGATAATGACCAAGTTGCTCTTTCAGCGACAGGATCGTTGGTTGCGGCGGCAGGACGTATATTTGCGGCCAATGAAATAGGGGATGGTTATGCTGTTGTTACCAATGCCGGACCGCAAAGCCAGATTATAAATGGTGGGATAAATCTAGGAACAACTGACAAGTCCACAGGGGATCGGAGCAGCCGTTTGTCATCGTTTTGCAAAAGAAGGATTAAAAGTTTACGTTGCAGGACGAACTTTTCAGAAAATTGAAGCAGTGGCTGCTGAAATCCATGCAAATGCAGGTGAAGCTGTCGCATTTCGTTTAGATGCCGAAGATATACATCAAGTACAAGCCTTATTTGACACCATTACTAGTCAAAACGAGCGTATTACCGCTGTTATTCATAATGTTGGAGGGAATATACCTTCAATTTTTTTACGCAGCCCGCTGTCGTTTTTTAATGATATGTGGCAATCCACATTTTTATCAGCTTATTTGGTTTCTCAAAGCTGCCTAAAAATTTTTAAAGAACAAAATCACGGCACACTTATTTTTACTGGGGCGAGTGCTTCTTTACGTGGAAAACCGTTTTTCGCTGCTTTTACCATGGGTAAATCTGCCTTGCGAGCTTATGCATTAAATCTAGCTCAAATTTATAAAACACAAGGCATTCATATTGCTCATGTCATTATTGATGGAATGGTAAATGGTGACAGAATTAATAAAGCTTTATTTGGGCTAGGCCGTTTGGCGCGTCTTACACGTGGAACAGGCGGGCTTAATCTTGATGCAATAGCAGAGAACTATTGGATGCTCTACCTGCAAAGCCCTGAACTTTGGACACATGAGTTAGATTTACGCCCATACCAAGAAAAATTTTGAGAGACTTATATGCTAAAAACAATATTTCAGAAGTTTCAAAAAAAGCAGGGCTGTGTTGTGGTTGCCGGCCATGATATAGAACTACTTAATCATGACTTTGTAATTTTAGATAAAAACTATCAAGCTCCATTACATGTTTATCAAGTTGTGCATGATTCTACTGTTCAGAACATACAATTAAGTTACGTAAATGATGGCATGACGAGTGTGCGCTTAAACTTGGTAAAAACTAAGCATTTAAAAAGTCTGCTGAAATATATAACAGAGCATTGTCATACCATTGAGTTATGTGTGTTTCAGCCAAATTTTTCATCAGCGCCAAATATCGAAGCTTTATCTTTAGAAGAAATTGAACACAGTTGGCAGACCACAGGTTTAAGTGCAGTGAGCGTGTCACAGTCCGTACTGAAACCTATGTTAAAGCAGCAGCGGGGTACAGTTATTTTTCTTGGAGCGCCATCTCATCATTCGGCTCATCACGATGTATTAAGTCAAAGTATGTTTGCGAGTATTCGAGCGTTATCGCAGTCGTTGGCAAGAGAGTTTCAGCCCAAAGGTATACACGTGGCGTATTGCATGGTGGAAAAATGGGATGGACAAAACCCGCACTTTATTTCATCGGTTAAACAAGTGTGCCAGCACATCTATCACCAATCTGATTCTGCGTGGAGTCAAGAGCTCAGCGTATCGTGAGATTTTACTTTCGAGTGTTCTTAAAATAGAGTACTGCTTTGGAATGACAGCACAACAATAATTTCTACAGGTACTCAAATGTTAAATATTAAGTATGCTCAACAAACGGTTAAAGTGGCGACTGCAGTGGCAACTTTGATGTGCTTTTCTTCACTGGCACAAGCTTATCAATATGAGCAAACAGCACGTTTAATTAACGAACGTTTATCTTATATGAAAGATGTCGCAGGCTATAAAGCAGAGCAGCATTTACCGATTGAAGATTTAACACAAGAAAAGAAGGTACTCGACCAATCACTTTCTGAGGCCGACTCTTTTGGGCTTAACAGCGAAACAGTAAAGCCATTTATAGTAGCGCAAATGGATGTGGCTAAAGCAATTCAGTACCGATATAGAGCAGATTGGTTGTCGAGTCCTGAAACCAATTGGAAGCCTCAAGACTTAAGCGAAGTGCGTTTAAAAATTAGTTCTTTAAACACCGAACTTCTAAAAAATATTGCCTATGAACTTAAGAAAAATAATAACAAGGCGCCTCATGGCTGTAGCTATATGTGGCCAGTTCAGCACCCTCAACTTAAAGAAGCTGACAAGAAAGCTTTATGTGTAACATTAAATAAAATCAAATTAAAACAATGAAACACCCAAAGCTGTCCATATAAGTAAATCACTCAATTAACATTAAATCGGCAGTATTGGCAGATTTAAGTGGTCGTAAGGCAAAGGTTGAACGCGTATGCCGAATACCTTTGATCGAATACAGCTTTTTACGTAAAAACCGTTCGTAATGTTCGGCATCTTTTACGGCCACTTTTACCAAGTAATCATAATCACCCGTAACTAAATGCGCCTCGACTACTTCAGGAATGTCTGCCAAAGCCTCACTAAAGTTTTCTAACATTTCGTCATCGTGTCGTTCTAGCGTAATTTCAATAAAGAACAACTCGTGAATGCCAATCGCTTTTGGGTTTACGTTTACTGTATAGCCTTCAATAATTTTTAGACTTTCTAAACGTTTGAGTCGAGTCCAGCAGGGTGAAGATGAAAGCCCAACTTCTTCGGCGAGCTGCGCAACTGTTAAGCGTCCATTTCCACGAAGGGCAGATAATATTTTCCGATCTATGCGATCTAGTGTGTATTCTGTGCTGTTCAAAATATAAACCAAAGAAGATTCTTCTGTTAATTTTTAATATACGTGATTTTTATGCTGAGATCATTTAAAAAAACTGAAAATACAGTAAACATTTTGAGTGACACAGCCATACACTATTTCTATGCATCGAACTCTACTGGATAGGAGTTGTGATGAAGCAAAGAGCACTGTTTCAGTAAGGGTGACTAAACAGTGCTCTTTGCGGATCTTATAAAAAATTAAATATTAGAAATTTCTGATTCGAAAACTGCTTTTATAGTTGAAGAAAATTCACTAAAAGAAATTATCTTTATCTGCTGCTTAGTTTTATATTTGACAAATTTATTTAAACATTTGTTAGGTACTCTCATAAACTAAATCTATCGATTTAATGAAGTTAATTCTCATTTTTATTTTACAATTATTCTTATATGGTTTTATAATCTCATTCATAGAAAAAATATAAAGTATGTTATTTAAACCTACATCAAAATTTTAATTTAATCATTATAAGTGCATATAAAACTAATCCCATAATTTTAATAAGGTGATGAAATATTCAAAAGATAAGAGGATTTATCTAACTTTATTATTATTAATAGACACTTATACACAATTATTATTTAATACGTCCGCAACATTGCCACTAATACTTTTAATAATTTTATCGGGGAAATAATGCGTAATTTTTTAGTAACAGCTTTCACTTTATTGGTAGGGTCATCAGTTTATGCTGCTCAAGAGCCTAAAACTTATATACAGCGAACAACTTGCGAGAGAACAGTACAACTACATGGTTTTTTAAGCCGTGCTCAACTTGATTGTAATTATCACTATACTTCACAAGAATTAGTTCATGAATCTGAAAAATGTACCAAACATGAACTAGGTGAAAAGTATGGTAAAGAAGTGATGAGATTAGGTATGGACCAATTTGAAGCACGCAAACGTGAAGATATGAAAGGCCAATTATGTAGCACGGTTTTAAAAGAGTTTCCAAACTATATTAGAAAATAAAATGGAATCTTAAAAAGTCTGTCTAGGCAAGCCGATAAAATGGATTTAATTATTCATTTTATCGGTGTATCACAGTATATAACTATCAATTAAATCAGAAAATAATTATTAAAAATGTAATCAATATAAAAATTAGCTAATTGGGGATCTATTAATGATCATATTTTAGTTGTTGGAATTAGTGGGAGATGAAAAGTGTTCTTTTAACTCTAATTTAAAATTTTCCCATAGTGTTTCAGGCTCTAATTGTGAATAACCTAGAAATGCCACATCTAGTTGACTCTCATATGAGTGAATTAACGAACCTAGTTCTGCATTTTCTAAATAATGAATCAGGTAATGAGTATTCTGAAAGAAAGAATCTATCTGATCTTTATAATTCCAAGTATTTAAATGCTTAAAAATATAATTTTCCAAAACTTTCCTTGTTACTTCATCTACCGAAATTTCATTGAATTCACTTTTTTCCGTGAGTCTGAAGTATTCTAATATTTGCTCAGTGTTTGATAAAAAACAGATGTCTAAAGCTAGCTCATTTGTTGGATCATTCTCTAGTGCATGCACGGCCCAGTTCTGAATCTCTTCAGGTGTAATTAATTTTAGATCTAGCTCCATTTTTAATTGAAATTTATAACTATTAGACATTTATTTAACCTAAATTTATTAGATGATATTTAGAGGAAGTAAGAGCCGCATCTTTCAATATGTGGTCATATTTAAAAAACTAGATAAAACCTTCACTCCATTTTTTGTCTAATTCTTTTAAATCATTATATGCTTTTTCAAATTCGCTCAATGGAAAACTTAATTGAGGAACAGAAGTCGAGGTTTCCCAAACTACGGATGTCACAACATCGTGAATATGGTTAAATGCAAGACCAAAACGAGCCCATATGACTTGATCTGCGGAAACAACTTGTTCAACCATAATTACGCTGCATGCTAGATCTAAATCATCAGAGCAAATTAATATTGGAACCACTGTTGAAACAGCTCCATTTTTATAAACTTCAGGCTTAAGAAGTTTCCATGCATTACTTAATGCTAACTCACTATCATAATCATATAACCAACCTTGAGCTGGAACTAAAGTTTCTGCACGATCAATAATTTGGGTATTCTGGTGCACCCATATATTTAATGGAATATTATCAATTGCAAGAATAGGGAATGGTTTAAAATTACCATTAGCATCTTTTATACATCCTTCAATCAGATGTTCACGTAAAAGAGTTGCTGAGATCGTATTCATATTTATAAGTTAATGTGCGTTAAGCAAATATAATATATTCTATTCAATAGATTAACGAATCTAATCTAATGAAAAACAAAAAATTATTTATCCATTTTCTAGCCAATATCACATTGACACCCCAAATCTCTCCGATTATTCTTTGCCTGCTGGCCTACATTGCCAGTCGGTTTTAGCAGACCGAGAGCGTATAGCGCATCAAAAAAGCAATTTTTTGGTGGCGAACTCGTTCGTCCCCCCTTCGTAGCGGTAGGACGGAAGGGGGACGCCTTGTGCGTGCTGGTTCTATATGCCCAGTCTGCTAACCCTCTTTCGTTCTGCCACCATAATCATTTAGCAGTGATTGGCAGAAATTTTATGCATATAGGATTTCATTCATGCCTACTTTTTCTAAATTGGCCTACGCCAAAATCTCTCTGCCCATACCATTTAAACAGTCTATAAATCGGTTTAATCGACTCTAGGTCTTTACGTCTTAAGAATCGTTACGACTCAAAAATCATAGCAACAATAAACCCGAGATAGGCGAGCACACCTTTGTTGTGCCGCTTTTGCATGCCTGTTTTTAGCACTCAATTTAAGAGTGACGGCATTTCTATCTCTTTTAGATACAACAAAAAATTATTTTAAACGGTACACATATGCCACCTTTAGTACTTTCTACACGTGCTTTAAAAGTTGTGAATAAGGGAATTGATTTATTTCACCATCACGGATTCCATTTAGTAGGTGTCGACAGAATTATCAAAGAGTCTGAAATTACAAAAATGACTTTTTATCATTACTTCCAATCCAAAGCACGGTTTATCGAAATTTGCCTACTTGTGCAAAAAGAACGGCTGCAAGACCAAGTCATTAGTATGCTTGAGTATGATCACAGCACAAGCTTGGTGGATAAACTTAAAGCACTTTATGACGTACATACAGACTTGGAAGGGCTGTATTACTTATTATTTAAAGCCATTTTTGAAACCAAAAATACCTATTCAAATGCTTATCAGGTCGCACTTAAATATAGAACTTGGATAACCAATGAAATTTATAGTCAGCTTAGCGTGCTAAAAGCTGATGCCTCATTTCATGATGCCAAACTACTTCTGCATATAATTGAAGGAACAATTATCCAAAGGCTCAGTCATATCGATGTAGATGAGCGGGACAAACAATTCGAATATTTTATAATGATGTTTTTATAGAAATACTCTAAAAATAAAAGCCCCGAGGTTGGGGCTTTTACTGCATAGGGACTAACCAAAGTTCTTACCACTTATGGCTATAAGTCACTTTAAGCGTTATACCATTTGCCAGTAAGTGGCTGGTGTTATTACCGGATCTTAATAATTGGCTATAAAGCGGGTAGTACTTGCGGTTAAACATGTTTTCTAGGCCAATGGTCATGGTGTCTTTCTTGTTAAGCGCAAAACTACTGATTAAATCTGCTGTGGTATAAGATTTTACATCGTAACGACCGAAACTATTTACACCATTCAAACGGTAATCTTCTGAACCGAAGTAAGTGGCTTGTAGGCGGTTTGTCCAAGTTTCAGTTGGGCTATAAGAAATGTAGCCTGTTAGTTTTAATGGTGGAACACGGAAACCTGTCATGTCTTGCTCAGCACCGTTTTGCGGTTTTTCACGGCCTTTCATCCATGTAACGCTACCACCAGTTCCCCAAACATTTGCATCATCAAGGTAGTCAACCGTTGCTTCAACCCCAGTAACTTTTTCTTTGGTTCTAGTCATATCCAAACTATTACTTACTGGTTGCACAGCGCCTAATTTAGACGTTGAATGGAATACCGCTAAACTTGAAGAAAAGTTGTTAAAGTTACCTTTCCAACCGAGTTCGTAGTTATCAACTTTTACAGGCTCTAAAAATGATGATCCAAGATTAAAACCTGTATCTGCATTACGAATGACTACACCAACATCAGGTAACTGAAAACCTTGGTTAAACGATGCATAAATTGAGTGCTGGTCGTTTGGTGAGAAAGTCACATTGGCATTGTACAACCATGCATTCGCTTTCACTTTTCCGCCCGGAACTGTGTAAGGGTTGGTTTTACCTAATTGTGATAATGGAACAAAGCTATCAATTTGCGCATAGCTGTCTTCATAGCGTGTACCAGCTTCTGCTGACCATTGATCATTAAAGCGGTGTTTTAGCTGCACAAAACCACCCACACTTTGCGTGGTGAGTTCAGGTAGATAAATCAGTTTGCCGATTTTTACAAACTCTAAGCCGCCCGATTGATCATAAATTTTTTGATCAAAAATATCTAAAGGCATTTCACTTTTTTCACGGCTAAAGTCACCACCCCAAACTAAAGATGTGTCACCTAAAAACTCAAGGGGAGTAGTCACCGTTAAGCGGCTACCAAGGACGTTATTTTCTTGATAGACCTGATCCACTTGTCCACCGCGTGGACTAACTTTACCTGGAGCAACACGGGCATCAAACGGTGAAAAACGGGTAAAGAAGTCGCGGTAATAAATTTGAGCATCAACTTTATTACCAAAAAAGTCTTTATGGTTATAGGTCAAATTGTAGATTTGGTTTTCGTTTTTAGTCTGATCTTTGAGCTTTAAACCTTTAATGGCTTTGGCTGGCACAGTTCCAGCAGGAGTATTCTTAACACTTGGGTCAGATGCATAATCTGAGTCTTGCTCAGCATTATAGTAGTTTGCAGCAAACTGTAGGTATTGATTGTCATCAATGTGATAACCCAGCTTACCGCCGATGCTATAACCATTTGAATCGTAAAGGTCGCCCTGACTTGGTTCAGGTGCAACACGGTCACCACTTGCATCGTAGGGGCTACCAATACGTTGATAACCAAAGTCGAGCGCATAGTCAAAAGCGTTAAAACTGCCTGTAAAATACTGGTGAATATCACCACTTAAAGCATTAGAACGCAGATTTGTAAGTGGTGTTTGAAGTCCAACGACCGTTTTAGCCGTAGGTTCACCGCCAGCCGCTTTCGTGGTAATTGAAATAATACCGCCCGCAGCACCGCCACCATAAATTGCGTTACTACCACGAATCACTTCAATGTTGGCAATACTTTCAGGGTCAATGGCTGAAAGTCCTCTCGCTGTATCACGAGTGAGGTTCATTGGAACGCCATCGACCAAAATAAGCGCATTACGGCCACGTAAAGTTTGACCATAATCGGTAATAGTTCGGCTTGAGTCAGACAGGCCCGGTACAGCTTTGGCTAAAACTGTCGCAATGTTGCCAGACGATCCATTTTTCAAAAGTTCAATTTGTTTTTCATCTAACTTGGTGACTTGTTTGGCAGAGGTAGAGAGTTCATCTGCACGTGAAGCGGTAATGGTAATAGTAGGAAGGGCTTCAGGCTTTTTTTCTGTTTCTGTGGTTTCAGCAGGTGAAGCGGCAAATGCTGAGTTTGAAAGAATAATGGCTCCTCCAAGTGAAAGAAGTGGAATGAGATTTTTAACTTCAGACTTTCTTGTAAAAAGTTTATTACTTTTCTTATTTGCCATTGTCTCGCCCTGAGAGTGATTTTAAATTGAGCGAATTATAAATGAGAATCATTGTAATTAACAATATTATTAATTGCTTTAAAATAATATATTTGAAATTTATTCAATGAATTAGGGGAATAGGCTTTTATTCCCCTTAAAAGATGTGAACAGTTATGAAATGCTCTTAAAGGTATTTAAATGGTTTTGATGGGCACGGCGTATAATGCTGCGGTCATCGCCGAGTACAAAAAGCTGAACAGATTGTTGTTTCCATGCCGCGATATCTTCAGGTTGTCGGGGAATAGCACAGAAATGCTTTTGACTATTTTTAGTCTTTAAATACATCTCTTGAACTTTCTCTTTCACTTTTGGATGGCTAGTTTGCCACGGCATTCCCATCGATTGAGAAAGGTCGGCAGCACCTTCAAGAATAATATCGATACCTTCAACTTTTAATATTTCATCAAGTTGTTCTAGTCCTTCCAAGCTTTCAATCATGGCAATGACAACCGTTTCGTTTGCAGCCTGTTGAACAAAACTCGCTAAATCGTCCATGCCGTATCGATTTAACCTTGTCGAGTTGAGCCCTCTTTGCCCAAGCGGCATATAGTGGCAATTGTTCACAGCCTGTTGAGCCTGCTCCGCATTTTCAATACGTGGAAAAACAATGCCTGTTACCCCTGCATCGAGCAGAGGTAGAACTAAATGGTTGGCGTTTAACGGCACCCTCACAAATACATCAAGATTCATGGTTCTAGCGGCTAAAATCATGATCTCGACTTGAGACGTACTAAATAAAGTATGTTCCAAGTCGATAATAATAAAGTCGTAGCCCGCAAGTGCCAGTTGCTCGACATTAATCGGAGAAGCTACGGAACAAAAGATTCCGTAGAGCGTCTCGCCATTTGCTATTCGTTTCTTAAAAGAAATCGAATGCTTATTCATATTCAATTTCCTTAATGAGGCTAAGCGGGTTCGGCGTGGTTTGTACTCTTAAGCGAATTTCCGGAAGGAAACGGCGGCTTGCGAGCTGTTCAATATCGATGGTGTCATCTGTAAAGTTAAACAATTCATATCGTTCCGCAAACTCTGGATGAGCTTCTTTATGCTGATTGATGATGGTTCTTAACATGGTCCAGAATTTGATTTCATCGAAGTCATAATGTTCATTTAAGAAAATCGCTAACTCGGCCAGATTTACAAACCAAAGCGCATCTTGGGTAAAGTCTCTGAGCTCATTTGGAGAGTGGGTTTCCAAGAACGAGTTCGGGTTAATCTTGGCATGTTCTTTTGGTGCATCTTGTAAGTTAGGTAAAAGATTCGGCTCGCGTAAAAGATGACGACTAAAACGAATTCCATCGTGGAAATCTTTCAATGCAGCTTTAACAGGTAAGCCTTTTTTATGAATCAGAACCATGTTTTGTGCATGTGACTCTAAAGCGAGGCCGTGGCACCATAAAATATGCATGATTGGTAGATAAGCATTGCTGATTAATTTTTCTAACCAGAACTCGATACCGTACTCTTGAATCCAATCATCAATGAGAGGTTTTTGGTCAATATCAAGTTGCATCAATCCTGTTACTGGCGTTGCCGATTCACCTTCTTTTAAGTAGCTGTAAATACTTTCGCGCCAAATGCAGGCGAGTGCGCCGTATTGAACAGGAAGGGCAATCTGCTGATTCACTGAAAGACCGCCAATCTCTCTTAAAATAACAGGCTTACGCTGTTTTTCTAAAATATGGTCTTGCTCAACAATGTTATACAGCCAGTCACTCATTTTTGCCGCATTTTGAACGGTATGTGGTGCCAATACGCGAGAGGTCGAGGTATTGACCAAATTCATTGCCAACTTAAGAGAAAGTGCCGAGATATCACTAATATTTGATAAAGTTCGAATCGACTGCTGTGGTAAATAAGTTGGACCTTCAATATCTAACGGAATGATCAGTTGGTTGCTAATCGCATCTTGGTAATACAATTCAATAATTTTATCCCACTGCCACGGATGAATTGGGGTGAGGATATAATCTTTAAAATCTACATTTTGCTCTTTCAATTGCTCATTAATAGTTTGTAGATCTTTTTCTGAAAAATGCTGTTTATAAAGCTGATCTAGGCTAATGGTTTCGCTTAAAACCAGCTTGCACAAACTATTATGAGTCGCCGCCCATTGAACCGTAAAACCTTCAGAAAGCTCGGGTGCATATTTCTGGTTTTCTTTTAAATCGAAGCCGATACGTGACTTAAAGCTTGGGTGATATAAATGGGCGTTGGTGATGCGTGCCTCTTGTTCTAGGTACGGCAAAGTTCTTAAAGGTTGAGCAGGCACTTGGCTCAAAGTCTGCGCATGTTTAACGTAAGTTAAGTTGAGTTCATCATTAAAGTTTTGCCATTTAACTGGGTCAGCTTCAATAATATTTTTTAGGTCAACAAGTAGCGTTTTTAAGTTAGGGCGAGTTTCAGTGCCTAAAGTAATATCAGAACGGGTTAAGCTTGAAGGATCTAGCTTAATTCGTTTAAAACTAAAATGTCGTTTGGCCGCGCAGGTATAGAAAACGGTATCGGAAATATAGAACTTGATTTGACCTTTAGAAAACTCGTATTTAAAAGTATTTTCAAAAATGAGCGCTTCTAGTAATTGACCCATCACGCGATTTTCCGCAAGGGTTTTATAATTGGTTTGTTGTGTTGGTTGAAGAGGGCAAAGCGCTTCTGCACCGCGATATTTATAAATAGGGTTTTCAACTTCAATCCAGATAGGATTGCCACCACTGTGGTAGAGCGTATTTAACATATTTGCCTTAATTGGTAATGTGAGTGAATGAATTAATAAGTCGCGGTACTGCTTGCCTTTGGCAGTAAAGTTTTCTTGTGTGAGGGTAAGATGGGTGGCTTGCCAAAGTTCAAATTCTTCAATAGCCGTAACTCGCGAAATTGCGCTGATGAGATGAGCAATGTGATTGATCACGAGGTAATATTTTAAAAACGTCCATGCATCTTTTTGGGAGAACCAAACAGTACTATCTTCAGAAATAGATGAGTCGTCTTCTATCATTTCTGGAACAATGCTAATGCCTTCCATATCTCGAAGAATAAGGCGATGCGGATAACCGTTTTTAAATTCCATTAAGCTGTTTTGCATATGCGCTTCTACGCTAATGCCTTTGTTTGCAAACAACTCAACTAATGGAATAAGCGAAACTTTAAGGTACTGTTTCCACCAGAAAGTAATGAAGTCTTTGGCATCGTTCGATTGTAAGTTTTGATTCGGTGCCGCTTGCTGAATAAAGCTTAAAAGAGGGATTTCATGGTTTTCGTTTTCTTCAACCAAGCCACCGAGCATTCGGGTATTTTCTAGTACAGCAGGAGTCAGCCCAGCTCTATAAATAATGCCAAATGAACTTTCAAGCTCTGGGATTCTGACTGTTTTCGCCTCTAATTCCGGCAGAATCACAAGGTCGGGATATTGCTCATTAATCTTGTGATTAATAATAATTTTGCTCGCATCAATGGCACGTTCCATTTCATCCATTGGGTTATTACGAATGAAACTGGTAATTCGAACATCAATAGAGAGTTTTAAGAATAGGTTCGATTGAGGTAACCATACTGTACGAACAGATGAGGTCGGCCATACGGTTTGACCTAATGCGCCTAGATAGATCACGTCTTGGCTGTCTAAATATTTCTTTAAAGATGGATGTTGAAGTAAGAAATTGGCTTGCCACGGATGTGTTGGCATAAGCTCATAATTGGTGAAATTCTCTTGTAAATGGTCTTTTGCAGCTTCTAAAACTTCATCTTCAATATGGTGAGAAGGTTCGTTCTCGCTGACCAGTTTTTGGATTAAAGAAGAATGAATTGCAAAGTAGTGGAGTTGGAAACTTGCGCCTAACTCAGGGCTATACTTTTTCATGTCCTCTTTAGAAAAACCTAAATTGGCTTTAGAGGTCACATGAAAAGGGTGCCCATATAACATGCCTTGTTCAGTAGCCTGAAAACCACTCAATGCTTTAGCTGTTGTTTGAGATGGCTTATTTTCTAAAAAGAATTTTGTGTTCTCGATACTATTGGCAATATCGGAGTACAAATTCTTATTTTGGTTTTTGTCTTTAAATAAGCTATTCAGTTCATCTGTAATCAGCTTCACTAACTGTTTAGGGTCGGTGAGCGAGTCAAATGTATTGTTGCTTAAGTTTTGCAGAACAAAACCACGTTGATATCTGTGATAGCCCGTAGTTGATAAGTGCTGAACTGCGCCATAAGCAACCGTGTTAGATGCATGAAATGTATAAGCAAAACATAGCGTGTCTGGTTGCTCTGCATATAGGGTGAATAAAGGAGAGTCTTGAGCTGGGATAATGTGCTTTTCAAGATTCACTTTGAGTTCACGAAAGAAAGTATTCAGGTACTGTTCGAAAAGTTTATAAGACCATGCATCTGTTGTAATAATTGAGTTCATTCTTGTGCCTCTTTTAAAATTGTATCCATTAAGAATTTGTTCAAAATCACCACTAATCCCGCACCGATAAAAAATAGTGAGGTGCAGATTAATGCAGCGGTAATATTGAAAAATGAGTAGGTGAGCGTGATGGTGATTGGGCCAATAAGTTGCCCTAAGACAAAGGCACTGTTAGAAATACCAATCACTTTTCCTTGGCTTTGAGCGCCAGCTTTTAGAGAAATGGTGTGTAAGATCGAAGGAATAAGGGCTGCAAAGCAAAAACCTTGTATGAGTCGTAATACAAGAACTAGCCAGATATTCGAAACCCAGATCAATGCAAAAATCGTGATGCCGCAAATTAAAGATGCGTAAACGAAGTTATTAAAAGAGTCTCCTTTATCATCATTTCTTTTTCCCCAATAGGTCGCAGCAATAAAGGCTGCTCCCCATGAAAGCGCATGAATGGTTCCCGTTAAACTCGCGGCAGATAACGATGAGTGAGTGCTTTGGCTTATTTCGCTAATGTATAAAACGAAGCAAGACACCAAACCAAAGCCACCCGCTTGAACCAAAATGCCGGCGCTTAACCATGAAAAAATCGTTCTATCAAAGAAAGCGGGAAGCTTGGATTTCTCTTTGGTTTTTGTGGTTTCAGTTTTAACGGGATTAGTTAATACAAATGACGCAATCACAATGAGTGTCACAACAACAAATGCTGTTGCGTTGAGTAATACTTCAACCCGCCATTGATCCATAAATATCCCGCCGAGCACGGGACCACATAGGCAAGCTAGCGCAACACTACTTTGTAGTTGCCCAAAAGCGGCACCACGTTGTTGCTCGTTGGAAAGATATGAAACATAGGCATTTAAAATTACGGAAAGACCGCAAAAGCCGAGTAAAATTCGCGCGAAAATAAACAGGTATAAATGCTGAGCACTCGCCATGAGCAGTATTGAAATACAGAAACCTGCCAGAGAAAGTAGCAAGGCTTTTTTATGGCCGAATGTGTCGGATAGGTGTCCCACAATCGGTGCTGTAAATAAGCTGCCAATAGCCGGAGCCGCGAGTGCTAAACCTGCCCAGATAGTAGGAGCACTCATATGCGCTGTCAGTTTTTCCATATAAAGCGGCATGATCGGAATAAGTACCATGAGCCCAAAAGTGGAAAAAAATTGACAGAGCAAAATAATGAAATGATCTAGGCGAGATGAGCGCATGATTTAGATATCCATGGTCTCATAGCTAGAAACAGATAAGCTGTGATAAGGGTTCGGCGTACTTCCGATTTTACTTGGCATGCCTGTTGAGTCGCTTTCTTGCGCAAGTAAAGGCGTAAGGAGCTGTTTGAATGGCCAAGTCTTATTGTCGAAAAGATAAGTTTGAATTTGCGATTTTGTTTGTTCTGAAATGGCTTGGGTTTCTACAAAATCTTGAATAATGTCTTGAACCATCTCCCAAAAATCGCTTTCTGTACGATCCGTATATTTCAAGGCAGCTAGAGCAATTGGATAGAGGTTAATTTGAAGCCCTAATGTAATGAAGTAATTAAATAAGTCTTCATTTTTAGTAAAGATAAGATTGTTCGGTGTACTGGTATCAATGGTATAAATCGGAGGTGTAAAACCATTTTCTTCAATGGCTGTGGTACATATTCTTAAGGTATCGTGGTCACGTAAAATAAAGCATTTCAACTTGTTATTTTCATAACACACCATAGTGTTTTGCCCGTGGCATTCAGGCATGATTCCTTTTGCCCAAAGCGTTAAGAATGTTTGAATAAAATGAACGCTTAAGTCTTTTAGTAATGTCCATTTGTCACCCTTAATGCCTAAAGTTTCCCAAGGGTCAACATAGGTACAGCTTAAAGCTGACATAGTGATTGGCGTGACATTTTTATCTTGGCAAAAGTCAGGAAAATGTCGGACTTGGCAACCAATTACACCTAAATTCTTTACAATCGGCTCTTGTTTACCCAGCACCCACCAGTGCGTTTCGTTACTTAAAAAGAGACGATTTTTTATTAATGCAGTTTCATTAATGACGTCATTTAAAAAATCATAAGCCGTATGACCATTCATTAAATAGCGGCCTGGCATAGAGCGGATTGCACCTAATGTTTTGGCATTGGTTGAGAGTTTTAAATGCAGAGTCGGGTTTGCGTTGTGAATAAGGGTTCTTAAAGAAGAAGTCGGTAAACCAATTGTGGTGACATGGTTTAGGTCAATACCGCCGTACTTATTTTCATCAAACTTTAAATAGCGATGTTGAGTCTCTAACAGAGGCAGGGCTAAGTAGTCATCTGAAAGCTGAGCTATTTTGTCAGCAATCAGACGTTCCTCAACTTCTGATAACAGAAGCTCTTTGTGAGGAATCGACTTCATATTGTTGATGACGTCATCCTTCTTAAATGCCCACCAATACACCTCAATTTCTTTTTGAGTTGTGAGTGGGGCAAGTTCACCTTTTGAGTGAGCGAACGGATGAAATGGACGATCAGCGACCAGCGATAGCAACTCGCTTTTGATTAAAGGTGAAGAAAATGAAAGTGCTGACTGTAAAATTTGAGGAATTTTTTCAGCCGTAACTAAGTTGTCTAGCCAATAATCAATCGCTTTTTGATGGTGTGGTGACGGCCACCAAGTTGCTTGAGTTAAATAGTTAAAAACTTCAGAAATAGAAATTTTAGAAGTTGTATTGCTCAACAGGTTATGAAGCAAAACTTCGGGTTGGGTAACATAGAAAGGATTTACACCATCTACTTTTAAACAGCTGAAATAGAGTTCCAACTCATCATTGAGAGTAATTGCCAGATAAGGCTTTTTATAGGAAAGATGATCTTTAAAATCTCCATAATTCTCCATGTAGAGGGCATCTATCGTTTTTTGTAGTTGTGCTGTGTAAATCCGATCTAACATTTTAGTTATTCCTATTCTTATAAAAGCGGTAGAACCGTGCCAACGTTTTGTTCTTGTGCAGCATTGAAGAACCACTTCGCGCAGACAATATCGTCAATCGCCATGCCCATTGGGTTGAGCAAAATGATTTCATCTTCGTGTTCACGGCCGTTTTTATGACCAATAATGATGTCGCCAAGTTCAGCATGCAGTTTTTCACGACTGAACAAGCCATCTTCAACCAACACGTTGATGACTTTCTTTTCTCGGTTTGATTGGTCCCAGTCATCTACAATCACTTTGTCTACTTTTAAGAAGACTTCAGGCTCAATATCCATAATTGAAATGTTTGAAACAAAGCAGCCTTTTTTAAGCCACTCAAACGGAATGTAAGGCTTATCTGAAACTGTGCAGGTAATGAGGACATCTGCTTGCACAATTGCAGACTTAGCACTGTCATGAATTTCAATTTCTAGATTTGGATATTCTGATAAGAACAATGCTTTGAGTTTTTCAGCTGCTTCGGGGTTTACATCAAATAAATGTATTTTTTTCACTTGAGCGTATTGCTCAAGTACCGTCTTAATCTGCATTTGAGCAATTGGACCGCAGCCAATTACGGTAATGTCTGAAAAGTCCTTTTTCGCTAAATACTTAATAGAAACACCCGTAATTGCCGCAGTTCGCATGGCACTGATGAGGCTGCCTTCCATCACTGCAACCGGATAATTTGTTTCTGAATCATTTAAAACAATCAGTGCGCTGGCACGCGGAATATTGAATTTTTTAGGGTTATGTTGTCTTGAACCAATCCATTTGATTCCGGCAATCGGGTCGTTGCCACCTAAATAGCAAGGCATTGCAATAATACGGTCCGCAATATGGTCTGCACCTTGCCAGCGAAGATACGGTTTTAAGGGTTGTACAAACTGTTTATTTGCATGCAGGGTTAAACCTTCAGTAATCGCTTCAATAAATGAATTACTATGATTTGCGCCAAGATTTAATAAATCTGATTGACTTAAATAGCGAAGGGTAGCCAAATTGCTCATGAATATGTCCTAAGGAGAAAGTTAAACAACATTTTGTAAAGTAAGGTTTTCTTGACGTCGTAAATTTCGATTGAAGTGACGTTTCTTGATCATTTCGAACCATTCATCTTCATAAACAAGATCGAGATAGCGGTCGCCGCGATCAGGCAGCAGCGTTAAGACGCATGAACCTTCGGGAATGGTTGGAATCAGTTTTTTTATGGCTGAAATGGACGAGCCGCTTGAACCGCCTGCAAAGATTCCTTCATGTTCAAGAAGTTCTCTACAACCGAGTGCCGATTCATAGTCATCTACATAAATGACATCATCAATTTCATCAGGAGAGAGGAGTGGTGGGACAGTACTTGCTCCAATGCCGGGAATTTCACGTGGACCAGATGTGCCACCGAACAATACCGAACCGACAATATCGACCGCGATGACTTTTAATTCTGGGAACTTCTCTTTAAGACGACGAGATACGCCCATAATCGTGCCGGAGGTACTTGCCCCAATTACGAGGTAATCAATCTTCCGATCAATTTGATTTAAAATTTCTTCTGCTTCACCAAAGTAATGGCTTTTCCAGTTGTTTGGATTGGCATATTGATTAATCCAAACCGCATTTGGCAGTTGTTGGCATAGCCGTTTTACGGTGTCAATTCGGGTTTTTAAGTAACCGCCGTTTTGGTCTTTCTCAGAAACCATTTCGATATTGGCTTTGTAGAGCTTCAGCATTTGTAAATTTGCTGAGGCAATTTTTGGGTCAATCACGGCAGTGAATTTTAATCCATATATTTTGCAAGCCATTGCAAGTGCAATAGCTAAGTTCCCTGATGAACTTTCAACAATATGACTGTCTTTATTAATCACTCCAGATTTCAGGCCTTCCTGTAGCATGAATAATGCTGGACGGTCTTTAATACTTCCTCCTGGGTTTAACAATTCCATTTTCGCAATCACTGAGACTGATTGATGCGTGAATAGCCTTGATAGTTGTAATAGTGGCGTTTTACCTATGCATTCGAGAATATTTTCATGGATCATGGCAGATCTTCTCAGGTTTTTATGTGTTGTAAATGATAATTATTATTAATTAAATTATTATTACGATTTATTCCAAGATTGTTGCTGTTTGTAAAGAAAAAACAGGGGGAGTTATAGGAATTTTCACTAATTTTTTTGTTCTAATTCTTTGAATAATAAAATCTATATTTTACAAAAGGTTAAATTAATAAACTTTTTAAATATAAGCAGATAGGCAGGAACTTACTATTTTATAAAAATTAATCACAGTGAAAAAATAAGTGAGTTGACGAAAAAATGAAGAAAAATAGGTGATGAGGAAAGTTTTTCCATTCATAACTCTTCATACCAAGGTAAGTTTATTGAAACAAAAAAGCTGTAATTTGATAAAAAGAGCACTTCTTATGAAGGAGCTAAGTAGATAAAGCAGTGTTGAATAACTAATCTTATTTTAAAAATGAAAATCTACTTATTGCCTACTTGAATCATTTTTCTAAAAATTAATCTAATTTAGCGATTAAGTATTATAGACGTGTTGTATTTATGACGACATATGTAAACAAGCCTTATTCTATAACATACGAACACTTTAAAATTATTGAAAATAAAGTTGTAAGGTGTAAGGGTTTGGATTTTTTTAATTATTATCGTGATCTTCAAGCTGAGTTAAGCAACTATCCTTGGCTAGAAATGATAGTTTCACTCACAATTTTGATTTTATTTGCTGCGTTGGCAAACTTTATTGCTAAGCGAATTATTGTTAGGGGAATCCGTCATTTAGTGACTAAAATCAAGTCACTTAATCAATCTGTTTTTGCTCAGCATAGTGTTATTAAGCGATTTGCCAATATTGTGCCAGCCATTGTGATTATGAATGGTATTACCACCGTTCCACACTTATCTGAAAAAGCCATTGCTTTGGTACAGATGGGCGCACAGGCATTTATTTTCCTGACTATTGCACTCACTATTAGTGAATTATTAAATATATTTAACTTAATCTATCAGCGTAATCCAAAGTCTAGAAATAAGCCGATTAAAGGTTATTTACAACTCGTTAAACTCATCATTTTTGTTGTTTGTGGTTTGATGATTTTAGGTACCTTCCTTAAAAAGGATGTATTTACCTTACTGGCTGGCTTCGGTGCGATGGCAGCCGTATTAATGCTGGTATTCCAAAATACCATTTTGTCATTGGTCGCGAGTGTACAAATTGCTTCTTATGACATGGTACGTATAGGAGACTGGATTGAAATGCCATCGTTAAATGCCGATGGTGATGTGATTGATATTTCATTGCATACTGTCACAGTCCAGAACTTTGATAAAACCTATACCACCATTCCAACCAATAAACTCGTAACGGACACTTTTAAAAACTGGCGTGGTATGAGTAATGCCGGTTGTCGCCGTATGAAGCGTTCTCTTTATATTGATCAAACTAGCGTTCACTTCATGACTGAAGAAGAGCAGCAAAAACTTAAAGATTTTCTATTATTAGATCAGTATCTCAATGCCAAGCAATCTGAAATTGAAGAATTCAATAAGCATCTAGGAAGTCAGTCACGTTATAACAAAAGACGTTTAACCAATATTGGGACATTCAGAGCATATGTTGAATTCTATTTACGTCAGCATAAGGGCATTGCTCAAAACCAAACTCTTATTGTTCGTCAATTACAACCAACGAGTGAAGGTCTACCTTTAGAAATTTATGCTTTTACCAATACTACGGCGTGGGTTTCTTATGAAGCAATTCAGTCTGATATATTTGATCATCTCATCGCGATATTGCCAGAGTTTGGCTTAAGAGTGTATCAAGCGCCTTCAGGCCATGATTTTCAAAAACTAACAGTAGAATAACTAAATAAAAGAATGCTATCTTTCTTGATTTTTCAAATAGATAGCATTCTTTTAATAATTTTATACATTAATTAATAATTATTTTTGGAAAATTATTATTAAATAGCGGTATAAATTGACTATACCAAGTTATGTGTGTTTCATAACTTGAAAAGATTAATTTTTAAGCAAACTCGATCTATAACTTTTCAGGAGTAAGGCTTAAGTAACAATTTTGACACTTTGAACAAAGAAAATACTAAATGTTTAAGAATAACAAACAATAAAGTTGCTTTACTAAAATTTGTTAGGTGAGTTGGAGTGTTTGAATGGCTACAGCAATAGAGAACCGAGCTAGACAACTTAAAAACGCAAAACGTGGAGGATATGCGCCAACCATTGCCAAAGATGTAAACAAACACAAAGTCCAAAAACTAAGGAGAGCTCTAGACGAAGCCCGGCGATATGTGAGTGAACTAAATGACGAAACCATTATCTTTGACGATCAAGACGCAAGGCAAAAGGCTGAAGGAGCCAAAGCAATAATTGAAATGTTTGAAGCAGCTTTAAGCGGTGCATGAGTACCATCAAGCTAAAACATAAATTATAGAAGACCTTGCTGAAGACACGGTTAACTTTTCAGTCCCTTGACTAAAAACTCGTTATTCAGCAAGGCAGCAAATAAAAAAATAATTCAAAAATTTCTATATTCTATTTTTAGATAAGACACCACAAAAAATATAAGTCAAATAATATTATTGATGAGCTTAATTTTTTTCAGAAAATTATTACCAACTATAAAATCTTTCCGCACATAAAATGCGACGAATTTTGCACTTTATTTAATTGCTGTGGTTTATTATGGAAGGCAGTTTCACAACCCTCTTATTGATTACATTTGGCATTTCAACACTTACATACTGCAATAATATATCCATCATACTTCCCTAAAAATCTGATCAATCACCAAAGTCAGAATAAGAGGGAAGGAACCATGCCAAAATTTCTAATAATCGCCGAGAAGGTGTATAAAAAATTCGAAGAAGATAAATTGTTCTCTGATAACCTGATTGAACAATTAAATAATTTGGTCAGCATTATTCGAAAAGAGATAAAGGGAACCCCCTGTAAACTCAAATATAATTTTATAGACTTTGAAGAATGTCTAAGTAAACCCTTAAATGAATGTTCAATTAAACTCGACATGAGCTTAATGCCTAAATATAAAAATAAGGGTGAATATATTATGTGGTTAGCAAGCTTTATTGAAAGAATTACAACAGGTGGTCAGCCAAAACTTCCACCACTTTCAAGTATTGTACCTGCTGACTTTAATACTAAAAAAGAAACTCAATCCGTACTTGAAAGTAAAAAGGCAGTATCAGAAGAAAATGCCAAGATGATAGTGAACTATTTTAATTCCGAAGAGTATAAAAAAAATAATAAAAAAATAAATCTGGTTTAAAACCTATAAAAGTGTGTGTCCACCGCAATTTTATAATTGCTGATAAATTTCAGCAACCGCCTTCTGGGGCGGTTTTCTTTTATATAATTTATTTACTTTATTTGATGGTGACAGTCTTATAATATGCACTTTTTAATTATCATAAGCGAATATTACATATTATGAAATTACGATTTTTTATCTTGGGTTTACTTATTTGTACTAACACTACGGCGGCACCAAACACAAGCTTTGAAGATGAATATTATAGTCTTTTAGAAAAATTCCATATAGTTCAAGCACAAAGAGATGCTTTTATCAAAAAGAATGCGAATAAAAATTTAACCAGTTCGCAAAGGAAAAAGCTAGATTCAATAGAATGTAGCTATATGCAATCCGAATTAAAATATAATGAATTTCTTATTTCTAGATTTAAAGAATATAAAACTTTCATGAAAAGATCTGGTCTAGTAGTAGCTGCTGATAAAGAGTTAATTCAAATGGATATTGATTCTTTAAAAGAAGAAATAAATGGTCCTAATGGAAAGTGTAAATAACTATAAGCACCGATAACGGTGCTTTTTAAAAGGAATTTTTTTATTTTCAATACGATATACATTACATACTTAAACAATTAGATCATAAAAAAATCCATAACTTATCTGTATAGCATGTTAAGTTTTTCTACACATATATAAATTATAGAAGGACTAAAACATGAAATGTTCATATCAAGATTTGGATGGAAGCAGTGTTGAAATAACTTGTGAAAGTTACATACATATACCATCCGGTGCAGGAGTAAACAAAATAGCCGGGAATAATCGGTCGGCAGACCTAATACATATTACCGAAGATTTCAGTTTTTTTAAGAAAACACAAGCAGATTCAATACCCATCTATCGATTTGCTGTTGATGATAATTGTAATGTTTTTAATAGTGATGAGTTACCAGCTTTGGCACAGATTGGAACAAATTGGAAGGTTTTAGATGAATAGTTTTTAAAATGAAAACATAGTCTATAAGTTAATTTTAAATATTTTGTAAAATTTATCAAATAGTAAATATTTAACTAAACTTAATAGAGGTATTATAGACAGCTAAATTAGATGTAGTCTGAATATTTATAGGCAGTTTTAGACTAAATGTTGCATAGTGAGAAAGAACATGAAGCGCCTTATTACATTATTTTTATTGCCTTATGCTACGGGTACATTCGCTCAAGAGCCCTTCGAAGTCAGTAAAAGCTGTTTTATTGTGAATGGTAAAAATAGTACTGAGACTTGCTTACTCTCTTCTACGAATAACTTAAGTTCTAACTTTGAAAGATTAACTTTTCCATATAGCAAAGTATTTATAAAAGAATCAAATATTTGTTCTCATGAGGATTCATGTATTTCTGTGGGAAGTAATTTATCGAATTTAAAAGATGCGACTATTTATTATCGTGATTTTAAAACTAAAAAGATTATTGAAGTACCTGAAAAAGATTCATGGACATGCTTTAAGCAACAGCATGATCGGTTAGATTTTTGTGTTTCCTACAATTAACAAAAGCTTACTTCTAAGAGTGATAATTAAAGTAATGAGCGAAAACTAGTTAAGTATCCCTCTCATCTCTAAAACTGCTGCTATTTAATTATCAATGCTTTAATTATGTGTGCTCCATTCTAATTTACATTTCTATGCGAGAAGTACAAAAAAGTCTATAAACCTATGCTGATCGTAATATGGATAGTCAGTATTTATAACCTAATCAATGGAAACTATATGAGGTAAGACATGACTAAAATTATAGCTACCCTAGGTTTAGCAGCAATTATTTCAGTCTCTGTTGCGGCATGCCAAGGCGAGAACGATACCAAACAGCAAGATAAAACCACAACGCCGCACTCATTAGATAAAGACTCATAAAACTAAAAAAGCCCATCAATAGATGGGCTTTTTTAATCTTATTTTCATTTAAAAAATGGATTACTCACAAACACTAAACCGACTGAAAAAAATGAGTCATCTTTAGTCTGATTTAAACGGTTACCGTAACTTGCGTTGAACTGTATATTTTCTCTGTACAACATATATTTAATACCGGTTTGATAAAATGAATCACTTCGATCATTTCCATACACTTCAGCAGTAACCGTTAAGGGTTTTGTAATGAATGTTTCTGTACCCACACCCCAAGTAGTTTGCTCGCGGTGAGTGGTGTGTTCTCTAAGCCACCCCACATTAGTATGCAATAAGAAATGGTCATCCAACATAGAAATACTTAAGGGCACATTCACAGTCCAATCTTTTTCAGAAGTGTGGTTGTTATTAATTTGGCTAGAAAATGAAACACCAATTCCCCAGTTATTGGTCTCAAGTGGTTTTATAAGCGTTTTCCCTTGAACAGTCGTATAAGTGATATTACCTGCCTCATCAGAAAAATGACGCCCCAAACCTACACCAAACTCAAAATTGCCACCAACATTGCAAGAAGGAATAACCCAATATTCCTTATCTTTAGGGTTATTCTGCATCCATGAGTCAAGTTGACAAGAATGGGCTGGGACTAAAGAAGCATCATCAACGACCATTGGTCGTCCAGCATAGCTACAAATAAATGCCAAGCAAGTGCTAAAAAAAACAATAGATTTTTTAAAATTAAGAAATAGCATGGATGACTCCAAAACAACAAGGAGCATATGTAAGTATTTACTTGTTTTTTTAAAACAACTGATAAATAAGAAATAAAGCAAAAGGGAAGGACTCTCTTAAATCCACAAGAGAGCCAGTGGGCTTTAGTGGATACTTAAATCTGAGTCGATGATTTATTCTTATCAATCGAGCAAGTACTCACAATGAAGCCCCTAAAAATTCGTTGCGCGGATTCTAAGGCGGTTTTTATAAGCTGGCAAGTTAAAGTTTCATGACATATATTTTTTGAACAACTATTAAAAGACTTACAAACTCAAACGTTACTCATCAAATTTATACATAAAGTAAAATTTAATAAAAAGTATCTTTTTTATAATTATTTAAAAGAATTTTGAGGGTTAAAAATGAAAAAAAATATTAAAATTTTATTATTAACAGGATTAATTGCAACTTTACCATTAACTGTTGTTGCTAAAAATGTTGAAACCAAAGTAAGCTTTTTAAAAGGTTCTGATCAAACAACTTTAACAGGGAAATTTCAGGGCTATGATGATGTAAGGTATCGAGTTTTTGCAAAAAGTGGTCAGGTTTTAAAATTTAACATTAATAGTTATAGTAACTTAGCTTATATTAATGTTTTTGCTCCAGGTCAAAAGCCAGGCAAAGATAAGGCATTATTGGTAGGCTCGACTACAGGCTCTTCAGGAGAAGTAATACTACCCGTTGATGGTGACTATATTATTCAAGTTTATCAAATGAGAAATAGTGCACGAAAAAATAGAACCGTATCATTTAATTTAGATCTTCAAATAGTGAATAATAAAAATATAAAATACTAATTAAGGCCATCTATATAAAAGCTCTAATAATTAGAGCTTTTATAGGAGATTAAAAAATATTAATTTAAATAAATTGACTCATGAATTCCGCACTTTTCAACAAAAGCTAAATCATGAGAGACTAATAACACAGCACCTTCATAGCTAGAAATAGCATTTGCAAATAGCTCTCTTGATTCAATATCCAGATGATTTTCTGGTTCATCGAGTAATAAAAGTTCAGGCATAGTCTCTGCATGACTTAAACCTAACAATGCGACTTTTAACTTCTCACCACCACTCAGTTGAGCTAATGGATAAGTCCCTTTTTCACCACGAAGCCTAAGCTGACCTAATAGATTTCTCCACTCTAACTCAGAAATATCAGGATTAATATTTCTTAAATTCTCAACAGCAGAGAGATGGTCTAACAAAAAGCTGAAGTTCTGATCTAGATAGAAGCAATTTACAAATAGGCTAATTTCATCTGTAGGCGCTACAGCAGATTGAACAATCTGTTTAAGCAAGGTTGATTTACCGACACCATTACGACCAACTAAGTGAGTTTTTTGAGAAGCTTTGAGGGCAAAATTGATGGGTTGCTGTGTTCCATAGTGGAGTTTTAAGTCATGAACTCTAAGAATTTCTCCTAAACGTTTTTGAAAAGAGGGGAATATAAATTGTTGAGGTTTAACAGTTTCCAGAAGTGATTTTTTATTTTTCAAATCCTGCTGGCTTTGCTCAATTTGACGGTGATGTTGAGACTGGATTGCTCCTAAACTTTGTCCAGCCTGTTCTTTTTTAAAGTCGAGTAAAATTTTAGCTTGTGAGTTTGAATCACGAAGTTTGTTGCCAGCACGCTCACGTTTTTGTGCTTTCATTAAAACATCATGTTGCTTCTGCTTCATGTGCTTAACTTCACGTTGATGTTGATGTACAGACTGTTCTAAAGCCTCAACTCGTGTTTGATATTGCTCATAAAAAATTTCATAGTTTCCTGTAGTGTGCTGTAAGCCATGTTCATTTAAGTGATAAATATGGTCCACTTCATTTAACAAAGTTAGATCATGGCTAATGATAAGAGCACCCGCCGGATGTTTCTTGAGGTGATGAATTAACCACTGTCTAGCATCTTGGTCGAGATGGTTACTTGGTTCATCAAGTAATAGATAGTGGTCGGTTTTTAAAAATAATGCTGCTAACGCTAACTTGGTTTTTTGTCCTTCACTTAATTGTTTCACCGGAAAGTTTAAATCGGTTGGTAAGTGAGCCGATCGCAATAAGGCTTCCCAAATAGAAGGGAGATCCCAATTGCCTTCTAATAAATCATAATCATCGAATTCAGCTTCGCCTTGTTCTATTCTTTGCAAAGCTTTATAAAGATGGTCAATCTCTAAAGCTTCTGCAATGGTGGATGAAGAAAGGCGCGTTAATTGAGCTAAATACGCATGCTTAGACAGCCAAGTAATTTGACCACTAATGTGCATTTCTTTGGTGGGTGAAATCTCTTGGAGCAATTGCATAAGTAAAGACTTACCTTGACCATTACGGCCAATTAAAGCTGATACTTGATGATGCTCAAGTGAAAAATCTAGTTCTTTAAACATCACTTTTGAAGGAAATTCTAAAGTGAGCTGCGATACTACACATGCCTGCTGAGTCATAAAAAACCTCATAAATACAGGATGTACAAAATAGGAAAGTTAAGCTTTAAATAAAGACGTTAAGTCACTAAAAATAGTCTATTTTGCACATCAAAAAAGAGAAAATTGATGAGAAAAAAGACTTACTTCATTGGCGTGACTCACAAAATAGAAGGGGGAAGAGACTAATAGTTTATAACGGTTTTTAAGCTGTGTAAAACTTATGCATTTTTTTATGATGAAAAGCCTAATCACTAGATTAGGCTTTTATTTGCCTAAGCAATTATTCTTTTACCACCAAAACTTGGATTTTAGTGCTGTTTAGAACATCTTGTGCAAAACTACCTAAAATAAGTTTTTGGAAACCTTTGCGACCATGAGAACCAATAACGATCAGATCTGATTTTAAGTCTTCTACAGCTTTTAAAATGCCATCAGATGAGATTTCACCTTGAATAATTTGTGTATCAATATCAACGCCTTCTTCAGCACATAAGGCTTTTACCTTGGCAAGCGTTTTTTCAGCATTCGCACGCGCTTCAACAAAATAATCTTTTACAACAGGAGAGATGTAATAAAAATCAACACCACTAAATGGATCTACTGCAACAAGACTAATTGCTGTAAGTTTACTACCAAAAGCTTTAGCAATATGGGCAGCTTGTCGGGCTGCTGCCAAAGAAATCTCGGAACCATCCACAGGTACAATAATATGTTGATAATTCATAATGTTATTCCTCTTATTTACAAGTTGTTATATGTATGAAGCTTTTCTTACTTAAAGATTAACACATTTGTTTAAAGGTAGAAATCAATTCAATTAAGTTGTCATTAAATTAAATAAAAATGAAATATATAATTGATTTTTATTGCTTTTAAAATGAAATTGCTTGATCGATATAGAGTAGAGTGTAAATTTTATTTTTTAGATGAACTTTACAATAAATTACTTTTCATATTTTTGTCATACAGAACTCGTATAACCAAATAGTATATTGAGTGGGGGAGTATAAGAATGGCAGATTTAACAGCAAAGAAAGTAAGTAAACTTATTGAAGAATTTCGCCAAACAGGTAAAGAACCGGAAAAATTAGTAATTGGATATAAAACTTATGCAAGACTTATGGCGGACGATAAGTTTGCTGAAAAAGTAGTACCTTCACTGGAAAATTCAAAAGATCGTTTATATAAAAATCTGAAAATAAAACTTATTACTGAAAAGCACTATTTTGAAGTTAAATAAATTATAATTGTGATATTTGTCACAGTTTATTTTTTATTATTAACATTTAGCAAGAATTATTAACATATTGTTTTTGAGTTAATACAAAGAAGGTGTGTATTCAACATTTGAGAACAGTATTTATTGCTAAAAGCGCTAGAATGAGTTGATTTTATCGTAAATGGTTGAATAAACTAAATGTTTAAGTTAATTATAATTTTATTTTATCTACTCACTATTCTAGGTGTTTTATCTATACTAGGAGGTGTATTAACTTTAAGCTTCTTTTTGATAATTATTGGTTTAGGACTAATCTGTGCTGCATTACTATTGAAGAAAGAATTTAAAATTGATGTTTTGTTTTGGAAATAATCAGCCGTTATATATTATTAATTCAATAAAAATAATTAAACCACCTCATCTAGAGTGAGGTGTATATAAAATACTTAAATATTATATATGCTGTTATAATTTATTGGTACTCAACAGTACTTATTACAATTCTAAGTAAAATAGAAAATTAAAAATTATTTCAAGTATTTAAAAATAAAAAGATTTCCTTTAGGATTAAAGTAAAATGAAGTTGTCTCTTTAGTATAAGGCAAACGATAACAAAACAGAGGTGTACGCATGAGCTATAAATACGAATATGCAGGGTTCTGGTTACGATTTGGTGCAATGATTATTGATACACTTATTCTCTTTTTAGCAATTATTCCAGCTGCATGGGTTTTTTATCGTGGAGATTATGATCTGATATTTGCGACAGGAATGAGTAGTAAACCGCAAAACTATTGGTTTGATCTGATTGTAAATTATGCTTTTCCATTTTTATATACCGTTTTATGTTGGCTCTACTTTGCAGGTACACCAGGTAAACGCCTTATGCGTTTAAAAGTTCTCGATGAAAAAACGGGTAATAAGTTAACTTTGATGCAATCCATCATTCGTTATATTGGATATATTCCATCCATCTTAGTATTTTGTATTGGTCTTATTTGGGTGGCATTTGATCCTAAAAAACAAGGCTGGCATGACAAAATGGCGAAAACTGTGGTAGTCAAAGAGCTGTGATTTTAAGCTGGAATTTTGTTAATAAAAAATTACAAAAAAATTCTTGTGTGTTATAGAGTAAAACATATACTTGCCGCGAGTTTATTTAATGGAGATCCTAAATGGGTAGTTGTTCGAGGTTCGAGTTTAATTATCAATTAAACCAAAGCCAATACTGAGCAAGATAACCATTAGGAAGGGCTATCTTGCAATGAGATAGCTTTGTAAAAAATTAGATTAAACCTATACAAATTATTTTTTGTAATTAAGTACTTCAAGCACTTATCTATTTAGTTTCTCGCTAGAAATGGGGAGAAGCCAATGTTCTTATATGCTTCCACACACTGCTATAACTACCAAAATTCAATTTTGGTAAATAATTCGTCTCATACGATTCAAAGTATTCGAGCTATGTTCAAGCCCGCGACTTTCCGTCAGCGTTGGTTCGGCTTTGGGCTAATTTTCTCTTCTTCATCGTAACTCTACGATCTCCGATTCCTTTCTAAATTTTAAATTTTTATAGACTTTATTTATCAATAAGGTCGAGAGCTTTGTACGCCTAAAAAATGGAGGATTTCGCGATGAAATTCTGGCAACGACTCTTCACAGCATTTTTACAAAGATTTCATTTGATGCGTTTTTTTGGTCGTAATCGATCTTTTAAAGAGCTACATCAATCTAGCTATGCTCAAGAAATTAGCAAAAATTTATCTATGCGTTTGCTCGATGCATCAAGAGCCCAATCAAGTGATTTATTAAAACAATTCGATACTCATTACACAGGGCTTACAGAAGAACAAGCACATACCCAGCAAATGGCAGTGGGGCTTAATGAGATCACTCATGAGAAGCCATTAACTTGGTGGCAACATCTTTGGTATTGCTACCGCAATCCGTTCAATATTTTGCTTAGCCTTTTGGCATTAATTGCTTTTTTTACCGATGATTTAACGGGTTCAACCATTATTAGCGTGATGGTTATTCTCTCGACGTTACTTCGTTATTGGCAAGAAGCAAAATCAAATCAAGCTGCAGATGCTTTAAAGGCAATGGTAAGTAATACCGCTACAGTACTGCGTCATCAAGTTAGTGCAGAAGATTTAGAGCTTATGCATGAGCGTTATGGCATTGATATTAAAAACCAAACCAATCACCAATTTGAAATGCCAATTCAATATTTGGTGCCAGGTGATGTGATTTTATTATCTGCAGGTGACATGATTCCTGCTGATTGCAGAATTTTAAATGCGAAAGATTTGTTTGTCTCTCAAGCTGCAATGACTGGTGAATCAATGCCTGTCGAGAAATTTCCATTGCAGAAAAATCTCGAAGAAACGAGTGCTTTAGAGCTAGATAACATTGTATTTATGGGGACCAATATTGTTTCTGGTTCGGCTCAGGCAGTTGTTTTAAGTACGGGTATTCAAACATATTTTGGTGCACTTGCTCACCGAGTTACGGCTACTGATCGAAGTAACACGGCATTTCAAATGGGTGTCAACAAAGTCAGTTGGTTACTTATTCGTTTCATGTTGGTGATGGCACCTGTTGTACTTTTTATTAATGGTTTCACTAAAGGTGATTGGACAGAGGCATTTTTATTTGCATTATCGGTTGCTGTTGGTCTTACTCCAGAAATGCTACCGATGATTGTGACTTCAACTTTAGCCAAGGGTGCGGTTTTCTTATCTAAAAAGAAAGTAATCGTTAAACGTCTAGATGCGATCCAAAACTTTGGTGCAATGGATGTTTTATGTACCGATAAAACTGGAACGCTAACTCAAGACAAAATCTTTTTATCTCAACATATTGATGTTCATGGGGAAAAATCAGACTTTGTACTCATGCAAGCATTTTTAAATAGTTACTATCAAACAGGTTTGAAAAATTTGCTTGATGTGGCAGTGTTAGAAGCTGTTGATGATCAGATCAAAACTCAAAAGTTACGTTATAAGAAGTTAGATGAAGTTCCTTTTGATTTTGATCGCCGCCGTATGTCGGTTGTTGTAAAAACCCCTCAAGAAAAAGTGCGTATGATTACCAAGGGCGCAGTTGAGGAAATGTTAAAGGTTTGCCGTTATGTCGAGGTAAATGGCAAAGTAGAGCCTTTAACAAAGCAACGTGAAGTCGCAATTGAAGCATTAACTCAACGTTATAACCGAGATGGCTTACGTGTTGTTGCTGTAGGGTATCGTGAGTTTGATAATAATCAGGAAAATTATTCGGTTGTTGATGAAAGTGATTTAATTTTAATTGGTTACGTCGCATTTCTTGATCCACCTAAAGAGTCTGCTCGAGAAGCAGTACAAAGTTTGCATGCTCATGGTGTAACCGTAAAAGTACTTACTGGTGATAATGAGTTTGTCACTCAAAAAGTGTGCCGAGAAATTGGTCTGAACTATGATCAAGTTCTATTGGGCGGTGTAATTGAAACCTTAACCGATGAGCAGCTCAAAAGAGCAGTAGAGCAATACCATATTTTTGCAAAGCTTAGCCCTGTACATAAAGAACGTATTGTTGAGCAGTTAAAAGCCAACGGTCATGTGGTTGGTTTCTTGGGAGACGGTATTAATGATGCCGCGGCTATACGCGCTGCCGATATTGGTATTTCAGTAGATACGGCAGTAGATATTGCTAAAGAATCAGCAGATTTAATCTTGCTTGAAAAAAGCTTGATGGTACTTGAAAAAGGTGTAATTGAAGGCCGTAGAACTTTTGCCAATATGTTGAAATATATCAAAATGACGGCAAGTTCAAATTTCGGTAATGTTTTTTCGGTATTAATTGCGAGTGCTTTTATTCCATTTTTACCAATGCTGCCTATTCACTTACTCATTCAAAACTTACTTTATGATGTGTCACAAATCGTGATTCCATTTGACAACGTTGATGAAGAGTTAATTGCAAAACCGCAGCGTTGGCAACCTGAAGAAGTTGGCCGTTTCATGGTGGTGTTTGGACCGATTAGCTCTATTTTTGACATTATCACTTTTTGTTTAATGTGGTTTGTGTTTTCGGCAAATACACCTGAACATCAGACTTTATTCCAGTCTGGCTGGTTTGTAGTGGGGTTACTCACTCAAACGTTAATTGTGCATATGATCCGTACGTCTAAGATTCCATTTATTCAGAGTCGTGCTGCAACCCCATTGTTAGTCATGACAGTAGTGATTATGTGTATTGGTATTTTCTTACCAATGGGCCCTTTAGCAAGTTATTTAAAACTGCAAGCTTTACCATTAAGTTATTTCTTATATTTGCCTTTAATTTTAATTGCTTATATGTGTATTACTCAATGGGTGAAAAAAATCTATATCCGCCGTTACGGCTGGCAATAAAATTATAGGTGCAAGATGAAGTTGCAATTTCTACAACATGCAGATTTATCCAATATTATTGATACATTAATTAGTCTTTCAGTTGCTTTTATTTTAGGAGCTTTAATTGGATTTGAACGGCAATATAGGCAACGGACTGCTGGTCTTCGGACCAATGTGCTGGTCGCTGTAGGTGCTGCAATCTTTGTGGATGTTGCAACAAATCTTACTGGAGCAGATGGCGCTGTTCGGGTCATTGCTTATGTGGTTTCGGGTATTGGTTTCTTGGGCGCAGGTGTAATTATGCGTCAAGAAGGTAACATCCATGGCTTAAATACCGCAGCAACTTTGTGGTGTTCTGCTGCGGTAGGGGCTGCTGCGGGTTCTGACTTAATTATTGAAGCCATACTGGCAACAGCTTTTATTTTATCTGCCAATACGTTGTTAAGACCGATTGTTCATATCATTGATCGTCGTCCATTAGACGATGATACAGAGGTTTTACATGTAATTTATATTATCTGTGACCGAAGTCAGAGCAAAGTAGTTATGGATGAATTAAATCTAACGTTGAAACACCACAATTACCCTCCCAAAGACATTGATGTAACACCTTTTGGAGAGAAAGAGGTTGAAATAGAAGTGACCTTAATTGCGACTTCAATTGAAGCGGAAGAAGCGCAGCATATTATTAACCACTTAAATGCGATGCCACAAATAAGACAGGCTTTTTGGGATAAAAACGCAATTAATTAATTTAATGAGACTTTGCACTTAATTGTTTATGAAATGCTCTAAATGGTTAAGCGCAAAGTTTCTATTGTAGGTGTTATTTTTTAACCTTAAATTTAAGGACTACAAATACAATAATACCGACAATTAGTCCCCAAAATGCCGAACCAATACCGAAAAATTGAATACCCGAAGCACTACATAAAAAGGTAAATAGTGCTGCTTCACGGTCTTCAATTGGGCCAAAGGCAAGCGCAATGTTATGGCTAATGGTGCCAAGTAATGCAATACCTGCTAAAGCTACAATAAAAATATGAGGAAAGGACATGAGTAAGCTTGTCAGTGTTGCTGCAAAGAGTCCCATCAATGCATAGAAAAAACCAGAGCTTATGCCAGCAATATAGCGTTTACTTGGGTCAGGATGAACTTGATCATCAAGGCATACAGCCGCACTGATCGCGGCAATATTGACGCTATAACAACCAAAAGGCGCAAGCAAAACTTGGGTTAAACCAGTCCAGCCAATAAGTTGATTGACATGTGGTTTATAGCCATAACTTTTAATCATGGCAATACCAGGTAAATACTGTGAAGCCATACTAATCACAAACAGTGGTAGCGCTAAGCCTAAAACTGCTGACCAGCTAAACACAGGACTAATCCAAACAGGTTTAGCCAAAGACCAGTGAAGTGTAGGCATATGAAAGTCTAAAAACACAGGGCAGAGCACAACACCAGCAAGTGCTGTGAACACGATGCTATAACGCGGCCATAATCTTTTGGTAATGATATAAATGACGAGTAAAGATAAAACGAATGCCCAATCATTTTGCAAACTTGCGAAAAGTGAAATACCAAATTTGAGTAAAACGCCTGCAAGCATGGCACTGGTCAAGCTTTGAGGAATATATGAAAGCGCCTTTTGAAATATTCCTGAAAAACCTAAAACCGCAGTCAGTACACCAACAACTAAAAAAGAACCAATTGCTTCATTTATGCTATATCCACCGCCAGTTGCAATAATTAGAGCGAGACCGGCAGTAGACCAAGCTGTTGCTACAGGGTATTTAAATTTCCAAGAAAGGATGAGTCCTGATAAACCAAGACCCAAACCTAAAGCCCAAAACCATGAGGTGATTTGTTCAGGTGAAGCATTTAAAGCTTGGGCTGCCTGAATCACTAAAATAGCCGAAACACTAATACCAATTAGAAAGGTAATGAAACCCGCGAATACGGCTGGAATAGAAAAATCTTGAAGAATCTTTTGCATGGCTAAATATTCTAAGTCCCTGAAAAATTAATATGTTTCTGCCTATATTTTCAGCCAGATAAATCTAACAATTTTTTTAAAGAAGGTGCTTCCTATTTTGGGTGTAAAAATGAAATAATATTTTTTATATGGTTCTAAATGCTATTATTTATTTCATAATAAGTAATTAAATTTGGATATTATTTTTATGAATGAGCAAGCTGAAAATTTGACACCGCTTGAGCTGAAAATTATGCGTTGTTTACAAGAAAATGGACGCTTAAGTAATGCTGAACTAGCAAAACTTGTTGGTATTAGTACCTCGTCATGTTGGAATCATACGCAACGTCTTTTTAAAATTGGAGCCATCTTAGATGTTCGTGCTCGAATCAATCCAAGTCTGGTGCAGCGTGAGACCATCGTTTTGGTTGGGGTAGTGCTGGACCGTTCAACACCGGATAGCTTTCAAGCTTTTGAACAAGCCGCAGGTGATTTGGAGAATGTTCTAGAGTGTTATCTAGTTGCCGGAGAAGTCGATTATTTTCTAAAAATTCGTGTTAAAGACTTAGCTGCTTTTAACCGATTTCATAGTGAAAAAATTATTGCCTTACCGGGAGTAAGGCAGGTGAGAACATTCTTTGTACTTAATGAAGTCAAAACAGATGGCATGCTGGCATTTTAATAATTTAATAAGTTTTAACTTTATTGCCTTAGTAAATTACATGGTTGAAGTGGCCAGCTTTAAACCGAACCCAAAAAATAAAATACCCACTAAGAAAATTCCGCTTGCTGCAATTTTATGATTTTGCTTAAAAAATGCTGAGAGTTTAATTCCAGAGAAAATGAGCGCTGTTAAATAGCTAAAACTAATAATTTGTAAAATTACCGCTAAGATTAAAAAACTTAAAGCTGGATAAGCATAATCTGGATTAATAAACTGAACAAAGAAAGATAAGAAAAATAAAATTGCTTTAGGGTTAAGTAAACTAATACTTAAGGCAGTTTTGTAAGGGTGAATTTTATCTAAAGTAGGTAAATCAGCCATTTCAGCTTGTGGTTGATTACGTAATTTCCAGCGTTGAATACTGCCTTGTAAAAGTTTAAACCCTAAATAGGACAGATAAAGTGCACCAACGAGTTTAAGAATAATAAAAACCCAAGGGAATGCTTTTAATAAAGAAGCGGCACCTAATACGGTACATAGCATTAAAATAAGATCACCAGTAAAAATACCAAGTGCACCCATATATCCAGTTTTAATACCATAGCGTGAAGCAATTGACATCACATAAAGGGAATTGGGTCCGGGTAATAACACAATTAGGAGTGTACCAATAATATATGTTGTTAGATCTGTTATGCCGAACACGAGAAACTCAATAAAAAACCGATTTTTGTCATGATAACAAAAATCGGTAATTTTGTATGAAAAGTGCAGTTTTTTAAGATTTAATTTCTGCATCAATTCCAAAGGATTGACGTAACAAAAGGCTTAATTGATCTCGCGCTTTAATGAAGCCATCAACACCACCTTGTAAAAGTTGGAAAGCCATTAAGTCATGATTGAGTTCGTCTTTAAAACTTTGTTCGTTCTGAGCAGGTCTAATAATCGCTTCTGCTTGTTTTGCTTGAGTTGCATCAAGTGCAGCTTTAACAGCACGTGTATCTTGCTCAAGTTGAGTAAGTAGTCCCGGCGAAATTGTTAGCAAGTCACATCCTGCAAGGCCAAGCACTTGATCGATACTACGGAAGCTCGCACCCATCACTTGAGTTGGAATATTTTGCTGTTTGTAATAGGTATAAATTTTCTTAACTGAAACTACGCCTGGGTCTTTTTCGATTGGGTAAGAGTCGACACCTTCAGCTTTTTTGTACCAGTCTAAGATACGGCCGACAAATGGTGAAATTAAAGTCACTTTCGCATCTGCACATGCCTGAGCTTGGTGTAAACCGAAAAGAAGAGTGAGGTTACAGGCAATACCTTCAGCTTCGAGTACTTTAGCAGCCTGAATACCTTCCCAAGTCGACGCAATTTTAATAAGAATACGTGACTGATCAATACCATAACCTTTGTAAAGTTCACATAATTCATGTGCTTTTTGAATGGTTGCTTCAGTGTCGTATGAAAGGGCAGCATCAACCTCTGTTGAAACTCGGCCTTCAATGAGTTTTAAAATTTCTACACCAAATTTTACGGTTAAAATATCAATGGTTCTTTCGATCAGCTCATCATTTTTATAGCCTTCTTCTTTGGCTTGATAATAAGCATCTTCAATGAGCTCTTTACTTTCTGGTTGTTCTGCTGCCGCAGTAATCAATGAAGGATTCGTTGTAGCATCTAAGGGACGAAATTTACGAATAGCATCAAGGTCGCTACTGTCAGCAACAACGGTCGTTAATGTTTTTAATTGGTCAAGTGCTGTATGAGTCATTGATATTCAACATCTTCAGTAATAAATCTTATGTTTTCTTTATAGCACAAACTCTATCCATACTGTCGATATATCAATTGTTATGTTTCAAAGAAAAACGTTTATGTTCTGCATCTAAATTGAAATTATTTTAAGGAACCTGCTGCATTCGCTTATTACGAATATAGTCAATCAGGAAGCGTGCAGCAGCGCCGAGTTCACTTTCACGACTCCAGACCAAATCAACGTAATATTCAAAGCGCGGTGTAAAATCAAATACATCTAATGCTTTAAGCTTGTTGTTTAACTCAGGGTTTTCTTTAAACATCTCTTGCGGCAGTACTCCCCAACCCAAATTACGTAAAATCATTAAGCACGCAGAGTGGTGGTTATCTGTACGCCAGTAATGTTTTGAAAATAATAATTCGGGTTTTAAGGTTTCATCTCGACTTGCTACCACAATTTGTCTCGTACCCAAAATCTGCTCATAAGAAACATGCTCTTGGCTTGCGAGCGGATGGGTTTTTGAAATAACAGGAATTAAGACTTCACGTTTGAGTTCAACAAACTGCTCTCTATTGTCTAAATGCTCACGTTCAAACATAAGGGCCAGTTGGGCAGAGCCATCTAATAACATTTGAAGCGCATCTTCTTGAGGGGCAGACACAATATTAATTTGTAAGTCTGGAAAACGGCTTTCTAGTAGACAAACATAGTCGGTCCAATTGGTATGTAACAGCTCAGACACTACAACAATAGTAAGATTTGGTTCCAGCCCAGTACTTAATGCATGCGCGTGCTGTTTCCATTGATTCATTTCAATCAATAGTTGTGCCGTCTTTTCATATAGCACTCGTGCTTCGGCTGTAGGAGTAGGTTCGCGCCCTTTGCGTTCAAATAAAGTCAGGTTCAGATCGATTTCTAAATTAGCAATCGACATGCTCACAGCAGAGGGGACTTTACCGAGTTTCCGTGCTGCTGCTGAAAATGAACCTGTTTCCATAACGGCTTGGAACATGAGAAGTTGTTCTTGATTAATATTCATCTGTCAAAAAAATTGAAAGAACCTGATTGGATTAATCAAAATTATAAAAATAAAATGCACATTATCCAAGTTATTATTGAGTATTTAAAAATGTTGATTTCCAAGAGAAGACTCATTCATGCAATCAGTTATGAAGGAATTTTGTTGGTCATCATTGCGATTGCATTAAGTTTTATTTTTGACATGCCGATGGAAGTGACTGGAACACTCGGTGTGTTTATGGCAGTGGTTTCTGTTTTCTGGAATATGATTTTTAACCACTATTTCGAAAAAGTAGAGCATAAATATAATTGGGAAAGAACGATCCCTGTGCGGATTTTACATGCGATTGGTTTTGAGGGTGGTTTGCTGATTGCGACTGTTCCAATGATTGCATATATGATGCAGATGACAGTGATTGATGCATTTATTTTAGATATTGGCTTAACCTTATGTATTTTGGTTTATACCTTTATTTTCCAGTGGTGCTATGACTATATTGAAGATAAGTTTTTCCCAAATGCTAAAGCGGCATCACTTCATTAATTCACATAGATTGAAATGAAATAAGCACCCATCTGGGTGCTTATTTTGTTAGGTCGATAAATAGAAATTATTTTTCTACAATCGCCACCACACCTTCACCACCTGCTGTACAGATCGAGATTAATGCGCGGCCTGAACCTTTTTCATTAATCAATTTAGCTGCAGTAGCCAAGATACGACCACCAGTTGCAGCAAATGGGTGACCCGCACCTAAAGATGAACCATTTACGTTCAATTTAGAACGGTCAATTGAACCTAAAGGTGCATCTAAGCCAAGACGTTCTTTACAGAATTTTTCATCTTCCCAAGCTTTTAAAGTAGAGAGTACTTGAGATGCAAATGCTTCATGGATTTCGTAGAAATCGAAGTCTTGCAGTTTAAGGTTAGCACGCTTAAGCATACGAGGTACTGCATAAGCAGGAGCCATCAATAAGCCTTCTTTAGGACCGTTCTTACCAATGAAGTCAACAGCTGCTGTTTCTGAGAAAGAAAGATAAGCTAAAACTTCATGTCCGTTTTCTTTTGCCCATTCTTCAGAAGCAAGCAATACCACAGACGCACCGTCAGTTAACGGAGTTGAGTTACCTGCAGTCATTGTTGCAGTTTCGCCTTTACCGAAAACTGGTTTTAACTTAGCAAGTTTTTCAACTGTACTGTCCGGACGTAAGTTGTTGTCACGGTTAAGACCTAAGAATGGAGTCATTAAGTCATCAAAGAAACCGCGATCATAAGCAGCAGCAAGTTTTTGATGGCTGCTTGCAGCTAGTTCGTCTTGTGCTTCACGAGTGATGCCCCATTCTAATGCAGTGATTGCTTGGTGCTCACCCATTGAAAGGCCAGTACGTGGTTCACCATTGCTTGGTGCATCAAGAAGCTTTTTAAAATCAATTTTTGTTAAAGCTTTAAGGCGGTCTTTACCAGTTTTAGCAACATTAAGCTCAAGTAAAACTTTACGTAAACCATCACCTACAGCAATTGGCGCATCAGAAGTGGTATCTACACCACCTGCAATACCTACGTCGATTTGACCAAGGGCAATTTTGTTGGCAACGACAAATGCTGCTTGTAAACCTGTACCACATGCAATTTGAATATCATAAGCAGGAGTTTCTGGAGCAAGATCTGTGCTCAATACAACTTCACGAGTCATGTTGAAGTCACGGCTATGTTTTAAAACAGCGCCCGCAACAACCTCACCAATACGCTTACCTTGTAAATTAAAGCGCTCAACCAAACCATTCAATGCTGCTGTCAGCATGTCAGAATTAGACGCTTTAAAGTAAGCAGTATTTGAACGTGCAAATGGAATACGGTTGCCACCAAGGATTGCAACGCGGCGAACAGTGTTTTGACTCATGGTTTTATCCTGTTGAACAGAAGTTTTGGTTTTTGTTGCTTTTGGTGCTGCAGCTACATTTGAAGATGTAGACGGGGTTGCTGAAGCAGCGCTCTTACTACGAGGGCTACGTGCAGGTGCAGTCGTTGAACGAGTACGTGTCGTTTTTGGTGTATTAGTTGCTGCTTTAGGAGTAGTGCTGTTACGCTTAGCCGTGTTAGAAGCCGACTTTGATGTATTTGACACTTTTTCCTGAGCAGAATTCTCGACTGCTGGATTTTCTTGAGTTGTTTTGCTCATAAGGCTTTTCCAAGCATAATAACGATATTCTTGTAAGCTACCTTAACACAATTCAAATAGACCTGTATTGACTAGAATGACATTGTAGATAGCATTCAGGTCAAGACATCAAAAGATGAACTCAAGTATGATTTGGAGTAACTCTAATGAACGACTGCTTTCATATTGTTTCTTTCCATCTCATAACATAATGAAGCCTGTCGTAGAAAATTCATTTCTTTGAGAGATAATAATCATGACTGATCAATACCAAGCATTTACGCAATCTCCTATTGGTAAATTCGTTGTTAAAAATCTGGGTTTACCATCGCCAGTTGTATTAGAGCGTTTTGAAAGTGCTCAGCCAGTAGTGAATGGTGCAGTATTGGTTGGCGCAGCGCCGTCAAGTGTTTTGTCTGGTGCGATTGCACAAGTACTTAGCAATATTCATGCTGACAGCTATGTAGGCAATAATGTTGCATTACAACAAGAAGCTGCAAAAGTTGGTTTAAATTTACGTCCATTCAATGCGGGCGATAAAGAATCAAAATTCAAAGCAGTTGTATTTGATGCATCTGGTATTCAAAACTCAGAACAGTTAAACGAACTTTACAAATTCTTTAATCCGATTGCACGTCAAGTTGCGACTTCTGGTCGAGTGATTGTGATTGGTACAACACCTGAAACTGCAAAAACTGTAAAACAGGCAATTGCTCAGCGCGCACTTGAAGGCTTTATCAAATCTGTAGGTAAAGAATTTAAAAAGGGTATTACTGCTCAAGTTGTTTATGTTGATGAAGGTGCTGCTGCAAATCTTGAATCAACATTACGTTTCTTGCTTTCTCCACGTTCAGCCTATGTATCTGGTCAAGTAATTCGTGTATCTAAAGCAGATGTAGTGGATGTCGATTGGGCAAAACCGCTTGCTGGAAAAACTGCGTTAGTGACTGGTGCGAGCCGTGGTATTGGTGAGGCAATTGCACACGTGTTGGCACGTGACGGTGCTCATGTTATTTGTCTAGATGTACCACAACAACAAGCTGACCTTGATCGTGTAGCGGCTGATATTGGTGGTTCTACATTGGCAATTGACATTACAGCTGCTGATGCGGGCGAAAAAATTAAAGCTGCTGCGGCAAAACAAGGCGGTTTAGATATTATTGTTCATAACGCAGGTATTACACGTGACAAAACTTTGGCAAACATGAAGCCAGAGCTTTGGGACTTAGTAATTAACATTAACTTGTCTGCTGCTGAACGCGTAAATGACTACTTATTAGAAAACGATGGTCTAAATGCAAATGGTCGTATTGTTTGTGTATCATCAATTAGCGGTATTGCAGGTAACCTTGGTCAAACCAACTATGCTGCTTCAAAAGCTGGTGTAATCGGTTTAGTAAAATTTACTGCACCTATCTTAAAAAATGGTATTACCATTAACGCAGTAGCACCTGGCTTTATCGAAACTCAAATGACTGCGGCAATTCCGTTTGCAATTCGTGAAGCAGGTCGTCGTATGAACTCAATGCAACAAGGCGGTTTGCCTGTTGATGTGGCAGAAACAATTGCATGGTTTGCATCAGCTGCTTCTACAGGTGTAAATGGCAACGTTGTACGTGTGTGTGGTCAAAGCTTGTTGGGCGCTTAAGCACTCTTAGCTAAATAGGGGTGCTTGTGCATCCCTTTTTTATTCAAGAATCTATAAATTATAAAAGGTTAGGTATGAATACTCGTCATTTTAGCCAACTACCAAAAGCGGCATTGGCTTATCCAAAAGTAGTACAAGGCTTAATTTTTAAAAAGCCGCAGGGGCCAAAAATCTTACCACAAGTTGAATATGTGGTAGACCATCTTGAAATTGATCAGAGCCATCTCAAGGCTTATAACGAAGTATGTGGCTTTCAAAATAATGGCTTTGTACCGGCAATTTATTTAGCGGTACTTTCTCAAAGCTTGCAAATGCACATGATGACAGCAGAAGCCTTTCCATTTCCAATTTTAGGTTTAGTGCATATCCGTAACCAGATTAAACAGACTAGACCTATTGGTGTAACTGAAAAACTAACTTTGTCATGCAAATTTGGGGAATTAAAACCGCATGATAAAGGCGTTCAGTTTGACTTTATTACCACGGCAAAAGTTGGCAATGAAGTAGTGATGGAAGGCTTAACGACTTATTTATCTCGCCAAAAAGTCGAGAAAAGAGTGGGTGAGAAAGCCAAAGAAGAACAAGCACCAGTTTATGTTCCAAAGGCCCAGTGGGATATTTTAGAAAACACAGGCCGCCGTTACGCGAAAGTGTCTGGTGATTTTAACTTAATTCATATTCATGCCATTACTGCAAAAGCATTTGGCTTTAAGCAAGCAATTGCACATGGTATGTGGAGCAAAGCTAAAGCACTAGCGAATCTTGAATTACCTAATGCTTATGAAGCAGATGTCTGGTTTAAGCTACCAATGTTCTTACCATCAAAAGTTGAGTTTTTAACTGCCAATACAGACAAAAAGACTGACTTTTTGATTCGTAATGCAAAATCGCAAAAACCGCATGTTGCAGGAACAGTAAAAGCATTATAAAAATATCAGCAGCCTGAACACAGGTTTGGGCTGCTTTTGAGCAAAATAACAAAAAATGCAAGGAACTTCATGTGATTAAAGAGATTTTACTGGCCGATACCCATAACTATCACGGTATTTTAGATGAACGTTTTATTGATTTAGCTCACCAGTTCAGCCGTCTTCAAGATGCTAGAACAGGACAAGGTGGAGCTGCTTTAGCGGTTTATTTTAGAGGTCAGAAAGTTGTAGATATTTACACCGGTCTAAAATCACAAACTGAAGCTTGGCAACCTGATACTTTGGCAGTTTGCTACTCTACAGGGAAAGGTGTACTTGCAACCTTAGCACATATTTTAGTCAGTGAAGGTTTTTTAGAATATGACAAACCGATTGCGACTTACTGGCCTGAGTTTGCTCAGAATGGTAAAGAGCAAATGACTTTGCGTCATGTGTTGAGCCATCAAAGTGGTATGTTTGATATTCGAAATATTATTGAAAGTGCGAGGGAAATGTTCGACTGGCGACATATGTTGAATGTAATGGCTATGTCCAAGCCAAGATTCATTGCAGGACAGGGCAACGCTTATCAAGCCTTAACATTTGGTTGGCTTGTTGGTGGAGTACTTGAAAAAGCAACTGGTCAATCTTTAGATCAACTCATGCAAAAATATCTCATTGAACCGTTGCAGTTAGATGGTGCTTATTTTGGTACGCCTGCAAGCCAGTTGGAACGGGTAGCTCGTTTAATTATTCAACCGAAACCAGAAAAACCAGCATCTGCTCAAGCTGAAAAACCTAACAAACCTCAGCCACGCAAAAGTTCACTTTCTGAAAAAATGATTACATGGACTGGGCAGGACCCGCAAGATTTTCAGGATGCTATGATTCCAAAAGGAATGAAGAATTTTAGTTTCTTTAGTGATGAAGGATTGCAAGCTGTTATTCCAGCAGCAAATGGTACATTTACTGCGAATAGTCTTGCTAAAATTTATGCGATGCTGGCAAATAAAGGCGAATGGGATGGACAGCAACTCATTCGCCCAGAAGTATTTAAAGAGCTGAGTACCATTCAAAGTTATGCACGTGATCGTGTCATGCCAATACCAATGAATTGGCGTTTAGGATATCACCGTATTATTACGATGGGTAAACGCGCTAAAAATGGCTTTGGGCATATTGGCTACAATGGTTCAGGGGCATGGTGTGACCCTGAGCGTGATCTTAGCTTTGCCTATACCCATAACTTTCAGATTGGTTCAATCACGGGTGACTATCGTTTATGGGGATTGACTCAAGAAACCTTACGCTGCACTGACCAAGTTTTAAAAGGGCGTAAAGGTTGGTTCTAAATTTTATATAATCAATAAATGCTGGTGTTTTTTAATAAATGCCAGCTCCCATTTATAATAATTCTAGACGAATAATTGCTTCAGTATGACGCTTAAAGTCGTTTTCAGCTAAACCTTGTAATCCAAGTTGATAAATACCTTCTAATCCGCACACAAAAGCAATAAGTCGCCATGCTATGTCTGTTGAATTAGATATATTTTTAAATTCGCCTTCTTTCTTACCGAGTTCAATTGCTTGCACAATAGATTCATGCCAACTTTGCATGGCAAGGTTATAGGCCTTTTGTATTTCTGCATCTTGTTCAATTAAGAGTTCTGCTTCATTCCATAATCGTAAGTAGGGCTGAAGTCTATCTATGTTTTCTGCACCTAATAAGATGAATAGCCTTTGAAATTGGCTAGTGGTTTTTAGGGTTTGTTCAATTTCATCAAGTTGTTCCATCAGCTTTAAAAAAGCTTCAGCTTTTAAATGAGATGCCGAAGAAAAATGATGATGAACTTGTCCGGTTGAGGTTTGTGCTTCTGTTGCGATTCTACGTACCGTCATGGCTGTAAAACCTTCAGCCAAAGCAATTTGCATGGCAGCTTGCAATATCATTTCTCTACGTTGATCGCGATTAAGATAGGCCATGTTTCTTTCACCTGACTGAATTCGACACAAACTACATTAAATTTAAAAATTGGACAAGTGTCCAATTGTGTATATAATAACCATGATTTGAACACATGTCCAATTTTTGGATATTAGAAGAATGTTATGCAAAAGAAATGGTTAATTCTGACAATTATTGTCCTTATTTATTTACCTGTGACAATCGATGCAACAGTGATGCATGTTGCTACACCGACTTTAAGTGAAGCATTAAATTTAACTGCCAATCAGCTTTTATGGATCATTGATATCTATTCACTGATTATGGCGGGTTTAATTTTGCCGATGGGTGCACTTGGTGATCGTATCGGCTTTAAAAAATTATTATTTATAGGAACTACCGTTTTTGGTATTGGTTCTCTAGCTGCGGCTTTTTCTCCAACGGCCTATGCCTTAATTGCTTCACGTGCTGTTTTAGGCTTAGGGGCAGCTATGCTTATTCCTGCCACTTTATCAGGCATCCGTAATGCTTTTACCGAAGAAAAGCAGAGAAATTTTGCACTCGGTCTCTGGTCTACAGTAGGTGGCGGTGGGGCAGCTTTTGGCCCGCTAGTTGGTGGATTTGTGCTGGAACATTTCCATTGGGGAGCTGTATTCCTCATTAACATTCCGATTATTTTAGTGGTTCTAGTTATGATCGTAATGATCATTCCTAAACAACAAGAAAAAACTGATCAGCCAATTAACTTAGGCCAAGCTTTAATTTTGGTTGTAGCCATTTTAAGCCTGATCTATTCAATCAAATCGGCAATGTATAACTTCTCGGTACTTACAGTCGTGATGTTTGTGGTGGGCATAAGTACTTTAATTCACTTCATTCGAAGCCAAAAAAGAACGACCACGCCAATGATTGATCTGGAATTGTTTAAACATCCAGTGATTTCTACCAGCATTGTCATGGCAGTTGTTTCCATGATTGCGTTGGTTGGCTTTGAATTACTCTTGTCTCAAGAGTTGCAGTTTGTGCATGGGTTTTCTCCATTACAGGCAGCCATGTTTATTATTCCATTTATGATCGCAATTAGTTTAGGTGGTCCACTAGCAGGAATCTGTTTAAATAAATGGGGACTTAGACTTGTATCTGCTGTTGGTATTTTAATAAGTGCACTCAGTCTCTGGGGACTTGCCCAACTTAACTTTTCGACTGATCACTTTTTAGCGTGGACGTGTATGGTCTTTTTAGGCTTTAGTATTGAGATTGCCTTACTGGCTTCAACTGCTGCCATTATGTCATCTGTACCCCCACAAAAGGCGAGTGCAGCAGGTGCGATTGAAGGTATGGCCTATGAGCTTGGAGCTGGTTTAGGCGTCGCTATTTTTGGTTTGATGTTGTCTTGGTTTTATAGTCGCTCAATTAGTTTACCGGCCGAGCTTCCGTCAAACTTAATTGAAAAAGCGAGTATTTCAATTGGTGAAACTATGCAATTAGCATCTAGCCTTGAAAAACCTTTAGGAGAGCAATTAGTTGCGGTTGCGCAGCAAGCTTTTAGCTATGCACATAGTTGGGTGCTTACTATCTCAGCCATTTGTTTCTTCCTGTTAACTGTATTTGTCTGGTTTAGTTTTCCTAAGAAAGTAAACTAAAATAAAGGGTAAAAAGAGAGATTTATCTTTCTTTTTACCCTCAAATGTCTTTTTAATATTTTCTTTATATTCAATTTAGTTATTTAATTCTCATAAACAAACTATTATTTAATAAATTTCATGTTTTTATTTCAAAATGATTCAAACATCATCTTATTGAAATTTAATAAAAAATTAATGATTTGAAAATTGACTGCAAAAAAATGGTTTGTTAACCTGCTATTCGAAAATCTAAAAACAAATAAAAGAGGCTACTGTGAATTTTAAATTAAAAACATCACTTATTATTGGTGCAATTGTTGCATCTTCACTTGTATATGCTGCAACCGTACTCTCACCAAATCAGAATAATAATAGTGGATCAATTCCGACGGGTTATTCAGATTTAGAGTTTTCTTTAGCTAATGGAAATTGGGTAAAAAATCTCTCTTTACCAACAAATGCTAATAATTCAGACAAAATTACAATTCGTTCTAGTGCTGCTTATAGTAGTTATTTAGACACTTCTAATACGAATATTCCGTTAGAAGTGTTGAAGATAAATAGCGGAGATATCTATCAATTCATTTTTAATAGTAGTCAAAATAAATGGATTGCTCAGCTAGCAACGGTTAGTCCTACTACAGGGGCTAACTATGAGTTAATACCGTTAACGACTGCAACCATGCAAAAAGTACTTATTCAAGATGGCAAATGGGCACAAACCATTGCTTTACCAAGTGATGTGCGTGACGGAACAACCGTACAAGTTGTTTCTACAGCAAGTGTAAGTTCGGATATTGATAAAACCAACTTACTATTCCCGAGCAGTTTTACATTAAAAAATGGTTCTGAATATTGGTTTAAATATTATTCTGCTTTAGGAAAATGGGTGCCAGAATACATAAAACCTCAGAAGTTAAATGTTCAGCAAATTGGAACATCTTTAGCAGCCGTAAATAGCCCACTTACCGAAATTGCATTTGGAGATGGAAATTGGGTTTCTAATTTCACTTTACCTACCACTGCAAATGATCGGGATAGGATTATTATCAAGTCTACTGCAACTTGGTCTGCAAAAATTAATAATACCAATGTTAATAGCCAAGCGACCTTAACCCTTAAAACAGGCGATCAGTATGAGTTTATGTATGTAAGCGACAAAGGCTATTGGCAGCTCATCTCTTCACCAACAAAAGTGATTGATTCAACGGCAACAATTCCTGCAATTTTACCGAATATGACCCAACCCACTTTAAAGGTAAAACTGTCTACATCCAATTGGCAGCCGACCTTGCAGCTACCAGTTCAAGCTCAAGTCGGAGATAAGGTGGTCATTGTGTCGAATTCATCGGCCGACACCTATATTAATGCTGCTAATGGTTTGTCGACAGCAATTAAAAATGGTGAAAACCGCCGTTTTATCTACACCGCTCAAGGTTGGACAGTAGATAGTTATACAATTGATATGTTGTTGGTTTCTAGCCCAGAAGTAAACTCAATTTTAGGTGAGAGTGCAGCAAAACTTAGAATGATTGAAGGCGTAAATTTAACAAACTTAACCGCTGAAAATTCAAATGCACGTTTTTACTTAAGAGATGTGGGCTATTTAACTTATAAAATCCCAGCTACTACTTTAAAAGAAGCAATCTCGACTGGACGAGATGACACGACGGTACAAAACGAGCGGAAACGTGTATTGGCAGACGGTGTTTATTATCAAGGTAATGAACCTGGGGATGGCGGTTGTGGCTGGGCTTGGATTAACGCTTCGGCATATAACATGATTGGTGCAAATGATATTGCAGGTTGTTCTTTTGCAGCCATGCGTCATGAAGTTGGGCATAATCTTGGTCTATATCATAATGGCTCAACCAATATCGGTTCAGGTTTTGCTCATCCCTTAGGTAGTACTGCAATGGGTGGCAATAATATTAATTTTTATTCTAGTCCATACCTTTACAATCCTAAATATGGTGTTCGTTTGGGTGAAGAAGGAAAAATTGATGCGGTTAGTGTGATTAACCTGAACGCACAAAAAATTTCTCTATATAACTAATCTCTATTTTTAGCTGTAAATAATGAAGAAAAATAAGTTGTTAATAGGAACTGCTATCGCTTGTGTGGCGTTAGCAGTTTTAGTCTGGTTTGCTTTTTCACAGCAAAGCTCTTCTGCTTTAACGTTCTCTCCAGAAAGTCGGCAACAATCTGGGGCAAAAATGATAGAGAGTCAAAATATTCTGAATTTGAGTCCGTCAGAAAAAGAAAGGTTGTCTCAGCAACATATTGTTTTTAATGAAGTAGAAAAAGATCAATTGCATTCTAAAGCTAATTTTCCCTTGCTTAAAAATGCTAAAGGTATGGCCATTAAATATGATCCAAATGTGATCGAACTTAAAAAAGTCGGGGACACTGTTAAATTTCAGATGTTGGAATATGGCATTAATCGTACAGGGAAAATTGTAGAGATCGAACCTGTTGATCAGGATATTATTCGATGGACTGGTAGATTTGATCAAGGCGATCCGAACCAAAATTTCTTTACCATTACTCAAAGTCAAAAAGACCACTATACGATCATGCAAATTTTTACCGAGAAAGGAAATTATTCGGCTGAAATTAAAGATGGTGTCGGGTTGGTACAAACTATGGATGAGGGGGTTACGGATCAAGAATTACATCATGATCATCCATAAAGGAATAAATGATTTTGGTAGAGAAAAGAAGCCAGTTCGCAGTTTATCTGTACGGATATGAGCTTTATGCGTTCACACTCTTTTAAAAACAAAGTATGCTTATGCCTGTAACAAGGAGCATACATGTATCAAGTACTTGCTAGAAAATACCGTCCACGTAATTTCAATGAGTTAGTGGGACAAAACCATGTTTCTCGTGCATTAAGTAGTGCATTGGAACGCGGTCGTCTTCACCATGCTTATTTATTTACAGGAACGCGTGGTGTAGGTAAAACTACAATCGCCCGTATTTTAGCCAAGTGTTTGAACTGTGAAACAGGTGTGACTGCTACACCATGTGAAGTCTGTGCAACCTGCAAGGCGGTAAATGAAGGCCGTTTTATTGACTTAATCGAAATTGATGCTGCTTCAAGAACAAAAGTAGAAGATACGCGTGAACTTTTAGATAATGTTCCTTATGCGCCAACGCAAGGTCGTTTTAAAGTTTACCTGATTGACGAAGTACATATGCTTTCTACGCATTCTTTTAATGCGTTATTAAAAACACTAGAAGAACCACCAGAACACGTTAAGTTTCTGTTTGCAACGACTGATCCGCAAAAGCTACCAATTACGGTTATTTCACGTTGTTTACAATTTACTTTAAGACCTTTAGCGGTAGATGAAATTACCAAACACCTTGGCGCTATTCTTGAAAAAGAACAGATTACTGCTGATCAAGATGCAATTTGGCAAATTGCTGAATCTGCTCAGGGTTCACTGCGTGATGCGCTATCATTAACTGACCAAGCCATAGCTTATGGCCAGGGTTCTATACATCACCAAGATGTGAAAGAAATGCTTGGCTTGATTGACCGTACGATCATTTATGATTTGATTTTAGCGGTTCATCAAAACCAACGTGAAAAAGTAAGTCAGTTATTACTCCAATTTAGATATCAAGCCTTAGATGTATCGTTAGTGCTTGATCAGCTCATTTCAACATTACATGAGTTAGCTTTATTACAGTATTTACCAGAGCTTGGCTTAAAGTATAGTGAAGAAATTAATGCCAAAATTCTTCAACTTTCTAAGTTAATTTCTGCTCAAGATTTGCAGCTTTACTACCAAATCGCATGTAAAGGCCGTTCAGACTTGCAACTTGCTGTAACGCAAGAGCAAGGTTTCGAAATGTGCATTTTACGCTTATTGGCTTTCCGCCCTTTAGCACTAAATGAAATTTTAGTTTCAGAGCCTGTTCAACAAAATGTACAAGCAGAAGTAGATTTAAATTCGCAAGCTCAGCCAATAGCTCAAGAGATTACTCCTGTGAGTGCTGTTCAGCCTGTTGAAGTTATTAGCCAACCCGCTATGGTTGAACCTGAACCTGAACCTGAACCTGAACCTGAACCTGAACCTGAACCTGAACCTGAACCTGAACCTGAACCTGAACCTAAACCTGAACCGCAGTCTAATCAGGATTTAATGGTATTTGACCCAAACCATCATGAGTTGATTGGGCTTGAGACAGTACCTGTTCAAGAAACGATTAGTGTTCTAGAGGAAGATTTCATTCCAGTACCAGAACAAAAGGCAGTACATGTTCAGGCTGAAACCCAAGCCAAACAAATTGAACCTGAGCCAACATTTACTGCTGAGCCGCAAGGTTTGTTTGAAACATCTGATACTGAATTTTCTCTGGGTCAAGATGCACCTGTAACTCATGATTTGGTTTCTGAGCCTGTTATTGAGCAGCAAACATTGGTGCAAGCTGAAGTGGTGGTTGAAACTGCTACAGTTATCAAAGAGTCTAGTGCAACTGATAACGCGCAATTGATGCCTCAGGATATTTTGAAGCTTTCTGCTCAAGTTTTAGAAGGCGAGTGGACACTTGAAAAGTGGGAATATTGGTTTAGAAATAGTCAGCTTTCCCCAGCCGTTCAAGAACTTGCTCAACATGGTGTGATGACTGGTGAAATTGGAGGCAACACGATTTTCCATATTCCTCAAGAATATGAAAATATGTTAACCCAATTACAGCAAGGCCTAATTGATGCTTTAAAGCAACAATGGGCAGATACACAGTTTACAGTTGAATATGGTGCAGTTCATACATCTACACCTTATGTTATGCAAAGCATTCGTAAAGAAAAAGCTTTCCATAGAGCGACAGAGCTATTACAGCAACAACCCGTTATTAAAAGTCTTATAGAGACTTTTGATGGTGAACTACAAAATATTCAATTAAAGCCTTAATTCCAATTGAGTTTTGATTTGGTGAAAAATATGGAAATAATAGAATTTTCATATTTTTCACTGGATTGAAATATTCAGGTCACGCCACTGTCATTGTACTTTTCTATGTTAGCCATTTTAGATTTTAAAATGGACTATATATCGTCATGAAAAGGCAATGTACAGGAATAACTTCCTTTAAATATTCATATTTCTTACTCATCGGTGCACTCTTACTGAGTGGTTGTAACGACTCTGCAAATGATAATTCGAATACACCAGACACAGGTAAAAAGCCTGTCATGCGCTGTGCTCCATAACCTTAAATAATAAAAAGAATTTGATCATGATTACACGTCGTAAATTTTTAAATTACTCTTTAAATATGGGCTTTGGTGCTGCAGCGTTGGCGGCTTTCCCATCAAGTATTCAAAAGGCTCTAGCAATTCCTGCAAATAATAAAACGGGCACCATTCAAGATATTGAGCACGTTATTATTTTGATGCAGGAAAACCGATCTTTTGATCATTACTTTGGTACGTTAAAAGGCGTTCGAGGTTTTGCTGACCGCTTTACAATTCCTTTGCCAAATGGTCGTAAGGTTTGGGAGCAGCTTAGACGCAATGGGCAAGTTTTAACGCCTTTTCATTTAGACGGTACAGCCAATAATGCACAGCGCGCAGATGGTACGCCGCATACGTGGAATGATAGTCAGTTGGCTTGGGACAATGGCCGTATGGCGAACTGGCCAACCCATAAAACTGATATATCCATGGGCTATTTTAAAGAAAAAGAAATTCCATATCAGTTTGCACTTGCCAATGCCTTTACGATTTGTGATGCCTACCATTGTTCCATGCACACTGGAACAGATGCGAACCGATCTTTTCATTTAACTGGTACCAATGGGGCAACACCGACTAAGCGTTCATTTGTAAATAATGAATGGGACTGGATTGATGGTAATCCCGCTACGGCAGATCGTGGTTATACATGGAAAACCTATGCTGAACGCTTAGAAGAAGCAGGTGTTAGCTGGATTTGCTATCAAAATATGCCGGATGAATGGGGCGATAATATGTTGGGTGCGTTCCGTTCTTTTAGAAAGGCCAACATTGCATCCGGTTATCCCGTTTCAAGCGGTGGAGAGCCGAATAAACCGTATGCCGATACGGGTCAAAAACTACCGTATAAAGCCTATGATGCGGCTACTGATAATGCCAAAAATCCACTATATAAAGGCATTGCCAATACGCTACCGGGCAATAAACCAGAAGAGTATCTTGACGCTTTTAAAAGAGACATTCGTGAAGGGAAGTTACCTCAAGTTTCTTGGATTAATGCGCCATCAATTTACTGTGAACATCCGGACCCTTCAAGCCCGGTTCAAGGAGCTTGGTTTATTCAAGAAATTATTGATGCATTAACTGCTGTACCAGAGGTGTGGAGTAAAACAGTACTACTTATTAACTTCGATGAAAATGATGGTTACTTTGACCATATGCCGTCGCCATCAGCACCATCTCGACTCAAAAACGGCCAGTACGCAGGTAAGTCGACACTAAGCAATGCTGATATGCAGGATGAATATTTTGATCATGCTGCACCTGAGGGGAGCCATTCACAGCCTACACCTGATGGACGAGTTTATGGTCCAGGTCCTCGTGTTCCTTTATATGTGATTTCTCCATGGAGCCGTGGAGGTTGGGTGAACTCACAGGTGTTCGACCATACTTCTGTGCTCATGTTCTTAGAAAAACGTTTTGGTGTAATAGAACCGAATATCAGTCCATACCGCCGTGCAGTGTGTGGTGATTTGACCAGTGCATTTAACTTTAAAACACCAAATGCAGATGTTTTACCGCAGCTTAATGGTAAGCAAACCCGTGTGCAGGCAGATGCGCTAAGGGAAAATCAAGAAGCTTTGCCAGCTGTTCCCGTACCAACTGACATTAAATTACCAATTCAGCAAAGTGGCATACGTCTGTCGCGTGCGCTACCTTATGAGTTACATACCAGTGCACGTTGTAGCACTGATGGTAAAGTGCAATTAATTTTTTCTAATACAGGTACGCAAGCAGCGGTTTTTCATGTTTATGACAAACTTAACTTAGACCGTATTCCAAAGCGATATATTGTCGAGCCGAATAAAACACTAGATGATGAATGGGATGCTTTAAAAGATAACTTAGGCCGTTATGACCTATGGGTACTTGGTCCAAATGGCTACCATCGTCATTTTAAAGGGGATACTCAACGTATTATCGATAGTGGTGTTAAACCTGAAATTCGAGTGTGCTATGACATCGCGAATGGTGATGTGTATGTCGAACTTATGAATGAAGGAACCAAGGATACAATATTAACGGTAAAACCTTGTGCATATCGACAAGATGCGCCATTACAACTGACCGTAAAAGCGGGACAAGTTGTTAAGCAACATTGGTCGTTGGCTGATGTTGGGCATTGGTATGATTTTGAAGTAACTAATCAAAGTGATCCATATTATTACCGACGTTTTGCTGGCCGAGTCGAAACGGGAGAAGACTCTTTTAGTGATCCTGCAATGATGTAAGTTAAGACGAGGCAAAAAGAGCAAATTATTTTCTTTTTGCCTCATCTTTTTATAATAAAAAATTATCTAAAACTTCACGAACTGACTCGGAAATTGGCACAGTCTTGCGTGTTTCGCGATCAACAAACACATGCACAAAATGTCCTTGAGCTGACGCTTGGTCTTGACCTTGTTTAAAGATTGCCAATTCATAGCGTAAAGATGTTGTACCAATTTTACCAATCGCAACACCTACTTGAATAACTTCTGGAAATGATAACTCTTGAAAAAAGCTACAAGCTGAGTCGACGACTAAACCAATTGATTTTGCTTCATGAATATCAAAACCTGTTTTTTGAATGAGTAAAGCATTGGCAGCCGTATCGAAGTAGCTATAGTAAGTCACATTATTTACATGACCGTAAATATCATTATCGGCCCAACGAGTTTGAATATCTAAAAAGAACTTAAATTGATCACGGGTTTTTAAAACGGGTTTAGTCATTAATAAATCGCCTGATAAATTGCTAAAGCAGCGGCTTCTGTCATATCACGTGGGTTGTTTTGTAGTAAGCGGGTTTGCAACATGGCATCTTGAGCAAGTCTTGGTAAGCTAGACTCTTCAATACCCAAATCACTAAGTTTTAAAGTCAAACCGCTACGGTCTAAGTGATTTTGCATATGGTCAATAAACAGATCACATAACCCATCGGTGCTGCCATTACTATATGGATCTAGCCATTGCATAAGTTCTGCATAGTATTTTTTTGCATTCGGCGCATTAAATTTTAAAACTTCAACCAGCACTAAAGCATTGGTATGTCCATGCGATAAATGAAAATGTCCACCCAGTGGGTAAGCTAGAGCATGCACAGCTGCAACAGGTGAGTTAGCAAATGCCTGACCTGCAAGCATTGAGCCGAACAGCATGTTCTGACGTGATTCTAAATCATTACCATCTTTAAGAACTTTCGGTAAATTATGGTTCAATAATTTCAGTGCATGTTTGGCTAAAATATCGGTATAAACATTTTTTTTGTGTTTAGAAGTATATGCCTCAATGGCATGGACCATCGCATCGATACCAGTTGCAGCGGTAATATGTGCTGGAAGGTTTTGAGTAAAAGTTGCGTCAAGAATTGCTGTATCAGCATATAATACTGGGGAAACAATCCCCATTTTTGTTGTCTCGCCAGTAGTTACAATTGAGATTGGCGTTACTTCTGAACCTGTGCCCGCAGTAGTAGGAATCAAAATAAGTGGTAGACGAGTGGTTGTTACTTGGTTTACGCCATACATCTCTTGCAAACTTTGAGTTTGATCAGGATGCGAGAGCAAAGCGATTACTTTTGCCACATCCAAAGAGCTACCACCTCCAAAACCAATAATGACATCTACATTTTGCTGTTTTGCATAATTGGCCGCATCTAAAACGACTTGTTCTGGCGGATCAGCCTGCACATCTGCATAAATGACATATTCAATATTGAGGGTATCTAAAATTTGCAGGATGGGACGGTGTAATTGGTTTTTAACCATACCAGCATCTGTGACTAGCAATAACTTACGGTAAGATTTTGAAGACAAAACATTCTGTAATTCTTGTATAGAGCCTAAGCCAGAGATGATATTTGGAACAGTTTGAAATTGAAAATGGCTCATATACATTATTTCCTTATTCTTGAAAATTATTGTTGAACGGTTCTATTCAATCTTTAAGTAACTTAGCATAAGACGCTTTAAAATAAAGTAGTTCTAAGGCAATTATGTTGAGGGTTGTATGAGGTGAGCACTGTTTGTATGTGCTCGAAGAGGAATATTTAACAGGTGTACAAGTTATTTAAAAGGCCATTGAACCGTGGGCTTTTTGTTATTTGTGGCCTTGTGTAGATTTTCGAGCAGGCTAGTAATTTTATATAATGTCTTAACAATTTATAATTTTATTCGGTTCTAAAAATGAAAATTTCTAAAACTTTACTTAGTGTTATTGGATGTACTTGCTTCATGCTTAGCTCTGCAGCGATGGCGAAAACTAACTCTGGTGTATATTCACCTCAAAAGGGTGTCATTTGTGATAAATACATTTGTGCGGACAAAAAAGGCGTCTCTAAAAAACTTACAGCTAAATATTTAGGTCCTTATAAAGCGAATAAAGCTTTCTCTCAAGGCGATTTTGATACTTCAGCATTTACATTCTCAAATGGTGTGTTTTGTGATACCAAAACAAAGCTATGTCATGTCGATCGATACTTTCAAAATGGGCATCGTAGCAAAATTGATAAAAATATGACTGATAAATTATTCAAAAATAAATAATTTTCCTGTATTAAATAAGGTTTGACTAAAACGATCAATAACTTAAAAGACAAAATTTTGTGTTTTAAGAAAAAATTATGCTATGTTTAAATACGCTTTAATGATGAGCAAGTTTAATTCATGAACTGTTTACCAAAAAAAATCAATACCACCACCACGACCTTTAAAAAAGGCTGCGTGTGATTTTTTATTAGAGCGACTTAATAAGATACCTCAACCCAGCCAATAATGGCTGGGTTTATTTTTCTCTGCTCATTATTGGCTTTTTCAGAGAAAGATTATGGATCAAAGTTATAACTCAAAATCAGTTTTACTCATCATTGATATGCAAAATGGACTATTCAAAGCAAAGACGACGCCATATAACCATCAATTTGTACTTTCAAATATTCTTAAGTTGATTAATTATCACCGTTCCAATAACAAGCCAATTATTTTTGTCCGTCATATTGGCGAAAAAGATACGCCTTTAGATCCCGATAGCCTAAATACTCAGTTGATAACAGAGTTATCTTGCAATCCAGATAAAGATATTGTCATTGAGAAAACATATCCGAGCAGTTTCAAGCATACTGTCTTAAAAGAACTATTAGAGAAACTTGATATTGATGAAATTATAGTGACTGGGATGAAAACGGAATATTGTATAGATACGACTATTAGAGCTGCTTCAGAGTTTGGATACAAAGTAACTTTAATCTCTGATGCCCATACAACATCTGATTCTACGGTTTTAGATGCGCAGCACATAATTGATCATCATAACCAAGTTTTAAACAATGCTTTTGCTAAGGTAAAAACTACTGAAGAGTTTTTCCACTAAATAATGATTATTAGCTATTGGTAGGGTTTTAATTGTTAAGTATTTCTGTAAAATTGAGATGTTGCCTTAAACAACAATAAACCTTAATGATCAGCGCAAAGTCATAAGGGGAAGCCTACTTGAAAGAGTAGGCTTTTTTTATATTATCTATAAATATCTTTCATTTAGGCTTAAACATAAAAGAAAGGAACATACAAAAATTTATTTCTTATGGCTACGATGAGTTAGTTTCAGTTCCAAATGATTAAAATCTATAACTTGGTCAGATGAATCAACAAGTTTCAGTTTGAGTTCATCATCTGAATTTTTCTTAAAAACTTTAACGACATCCCGATCTGCTTCAATAAAATTACCGCCAGATTCAAGCATAGCAAGCAAAACAATATTTAGGCTTTTACCTTTTTTGGTAAGTAAATATTCTTTACGTTCCCTTACACCTATTTCTTTATAAATAGATAACTCAAATATTTCTAATTCAATAAGATGTTTGAGTCGATTAGATAAAATTTGTTTTGATATTCCTGTATTTACTAAAAAATCATTAAATTTTGTTACCCCATAGAAAGCTTCTCTTAACAAGAGGATTGTCCATCTGTCATTCATTATTTCAGTAATTTTAAAGATTCCACATACATCTACGGGAAATTTATGGTCTGGAATAATTTGATTTGACATTAGAGGAAGCTCCAATTAGGATGAGTCTATAATTTAGACCTAGCATTAATTCAGGTAGCATTATGCCATTTATAAATATACAAACTATAGAAGGTTTACTCGATAAAGACAGTAAGGCCGAACTTTTTAAACGGATAACAGACTTATTTGTAGAAATAGAGGGTAAGGGTAATCCTGCTTTTCGAGAGCATGTTTGGATAAGAATTGATGAATATCCACCTGAACAGTGGCAATTAGGTAGCTTAAGTCCAACAAAACAAATGATTGAGTTAATGACTTCAGCAAAATGATTTGTTTAAAGCCCTTTAAGTAGGGCTTTTATAATTGAGCGGGCTTTGCTCAAAATATTTTTGATACCACTATTTAAAATAAAAAGACAAAATTAGCTAGTTTATCGACTGATTTATCAACTTTTAATCTATTGATAAACATTATTTTCCTTTTCAACACAAGTGAGTTTTGACAAAATGCAACAGGTCATCAGGATCAATACAGACTTGGCCAGATTTATAGTTTGTTAGCATTTTGCAGTAACTTTGCAAGTAACCTGTTTATTTCTATGTAATTCAAATGTTTGGAACTAATTTCTAATGGAAACACAATATAAGGTTTTATGTGTCTGTTTAGGAAATATTTGCCGTTCTCCCACCGCTGAAGTGGTTTTCAGACATTATTGTGATAAGCATCAACTCAATGTAATCGTTGATTCGGCTGGAACGAGTAATTATCACCCAAATAAAGCCCCTGATCAGCGTAGCCAAAAGCATGCTAAGAAAAGAGGCTATGACTTGTCATCTTTACGTGCTAGACAACTTTCAACTCAAGATTTTTTAGATTTTGATTTGATTTTGGCAATGGACCATCAAAACTTTGAAGATATTCATGATTTATTGCAAAACGCTATCTTTCAGTTTGGTAGCCATCGAATTCGAGCAAAAGTCGCATTAATGAGTGAACATGATCCCCAATATCCAAAGCAAGCTTTGCCTGATCCTTACTATGGTGGTGATGACGGCTTCGAGCGTGTACTTGACCAATGTGAATCGAGTACTCTCGCATGGATTAATGTTTTGAAAAAACAATTGAAAGTTTAAGAATAGGTTTATCAATACAATGCAAATTCAAAATCAAGTACAGCTTAAGCCATTCAATACTTTAAGTTTAGATGTAACAGCTTCTCATTATACTAAGATTACGTCTGTTGAAGATATTAAAGAAGCTTTGGATTTTGCTAAACAGCATGAGCTAAATGTACTTGTTTTATCTGGCGGTAGTAATATGTTGCTGCCACAGCAAATTAATGCGTTAGTCATTCACCTTGATATTCAAGGTATACAAGTTTTATCAGAAGATCAGAATTTTGTTCGAGTCAAAGTAGGTGCAGGACAGGTTTGGCACGATTTTGTTTTATATAGTACACAGCAGAACTGGTTTGGTTTACAAAATTTAGCTCTTATTCCTGGCTTAGTGGGTGCTTCACCAGTACAAAACATTGGTGCCTATGGCGTTGAAGTTGGTGAGTTTATTGAGTCAGTACAGGTCTATGACCGTAAACTTGGAGAGACACAATCAATTTTAGCAGCCGACTGTCATTTTTCTTATAGACATAGCATTTTTAAAGATGATCCGACGCGCTATATCATCACGCATGTCACCTTTAAATTACTCAAGCAACCTCATTTAAAGTTGAATTATGGTGATTTAAAGGAAGCAGTTGGAGACAATCTCACTGCTGAAAATTTACAAAATCAGGTCATCCTTATTCGTCAAAGTAAATTACCTGATCCAAAAGAATATCCAAATGTAGGAAGCTTCTTTAAAAACCCGATTGTAAGTGCTCAAGAATTTGAACGCTTAATCACACAATTTTCAACAATTCCACATTATCCTCAAGCCAACGGTAACGTTAAAATTGCAGCGGGTTGGTTAATTGATCAAGCAGGTTGGAAAGGTAAACAACTTGGTGTGGTGGGGATGTTTCATAAACAAGCCTTGGTTTTGGTGAATTATGTCAATGCATCTCTTGCTGATGTAAAGAAAACTTATCAAGCTGTACAACACGATGTTGATCAGCGTTTCCATGTTATGTTAGAACCAGAACCTGTGCTTTATAACAGTTTAGGTTTAATTGAAAATCATACGGAATAGTTCTATGCCAAAAGTACACTTGATGGTACGTTTTGTACAAGTAGTTACTGTGCTATTTGTACTATTGGGCTGTTTCGTGGTTTTTCTATATTCGCCATTTTATTCAAAACTTATTGTAGCTGGACTTAACTATTTTGTTCCAGTAGATGTGAATGAAGTGGCAGCGGAAAGCCAGCGAAAAGCTGCATTAAGTGAACATGATAACTTAGAGCCTGGTTCAAACTTATGGATTGCTCGTCAGGCTTATTTAAAGCTTACCGAAGATGCTATACGTGAAAAAAAGACAGCAGACTTGGGCTACATACAAGAAAACTATAAAGCTTTGCAGCAAATTATTCTTTTAGAAGAAAAAGAACAAGAGATGGAAGAAGAGGAAGAAACTTCAGCTGTAAGTGTTCCATTAGTCGCGAAAAACTCAGAAATTGATGCAGCTGATGAAACAAGTAGCCCTATAGATGAAGCGCTTTTTATTAACAGTTCTGAAAACAAAGCTCTTACTGAACAATATACCGAGTTTTTAGCAAGAAAACCTGTAGTACCTGAACATCAAAAAGCGGTAAGTGAGCCTGAGCAAAAAGTTGAATATGTCCGTAAAAATCCTCTGCCAACTCAACCTAAAAAGTTAACAGAACCGTATGCTATTGTAGTACTAGGTGGCGGTTTAACTTTAGATAAAAATGGCAAAGATATTGTAGTTAATAGTTATACCCGCTTAAGACTAGAGAAAACGTTAGAAGTTGAAAAGCAAAACCATCTACCAATTGTATTAAGTGGTGTTGAAGCACCATATATGCAAGCATGGTTAAAAAAACGTGGTGTCGATGCAAAATTATTAGAACAAAGAAGTATGAATACTTGTGAAAATACTCGTTTTAGTTCATTACTGCTTCAAAAGAAAGGCGGTGCACCTACAGTAATGTTAGTTACAGATGAATATCATATGCCGCGTACGCGCCGTTTATTTGCTCTGAATGGTATCGAAACGATTCCAGTTATTGCCCCTATGCCAACACCGCTTACACGTTGGCAACCGAGTATACAAAACTACGATCATAGTCGTCGTGCAAATTATGAATTACTTGCGACAATTCGTGACATGTTATTTGGTTCAAGTGATTGTCGAGAGGTGCCTTAATGTCTGAGATTCCATTTCTCAATCCTGCCGTATTAAAACAATTAGATTTACCGGTACCTAACCGTGATCTCACTCCACAAGTTTTAAGTCCACTCAATTTAAATACATTAGAAGAGCCTTCTCGTGAACTTTTAGCATACCGCAAATTATACGGTTTGCATTTACTCGACTGTGACCATTGGCAAGGCTATGTTCAAATGCCTTTATTTCGTCTGCATGTCCAAGTTTTTAAGCCTAAATTAGACAAAGTACAGGGGACTGTATGTTTGTTGCATGGCTATCTTGAACATAGTGGGATTTATCAACCTATTATCCGTGAAATTCTTGAACAAGGCTTCAGTGTAATTACTTATGATTTACCTGGTCATGGTTTAAGTAATGGTTCACCTGCAAGTATTCAAAATTTTGATCATTACCAGCAAGTTCTAATGGCTGTTTATCAGTATGTCAAACATGCAGATCAGTTACCAAAACCGTGGGTGGGTATCGGCCAAAGCACGGGTGGAGCAATCTGGATGCATCACTTGCTCGAGTATGCTGAAAAAAGACAAGATCCAATTGTTGATAGAGTTCTGTTACTTTCACCTTTAATTCGACCAGCTAAAACAGCATGGTGGCATAACCCAGTGGGACTCGGCATTATTCGTCGTATTAAACGCCAAGTACCAAGACACTTTAGACGCAACAATCATAATCCTGAATTTTTACGTTTTGTTCGTTTAAAAGATCCATTACAACCACGCATGATGGGGATGGACTGGATTTTAGCAATGTCAAAATGGATGCAAGAAATGGAAGAGCGTCCAGCTTGTCGTATTCCTGTTTGGTTAGCACAAGGGGCATTAGATCAAACGGTAGACTGGCGCTATAACATTGAGTTCATTCGCCGTAAATTTAGACTTCAAACCTTGTTAATGCTTGAAGAGGGGTCTCATCAATTAATTAATGAACGTGCAGATATACGTGCAGCTTTAACGGGTTTAATTCCAGCCTTTTTACATGCTAAGCCAAAGCATTTTTATTATTAAAAAAATAATGCACTCATTCTAGTAAATAGATTGAGTGCATCAGTTAATCAAATCAGATGATTATTTTAAACTTTGATAAAGTTCTACGAAATTTTTATACACTGAAGATTGTTTCTGCGGTGAATACATATTCCGCTCAATAATACCTTTATCAGTCTTAACTAACACGTTAATGTTTTTTGCATTTTTAAATTCCTGTAAGAACTGACTTGGAATGGCTTTGTTGCACAAAGCTATTCTTGAAGGCTTCTTCAGTAATATAATTTCCAGATGAAGAAGCCTACACCTAAAATCTATCGTACAACCAATTGGTCCTCGTATAACCAAGCTTTAATCAAGCGAGGAAATATTTCAATCTGGTTTGATCCTAAGACGCAATGGTATGCACAACCACAAGGCAAGCAAGGACGAAATCAAACTTATTCCGATACAGCGATTCAATGCTGTTTAATGATCAAATCTCTATTCCGTCTTTCTTTACGTATGGTTACTGGCTTTGTTCAAAGCCTGATTAAACTCTGTGGCTTGAATTGGACAGCACCAGATTACTCCACCCTTTGTAGACGACAAAAGCATATTGATATTGCGATAAGCTATCAGAAAAGTCATGATGGGTTACACCTACTTGTCGACTCTACGGGTTTAAAGTTTTTAGGTGAAGGCGAATGGAAGCGTAAAAAACATCAGCCTGAATACCGTCGGCAATGGCGTAAACTGCATATTGGTATAGATGCTGAAACACTGCAAATACGTGCCGTTCAGCTTACTACAAATAATGTCAGTGATTCACAAGTACTAGGTGATTTACTGGATCAAATTCCACTAGATGAGCGAATAGATTCTGTCTATACCGATGGCGCGTACGACACGAAGTGCTGCAGAAAAGTGATTTCAGATCGTCAAGCACATGCAGTAATTCCACCCAGAAAGAATGCCAAGCCCTGGAAAGATTCTAAAATAAGTTCAATAGAACGAAATGAGTTACTTCAAACGGTTAAACATTTAGGCAGAACCCTATGGAAAAAATGGTCGGGTTATCACCGTCGTAGTTTGGTGGAAACCAAGATGCATTGCATCAAATTATTAGGTGATAGGCTGACGGCAAGACATTTTCAAAGTCAGGTCAATGAAATTCATGCGCGTGTGGCAGTTCTGAATAGATTTACGGAATTAGGTAGACCTCGCACCCAAGTTGTGTCTTAAATTTGAATGGATTGGGGAGAACTCAGCTTTTGAATGTTTATGCAACAAAGCCAATACAAACTAAAAGAAGAGGCTATTTAAAGCAAAAATCATATATAAATTTAAAATATGAGAGAGCATCACATTTTAAATATGATGCTCAAATTATTAAGTTAGTATGAATTAAAAATGATTGGCATCAGCCATATTCCACATACGATAATAAAAATTATCATCATCATTTTTTAGTTCAGATTGTAAAAGTTCTCCTTCTTTCAAGAAGAAATGTAATTGAGCATAGTTCTTGATTTCACGGTCATTGACTCGTTGAGCCAAATGATGGGCTTTAATATCTGAAGGATGACGTAAACCGGCAGCAGCAATCATTTCTGATAAAGCATGTAATGTATTTTTATGGAAATTAAATACGCGCTCTGCTTTGGTAGGTACATGGAGTGCTTTTTGACGATCTTTATCTTGGGTTGCTACACCTACAGGACATTGGTTGGTATGACAACTTTGCGCTTGAATACATCCAACTGCAAACATAAAACCGCGTGCTGAGTTAACCCAATCTGCACCTAATGCAAAAGTACTAGCAATATCAAATGCGCTAATAATTTTACCGCTTGCACCAATTTTAACTTGGTCTCTTAGTCCAGCACCTACAAGCGTGTTGTGTACAAAACGTAAGCCTTCACGTAAGGGAGTACCAATATAGTCACTAAATTCAATTGGTGCTGCACCAGTACCACCTTCAGAACCGTCTACCACAATAAAATCAGGCACAATTTTTGTTTCAAGCATTGCTTTTACAATACTCATAAACTGCCAAGGTTGCCCAATACATAGTTTAAAACCAACAGGTTTGCCGCCAGATAAAGTGCGTAACTTTTGCAAAAAGTGCATCATTTCAATTGGTGTGGAGAAGCTAGAATGTTTTGCTGGTGAAATACAGTCATGATCACGTGAAACACCACGAATTTCGGCAATTTCAGCAGTAATTTTATGCTTAGGTAAAATACCGCCATGCCCGGGTTTAGCACCTTGTGAAAGTTTTAACTCAATCATTTTGATTTGTGGCAATTGAGACTGTTTAGCAAACTTTTGTTCGTCAAATTTTCCATCTAAAGTTCGACAACCAAAATAGCCACTGGCAATTTGCCAGACAATATCACCACCATTTTCTAAATGATAAGGGCTGAGACTTCCTTCACCAGTGTCATGATAAAACCCACCCAACTGTGCACCTTTATTTAATGCACGTATTGCATTTGCACTTAAACTACCAAAGCTCATGGCAGAGATATTCATAATAGATGCACTATAGGGTTGAAGGCATTGTGCATTACCAATTTGAATACGAAAACTCTTAGGATCTGCTGGTGGGCATGGACTAATTGAGTGAACAATAAAGCGATAATCTTGTTGATAGACATCTATGATTGACCCGAAAGGTTTATCGGCATTTTCATTTTTTGCACGTTGATAAACTAAGCTTCTTTGCATACGCGAGAAAGGTAGAGCATCTTGATCGGCTTCAATAAAGTATTGGCGAATTTCTGGACGTATATCTTCAAATAAAAAACGAAAATGACCCATAATTGGGTAATTTCTTAAGATAGAGTGTCTATTTTGTAAGACGTCATATAAACCCAATAAGCTTAATGCACCAGTAACGACCCATAAACCATTGAGTAGAGTATCTGAAATAAAATAATAGATACTATGAGGCGTATATACGGTTCTAAACCATGTGATACTAAGTGCCGTAAAAATACACAAGAACCAGAGTGAATGGCGTGAAAAGAATGTATTGAGAAATTTATGTCGAATGATTTGTGCTGGACTCGCCATATGTGAACAAATTCCTAATGTTTTACTGGCACATACCTTGCCAAGAAGCAGCTTAAACTACAAGTAGGGAATTGTTAGCTGTAAGAGCATATATCAATAGTAAATGATTATATTTAAGATTAAATTGAATAGAGTGTATTTAATTTTCTATAAGCTGGGGCGTAATAATTTTAAGATAAAGTTGGTTTTATAAATAATGAACTTTTATAATTATTGCTTTGATTATAAAATATATGAGAGTTTTTTTATGGTTTAGATTTTTTAAATAAGCCTGCTATTATTTAAAAAGCTAGTTAATAAAAAAATCTAAATAAATCTGGGAATTAATCTAAACAGTTTTTTAACTTTATAAATTTAATCAAGTCTGAAATTTGCTTGTATGAGTTTGATCAAAAATCTAGCTTTTAAGTTAATGGCTTTATGTTTTTTTAAACATTTTTTGATAGTATTTGTCAATTGAAAGGATATTTTCAATAGATTTTATTACAACTATATAGCATTCTAAAAAATCAAGTAAGGGTTTGAAATGAGCTGGAAATTTTTAACATTTTCTGTTTTTTTTACTGATATTTTTTTATTGTTTTTAATGTTTTATCTTGGCTATGACTTCGAAACTTTTAAAAAAGTAGCTTTAGCTGAAACTTTACTAGTTATTATTGCCCTAATATTTGATTCCATGGAACAAAAGAAGAAACCTATTTTTCCTGGTTGTATCGTCTATCCATTGTTGGGCATTTTATTCATTTTAGGATTTACACCTATTCTTGATTTTTTTGCAGAACGACCAAAAGGATTCCATAGTTGGGATATTAAAAATATGTGGATGATTAATGTGAATGAAGGAAATTATCAATTAAATAGACTTGCTTGGTATGGTAAAGCTTATGTACAACTGGGCTTTGCAATGGTAGGGGGAATTTTAGGATTTATTTTTCATTTAGTCTTTAGAAATACTTAAAGCATATTTATCTTTTTTGCTAAAGCTAGATGACATTTCTTACCTCAATTTTGGGAAAAGTGATTAAACCACCTTTCACTTCCTTAGAATTCTTATTCATAGAATATTATTTTCTTATTCATTTAAAATATATAGAACAAACAAAAGCTTAAATTTTGCTCTCCTAGTGGAAGGGAAATTTTAATAAATGATAAACTATAAAAAATGATGGTAAAATTTAACTAATGAAATTTTATGATTTTTTATTAAAACTAATAAAAAAGTGAATAAAATTACCGGAAATTTCTACAAAAAGTGGTATAGACCATATAAAAACACATAATTGAGAAATCCATCGGATTTTGAATTGTTAATAGATATTTAAAATGAAACTAATATCAGCATTTTTGTTGTTTTTTTGTATGATGCGCGCACAGTAGAGTAAAAAAAAAGACGCTTTGAAAAAACAGTCAGAAAAGCTAGTGATTGGATTGGGGAAGGCTAGTTTTTACATCTATTAATTCTTATTGGCGTAATGTAAAAAGGTTTTCAATCATGAAAAAATCTCTCATCGGTTTAACAGCAATTGCTATGGGGTTAATGTCTATCAATGTCGCAAATGCTGCAACGGCTACAGGTACATTAACTGTTAAAGCAACAATTACAAATAGTTGTGTATTGAATACATCAGCTACGGGTACAACTGCTAATGCAGTTTTAGATTTTGGTACTTTAAGCTCTCTTGCTAGCAATGTAGATGCAGATACGACTACTACGGGCGGTACAGCTATTAAAGTGTTATGTAACAATACTGTGCCATGGACTTTAGCTTTTGATGCAGGCAAAAATGCTCAAACAACTCAACTCCGTATGATTGGCGGTGCAACAAGTAACGAATATATCCCTTATAACCTTTTCTCTGACACTAACCGTGCAACAGCAATCGGTATTTCAACAACAGCCTATAGTGGTACAGGTACTGGCGCAGTACAAACAGTAAACGTATATGGCCGTATTCCTGCTGGCTCAACTTTGCCAAGTGCAGGTAGTTATGTTGATACTGTGACTGTTACTGTTACTTATTAATTTTAAATAAGTTCTATTCATTGTTGACGCTAGCTCTTAATTGAAAGAGCTAGCTTAAGTTTAATTTGAGAAAAGTAATTCTGGGCAAATCATGAGAAAAAATATCTTTGTTGCTACAAGTTTATTATTATTATTTTTGCCTAGTATGTTAAATGCTGCCTCAATACGTCTTTCTCCTGTAAATGTTGAAATATTGAGTGATCAGACTGCATCTTCAATTAGCTTGTATAACCAGTCAAATGAAAGTGCTGATTTACAGGTACGTATATTTGAATGGACTCAAAATGCTGGGCAAGATCAATTAATTCCTACAGATGATATTGCAATTAGCCCACCTTTTTTAAAATTAAAACCTAATGATTCTTATAATTTACGAGTAGTTAGAATTAAGCCGGAACCAATTTCTGGTGAGAAAACCTACCGTATTATTATTGATGAATTACCCAAGCCTATTGATAGCCGAAAAGCTTCTCAAGGTGTAAATGTATTGCTTCGCTCATCATTGCCTGTGTTTGTAGTCAATAAAGATGCGATGACTAAGCTGACTTGGTCAATACAACAAGAACAAAATAGTGCTTATCTTTCCATTAATAATATTGGCAATCGCCATGCACTGTTAAATAATTTAACGCTTGTAGATACTACTTCAAACAAAAGTTATCCGATTAAAGTAAATACCGTAAATGGTTATATTCTTTCCGGAAAATCAAGAAACTTTAATATTAGTTCTGATTTTAAATTTCAAGCTGATCATAAATATAATATTTCATTGAATATTAACGGTAAGCCAGCATCTCTTTAAAGAGGCACATATGAAATATCTCGTAAGTGCTTTATGTGTTATGTATTTGCCGATTCATGCTTTTGCTGAATCATTACAAGATAACACCAATGCTGCTTTACCCAATATTCCGGAAGTAACAAACTCCGCTTTTCAGGCATCTGGTTCTGATAGAGGTTATATTCAGTTATTTTTAAATATTTCGATCAATTCTAATACATCTACTGATTTAATATCGGTACACCAAGATCAAGATAAAAAGTTATATGTTCGTGCCCGTGACCTAAAAGCTTTAAGGCTAAAAATGGATGAGCATATTCCAGATAGTCAATGGGTATGTATTAATGAACTTAAAGGAATCCAGTTTAAATATCTGGAAAATGAGCAATCTTTAAACTTGCAAGTTCCTTCGAGCATGTTGAGTGACTATTCCGTTGACTTAAATGGTCAATCGACTACAAACACTAACTTGCTGAAAATGAAACCCTTAAATGCTGCAATCCTGAATTATAGCCTGTACCATACTATAACCAATGATGAGAGTATTTTCTCAGGTTCAGCTGAAGGAATTTTTAATAGTGCACTCGGTAACTTTTCATCAGGCGTTTTATATAACGGTAGTAATGAAACGAGCTATAGCCATGAGAAGTGGGTGCGTCTGGAAAGTAAATGGCAATATGTAGACCCTGAAAAAGTCAGGATATATACCCTAGGTGACTTTATTTCTAACAGCTCGGACTGGGGCAGTAGTGTACGTCTTGCCGGTTTCCAGTGGTCGAGTGCCTATACCCAGCGTGGTGATATTGTTACCTCGGCGTTGCCGCAATTTTCTGGTTCGGCGGCACTGCCTTCAACACTGGACTTATATGTTAACCAGCAAAAGATTTATTCAGGACTTGTTCCGTCAGGCCCATTTGACATTAAGCAGCTGCCGTTTATTTCAGGAAATGAAGTCACACTGGTGACGACTGATGCCACAGGTCAGCAAATCATTACTAAAAAACCTTACTACTTTTCATCGAAGATTCTGGCAAAAGGCATAAATGAGTTTTCAGTAGATGTTGGGGTTCCACGCTATAACTATGGGCTGTACTCAAACGATTATGATGATGCCACCTTTGCCTCTGGTGCAATTCGTTATGGTTATAGCAATTCACTAACCTTAAGTGGGGGTGTGGAAGCCTCAACAGATGGTCTTTCCAACGTAGGAACAGGTTTCGCCAAGAATTTGTTTGGTGTGGGGGTGATTAATGCCGACATTGCTGCTAGTCAGTATAAGGATGAAAACGGCTATTCAACTCTGATCGGTTTAGAAGGGCGTATTAGCAAGAATATTTCATTTAACACCAGTTACCGCAAAGTATTTGATAACTACTTTGATCTGGCCCGTGTATCTCAAATCCGATATTTAAAAGAAAACCAGATTAGTGCTGAGCCACAGAACTATCTTAGCTATAGCGCGCTGGCAGATGAGATTATTAGGGCAGGGATTAACTATAACTTTTATGCAGGCTATGGTGTTTATGTCGGTTATAACCAGATCAAGTACAGTGATAACTCGTATAAGTTACTGTCTGCCAACTTAAGCGGAAGTTTAAACAAGAACTGGGGTTTTTATAGTTCAGCTTATAAAGATTATGAAAACCATAAGGACTATGGCATTTACTTTGCGCTGCGCTATACGCCATCTACAAAAGTTAATTCAATAACAAGTTTTTCTAATGACAGTGGTAAAACAACGTATAGACAAGAAGTAAATGGATTTAGTGATCCACACATTGGCTCATTTGGATGGGGTGGATATGTAGAGCGAGATCAGGATGCGCATACTAACAATGCATCGATCTATGGTTCTTATCGAGCAAGGGCTGCGTATCTGACAGGTCGTTATAACCGAATTGGGGATAATGACCAGGTTGCACTTTCAGCGACCGGATCGTTGGTTGCGGCGGCAGGACGTATATTTGCGGCCAATGAAATAGGGGAAGGTTATGCTGTTGTCACCAATGCCGGACCGCAAAGCCAGATTATAAATGGTGGAGTAAATTTAGGAGAAACTGATAAGTCGGGAAGATTCTTAATTGCTAATTTAAGACCGTATCAATCTCATAATATTTATCTAGATCCATCTTATTTACCATTGGAATGGGATGTGACGACTACCAATCAGACCGCACTTGTGGGCTATCGTCAAGGAACCTTGGTTGACTTTGGTGCACATCGGGTTATTTCAGGCTTGGTGAGAATAGTTGATAAAAACAATACACCATTATTACCAGGCTATAGCGTTCGAATTAATGGACAGCAAGATGCTGTAGTGGGCTACGATGGTGAAGTATTCGTTCCAAACTTATTAAGACAAAACAAACTTGAAGTAGATCTTCTCGATCATGGTACTTGTCAAATTAATTTCACTTATGAAAGTAAGCAATACAGTGCTAAAAAATTAGGGCCTTATGTATGTCAATAAGTATCGTAAGTCATAGTTCCTACATGCTAGCCAAAAAAAATTCATCTGCTTTAAAGTATGTTTTAGCTAGTTTACTGTTATTTGTGCTTTATGCTTTTTTAAGTTCGGCACATGCTGCTTGTACAGTAACTGGAACTACAAATAGTACTTATACATATACAGCAGCAAATATTAATAGTGATGCAACTATTAATTTTTCGGGAACCATTAGCTGTCTTGGTGGGAAGACTACTCCAGAAATATCCCCCTATATGTGTATGAAGACCGTATTTACAGGGGCTACTACCGCGAATAGTAGTGTGACATTACCCTATACAGTTACGGCAACTGTAGGTGGAGCAGGTTCTTCGACTACCACTCAAACCTCCAATGTTTGGTATGGACCGGTCAAAACAGTCGCGACAAATAATATTGTTAGTTATTCCGTAAATATAAAAGTGCCAGCCCGATCGGGAACGCTAGTTGCTTATCCTAAAGGAACGTATATAGGTACAGTTCAGCTCTATTGGGATATGCAGGCAAGTTCAAGTACCGTATGTGAAGGTGATAGTGGTGGTGGTTGGGACTCAGGTAATACGACTATTACGGCTAACTATGTTGTACCGAGTTTTTGCCAATTAGACTCTACCTCAAATGTTGATTTTGGCAATATTAGTGATATTGGTACAACTAGCCGTGACTACACGGCTCAAGGTGCGATTAATGCAACTTGCAACAATGGAACACCTTATAGCATTTACTTGGGGGACGGCAATAATCGTATAAGCGGTGGATTTAGACGTATGACCAATGGAAGCAGTCAATACATTCCTTATCAGTTATATAAAGATACTGCGTATAGTACAGTGTGGGATACTACAGGGGGTATAACTGCTGTGGGTGGTTCTGGAGGAGTGTCAAAGACAGGATCTGGCACTAGTCAAATTTCAAATGTATATGGAAAAATTCCACAAGGAACAGCTATTTCAAGTACACCTGGTAACTATTCAGATAGTATAGTTGTTACGGTGACTTATTAGTTACTTGCCAACTCACTATTCACTTAAAGTAAGGAGGTGAGTTGGCAAGTATCATGAGTTTTAGTTAGTGTTTAAAGAGCTTTGTTTTCGTATTAGTAATATCACTAGTGTGATTAATAAGCTAAATCCGAAAATGGGCAAAATAATTGCTAAAATAATAAGTGTAAGGGCCGTGATTATTTTTTGTTGATTGGTTGCGCGCTTCCAGACCAATAAAGTTTGGCTTACAAAATGGCTAGTCGTAATTTTTAAATTAGAGGTTTTAAACCAAGCTTTATATGCATAAATAATCATAAAACATAGCCCGAGTGCATATAAAGCGAGTACTAGTTGATTGACCCATCCAAATAATACGCCAATATGAGCATCGACTCCCCAACGTGTAAGTTTTGCAAATAATGAATAATCTTTAAAAGCTAGTTTATCGATGACTTTGTGTTGATGTATAGTAAGCGTCCGCTGAACCCCACTTTTTCTAACTCATTAATACCGCGATAGTGTCCACTTAAATTTAAGTGGACACCTATTTATGGATTTAAAGACAGTTATAGACAGTGCACCAACGCTAAAAAAGCCCCGTCGAACCTTCACAGCTGAATTTAAACATCAACTTATTCAGCAATGCCAGCAGCCAGATACATCAGTGGCCAAGGTAGCAATGCAACATCAGATCAATGCCAATCTGCTACATAAATGGATTCGTCAGTCCAGATCAATGCCCCCTGCATTAAAAACCCCATCCATTCCACAGACTGACTTTCTTCCGGTCATTCTTCACCCGACTCCAGTCAAACAAGAAGCACCTCTACCACCTGTGCCAGAGAAGAAAGCTGTCGCTCATATCAGGATTCCATTACATGAGGCACCAAGTTCCGCAAGGGATCAGATGATCGAGATCGACTGGCCGGTGGAGTCAGTAACTGAATTACTGTTGCTGATCCAGGGTTTGACTCAATGATTCGTATTGATGAGATCTGGTTGTCTACCCAGCCGATGGACATGCGTGCAGGGATGGATACAGCCATGGCTCAGGTGCTGAGAGCCTTTGGCTACATCAAACCGCATTGCGCTTACCTGTTCTGTAATAAGCGTGGCCATCGTATGAAAGTGCTGGTGCATGATGGACTGGGTATCTGGCTGTGTGCCCGGCGGCTGGAACAGGGGAAATTCCACTGGGCTAAAGTTCACCAGGGTGAAAGTATGGCGATCAGCCCGGAGCAGTTACAGGCACTGATCCAGGGTTTGCCCTGGCAAAGAATCGGACTGCAGCAAGTGGTAACAATGCTCTAAACCAGGCTCATCCATTCTGCTATTCTCCAAACGTTCTATTTCCTCTGCATCATGACCTCAGGCATACTGCGGTCATGAATACGCTGCCTGATTTAAGCCAACTGACCCATGAACAACTGCTGGAATTTACCAGACAGTTGGCGATGCAGCATCAGTCTCTGGCACAATCTAAACAACAACTGGAACAATCAAATCAGCAATTAGATGCCAGAGTTCAACATCTTGAAGTCACCAATCAGCAATTAGATTCTAAAGTTCAACATCTTTCTATTCTCAATCAAAAATACGAGCATGAGCTTGCACTATTTAAACAGCATAAATTCGGCAGTAAAAATGAACATCTAACCGCAAAACAAATCCATCTCTGGGATGAAGCGGTTGAAGAAGATATTGCAGCGGTTGATCTGGAACTGGAACGACTGAATGCAGATAAAACCAATGCAGCTGCACAGAAAGCCCCAGTCAACAAACCTAAACGTCGGCTGTTGCCAGATCATCTACACACCCTCCGTATTGAGCATGAACCTGAATCAACACAATGCAGTTGTGGCTGTACCTTGCGTCGTATCGGTGAAGATGTCAGTGAAAAACTGAATTTCAGACCGGCACAGTTCTATAAGGAACAGCATGTGCGTGGTAAATGGGTCTGTGATCAGTGTGACACTCTGACTCAGCAAGCGATGCCAGCCTATGTGATTGATAAAGGCATTGCTTCACCTGAATTGCTTAGCCATGTGCTGGTGTCAAAGTATGCCGATCATTTGCCTTTGTACCGTCAACGTCAAATCTTTCTACGCGCAGGTGTTGATCTGTCTAGATCAACGTTATCTGACTGGATTGGCCGCTGTGGGGTGGAACTGGAACCTCTGGCCAATGCCTTAAAACAGGTGGTACTGCAACAGCAGGTGATCCATGCAGATGAAACACCGGTGACGGTCATGCAGATGGGTGAAAATGAGAAAAAGCCCAAAAAAGGTTATGTCTGGGCCTATGCCAGCACACAGTACAATCCAGTTCAGGCAGTGATCTATGACTTTCAAGATAGCCGTTCTGGCCAGCATGCTGAAGACTTCCTGAAAGGCTGGCAGGGTCATTTGGTCTGTGATGATTACAGTGGTTATAAAGCACGCTTTAGATCAGGTCAGGTCATTGAGGTGGGCTGCATGGCACATGCACGTCGTAAATTCCATGAACTACATGTGACCAAGAAAAGTCAGGTCGCTGAACAGGCATTAGTGCTGATTCAGAAATTATATGCGATAGAAGCAGAATTAAGAAAAAAGACGGATGGTACAGCGGAAGACCGCTGCGAATACCGACAACAGCATAGTCAACCGGTCATGCAACAACTATATGAATGGCTCAACCAACATCAACTGACGGTGCCATCGAGTTCTCCAACCGCCCGGGCGATCAATTACAGCCTAAAACGTTGGACTGCTTTAAGCCGCTATCTGGATGATGGCAATCTACCCATTGACAATAATTGGATAGAGAACCAAATGCGTCCCTGGGCCTTGGGGCGTAAGAACTGGCTATTTGCAGGTTCGCTGCGCAGTGGTCAACGAGCTGCCAATATCATGACTTTAATCCAGTCAGCAAAGCTGAATGGCTTGGATCCGTATGCCTATTTAAGTGATGTGCTGAAAAGGTTGCCAACACATAAAGTGCCTCAAATAGAAGAATTACTACCTCACCGCTGGAAACCTGAACCCCGTTAAAACTTGGCGATGGCGTTCAGCGGATGCTTACGATGTATATCAATAGCCACACTATCTGCCTGTGTTGGCCATTTGCGCTGTAGTTCAGTAACAGTCCAAGCTTGGTTTGCATCAACAGGAGGTTTGATTTGTATTTGTGCTGAATGAATTCCATTTGCTCTAGCAATTGCTAATACAGAATCGAATTCGGTTGGCATGATTTCTAAATTCGAAGTCTCCATGACCATACCATGATGTTCTTTATGTTCATCATGAGGTGTTTTTGATAATGGCGCATTATTTAAAGTTGTGGCTAAGGTTGGCGTTTGCCAATTTAGCCATTGACGAGCAATACGAATATTATCACCGGCCCATTGGGACCATGTAAGGCCTGTAATCGCAATGAACAATAAAAGTGGTAATAAGGTCAAGCCAATAGAACTATGCCACTTTAATAAATAGTTTTTCCGCGTTTGTCTAATTTTGAAGTTTTGACGACGTTTCCACCAACTGTATAATCCGGTCAGAGTTAAAATGCCGAGCCAACTTGCTGCAAGTTCACTATAAAAACGTCCCCATTTTCCAAGTAATAAATTACTATGCAATTGATCTAAGAATGTGCGAAATGGTAATACTCCACTGGTTCCATATACAGCAAGCTGACCTTTGATAGAAAGGGTATAAGGATCTACAAAAATAGCTTCGTTATATAAATGATGAGCTTTATCAGAAAAAATGACTCGTGTTGTTTGTATGGAACTTGGTGCCGGCCTAACTTCTGTAATTTGTGCAGATTCGGGCATCGCTTTTTTTGCTGCTTCAACCTGTTGGCTTAGTGGGTGCATATCTTTATTTAAAGGCTGAACATATAGTGCATCTTTATAGATAGATTGTTCTATCTGAGGAGTAACTGCATATAGAAGACCTGTAAATGCCGCAATAAATATAAATGGGGCAATAAAAATACCAGCGTAAATATGTACGAGACGGAAAAGACTGCGCCAAAAGCTAGGGGTGTTAGGCATTTTGAGAAGTATCGAACAAACTTTGGCGTGAAGTATATCTACTTTTAAATAAAGTTACCCATTGTTTAATTATCTATAGCCAAACTTTTCACATAAAAGCCTTTTAATAAATTGATTATCTAGACCTAAAAATTGAAGAAGTGAGATTAAAATTTGATTAAAGATTGATAGTGATAGCTTTATGCTTTGTATTTAAAAAGCAATAAAGCTATTAGTTTTTTATCTAGATGATAGAATTGCGCCGGTCAGTAAATTGATGTGTATTCTTACTTAATATGCAATTGATGATGCATCTTTTTGAGGTTGTGTGTGTAGATTGTTGAGTTGCGAGTAAGGCTAATGTAGATATACATACAATTATCTGAAATTCTAACTTATTGAAGATATAAGGTTTATCAGTTGCTCCCATCACTTACAATTCAAACCAGACTCGGTGGATTTTACTTTTTTTATAATACGCCTGTGGTTTTTGTATTTTTATTAAAGTGAATTAAAACAAAGGTTTATTTTTAGAAAATGACGTATTTTATGGTTAACTAAAAACGCTTGTAGACTATTTGTAGACTGTTGAGAAACATGGTTAAATCAAAGTTCGCTAAAACAGGTTTAAGACATGAAACTCAACAAATCTACTGTTGATGCTATTCCATTAACTGAAAAAGGTCAAAAAATATATAGAGATGCAGAACTGATCGGTTTTGCTGTTCGGGTAACTAATAAAAGTAAAACCTATATTGTTGAAAGGAGGCATGAAGGTGAACTCTATCGAGTGACAATTGGTAAAACCACCGATATTCCTGCAACAAATGCTCGAGCAAAAGCTCAGATGATTCTGGCGAAAATTTCAAACAATGAATATGAAAAGCCTATCAAATTAAAGAATGTTGCTAATCCTTTAGATATTACAGTGAATGAAGCTCTTCAAATTTATATTGATAGAAATGACTTTAGGCCGAAAACAATTAGGCAATACCATAAATACTTTGATTTATATTTAGGGTGGGGCAACAAAAAGCTTTTCCAGATATCTAAGCAAGAAGTATTGGATCGATTTATTGAGGTATCAGAAGTAAGTGAGTCGTCAGCAAATGGTGCTGTATCTCTTTTAGGTACTTTATGGAAGTATATTCATGTTCTTTATTCAACAGATGAGAACCCGATCCTTAAAAGTAATCCAGTTGACATTATTTCCGTAACAAGAGGTTGGAATAAAATAGCAAGTAGGGATAGACATCTCCATAAAGACATCATTCACAAATATTACAATGCGGTGCTTCATTATGAAGATGAGTTGAATCTGGAAAATACTGCTAGGTCAAACACGCATCGGGATATCGTATTGATGTGCATGTATACGGGATGCCGTAAACAGGAGGCATGTTGTCTAAAGTGGGCTGATGTAGATATTAAAAATGGTACCTTAACTTTTAGAGATACCAAAAATGGTTCAGATCATACTTTTCCTATTGGTGATCATCTACACAGTATTTTGCGTGAACGTTGGTTATTAAGAGAAAACGATTGGGTTTTCCCAGCTACTAAGATGCCTACTTCGTGGAATATGCATGCAACTAAGGTAGATACATTATTGAATAGAGTGGGTAAGGAAGTTGACTATTACGTTTCAATGCATGATTTCCGTCGTACATTTGCCACTATATGCAACCTTTTAAGATTTAATATTTATGTGACAAAAAGACTTCTTAATCACACGGCTAAACCAAGAATTGATGTGACAGGTGGTTATGTTCAAATTCCAGATGAGGAATTAAGAGCTTCGATGAATATGATTGAGGCGGTTTATCAAGGAAAGATTGATTGCTTCAACTACCAATCTGTTTGGACAGAAAGATTAAAAGAAATAAAGGCGGTTTAACCGCCTTAAACTGTTGCAAGCTGTGCTGTATTAAGCACAGTCTTGCTTTGCTCATACTTCAAAACGTCTTTCTTTTTATATGAAACACGTCTCCCAATTTTCGAGAAAGGCAGTGATGATTGATCACAACGCATTCTAGCTAATGTCCAAGGCGAGCAATCTAAATAAAGTGCCACAACTTCTTGAGGAAACTTCTGTTCTTCATTAGCCATTATGAAGCGATCCAAATATTCTTGTTGCTCTGCATCAGATAGATTTCTCAGATCTTTTAACATTTACCCCTCCTTACTTTCCGCTTTAACTTCTTCTAACATTGCCTTAACTCTCTTTAATTCAGATCTACTGTGAGCTATACCGCCACCATTAATATCTAAGTAAAACTTTAGTAAATCTGCCTTGTATTGAAAGTCATACATCTTCACCACAATCTGCAAATCTCTAAATATTTGCCTTTTAGGAAGTTGATCAAACTTAAGACCAAAGACCTTTAATTCACCTGCAATAAACCTTCTAATGGCAGTTAATCTTTGTAAGCCATCAATACACACCATTTGATCAAGAAGATCACAATCTTTTGCTCTCTCTTTTCTCCAAGAAGGGCAGTTGAAACGAATTGTTAATCCGCTTTCATCTACAATTAACCTCAAGACGTTTTCTATATAATTTGTTTGCTGTTTTTTAGTCCACACATGCCCACGTTGAAAATCGGGTACCAGTTCTACACCATGCGGAATATCTTCACTCTCACAATGCAACCACGTTTCAAGATAAGAAAAACTACAGTGCCAAGTTCTTGTGGGGCGTTCCAATGGATTAACAATCTGCCGAAACTCATCAGGTGTTAAACTCATCCCTCAGCTCCCGATTCGCTAACACCCAACTTAATGCAACCTTCCTCAGGTAAATCAGCATACCAACAGTAGTATCCTTCACCGTCATAACCATCTTGGAGCCATTTGATGGTCATTTCAGTTTCCATCTGGAATTGATCTTTCTCACCATCAGGGGCTCCAAAATCAAAGGCATCTTTCAGTTCGGCGCAGGTTAAAGTTACTGCTCGTGTTTCAGGTAATGCTACTTCCTGAACTTTGGCTTTTATCTGCCATAAATCCCAACCTAGCTGTGACTTTGAATTTGTATACTCTCCGCCTTCAAATTCAAGTTCACGCTGTTTACCACCAACACTCAAATAAGCTTCTTCAAATGCCACTCTTTCCTTATTCAAATCTATCATCCGCCTTCACCCAAAAAAGTTGTCTCTAACCACCAGTTTTTGTTGTCTTGAAGATATTTTTCATGGTCTTCTTTGCTTCCTTGCCACTCCTCAAAAGTAATAGCATCAGCAATGCATTGACCGACTGTTGGAAAAGCTTGTAAGGCTTCTTTCTTAAGTCGGTAAACAAGCTGTTTACCAATTTTTTGAGTAGGTACCGGATGTAAAATGGGGCTAGATTCAGGTTCTTCAGGAATATTTACGCACCATAAAGTCGGAGTAATTTCTGTATTAACATCTTTCATATAGGTCATCCAATAATTGAAAATTTATAATTTTTCAGATTGATAGCAGTCATTTTTTGGCAGTGTTGACACTTAGTACGAGCCCGCTTTTTGAGCTCATCAAGATCTTCTTTAATCTGCTTTTTCTGCTCTGTTATCTGAGTTTGTTGTCTTGACCAATATTTCAAAGTATCTTTAATCCAGATTACGGGATTAACTTTTGCCTTGCATTTCATACAAATAAGTTCTAAAGCCTTGCTATCAATTTCGACTTGTATATGCTGGCACTTACGTAGGTTAGAGCTTGGAAAATTAACAATATTTTCCTCCATATTTAGAACAATATGGTCTTGAAAGGGATAGTTCATGTTCCCTTTATATTCCTGTTCCATTTACGCCACCAACTGATAACTTCTTTGATTTAATCTTGCTAAACCACGCAAACGTAATTGTTCAATAAAGTGTTTATCTCTGTTCATCCATGCTCTGCAGAACGAGGCAAATTTCTTTTGGCAAATATCATTCATTGGGAAACCGTATTTTGTTTCATTCATTGATATCTTTGCTACTTCTTTGCCACGTTTTAAAACCATGAATCCATTTTTATGAGATGGATAAAATCCGTTTTCACACATCCATACTGTGAACGGAAGCGACAAAGAGTCTGGGATGTTACGCATCATTTACATTCTCCAAATAGAATCTTTAAGTTTCGCTTTGAAGAGCAAAGCTTCTGTTTCATTAAGTGAAATATTTAAGAAAACTTGGGTTCGTTTACCGATCACAGTAAATGTTCTAGTTTTGCTGTTATAAATTTGAATCATTGAGGCGACTCCAATAAAAAGTTACCTTCAACCTCAAGTTCTTTTCTTCTTTTTACAATCAGCTCCATTAGACGTTCTTGAATACGTTCATCAGCTTCAGAAATATCAATTTCAAGGGCATCTAATGTAGTCAGGTCCTTTGCTTGTCTGATCTTTTCCCCAATAGAAATATTTTCTTTTGATTGACCAGCAATAATGACTAAGTGTTTATTTAACTCAGTTAAAAAAGATTTTTGATCTTCAGAAGACCAGTCTTTCGTTTCCTCAATGAGACTATTAGCTGCATCTGCAGTTTTAGTTTTCTTTAGCTTTTCAATAAGGCCAGCTAAAGGAGACTCAACAGGTTTGTCATTATGGTAACGAGTCCAATTTTCCTCTTTGTTATTGGCCTTCTTCGCAGATTTTTTTGCTTGAGTTGAGTTAATTTCTTTATCTGCTTTGGGTTCAATTGGTCCCAAAACGTTTAGGATGTTGTCGTCATCTATACTTGTCAAACCTACTTCACCGCTAATAATTGCGTTAAGTAAATTCTTAAACTCCTCACACCAATAAAGTGACTTAACAAATACCCGCAACTCACCGAAATCATGCGATTTACGTTTAATAAATGCATCTGCAGCTGAACGAGTTAGATGGCAATTAACATCTTCCCAAAAATATTTACCATGGCAGATATGAATATTGCGTTCATTCCAATCAGATAAAATGTTTATTTGAGTAGAAGCTTTTACATCGAGGAAAAGCTCATCTTCTTCATCAATAGCCAATCCATTTAAATCATGTTTTTCTGCAGCTTTTAGTGAATCAAAAAACTCTTCAACTGATTTATATTTTGATTCCTGATCTACATCTACAATATTCGTAATTTCAACTGAATCGCTTGCAGGGTCTAAACCCCACACAATATTTTTTGATTGAACAACGAAAATAGGTGAATCTGTACCAGCGTTATCATTTTCCCAAGAATTTTTGAGTTGTTGGGTAAACTCCGCCCATGTTTCAGGCGTAAATAGAGTAGGTTTCATAGTTGCTAACCTTTAAATATTTTGAAGCGCTTTACGCAAATGTGGGTCAAGGTCTTCTTTATTCAGTAGCCATGAGATATATGGGCGCGGTAATTCTTTAAGAGGTGTTCCTTTGTGTTTACCCCAAGTCATTATTTTGGGTAAACGAACTGCTTCAGACATAAGATATAAAGAATTAAGGTCTTTAATTCCCAGTCGTTCAATTAGAGCTATAAGGATAATCCCAGTAAAATAAACATCCGCCCGTGCTGAATGTGCATGTCTTAAATGCTTGCGTGCTTCTTCACGGTTACTCATTACGAAATAGTACAGAACAGCCAATTTATGACTTGTTAAATCAGGCCATACGTCCCTTGTTAAAGCTAAAGTACATATAGTCTTTGCCTTAATTGCTGGTCCACATTTATTTAGAGCTTTTACGTCGTAATCAATATTGTGGCCGACAATGAATTCAACACCTTCGGGTAACCGGAATGTTTCACAACTTGGTTGACCTTCAATATCCGCTTCAATAATGTTGTGTACAGCCATTGCTTCTAAATCAATCGGTTCAGGACAAGAATAGAAACGGTTAAAAACCTCATCTTTTAGAACTAACAATTGACCATTCTCTAAGCTAAAAGGCGCATAAGCGATTTCAATTGGATAACCATTTAATTTGTTGGTTTCCGTATCTAAAATAATTGCTTTCATTGATCACGCACCATTTAACTTTTAGGCCAGCAAAAGCCGCAGTTGTGACATTCCCATTGAGCACCAGAGCCAGAATGACTAACACCTAAAGTGCATTTGTCATTAGTACATCTTGGACAAGTACCATAAATCACACGAAAAGATTTAATAACTAACATAAATATCCCCAACTAGCGTGTACCAAGAAAACCTCGACGAATTTTGTAAGCTTTTCGGTCAGGGGAAGGTATGTGCGTTTTTTGAAGAATTTGACCTAATTCACGTCCTCTACGATATTTAATTTCGGTTTCTAGATTTCGTAAAATCCACTCTTTTGTATTTAACGTATATTGTGAAACAGGAGTTAATTCATTGTTTTCATTAACCGTATAAACACGAGTTAAAGTGTGATTTGCAGCATAAACTGTATAGCCAAGACGGACTTTGTATAAACCATGTTCTTCATCCTTCCCTACGAATTCACGGAAAGTTGATTTATGGTTTACTTGACCATTCAGATTATTTTCGTAACGTTTAGATCCTCGTAAATAGTTTGTTCTCATTGTGCACCACCTAATTTAACTACATGTACTTGAACATCAACAGGTTCGCCTGAGTTAAATTGTTGTTGCCAATGTTGCGTCTTCTGCTCACGCACTTGAGCCTCTGCATCACATGCATAAAGGAAAGCAATAGCTAATGCACTAAATATAAGGAAGCATAAAACATACGGCCATTTACTATCTTTTTTAAACTTTAGATCCTCTGCTGATGGATGCTGATAAAGTTTAGAAGTAGCTGGTTTATTTGTTTTATTCCCGCTAAGTTCAGGCACGAAACAAATAGGTGTAGATGGGGCAGATTGACTGTTTATATATTTCTGATTCATAATAATTTGCCTTTATACGTACAGTATTGGTAGAAAAAGCCTCGATAGCCGTCCAAAGTCATTGAGGCTTTTTCATTTTTGTTAGCTCAGCATTTACAGACATTTGCGAAGGTTTATATCTGTACTTAAAGCCGTTTTTATTAATGCGCTCTTCATCAATTAAATTTTTCGCATTAATATTTGTGATTTCCATGTCCTTCCAATTTGGAAAGTCTTTACTTGAACATTGAATAACACGACCACAAGCCATAGCTCGTAACGCCTCCGAAACGCTAATCAAGCCTTGTTCGTCTATAACTTTGTCTTTGTAGTGATCCATGAGAGTTCACCTTTTGACGATTACGTAGTATTGGTTGAAAAAAGCCCCGATAGCCGTCCAAAGTTTTCAGGGCTTTTTTTATTTCTTAAGATTTAAATGACCCGATTCGAACAGGGTTCTCAGGAAGTAAAGCTATTACTTTTTCTTTGAAATCTTCAATAATTTCATTACGTAATAACTCTTCTTTGACAATTTGAATGGCAAACTGAGGTGTGCTGCCAGTGCTATTCACAATTAAACGTAATTTGATTTCTCGTTCTGCAAGACCTAAGTAAGCTGAATCTTGGATGGTGAAATAAGCAGGTAATACGCCTTTTTTAGCTGACGCCGCAATTTGGGCCATTTCAGATTGAACCTGACGTGTGTTTTCTACTTCAGCGTTACTAGTAGTCGATGCTTCAATTTGCATATTTCGTACTGCAACAAGGGCATCTTTAATATCAATAGCATTATTATTTTCATCAAATGCATTAAGTACTTGAGCCCAATCTTCAATGAAAACAGCAAAGTTACGTTGATCTAACTTATGGTCTTTAAGTTGATTTAATTTTTTCCACACCACAGTTGATTCTAGGCATAGAGAAGCTAAATAGTCACAATGCCCTTGGGTTTGTCCTTCACCATGGAAGTTAAGAACTGCAATAGCTTTTACGTCATTTTGATTAACAAAAATTGGTGTATCTTTACCGCCTTCAGCAACTACAAAATCCTTAAAGTCATTAAATGTTGGTGTAGTAAATTCACCATGAGGACGGAAGCGAGCTTCCATAAATTTTTCAGCAGCTATAACACTATAGTCATGATGCAAAGCTACAAGTTGACCACGCTCAAGTGGAATTACAGGTTTAGCTAAACCTAAAAATTTTTCGATTTCGATTTTTTCAGACATGAAGGTCTTTCCTTTAGTTGAGATAAAAAGTTTTTAAAAATTAAGCTTTTTCTTCAAAAAGCTGGTCAGTGTGTTTAGCAAAAAGCGATACATCACCACGTGTGTTTACATACATAGGTGTTTTGTCACCGTGTTCTTCGACACTTTTACCTTTTGGGAGTGGGGCATTTGAAATTAGTTTGTGCTCTACAGTAACGTTGTTGTGACCAACGCCTTTAGAGAACTTTAATTTAATTGTGATCTCGCCGACTTTTTGTGTATCAACAGCAGCACTTGCAACCTTGCTAACTGCATAGCCAAGTTGTTTTGCAAAAGCACCGCCATCGATGTCATTAATAAATTCTTCGCAATCTGTAGAGCGTAATGTACTCATTATTTATTCACCATGAGATGTGTTGGTGAATTAATTATTCATCAATGAATAGAATTATTCAACTAGTAATTATTCATCAATGAATTAATTGTTTATTATTTGATCTAAAATTATCCATTTAGATTATTCTAATTATAAAAAAACCCAGCTTTTTGCTGAGTTATTAGGCATTCATTACAATTTAACTACTTTAGTTTACGTCCTGAATTATTTAACTATCCATTAATGAATTTTTTGTCATTAAAAGTAGGCGTGCTAATTCATTATTAAAGCCGCTAAGTGCTTGAAAAACAGTATCTTTAGCTATTTCAGGATTTTCAAAATTATCAAGAATAAAAGCTTGCTCCACTAAAGGATGGTTCTCATCAGCTATATTTTTTATATTTAGTAAAATATTAGCTGCTAAATTGGGTTGGCTCTTAATAACTTCCTCAGCAAACACAGTTAAAAAAGTATTAATTCCTTGAAATTTAAAAATATCTTTATCTGGTTTTTCCATAGTGTTTCCCCTTAAAACTCCCTATGCATACCAACTACTTTACCTACCAACTTACAACCTTCAGTTAATTTAATAATCTGCTCAGGCCATTTTGAGTTAAGCGGTTCTAGATATTTTTCATTACCTTCAATAATTAATTTTTTAAATGTAGCCTCTGATTCACCTTCACATGCAACAATTACAAGATCATTGGTTTTTAGATCAAACACAGGATAATCAGGATTTACATATATTCGATCACCAGGTTCAAATTTTGGATACATTGAGTATCCAGTGACTATAAGGCCATAACCATTCTTACCAGCCTTTTTCATTGGTGGAAGCCATTCTATTACTTCCGTATCCTTTAACACAGTTTGAACATCTGTAAATGAACCCGCTGCTACCCAAGAAATCACAGGTACTAAATCTCCTTCTATGTTGATTTTATTATTAAGATCAACATTGTTATCAAGTTTAAGATTGGAATCAGAATTTTTATTTTTTAAAATTTTTTCAATATCTTTGTAGAGCAATTCTTCTGTAGTTAAACCACACCATTTCGCTAACTTCTCTACTGTCTTAATAGTAGGCGCTTGAAATTGTCCGCTTTCCCAACGGAAGAGTGTAGGTTGAGGCACCCCGGATAATTTACTAAGACCCGTTACTGTTAATCGTTGTGAAAACAAAATGTATTTCACATTCTTTTCTAAAAGATATTTCTCTTTCATTTTAAGACTCATTCTTTGGTCCAGGTCTGATAATTAATTTTATTCAAAAATGAATAGTTTGTGGAAAACAATTCATCTTCGTATTGATAGCTATTCATTAATGAATAAAAATATTCATCATTATGGAGTCATTGATATGTGCATGAATATTCAAGATAAGGTTATTTACCTTTCTAACAACCGAGGTTTGACACAACAGCAAATTTCAGAACGAACAGGAATTTCTCAAAGTTCTGTTTCAAAAATTGCAAGTGGCGAACAAAAAGAAGTTGCTTATAACAAAGGTGTTGCTTTAGACGCGTTAGTTGCCTCTGAACAGAAAAGAGAATATGAGGAATCCAAGACAAAACAATTAAATCGATCTGCATAAAAACCAATTTTAGGAATGTATGAGGCATAACCATGGCTGAAAAACTTCTTGCAAATGCATCATCGAAATTAACTTTAGAAGAAAAAGCAAAGATGGAATGGATTGCCAAACTTGAAGGCAAGAATTCCTTATCTAATCTCATCCGTTCTATGTGTAAGAAAAAGATTTCAGAAGTAGAAGGTGAGATGGCAGGTAAAAGCTCTCTCGAGGTAATAAAAAACATTTGCACTAGAAAAGTCTCAGAAGCTGAATCTGAATATCAGTTTCTCAGAAATGTTTTTTGTGGGTCAAAAGATAACGGGTATACCAGAGATACCTTCGAATTAGTGCCTTTACGGGCCGAAAAATCGCGGCATACAAATGCTAGTGATAAATCAGTCCAGCTTGATCTACTTAGCTGGAAATAAAAAACCACTCCCTGCGCCAACAGGAAATGGTCTATGGCTGTTCAAACCCTTGGAAGAATGAACGTGAGTAATTTAGCAAATCATCCCTGCTCAGGCAAATGCACTGATTTTAAAGAAGAACAGTGCTCAACTTGTCTTATAAATCAAGATGCCCCGCATCAAATCGTAAACACTCAAACCGATGAAGAGAAATTTCTAGATCGTGCATTCAATGCACAAAAGGAGATTTCATGACTTCAGAAAAAAAGGTTTGGCCGTTAGGAACCAATCACACTGATTCTGAGGGAACGCCGTGGAAGCGTGACGAACAGAACAATTGGTGGTTTTGGCAAGAAAACTTTGGCTGGTCACGCTACGTAGGTCCAGTGAACCAAGCTTTCTTAGATTTACGATTTGAGATAGGGACTGAACAATGATTTTTGAATTAATAAATCCTAGTGATAAATGTACATTTGAAGCGCCAAATTTAAAAATTGCTGCTTTAGTTACTTGTGTACTTGGAAACGGTCAATACTGTGCAAAAGGAATTGAAAACGACCTTGATGTTCCATTCTTTATTTTTGGTGGGCATGACGAATGGTTTGTTTCTAATTTTGGGTTGAATTTTAAAGAAACTTATATTCAAGTTCGAAATGAAGAAAAGTTTGACCTGGTAAATAGCTTTAACAGTGTTTTGTTAGGTTCTTACCTTGACCGTACTGCTTTCTATAAAGCTTATGACTTAATTCAAGATCCAGCTGAGAAAAATAAATGGCGTGAACAATGGTTAGAGGAACGCCGCTCGTCTTTAAATAATATCTGTAAACGTGCATGGAATTTTGCTGAACAAGTGAGCTTGTATAAACCAGCTCAGGAAGGTGCAGCATGACGGTACGTCCAATTTTATTTAATTCAGAGATGGTTAGGGCCATTTTAAATGGATCTAAGACGCAAACACGCCGAATTATTAAGAGTAAAGTTCAAAAAAAAATTGATATAGCTGAACATCTTGGAGAGTTCTTTGCTTTAGAAGATCCAAAATCAAAAATATCTTCATATTTTCAGAAATCTTGTCCTTTTGGAGCAATTGGCGACCAGCTTTTTGTTCAAGAGACGTATGGCACCAAAATTAGAAGTTTAGGTGGAACTCCTCATGAGTCATTTGTCTACAAAGCAGATAACCCAAATGAAATTGCTTATTACGACTGTAAGGGAAAGGGGTATCCAGTTAGATGGAAGCCATCTTCTCGTATGCCTCGTAAAGCATCACGTATTTTGCTTGAAATAGTTGATATCCGTGTTGAACGTTTACATGAAATTAGTGATGTAGATGCTAAGGCTGAAGGTTTTGATAAACCTAAAACTGATTCAACTATGCAAAGCAATAATTCTCATAACCCAGTTCTTAACTTTCAAAAACATTGGGAAGCAATAAAAGGTAAAGAATCTTGGAATGAAAACCCTTGGGTTTGGGTGATTGAGTTCAAGGTTAAGCAAGAGATAATTTTTTCAATGGGGAACTTTTAATGGAAAAGTTCGTCTTCAAAAAAATAGGTGAATATAAGTCAGACTGGGCTTTAGCTTATGTTGATCCAAATAATTTATATAGTGCTGGCGGTGGACGTCTAACAGTCGTATTAAGTAGTTTTACCGGTTCCGCTTTCTTTTCTCATGTTGGTCAACCAACTTTTAAAGAGTTCATTGCCCAATGCTATGCTCCTTATTTACTTAATAAACTTTTTCCTAAAATTGAAAAGTGGGTAGATGTTGAGGATGGTAATGAAGTTATTGAATATATAGCTATCAATAAGCTATCTGAATTAAAAGATGGTCGATCAAGTGGCGCAATTTCCAAAAGAGATCTTAGAAATTTTTATGAACACCTTAAAGAAATTGAATTCGAATGTTTTTCAAATTTCTTTGACCAGCTCACTTTTAAAGACCGATCAATCATGTGTGAACTATTTGGTGAAGACTGGCTTTGGGAAAGTGGGCCATCCAAATTAAATCCTGATTACGTATACCTCGAAAAAATGCTGGTAGATGTGATTTCTGAATTTAAGAAATTAATTGGATTGGATGGGTGAGCGATATGAAAAATAAACTCATCGTTGACCGCAACCAAGCTAAAAATATCCGCGATAGGGAATTATGCGAAATAGCGGTAAATATGCGAATTAAGGAAGGGGAAAACAATCAATTTCGTGCGAGAAAAAAATTTCTCAATCAAGTTTTTTGGGTAGCTGAACCCCTTTGTAGCATTAAATGTGGACCTGAAAAATTCTACGGTCATTTTTCCTGTGATCCGATTCCTGAAGGTTGGAGCCGTTATACACTTGATAGACCAGGAAGTAGGGTTAATTTTGGTGAACATCGCTTTTTAGTTGAGTGCACTGAAGTTAAGACATTTAAATATTCTGCAGGTCAATTATTCACTGTTTTACTAACGCTTAAAAAAGTTAATGGTGGTGCATTATGAATATGTGCCTCAACCTTAACTTATTACCTCATGAATTGATTGTTGATAATTTTGCAGGTGGGGGGGGAACATCTACTGGCTTAGAAAAAGCCTTTGGCCGTCCCGTTGATATTGCTATTAACCACGATCCTAAAGCAATTGCAATGCATCGTGCTAATCATCCAAATACTCGTCATTTTTGTGAGGATGTTTGGGATGTTGACCCTGTAAAAGTTACTAACAATCAGCCTGTAGGACTGGTTTGGCTTAGTCCAGATTGCAAACACTTTTCTAAAGCAAAAGGTGGAAAACCGGTTGAAAAGAAAATACGTGGTTTAGCTTGGATTGCTCTTAGATGGGCTGACTTTACACGACCACGTATAATCATGCTCGAGAACGTTGAAGAGTTCAAAACTTGGGGCAGACTAGGAAAAGATGGATTCCCGAGTAAAAAGCACAAAGGTGAAACATTCAGGTGCTTTGTTAATGCATTACGTCATCAAGGTTATAAAGTTGAATGGCGAGTAATGAGTGCTCGGGATTACGGATCTCCAACTCTAAGAAGACGGTTTTTTCTAGTTGCTCGCCGTGACAACTTTCCTATAGTTTGGCCCAAGCCTACGCATGCTGCACCAGATAGCAAAGCAGTTAAAACTGGGAAATTAAAACCATGGCGAATCACTGCAGAATGCATAGATTGGTCAATTCCTTGCCCAAGTATTTTTACTCGTAAGAAACCTCTAGTTGAGGCAACTTGTCGCCGTATAGCAAATGGTTTAGTCCGTTATGTGATCAATAATCCAGAACCATTTATTGTTCCAATGGATAAGGTTAAAAGCGTTGCCCCAGTACTTACTGAGTGTGCAAATGCATCTAGCCCAAGATGTATGCCTATTGATGAACCTTTACGCACAATTTGCGCAGGGGTGAAAGGTGGGCATCATGCGTTAGTTACTGCGTTCATTGCTAAGCATTATACGGGTGTAGTTGGTAGTGATATTCGTGAACCACTTCATACGATTACTGCAAAAGATCATAACAGTTTAGTCGTCAGCAACCTGGTGAAACTGCGTAATAACAACATTGGTCAACCAGTAGATGAACCATTACACACCATTACTACAAGTGCGGGTCATTTTGCATTGGTACAAGCATTTTTAACTGCCTTCTACGGTAGTGAGAAAGACGGAAATAGCATTCATGAGCCACTTCGTACGATACCAACACGTGATCGTTTTGGCCTTGTAATGGTTAAAGGTGAGCTGCACCAAATTGTTGATATTGGCTTCCGTATGCTTCAGCCAAGAGAACTATTCACTGCACAAGGTTTTGAACCTACTTACATCATTGATCATGGGATCGATGAACATGGAAACACTATCAAATTAACTAAGACAGAACAGGGAAGAATGGTAGGTAATTCTGTACCTCCTCAATTCTCTGAAGCTTTAGTACGTGCAAATTTTGCACATGAACACTTATATGAGGCAGCTTAAGAAATGGCAAGATCTAGAAATATTAAGCCCTCATTCTTTATGAATGAAGACATTATTGAATTACCTTATGAAGCACGATTGCTATTTATAGGGCTTTGGACTTTAGCAGATCGCGAAGGCCGACTCGAAAATCGACCTAAGAAAATCAAAATGTCTTTATTTCCTGCAGACGATATAAACGTTGCAGAACAGTTAGAGAACATTTCTAAGTTTGGTTTTATCGAGTTATATAACGCTGATGGTATTGATGTTATCCATATCGTTAACTTTGTTAAACATCAAAACCCACATGGTCTTGAGAAAGATAGTGAGCTACCTGACAGAAATGGCATCTACACTGTCTATCAACGTAATCCAAAAAACAAAACAATTGTTGGAAAGGCAATTCAGCTAAATAAAGCTGATCTAAAGCATTTTTACGATAAAACAGGTCCATTTGCCCCTCAAAATACTGGTTCTGCTGTTGAAAACAGTTATCAAGAAAGCGAATCGAATCAAGCAAACAGTAGTGGAAACACACAAGAACAGTTAGATAACGGTTCTAAAACTGTTTCTATCTCAGACCAAAACGCCCTGATTCCTGATTCCTTTAATCTGAATCCTGATTCCCTTAATCTGAATCCTGATTCCCTTAATCTGAATCCTGATTCACTGAATCCAGAAGGGAATAACAACTCCGCCGTTGGCGAAGTTGATTCATCGACTCAAGCAAAATTTAGTTTCAAGAGTGCTTTGAAAAAAAATGGTGTACCTGAGAAAGACGCTGCTGAGTTCTTACAAGTACGTAAAGCCAAGAAAGCTCAAAACACCGAAAACGCTTTTGACGCACTTTTGAATGAAGCCCAAAAAGCAGGAATCACACTTCAGCAAGCCGTCGAATATTGTTTGAAAAGACAAAATCCTTGGGGTGCCTTCAAAGCATCTTGGTACCTAAACGAAAAACCCGAAATGACTACTGGTCAACAGTCTAACCATCAATCGTTACCACGCAACGTAAATGATCAATGGGGAGCGCCAAAGAAATATGAACCGGTTGCTCACACAGCTGTGAAGGGTGAGTTGATATGAACGCAGTGCCTCAAAAATTGGAATATAAAATTTCCCATACAAACCAGATCTGTAAGATCCACAAAGAATACATGATCAATGTACATGGTCGAATCGTTTGTCAGTCTTGTGTTGAAAAAATCATGAAGCAGTCAAATGAAAAATATGAAAGCGATAAGAATATTCGTATTTTAAATTTGAAAATGGCTCGAGCTGGTATCCCTAAAAGACATGTAAATAGCGGCTTTAGCAACTATGCAGTAACTCACAAAGGACAAGACAAAGCTCGTAAAACTTGTGAAAAGTTCACTATGGATTTCAATGCAGGTGTTTTTAGAAATTTACTCCTTGTTGGTCGTACTGGAACAGGTAAAACCCATCTAGGTTCATCTATTCTGAAAAATATCATCATTAAAAACTGGGAGGCTATTTACATTACGTCTGCAGACTTAGCTGAAGATATTGCGGGTGCCTATCGCCGTAGCGGTGATAGCGAAGATGAAGCACTAAAACGTTATGTGGGCAAAGATTTATTAATTATTGACGAATATGGCTTACATGACCGTGCTGAAAAACGTCCTCACCTGCTTGAGAGTGTTCATAAGGTTCTACTTACTCGTTATGACGAGATGAAGCCAACAGTAGTGATTTCAAACCTAAGCCTTTCTGAGGTTCGCGATGATCTTGGGGACCGGCTTTGGTCAAGATTTCAACATGATGGCTTAGATATTGTGGAATGTGATTGGGATGATGCTCGTATAGGTGGAGGTAAAGCACAGTGAACGCATTTGTTGATATGAAAAAATCTGAATACGCATTAGTTGCTTACTCAAACGTAGCAGCTAAATCTAAGGAGCGAAAAGCATTAGAAAAAGCAGTTAAGAAATGGCTGAAACATCCTGGTAATAAAATTCGACACGTTGAGTCTATAGGGCGTGATCTCAATATGCCTCACGGCACCGGACCTATGTATAAGCGTTTATGTTGTCGTTGCGAAACTTGTGTCGAATGGGCGCTTTCAACTGGTTTAATCAAATCTAAGCCAAAACCAGTTGTAAAACGTGGTCCAGATGCTCGCCAATTGCGTATTTTGGCACAGAAAAGCCAATTGACCCCCTACGCTACAGCTTTTAATGAAGATTGGGATTTACTGGCCTTAGAAGTGGATTATTCAGTTACGGCATTTCAACTTGAACGTATTTATCAAGGTCGTTCTGAAATTGATCACAACTTTGTTTGGAATCGAGTTAAGCGTGTAGCTGATCGTTTAGTTGCTGAAAAGTTAAGAGCTAAAGGGGGTGGGTGCAAATGAAATCTAAAGCAACCAGCAAAAAACGCTCAAAAAAATACAATCCAAACAAGCTAACCCCGACCCAAGTTCAAGCTAATCAGAAAAAGGCTTAACTACGAAGAGAAGCAGCTCAAGAATATGAATGCAATATGGGGTCCATTTCATAAGATGTAGGGACTAGATGGAAGCAGAGAAATTTAAAGAGAGAGGTTAATTGAGCATTTTCTAAATTACTTAATAGTACCAACTTGAATAAGGGCAGCTAATACTAAATCAGCCATTTTTAGGTTTGAGCGCTTTTTTCGCTAGGTCTATTTCTTAAAAAAGAAATAGACCTTTTTATTAGGAATTACTATCTTAATATTTTGATATTACTTCAAAATTTAAAATAAAAAACTTTGAGTAAATTCTTGTAATATTAATTTAATAATTCTATATTATAGAATAAGAGGAAATTATGAAATGGAATTTGTAACATGCCACAATATCTTTTTCTTGCTGAGACTATTTACAAAAAAATGAAAAATGAAAAACTATTTTCTAAAGATGTTTTAGAAAATATGTATATTCTTATGAAGGTGATTCGAAAAGAAATTAAGGGTACAGAATATAAGCTGAAATATAATTTTATTGATTTCAATGAAGTACTGAGTAAAAGTAAAAATGATTGTAAGGTAAAGATTGATGTAAGTTTGATTCCTTCTTATAATTTAAGAGAAGAATACATTTTATGGTTAGCTGGGTTTATTCAAAAAATTACTGAAGGGGGCCCTAAGCCACCCCCTCCTATCAAAGAATATATTCCCGAGTTTATAAATTTGGAATCGGAATTAGATTTTTTAACCTTAAATTTAGAAAAAAATCAAAATAATGGGGAAGAGATTGTAAATTATTTTAATTCCAAACATTATAAAGCAACTTTTAAAAAATAGTTTTCTTAGTCCCGTTAACTAATTTTAGAAGTTTTATTCTTTTTGAACTTTTACTTTTTTGTAGCAGCAAAGAAATTAACTTTGCTAAAAGCTATAATTATAATATTTGTAATAATTTTAAATTTTTTTAGATACTTTTTTAAAAAAAATATTGATTCTTCAAAGAAATTCATTTAATTTAATATTGCTAAGTAGCCATACTTAGTATTTCAGGTTTATGTGGATTTCATAAGCTCATTTCTGGTTCGGAAATGAGCTTTTTTAATTCTTTGTTATTTCTTATAATGGGTTTTTATAATCATGTAAAATAAAAATGATAGAATGATCAAAATTGCTGAGAGTACAAAAGCTACGATGATAGTTTTCATTTTTTGATGCTTTTTTATGAAGAAAACTTTTAGAGAGTAATATTTTAGCTTTTTTCTGTCAATATACTCCTATTATTTTAAGAAATATTATTCTAGTGAGTTTATCAATTAAAGAATCAAGCTTATTTAAGTTGTGGATAAATATAATATTTTATGTAATTTATGGTTGATGAAAAAGAGAATTTCTGAGTAAGAGTTATAAAAGTTTTAGATTTCTAAACAACCCCTAGGTAATAATTTTATAATAAAGGGAAACTAGATGTGGCCTTTAAAATTTTGGTGTGTGATGCAAATCCTACGTAAAAAGGGTTTGGATATTAAATTACTAAAAAGAAGGAAATGATAGGGGCCCCTATCCTAAAAGTGCTGACACATTGGTAAGTAGGACCAGCTCGATGTTTTTTTGAGGATCAATATATTTTGCATATATAAAAGAGAGCATTTTTTTACAAACAAAAATAATGAATTGGAACAAGGGTACTTCTAAATAAATCTAACGGTTAATAATTCTGGAACTAAGTGTTTTTAAGGATTATGTCATGCAAGAAGAGCTTCAAGTTTATGTAAATCTTACTTGCTTGATTTGAGGTCGTTATGATTAAAAAAAGTAACCGCCGTCAGTGGAGCGAGTTTTTCTCCAATAATAAAAGACAGGAATTCTTTAAGGATTTCAGTGTTTCATCAGGTAATAACAAAGTTAAAAAGCATAAAGCTAGCTCAAATAAACATGTGTTTTTCCCGTGCCATGTAGAAAAAGAAAATGATGGTGAAAATAGTGTGTATAGGGGAAGTACAGGTGGTGTTATCATTTTTGGTAAGCAATACATCACAATCAAATTGCCTTATGGATTAAGCGCTAACGAGATTTGGCGGGCTACAATTGATCAGAACGGAAAGCAAAGAAATAGTCTTTCAGTAGGTGCTAAAAAGTATAAGGACAAGGTTCAAAAACAATATGGACCTATGTTTAGAGCACTTAAGTTAAAAGCTATCGATCAACTTTGTGAAATACGGTTAATTGTTCAGCCACCACTTAAAACTCGTTCTTACAGCGCTAAAACTTATCCACGATTTGATATTGATAACTATCCAAAACTACTAATTGATAGTGTCAAAGGTGATGGCTTGTTATTCAAAGACGACAATATTTTCATAAGTGAACAAATTAAGCTGGCAGAACCATGTGAAGAGGGTTGTGTCTGGCTTTCGTGCGTTTTTACTGATGAAACTGATTGGTTGTCAAAAACTGTAGATTTTGATTGGTTAGCTGGGAGAAGCATTTAAATGGCGAAAAAGAGCGATTTGCAACGTCGAGTACTTATCGGAAGAAAACTTGCAATGGCGCGTGACATGGCTCAATTACGTCAAGAAGACGTAGCATTAGAAATATTCGGTACACCGCATAAAAATCGAATGAGTGAAATCGAAAATGGTAAGTTAATGCCAGATGCAGAATTACTTTCTTTGCTATGTCAAAAATATGGTGTTTCAGCTGACTGGATTCTTGGTTTTACGATTGAACCGGAACTAGATAAAACAGCTTCTGTAGCAGGTATTCTGTTTAACAGTCTTGGTGAAATGATGAGTGAATATACTCAAGCTATGGCATTTCAATTGAGTATGGCTGCGGCACAGCATATTACTTCTTTCCCTAAAGCCTTAACGGTTGAGTTACTTGAAGCCTCAAAGGGGCTTATTCAAGCATGTTTATCTCAAGAACAGTCTATCCAAGAAAAGGTTTTACCTGAACTTCACACCCTCATGCGTATAGTGCGTGAGTGTGAACAAAATCGTGCGAAACAAATCCGTAACTTAGAAATGGCTATCGATGATGTATTCCAACGCGAAGAGAACGATTTACAGCAAAAAGCTCTAATTGATCTGATCCAAAATAAAAAACGTTTTAGCAAGGCTTCTTTACAGCAACAAGCTATAGCTGAAGTAAAACAAATAGGTCTATTTACTGAATAAGGGATAGACTTTAATGGCTCGCAAGATTGAATACTCGGAAGAAATTTGGAACCGGCTAAAAGAAGTCTATGAATCTTCTCCTAAGATTACGTGGCAAGGTTTAGTTGATCAGGTTGGCGAAGAACTCGGTTGTGAGATGCCTTCGCCATCCGTTGTACGCCGTAAAGCACTTGCGGAGAAATGGAAAAAGAAAGCTAAATCTCTAGTCAAAAAGACAGCTCAGGAGCTTAATAAAGAGATTAAAAAATTGACCAAAAAAAACAATGGTCAAGAAGATACACAAGATACTGAAAAAACTGAAAAAAGTAATAGTCAAAATTCTGTCAAAAAAACGTCAAATATTGCTGAATTTAATAGTCAAAACTCAAAAAATAGTGGTCATAACAACGGTGGCCGTTCTACAGTCAACGAGAACTATCTAAAGTCAGCTTTGGTTGTCAAAAACAACCGTATAAGAGCTCATAAGCTTGGAGAGTTAATTACAGACACTATCGATAGTGTTATTCATATTAGAGATGAAGTACTGAATTTAAATAATCCAACTGAGGAACAATTAGCATTAGTCAAGTTCAAGATGGGACTTATATGTCAAGTTGTAGATTTAAACGTTAAGCAAAGTATCAGCATTTCTAACATTGCCAAGACAGAAGCAATGTTCTGGGGCTTAGATGTAGATGATCTTAAAGACCAGTCGGAAGTTCAAGCACGGCGTAGTTCTGTTATTTCGGGTGCTGAAGAAAGAATGGCAATCGCTAAAGCTAATATGAAGAAGAAAAAAGAAGAGGCGTTTATGCGTAAGTTAGCGCTAATTGAAGCAGGTGAAGTAGAGCCAGATGATAAAAATGAATAGATTTTATATAAAACTTTACACCATTGAAATTATTATCTTTCTATTAATTATAATGCATGTGGCATTTATATTTTACAAAGTGCTTAAAATCATTAATTAAATAGAGTATTAAGTTATGACCCTTATTTCAGCAGCAGAAGCAGCTAAAATCTCAGAATCTGCACAGCCATCTACACTTGAGGAATTGAAACAAGAAGTAGGTGTATTTATTACTTCTCTTGCCGCAAAAGGACAGAAAGAAATGACTTTCACCTTATCAAAATCAAGAGCTACAATGGCAGTAGTCAATGAGTTACAACAGTCCCTAATCGATCTAGGATACCAAATTGAATTAGATGTTTTGGATCATAATAATTATTTTCTAAAGATTAAGTTTTAATTAAATTTTTGGTTGGAACACTTAAAAATTCAAAAATAATTATGATTCAAAATGCCCTATATCAGTATGGGGCATTTTTGTTATGACAGATTCAAATCACAATAATCCAGTTTTATCTTATGATGAACTTGGTTTCATTATTGGTATGAAACGAGTTGAAAAAAAAGTAAGTACGATTGATTCAAATATTGAGAAGATCATAGATATTCTTACTCAAAGCTTTGAAGAGCAAAAAGTACAGCTCGCACAGCCTCAGCCTAAACTGACTGAATTTCAAAAGATGCTTAATGCTGTCAATAATAGACAAACTTTAGATTTTGAAGATTTATTAAAAGAAAAAGCAAATCCAATCACTCAAGCATTTGTTGTTGCAGACAAGCTTGTCAAAGACTTTGCAGGTGTATTGGAGCAATCAGTTGATGATCTTAAGACAGTAGAAAAGAAAAAAATTAACCAACCTAAGAGCATAAAGCCTGCAATAGAAATTAATAGTCATGAAGACTTATCAAAAATTGTAAATCCTAGTGTTCCTGAGCGTGACGAAAAGGGCCGTTTTGTATCAAACCCTAATGAACCCCAAAACCAATCATCAATTCGTAAAGTTGCCCAAACGATAACTACGGCGATTAAAGGGGTAATGCCGAACTCTCCGCAAGGTGTAGATCCTACAGTTGATGCAATCAATGAAGTCGGACACTTACTTACACCAGTTCGCCGTGCTGCAGGTCTAGCTATGCGGCCATTAACAGGATTCATGAGTAGTAGAAAACGGAATGAACCTTTACCGCGGGAACAAGAAAATCATAATCGCAAGCAAATAAAACTATTGCAGCGTATTGCTGATAATTTAGCGTCTAAAGGCGGTTTGCTTGGTTCTCTAGGGAAACTACTTACTACCGTCTTATCTGCTGGCAGTGGGCTGTTAGGTGGAGTACTGGGCAAAGGTAGAAAAGGTATTGGGAAATTAGGGAAGGGTCTTGGAAAAGTCCTCAAGTTTGGCCGTGGTTTACCAGTCATAGGTGCACTAGCTGCTGGTGCATCATTATTAGATTGGAATGAACAAAGTACACAAGAAAAAGGCGGTACTGTTGGTAGTCTTGCGGGTGGAGTAATTGGTGGTACAGTCGGATCTCTATTTGGTCCAGTTGGAACATTAATTGGTGGTATGGCTGGTTCTTGGATTGGGAATAAGCTAGGTACCGTAGTTGCTCCGTATTTTAAAGAGTGGACAGATTCATTAATTGCTGCAGATGTACCAGGCATTATTAATACTGCTTGGAAAGGGTTTGTTAACTATGCAACCAATGCTTTTGAACTGACAAAAGGTACAGCATCAAAAGTTGTAGACGGTGTTAAAGATACTGCTAGTGATACCTTAGATTTCATTAAGGATAAATTTAATCGCTTTAATCCATTTCATGACGGCGTTCCCACATGGGGCATTGGGCAAGGAGTTTATAAGCCGGGTTTTGGAGCTAATGCTGGTGTAGCTCAATATGGCGCTACAATTGCACAACCAGTTAATCGATCAGCTGCTAGAGATGAGGCATTAAAGTTTTTCACAAGCAAGGAAGGAGGAAATTGGACACCAGAGCAAGCTGCTGGAATAGTTGCGAATCTTGAAGCAGAAAGTGGCTTTAAACATACTGCTATTGGTGATAATGGTAAAGCTTTTGGAATTGGTCAATGGCATCCTGATAGACAAGCAAAATTTAAACAAAAGTTTGGTAAAGATATTCGTCAATCCTCATATCAAGAACAATTAGCTTTTGTGAACTGGGAATTAAATAACAATGAATCATCTGCAGGTAAAAAGTTAAGACAATCTAAATCCGCTAATCAAGCCGGTGCTATTGTCTCCCGATATTATGAACGACCTGCAGCAGTTGAAGCTGAAGCTATGAAACGTTCAGCAATGGCACAAAATATCCATGTTGATGCAGGCAAAAGATCTCTACTTACAGATAAGCAAGATAACTCTAAAACATTAAAAGATGTAGAAGCTAAAACAGTGAAGAGTGCTTCTGGCATTGAGCCAAAGCAAGGGAATATCTATAACCAAACAAGTAGAAAACTCTCAGGCGTTTTAAGCTCTAAAACTCCACATATACCAACTTCAAAAAGGGATCTTAGCTCAAGTGGCACTAGTCTAAAAAGTACTCCTATAACAAAAGTACCAGCTTTTAAACAGCCACTTAATACTCCAAATCCTCAGGAAGTCGTTGTTGTTAATGGTAATAATGGTAATATCAGTCAGAATGTAAATGATAGATTCCTAGCACATGCTTTAACTGGTGGGATAGGAATGGGAAACTTAGAAGGTTAGTTTATTAATGACTCTTAGAGCTTTAAATTTAACGGTATTAATTACTATGCTTGCATTAGCTGGTTGTAATAAAAATAATGAGCAACCAGCTGAAGGATCTAACTCAGCAATGCAAGAACCCGTTAAAGCGGAAGCAACTTATGATTTTACATCTTTAAATGAATCTGATTTTTTGAATCAAAGTATTTTAATAAATGATGACAAAACCTATAGAGGAATTAGATTTCATGATTATGATGTAGGCACAAAATTAATAGGAGCTGCGAGTATCGAATCAATTCAGAAGGTTGATAATTATACTTTGGCTTTGGCATCCTCAAGGCCAATAATAAATCAAAAAGCTGGTTTATATGGGGTTCTGGCAAATAAAGCTAATTTTGACGGTAATTTAGTTGTTTTAGTTTTTGAGCCAAATGTACAAGCAAGGGTTATAGAAGGCGACATAATTGCATTTAAGGGCACTGTTGCGCCGTCAGACGTTTTTACTTATACCAACCCTACAACTAATCAAATTGAAGAGTTACCAATTATATATGTTCATTTTTATCAAGCAGGCGAACTATCAATACAAGGTATTAACGACTATTTGAAAAAGCAATCTTCTGAAATTCCTAAAATCATACAAAACAAAATTCTCCAATATGAAAAGCTCAATGATTCATGCCGTGGTGGATCGGGTGATGACCCCGAAACTATTGAAAGTTGTGAAGCTAGAGATACTTTATATGTAGATATTAAAAATGGCGGATGGTGTTGGGGCTCTGAAAACGAGAATGCTGCAGGAAATGATTTGAATTGGCTACCATGTACTAAAGATAGATATAAATAAATTAAGAGTGGAGCAATTAGATGTATAAATTCATGAGAATTACTTTTTTAATTATGAGCACGATTACTTGTTCAGTTACTTTTGCTGGTATAGATAAATGCTCAAATTTGCCAAATCAATCGGCTTTAAATACTTGCTCATCAAATGTTTTGAATTCTGCAAATCAGAAAATTAATTCCGTTTATGCAAATTATATGAAAGAGCTTAACCCAACAGAGAAACTTCAATTAAAAGAGGCTCAAAGAGCTTGGATTCAATACAAAGAAAAAGATTGCCAATTTCAATCTTCACCTGTTTTAAAGGGCTCTTTATATCCATTTGTTCATAATGCATGTTTAGTGGAAAAGACAGAAAATAGAATTAAAGAACTACAAGATATGCAAGAGTGTAGATCAGGTAACGAACCTGGTTGCTTATAAATTCAATATTTGTAGAGAATATTAAAGGGATTGAATTATTCATTCCCTTGTTGTTCCTTTATGAGTTGTAAATATTTTTAATAATGGGGAAATTTGATGCTTATTGAATTGTACGATCAACTAAGAAAAAACTTAATAGAAATAAATAACTTTTACTTAGAACAATGTCAGCTCAAGCTTTTGAATCAATTTGATAACATCTCTCAAGAAGCTGATGAATATGAAGAAAAATGGCGGATTGAAAAAGAGAGCCATTACTTCAATAAAGATCCATATGATTCCTCTTCATTATATTATGATTCATATGATGCAAGTATTATCTTTTATCAAAATCTAAGTGATCTTCAACAGAATGTCAGATTTTCAGTTATTGCGGGAATGTATCATAGATGGGAAAAACAGTTTCGTTCATTCCTACATAATCAATCCAGATGGTGGGGATGTACTCATCAAGTCAGAAATGAAATTTGGACTCTGCCAGTTAACAAATTATTTATGCTTTTTAAAACTGATGAATTCGATATCGAAAAACAAGAGTTTTTTAAAGATTTTGATGCTTGTAGAGTAATTGTTAATGTTTTTAAGCATGGAAATGGAAGCTCATATAGAGAGCTGTGTAACAAGTACCCATTTTATTTAAAAGAAAATTATCATGGTATGGAAAATAATCCGTTGCCTTACTTTATATATGAACCTACATTTAATATTACGGATGATGACGTTGTTAAATTTTCAAAGGCTATTAGTGAATTTTGGCGCAAACTTAAAAATATTGAGAATGTTGAAGATCGAGAGGAATGGTTGAGAAGGACGTTTGAAAAGAGAAAGCGAAAATAATAGAACTGAACAAGTTAATAGAGTTATTCCTTTAATTAATATATAATTAGTAGGTTAATTTAATAATTTATTCATAGGATTTCGGAGAAAATGAAGTCTAGCAATATTTCTAATACCGTAGACTTGTTATCTTCTGATCGATTAAAGAGTTATAAATTATATTTTAATTTAAAAAATAATGAGGAGTGCATAGGTGTATACCTTTGGAATGATGCGCTCTCAACTGCTTTTTTTAAGTTGTTAAGTATTTTTGAAGTTGCATTTCGTAATATGGTACATAAAGAATTATCGTATCTTTATTTTTCGCATAAAAATCAAGGACACATACATGATAATGATTGGTACATGTACCTTATGGACCAAAATATACTAAACTTGGAAACTCAAAAAATATTAAAAAAAATGACTCATAGGAAAAAGAAGGTTAATGGAATTACGACTTTAGTTCCTAAAACACAAAACATTCCAACTCCAGGTAAAGTTATAGCAAATCAGACATTTGGTTTTTGGATTAAACTTATTGAATTACATCCTTCTATTGATTGGCCTGAAGTTTTCTTTAAGGGTTTTAAAGATCATTTTGCTGTAAATAAAAGTTATTGGGATACAAATGCTATAGACGATTTGATTATTCGGTTAAGACAGGTTCTATCTTTAAGAAATCGTATTGCTCACCACGAGCCATTATGGAAATTTACTGAGATTCTTCATGAAAAATCAAAAGTAGTGATCTATGAATCTGCTACTACCCCAAGTGAAAGCATTTCAAGAATGTTGACCTTGAATCATCGTTTATGCCGGTTAATAGGTTGGATATCAAAAGATAGAAGGGATGACTATTTATCATCAAGTTATAAAAGACATTTTGATTGGTTCTGCCAAGAATCAACTATCGAAATATATAAAAATTATTCCTATATGAGAGAACTGCCATTATCAAGGGCTAAGAGAGAGTTCCGTCGTCTTTTGAAAATTTCATGCTTAATAGAAATTAAGCACCAACATGGTGGAATAGTTATTTCTAGAGGTTTTTAGTAATTTCACTGTTGCACAAATTTGACAAGTGGTGCAGTAATTAATATTATAGGTACATAGCTAATCTTATTGAATAAGATATCAGTAATAAATTTCTCGCTGATAATCCAATAAGTCTTATTTGAAAGCACCCTGCGGGGTGTTTTCCTCGTTTTAGGGTTCTAAAAATTGGAACCTTGCACAAATTGTACATCCAATAGATTTCAAAATAACCTCATTGATATGAGGTTATTTTTCATGGGCAGTCTTAATCTTGCAGCTGTAACAGCTTCTACTCCATACATTAAAAAGATCCAATCGGCTTTAGAAAAAGCAACAGGCCAAACGATTGTTACACCAGAATTTCGCAAAATTAAGCGTGTTGCTGGTGTTAGCGTTTTACCAGTTGCATTTTTCTTTTCAGGTGGCGCTACGCTAACACTTTATGTTCGTGCTTTAGCAGATGTGGTCAAGGCCGAACTGAACGACAAAGTAATTGTGCTATCAGGAGATTTTAGTGATGACTATAAGCCAACATTTGAAAACGCCGTGAGTTGTGTAGCTAAACTTATCCGTGAAGCACAATCAAAGATTCAAGAACAAAATAAACGGGATAAAGTCAGTTTGCCGCCGCGCCGTACTTCTGTAGATCAGAAAATTAAAGAAGTACAAGAACAAGAACAAAAGCTAGATGAAGATTTAGCAAAACAAACCGCTCAGCGTGACCAACTGAAGGAACAAATTGAACATGCTAAGCAACAACTTGGTATAAGTTCGGAGGCTGGTCAATCCGAACTGGGAAAGCCTGAATTTGATAGTGCGAGTCCAATCAAATCAGTTACAGCAAATATCACACGTGGTAAAGCTGCAATGAACAAAGCCATTATGGAAAAAACCACAGTGCATAGAGCTATGTATCGTAATGATCTAGGCTGGGTGGATTTTGAGTATGGCAGTGATAAACAGGGCATTAAGCATATTATCAAGCGCCGTATGGAAAGTGATGGCATGACATATGATGAAGTTGTGCATATGCTTGTGGATACTATTGTGCAAACAATCGCTCAAGGTAGTACACAACGGCGTACAGAACGTGGATTATCTACAAGAATAAATATTTTATTTAATTCGCATGAAGCGTCATTGATTAAGCGAGAAGGTAGTAATGCATGGCTGCTTACAGCTTTTGAAGTGCATTAAAAAAAGCCCGGTAGTTAGAGATGGGTTGCGACATCTTCTAACCTACACTTATGACCCTATACGTTCTCGTGTCATAAGTGGAGCGGGCTTTGTATATATAATAATCCATGCATTTCTTAATTTCAAATATGGAACCATTCACGCTTACATATATACAAAAGCAATACCCTTAATACAGTTCTTATTAAGGGTGTTTTTTATGCAAATTCAAATCGGTATTGATATTGTCTTAATTCTTGCATTTTTAGCTTATCTTTCCGTTGTTACAGGATGGAATAGCAAGAATAAAGCTGCGTATATTAAACAATTCCGTCATGTGCCTATAAGCCTCTTATTTAAAGAAATCAGATATATGTATTTCATAAGTATGGCATGTGTATTGATCACTATTATTCTTGTTGATTGGAGAATCTATAACGTTGCTTCATATTTTGATGCATTAAGCGTTTCATTATGGATATTCATAATCTATTTCACCATTTTTTCAACTTATCAGATTGGCACCGCAATACTAGTAAAGCTTTTGATGATTTTCAGTAATAGAGCAACTTCTTAATGATCACATCTAAAACAATTTTAGACATGGTTGAGTACTGGCTTAATCATCCGGTCAATGGGAAGTATGGTTCTGACTTTGGTGCACCTCTTTATGATTTGCTAATGGCACCTTTAGACTCGAGGGTGGCAGATAGTTTTCTCATTAAGATGAAAAAGGATCTACCAATATTATCTGAGCTTAACTCTGACCAATTAGCACTGTATTCACAAACCGAAGGATTTGAGACGGTTCATATTCATTTAAGCATCATGAATGTGAATATAGATCTTAACCAAGTAGCAGACCGATTGGGTAAATCAGTAACAGGTGAGACATATGACATTAACGCAAGCTGATTTTGAAGCCCAGCTCCAAGCAGCGATAGATGATTATGAGATTCAGGAACGCTATAAAGCTCAAGATCCACTTGTCGTTCACCAGCTGCGTTCTATGGCTAGTTTTTTGACTGCATTTGGTCCAGAAATCGATATTGCTTCTATTGAACCATTTACCAAAACACGTGACCGCTCAATTATTGCGGATGCTACAAATAAAGGCATTTTGCCAATAGGTACGCCGTGTCAGCACTTAGTTGAAATTATCAACCGGTCAACAAATGCTGTGAGCTTAAGTCAAGGGCGAATGATTGAGGACCATAGTGGCGGTAGAGTGTGGCGGTTGCTTCAATCCATTACTGTTAAAGCTGGTGAAACGGCGGAAGTAATAGCCGAACAAAGTGAATACCGTGAAATTAAATATGTTGTACCAGTTACTGAAGGGTTCCATAAATATCGAATAGACCTTTTAGAGGACCTTTCACTTGCAAATATTTCGATTAAGCAGGGCAATAATAACTATGTAATTAAGCCGCGCTGGATGAATGTTGAACCAGGTGAATATGCTGTAACTGTTACTACAGATAATCTAAGAAGATTGTTTATTGAGTTTGGCGATTCTGAGAGAGCTGGTCGTACTCTGCAAGCCAATGAAACGGTAATAATTGGAATTCTTGAGACATACGGGGAAGTTGATGTTAATCGTTTAAAAGATGCGGCTTTACTTGATGTACTTTCTAATGATGAACAACGCATATCAGTGCGTTTTAAAGCTGGTGGAGTGATTAGAGAGGGCGTAGATCCGTTAGCTATATCTGAATTACGTTTATTATCAAGCTATCCATCGCTTTACGATGAAGATGCTGTATTTCTGGGTAACTTTGACTATGCGGTCCGTAAAAAATTCATGAAACGGGCACAGTTTATTTCTGTTTGGAATGAAACTTTGCAAGAGCAACACTTTGCCATTACATACCGCGACATTAATCATTTAAACCTTGTGGTGGTTGCCAAGAACCCAGCTGAACAAGCAACGTTAGAACAAGATATCTGTCGGTATATTGGTTATTGCGATAACTTGTATGAAGGTAAAGTGAATGTACATGAAGCTGTAGAAAAGCCAATTGAAGTAAAAATTAAAGGCTCTTTGGCTTCTGTACATAACACAGATATGGTTAAGACACAGATCAAAGAATTACTTGTAGAACGATACGGGCGTGAATCATTGAGCTCAAGTCGTTGGCTGGTTAATGGCTTTAATACGCAAGAAATGGGGAAGCTGATTAATGACAATATTGTGGCTTTCCAAGACCGGATGAGTGACTTTACCATTATGCTTTCAAATGAGTTGAATAAGCCTAATGAGTGGGTGTATGTGACAAAAGACAGCATTACTGTTGAGTTGGAACGCACCGCTGATATTTCGGGGGCTACATGGACCCTATAAGCTTTACTCGGCCTATCGATGAACACTATGTGAGTACGGGCTTGCAAACCGCACTTGCTAAAGCATTTAAACAAGTATTTGCACAAAACTTTGAGCAGTCCATTCAAGATTTATTGGATTACGGTTGTCCTCATATCGGTAGTAAAACAGTTGTAGAACGGTTCTCTAAACAAAACGGACTTGTTGTATTACGCCGAAATAACACCTCTGACACGTTAATGCGAATTATCTATGCCAATTGGAGCAGCATGGGTAATAAAAGAGGATTAGCGTTTTTAGAGTTTGTTTTACGAATGTTGTGGGGGAAAGATCATTTTCAGATTATCCGGCTATGGCACAGCTTGGAAAAGCTAAAAGAATATCCAGCCTATTTGTCTGATTTTGAAAAGCCAAATTACTTCTTAACAAGTCGGATTAGAATTGTTTTAGATAAAACTGTTGATGCAAATGAAGTGGTAGAGCTGTCACCGATATTACGCCGTTTAGTACCAGCCAATATTGTCGTTAAAGTCCACTCAATGGCATTTGATAGAGATTTAGGCACCACAAGCTTTGCAGCGGCAATAGCAGCTAAGCCTTATGCAGTCTATAACTTCCTTTAATTCAATTGGAACTGTTGAGTTAGCGCTCAAATACAAAATGATTTCATAGTCCTGTTCATTAGTTCAGGACTTTTTTATATGCAACAAGCTCAAGACAATGTTTTAGTAGGAATCGCAGAACCTATCAATGGTCAGGGAGAAAACTTATTAATTGATCATTTCTTAGGATATGCAAGCCATGAATTAGAACCACAAGAAATTGATAAAGTTATTAAAGGGGAAGTGGTTGAAGGCATCACGGAATATGCTCAGGGCCATTACTATAAGATTTCAGCAAATCCTGAAAACCAAAATGCAAAAGATTTTGAAATCAGTATTCATTTTCAGGATGGCCCAATTCCAGGACATGGGGTGAATGGGGTTACTAGTGAAGCATTGTTAAAAGTACTTATTCACCGTACTAAAACCTTGGATGAAAAATTTCCGAGTGAGTTCAACAAACAAGCCATTATTTATATGGAAAGTGCGCTAGAAGAATTTAATAAACGTACAGCTGAGCGCCGTGCTCGTGGTGTTGAAGGCACACTTGTTAAGTAATGGGGTGATGTATGCGTTTAAGTATTTTTTGTCGAAAGCGTGGTTGCTCTCAATTAATTGACTTATCTCAAATGGATTGTTTGCAAGTCTCCCAAAGTGAACATAGAGGCGGCATGGTTAGTGAAAGCTTTTATGACGTTTTTATCTCACTTAAAAGTGGATACATCTTTGATGCAACCATTGAAGATAAACAGCATGACAAGCTATTGGAATTGATTGAGTTTGATCAAAAGATTTGATTTGGAACTGATTAAATTTCAACTGTAGAACAACTGAAACAATAGCCTCAATCACAGCATTGGGGCTTTTTTATGGCTAGCAAAAATAGAAAGACAAAAGTTCTATCTTACAACTTACATGACCGATGCCGTAAATATACCGGTGTTGATCGAAGTAATGTCGATGTTGATGCAATGGTCAACTTGATCAACAGTGACCATGTACAAGAAATGGTTGCTACTAATTCATTACAAGGATTTTACGGTCATCAAATTCGACAGCGCTATGGTATGGTGCCGCCTGAAACGGTGATCATAAAAGGTAAAGTTGTATATCTTTCACGGGCGTTTAAAACAATTGAATTACGTGCTTCAAAGGATGGAACAGTTGAGCACCGAGAAGAGTTTTATGATAACGAACCTGGTGAGATAGCATTACAAGATTATAAAGCCCAAGCGGGTGGTTTTAGCACTTCAGTCAATTACAAGAATGTCGGTGGCCGTTTAATACCAACAGGTTTTTTTGGTTTTGATTTCGTTGCGCAACCAAATTATGCAAGTAATGTTGGTGATGGTCAGTTATTTGATGGTTTATTTGTTCCTGAAGAGCCAGAAGGTATTGTTTCTTGCTTTGATAGCGCAACAGATATTTCACAGTTATCACAACCTGAAATTATTATTGCCCAATTACTTGAAGATCAAATCTTACAGACCTACGACAATATCAATAGCCAACTTCAACTTTTAAATGAGTTAGGAAATGCTCAAGGCTTAGTAGGTGAACTCTCAGAAAAAGTTGATAAACAGAAACGCCTGCAACAACTTAGAGAAGAACGCAAAAAAGAACTCTATACGGGTTTGGTAAATCCGGTGAAGAGCTTTGATTCAGTTCAACAACATGCTGAACAAATTCTGCAATCCATGGATCAGCCAAGTGTAAAAGAAAAAGCTAAAAAGCCGAAAAAGTCTTTTGGCAGTATCTTTAGTGTATGGGGGTAATAATGAATTACCCCAACGATTCGCTTAAATGCATCCAAAACGCTTGGTATAAGCAGCTTGTCAATTTTCGTGCTTGGTATATGCCTGAGACCCAATTAACGGCTGACTGGAAGTTGAGAGCCATTGGTAACGCTATAAAAGCATGTCCGTCACGGATGATGGACGATTCAGAAGCAATGCTTTCTGAATATAGAAAAAGCCAGAAGCATGAGGAAGAATCCAAAGTGATTTTACCTGTAATGCTTACTGCAACAGCGTTAACTGACCAACCCCCTGATGTAAATCAATTACTACCAGTGCCTGATTTTATTGAAACGGTCATTGATGAGAAACGGGTGAAGGTTCGTCTGGTGCCAACAACTGTACGTGCTCAAATCGCTTTCTTTGCCACCAATCCTAATGATCTGCGTTCAGTCATTGGGCAGTTTTGCGCATACATGTCTAGCAGCGATAACCGCCGTTTTAATGTGCCATTTCAGCAATGGAATGATCATGTTGTTAATTCAACATTCACTGTTTTTGAAAATGAACTTTTTCCATCACCAGTCCCAAGCGAAGCAATCAATCTTTCTATCTCAACTGTAGATATTCAGCTTGTGGGTTATACACCTAACGTTATCGGTTTCGGTGGTCCATTCGACAACAACACAGGTAATGGCTATGAACCTGACGGCTCAGCAACGGAACAGCCCGCAATCAACGACAAAGTTGTAGTGCAAGCTGATCAGTACACATCACTCGATCACCAGCGTGTGAAGGGTGATAGAGAAACAGGTGAAATTACAGTTGAGCGTATAGATGACTGACTTAATCGATAAGGCACAAGAAAGTGCTGATTATTTATTGCAGCAAGAAATTGCAAACCGATGCCGTTTTGAAGGCGAATCTGAAAAAGAATGTGTTGAATGTGGTGAAGAAATACCAGAGCGCCGCCGTGCTTTAGGTGGCGTGAAATTCTGCATTGAATGCCAAACCAAGTTAGAACGCAAACGGCGCTAAGGATAAATGTAATGTCTGGAATTATTCGTATAGACAGCCGTGTTGCTGGGTTTTCGGATCAACCAATTCGACTTATTGGAGCGGCATTTGCTGATACAGGTGAGCTTGTTATTCAAAAAACAGCTGTTTATTCAAATTTGCCCGTACCAAGCGATTTAAGAGATCAAACAGTTGTAGTAACTGACTCACCGGATCAAGTACAGAATTGGCAATTAAGTTTCAATGCTAAAGAGCACTTAGAAGAAGTGATTTCAATTTACCAAGCTCGTTTCAGAGCAAAGTTAATTGAAATTGAGCCGAAGCTAAACCAGTACAACCCTAAAAACGTACTTGAAATCCGTAAGGTCGATAAAAACGGCCTTCAGCAAGAATTTGATAGCAGCAGCTTAAACAATGGACACATTGCAATTCTATTAGCTGTTTGGGCTAGTACGAAAATTGCCAAAGGCTTTTCAATTACTGAAGGGAATCAGTTTGAAGAAGATGCTGTAGATCCAACAATGCTTCCTTTTTCAATCTTTTAAGTAATGGTGTTTTTACGGTATGGCTTTGGCACCATTAAAAGAAATTCCCGAATGGTGGGAACTTTGTGAGCGTTATCGATACGACATCTATGCTTTCGCCGTAGAAGCATTAGGTGTCGAACCCACATGGCAACAAGAATTACTTTTTGAATCTATTGCATTTGATGGTAGCCGTACTTCAGTAGCATCGGGGCATGGTTGCTTTGGTAAAGGGACTTTAATCAAATTAGCCAATGGGGAATTTATCCCAGTTGAGCGTATTAATCTAAATCATAAAATTCTTGCTGCAGATGGTAAGACAGAACTAGATGTAATTAAAACAGTAACCGGTTATCAGGAAATGTTCCGGTTTGAATATGAGAATGGTAAAGCTCATACATTCAATAAATCACATATTCTTTGCTTAATTTCTTTATACGATGGTAACGGGTGGTCAAAGGGCGACAAGATTGAATTGCTTGTTTCTCAATATATGAACCTTAAACCTGAAAGTAGGGAACAGTTTGCATCTTATAGGCTTATAGATGGGGAACATAAGCCTTTAAAAATTACATCGGTTACTGAGCTAGGTGAAGGTAAATATTACGGTTTTGTACTCGATCCAGATCCATTTTTCTTGGGTGAAGATGACTTAGTACTTCATAACACTGGTAAAACGGCCAGTGCCGGTATTGTTGCCTTATGGCATCTCTTGTTTTTTGATGAATCCATCATGATGTTTACTGCTCCGCAGATTGGGCAGTTAAAGAAACAAGTCTGGAAAGAAATCAGTATCAATCTAGCACGATTGAAGCAAGGGCCTTTGGCTTGGCTTGCTGATTATGTTGGGTACCAGTCTGAACTCGTATACATCAAAGGCTATAAAGAAAAATGGTATGTCTTTGCGAAGACAGCACCAAAACATCAACCTACAAACTTAGCTGGTAACCACGGCGATAACTACATGGTCTGGGTCGATGAGGCCAGTGGTGTAGATGATGCTGTACTTGATGTAGCTTTTGGTGCCTTAACGCATGAAGACAACCGTGCAGTAATGACCTCACAGCCTACCCGTAACGCGGGTATGTTCTATGAGACTCATCACAAGTTAAGTCATCGAGCTGGTGGTGTTTGGATTGCACTCACATTTAACGGGGAAGAGTCACCACTAGTTAGTGAACAATCCTTACAGGAACAACGGCAAAAATACGGCAGCAGGGAAGATGCTCAGTATAAGATTCGTGTACTAGGTGAATTCCCAGACTTATCAGATGAGTTCTTAATCACGAAGCGTCAAACCGAAGAAATGTATGTTGGCGCGAGTATTTTTGATGACCATCAATTCGGTTATGTCATTACTGTTGATGTTGGTGGTGGTGTTGGCCGTGACGATTCAGTAATTGTTGTTTCTAAAGTTTGGGGTGAAGCGCAATGGGGAGAGCGCGCACGCCGTGTAGAAGTTGTAGATATTCCATTATGCAAAAACAGAGATGATATCTTAGAACTATTTGCAAAGATTAATGAGCTACTTTTACAGTACCCAAATGCTAACTTGGTTGTAGATGATAACGGGGCGGGTAAAGGTTTAGGCCAATACCTTAAAAAGCAAGGTATTTTCTACGTTCCTGTTTATTGGGGCTCACAATGTTTTAGTAATGACAATAGAAAAGAGTTTACAAATAAACGGTCATTAGCTTATGTGGGCTTAGCTCGAGCAATCGCAAGTGGCCGTTTTAAAATAAAAACGAAGAAACACAATGTGAAAATTAAAGATCAATTAATCCACGTTCCATACCGTTTTGATGACTTTGCTCGTTATAAAATCTTGAGTAAAGATGAAATGAAACGGATGGGAATTAAATCACCGGATATCGGTGATGCTTTTGCTTTCTTATTCTTGGAAAACGTTCACTACACTGAAGCTTACGAAACTGTAAATGTCACTGACGATACACCGGAAGGGCGTGAACAAGCTGAACGTAAGTCAAGATTCAGTGCTTTAAGAGAAGCAGCTGAAAAAGAAAATGATTAGTTATATGGAACTGCCCACTTAAATACATATTCTTCATAACTACCATAGATCAATAAATCATATGGGTGGGTTATGGCTATTAACTTCTTTTTAACTAACGCAGGTCGGAATGCATTAAATAAAGTGGGTGATGTTGCTAGCTTTGGTGGGGAACTTACCCATCTTGCTGTTGGTACCGGCAAATTTGATGCATCAGTAGAAGCGAAAAACCTAACTTCTCTTAAAAATGAATTAGCTAGATTTTCTCTTAACGGCGGTGGTGTAGATACAGAAACGGGTACTTTGCGTTTTGTAATGAGTATTGAGCCCACTTTAACAATGGAAGTGTTTGAGATGGGTATTTACCTATCAGATGGCACTTTACTTGCGGTGGCCTCGACTACAGCTGCTCAATCAATCATGTCTTTACATGCAAACGTAGTAGCCATTGTTACATTTGGATTTGTTTTAACTGACGTTAATTTAAAAAACGTAACTATCAAGATTGATCCAAACACACCAATTGCTGTGATGTTGATGAATCAGCATAGTGCAGATGAAGACCCACACCCACAATACGGCGCGTTAATTCGTAAGCTCATGACTGAACATAATCAGCATGAGGATCCGCACCCCCAATATGCATTTGAAAAAGATGTAAAAGCCAAAGACGATGATTTACAACAACAGATTGATGATCTAGATCTTAGTTCCAAAAATTTGTTACAGCAGTTAATCGATTTCAAGAAAAACTTAGATGCTCAATATCCAAAATTAATTGGAGCAGGTGTAAATATTGGTAGCTCAGCCACAGTTGAACTAGGTGGCAAAGTTACTGATTTACGTGATTCAAAGTATGCAATCTATTTAACACCAGAAAGCCCACATGAAGCATGGAAGCTTACCCGTGCTGAAAAGGGTTTTTCATATGAAGTTTGGGACCGCTCAGGTCAAAACCGGATAGGGTATTCAGGTACTGTGAATTGGTCCGTTGTTCAGGTAGCTGCAGAAACACTAAACGATGGAAACGGCGATTACACAGTCCCAGGTGTTTATATCATTCCAATTCAACCGAAAGAACAAAAAGAATTCATTTTGGTTGGTGCTGGTGGTGCTGGTGGTGGCAGTGTCTGGGAGTTAGGAGCATTGGCACATGGGACCAGTGGAACAGATACACGCTTACGTTTAAATGAACTTGATTTGGCGGTTGTTGGCGGCGGTAAAGGCGGTACCAGTGGTCAGTGGTCGAATGGTAGTGCTTTCTCAAATGGTGCTGGTGGTTTAGCAGGTGTAATCACTGTGACATCAAACATAACCGAAATTTCACGCAAGCTTGGTAACGCTGGTACAGCTGCAAACCAAACAAACCACAAAGGCGGCGCATCAGTAAGTCCAGTATCAAACTGGGGTGCTGGTGGTGATGGTGCTAATGGTGTAGGTGATGATGGCTGGGCACTTGGTGGTGGTGGTGCAAGTGGTGGTTTACTCATTTGCCGATATGTGAATTCAACCGAAAAAACTCAGTATATGACTTTAGTTGTTGGTGAACCTGGTGTTGCAACCGAAAGTAATGGTAACACTGGTAAAGCAGGTACTGGTGGCTTTGCTCGTGTAAGTACTGTTAAAGCTTAAATAGGTAAAACAGTATGAGAAATGATTATCGAAATGCTATTAGAGACTTAATTCACCGGAATCTTCAACAAAATAATATTCAGAATCTGATTGTTTGGGAAATCAAAGACGATGAATCTCAAGATCCATCACTGTTGAGTTTGAAATTATATGGTTCAAGAAACCATATTGATGCAGTACTTGTGGCGTGTGGTGTGAACGGCGTTTGGGAAAAGTTACCTCTTAATAAGGTGGCTTTTCCAAGGCTTGTTGATCTTTTAAGACTTCAAAAAGAATACTTGCAGGATAATTAAAATGTCAGCATTCAAGCCAGATGATTTACGCCGTGCCCAGCTGCAATTAAACCAGTCTTTGCAAAATGGTGGAGTTCGTAGAGATCAACAGAGCCGCCAGCGTGCAGATAGAGAACAGCGGGCATTTGCAGAAAAAGAAATTGAATATGATGATTGGGGACGAAAGATCCCTAAACCTATGTTCTTGCGACCACAAGATATTGCCCAAGGGGAAAAATATGATGTCGAAAGGGTACTTTTTACAACATTAGGTCAGCGAAATGGAGAAGTACCACGGCGTATTACCCGTGATGATATCTTGGCATTTCAGGAAAACATTCAACTATTAAAAGATCAGTATAGTAAGGGTATTACCCCTCAAAACATCATTAATTTAAGCCGACAAGACGATATTGACCGGGCAAATGAGCAAATCTATTTGGCGGTTCCAGTAAGCAGAAAAGCTGGATTAGTGCACTTACTTACGAATGCCGGTCCAAATAGTAAAGTCTTAAATCATCACGTTGAGATTGAGTTTTCAAACTTTAAATCTGTCGTATTTGATATCGACAAGCAGGCATTAACCACTGTTAAAAACCGCTTAGCTAAAGGCAAAATCAAATTTCAGTGTGACTGCGAACGTCATACGTTCTGGTACCGCTATATGGCAACTATTGGCGGCTACAATTTGGGTCGTGATGAGGGCGGCTTTCCGAAAATACGTAACCCGCATTTATCCGGTGTGGCTTGTAAGCATGTATTGCGGGTTGTTAAGTGGATTAGTTCACCAGCAGGGATTGCCTACCTTAAAAAGGAAGTAGAGAAAGACCGTAAGAAACAAGTAGGTGCACGGTATAAGCAAACAGATAAGCAAATACAGAATTCAATTAACGAGCAAGTAATGGATTTGATGAATGGTTCTGTTAAGCCAATCAAAGCCAATATCCAAAAAGCAGAAAAAGAAATGATGCGTAGAGCTGATAAAGTTGCCAAAAAGCTCTTAGAACGCGAATTAAAAACCCTCAAACGTTTTGAAGTGGAAACTGTTAGAGCAAGTCAAATTGAAAGAATTCAAGCCTTACATAAATCAGGCGCAATCGACAATGACATGTTAAATGTCTTTATGAAGGGTTTAAGTCGAAATGCTAAATAGATCAGTAAATCAAGTTGCAAATGGACGCCGTTTAGCAGCTAGACGTGTTGTGATGAATGCTCTAGCAAGTATTCCCGCGCAAATTTGGCGAAAAGAAGTAGTTTTCAATAATCCGGCTGAAGATTCAAAACCTTTAGATCCTCTTTCTTTTGAAGCGAACACTTTATCGATTCAAGACGAACCCAACTACAAGTATGAATATAAGGGCGCTGCTTATGTTCATTTCGATAAATTTAATGGTGGTTATATTCAAAAGAACTTCTCAATGAATAACCCATCTGACTTGGTGCTAACCGCTCAAGTAGAGACATTCAATGAAGAATTGGATGATGTTTTGGAAAGGATAATCAACATCCCTGACTTGATTCTTAAAGAAGGTGATCTTTTAGGTTTAATGATTTATGAAAACCTAATGTTGTGGTTTGAGATTGTAAATATTACTGGTTTTAGCCTCATGGCAGATTTTGGCAGTAAGTATGTTTTAAACCGTAGAGATGATTTGTTTATTTCACCTATAGGTGATGGAGAAACTAAATGAGCTATTTAATTTTCAATGAAAAAGGTAAAAAGACAGGCGACATTGAAATGGCTGAACAATGTACTTCTGCAATATTCAATTACCAGGTAATCGGGAACGGGGCAGAAGTAGAGTTTTTCGGAAGCAATATTCCATATGCAGATCCGCAAAACGATTCTCACTGGGTGTCTATTCTTACATTAACAGCTGCTGCGCCCGATACTGAACCGTTTAGACAGCATTGCTGGGATAAGCTCCGTTATAAAGTGAAAGCAGGTGATAATGTGGAGATTTATGTTTCAAGTGGTGTAAGCGGATAGCTATATAAATAAAGGGCTGAGATGGTCCTTTAGCTACATTTTCTTTGTCCTCAATTTTGGGGACTTTTTTATGTTTGGAACCGACCAGTTTTAGTAAAAATACGCCATGTCAGACTTTCTGCATCTTACATAGAAAGCCAAAGGCTGGTTTAAAATGACTGTGTTAACAGAAGAAATTCGTAAAAAGTATGATGCTCAACAACTAGCTACTGTTCAGTGCCGAAATTACTATTTCAAAAGTCCTGAAGAGCTTGAAAATGGGTTTGACAGTGCTCAAACAGCGGCAGATGAGTACCCAGAAGTATTAAAAGCAATTTTTGATTCAATTGGTATCGAATATGCGCCAGAAGTTGATAAAGCTGTGATGTTTGGGGTATCACAATATCAATCACGTCATGGAGGTGAATTACCACATCCTTCAATCATTGCAGCTGCATTAACTGCTGGTTTAAGTGGTGCGAAACAAGCAGCTGCTTTGCCTGCCGAGACCCTTAGCTATTACGATAGTATTAATGAATCTGGTTTTGATGATGTAAATCACCAGCATCATGAATCTGTAAGCATCGTTCCAGCAATTACAGTTGCTACTATCGCCAACGTTATCGCTTATGCAACACCTATCGTTGCTATGATTCCCAACTCAAATGGCTCAAATGAAGTACCGATTGTATCTATTCGCTTTATCACCAACCGTGATTTTGGTGCAATGAAGAAATCAGAATACTTAGATGGTGCAAATGCTTCTAAGCCTTATGTTGAAGGACGATTCCGTTTTGCATTGTCTAATGGTGGCGCAGGTGCAACTTATACTGTGACTGCACGAACTGGTTATGAAGACTTCAAGGCTAAAACACCTGACGCCAAAGCGAGTTTATTGCCATTTATTGCGGGTAATGTATCTATTAAGATCAATGGTAAAGAAGTTGCGCATACTCGAAATCGCAGTAAATCAAAATTTTCAGGCAAGATTTCTGCTATTGCTGAGAAAGACGTAGTAGTAAACGGCGTTGAATATCGTGTAGTTGGTAGCGAAATTGACATTTCAGCTAGCAAAATTAGCGTGACATTAAATGAAGCATTACCAGCTGGTGCGAAAATTGAAGTTCATCTTGTGGCGGATTTTGATGCGCGTGATGGTAATGATAACTATCTATTAACCCCAGTTGGTGTTGATTTCGAACCTGAATATGAAACATTGATTGCGTCACCTATCATGGCACGGGTAACAGCTTCAACACTATTACAATCTCAGTTAACTAACGAACTTAAGCTTGGTTTTCTGGGTCAGGCTTTAGCAATTGTTCAAGGTAAAATCTTCTTAGAACAAACTGTACGTTTATTAGGTGAAGCAAAAGATTTAGCTGAATACTCCGCTCGTGAAGTTACTTTTGATGCTTCTCGTGGTGTGACTGGAAAATTAGCAGCTGCATTTAATACTTCAGGTGACTTGTTTGCGGAAGTAAATAAATTTATTGCAGCTGCCAAATTGGATATTAACCAACGTACTGGTGGCTCTACCGTAGCATTTGACTTATATGTTGGCGATACTGGGTCAGTATTCTTTAATCAACTGTCAAGCGACAAGATGCCAGTTAAAACCGGATACACTGCTGGTTATGGTCAAATTGTCCGTATTGGTACTCTTGCAGATGGTACAAACGTTTACCACGCACCGACAGCACAAGAGCTTGTAGCTGAAGCAGATACAGCGTTTGATATGCTTTTAGTTGGTCGTGGTAATGAGCCAATTCGTGCGCCGTTCGTTGGCTTTATTCAAACGCCTCTTTCAGTTATTGAAACTCGACCAGATGCGCGTGAATCAGTACTTACTTTAATCGGTGCTCAAGCAGCCGAAATGAACCCGTTAGAACGTTATGCTGATCAAAGCTATGTCATCCACTGTATCAATATGCCATCTCTCAAAAATTCGTAAGTAAAACAGATAAGGGCGCATTTCGATGCGCCTTTTTACCCTATTTATTGAAAGGAAAATCTCATGGCTGCTGCAACACAAAACACTGACGAAACTTTAGCTTCAACTGACGAACAAGCGACTACTAAACAAAAAAACACACGTAATAAAACCAATAAAACTACAGAAACACAGAATACCCAAGCTGGTGATGAAAAAGCTTCAGACCAAGGTGATTTGTTAAATAGCCAAGGTCCTGAAGACGGCGCATCTCAAGATGAAGGTAATAAACCTACTGATTTGAAAAATGGCGATTCAGATAATGAAGAGTCCAATACTCAAGAAAATGGAAATCCAACTGAAACATCGAATGATTCTGTCAAACCTTCAAATGATCTAGATTCAAATGGTGGTAAGTCTGGTGATGATGTGGGGACGGAATCGGATCATGTCCTTAAAGAAACTGATACTTCTAAAGTTAATACTCCCATTACGGATTTGTTAACAGTATCAGGTGGGAGTAGCGTGGATCCGCTAGTTATTAAAGTTACTAATAACGGATTTTCAACAGTTTTAGAACCGTTATCACGTGTTGCTATTGAGGCAGGTAAAACAGCAAGTATTACGTGTCATAACCAAACATTTAAACATCAAGTACTGGAAAACTTACGTCAGTTGAAGGGGCTTGGTAAGAATCTAACTGTTGAGTAACAAGATGACTATTTTCATTATTGATGGCACGAACCCAATTATGGATGCTGTTGGTGATCATCCTACTGAACGAAGTATTACACTTCAAAATAACGGTTTAAGTGACATTACCGAACCATTTACGCAAGTTTTGGTACAAGCTGGTCAAAAGGTCACATTCACTTTGATCGGTGACGAAGCTCATAAACAATTGCTAGATAACCTAGATCAAATTAATGGCTTGAAAGGTAATGTACTTCAAATTGTACCTACTGAGGCAGAAGAGCCTACAGAACCTGCTAGCGGATTATAAAATTTAGGAAATGAAAAACCACTTTCGAGTGGTTTTTTTTACATTGGAACTAGCCAGAAAATCAAAAAAGCCAACGGCTCAAAATACTTAAAACAAATAGCCTTGGGCGTGTAATGTAATGAATATACTTGCTCTATCAAGTACAGGTGAGCTATCCCTTGTAGCAGGGGCCAGCCCATCACTAAAACTGGAATTTGATACTCACAGTTATCTTGCAAATACAGAAATCAATGTGGCCTTTTTTGCGAAAGTAACTAGCCCACGCGGTCCTGCAGATATTTCTATGCGTTTGGAAATCCGTGATGCGGTAACAGGTGATCAAATTGTTACTGTTCAGGGATTAGTAGATGGAGACATTGAAAATTCTGCTTCTATTGTCGCTGTAGCTGATGCGAAAGAATATTTTGAGCGTTTTGATTTATCGTTAGGTATTGATGCGTTACAAGCAATACTCAAATCAAATGCTTATAACGAATCAAATAGCTTAGGTCGTGCTTCAAAAACATTGGCATTGGAAGATGAATCGTTACCATCATTTAATCCAGATGAACTATATAAGATTCTGACGAGTCAATTAAGTACACCAGCATATCTGACTTTACCAAATCCTCATGATTTACCAATTTATGTTGCGGCACAACGTGCAGCTACAAAGTTACGTATTCCTTTGGATGCTGAAATCAACCCAACTTTTACAGCTGAGCAAGCAGCTCAATTTGCGACAAGTGTAGATGCACAATCACAGTTTGTTCAATTCATTTGGAGTCCGAACCTATGCCGTCCATCTGGTGCTGTCACACTAAGAGGGCGTAAGGTCCCAGCTTATTATTTGGGCCATTACATCGGCGATAAATTATTACGTAACGCAAAGTTAAATAAACAAGGCTTTGCGCCGTTAAAAAATGCAGTAGCTTGGAAAGATTATCCATTTACAGCAAAAAACTTAAGCCAGATGCCGAATATTGATCTTGAAGATGAACAGACTCAAGAAATGTTGGCAAAGGCTAAAGTAAATGTAGTTCGCCCAGTTAAGTTTGAAACTACATTATTCGTTTTAAGTGATGTATTAACCCAGTATCAAAGTAAAAATAGTGCATTGCGTTTAGTTCCTGCAGCTGAGATTGCGGCACGAGTTACGAATAAATGTATCGAAATCCTTAGAACTTACATGTTCCAAGCTACACCGGACTATATCAAAAAAGCTGGTGATGAAATTCAAGAGTTTTTAGAGGGTGCTTCTAGTGAAACAACCGGTTGGTTACAACCGGCTGAAGATCTAGGTGGTAAACCTTTTGAGTTCAGTTTAATACCTGACAAAGACTATCCATATGAGCGTGTACGACTCTATTTAGCCCATGGAGTTGTTGGTACAACTCGTGCCGCAATTTTTGATGACGACGTTTTAGTTAAATAATTTTAAGGATCTATCAAGATGAATCCATTTGGCCCAACTACAGAAAAACCTTTAGCTTTACGTGCTTTTGATTCAGCAGCGGAGAATATTTCTACCGTTGTAAGTAAGGTTTCAAGTACTGATCGAGAACAGCAATCTGTGATTGAACAAGTACGACAAATTGCTCTGAACATTCTATCTGATACGGTAGATACAATCAGTGAAGGTAAGCTTGAAGAAGGTGAACTGGGCGTTGATCATTTAGACGCATTAATTGTCGATGCATTAGATGGTGCAGATGATGAAGACGGTATCTATGAAAACGCTTTGATGGCGTCTCTTTCCGATGCTTTCTTAACATTTGGCGTTGACGCTACTGATATTGAAGAGATCTTTAGTGATGATACAGAAGTTGCTGATGCGGCGTTAGAAGCAGCAGCCAATACAGTTCTTGCTAATATGCCAGACGAAGGCCCTGAACTTGAAGAACTGGTTCGTGAGTTTATTTTCGGTGAAGCAGATGAAACTGAAGAAGGTTTCGATTCAATGGCTAAAAAAATTAAAGCTCGAAATGGAGCATTTAGCCAACGGAAAGTAAATGGGCGAAAAATTCACTACCGTGGTGTGCTGGCTATTCGTCAAGGTGTCAAAACCGTTGTGAATAAACGATTACCTGGTCAAAAGGTCCGTTTAACTGCAGCACAAAAAGCTGGTATGAAAAAAGCTCGACTTCATGCTTTTACTGCAAATGCAATCAACAAGCGTTTACGTTCATTCAAAAAAGGTAAACGCTTAGGTATTTACTAATTACTCATAGGTAAGGTCATTTTTGGCTTTACCTATAATCCATTTAATTAAGGAAATACTCATGAATACAACTCAAATCATAGGTGAAGCGCCTGGTATTCAATATCAGAAAAAAACTGATAAAACAGAAATAAAGACCAATCAATCATTAACTGACACAATTATTATTGGTCGTTTTATGCGTGGGCGTTTTGATGCACCGATGACAATACATAAGGGTAATATCCGTGGTGAACTTGGTTATGAACCAAATAATCCTGATTATCGTTGTGTCCAAGATGCGCTAGATCGGGGTGTACCTTCATTACAGGTTCTGCGAGTACCACCAAATATTGGATAAGTTCTAAAAAGAAAGCCAGCTGTATAGCTGGCTTTAATATAAGGGGAGTTCCAGTAGGAACGTCTTAATTTAATGATATGCCCTTTCAGTTCACAGGTTCAAAAGGAAAGCGTTTTAATACTTTGCCAAGCTCAAGTACTTCATCCTTATGAAGAAACTCCCATAGCCCATTAAACTTTTCGCGTAGTTGCACGACATTAATGGGCGTGTGGTGTAGAGAATATTGCTGTACTGAAAGAGCGCCGTTTTCCTGAATCGAAATCCAGAAGTTTTTCGGACCTTTGGGAGATTGATACTTTAGCTTCTCACCTACATGCTGTGCTATTTCATAAGCTAGCGGATTTTCTAATGCTGGATACCGTGCAGCGAGATTATCTACAAATTTTTCTAAACGTTTAAGTGTATCTGTTTCGGTTGGGCCTAGCTCATGAAGTGGTATTGTCTCAAGATACTGCTTCGCATCATCAAAATGGATTGAAAGCAATTGGCTATATTTAGCAATTCCAAAGTGGCGATTATGACGTATCCACATAGAGGCTCTTAAACTTCGATCTTTTCCTGCACGACGATCGACGATTGCATGTAAAGCATGCTGTTGTTCAGGTGAGATAGCTTTTCTATGATTGATTACTTGGCCTTTTGTCCAGTAATTCCATAAGACATCATCACATTCGTTTTGGTACATGATGACAGTGTCACGAAGTTCAGGTTTTACTTTGTTAGGACTGATGGTGGTGAGCCAAGCAAGAAGTTTTCTTAGTGGTAGACAAACCATTTCCTGTAAGTCGCCAAGAGTAGGTATAACGATTTTCGTTATACCCCATCGTTGAGGATTGGCATTCAGTTTTGCTAATTGAGACTGCCAAGCTAACCCCATACCCTCAACAATAGGCTTCATGGGTGTATATGGCTGACCATCATGTTCCACCAAGTACAACTCAGCATTGTGGAAAGGTACGGTGATTTGAGTTAAAGTAGTCATGTCTAATTTCCTCTTAGAGATTGGATATAACCCCTTGTTTACTTTGATCGGTACAAGGGGTTCTTTTTATCAAGACCATATCCTGTCCTGATGAGTTAAATATAACAACTATTAAATATAATAGCAATTACGAGTATTAATAAAATTATATTTAATAGCAATTGTTCTTGTGATACACTGAACTAAATATTTTTTGGTATATCGTGATGGTTGAAAAAAACAATGTCGCAACTTTGCGAGAGCAAGCTGGTATGACAGTTTATCAATTAGCTAAACAATGCGGATTTATATCAAATAATCATGTGCTTAATAGGTATATAAAAGATGCAGAAGCAGGAAAACACATCAGTGTTTATCGTGCCTTACTCATTTACACCGAACTAAAAAAAGCTGGTGTATGCGAGAAGTTTGAAGATGTCTTTTGGCTTGAATGTGATGATAAAGATATCGAAAACTAAAATATTTTTCTTGTGGAGTTGGAACTAACTAACTTCTAAGCTTTCCTCATTGTAAATAATGGCTTTATTCAATGAATAGGGTCATTATTATGTCCAAAGCTTTAGCTTATGCACCGGCAGTAAATACAGCTAGAACAAAGTTGCCCAGTACTGAATCAGATCCTTTCTATTTTAGGCACATTACAAGAAAATCAGTTATTATGAAAATCATAACAACTTGATTAACTATTTGTTTTAACTTAACAAACTGAGAAGCCCAATCTAAGCCAATGCCATCAACGATATGCTTCATGGGTGTGTATCGGGGTGTACCTTCAGTACAGGTTCTGCGAGTACCACCAAATATTGGATAAAAAGCTGATTTAAAAAGCTACCTTTTAGGGTGGCTTTTTTATTAAGACCTATTAAGTGGTTGTTAAACAGGTCTTGAAACAGATCTTCAAATTGTTTATATTGAGTTAACCCTGTAGCAAACTTAACTTTCTGAGGACGGTTCTAATCAATTGGCTACAAATTGATGTAGGACACATCAAATGAGAAACGTCATGAACCACATAATCCATAGTCGATTTGTGGCTAGTGTTTCTGAATTAAAAAAGAATCCTACAGCAGTTGTACAAAATGCTTTTGGCGAAGCAGTAGCTATTCTGAATAGAAATAATCCAGAATTCTACTGTGTTCCGGCAGCAATGTATGAACGCATGATGGATCTAATTGAAGATCAGGAACTAATTAAACTAGCCGAGCAAGTTGATACTGACGAAACTGTGAAGGTATCTATTAATGAGTTACGAGCTAGAGTTCTCAAAAACAGCTCTTAAAAAGTTTGACAAACTTAACCCACAAATCGCTGAGCAGTTTATTCGTAAGCTGGAAGCAATCCTAGATAACCCTAAGATACCGAAGAATAAGCTGAGAGGATCAGTTGATCTATATAAGATTAAACTGAAATCAGCAGGATACCGCCTTTTATATCAAGTCAAGGATGATGTAGTCGTAGTTCTTGTTCTTGATGTAGATAGGCGAGATGTTATCTATAAACAGATGTGATATAGCCCGCTTTTGCGGGTTTTTTATTAATATAAAGTCAGTTTTCTAAAATGGAACTGATTAAAAACCAATAGCAAAAACATCCTTAATCTTGTTGCATAAATCTGCATTTTGAGCATCAAAATTATGCAACAATCTAATCCGATTTTACTAAATCAGCTTAAACAAGATTACATTGCTCTACAGCAACTTGGTTCACCATTATTAGCGTGTCAGGGGATGTTTGTTCCTCGTGGCATGGAAGACCTTCGCTTCTTATTTAAAAGTTGCCCACGGCCAATTGTGAGTAATGAAGATCCAGCAGAAGTTCAATATGCGGGTGGATTTACTGGAATTGTTGCTGGTCCCCCGAAAACCCATTACACAGGCAACCTTCAAATCCTAGTAACTGAAGCAGGGCATGATCAACTATTAGCTGAATATGTCGTAGCTAGTGGTGGAATCATCCATGGTGATTATTACGATGGCCGTTTAGGTAGTTTTACCCGTTCTTATGCACTTGAAAACTGTGCTATACGCTTTGAGTCAGCTGAGTATGATTCAGATAGCCGATCTCAAGTTATGACAGTTTCTTGCCCAATCGACTATAACTACTTTGGTAGCTTCGCAAACATTGGTACCAACGGCAGTATTCAGCCGGGTAAAAAAGAAATTGATGGTACAGCTGAACTTGTGAATCGCGTTCAGCAGGTAATCAATACTGCTCAACAAGCTGTACGCAACTCAACGATTAATGCGACATCACGTACATTAGGCAATCTTTTCGGGTAATGGCTATGAAGTTATTACCTGAATCTGAAGGGTATGCTGTAGTTGCTGGTTCTATCCAGCAACTTTCAGAAGAACTCTATAAAGAATATCAATTATCGGGCTATTCAATTTTGCTTGATGATATCGTGAAAGCATTTTTAGATGAGGCAAAATATTATGCCGGATGGGCTGTTTTAGATTGTCAAACTAAAGCTACCACGAGTATTGAACTGAATGAAACTATCGAACTTAGCGGTGATGAGTACGTAATCATCCAACCTTTAGTAAAAGCTCACTGTGATCTTTTGCAAGCTAGATTGGTTGAAGCTACTCGTGGGCTCGGAGTCGAAAGTTATGGGCTATCTGTATCAGAAGCTCAACAGAACTATAATGAAAAGAAAGACGCTTTGCCTAAACTTGCGTTTTGTATGGCCCCAATGAGTTTTAATTTTAACTTGGGGAACCGTTAATGCAAATCACCATTGTATCTGCGGGTAAAATTATTCCAGCGTCTGAGCTGATTAGTGCAACTTTAAGAACTGATCTCGTACCTATTCCCGCATCTATTGAGTTCACAGTTCAATCTACTACTGAATTAGACTCCCTTTTAAAAGAAGGGGAGCTACTTACTGTAAATGACATATCTCATCCTTTCGAACTTATCAAAGTTACCCCTCTAAAAACTCAGACTATTAAACAAGATCGGCGAGTAGGTGGCATCTCATGTATTGGTATTTTGGCTGGTTGTAAAAGACTTATCGAATATTCAAAGCAAGCAATTATTAGTAATGAAACTTCTTTTAATTCAGTAATTCGAGCTTGTGGTGCAACGATCAGTCTGGGCAGTGATTTACCTTTGCCTAAATTTGTTTGTTTAAAGGGTAGTATGCCTACACAGCGCTTGGCTCATTATCTGCAACAAGAAGCAGCTGTAATTTGCTTTCAAAATAATAAAGTGTCTGCTCAAAAAATTGATTCTTTCTTCAAAAAGGAACCTATCACAAAACTAGATCCTAGCAGTGTCGTTTGGATATCAAGTAAACCTTTGGAACTGATGCAAAAATCATCTTTTGTCACAGTTGAGAATAACGGTTCAACGGTTGTTGGTGATGACTCAATAACCCCAGGCCACACTGTGACGCAAAGAGCTGGTTTAGATGCCCGACAAGTCAAAAACTTGGAAAAAGTTTTGATTATGCGTGGGACCATTATTAGACCACTAAATTTGAACTGGAATGCAGGCGATATATTTGAAATAGATAGTAAGAAGTATGTCGTTTTAACTGCTGCACATCATATAGATACAGGCGCAATCGGGGGATCAATGGGGACTTCATCAAAGTTCTGGATTGCTAATTTGTAGGTCAAATATATGAATGGTTTAAAACGTGCAAAGATTTTAAGTTACAACGCAAAAGGTCGTACTGCACAAGTACACATTCATGGTTTAACTGATGGCGCGAGTGAAGGAATTACAGCAACTTTTGCTTATCCAGTCGGCGATAGTGATTTAGATACAGAAATTCAAATTGTGGATGGGGAAGACGTCTATGTCTTCTTTGAAAATGGTAATGAAGAACGTCCAGTAATCCATAGTTATGTCAGTCACGGAGACGGCGCGATTGTAGGTGTGCGCCGTATTCGACAAGACAATATTGAATTTATCTCTAAAGAAAATTTAAAAGTAGATTCTGGCACAACCGTTTCGATCAAAACGCCGTTAATGAATGTACAAGCTAATACTCAACAAACTGGTAATAGCACATTAACGGGAAATAGCACTGTAGTGGGTAATACTTCAGTTGCGGGCAATAGTGCTGTAGCGGGTAGTATGGCAGTTGGCACAACGCTTACGGTTGCAGGTGTGCCTATTGACCCTAAAGCTATTGAGGGTGCATTTAAAGATGCTCTTAATAAATTAGAAAGTTTAAAGGAAGAGTTAAAAGAACAAGGCGAAAAAATTGATGAAACTAAAGATCAAGTAAGCCAAGAGATTGATGAAAAAATAAAGGAAGTAGAAGAATTAATAGAAAATATTAAAGATTCTGATGCTTTTAAATTGCTTGAAGAAGGAATGAAACATTTTGATGAGGAAGTTCAAAAGATTCATGAACAAGTTAAAGAAGTTAATCAGATCGCTCAAAATAAAGTCGATGAAGTTCGTGCTTATATAGATCAAGAAATAAATAATACTAAATTAATTGTAGATCAACATAATAATGAGGCTAATCTACGATTGGATGAAGCCAATCAACGTATCGATCAGTCTATTCAAGCTAATGAAGCATTGGTTGCTGATGCTCAACAACGTGCAATTCGTGCTGAGAAAGAACTCGATGATAAAATCGGTTTTATTAAAAGTGAAACAGATTCAATCATTGCTGATGTAAGAAGTGATTCAAATGAAATTCGGTTAGTCGCAGAAAACGCAAAAAAAATTGCGGATCAAGAAGTTCTGGACCGTAAAAAACAAGCAGCTGACACACTAAATGTTATTGATCAAACTAAGGCCACCTTAAAACAAGACATTGATCAAAACTTAGTTAAAGCTGGTCAAATGATTGATGACGCTAAATTAGCATTAGGTGAAGAAACTAATACACTCATTAATCAAAAAATTGAACCGGTTGTAACCCAAACTGAAGCTGCAGTTAAAAAAGTAGATCAAATTGCAGCTCAGTATATTGATCTTGATAAGAAAGTTGATTCTGGTTTTCTAGCTGAAGCTGAAGCACGTGCAAATGATAAAGAGGCTTTAACTCAAAGTTTTGAGCTTAAGTTTGCTGAAATGCAAAACGAATTCGGTAAGTCAAACGCTCTAATTTCAGAAGAAATAAAAACTCTAGCAGCTCAAGATAAAGCGTTTACTGAGCAAATTAGCACCGCACAATCACAAATTGGTGACAACAAAACTGCTATTAACAAAGTCGAACGTACTGTAAGTGATTTGAATCAATCTATTGCTGAGAAAACCTCACAAATTGAATCTACTCTTAAAAACTCACAAGAACAAATAGAAGGTAATGCCGCAAACATCGAAAAAGTAGAATCTTCAGTGAAACTTGTTGATGAGAAGGTTGTTTCAGAAGCAAAAAAACTTGAAGAACTAAAAACTGACTTTAATTCGAATAAAACTAAAACAGAGTCGGATATAGCAACAATTGCTCAAACAGTTTCTGATGGTGATAAAGCCTTATCTTTACGTATCGACCAAACGAAAGCAGCTTTGGAAGAAGCTGATCGGAAATCTAATGCAAATATTTTAGAAGTTACTGAGTCACTTACCGAGTTGGAACAGTCTACTGCTTCGAAATTTAGTGAACTTGATACAAGTATCTCTAAAGAAAACTTAAAGGTACAAGGGCAAATTACTGATGTTCAAAAAAGTGTTTCGACCTTAGAAAGTAATACAAATACAAGCATAAATGGCCTTTCATCATCACTTAAAACTACTGATGATCTTGCAAATCTGGCTTTTGATAATGCAGCAGAAGCGCAGCAAACAGGAACAACGGCGGTAAAAGCTACCGAAGCCCTTTCTCAAAATTTATTAAGTCTAAAATCTCAAACACAAGTAACTTCTGGGGTACGTGCAGTCGTTACGACAAAAGGTATTGATGACTGGACACGTTGGCGTACCACTGCAGAAGCGAAAGTAATTCAAGATTCTGATGCACTAGGTGGTTATATTCTTGAGCTTGGGAATAATGCTGATAATGATGAAACATGGGTTCATTGGAATGAGTTTGTAAAGATTAACCCAGATACACTTTATCGGGTTCGTGCACGTTTCCGCCGTGTAACCGGTGAAAATGGATCTATTTATCTTGGTGTTGCATGCAAAAATGCAGACCAAAGTAAATACGTAACGACTACAAACACCCTTGCAGGAGATATGGGTTCTTCTAACTACTTATTGTCGGCCATTAAACCTAATTTAGGTGAGTGGCAAGAAGTAGTTTTATACATGAAGGGTAAGTCTACTGGGGCAGCAACTGGCTTAGGGACAATTGATAATCCGCGTACTTTCCCCGCGCAAGCTGAATTTTATGCCCCAATCTTTATTGCAAACTACAACTTCCAGACAGGAATTTGTCAGCTTAATTACATTATTGTTGAAGATAACAACTCATTAGCATCAGCTAATGATGCAACTGCAACAGCAAATGATTTATTCAAAACAGCAACTAACAGAACAGAAGCTGAAGCTGAAAGGACCAGTAAGCTTGAAACAAGAATGCAGAATGCAGAAACAGGTATTCAGAGCAATGCTCAAGCTTTATTGAAAACAGCTACAAAGAGTGATCTCGAAAGTGCAATGGGCCGTGTATCGACTGATATAACAGCTGCTGTAGATAATTTAAAAATCGGTGGTGTTAATGCTGTTGCTAATTCAGAAGCTCCTAGAACATCGACAGCTACAACAAGTCGTGAATACTTAATGTATGAACGAAGCAAAGAGTTAAAAGTTTTTTATGACGAAAACTTAGATAAGCCGGTTACCATTTCATTTGAAGTGAGTGTACCTGTTGCCGGTTCGGTTCAGGTTTACTCATCTAATGGTTCTGCCCACTTTTTCACAACTTCAGTTACAGTAACTAAAGCAAATGAATTTCAAAAATTTGCAGTGACGGTTTTTCCTAAATTAAACACTGACAGTTCAACTGAATCTACAATTGAGTTTTACGGTACATATGGCTCAGGCCGAATTCCAACAATTCAAAAATTACAGATCGAAGCCGGCAATAAACCTACAGCATGGAGCCCAAGCCCTCGGGATACGCAAAGCTCATTAAATGCTAATGCAGAAGCGATTAAGATCACTCAAGCGGAAGTTAAGAAGCACGGCGAAACATTGTCTTCTCAAAGTTTAGATATTTCTAAGCTTAGAAATGATCTAAATTTAACTAATAATGAAGTAAATAAAAAGGCTTCGTCAGAAGCATTGGAAGCAACGAAATCAGATGTAACAGAACAAGCTGGACAGATTAAAGCAGTTACAGAGCAAGCAACAGCACTCTCTGCAAGTTTGAGTAGAGCCGCAGCTGCTGGTTCGAATTTGCTTATCCAGTCAAATGTTGCGGGTAAATATAACGGAACTTCATATCCTCATCTTTCATATAAGCTAGGCGAGGATTGGGAGGTAGGCGCAAAATACACTTTAATGTGGTGTGCCGAACATCAAAGAAATGGTGCGGATACAAACTCTAATTTGGCAGTTTATGCTGGGGGAGGTCAGCAAGCCTTACAATCCGTTGTTAATACAAATGGCAAAGTTATTAATAAAATAACCTTTGTTAAAAATAATCAAGTTATTGAAAAACGTGCTTTAAATTTTTACATGATTAACAGTCCTACTGCTGCTCAAGGTTCAGTCGGAACGGTTTATTGGGCAGTGCTTGTCAGGGGTGACTTAATCACTACTGAATCGTGGATCCCCAGTGCTTATGACTACAACGCTGCAGTAGACCAAGTTAATGCAAACTTTAATGATTTCAAACAAACATATGTGACTGAAAAGGAGGCACTAACAAAGAGAACATCAAGTCTTGAAACTGGACTTTCAAATGCTGAAAAAAATATCGACAACACCGCAAAAGCACTGCAGAACTATGCAACCACAGCAAAGTTAGACGAAGCTACAGCAAATCAAACTAATCAGCTTAATGCTCAAATTAAAAATGTTAAAGCATCTATTGAATCTGCTAACGATAGTGACTCTTTACTGCCAGATTTTAATTTAAAAAATCCTGACGATTGGATTAATTACTATAGTTATGATTTGAAAATCCACTTTAAAACAACAATTACAGGAAAAGTTGGCAATACCGTATTTAGAAAAGATTCATCGAATCAAGCAGGATGTTGGATATATAGCCGCAAAGCTTTACCGACAAATCGTTCTTATAAAGTTAGCTTTTGGGTTCGCCGAAGTGCAGATTCTACAGGTGATTGCAGCATTACGGCTATGTATGGCAAAGCAGATGGTAGTTTTTCAAATGCTACAATCACTGCATCAGTGATTGCTTTAAATAGAATTCCAGCAAACGAAGAATGGGTATATATCGAACAGGTTGTAACTTTTAATACTCATCCACAAATGAAGTTAGGTTTTGCACTTGGACACAATGGCAGTGGCGGTTGGTGGGAGTTACAAGCTTATCGGGTAAATAGCGTTTTAACAGACAAAGATGTAGACACATCACTTGTTCGCGCTACACAACTACAAAATTATTCGACTACTGCTGACACCAATAAAGCTGTTGCCACAGCTACAGATGCCTTGGAAGCAAAATTTAAGCAGAAGTTCGGGAATTTATGGACAGATAGTTCAGCAACACTGGATAGCACCCGTTATACAAAAGCAGAAACAAATAAAGCTATTGCTGAAGAAAGTAAAATTCTAAAAGCAACAATTTCGTCTAGTGGTGGAGACAATTTAATCAAGAATGGTGATTTCTATGCGCCTTTTTCAATCTCTAACTGGCGTCAGAATGCTGGTGTTGAAGGTAATGTTCTAGAAGTTTTTAAGGATGCTTATGGCGCAAACTGGGGGAGATTCCGCTCTACGAATTCGTCTACTTATTTTAAAGGTTTTATAGAGTCAATTACGATAGCTGATGGTTTAGAAATTAATCAAACCTATACGTTGTCACTTAAAGCCAAAGCTCTAACTGCAGCACAAAAAACTTTGCTTTTAATCATCCATAGATATGATGGTACTGGTAATAACCAGGTTGTTAATGAATGGAATATTGCAACAGATAAAGAAGTATTATGTACTTATACTTTTGATACAAATATCAACAACTTACAATATATTAATATTATCCTATGTGCTCAAGTAGGGTATGCTCCTGATTTCTTAATTCGTGAAGTTCAATTAGAGAAAGGCGAGTTAGCAACAGGATTTAGAAAAAATCCTCGTGAAATTGAGAAAGGTTTAGAAGCTAATTCATTAGCAATTACAGGCACTAAAACAGATGTTCAGAAAAATTTAGAAAAGATCCAAGTACTAACTGAAAATTATACAACTCTTAAATCAACTGTTGATACGAATAAATTAACAGTTGATGGGAAGTTTCAGGAAATAAACTCTACAATTAGTGATAATCAACAAAATATAACCCAATCAATTAATAGCTTGGATTCTAATTACAAGCAGTTAAATCAAGATCTAGGACAAGTCTTTAATTACAGAGTTTATTCTTCAGGCTGGAATAATGATTTTACTGGAATCAAGAACTTAAAAGGTGAGACTATATCTGTAGCTTCTAACCGCGGCTTTTCTGTGCATGTTTTAGCAGCAGATGGCTCGATTGCAACCTCTACGAGATACGATACATATGCTGACCCAGCTAATGCAGTAGCAATGAGTAATGCAATTCAGTCATTACCTCAAAATACTTTTGTGATTATCACTAACTATGATTACATTGCAATGAATTTGAATAGTGTAAAACCAGCATTACTTTCATTAGGCGCAAATCAATTTACTCTAGATCAGATTACAGGCAGAGATGCTTATATTTTAATTGGGCAGAAGGGAATCGGAGCGGGAAGAGGTATTGAACTTCATGCAACTCCTGACTCTGGTCTGAATGGCGCAAAACAGATTATGGTTGCTGTTCAGGTCGTTAGTGGTATTCCATTAGGATTAGCTAATAACAGTGGTAATTTGCAAAAAGTTTTGGAAAATCATGCTCAAATTTTAAGTCAAAAAATTACTCGATCTGATGCTAAAGAAGTATTTGCAGAGGAAATAAAATCCTTTTCAGCAAAACTAGATACTATTCAATACGCAGAAGATAATTGGATTTTATTAGGTGATGAAACTAAAACATTAAATGTTTCAACAGGCACAAATCAAACTTTTCCAGTCTGGGAACTACAATATAAAATTAAAGAACTACCAATCGCTAAAGGTGATCCTGTAGTTATACGAATCAAATATAATGCTTCGGCAGGTCTAATTGGTGCAGTTTGTACCATCCAATTTCACGGCGCGGTATATGGGCTTGGTTTACCATTATTTACTGTTCAAGCAAGTGGAGAATTAGAATTAACGGGGATTTTTCCAAGTGATGTAAAAGCTACGAATTTTGAATTTGTTCCTCTGGGTTTACGATTTGATAATGCTCCTTCAGCGGGCACATTTTCAGTTTCGAATATTTTCATTAGCCGAGGAAATTCTGCTCCTAATTTCAAAGGAGGCTTTAAAACTACTCTTAAACAAAATGCGAAATTTGTTGAAGATACATTTATCAATGCTGATGTTAACAAAGGTGTTATTGCACAACAAATTCAGCAATATGACGCTTCTGTACCAGGTGGACTTTCAACGGTATTAAAAACTACTAAAGCAGCAGCGGATCAAACATCAAAAGATTTAATTAATCTTCGTAATAATGATATTACTCAGCTCCAAACAAGCACCGACAATCTGGGTTCAGCATTAGAAAATACAACTAAGCTTGCAATGATGATTACTAACGGTAAGTTGCTTTACGGTGATGTAAATTTCAAGAAAGGAATGAACAACGTCGGCACTTACAACAATCTTCAGAATGGTACAGTTAGTGTTACTCGTGAAGTTAAAAGTGCTGACAATCCGACCACTTCAACTCATGAGGTTAGAATCGTTACAACTGGTTCAGCAAGCCCGAATTTCGGCGGTTTTCATCAACAGTTTTTCACACGTTCAAATGCTATTTTTATCATTAAATACCTGATTAAATTACCTATCGGCTACAAGTTATATCCTGCAGCAAATTTAATGGGCGATGGATCAGTAGATAAATTCATTGGTAGCACTGACGGGACGGGGAGATTTGAAGTTTATGTTCGTATGGTTAAATCCGGTGCCACCGGAATATTCGATACTTCTGGATTCGTACATGTAGCGGGTGGACCAGCCCCAACACCTGAAAGCCCTCTAATCTGGACTTTAGCTCAAATTGAATGTTATGACGTAACTGACTATGCATCTGCAGATCCTAATTTACAAGATTTCGTTTCCACAGCTAACGAGTCATTAGGGACATTAACTAATTTTAAGGAAACATGGGCAAGTAAACTTACTGAAATGTCTTCTAAATTGGATAGAACAAATAGTGCATATATTCTTAATTCTGACCTAACTAATACAAATATTGAAAGAGCAATTGCTGCATCGTCAAATCAGTTAAAGTCGGAATATATTGATCCATTACAGAAAAATACTGAAAGCTTAAAAGAAAATATTTTAACGAATGTTGACTTATCAGGTTTGAATCCAGATATTTACTATCCTGTTATCTTTCAGTTGGCTACCGGTAAGCAAAAGTATGATTTTAAAGTATTTTGTACTTTGGGCGGCCAAAATAATAGTAATGTGCCTTGGGCTACACATGGTACACGCTCTTTCGGTCTTAATTGTGAATGGAGTGTTACCGCTAATGGATGGGGTACTCAAGCAGAAAATAGAATTATTGATAAGTTCTCTTTTAGCTGGACTGCACAATCACCTTTAATAAACATTAAACAAATGCCTAACTCTTCAATTGAAACTGTCTTTTTACGGGGTGGGGCGAGATATGATATATCACACTATAAAACGATTACACCACTTATTAAAACTGAGTCTTTCACAGCTTTGGGACAATCTATTGAACCAATTCAATATAATTCGTCACTTGTACCAGTACCAATTTTTGCAGAAATTGTAAAAGCTCAAGACACAGCTGCTGCAGCATCTAGAACAGTTGCTGACATACAAAGAGATTATGTGACTTCTTCAAAATTGAATGAGGCAGTTGCTTCATCCAATGAAAGATTATCAGCCCTCTATTCAGCAAATAGCCAAACCATTATGGCGTCTGCTTTGCAAACTTTTGAGAAAGATTGGATTAACAGAACGCCTAGCGGCTCAAGAATAGGAATGCGTTTAATTGAAGATCAAACTTGTCGTGGTGGTTATGCATTACGAATGGGAGATAATTCAGGAAACGATGAAGTATGGTTGAATTGGTTTTCTACCTTACCAATTGATGATAATAAGATGTACCGGATTAAATACCGCTACAGAAGAGTGTCAGGTGCTGGTGTCGTTTATGTGGGGGCCACCTGTTTTAATGCCGCAAAAACTGCATTTATTACAGACGCTAATTACATTAATGGAGATATCGGCTCAAGTCATTATGTGGTGGGTGGCGCTGCACCTGCCTTGGGTACATGGGTGACGGGTGTTGCTTATTTCAAAGGTAGATCTGCTGGTGCAAGTAGTGGGGCTGGAACGCTTACAAACCCCAGAACATTTGCAAATAAAGCAGCTTTCTTTACTCCTGTTTTTATCGGCAATTATGCAGCTCAAGCAGGCGAAGTAGATCTAGATTACATCGATATTGAAGATGCAGACAATATTGCTGAATTTGAGAGTTTTAAAACTACATATACCACGGATGTAGGAGCTTACGTTGGTTCACTTCAAACTCTCACTTCAGTATATGGGCCAAATGCAATTAATCTTAAGTCTCAAGCTGACTTGATAGATGGCGTAAAGGGTAAGTATGTAATGGGGATGGACAATAATGGTGTGTTCACTGGTATGTCTATGGTCAGCGAGCAAACAAATGGAACTGTGCTCAGTTCTATAGGTTTCCAAGCGGATAAGATTTTCTTCACTACTGGTACTTCTTCTACTAAATATATGCCGTTCATAATCCAAGACAATCAAGTTGTCATGAACAGTGATGTATTTATTAAGAATTTGACAGCTGCAAATTTCAAAGCGAAGTCTTTAACAGCTGAACTGTTTAAAGTCGATAAATTGAGCGCGATTGCTGGTGAGTTGGGGACCTTAACTACCTACAAGGATCCGGCTAAACCCAATGGTGCACGAATGGTTTTAAGCGGCAGTTTAATTACGGTTTACGACGATAATAATGTTGTCAGGGTTAAATTAGGGCTGTGGTAGTGAAGAAGGGCTAGTTATCTAGCCCTTTATTTTGGGAGGACAATATGCCACAAGGCTTACAATGTTTTGATGAAACTGGGAAGATTGTTGTTGATGTTACAGATCGTCAAATGCACTTAATACATACTTTTGAAGTCTCTTTAGGTTCTAATGAGTATTATAAGGATTATGTTTATGACGGTATTACATCTGAAACTCATATAGCAATTGTTAGAGAAGACTGCTTAGGTAATATGACTCAGCAATACCCTACACTTGCTTACCATGGTGGGCCTTTTGCATCTATTTATACACCTAATGTAGTAAGAGTGAGCGCATTGTCTGGTTTAGCCCTTCTTACTGTTGATATTTATAGGTATGGATAATGTCTGGCTTTGAAGTAAGTAATGATAAAGGTGAAATTATTGTTAGCGACACTTACAGACATTTAGGTGTAAATTCTGTACAAGTGTTAGATGGTGGTGCACCTAGTTCAATAGGTGCTTCTTCTGGTTGGGCACCTAGTTTTATTCAAACCCCTAGTTTGGTATATCCTTCTTTTCGTAATGATTTACCAAAAGAGACTCTTTATATTTTAAACCTATCAGAAGGCACAGAGTTCTGTGGGAAATATTGGCATAGTGTGCATAACAATAATATTTCATTTTTAAGTTATGACTACACTAAAACCTCTGGTTATTTAGATGTATATGATGAGCAAGGTAATTTAATCTGGTCTGCTATATCTGCTAAAAATGTTCCAAGGATTGTGCAAACATATCAATTAACAGCAGATAACTTATTATACGGTATTACACTGAGCATTGGTTCTAATGTGGGTATCTTACTAAATACTTTACCTTCGTGGTTTAGGCCAGGACCTATGAATAACTTAAATAGAGGGGGCGTGTTCGGTAGGTACTCTAATGGTCAGTTACAATTACAGTTTGCGGCTGCTGCTAAATTAAATAATATCTCTTCAAGGATTATTGAAAATTTAGGGCCTAATGGCACTCTTCCTGTTCATATTACCTCTTTTGCATCATAAGGTTACTAGATAATAAGAAAGCCCCTTATTTGGGGCTTTTTTATTAAAGTATGTTATGCAGGTTGATCATTACTTTGTGGTTCTTCTACAAAAGTGTAGTTAACTGCAATGGAACCAGTTTCAAGGTCCCAGCCTAGGTTTAATGTTTTGAAAGCAGGACGATTATTATATCGTTGACTATTTACAATATCTTTTGTCTTTTGAGCTAATTCAATATCTAAATCAGTGAAGACTTTTACATCAGCCATGAGCGAATCCTCTGAACAGTAAAATAAGTTTGTTCAGATAGAATTGCATGCTGGATATTTATTAAATCTGTTTGGTTCCAATTCACTTTGGAACCCATCTAAAAGTAAAAAAATAGCAGCCTTCAAAATACATAATTATTTAGGTATTTTGGCTTCGTTATGTCTTCTCGGTTCTTATCGTTGTTACTCGGTGAAAATGTTAATTCATATGATCAGCAATTCGATACGTCTAATCAGGATGCAACAGCGCAGCTATATGAAACTATGGCTCCGTTTTCACTTGGGACTAACCAAACCAAAGCCAATAAGAAGCGTACTCGAAAAGAAATTCTTACTAAATGGGAAAGAATGTTACGCTTTGCACCTATCGCAGAGGGTATGGGGATTCATGTTTCTGCAGCCTTAGGGGGAGATTCTTATAGCGGCCAACAAGTCTTTATTACGCCCGCAGAACGGTTAAAAAAGGCGAATGGACCAGCAGCTGAAAAACTAAAAAAACAACTAGATGAGCGCCGTGTAAAGATGGAAAAGCTGATCAATAAGTATTTAAGCAAGCTAGCCCGAGATGCAATTTCATTTGGTGATTCTTATGCACGTATTTACGGGAAAAAAGATCAAGGTGTAATTGACCTCGTATGTAATGAGTATACTTATCCACCATTAATACAACCTTTCGAACAAGGCAGTAAGACTGTCGCCTTTTTTTGTTTAGATCCTCGTAATTGGCAAAAAACTATTACCAAACTGAATACTATTCAAATGGTACGTTTCAAAATGCCCCGTATGAGCAATATTGCTCAATATGAGCTTGTAGAAACTGGTCTAGTCACGAAAATGTTAGAGGGGGATGATCCAGATGAGCTACCTATCTTACCTGCGCATTTGGGCGGCTCATTCCTTTACGAAATTGAAGACATTTATGATGATGTAATCCTTGCTTTGGCATCTATGAACAGCCAGCAAATTGCAGATACCGTAAATCAGATGTTCTTGACAGTAAATATGTCGGGAATGCCACCAGCACAACGTCAAGCTTATATCCGTGGTTTAGAAGGTTTACTTAAAAATCATGAGGCTTATGTCCGTGATGCTTTATCAGGTGGAGAAGCAGTTTGGAATACTGCTTTTCACATGCTTCCGGTATTTGATGAAAAACAAGTTCTAAATCCAGTGGGTGATATCAAGAATCAACGAAGCTCACCTATTAATATTGAACAGTTCATGATTAATGTCCGTTTGCTGATGGGTGGAATTGGTCTAGATCCAAGCATGGTCGGTTGGGCTGATATGTTAACTGGTGGTATAGGAGAAGGTGGAGCATTCCATACTTCTGCACAAATCATGCGTAGGTCACAAGATATTCGAACAGCAGCTTCCGAAGGGATTAATCAAATTCTTCATTTGGATTGGGGGTTTGCTTACAACGAACAATTTGAGCCTGAAGATTACCCTTGGCAAGTTGAATATTATTCAAACCAAACTGCAGCAGCTACAGAAGAAATCAACAATGCTCAATCAAGAATGAATACAACATTACTTAAAACACAAGTAATCGCATCATTGAAAGAATCAAATTTAGATGTAGATATTATGGCGTACATTCTTGAGCGCGATACAGGTATGAAATATGAGGAAGCATTAACATTAGCTGAAAGTATTGCTAAGAGCCGTAAATTTCCAGAGGATGAAGAATAATGGCTTTCTTTGAATACGAAACGCAGAATAAAACTATAAATAACAGTTTTGGAAACGTTTTAAATCCGTTTAAAGAACGTTTTGCTAAGAATCCTGTCTTGTGGTCTGGGCTAACTGTTGATCGAGCTGTTTCACATTATCAGGAACTTTACGCATTAGGGACACTTTCAGCGGCCCATTTTGGAATTGAAATTCGCCCGTACCGTGCAAACAGTAAAATTGCTCAAGCAAATATTCCAATTTTTGATCCTTCAAACAAAGTTGCTTGGTTAGCCAATAATGTAGATGTATCACTACTAGATGCCCAAACCGATGCAGTGCATGTGGGGCATTTTCAACTCAACCATGTAACTGGTAATGCTTCAAATGAGTTGAGCATTTCATTTATTGAGACTAAAGAAGCAGCTATTGCGAATAGTGCTAAAGCTATAAAAGAAATAATGTTTAATAAAGATGGTACTCAGTCGCCACCAATTGAATACTTAATGAGATTAAAAATATATGCTTTTGATAAAGCTGCAAGAAATCAGAACCAATTTGAAATTGAGCATCTAGTTTCACTTCAAGCAGGCAATTTGCCCCTTGATGCCTCTAATAAAGCACATGCCATTGTTACTTTAAATTTCATAAAAATGTTTCCCAACTTAAAATAAGCTATGGAACTCATTGCCTTTATAGATTCACCTAATTGAGAAAATATCCTCAAACTAAAATGAGGATAACTCCGTGAGTGTTAAATCAATTTTCATTCAAACACACGCACCACATCAAAGCCGATTAGTACATGGTTTTGACTCCATGGTGAATAGTGGTGCTTGTTCAATTGGGTTTATTAAGGGTGATTACCGTCAAATTAATGCTTTAGTCACTGAAGATTACACGGAAAATGATTTCTGGCGTGTTGTAAATTTAAAAGGTAAAAAGGGTGGGATAGATGCGTTTGATTCTGTTGCGGTTTTAGGCGCTATCGATGACCAGCATGCAGCTGATTTAGCGATACTGCAATTTGGCCGAATGTTTGATGCTTGTGTTACAGATGTTATTGAAACAAATCAATTTGGACTTAAGCGCCATTTATCTTCACAACAATTTAATTTGACGGGTGCAAAACCGATTCAAAGATGGCAACTAGAACAATTACAAAATGTTGTCGCAGCTGAAAAACCTGAATGGGATGGAATCAATTTAATTTCTCATGAGGGTGATACTTCTAAGTTGTTATTAGATATGCAACGAAATGATGATCACAGCCAATTATTAAGTAAATTTGATGGGTTACCTACGCTTTTATCTAGTCTAGGCGTCGAAGAAGCGCATTATGACTCTATTATCGTTGATTACCAGCATTTAGAGCAGCTGTCTGCAATTTTGCATCACTCTATGGATCAGTTTTCAAAAACTGGCGTCAAAATCGTTAACGTTACGGAAAGTAAGCCCTTTAAGCATAAAAAAGTCCTTCAAATTGCCCTTACTTATGATTTTGATGACGGCCAAAACTTCACAATCCTTTTTCATAAGCCAGATCGATTATCAAAAAAAATTAGTCCAGCAGATTCATTAATTTCATGGAAGATTTTAATGAACAATCGGGATATTACTGCTGCAATCCAGCCTAATCAGGGAGAAGGAATTTCAATTCCAGTTCTCGCTGGTCGAATTATGAAGTTAATTAACCAAAATAGTAATCGTTTTAAGCGGTTACAATCTAAAAAAGCAGAAAAGGCCAAGGCTTTAGCAGATGCTGAACTACGCCTCGAGCAAAAACAAAGTCAATTAAATTCTTTAAGTGCAGAAATTTCCAATTTATTAAACGAATTGGATCAGTTGCAAAATACATTGTTAACCAAGCAATCTGAGGAAAATGAAGGAATCATTAAAGAGAATAGTCTTGATAATGAGTTACCAGATAGTATTTCTGATGAAGAAGCCGAACGTTTAAAAGCCGATTTAAAGCGTTTAAATGCTGATCCTGAATGGGCAGGTGAAGATGGTTTACGTTACCAAGCATTCTTTGAACGTATCAATAAGGCTCTAGAGGGGGACTCTGATGCGGTAGTTTGGGCTCGTGAATGGATTTCTGAACTAGATGACCAGGCTTTGGCTCAACAGCAAGCAGAATTAGAAGCAAAAAAACTTATTGATGCCGAAAATGAAGCTAAACAAAAAAGAGATGAAGAAGTTTTAGCAGCACGTGCAGCTAGTATAGCTGAAAACAAAATGATGCAAGCATGGTTAGACACTTTGGAAAAGCCTGAAGATACTAACAACATAGACTTTATGGCTTGGGTTTCAGATCGCCGTGGTGAATTCTTAAAAAACTGGAATGGGGCCGAAGGTTCACCAGAATATTTAACAGCATTTTATGAATATTCAAGAGCATGGGCAGATGAACATTTAGCGGATCGCCTCAGTAATAAAGAGCCAGCCCAAAATTCAGATAATGATGAATCTAAAGAACTAAATGCTCCGACAGAAGTTGAAGATCTTCAGCCTAGTACGACAAATGATGAAGGTAATCAACTTTACCGTTCAGTAATTGAAGGGCAGGTTAAAGTTAATCTTGAGTTATTAGAGCAAATTCGAGATGAAGCAGAAAAAGACTTAAATGATCCACTTCTTATTCCAGCGGTGACAGAACTCTTGAATCAAGTGCAAAAAATGGAAGCGGAGAATATCTAATGACAACTTTAAATCTAATTTCTATTCAAGATATTGCTAAAAATCCATTAGTTGTAATTGATCAAATGATTAGTTTCTTTAAACCTAAACAGCCCTTTACTGGGCTATTGAAGGGTAGAACTAATAATGTGAAAACAGCCAAAGGACAAAAGATTTCTACTGTATTCGCTTTAGTTGATATTGATCAAGTAATTGCATCTCATACAGCAACTGGTGCGGAAAACCCTAATTATCCGCAAGAATTGCAGCCACGAGATCGTAGTCGTGAATCCTCACAAGCATGGGTACAGAAAACTGCTAATGATTTAGACCCCGAAAGCCTAGGCCGCTCAGGTCGGGCAGACACGGGAGCACCGATAACTGGTGATGATTTAGTTGTTGAATCAGGAAATGGCCGAACAATGGCAATCAAGCTTGCCTATGAGCGCGGTACCGCAGATGAGTATAAACAATGGTTGATTGATGAAGCTGATTACTTTGGCTTTAGCAGTGAGCAGGTCCAAGCAATAGCTCAACCAATCTTGATACGTATTCGTACAACTGAGATTGATAGAGCTCAATTTGCCATAGATGCTAACCAAGATGATAAGTTGTCTTTTACAGCAACTGAACGTGCTAAAGCTGATGCTAAACGTTTAGATGAGAATTTACTGGCTCTTTTTAACCCGAGTGAAGATGGCGATTTATTAGCAGTAAGTAATCAAAAGTTTATTCAAGGTTTTTTAAGTAAATTAGGTGATACAGAAGCTGCCCAGTACACAACGAAAGATAAAAAACCAACACAAGCACTGATAAACAGAATCAAGGCCGCAATTTTTAGTAAAGCGTACAATGATGATCGTCTGCTAGAAATGATGGCTGATCATACAAAACCAGATCTTCAAAATATGCTTAATGCGCTTGGTGTTGCTGCGCCTAAATTTATTGAAGCGCAAGCTATAAGTCGTGGAAATGTTCAAGATATATCAGATCAAATCGTTGATGGAATGGAGCAAGCCATTGATCAACGTGTTGCTAATGCAATTATTGATGCAGCAAATACCATTTTATCTGCAAAGCAAAATGATCAAGATATTGTTGAGTTTGTAAAGCAGCAAGGTCTTTTTGAGGATCTAGGAGAAGGTGTTGCTGAGCTCGCCGTATTTCTCGCCAAGAATAGCCGCAGTTCAAAAAAAATGAGTATGTTATTTAAAGCATTAGCTGAATTTGCAGAGAAACAGGCTTTAGATAGTAGTAATGTAGGCTTGTTTGGTGAACCTGAACCAGTAAGTGTAAAAGATGCTATCCAATATGCACAACAAGTGCTTGGTGATGATTTCATTAGTGTGCAAATGTACGATTCATTATTCTCTAATGCATGTAATTATTTAAAATTAATAGATTATGTATCTAAGGATCCTCTTTTTGTTATTAAATCATTGATTATAAACATTAAAAAATATAAGTTTTAATTTTTAACATTGGTATTAGAACATTTAATTAATCTATTGTTGACTAATAAATGTTCTAATATGTTTTTTGGGAATAATTTAGGAATAAAAAACTATAGAAAAGTAAAAAAATAGTGTATAAGGTTAAGTAAAATATTTTGGAGCCGCTTTATGGCTATAGCTGAAGAATTACATGTTAAAAGTTTAATCCAACCATATTCTAATTCTATTATTCAGGCTATTAAGGAGGCGTGGTCATTGTGGCTGCAAAGTCCTTTTTTTGGAAAATGGAGTTCACGCGGACGTGCCACATTCGTTTGGGAAACTGTAATTAATTTACTCAAAGAAAAATTTATTGGACGTAGTGACGTTTTTATTATAGATAAAGGTGTTACGGTACTTTTTGTAATTCAACAGCAAGTTGTTTTTCGTTTTAAATTGGCAGATAGGACTGGAAGAAGTAAAAACGTTCAAACAGATTCGGCTAAAAGCTTTCATGATCCTGAACTCAATTATAATTTATTAGCTGAAGCTGATATAGCTAGTAATATTCCACGTATTGAAGTTATCTATACTTTAAATAAGTCTGCTACTCAAATCGATAATATCAAAATGATTGCTAGAGATAAAAATTCCGTTGCTTGGAATGTAAGTTTAATTGATAGCCAAACATCATTCGTTGAATTTGACGAAAGCAAAGATACAAGTGACTTTGATACTGTTAAGGATAATCAAACAAAACGTCGTTTCAAAGGGAAATCCACTGGCGGTGGATTTAAAAAAGCAGAAGGTGAATCGTGAGTAATTTGACCTTTAATCCTGAGTTATTAAGGATAGTAAGGCAGTTTAGAGGGTTTGGACAAACAGCTCTTGCTAAAATGGCTTCTTTGTCTCAGGGAACTCTGTCAAAAATTGAAGCAGGATTGTTAGAGCCTAATGAGGAAATGGTTTCAAATCTTGCCAAAGTTTTAAACTTTCCCGTTTCAATATTTTATGAGACCTATAAGCCATTTGGTTTACCGTTAAGTGTTCATCCCATGTACAGGAAGAACTCTTCAATCGGTAAAAGGGCTATTGAACAACTTGAAGCTGAACTTAATATTCGATTATTTAACTCTATGAAGCTAGTTAAAGCTATTGAGTTTGAGGAGGATTTACCACTTCCTTTTTTAAGTTTAGATATATATGAAACTCCTGAAAAAGTTGCTGAATTGCTCAGAAGAACTTGGTTAATTCCTAATGGCCCATTAAAGAATTTAACCGATTATGTTGAGAGGGCAGGGTGTCTCGTATTTCATTGCGATTTCTCTCAAGAAGGTGTGTCTGGTGTAACAATAAAAGTACCTGGTTTAAACCCTTGTATTTTTATTGATAAAAATATGCCCTCAGATAGACAACGTTTCACACTGGCGCATGAGTTAGGTCATGCAATTATGCATAAACTCCCTTCAGAAAATATGGAGGATGAGGCTAACCGTTTTGCAAGTGCTCTTTTGATGCCTTCAAAAGATATTAGACCATATCTTACTGGGAAAATTACTTTAGAAAAGCTCGCTACCTTAAAGTTGGTTTGGAAAGTTTCTATGAATGCTCTTCTTAAAACAGCAGAACGAGAAGGCTTATTAACACCATCCCAGAAAAAGTATCTATGGATACAAATGACTAAGAATGGTTATAGGACTAAGGAACCTGTAGAGTTGGATTTTCCTAAAGAAAAGGCTGTAACTATAGATCAAATTTTTGAATACTATAGAGAAGACTTAGGTTACTCAATTGATGAGTTATCTAATTTATTGCAAACACCAAAAGAAGACATTGATTCACTCTACTCATTAAATATAGTTAAGAAAAAACCAAATATACGAATTTTAGAATAAGATTGGCCCTCCATTAGGAGGGTTTCCTTTTTTAATAAAAAAACTTTTCTTTTTAAAAAAAATAGTCATAATAAATCTATGCTTCCACACTAAGCTTGTCACTCCAACCGTATTACGGAGCGAACATTCCTTAAGTAATGATGTGTACGTATATATGATTTACAACATTAGTGTAGTGATCCTAGACAGTATCGTGGACAACAAATCCCTCTAAATTCTTAAAATATTTCTTCTCAAAGGCTTCAGGGCTTA
>NZ_KI391939.1:1219241-1436446 GCF_000162375.2 Acinetobacter sp. RUH 2624 | reverse complement strand
TTGAAAGTGCATAATCAATTGCTTGCTGTTTAAATTCAGCACTAAAACGTTTGGCCATTTCTTGGATCTCCAAAGTTAACGTTACGTTATCTTTAGAGGGAAGTACTGTCCATTATTTTGGCTAGGATCATAGATCTAGATTTTTGGAGTGGTCTAATTTTTATCTACACAGATGGATCGTATAATCATGTCTGATAAGAACTTCGTATTTCCTTCAGGATTGACCAGTCAACGTGCTAGAGCTTTAGCTAAAGAAGCAAAAAAACTAAATGGTACGCAACTTTCATGTGAGCTGGATTTAATATCTAAAAAAGAATGTCAACTCCCATGGCATAAAGCAGTTGCTAAGTTTACTAATGAAGATATCTCAATTCTACATTTGAAAGTAGAAGATATTTTGAAAAAAAACCCATTATTGGGTTATGGTGGATTCTATTCTCCATTAATATTTTCAGATCGTTATTATCAACGTCAATATAGAATGTCTAAAATAGAGTATGAACAGCATTTTATTGAAGGCCGAATTTTAAGTACAGACTGGTTAAAACAAATAGAATATGCTCAGCAGTTTATGTCATATTTTGGAAAAAATAAGAATATAAATAATAATATGTTAGGTTCTTATGGGTTAAAACATATGTGTGAGGATTACTATGGAGAAATATGTGGTCAGCATACTTATATATCTAATGGTGCATTAATCGTAGGTGCTATTTTAAATAATTTCAATTTTGAGCAATATAGTGAATATCATATTAACTGTAGTTTTAATATTAGTAAAAAAAGTGAATTTTACCAATGGTATAAAATGTGGAAATATGGCTACAGGCCAAGTCAGTATCTAAAGTTTAAGATATTGGACCAAAAATATAGATCTAATAGCTAAAGCTTTAGTTAAAAAGACATGAATTAAAAAAGTAATCGATAAATCAAGGGAAATCATTTAACTGTTCGTAAGGTGCTTAACAAATGAAAACCAGCTATCTAGCTGGTTTTCTTAATTTGGGGAGTTCTGGTGGAACATCTTAAAATAATTATATGCCCTTATCCTCTGATAGGTTCATAGGGAAACCTCTTTAAAACTTTACCTAATTCAAGTACCTCATCTTTATGTAAAAAATCCCATAGTTGATTGAATTTCTCCCGAAGTTGTACGACATTTACAGGTGTATGATGTGAAGTGTATTGATGTACTGCAACAGCACCATTTTCCTGCACTGAAATCCAAAAGTTCTTTTGCCTAGTTGAAGATTGATACTTAAGCTTTTCTCCAACTTGCTGGGCAATTTCATATGCCAGTGGGTTTTCCAATGCTGGATAACGAGCAGATACTCTATCTAAAAGATTTTCAAGCCGTTCTAATGGATCCGACTCAGACTTTTCAACCACATTGATTGCCTCTAAATACTGCTTGGCTTCATCAAAGTGTACTGAGAGCAATTGACTGTACTTAGCTATACCAAAGTGTCTGTTGTGACGAACCCACATAGATGCACGTTGACTACGGTTTTTACCAGCACGGCGGTCAACTATCTCGTGTAGTGCATGTTGTTGTTCAGGCGTAATGGTAAGACGGTTATTGATTGCCTGCCCTTTTGTCCAATAGTCCCAAAGCACGTCATCACATTCATTTTGATACATGATGACAGTTTCACGAAGTTCAGGCCGGACTTTGTTGGCGTGGATTGAGTAAAGCCATGCAGCTAATTTTCGGACAGGTAAGCAAGTCATTAAGCGACTTTTCCCATCATTGGCAACTGTGGTGATTTCCACCATAGTTGCACTGAAACGATCTTTTAATTTAACAAACTGGCTTTTCCAATCTAGCCCCATAGCTTCAACGATAGGTTTCATTGGTGTATAAGGCTGCCCATGATGTTCAATAATCATAAGTTCTGCATCATGAAATGGTACAACTTGTGGTATGTATGATAAATTAGACATATCAATATCCTTTCGTGGTTGTTGATAGAAGCCCTTGCATTTGGTTGGTAGCCTGCAAGGGCTTTGTTGTTTCAGGTTTAGAGCCTGTTGTGAATAACTATATATAGTGTATTTAAATAATGCAATATTAAAATAAATTAAAATATAAAAAGAATGCAATCTTATTGTGTTATGATTAATTATCTTTTTTAGAGAATTGAGATGATTAAGAATAATATTATTGCCTTACGAGATAAGGCCGGCATGACGGCGTATCAGTTAGCGAAACAATGCGGATTTATTTCAAATAACCATGTACTGGGAAAGAAGATAAGTGACGCAGAAAAAGGAAAAAATATCACAATTGAAACGGCTTTTTTAATCTACACTGAACTCAAAAAAGCTGGTGTATGCGAGAAGTTTGAAGATGTCTTTTGGCTTGAATGTGATGATAAAGATATCGAAAACTAAAAATATTTTTTGTAGAGTTGGAACTAACTAATTTTTAAACTTTCATATTTGTAAATAATGGTCCTATTCAATGAGTAGGGCTTTTTTATGTCCAAAGCTTTAGCTTATGCACCAGCTGTAAATACAGCAAAAACTAATTTACCAAGTAATGAATCAGATCCATTCTATGGTTCTATTTCAAAGCACAAATACGCAGAGTTTTCTCTATGTGACAAAGAGGGGAATCCTATTGCTGGCTCGCCAGTGATTAAAGCCTTATTAACAGACGGTGATAAAAGCATTGAGAGCCAATGGCAAACTCCGTTTGAAAATAGCAATCCTGAGCTAAAAATGCCTATGCTCATGGCAGGCTTACAATCAGGTCAGCTATCACAAGTCGCTGAACAGATGCAAAGTAATCCTATAGCTCAAGTTTTATCAAAACTTGGGGTTCAAGATGCTATACAGAGCGTTGAAGGGCGTACCAATCTAACTAAAGTGAATACAACTCAAGTATTCCTATCTACTTCTTCAGTACGGCTCAACCTTTCTATTTTCTTCCTTGCCTTTAGTGATGCGAAAACAGAAGTTGAAGACAGGATCATGCAATTAGAGGCTTGGAGTCTTCCAGTTTCTTTATCTTCTGATTCTACACTTCAGAATGTGGTTAATGACTCAAACTCAACTTTAGAAGGGTTGTTTTCAGGTGTAATCCCACCCTTTGTGTCTCTGACAACTCACGGCAAAACTTATAAACCTTTCATTATTGAAAGTGTTTCTGCACCAATTGTTGCGCCAATTGATGAGAAAGGTAACCGGTTAAGTTTGGCCGTGAATATAAGTTTGATGAGTCGAACTGCATGAGATTCAAAAGACATTTATTCATTGTATGGAGGCAACTAATGATTACTTTTGACCCTGTGTACGTTGGTGAAAATACCTACCAAATGCAAGAGCTTAGTTTTGAGCAATGTCTCAAAATATCTATCATTGCTCCAAATTTTAATGAAAAAAGACTTTCAGTTTTTCTGAAATCAGCATTAGACAATGTGGATCCTTTACTTTTATCAATTCAGGAACGGTATTTATTGCTGCTTAAATATCTTGAAAAACAAAGTAATACTATGTTGGAGGTGAACACAGACTGGTCTAAAGTTTTCCTTCAATCAGAAAATAATTGGAAAACTGAAACTACTCAAAATGGAATTACAGTTAGACAGCTTATTGGAATGGAAGTGGAGTTCTTAGAGGCAAATTGTAAGAACGTCGCTGAATGGATTGCCTGCATGATGGCTTTTCAGTTGAGTTATTCTAATCATGAACACTTAGCTTTATTGCCGGATAGAACAAACCCTCAATTATTTGAAGAACAATTTAAGCAGCGGCTAGATTTCATTAAGAAAATGCCAGCTAGTGATTTTGATTTGTGCTATCAAGACTTTAATAATTTAAACAATGAGTTATTTACTCATTTACGGTTAAGCGTTGATAACCACGGTATTTTAGTGGAAAGAGGTGCAGATGACGCGCCTGCACGATTTCGCACCGCTTCCGTCTTTACAGGAATCATCAAAGAGTTGGACCGATCTTTTGCTTGATACTGCAAGTAGTATTTCTGAAAACTGCCCAATGCCTTTATCGGATGCATTAAAAATGCCTTTGAGTTTTGAAAGTACTTACTTCAATTCATCAGCATGGGAAAACCGCAAGAAGTATTTAGAAAATGAAATTGAACGTCACAACGTATTCTTAAAATTAGGTCAAGAAGTCATTAAGGGATTAAATGCCCTAGCAAGTAGAGGCCGATAGTTTTCATGTAGAAAAGTCTGATTAATTCAGACTTTTTTCGTGCTTTGTATTTGGAACCATACTCTATTTAGAACAATAACACTTGCAAAAATAGCTCCAAATGAAACGTGGGGAATAGGTCATGTCTGATCATCAGGCAATTGAAGTCACAGTCACAACTTTTGCTAATAAAACTACCTTCTGGAGTGGTTTAGCAAGCGCATTTGGTTCTTTAACTTCAATTAATTGGTTGAGCTATACAGGTGCAATAGTGGCTGTTGTTGGCCTATTCATAAGTTTCATTTTTCAGTGGAGACGTGACCGCAGAGAACGTAAAGAAAGTGAATTACGTGAAAAAGAAAGCGAATTACGAATCAAAGCTTTAGAAGCTCTAGAGCAAGATAATTTACGAAAGAGGAAAGATGAATGAAGTTAATTGAAAACAATGCTTGGCAGTATCTATCTGTTAAGTTACCCGCCGTAGGTGCATTCATCATGCTAATTTTATTGCCAGCACTACAATGGGGTGTTGATTATGAAGTTATTCCTGAAAAATATCATGCATTTGTTACTGGTACTTTGATGCTTGTTCTGTCATGGATTGGAAAGAAAATTTCTCAACCACGACTTAATGGCCCGCAATTAACAGGCCAGTTAGTAGGGATCAATTCTTTATTGAATATCCCAACACCAACAAAGCCTGATGAATTAGCTTGGATTGCAGAAGCAAAAAAGCATCTTAGCCTTCAAGAAATACCTGGTAAACAGCATAACCCAACTATTTTAAAATGGCTCTCGGAGCTAAAGGCTTGGTGGGCTGACGATGAAACGGCTTGGTGTGGGACCTTCGTTGCACATTGCTTGAAATCAGCTGGAATTGCTTATCCTAAGCATTGGTACCGTGCATTGGATTATGTGAATTATGGTACAAAATTAGCTAAACCCGCTTACGGTTGTGTAGCTATTAAAACTCGAAAGGGTGGTGGGCATGTTTGTTTTGTAGTTGGCCGTGACAAAAAGTCTGGAAAGTTAGTATGCCTTGGAGGCAATCAGTCAAATAAAGTTTGTTATGCACTTTATAATGACTCTGACTTTCAAGAATTCAGATGGTATGGTCGTACAACTCAACCAGCAAGTAAGCGTTATACATTGCCACAATTAAAAGGCGTAACAGCTACTAGGGTTTTGGAAGCCTAATGAAGTTACTGTTACTGAGCTTTCTTTTATGTGGCTGTACGGCCCATACAATAAATAGCAACGTAAACGTATCTATTTGCGTTAAAGCACTTTAAAAAAAGCCCTGAATATTCAGGGCTTTTTTATTAATTATTTATTTCTGCATCGTAGACTGTTTTTAAAGAGGCTTTTAGAGCTTCATCATTTGTACTATCAATGAATTTCCTCATTTTCTCTTTGTATTCAAGGTGTCCAGCTTTATATTTTACAAGTAAGTATGAAAATTCAGCTTGTTTATAATTTGGGTCCTTCTTATTTTCTGGTTTGTTCAGCTCTACTTTTAGAACCTCTGCCACATAGTCATAGCACCTATTAATCGAAGTGACATCTTTCCCTTGTAATGCAAGTAACTGACATCTAAATGTAAGTCGTGCTGTGTCATTTGGTTTCTCTACTAGCTGCTTATCATTTAAGGCGTGAGCTTTATCATAGTCATTCAAAATCATATATATATTCATCTGAAGAAGCTCACGTTTTCGCTTATCTGTGATTTTATCGACCTCAGGAAGTATCTCTCGCATATGCTTTTGAAAGACTTCTTTATCTTCCATAGAGTATTTTTGAACGTACTCATTATGTTTATTAATAATTTTCTGATCTTCAGCAGATAAGGCTTTAGGCGCAGGGGTCTCAGTTTTTACTTCAGAATTTTTAGTGTTATCAGATGCATTGCTGCATCCACTTAGAAGTGCTGAGCCAATGATAAATAGGGTTAAATACTTTTTCATGCTTTACGTCTTGCCGCCGAAGTTATTGTAAACTCATAAGTTACGTCTGGGGGAGAAGTTACGACTACACCGCCATCAAATTTCGCATCATATTTCATTGTAAGCTTTGCCTTAATTACTTCTAAGTCTGGTGCGGGTAGCTTAATCTCGCAACTACCTACAGGTTGTTTATCATTTGCAGTATTCCAGTACCCTTTACCGACTTTTAAAGTGATCGTGTCACTTATCTGTTTATCTTTCTTAAATAAGCGAAGCACAGCACGCGGGATGATTGTTGCATCAGCTCTAACAATAGGTGGTAATAGGGTTGCAGTTACAAAGAGTTGATCTTTTTTGACTCGGTGGGTTACTTCAAAGTTACAAGCGCCCGATACCATTTGTGACATTACACCAAATAAATTTGTTCTATCTTGATCGTATGGCATTAACATCGTTTTGAATGGGACCATTGTTGTTTTATTTTGTTCTATGTAGTAATTCTCGTACTCATCTTTTACAAAGCTGTCTGTTGTTGGTTGTTTTTGAGACATTGGGGCTGGTGATGATTTAGCAGCAGAAGATGCGGATCCACCGCCGTTGTCTTGAACGACCAAATGTTGTTTAGGTAGAAGCTTACAACCACATGAAAGAGAGTCATTAACACGAGCTGCAGCTTTACCGAAAATCTGCATATTCGGATCGCCAGATACAATCGTTGCGACAATTTTATGTGTTGGGCAGGTTGCTTTATCACCGACACAAGCAACGGCAATGCCATCAATTAGAAACAAACTGTTCCCTGAAATTACTTGGCCGCCTCCTGTGGTGGGGCAGCCGATTGTTATATATGGGGTTGCCAAATCAATTCCATCTTATTTTATTGAAGTCGAGGAATGTTAACAAAGTGAAATAGACAGTGCTGTATAGTTTTATTATACGGTACTGATCACGAGTTAAATACTTGCCGGAGTGTTGATATTGATATGAAAGTCGACTAAGCAGGGCTATTTTTTTGATTTTTTAATATAGTCATTGTTAATTTTCCTAGTTTCACGGTTTTTTAAATATGTATATATTCTTGCCTTGATATGATAATCAAACCAACTAATCATTTTTTGATCGGTTAGGTCAATTTCTTCATATTCTTCATAATGCTCAAAAGTTTCTAATTGAGAATGTATTTTGAAATTTTGCCAATCAATCACTCCATCTTCCAAAGCCTTTTCAATAACATTTTTAATATGTGAAGTACCATTTTCCATTTTTAATTGTTCAGTATCAAACTTTAATTTACCTTCTAATAGTGAACTTTCTGGATTTTTACTAATAGTAATAAAGGAATTTTCACCATTCTTTGTTATTATTTCAATAAAGTATAAAACATTATTTCCAACTGGAATCCCATTTATAAATTGCCCTTTATGTCTAATAATTAATCCTGTGGAATAATGACTCAAAACTTTATTTATAATTTTTTTGTATCTTAAATTGCTACATACAACGATTCCTTCTGTAGTATCTAAGACTATTTTTTTCTTTATTTTTTTATTATTAATAATATCTGGAAGATTAACAATTATTTTTACGCCCGCCATATACACGAAATGTGGTTCAAGTTTTTGGTTTAAGGTTTCATAGGGCTTAAGTACAAAAGTTTCATCATAACCATCGATTAATTGAATATAAATATTATGACCAACTCTAATAAATATTTTATTAATAGACCTCTTGCGAAAGTCGTTATTGCAAGTTCATCCGATTTACCAGTGCAGCGATTAAGTTAATGCGTAAACCGAATCTTTTCCGTCTATTTCGATAGCGTTCACTTAATATTCTAAATGTTTTCAATTGACTATTAATATGTTCGATCACAACTCGTATTTTTCCAATCATTTTATTGTACTTTTTCTCAACATCAAATAAGGGTAAATTCTTCTTTTTCTTTATTGGCATCAATAATTTAAAGCCATCTTGCTCTAATCCGTAGTACCCTAAATCGGTCATAACATATTTACAATGTTTGAATTTTTTAACCGTTCTTCTTGCCAATTTAATGTCATGCTGACTGCCATTCGATATATCTAGCCCTATGATTTGTTTGCTGTTCGGATGATAGATCACTTGTGCTTTTAGCGTATGTTTCTTCTTTTTACCACTGTAGAACTTACTCTGATTTTTTTTTCGGACGTTCTATTGAACATTCTGTCGCATCAATAATGACCCAGTTAAACTGTTCGTCTGCTGTGGTAATGCTTCGTTTTGGCAGAGTAAACCGTCTTGATTTCATCAATGCATCTTCAACCTTTTTAATGGTTCGATTCACATTACTTTCAGCGATATGGTAATTTGCAGCCAACTCCAATTGAGTGCTGTAATTCCGTAAGTAATTGAGTGTTAATAATAATTGATCCTCTATAGCTAAAGTATGAGGACGCCCAGATTTCTTTTTAAGTGATTCTACTTCTTTTAAAACTTCGATCATTTCACTAAAAACTGGTCGAGGTACACCAACCAAGCGCTGGAATTCAGAATCTGAAAAACGATTTAATTTCTGATATCTCATGAAATTTAGATTGAGGTGGTTTTTACTTTCGCAAGAGGTCTAATTATGACAGGCTTATCTTTTTTATTAACTAAAATGATTGAAGAAATGTATCTTTCAGTGGATGAGAAATCACTACGAAGTGTAAAAGTTGCTGCAATACTATTTCCAGACTTTCTTAAATAATTTCTAGCAGTTACATATAAAGCTAGTAAGGAAATTAATAGTGTAGGAAGAAAATATTCTGGAGTTAGTTTTAAAAAATCTTTTAAATTTATATAATAAATTGGCTCAATACTTGTAAAGTATATTATTGAAAATAGGGTTAAAGAAAAGAATGCTAATAAAAATATTCTATCAATCATCGAGTTCGCCAAAAAAATTTTTAGTATTAAAAACAATCAATCATTTATAGTCAATAACTCATCCCACTGAAAAGGATTTCTACTCAATTTATCTCTACTCATTGACCAATTGCGACCTGGTACATAACATGTACTTATACCAAGTTTTCTCTTCCCGAATTTTGTGTGTACGTTATCTAGTGTTTTCATCAATTGTTCTTTCTTTTCTATAGCTTCAAAATCTGTGAGAAGGTCATAAGTGTGACCAGATTTAGGTTCTAGCCCAGTCAATATAACCCCACATTTTTTATACCTAATACCTTCTTTATAAATTTGAGATACCATTTTTGTTGCAGCTTTTACGAAATCTAACGCATAATCTGTTGGTTGTGAAAATGAGCCGGTTATTGACTTGTTATAAAACGGTACATTTTCATCAAAAGGACTTGATTGAACAAATACAAGTAGACAACCACAAAGTGACTCTTCATCACGTAACCTTTTGCAAGCTTCTTGTGCATGCATGGCTATCGCTTCTTTCAAGTCAGAGAGCTCAGTAACTTTTGCACCAAATGAACAAGATTTTATTATTTGTTTTTTTGAAGGTGGAGTATCTTCAATCTCAATACATGAGATTCCTTGTAGTTCATTAATTGTACGGGCCATGACAATAGAAAAATGACGTTGCATCTCGCGTGCTTCAGTACATGCTAAATCTAAAACAGTTTTAACCCCCATAGCATGCAACTTTTTTGCATGTTTACGACCTACACCCCAAACTTCCGAAACATCGATTTGTGAAAAATAATATTCTTTGTTGCATGGATCCATATTGACGAGATCGCAAACACCATTAAAGCCTTGATTCTTCTTAGCTATATGGTTGGAGATCTTTGCCTCCGTCTTGCTGCGACCTATTCCTACGCACACGGGCAAACCAAGCCATTTCCAGATCTTCGCTCGCATATCGTGACCGACTTTTTCTAAATCAAAGTTCTTTTCATAAGCTGTGAAATCTACAAAGCACTCATCAATCGAGTACGGTTCAACTTCTTCTGCAGTTACGTAAGAAGCAAGAATCGTATGAAAGCGCCGTGACATTTCTGCATACATTGCGTAGTTGCTTGAAAGTACGAGCACGTTATGTTGTTGAACAATGTCTTTAATTTGAAAAAGAGGCACACCCATTTTTATATTTAGGGCTTTTGACTCATTGCTACGTGCCACGGCGCACCCATCATTATTGCTGAGCACAATAACAGGCTTATCATTCAAAGATGGATCAAAGACTCTCTCACATGAAACGTACATGTTATTGACGTCAATCAAGAAAAAGACCTTGTTTTCATGTTTCATGATTTTCTTATCATTTTAATGACGCAGGTGACAACGCCCCAAATTATTAATTCCTGTTCTTCAGAAAGATAAATATTTTTATATTCTGGATTTTCTGCTTTTAACCATTGGCCTTTTTCATCAATCATTAAACGTTTAACTGTGAATTCATTGTCAATTAGTGCAATAACAATATCGCCGTGCTTTGCATCAAGACTACGATCCACAATCAATTCGTCATCAATATCTATACCTGCATTAAGCATTGATAGTGATGCAACTTTGACAATAAACGTTGAAGTTGCATTTTTGATTAAGTGCTCATTCATATCGAGCGCTTTATCGATGTAATCTTGAGCCGGAGAGGGGAAACCTGCATTGATTTTTTCTAATGCGTAAGGGATGAGTAGATGAGTTGATGGTACAACTTGCTTGATAGATAAGGTCTCAGATAAAACAATACCTTGTGTGAGATACGGTTTTATCTGGATGATGGATGGTGCAATTTCGCTCATAGAATATCCTCCAGCTTGATTTTGTAACATATTCAAGATGATATTCTAGAGATGAGCTTAAATTCAAATTTAAAAAGCTGTGGATAAACAAGTAGAAGTCAAAAATTGACGTTCTTTATTGTGCATTTGGTCGGAAATTCTTCAGTTCTGATCGAGGTTGAGCGGTGAATTCATCAACTGGCATATCTAGGAAAAAGTCCTTTGCTTCCTCATGTTTACAGTGAAGCCAATCTTCCCTTAATTCAGGTGGAATAACAATAATAGAGCGCTTCTCATCAGTCGGCGCATGAAATTGCTTCATAAAAGGGTGGTGGTCAGAATTAATAGTGAGCATGCTCATAGACCTGATTTCTTCACCGTTCACTACTGCATATTCGTAAATGCCAGCGATAGTGAAAGGCATATCATCTTTCCGATAAATTCCCCACCATTCCGGCTTGTTATTAATATACTTCGGTTCAAATATCACATCTGCAGGAATTAAACAGAATTGGTTTTTCTTCCAAGCATTACGGAAGCTAGGTTTTTCATGAACTGTCTCAGTTCTAGCGTTATATGTATTGTGTATCTTTTTAAGATCTTTAACCCACGGGGCTACTAGACCAAAACGAGCTAAGCGCCATTCCATCTGTTCTTTTTTAGAGAATAAGAGAGGGGCTTCATAGTTGGGATAAATGTGAGATTTATAATCAAAAGTTGGCTCAAAGAGATCCAGCAAGTGAATTCTATCTTTAGCTATAGGTTCGTAGTTTGAGCACACAAGGAATCCAAATTAACTTTATAAATAATAAAAAATTATGATTACTTATCATCTTTGTCTATTAAATTTATGTAGCTCTCTCCTTTTAAAATAAGTAATTTTTCCTTTCCTTTTTCCTCAGTAATTTTTAAAAAAATATATTTTCCATTGTAATATTCAATACTTATATCATTATTTAAATTTAAGGCTTTTTTTGTCTTGGTGAGAAAGATTTGTTCATTTTTGGTTGGTGGAAGAGTATTAACCTTGGAGTAAATAGTACTTATTTTTTGGATAAAATATAATGAAAATATTATTACTAATGGTAGAAGAATAAGTGGAATTACAATTTCAGAATTATGAGTATTGAATAATCTGTTTATAGCAATCTTTCTTTCCTCATCAGTGGGATTTTGTTTATCTTTTGAATTTTTTAATATAAAGAGAAGTGTAATAACAAAAATAATTTCTACTATACAAAATAATGCCAAAATTTCAAAGACTAGCTGAATTGTTAATAATATAAATGGTGTTGGTTCATTAAAAATTGGTTCTGAAATATAAATATAAAAAAGTAAAACTCCAAGAAATATTAGAAGAGCTAATCTATCTTTAATGTTTAAAAAAACATTCTTAATATTCCAACCAAATTCCAGTTTGAAATTAAATTTATACAAATTGTGAAATAAAAAATAACATAGGAAACCAGTTAGAATTATGAATGAAATAAATAACCCATCTGGTATAACTTGCTCTACTGAAAAAAACCTAATAAAAGATGGATCAATAGAGTATAGTTTAAAAATTTGAAATATACCTCCTAAAAAAGCAGGAATAAAAATAATCATACTCCAATGCTCTTTGTAGAAATCTAACTCCTTCCAAAAGGCTATTTTTTTTTGTGGCTCTAAACTAAACATAAATCCTCAGTAAGTAAAATATTAGATTCTAGATTCAGTGTATTAAACTATCGGTATCGATATATTTTGGTAACTTTATAATTTCAACAATATTTTCAAAAGGTATACTTTTTCCCTGTCCAATATCAAAACCTTTTTCATAATTACCTAATAATGAACACCAGTAATCAAGTAAGTAAGATTCAAAATAGTCTGAATCGATATGTACCCAAAATTTAACTAATGTAGGATGTAATAAACTCAACAAAATCTCATATATATCATCATTTTGTGCAACATCAAAAAAAATTTCAGGTAAGTTTAAAAACGATCTTTGAAATGTGTTCTCTATAGCATCTATTTTACGAAGAAAGGCAAACGGACCGACTACTTCAAAATTGTGTTTCGATAGGTCATGACCTAGCATTGCATCCTCATAGGACTTAATATTTAAATCTGGATAAAGACTTTCAATGTTTGAAACAAAGCTAGAAATACCATCTCTTGAATTTAATAAACCATTTGCAAACCACTCTTTGGTACAATCAGAACCAGTTCTATGATAAAAATAAATTTTAAATTTTTCATTATCAATTTTTAAAGGAGTAGCATCTAAAAGAACACGTATCACATATAAAAATATGGTCGCATTCCCTGTAATTTTAAAATCTTCATATATTTCTTGTAAGCTCTTCATTTTGCTATGAATTACTTCAGTTGTGATTTGATAATAAGTTGCTAAAGTATTCAAAGCATCATTATCATCATCGTAGCTGAATACAAATAGTTCTTCAGACATAAGCTTGGCACCTTAAAATTAAATGATATTTTAATATATTATTAAGTCTCAGTTATTAATTAGACCAATTAGCAACATGATCGGCCCACCTTTGCATTATTATTCTTTATTTAGCTTCGGATCGCGCTTATAACTATATAATTATTCTTCAAACCCAAAGACCAGCCAACCTCTTTATAGAATGGCTCACCATATTTAATAGTGTGTTCAATGTAAAAATATACCCAATCTTTCATAATTTCACTTTACTCATTTCTTTCTATTAAGAAGCCAAACTCAGCTATGAACTGATAATAATTCATTTCTATCCTATTCAAAATGATAGAATTACTCAGGTTTGAAAGTTGGCTGAGTTTTGCTTAAAAAGCATGCAGTCTACAAATTTTTTTAAATTAATTGAAAAATAAATTTGTAGACTGATTTGTAGACTGTTGAATTGCAAAATACAGCATTGTGGTACAAGCAGATGCAACTTTAATTATGATTAACTATTTGAAAATGCAAGATAAAGCAACCGAATGCAACCATTAACAATCGCAGCTAGACTGTCAGGATTCTACTTTTTTTACTATTCCATCGTTGGCACATTCATGCCGTATTGGAATTTATATCTTCAAGATCAAGGGTTTAATTATCAGCAGATAGGTATCTTATCATCTATTGCTATTGTGACGCGATTCTTTGCGCCTTTAGTTTGGGGCTGGATCGCAGATAAATCTGGTAAAAGAATGCTTTTGGTGCGGCTCGCAACTTGGATGGAAGCTTGTATATGGTTGGCTATCTTTATAGTTCCCAATACATTTCAATCTGTCGCTTTACTTATGCTTATTTTTAGCTTTTTCCAAAATGCAATTTTGGCTCAGTTTGAAGGGGTAACCTTATTTTGGTTGGGCGACCAAAGGGCAAAACTTTATGGAAAAATTCGAAAATGGGGATCGGTCGGTTTTATTGTAGGTGTGTTTACCATAGGTGCAATTTTAGAAATTATTCCAATCTCTATGTTGCCTATTTTATTACTCATAATAGCATCGCTTGCATTTATTTGGGCTTTTACGATTCGTGAACCAGAAGGGGCTCCTACTTCACAAAAGTATTTAGAACCTTTATTGCCTGTGTTAAAGCGTCCAGAAGTTGCTGCTTTTTTTACTATTGAATTTATTCTTCTTTTTTCACATGCCCCTTTTTATAGTTTTTATAGCAATTTTCTAAAATCTTTAAATTACAGTACCACTGAAATTGGCTTTTTATGGGCAATGGGAGTGATTGCTGAAATTGTGATGTTTGCATATGCCGCTACGTTTTTTAAATATTTTTCGTGGCGTAGTCTTGTTGCCATGTGCTTAGTTTTAACAAGCATACGCTGGTTGTTGGTGGCTCTCTTCTCTCATTATTTTATAGGTCAGTTATTTGCACAGTGCTTACATGCTTTTAGTTTTGGCTTGTTTCATCTTATTGCAATGCGTCTCATTTTTCAGAACTTTTCAATAGGGCAGCAAGGTCGAGGTCAGGCTTTTTATAGCACCATGTGGGGACTTGGAGTTGCCTTTGGAAGTATTCTAGCTGGTCATTATTGGAAAATTCTTACTGGTGAGTATATTTTTATGATTGCTGCATTAGTAGTGCTTCTAGGTTTGTGCTTTGTATTTTGGCTACCAAAACAGATTGAAAAGCCAGCTTCTTAAGTCAAATGTTGCTAAAAATTGTTAGGGATGAGTAGTTAAAGATAAAAATTGTTTGATGAGAAGTATCGGTTCGTTACGGTTGAAAAATATTGTTTTTATATGGTTATGAAACAATGTTTTTCTAAAAAAATGTGCTAACTTAAACCCATGCGTTTAATGATTAATAAATCTATGAAAAATATTTATATTATGGGATTATTATTGGCTTGTTCTGGTTTTGCTATGGCTGAGACAGTGACTCAACAGCCAACTGAACAGCCCGTACGCACTGCTAGTAATCCTAACGCTATACGTATTGTTACGCGTCCTGAAATTATGGGATTGTGGGGAATGGAGATTCCAAATAATAAAAAATGTGTAGAGTACTATAATTTCCGTAGTAGTAATGATGTGGTGATTAAAAGCGGTGAAGAATGGTCATATGGTATTTATGAATATCAACCATCTGATGACCCTAAAGAGCAGTTATCAGCTCTAGTGATGCAGATTAAGTTTGATAATAATAAAGTTGATTGTTCTGGTCAGCAGCAAGATCAGACTGGTGATGTTTCCCAGTATTTTGTGCAATGGAAAAATGACCATACCATCAATTTCTGCTCAACTGCTAAAGGCGAGCAATGTTTTGCAACACTACGTCGCATGTTGCCATAAATTTGAATTAATAAAAAAAGCCTCTTATGTAAGAGGCTTTTTTTATTATGCATATTATGCAGTTTCAGCTTTCTTTTCTTCTTCCACTTTTTTCAACAAGTGTTTTTCAAGGTAATGGATGTCCATTGCTTGTTCGCAGAAGTTTTTATCTTGCAAGATAAGATCTTTATGTAAAGGAATATTGGTTTTAATTCCTGTAAGAATCATTTCGTCTAACGCTTGACGCATACGGGCAAGCGAAGTTTCACGATTTTTACCATGAGAGATCAATTTTGCAATCATTGAATCATAATAAGGTGGAATGCTATATCCAGGATAGATATGAGAATCTAAACGAATACCTGCACCGCCTGGCGCATAAAAACTTTCAATTTTGCCTGGTGAAGGTAAGAAAGTGGTTGGATCTTCGGCATTGATACGACATTCAATGGCATGACCACGAACTTCAATATCTTCTTGTTGAAGCTCTAAGCCTAAACCAGCTGCAATACGTAATTGCTGTTCAATAATGTCAACACCAGTCACCATTTCAGTTACAGGGTGCTCAACCTGAACACGAGTGTTCATTTCAATAAAGAAGAACTCGCCGTCTTCGAACAAGAATTCAAATGTACCAGCACCACGATATTGCATTAACTGACATGCATTAACACAAGCTTGTAAAATATCAGCGCGTGCTTGTTCTGGTAGATTTGGAGCAGGAGCTTCTTCTAACACCTTTTGGTGACGACGTTGTAATGAGCAGTCGCGATCATATAAATGAATCGCATGGCCGTTACCATCACCTAAAACTTGAACTTCGACATGGCGAGGTTTTTGTAAGAAGCGTTCCATGTACACGGTATCATCGCCGAACCACATTTCTGCATCACGTTGAGCTGCTTGAACTGACTCAAGTAATGTATCTACGCGTTCAACAATACGCATACCACGACCACCACCACCAGCTGCCGCTTTAACAATAAGCGGGAAACCGATTTCTTTAGCTTCAGCTAAAGCATTGTGGATAGTTACTGCATGGTCACAACCAGGTACTGTCGGTACACCAGCTTTTTTCATTGCAACAATTGCAGAAACCTTATTACCCATTAAACGAATATGTTCTGGGCGAGGGCCAATGAATGTGAAACCTGAGCTTTCTACAATTTCAGCAAACTCGGCATTTTCTGAAAGAAAGCCATAGCCTGGGTGAATTGCATCAGCACCAGTAATTTCTGCAGCAGTAATAATTGCCGGGATATTTAAATAGCTGTCACTACTTGCACCCGGACCAATACATACTGCTTCATCAACGAAACGTAAATGCATCAAATCTTTATCAGCATCTGAATAGATACCGACAGTTTTGATTCCTAATGTTTTGCAAGCCCGGGTAATTCGTAAAGCGATTTCACCACGGTTTGCAATTAAAACTTTTTGCAACATAGTTGTCCCCGAGGTATTACGCGCGATAACGGAATAAAGGTTGACCGAATTGGATCACTTCACCATTTTTCACTAAAATTTCTTCAATCACGCCGCTTTGAGTTGCTTCAATCGGGTTCATGATTTTCATTGCTTCGATAATACCCAAAGTCTCACCAGCAGATACTGTTTGACCTACTTTAACAAATGGTGCTTCGCCTGGGCTTGGAGCAGCATAGAACACACCAACCATAGGAGAAGTTTCAACTGCTCCACGTGGTGTTTTTGCAACAGGTGCTTCAGCAACAGGAGCTGCCGGAAGTGCTACACCAGCCGCAGCAACGACAGGATTGCGACGAGTTAAAGCGATCGATTGATCACCTTCTTTAACTTCAATCGCTTGCAAGTCAGACTCAATCATTAAATCGATGAGTTTCTTAATTTTGCGGATATCCATGGGCGACTATTCCTGAACTAGTTTGGGTTAGATGGTTGAATTTTTTCAATAGCGTAATCGAGAGCAAAGCTGTAACCTTTTGCGCCTAGACCACAAATCACGCCAATTGCTTTGTCTGATAAATAAGAATGATGTCTGAAAGCTTCACGTGCGTGGACATTTGATAAATGTACTTCAATAAAGGGAATAGCAACGCCCAGTAAGGCATCGCGTAAAGCAACTGAAGTATGAGTGAGAGCAGCAGGGTTAATAATAATCAGTTTTACGCCTTCTGTTTGTGCCTGATGAATACGGTCAACAATGGCACCTTCCCAGTTGCTTTGAAAAGTATCTAGTGTAATAGAGGCTTGTTCAGCTTGAGCAATAAGTTGTTGGTTGATATTGTCTAGGGTAAGATGACCATATACTTCTGGTTCGCGTTTTCCCAGCAAATTCAAATTCGGTCCATGAATTACCAAAATGGTCGAACTCATTCAGATTGCTCCAGCTCTAAAGTTGCAAATAATCTTTGCAAGATGTCTGCAAAGTTTGCTTATTATGGCATATGTTTCTACAAGTTTTTTATAATTTCTTTTAATTGTCGCAGAAAGGGTACACCAAATTCGGCTTATATATTGTAAATTTTGCGACGAATTAGCAATGTTAAAAAATGACAAAATTTCAAGTAATTTAACGGAGCTTATTTTAAACCGAATTGACAAAAACAGTTCATGTATTTTGTGTAACGAGGTCGTGAGCATCTTCAATCGTTAACATTTCATTCCAGCGAGTTAGGTAATTTTTTGAGCGATGGCATTGTTTCATTTGCCAAGATGGGTTACGTGAGTGATAGCCGACTTGTAAGTAATGACTACCAAAACGCTTACGGACTATACCTAAAGTTTCCATCAATTGTTGTCTTTGATGAATAAGTTCTAAAGGCTGCCATAAATCATCAATATGTTGCTGACGTGCATGTAGACCACAAAATAACACGCCAATTTTTATGTAGCTTTTATTTTCTTTATATAAAACATCGATTTGCTGCATTGCGGCTTTTGTTAGTATACATAAATCATCTGTTGCATAATGAAGGCCAATTGCCTGAGATGTGGCTTTTTTATAGGGTGGTTTGTCGGTTTTTTCATAAAGCATAACTTGAACACAGGCACAAAGTTGTTCTTGTTTCATTAAACGGCGATGTGCCCGGTTAAGGTGAAAGATAAGTGCTTGTTTAATAATCTCAATACTGGATAAAGCTTGAGCAAAACTTCGTGATGCTAAAATCCGTTTAGTCGGAATAGCGGGATCGTCAAGTTGAATACAGGATTGGCCTTTTAGCTCACGAATGGTACGTGCCATGACCACAGAAAATGCTTTTGCCATATGGTGTTCATTGGCAAAAGTTAAGTCTAGGCAGGAGTACACTTCATAACTTTGTAGTTGTTTGACCAATTGATAGCCAATTCCCCACACTTCTTTGACTGATGTGTGCTGCATGAGATCTTCCATAATTAATGGATCTAAGGTGATAAAATTACAAATTCCCCTAAAACTTTTAATTTTCTTAGCATAGTGATTGGCAAGTTTTGCTTGTGTCTTTGAATATCCAATACCAATACAACAAGGTAAGCCTAACCATTTTAGGAGGGTGTTTCTCACTTCACTGCAGTAATCTGATATATCAATAGACTGAAGGTAAGGGGTGAGATGAATAAAGCATTCATCTATAGAGTAAGCTTCTAAGTCATCTGGAGAGAAAAAGTCACCGAGGACAGCAAAAAAGCGACGAGACATCTCGGCATATAAAGTGTAGTTGCTTGAATAAACTTGAACACCAGCTTTTAAAGCATCTTTTTCAATTTGAAACCAAGGTATTCCCATCTTGATACCTAAAAGTTTTGCTTCTTCGCTACGTGAAACAACACAGCCATCGTTGTTAGATAAAACAACTACAGGTTTATCATTGAGTTTAGGGTTGAAAAGTCGCTCACAGCTGACATAACAATTGTTAATATCAACCAGTGCATAAACTTCGCGGTGTGAGATTTCTCTCATCATTTCTTTGCCCCCAATTTATTAATCCAAAATACATATTTTGAATTTGTAACATAATCAAGTTAACAAAATTACAGACTAATATCTAGGGGAGTTCAGGTTGTTCGTCGAAATTATAAAAAGGATGCAAGACTGCTGAATTGTCAGTTATTGATATGGAAATGTCTGAAAATGATAAGTTTTAGTTGGTTATGATCGGAAGCATAAGAACTATATTTAATGGATGAGTTGAGTCTTTTAAATGTAGTAATGCGTATAACGCATTTGTCTTATGGGTCTTTCAAGCTGTCTTTGTTAATAAAGACAGCTTTTTTTTATAATGTGCTTAAGTTTTTTAGAGTTTGGCTTGATTGTAGCAATCGAGATTAATGCATTGTGTACTCAGTTCTATGATTTGAGCAGGGGCTAATTGAAGTTTTTCCCATTTTTGCATTTGTTCAAATAACCAATAAAAGTCTTCTGGTTGCGGGGCAGCATTTTCTTTAACCAAATACTTAACAATATTTTGAATCATATAGTATTTATCGACATGTACTTCTTCCGAGCAATGAAATCGGACAATCCCAAACTCGACCAATAACTTTAAGACAGGCGTAAAATCTTTTAAATTACTCAATTCTTTTTGGGCTTTCATAATTGCCCCTGTAAGTGCAACTAAGGTTTGAGGGTGTTGTTCGGCCCATTCTTGAGTTACTGCGAGAACTTTATCTGCCACATTGGGAATAATGTCCTGACTTGAGCAAACCATTTTACTTAAGCCTAAAAGTTCTCCTTGTGTATTCCACGGCTCTCCCACACAAAAACCATCAATCACATGGTTATCTAAAGCTTCGACCATATACGGTGGCGGAAGTGCCTTGAGTTTGAGCGTTTGAGCTATTTTAGAATCTGCCAACGCAAGCCATTCTCTTAAACAATAATGATGGATTGAATGTTTAAATACATGGGCTAAGGATAGAGCATTATCTTCTTTAATGTAGCTCGTCACTTTTTGGGCGGTAGTTTGTGCATTATCATTCTCTTGAATAGCCAGTTGATGGGTTAATTTTTGGCTTAAGCTAATAAAGGCACGGTTTTTACTTAAAATAAGAGGGGTTTGCAGTGCAATACCAATTTGGTCTGCACCCACAGCTGCAGCGGGTAGCATAGCAGATAAACAATGTGCAGCATCTAATAAACCAAAAGCTAAACGGTCGCGTAGACTTGCCCATGATGCTTCTTTGACTAGGGTAACATCTAAATCGACTTCTTCGAAGAAACCTTGCTGCTTTGCCCACAGTAAAGCGATGCAATCAAGTAAAGGAATATAGCCGAGTTGCAATTGAGTCTTTTCTAATTTGCTCATTTATTCATCCTTTAGTTGATCATTTAGTAATTTTTGAGCGTCAAGTAAACGCCGTGCCATTTCTCCAATCGTTATACGGTGACTCATGGCATTTTTTCTGAGTAATTGAAAAGCCGTATCTTCAGGTAAGCCATGCAGTTGCATGAGTAGCACTTTGGCCTTTTCAACATCTTTACGATCTGCCAGTTTGGTTTGAGCTTCTTTTAAGTCACCTTCGAGCTTTTTATGTTTTTTATATTGCTCAATTGAAATCTCTAAAATGGTATGTAAGCGGGCAGGGTCTATGCCGTCTACAATATAAGCCGTTACACCTGCATCTATCGCTTGTTTGATGGTGTCTTTATCTGAATTTTTAGTGAATAGAACAGTTGGTAGGTCATAGCTACTCACACAACTTTCAATAATGTCACGATGAGGATGATCCATGTCGAGCAAGATGACATCGGCTTGTAAATCTTCAAGACAGAAAATATTTAAGTGGTCCAAAGTAAGGCAGGCCACCACTTCAAAGTCATTTTCAAGCAGACTGTTTTTTATATAGTCGGCCCGTGCATGATCATCATCGATAAGAGCTATTTTGAGTTTTGGCATAAGTTCAGAAAATCAGGCTAAGAAAATGCGCCAATTCGACGCGTTTTTTGTTATTAAGTTTTAAGCAAGATTAGTGCCATCCAAATTTAAACAAAAAATCAGGCATGAGTGGTCCTTTACTATGTTAAAGCATTGTTTTGATCGATATTGGTGCAAAAATACGATTCATTTTGTGGCAAAACTTATTTTTGTTTAAACCATATAGAGGAGCAGCAATAGTGCAGGAAAAATTAAATCTTCTTTATGGATGAAAAGGTATTTTAGTTTAAATAATTGAAAATAATAATAAAAAATTATTAATATTAATCTTAAAAAGAATTGGCATGCAAAATGCTTAGTTAATTACAGGTCGAAGACGACCATAAGTTTTAAAGACGGCCAACGATGTCCGTTCTGATCGAATTTGTGAGTGCAACTGCACACATAAAGAATTTACGTTCAGTCGGAGTGAAGGTTATGTCTTTATTTTTATTGCATAAAAAAGTTACATCTGAATTAACTAATTTTTCAGTTCCAGCGATGCGAGCCTTCTCTATGAGGGGGCTCGCTTTTTTTATTTGTTTTTATGACTTTGCTATGCATTGGGTGTCGTCAACGAGTGGAAAAAATGGATTCCAAGCAGCTATACGCTTTGTGATGTTGATACGTTTCTCGGTAGAGCACAAGGCAAAACAACAATGTCTATTTGAGAACGTAAGAACGCAGCTTAAAAGCAACGTGATTTGAGGAGAAACACTATGAAATTGGTAATGATTGGTCATGGTATGGTGGGCCACAAATTCATCGAAGCCATTTTAGAAAAAGCAGATGATGAACTGGAAATCACAATTCTCGCAGAAGAGCCTCGTATCGCATATGACCGCGTACATTTGACTGAATACTTCTCAGGGAAATCGGCAAAAGATTTATCTTTAGCACGTTTTGATTTTGCCGATGCGTATGGCATCGACCTACGTTTAAATACTAAAGCAGTGGCGATTGATACAACTGCACAAACCGTAACAACCAATCATGGTGATGTGATTAGTTATGACAAGTTGGTGCTGGCGACTGGTTCATATGCATTTGTTCCGCCAATTCCGGGTAATGACCGTGAAAACTGTTTTGTTTACCGTACTATTGAAGACTTAGACGCGATTCGTGCAGCGAGTCTCAATGCAAAAACAGGTGTAGTAATTGGCGGTGGTTTACTTGGACTTGAGGCAGCCAAAGCTTTACGTGATTTAGATTTAGAAACGCACGTTGTTGAGTTTGCACCACGTTTGATGGCAGTTCAAATTGATGACTTAGGGGGCAAAGTTTTACGCCGTAAAATTGAAGATTTAGGTGTAAAAGTTCATACACAAAAAGCGACTCAGTCTATTGAGTCTGGTGTAAATACCACTCATGTGATGAAGTTTGCCGATGGTAGTGAACTCGAAACTGATGTGATTTTATTCTCTGCGGGGATCCGCCCACGTGATGAGTTAGCGCGAAATAGCGGGCTTGCGATTGGTGAGCGTGGCGGTATTGTAATTAATGATTATTGCCAAACATCTGATCAAAACATTTATGCCATTGGTGAATGTGCGCTTTGGCAAAATAAAATTTATGGCTTGGTTGCACCGGGCTATGACATGGCGCGTATTGCAGCAAAACATATTTTAGATGAAGAGTGTCATTGCTTCGCTGGCGCAGACATGAGCACCAAGTTGAAACTGATGGGTGTTGATGTTGCTTCGGTCGGTGATGCACATGCCATAACCCCAGGTGCATTAAGCTATTTCTATGCAGATGAACATGCACTGGTTTATAAAAAGATTGTTGTAAATGCCGACAAAACCAAATTGCTTGGCGCGGTTTTAGTGGGCGATGCCAAAGAATACAACGAACTTTTACAAATGATGTTGAATGGTCTGGCTTTACCGGAAGTGCCTGAAAGTTTAATTATGCTGGGTTTTGAGCAATCAGCAGCAAAATCTGGTGGTAGCGGAGTCGATTTACTGCCAGACAGCGCGACCATTTGTTCATGTAACAACGTATCAAAAGCAGACATCTGCCAAGCAATTAGCGATGGTTCGACCTCTTTAGGTGCATTAAAGAAATGCACCAAAGCAGCAACAGCATGTGGTGGTTGTGCACCATTAGTGACTCAAGTATTGAAGTCAGAGTTACAACGTCAAGGTGTGACTGTTAACAATCATATTTGCGAACACTTCCCGTACTCGCGTCAAGAGTTGTATCACTTGGTCCGTGTCAATGAAATCAAGACATTTGATGATTTGATTCATCAACATGGGCACGGTTTAGGTTGTGATATTTGTAAACCAGCGGCAGCAAATATTTTGGCATCTTGCTGGAATGATTTCGTACTTAAGCCAAGTCATGCAGGCTTGCAAGACAGTAACGACTACTACCTAGGTAACATTCAAAAAGATGGCTCTTACTCAATTGTACCGCGTATGGCAGGTGGAGAAGTCACTCCGGATGGCTTAATTGCGATTGGTCAAATTGCAAAGAAATATAACTTATACACCAAAATTACTGGTGGTCAACGTGTTGATATGTTTGGTGCCCAAGTTCATGAACTTCCATTTATTTGGGAAGAGTTAAATGCTGCGGGCTTCGAGTCTGGTCATGCCTACGGTAAGTCGTTACGTACAGTGAAATCTTGTGTGGGTAGCACTTGGTGCCGTTACGGGGTAGATAACTCGGTTGGTTTAGCGATTGAACTTGAAAACCGCTACAAAGGTTTGCGTTCACCGCATAAATTGAAAATGGCAGTGTCTGGCTGTACACGTGAGTGTGCAGAAGCGCAAGGTAAAGATGTAGGCGTGATTGCCACTGAAAAGGGTTGGAACCTTTATGTATGTGGTAACGGTGGTATGAAACCGCGTCATGCAGAATTACTTGCATCTGACCTTGATAAAGAAACACTGATTCGTTATATCGACCGTTTCTTTATGTTCTACATTCAAACGGCAGACCGTTTACAACGTACCAGTGTATGGCGTGACAACATGGAAGGCGGTCTAGACTACCTTAAATCTGTGATCGTTGATGACTCTCTTGGTTTAGCCGCCGAGCTTGAGCGCCGTATGGAACACATTATTGGTACATATCAAGACGAATGGCGTACAGCTGTCGAGAACCCAGAAGTTCGTAAACGCTTCCAAACCTATATCAATGCAGGAGCGAATGAACAAGCTGATCCGCACATTCAATTTACAACTGAACGTGGTCAAATCCGCCCATTAACCGAAGCTGAACGTTCAGAAGACCGTATTCCAATGGTTGAAGCATAAAGGGGAACTTATATGAATATTGTACAAGACAAAAATATGCTTCCTGATGATCAGTGGATTGACGTTTGTGCACTCGATGATTTAACTCCAAACACTGGTGCAGGAGCGCTAGTGAGCGGTCAAGCGGTTGCAATCTTCCGTGTGGGGCATGAAAAACGTGTTTATGTACTAAGCAATAAAGATCCGTTTAGCTTAGCAAATGTGATGAGTCGCGGGATTATTGGTGATTTACAAGGCGAACGCGTGGTTGCATCACCAATTTATAAACAACATTTCAGTTTAGCTACGGGCCGTTGTTTAGAAGATAAAGACCAAAAATTGGCGGTTTACCCGAGCAAAATTGTTGATGGCCGTGTTTGGATCAATGCGGTGCCGCAAAAAACTTATATTACCAATACAGGGGTATCACAAGACAAACTTAGACTGGTGCTGATCGGGAATGGTTTGGCAGGGATGCGTTGTCTGGAAGATTTACTTGATATGGCACCAGACCGTTATGAAGTTACGGTGATTGGTGAAGAACCATGGGGTAACTATAACCGTATTATGTTGTCTCCGGTTTTATCGGGTGAGAAAACCATTGAAGACATTATGTTGCATCCACCAAAGTGGTATGACGATAAAAGCATTAAATTTATTGCCGGTGATAAAGCCGTAAAAATTGATCGCCCACGTAAAGTGGTTTACACCGAAAAAGGCAAGACAGTTGATTATGACCGTTTGATTCTGGCAACAGGCTCGGCACCATTTATTCCACCAGTTCAAGGTGTTGACCTAAAAGGTGTGTTAACTTTCCGCGATATTTATGACGTTAACACCATGATTGAATACTGCGATTCAAAAACTAATGCAGTCGTGATTGGTGGCGGTTTGCTGGGTTTAGAAGCGGCGTATGGTTTAAAACAACGCGGTATGAATGTCACAGTATTGCATTTGATGGACCGTATTATGGAACGCCAACTTGATGGTCGTGCGAGCCAGTTATTACGTCATAGCATTGAACAAAAAGGTATTCATATTATTACCGAAGCCAATACAGAAGCGTTAATTGGTGATGAAAACGGACATGTGAAGCAAATCCGTTTGAAAGATGGCACAGTGTTAGATGCTGACCTTGTGGTATTCGCTGTGGGCATTCGTCCAAATATTGCTTTGGCACAAAGTGCTGGTTTACGTTGTAATCGTGGTGTATTGGTGAATGACACCATGCAAACATTTGACCCAAGTATTTACGCGGTGGGTGAGTGTATTGAACACCGTGGTCAAACTTTTGGTTTGGTTGAGCCACTATGGGGCCAAGCTTTTATTTGCGCGACCCATTTAGCAGAGCACGGCAGCTTAACTTTTAAAGCACCCACTGTACCGACTCAGTTAAAAGTCAGTGGTGTCGATGTATTCTCGGCGGGCAATTTTGAGCCGAAAGATGATTATGAAGACATTATCCTGAACGATGAAAAACGCCAGATTTATAAACGCATTATTATTCAAAGCGATCGAGTAATCGGTGCAGTATTGTTTGGTGATACTGAAGATGGTATGTGGTATGCAGAGTTAATTGCAGACCAAACCCCTGTTTCTTCATTTAGAAATAAACTGCTATTTGGTCGAGATTTTGCATTAAAAAATGCAGGCTAAATAGGGAAAGGAGCAGTTATGAATAGTATTCCAAGCGTTGAAGTCGATAGCTCCGATCATGTTGCAAAAACAATCAAAACAACATGTCCATATTGCGGTGTAGGTTGCGGTGTTAGCGTAAACGTCCAACAAAAACCTCAAGGACCTGTGGTGCAAGTTGAGGGGGATGCTGAGCATCCTTCCAACTTTGGACGCTTATGTATTAAAGGTAGCCGTCTTGCGGATACTTTGGGGTTGGAAACACGTCTACTTCAACCCATGTTTGGTCGTAAGCCACATCGGACTGTAACGACATGGGATGCAGCAATCAATAAAATTGCCGATAAATTCCAGTCTTGTATCGACAAATATGGTCGTGACAGCATTGCATTTTATGTTTCAGGTCAGCTTTTGACTGAAGACTATTATGTGGTGAACAAGTTTGTAAAAGGCTATTTGGGCACTGCAAATATCGATACCAACTCACGGCTTTGTATGTCATCTGCGGTGGCAGGTCACAAACGTAGTTTCGGTGAAGATATTGTGCCTGCAAGTTATGAAGATTTTGAACATGCAGACATGGTGGTTTTGGTTGGTTCCAATACCGCATGGTGCCATCCTGTACTGTATCAACGGATTATGCAGGCTAAAAGCCACAATCCAGATATGTTTATTGTGGTGATTGACCCACGTTTTACCAGTACTTGTGAGCAAGCGGATTTACATTTACCGATTTTACCGGGCCAAGATGTCGCATTGTTCAACGGTCTATTCCAATATTTATATCAAAATGGTCATGCCGATCAGGCTTTTGTTGATGCTTATACCGAAGGTTTGCAAGAGGTTTTGGCAAGCAGCGAGCCAGAAACTAATGTGGAATATGTGGCAAAGCGTACAGGAATTGCACTCGATAAGATGCAACAGTTCTTTGAGAAATTTGCGCAGACTGAAAAGGTAATTACGCTATTTTCAATGGGTGTGAATCAATCAAGTCAGGGCGTGAATAAAGCCAACAGCATTATTAACTGTCACTTACTAACAGGCAAAATTGGAAAGCTCGGCGCTGCACCATTTTCAATGACAGGCCAGCCCAATGCTATGGGTGGCCGAGAAGTGGGTGGCTTAGCTAATATGCTGGCTGCCCATATGGATTTAGATAATCCCTTGCACCAAAAAGTAGTGCAAATCTTTTGGGACAGCCCATTTATTGCAACTCAAGCTGGCTTAAAAGCAGTTGATTTATTCCGTGCTGTTGAAGCTGGAAAAATTAAAGCCATCTGGATTATGGCAACCAATCCGGTGGTAAGTTTACCAGATGCTGATCAGGTGAAACGTGCTTTAGAAAAATGCGAATTGGTCGTTGTGTCAGATATCTGTGCCGATACGGATACTACGGCTTACGCCGATATTTTGCTTCCAGCTTTAGGTTGGGGTGAAAAAGACGGAACCGTTACTAACTCTGAGCGTCGTATTTCACGTCAACGTGCTTTTTTACCTGCGCCGGGTGAAGCAAAAGCAGATTGGTGGTCAGTGAGCCAAGTTGCGAAAAAATTAGGCTTTAAAGGTTTTGACTTTACGAGTGCTGTTGATATTTTCAATGAACATGCGGCTTTGTCAGCACAAGATAATGCGGACATTGAAGCACGTGAGCAAACTGATACGTTTCGTTATTTCAACTTAAAAGGTTTAATGAACCTAAGTGCTGCTGAGTACGATGTTCTGCAACCAGTGCAATGGCCAGTCTGGAGTAAAAATCAAGACGCTAAAGCTGTTCAACAACTGTTTGGCAAGGGCCAGTTTAGTCACAAAAACACCAAGGCAAAACTAATTCCGACTGTTGCAATTAATCCGGTACATGCAATTTCAGAAGATTATCCGCTCATTTTGAACACGGGGCGTATTCGCGATCAATGGCATACCATGACCCGTACTGGTTTGTCGCCAAATTTAACCAGTCACCGTGCTGAACCATTCTGTGAGATTCATCCAAGTGATGCATTAAAGTTTGGTGTACGTGATCAAGGTTTAGTAGAAGTTCGTTCGAAATGGGGCAGTTGTGTACTACGTGTAACCTTCTCATCAGGTGTCCGTCGTGGGCAAATTTTTGCACCGATTCACTGGACTGAACAGGTCGCATCCGATGCCCGTATTGGTAAAGTCGTTAATCCAGAAGTTGATGCAATTTCAGGTGAGCCCGAGTTCAAACATACGCCTGTAACTATTCAACCGTTCTATACCACTTGGCAAGGTGTGCTCTATATTCGTGAAGGATACGATTCTCATATTCAAGAATCGCTACATCACTGTGCATGGTGGACCAAAGTCAAAATGGTGAAAACCAGCCGCTATGAACTTGCAGACCGCCAAACTTTTCATGATACTCAAAAGAATCTGAAAAGCTTTTTGCCATTTGCCGATGAAACCTTTGAATGGTTAAGCATAGAAGATATTTCTTCACAACTGAGCCATAGTGTTTTTTTAAAGATGGCATTGTAATTGCAAGTCTATATATTGCACCGCCAGATTTATTGCCAGACCGTGACTGGGTAGCAAGTCTGTTTAAACGCGAACGTTTGAGCGCCTTGCACCGTAAAGCTTTACTAGCAGGTATGCCAATGTCGGCTACCAATAATGATGGGCCTTTGGTGTGTAGTTGTTTTAAAGTAGGTAAGAATAAAATTATCGAAGCAATAAAAACACAAAACATTACCCATGAAAAACAGGTTACTGCATGTTTAAAAGCAGGTGGAAACTGTGGTTCATGTTTACCTGAAATCCGAGGCTTGATTAAAGCTTGCCAGCAAGAGGTGGAAGTGTGAATAAGGGATATCCCGTAACTGATCTGGTCATTCTGGCGGGTGGACAAGCCCGCCGTATGAATGGTTTAAATAAGCTGTTGCAGCAATTCGATGGCGATACACAACTACTCAAAATTCATCAAAAATTAAAGTCATCTGTATCTGAAATTTGGGTGAATAGTCATCGTGATTATTCGATTTATCAAAGTATTGTGCCTGATATTAAATGTTTTCAAGATGATGCAGCAGGCTTTTTTGGCCCACTCATGGGAATGAAAAGCGCATGGTCACATGTAAAAGCAGATTATGTTTTGTTTATCCCTTGTGATGTGACCTACATACCTACGCAAGTCGTTGCGAAATTACACAGCGCACTTCGCAAAAATAAACAGGCCCAGGCAGCTTACGTTTCAATTAATGGAGATGCTTTATACCCATTTTGTTTGTTAAAACGTGAAAGTCTAGAGGTTTTAGAGCAGCAAATTGATAAGCAACAATTGAGTTTAAAAAATTGCTTTAAACTTTTACACGCACAAGTAGCCATTTTTCAAAAGCAAAACTTATTTTTCCATAGCATTAATTCTTTAGATGAACTTCAACAATACAAACAAATTAAAGCATTTAAAGAGATTTTTTCGACAAATTAGAACTTCAATCATATCGATTTAAAATTTACATTGATAATCTGAAATCATTTTTTAAATTTTGAGTTATTGACTGTTTAGAATTTAAGTTCTATTTTGGAACTTGTTGTTTTCATTCTAGCCAGATGTATAAAAATAAACGGAGCCAGAAAAATGATGGACGCAGCTCAGCAAAGTAAAACAGATGTGACCGCATGTATTTTATGTTCAAGAAACTGCGGTTTGAGCGTAGAAATTAAAGATAACCAATTTGTCAAAATTAAAGGTAATCCTGAGCATCCATTTTCTCAAGGTTACATTTGCCAAAAAGCCGCAAGATTACAGCATTACCAGAAACATGCAGACCGTTTAACCGCACCTTTAAAACGCCAACCAGATGGCTCATTTCAAGAAATTAGTTGGGATGTGGCGATACAAGAAATTGCTGATCAATTGGTTCAGATTAGAGATAAATTTGGCGGTACTGCTTTTGCTTCGGTTGGGGGCGGTGGACAGGGTAACCACCTCGGTGCAGCTTATGGTCGACAACTTTTACTGGCTATGAAAAGTTATTATGCATATAACTCACTTGCCCAAGAAAAAACAGGTGATTTCTGGCTCAATGGCCGCCTGTTCGGTAGTCAGGCTTGCCATACGACAGAAGATGTTGAGCATGCAGATTACGTACTTTTTATTGGGACGAACCCGTTTCAGGCACATGGTATTCCTAACGCACGAGACACGCTAAAACATATTAAAAAAGATCCGAACCGAACCATGGTGGTGTTCGACCCGCGTGTTACCGAAACGGCAAAACAAGCAGACATTCACGTACAGCTAAAACCGGGAACAGATGCTTTTTTAATGTCGGCCATGATTGCGATCATTATTAAAGAAAAGCTTTATGATGCAGCGTTTATTGAGCAGCACACACATGGGTTTGAAGAAGTAAAAGCTGCATTTAACCATGTCCCGATTGAAGACTATATTGCTAAAGCTGATGTACCTATCGATTTGATTTATCAAGTGGTTCGAGAGTTTGCCAAAGCAAAAAGAGGCTGTGTACGTATCGATTTAGGTATTCAACATACTTTGAATACAACATTAAATGGTTATTTAGAAAAGCTCTTATACTTGCTGACAGGGAACTTTGGAAAACAGGGTACCAATAATTTGCATACCATGTTTATTCCAATTTTGACCGATACGGATGAAAGAAAACCAAAATATCGACGTAGCGTTTACCATAAAATGTTCCCGATTTCCGGGTTTTTCCCGCCTAATATTTTACCCGATGAAATCTTAAAAGCAGGGGAAAAGCGAATTCGTGCTGTGTTTGTAGATAGTTGTAATCCACTATTAACTTACCCTGATACACCAGCTTTTGAGGAAGCCTTTAAAGCATTAGATTTGTTGGTGGTAGTTGATGTTGCGATGACAGAAACCGCGAGATTTGCACACTATATTTTGCCTGCTCATACTCAGTTTGAAAAATGGGAATTTACCGGTTTTAACTTGGAATTTCCTAAGAATGGTTTTCACCTGCGTCATCCCGTATTGGTTGCTCAAGCAAATACTTTACCGGAAGCCGAAATTTATACTCGATTACTGGAAGCGATGAATGCTATTCCGAAGAGTTTCCCAGTTTTAGAAAAAATAGCTGCGGTCGACTCGAAAAAAACTGCCTACTTACCATACTTGTCGGCGTTAGGACTTACCTTGGCACGACATAAAAAATATATCCCTTTTGCTGCTTCTATTATTTATCGAACTCTTGGCAAACGACTTGGCAATTCTGCAGATTCAGTTGCTTTTTTACTGCCGCTATCTATTCAATATGCTGTTTTACATACCAAAGCGGTACGCCGTGCAGGTTATAAAGGTAATCCGTTAACACAAGGTGTCAAACTATTTGAGCAGATATTAAAGCAACGTTCAGGTATGGTTTTATCGCAACATGAATATGACGAAGTCTGGAAACTGGTGGCTTATAAAGATAAGAAAATACGTCTTGCAATTCCCGAGATGTTAAGTGAACTCGCAAGCTTGAAAAGCCATAACGTTAATGTTGAAGAGTTTCCTTTCATCCTTTTGTCAGGTGAACGCCGTAGTTACAACGCCAACCAAATTTACCGTGACCCTGCTTGGCGAAAAGTAGATGCAGAAGGTGCACTACGTATTCATCCCGAAGATGCAAGGCACTTAAATGTAGATACAGGAGGGCAGCTTAAATGTATCTCACAACATGGAGAAATTCAGGTAACTATTGAGTTGGATGATGGGATGAGAAGAGGTGTTGTGTCACTGCCACATGGCTACGGTATGCGCTTTCAAAATGGAGAACCGATTGGGCCACAATTAAACTTACTTATTTCTGCTGAACATTGTGATCCATTGTCGAAAACGCCGTACCATAAATATGTACCCATCCGTTTAGAAAAGTGTTAGAAATAGAATCAAGTAAAACATAGATTTTACCGCGCTAACTTGAGATTTATTTTTTAATTGTTCTTAAGGTAGTGCGGTGAAAAGTCTATAAAAAATTTAAATATTATGGAAAATAAGTAGAGCTGGAACAAATTTTGCTATTAAAGAACAAAGCACTATTAAGATGCAATTTTTTGTATTTGATTGTTCATAATCGGTGCTCGCAAGATTTGAAATGTTCTCGATATGAGTGCAAATGATGAAACAATATCACTCTGAAAATGCGCCAAGCCTTCTGCAAGATCAATATGGGCGTATCAAGCGTAAGTTACGAATTTCTGTAACTGATCGCTGTAATTTTAAGTGTGTATATTGCATGCCTGAGCATCCAGAATGGTTAAATAAACAGGACTTGCTTAGTTTTGAAGCGCTCTTTCAATTTTGTCATTTTATGGTGCAGCAAGGTATCGAGAGTATTCGCATTACGGGTGGTGAACCATTAATGCGTCAAGGCATTGTTCATTTTGTTCGTGATTTGCAGGCCTTAAAAGCATTAGGTTTAAAACGTATATCGATGACTACAAATGGTCATTACCTTGCTAAATACGCTAAACAACTAAAAGACGCTGGATTAGATGATTTAAACATTAGTTTAGATAGTCTTGATTCAATTCAATTTAAAGAGCTCACTAAGAAAAAGTTAGAACCGGTTCTTGAGGGTATTCAAGCTGCTAAAGATGAAGGACTGCCTTTTAAAATTAACTGCGTATTAATGAAAGATAAAAATGATAATCAAATCTTACCTATGGTGAAGTGGTCAATTTCTAATCATATTCCTTTACGTTTTATCGAGTTTATGCCGCTTGATGGTGATGCACTTTGGTCAAATAAAGATGTGGTAAGCGAGGCTGAAATTTTAAAGGTATTGCGACCGTATTATTCGGTACAAGTGATCGAGCAGCAACATGAGCCTGCGCGTCAATATCTAATTAATGGTAGCTACCATTTAGGAATTATTTCCACAATTACGCATTCATTTTGCCACCAATGTGACCGTATACGGCTTACCGCAAAAGGCGAATTATATAACTGTTTATTTGCGCCGCAAGGTTTAAATATTAAGCCTCAGCTTCAAGCACTGGTAAGCAAACAACATAGCCCAGAATACGGTATATATATCCAAAATTTAAAGAATTTGGTTCATCCTTATATCTGGCATAAAGCAAAAGGTTTCCATGCCTTACAACATCAACAAACCCGTAAAATCAGCATGCATATGCTTGGGGGATAAATGCAACAATCTATCCAAATTAAAGTCGAAGCATTTGGTGCAATTGAAAAATTGCTTCCTGAAAATCTTTTGTTAGTTTGTCCTAACCATAGTTTGGTTAAAGATGTATTAGATGAAATTGTTTTATTGCATCCGGAATCTACAAAAGCCATGGAAAAATGTGCATGTGCAATTGGTGATAATGTCATAACTAGACAAACTGTCTTAAGTGAGCCATGCACTTTGGTTTTATTATCACCCGTTGCTGGAGGATGAATCATGAAAGAGTTTGCAAGAATACAAGAGCAGGCTTTAAGCCTAGATACTTTTGATCCGATTCAATCTTTTCCTGAATGTGGCGGTATCGATATTTTTATGGGTACGGTTCGTAATCACCACGAAGGTAAAGCGGTAAAGGCGCTGAAATATACATCTTATAAACCGCTTGCAGAAAAAATGATACGTGAAATTGAACTAGAAATTGAGAAAAAGTATCAGGTATCTTATGTGCGAGTGGTTCATCGAATTGGATATCTAGATGTTGGTGAAACAGCCATTATTGCGATTGTGTATGCAGCCCATCGCCGTGAAGCTTTTCAAGCATGTGAGGAAGCAGTCGAACGGGTAAAACATGAAGTGCCTGTCTTTAAAGAAGAGTTCTTTACAGATGGCACAAGTCATTATGTAGAGGGCTGTTGTATTCGTAAGGATGCGCCGCACGACCACAAACATCACCATCATCATGCCGGCCATGAGCACTCACACTGAAATATGTAACACTAGGATAAATAATGAAAAACGTAGGAATGAAGCCGGAAAGTTATCGTGTTGCCGAAGCACAAGCGATTTTATATGCACCACCCGCCTGTATTGAACTATTAAGACAAGGAAACACGGAAAAAGGTGATGCATTAAAAACAGCACGTGTTGCAGGAATTTTGGCAGCAAAACGAACTGATGAGCTGATTCCACTATGTCATCCGTTACCGATTTATCGGGCAGATGTTGAATATGAATTGGAAAATGACTTTGTAAAAATTATTGCTGTTGTTGAAACTATTGGTCCAACTGGCGTAGAAATGGAAGCTTTAACGGCGGCAAGCCTTGCAGGCTTAACTATCTATGACATGTTAAAGCCTCATTGTGAACCAGAAGAACTCTGGATGGATCAATGTAAACTACTGAAGAAAAAAGGCGGAAAATCCCATTTTAAACGGGTATTGCGTCAGCCTGTTTCGGCTGCGGTTATTGTCTTGTCAGACACCGTAGCAGCGGGTAGAAAGCCGGATACTGCTGGAAAATCTGTGGTTGAAACTTTAACTGAAGCTGGCTTTGATCCGATCCATTACCAAATTTTGCCCGATGAAGCAGATGATCTCAAAGAATTGGTTTTAGAACTCACCAAATCGTATGCTTGTATTATGACTGTGGGTGGGACAGGAATTGGTAAGCGTGACATTACAGTTGATACGCTAGAGCCTCTTTTAGAACGTAAATTAGATGGCTTAATGGAAGCTGCTCGCTCATTTGGACAAAAACGCACGCCATATGCTGCTATGTCACGCGGAGTAGCAGGGTTTATTGACCGTTCGTTAGTAGTGACATTACCGGGAAGCCGTGGTGGCGCAAGCGAATCAATGGCCGCTATTTTACCCGCATTAGTCCATATTTTTGATGTTTGCCGTGATTTACCACATCCAGGAGGCTATGAATAATGTCAGGTTGTGGTGCTGAGCGTGGATTAATCAGTATAGATGAAGCGCTAGATTTAGTTATTAATAAGCCTAAAAACTTAAGCTCTATTCAAAAGACTCTAACAAATAGCCTAAGTAGTTATCTTGCCAAAGATATTTACTCTGAAATTAATTTACCAAGTTTCTCTCAAAGTGCAGTTGACGGTTATGCACTTTGTAGCCATGCAGAAGATTTAAATAATCAAAAGTTCCAAGTCACAGGTGAGATTCGTGCCGGAAGCGAGAGTCATGATATACTCGGTGAAGGTCAGGCAATTCGTATATTTACGGGCGGCAAAATTCCTGAAGGGACAACGCATGTAGCTCGACAAGAAATCGTATCGGTTATTTCGGCCCAAGAAATTTGTTTAACGGAACATATACGTCCTCAAGCCGATATCCGCTTTACCGGAGAGGAAATCCAGCAAGGGCAGTTGCTTGCTCAAGTAGGACAACTTTTGAATATTGGAAGTTTGGCTGCTTTAAGTATGGCGGGTGTGCAAACCGTTGAAGTCTATCGTGCACCGAAAGTCGCTGTTTTGATCACGGGTGATGAAGTTGCCGAAACAGCAGAAGATCTAGCTGAAGGTAAAGTCTTTGATGCAAATGGCCCATTACTAAAAGCTTGGTTTGAAGATTATGGTTTAGATATCGAACTCATTCACGTAGCAGATGAAGCAGAGCAGGTCACCCATTACTTTAATCAACTAAAAGACAGCCATGATGTTGTTATAACGACTGGCGGAGTGTCGGTAGGAGACTACGACTTTGTACGGCCCTGTGCTTTCGAAGTTGGGTTTGAACAAATCTTTTGGAAAGTTAAACAAAAACCGGGTAAACCTTTATTCTTTGCCGAATACCATAATTCACAAACCCAACATTCTTGCTATTTGTTAGGCTTACCGGGCAATCCAGCTGCGGTATATGTCGCAATGCAAATTTACGGAAAATCTTTGCTTGATGCATTGCAGGGCAATAGACGCGGACCAGAATGGTTTACCGCAATTTTAGAGCATGATTTAAAAGAAGATGCACGTGAGCGTTTTTTACGAATGTATGCTTATTTTGATGCAGGACAACTTAGGGTAAAAGGTTTGGCCAAGCAGCAGTCCCATATGCTGAGTAATCTTATGCAAGCCAATTGTCTAGTCCGTATTCCTGCGAGTACAAAACTAGCATCAGGAACTGTGCTAAAGGGAATCTTTATTTCAAATTAACTTATAAATAAGCTGAATATAATTAATCCATACGGATGGATTAATTATATTTTATATCTATTTTTAGTGACTGTTATTTTAAAAAAATAAGCTTTATAAATATACTGAAAACTTATTTCTAAGCTCTATATTGCATATAACATATTAAGTGGTTTAGGGTATAAATAATATGGCAAATAGGCCAGTTTTATATTGAGGAAAGCATAAAGATGAAATGGGATGACATCGGTGATCAGCCTTGTTCAGTTGCCCGCATGCTATCAGTGATTGGTGATCGATGGACGATGTTAATATTACGTAATGCTTTTATGGGAATTCGCCGTTTTGATGATTTTCAAAAATCATTAGGTGTCACTCGTCATGTCCTTTCTGATCGCTTAAAAAGGTTGGTTGAATACGAAATTTTAGTAAAAGCACCTTATTTTGACCGTCAGGAGCGTTTTGAATATCGTCTCACGGATAAAGGCTTTGAGCTTTATCCAATTATCTTATCTATGGCGAACTGGGCAGATAAATGGATGGATCAAGGTTTAGGTAAACCTTTGGAATATCGTCACAAAACATGTGGACATAAGTTTGAACCTGTTATGGTGTGTTCAGTATGCCGTGAGCCATTACATGCAAAGCAAGTTCAGGTTTCGGCTGGGCCGGGCTATTTTGCTTATATGCAACAAAAGCAAAAACAGGCTTAAACTCGGTTCTCTAACCTAACGACTCTTGTAGAAGTGCTTCTGCAAGAGTCTTATAAATATAATCATGATTTGATTGAGTAATATTAAAACGGATAAATTGACCTGCTGATTGTGCTTGGCTAAAGGCATTACCCGGGGCGAGAATCACTTGCCGATTCAGACAAAACTGGGCAATCTTCGCTGCATCTACACCTTCTGGTAGACGACACCACACAAAAATTCCAGCCTTGGGTTCAATCCACGGTTCTATCCCAATCGATTTGAGCTTCGTGATTGTTTCTTGCATGGCTTGAGCTAAACGAACTTTTAATAAATCTAAATGCTTACGGTATGAACCATCGGTTAAAGCTGTGTGTAAAATCTTGGCTGAGAGTCCATTGTGAGAAAAACTGGTAGCAATTTTTAAATCGGTAATCTGATCAATCCATTCTGGTTTTGCAATAATGTAGCCGCAGCGAATAGAGGCAGAAAGCGTTTTAGAGAAACTTCCAATAAAAATCACGCGTGAAAGGTTGTCTAGGGCTGCAAGTCGTGGAGCTGGAGTATATTCAAAATCCGAGAATATATCGTCTTCAATCACAATTAAATTAGATTGATCAATCAACTTCAGTAATTGATGAGCTGTCGAGAGTGAAAGCGTTGCGCCAGTGGGGTTATGTATTCCTGAATTTGTAATATAAAGCCGAGGATTATAGATCTCAATCGCTTCTTTAAATGCCTCTAAGTCTGGGCCATTTGGAGTGTATGGAATACCAATAACTTTAACTTGATGAACTTTAAGTAGAGCATGAAAATTAAAGTAACATGGGTCATCAATTAGAACTACATCATCTGGTTTAAGTAAAAAACGACAAACCAGATCAATAGCTTGAGTGCCTGAATCGGTTAGAACAACTTGATTGAGATTTGCCTCTATACCTTTATTTTGTGCTCGCCTAGCCAGTAAATCTCTTAATACGGGCAGCCCTAACGGTGAAGAATAACCCATTAAACTATCATCTTCACTTCGTGTAACAGATCTTAATGCCTTACGAATACTTTCAAGTGGCATCCAGTCATTAGGTAACCAACCACAACCGGGCTTAAACGCATCAGGTTCTGCCTCTAAAGACTGACGTGAAATCCATAACGGATCTATTGAGCGATCTAGTTTGGGTCCTAATTCACTTAAGTCTAAAGGAGCAAGTGGTGCCACTACATAAAAGCCCGATCCACTACGTGATTCAATTTTACCTAGGGCAATTAATCGTTCATAAGCTTCGACAATCGTAGAAACTGAAAAACCTAAATCTTTGGCCAGCTTGCGCACAGAGGGGAGTCGAGTTCCCGGAGTCAAAGAGCGATTCTTAATTTGTTGTTCAATCTGTGAAATAACAAGTTCGATTTTTGTTTTTGTCTGGTTCACGTTAATCATCTCTACTGTACTGCTTATTTATACATAACAGTTTTTTAAAATTGTACTGCTTTGTATCTGGTTTTGACACCATATCACAGCTTAAATTCTTCGTATAGTTGCGGAGAATAATATGCAAAAGTTTATGAACGGTTGGGTAAATGGTTTTATTGGCGTTGCAATTTTTGCAGGCTCGTTACCCGCTACCCGTGTTGCGGTAACAGGTTTTGAGCCTGGTTTTCTAACAGCAGCAAGAGCTGTCATTGCAGGAGTCTTGGGCTTAATTCTTATCTTTTTACTTAAGGAAAAAAAGCCTGCTAAACAAGACTGGTGGCCGCTGGCTATTGTGGCTTTAGGCGTTGTAGTTGGGTTTCCATTATTTACGGCGCTTGCCTTGCAGTATATGAACGCAGCCCACTCGATTGTCTTTGTTAGCGTTCTACCGCTCACTACTGCCATATTTGCAGTAGTGAGAGGTGGAGAAAAACCAAATTTATTTTTTTGGATATTTGCAATTTTAGGCAGTTTAGTTGTTTTTACCTATATGTTCTTTTTGTCCGGTGAAGCATCTTTTGGCATTGGCGATTTATACATGCTTATTGCAATTATTTTGTGTGGATTTGGCTATGCAGAAGGTGGAGTGCTTTCGAAAAAAATAGGTGGATGGCAAGTGATTTGTTGGGCGCTTATTTTAGCTTTACCGATTATGCTGCTCGCTACTCTTTTTTATATGCCCGTTTCCTTTCAAGATGTATCTACATCGGCGGTAGCAGGACTGGTTTACGTATCTTTATTTAGTATGCTCATCGGGTTCTTTTTCTGGTACAAAGGTCTTGCTCAAGGCGGTATAGCTGCAATTAGCCAGCTACAACTTTTACAACCATTAATGGGACTCGCGATTGCTGCACTTTTATTACATGAACATGTAAGTTGGTCGATGTTAATGGTAACGGCAGTAACAATTTTATGTGTCGCTGCCGCTAAAAAATTCGCATAAAAATTTATAAACAATTTGCCGGTTTAGGAATACCTGCTAAGCGACTGAGATGGCGAGCAACTAAACCGGTATTAAATTTTTGCTGTAAAACAGCATTATTAATATCTGGACTTACGGTTTTCATTAAAAACTTAATCAAAGGACGTGTTGCAGGAGAATGCCCAAATTGCTGATAAAATTGGCGAACCGCAGCTAAAACTTCAAAATGCCAATCTGTTAATTCAAGATCGAGAGATTTGGCGAGTTCCTGTGCTACTTCGGGATTCCAAATCGTATAGTCGACTAAATGACCATCTTGATCTAATTCTAAATTCATAAAAATGAGCCTAACTATATTATTTCAAAGAAATACATCGATTAAATTGTAAAACCAGATCCGCAAACTGGTCATAGTTCAATACCTTAACGTGAGCCAAGGTTTCTGCATCAATTAAATCTTTTTCATGAGACAAGCAAGAAACTGAGCCAAACTGCTGACAAATACTTACTGTAAGTTGAGCAGTTGAGTCACCCATAAAAATAAGTTGATCATCTTTATGGAACAGTTTTGCAAGTTCTTCAATAATGCGAGGAGTATGGTGATAAGAAGCTTGCACAAGATAAAGAGTTGATTGCGTCATTAAAATTACACCTTTATCTACCAATATAAGACATGATCGAAAGATTGGATGAGTTTCGTATCTAGCTGAACAAATTCTAGTTCCTGCTCACTGTTTTGAACAAAAGGATGCTGTTTATTTTTGTCTTCAATAAGAATTGGGCTTAAGTCATAAAACTCAAAGCTATCTACCATATTTGAAGCAATTTTAAATGCATGCTGCAATTGGTCAAAGTTACGTTCATTTTGTAAAAGACTAAGAGCCGCATCTTTTAATAATACTTTGACTGGTGAGCCAAAGGTTGCTAAAACCATAGTAGCGGCGAGGCTTTCATTGACTTGTAGGCTGGTTAAATTGGCTTGGGTCAAAATAACGAGTACAGTTTTCACACAATATACCTTTTAAAAGCAACAATCTAAGTTAATAAAGTAACTTAGAATTGAAGAAGACGAGAGGCTGACTGTACTGCATCAGCAAGTTCACCTAGTCCAACCAACTCAAAGTTGTTCGCTAGGTTGTGATGACTAAGTTGATGACGACTCGCATTTTCTGCATCGGTAATCCCACGTGCAAGAGCTGCGCTGACACAGACAGGAAGTCGGATCGCGAGCTTTTGCCATTCATGCGTTAAATTACGCTGGTCGTCAGGAACCCATTGAAAATCATTCGCAACTTGAACGCCATCTTGGTAAAAGAATACACGAAAGTCTTCATTTTTACTTTTGAGTGCCTGAGCAAGGCCTAGCGCATGCCAAGCATGGATCGAAGTAGGAGCAGAGGTTATTAGTAGTAATGTACTCATTGAGAATTCACTATGGTCATACGTCTAAATGGGCGTAGATACATTAAGAGAAAGGTAAGTATACAATGATTTTAGTGACAGGTGGTTTAGGCTTTATCGGTTCACACATTGCATTGAGTCTATTGGCTCAAGGCCAAGAAGTGGTTATTGTCGATAATTTGGCTAACTCGACCTTGCAAACGCTTGAGCGGTTAGAATACATCTCTGGTATGTACGTTCCGTTTGTTAAACTTGATGTACGTAATACACCTGCATTGAACAAAGTATTTGAACAGTACTCAATCGATGCAGTTATTCACACAGCTGGTTTTAAATCTATTGAAGAGTCTAATTTAAAACCGCTCGAATATTACAATGACAATGTCAGTTGCATTATGAGCCTGTTACGTGCAATGCAGCGTACTGGTGTTCGTCATTTTATCCATTTATCTAGCTTGGCAGTCTATGGAAAATCTGGTTTGCAGTTAAGCGAAACAGAAGACTTCAACTATGCTTATCCTAATCCATATATTAAATCTCAACAGATGATTGAAGAAATCATTAGAGATACTCATAAAATTGATCATGAATGGAAAATTGCAATCCTACGCCTATCAAATATTGTAGGTGCTTTTGAGCATGGTGTATTAGGTGAATATGTTGCACAGCTCCCTAAAAATATTGTACCGCTTGCATTACAAGTTGCAGCGATGCAGCGTGATTTAATTGAATTACAAGATCAGGTTTCGACCGAAGACCATACAGTAGAACGTAGCTTTTTACATGTATTAGATGTATGTGAAGCAGTAAGCTTAACTTTACATTGGTTACGCGATCAAACCCATTGCTGTGAAGCTTTTAATATTGCTCATGAGCAAGTGCAATCGATTCGTCAATTATTAGATGAAATTTCACAGGTTACCCAAGCCGAAATTCCGACGCAATCGGCAATTTATAAGCATGAAGAGTTGGCTCAATTGGGTGCAAATATAGGAAAAGCAAAAACTTTATTACAATGGAATCCGAAACGAACTTTAAAGCAAATGATTGAAGATGAGTGGAGATTCTATCAAAATACATTAAATGGAAGATAAGATAATGATTCTTATTTACAATAATGAAATGCTTGAGTACGATATTAAAATTAACTAGCCAAAGCAAAAATTGCTTCAGCCCGTGAGTTCTTTAGCCACATAACCGAGGTTTCTATGCAAACACGAATTGAACATGACACTATGGGTGAGATTGAAGTTCCAAATGAAGCGCTATGGGGAGCACAAACCCAACGTAGCTTACAGAACTTCAAAATCGGGCAGGAGCGTTTACCCCGTGCCATGATTCGAGCGATGGGCTTGGTAAAAAAAGCTGCGGCAATAACCAATGCAGAGTTGGGCCAGTTACCACAAGATTTGAGTCAGTACATTGTAGGTGCTGCCGAAGAAGTGATTGCAGGGAAATGGGACTCACAGTTTCCACTCGTAGTTTGGCAAACAGGTTCTGGTACGCAAAGTAACATGAACTGTAATGAGGTGATTGCAAATATTGCAAATCAAAAGCTAGGCCAAGCGCTCGGAGCACAAAAGCCAGTACATCCAAATGATCATGTAAACCGTGCACAATCTACTAATGACTCATTTCCAACGGCTATTCATGTTGCGGCAAGTTTGCAAATTAATGAATTACTGATTCCAGCTGTAGAGCAGCTTAAAGCGACTTTGCAGAAGAAGTCAGATGAATTTCAAGAGATTGTCAAAATTGGCCGTACCCACTTACAAGATGCGACGCCACTAACACTTGGCCAAGAATTTAGCGGTTATGTTTCTCAGCTTGAGCACGGTTTAGTACGCTTACAACAAGCTTTAAGTGGTTTGTATGAGTTGCCATTGGGTGGTACAGCGGTAGGAACTGGTTTAAATGCTCATCCTGACTATGCTGTTAAAGCCGCAGCTCAGCTTGCAGCTTTAACGGGTTTGCCATTTGTTACTGCTCCTAATAAATTTGAAGCACTTGCAGGACGTGATGCAGCTGTTTTTGCATCAGGTGCATTAAAAACTTTAGCAGTAAGCTTAAATAAAATTGCTAACGATATTCGTTGGTTAGCAAGCGGACCACGTTGTGGTTTTGGTGAAATTCGCATTCCTGAAAATGAGCCAGGCTCAAGCATTATGCCGGGTAAAGTGAACCCGACCCAAAGTGAAGCAATGACTATGGTGGTTGCACAAGTGCTTGGTAATGATACGACTATTAATGTCGCTGGTGCTTCGGGTAACTTCGAACTTAATGTATTTATGCCAGTAATCGCTTATAACTTACTGCAATCTATTCAGCTTCTTGGTGATGCGTGTAATAGCTTTAATGACCACTGTGCAGTAGGAATTGAGTCTAATCGTGACAAAATTGATCACTTCTTGCATAACTCTCTCATGCTGGTTACTGCATTGAATCCGGTTATTGGTTATGAAAACTCTGCAAAAGTGGCGAAAACTGCTTATAAAGAGAATAAAACTTTAAAACAAGTAGCTGTTGAGCTTGGTTTAGTTACAGCAGAACAATTTGATGAGGTCGTTAAACCTGAAAAAATGGTTTCACCAAATAGTAAATAAGCAGTCTATATAGCCATCAGTAGTGCCATTTTGTACTGAGTGTACAGATAAACTACTGATGGCTATTATGTTTACACCTTAAATCTAGAACTTTAACTTATAGATTGAGAATAAAAGCTACATCAGTAGATCTTCTATATATTCCCAACCATTTACTTTCATTTCTTCAAATTTTCTTTTTAGTTCTTCTTTCGTGTATTCATGAGCATCTTTTGCTAAAAGAATATGATAAGAATTAGAGGCTGGGTCTATAGTGACCTCACTAATTTCTACAGGTTCAATCACACCATTTTCGGTTAAACCAAGATCAGTAAAGCACATTCCTTTTACTGGTATAACGCTACATTCATATTCTTTCGAAATAAAGTAATGGTTTGAATAAGTTGAATAGGTACGTGAAGCGCGGATCTTCATTGATCTCTCCTTTATTTGTAGAGAAGATTTGTATAGTCTGGCGTCTTTTAGCAGTTAAAACTGTTTAATTTTTATTGCTTATTTACTATGGATCTTTGTTATTTAAAGTTTTTTTAACAATCTATATCAAAACTATTATAGAAGCCTTCCATCAGAAAGAAGGCTTCAGAAAATATAAAAGCTTATTTTAAAATTTTATAAACTTTCTCTTTGTATTCATCATTGGAAATGACTCCTTTATCGTATTGCTGTTTTAATGATCTATATTGTTGAATACGAATATCCCTTTTAAGGCTTATATCATCATGATTTCTAATATAGTAGAGACTTCGCTCATGATCGCTCATGTTCACTGTCGGGTCAGGAAAATGCGAGTAGGTATTTTGTGATTTCTCATCTTGATATTGTTTGGCAATTTCAAAAAAATCTACTCTTTGCTTATTAGAATCGGAGTGAAAAGAATTGTGTTGTGATTCACTAAACTTATGACTTGAAGTGTTACTTACCTCAAGCATACTTCTATGGCGGTTCGATTCTTGGTCATAAAATTCTTGTTTAATTGGGGAAGTAATCGTTTCAGAAAATACCAAAGAAGAAAAAGTACTAATACTTAAAAATAATAAAATTAATTTTGATCTATTCATTTCTTTGGAAGCCCAGATGAAATTGAGTAAATCAATGTATTATAACATTAAATTTAAAAGTAGACTAAAAAATAATATATTTAAAATATATGCATTTTTAAATTTTTGAAGTTGTATGAGATTTATTTGCAAGTTTCTAGGTTGTAATTATTTCTTGATTAAGCTTTATCAAACCAACTTAGAGTTGAATAAGCTGCCATAATTGTTAAAATGCCCACCTTATCCTGTTTTTCTATTGTTTTTAATTTTTATTTATTTTGCGATATGGAAATTAAACACATAATAAACAGTTGTTTAGCTAAGGATTTTTGAATGCTCTCGATTTATTTAACAGATACCGAACAACATGTGCAGTTTAATGATTACCCGAGTGATCAGCCTGTTAAATTTCTGTTAAATCTTAAAAAGATTTTTCCAAGTACTGGTGATTTGCTGTTACCTGTTTTGCCTGAAGATAATAATCTGGAAAATGTCACTTGGGAATCAACGACGAAAGATTTTGAAATTTTCAAAAAATTGTTGGCCGGTTGGGGTGTTATTGAGCTTCGTTTAAATGCAATCACCACATATAAAGATAAAAATTTTGCAAATGAGTTAATTAAACAAGCTCAAGTGAAGCGAAAAAAAGTAGCGCAAAAAAATCATCAACTCTCTTTAGTTGCCTTAGATTACATTTTTATGCACGAAATTCATGCACTCATTGATGCTGAGTTGGTCACAATTGGTGAGAAGTTTTATTTACCAACCTTGAGAGAGCAGTGGAAAGGTCATGTTTCAGACCAAGTGCTTGAAGGAAAGCTTTAATAAATGGCAAAAGGTGAATTTAAATAATTCACCTTTTTTTGTAATTAAATCAAATAATTTCATATTTAATTGAATTGCTGTACAAAAGTTTACAAGAAAAGAATGCGTTTTTTTAAAAGTGGCAGATACATTGCTTATATAAATACAAAATTATTGCGGGAGAGAGGTTCTTAAGAACCCGCCGAAGGAGCAACAGGCCCGGAAACTCTCAGGCAAAAGGACTGTAATAATTAAAAAATCTGGAGAGCAGCTTAAGATTTATAAGCATGAAGAATAAAAACTTATAAGTCATAAACTCACCGAAGGGGAAGATCGAAATGCTAAAAGGTAGTATTTAGGTCGAAACTCTCAGGTACAAATGACAGATGGGCTGTACTGATGAAATGTTTTTGCATTTCAGAGGAGTCTGTTATGCCACATGTTATTGTGATTGGTGCAGGAATCACAGGGGTTACTTCAGCCTATGAATTATCTCAATTAGGTTACCAAGTCACAGTGATTGATCGTCATCTTTATCCAGCTATGGAAACATCATTTGCAAATGGAGGGCAATTATCTGCTTGTAATGCAGAAGTCTGGAACCAGAAAGCGACCGTTATAAAAGGTTTTAAATGGATGAGGAAAAAAGATGCTCCTCTATTACTTAATCCTTCTTTTAGTTTGCACAAATATAGCTGGTTAGTTGAGTTTTTATCTCATATTAAAAATTATGAGGCTAATACGATAGAAACTGTTCGTTTAGCATTGCTTGCTCGTAAGCGCTTATTTGAAGTCGCTGAAAAAGAGCAGCTTCAATTTGATTTGGAGAAACGCGGTATTCTTCATATGTATCATACTAAGGATGACTATGATATTGCCAAGCGAGTTAATGATGTCTTGAATAAAGGGACTTTAGAACGTTACTCCGTTTCACCTGAGGAAATGAAGTCAATCGAACCTTCTTTAACGGGTGAGTACTTTGGTGGTTATTACACACCAAGCGATGCAACTGGAGATATTCATAAATATTCAACCACTTTAGCTGAAAAGACTAAACAATATGGGGTGCAGTATAAGTTTGGCTTAGAAGTTACTGATATTAAGTGTCATATAGATAAAGTCGTACTGAATTGTCAGCCAAGTGCTGAGCATCCGCATCTTTCCCCAACAGATAGCTTTCAATTAGAAGGTGATGTTCTGGTGGTTTGTGGTGGTGTTGGAAGTTATCAATTGGCTGACATGATTGGTGAGCGTGTAAATGTTTATCCTGTAAAAGGCTATTCGATTACTGTCCAATTGAAAGATGAGAAAAGCATTAAAAATGCGCCGTGGGTAAGTTTGCTTGATGAGAGTGCCAAAATTGTAACCTCTCGTTTAGGACAAGACCGTTTACGTATAGCAGGTACAGCTGAGTTTAATGGTTACAATCGAGACATTCGTGCAGATCGTATTCAGCCTTTGGTTAATTGGGTGAACCGCAATTTTGACATTTCAACTGAGCATGTTGTGCCTTGGGCGGGTTTAAGGCCAATGATGCCTAATATGTTGCCTGTAGTGAAACAGTCTAAGCAATCACGGGTTTTTTATAATACCGGGCATGGCCATTTAGGTTGGACTTTGTCAGCAGCAACAGCTGTTTTGGTGAGTCAGGATATCCTGCAAAAATATCCAGCTTAAAAAGAAAAGCCAGTGTAGATGCACTGGCTTTTTTTATTTTATATCAATTAATCATATAGCCGATAAACGCCAGTAAATCGCTCACAGCCTTTTTGTTGAGTCTTTACAACAAGTAAGGCCTTTTGAAAATCAAATTTGTATTTGCAATTATGCTCGTTATCTAAAATTTCACTTTTTTGCTCAGGAGAGCTATAAGCCATTAATGAAATAGTTTGGGCTTCTTTTCGGTTATTCGGATTACGGTAAGCTAACCCTTCTATTTTGATTTTATCTTTAGCAAGTTGATGGATTTGTAAATGAACAGGTTGGGCTGCAATGTGCCCATTTTCAAATTTAAGGTAATGCTGTGTTAGGGTTTGCTTAAGTGAAGCATAAAAATTTAAATCATCACCACGTACGTCAAACTGTTGTTGAATACATGAATTGGTTTTACATTGTTGCGTATGTTTAAACCACAATGTTTGAGTATCTTGTAGAAGCTGTAATGGAGCATCTGTAACTAAGTATGCAGAAAGATATTTGTTATTAAGTTGCTTTCGTGCTTCGCTAAAGTTTTTTGAACAGATTTTGAGCTCTGATTTTGAGTTGGAGCAGTCAATGGATTCTGCAAAAACAAGCGATGAGCATAAACAACTCAATGTCACGACAAAACTTAATCTTTTCAATTGATTCATATCAGTATTCGACGGCATGATCGCTTATACTTTCAGTCTACTTTGCTAAGTGTACTATAGCGAAACACAACGGTTGAATACAAGATTTCTTAAGCTTTTATAATAGAAGGAAAGAGTTTATATGGTTGCTCAAATTCGTATTGGTCAAGGAATGGATGTGCATGCCTTTGAAGAGGGTAACTTCGTAACTTTAGCTGGCATTCAGATTCCGCATACGCATGGCCTGAAAGCACATTCTGATGGTGATGTCGTGTTACATGCACTATGTGACGCTTTATTAGGTGCACTAGCGCTTGGAGATATTGGTCAGCATTTTCCAGATACCGATCCAGAGTTTAAGGGTGCAGATAGTCGTGTACTACTAAAACACGTTTATCAACTAATCTTAGACCGTGGTTATCGTTTGAATAATGCTGATATTACTGTAGCCTGCGAACGTCCTAAATTAGCGAAACATAATTTAGAGATGCGACAAAGCATTGCGGATGTTTTGAATGTGGATTTAAATCAAATTAGCATCAAAGCGACCACTACCGAAAAACTCGGGTTTACTGGTCGCCAAGAAGGAATTTTAGCAACAGCGACGGTATTAATCTCTAATTAGACTAAATCATCAGCTTGTTGCAAAGACTGCTGGAGTTCTAAAGTAGCCTTACGGCCTTGTAGCTGTAAGGTAATACTATGGATAAGACCTGTCCAAGTTTCATTTGGCTCCCAAATTTCGTGCAGTAAATCTTGGGAAGTAGGCATGTCCATATTCATATAAAATTGTCTGTAGACATACATAAGACAGCTTACGCGTTTGTTTTTGGCACAATGTAACCAAACAATTTCATTTTGAACCAAATGATCAATTAAATCTAAAACCAGTAAGCATTGGTCAGAAGATGGTGTTTCCCAGTCAATTGGAATATGAATGTAATTTAAACCATACTCAAGACAAACCCGATCTTCGTTTTCAATACAATCTGGTGAGTTTGTCAAAGCTAAATTGATAACGGTACTACAACCATACTCTTTAATAAGTTTAAGCTGTTCAATAGAAGGTTGTGCTGAACTAAACAAATGTTCATGAATAATTGAAAATGCAGGGATTTGAGATAGTGATTCTTCAAGGGTTGTCATAATCGCACTCTACAAGAGTAGGCTTGGCTTATTGTGTAGAATGTTATACACGATTCTAGAGTGTAGTTGAAATATAGACTGTTTATATATTCAGCAACATCATGAAAAATTTTAAAAAAATAAACTAGAAAAATAAGTATTTTATAGAAGTAAAAAAAACAGCACCTTAAAGGTGCTGCTTTTATATCAAGATTAAGCTTTTTTTAAATTTTCATTCAATAAAAATTCCATTAAAGCTTTTTGTGCATGTAGACGATTTTCAGCTTCATCCCATACAACAGAGTTTTTATGATCAAGCATTGTTTCTGAAATTTCTTCACCGCGATGGGCTGGTAAACAATGCATAAATAAACAATCTGGATGTGCAAGACTCATCAGTTTTTCATTTACCTGAAAAGCCGCAAATGCGTTCTTACGTAATTTTTGTTCTTCTTCTTGCCCCATGCTTGCCCAAACATCTGTAACGATAAGGTCAGCATTTACAGCCGCATCTTCAGCATTATCAAAAAGCTCAACGCAATGACCAAATTCTGCTAAAAATTCAGGTTTAGGTTCAAAACCTTTGGGTGAAGCAATTTTTAATTTAAAACCCATTAAATGTGCAGCTTCAATATATGAGTTACACATATTATTACCATCACCAATCCACGCTACGGTTTTACCTTCGATACTACCGCGATGTTCAATGTAAGTTTGTAAATCTGCGAGTAGCTGACAAGGGTGGTGGTCATCAGTTAGGCCATTAATCACAGGAACTTTTGAATAAGATGCAAAACGTTCAACAATGTCATGACCAAACGTACGAATCATCACAATATCAAGCATACTTGAAATAACGCGTGCTGAATCTTCGATAGGTTCACCGCGACCTAGCTGTGTATCGCGAGGTGATAAAAAGATAGCGCTACCACCAAATTGATTAATACCGGCTTCAAAAGAAATACGCGTACGTGTACTCGATTTTTCAAAAATCATTCCCAATACTTTACCAACAAAAGGTTGATACACCTTATTGCTTTGTTGCATTTTTTTTAGTTCGCTTGCGCGCTGTAAAACGCGATGGAGTTCTAATGTAGATAGATCACGTAAAGTCAGGAAATGTCTTAAAGCCATGTAGCTACTCCATAATAATTGTCTTTGAAATACAACAATTATCTGTTGTTGGCTGGGTGGATGTGGGAAAAAAGAAGTCTACTATACTATAAGCATTTCAAAATGCAAAAGAATTAGACTTTATGGTGGCCTTTTAAGAAAATTTCTACACAATAATGAATATAATCAATTACTTCATATTCATTGGTTGGTAGTGGCATGCCCATAATCATACGCCACTCAATATCACGTAAAATCCCAAAATACATGAGAGATGAGTGATCGGGAGAGGTACAAGTAATTTCACCTGCTTGATGAGAAATAAGTAGTGCTTGAGCAATGGTATTTTGTACGTCTTGAGCGCATTTTTCGTATAAATATTGGCTCAAAGTTGCATTACACTGGGTTTGTTCAATAACCAAACGTAAAAAAGCAATATGCTCAGGTTGAATAATGTGGTTATAAAAACGGATGAGAGTTTGAATTAAGTATTCTTTTAAAGAAGCCTGATCTGGTTGAAATGCAATACAAATATCTTTAAAGAACATCTCACGGCGGTAATCGCAAATTGCAGTAAATAAACCTTCTTTATTACCAAAGTATTTATAAATAGAAGCTTTTGAACCACCAGCATGATTGACGATGTCATCTAAAGAGACAGCATCATATCCTTTTTCCAAAAACAGTTCGGTTGCGCTTAGCAATAGTGCTAAACGACGTTCTACACCGCGACGTGTTTGAGGCTTGTCACATATAGGAGGATATGACTCAAGGACTGGATCATGCATAAAATTTAATAACGACAATTAATACTGCTTAACTAGTATAACAAAACTATCTTTAAGGGTGGTCATCGCTATATTTTTAGGTTGCTTGATAAACAGCAATATAAAATTTAATTTGAATAAATATTTTAAAATACAAGTATTTGTGAAATATTTTGAAGGTTTTTAATGATGTAACTGTATGTTCACATTTTAGTTTAACCATGTCTTTTCAATGTAAATCAAGATAAAGAAAAAGCGACTAATAGATTTAGTCGCTTTTTCTTTTACGAATGATTATTAAGCTTCAGACAAAGTTACTTTGTGTTCATCCTCATCATCGTCATCAGCAGAATCCATACCTAGTTCTTTTAACTTTCGGGTTAGAGTGTTACGACCCCAACCTAATAGCTCGGCTGCATGACGTTTGCGCCCACGAGTTTGCTGTAGTGCAGCATTAATTAAAGTACGCTCAAACATTGGTGTAGCAATATCCAAAATCTTCATTTCGCCATTTTTGAGTTTTTGAATTGCCCATTGACTTAGTAGCTCATCCCAATGATGTAAAGAAATACGCTCAAAAGATGGAGCAGGTTGGCTAGCTTCACTATTTTTTTGGAGTGGAACTTGTTTAAGTTCTGAAGGTAAATCTTCTGGGTAAACCTCACGGCCAGTAATCATGACGGTTAACCAGCGGCAGGTATTTTCAAGCTGACGAACATTACCGGGCCATGGTAATTGCTGCATATAGTCAGTTGTCTCGGTACGTAAAATCTTTGGACTTACGCCTAACTCTTTACCAGCACGAGCCAAGAAATGTTGAGCTAACATCGGAATATCTTCACTTCGATGTGCAAGCTTAGGAATATGAATACGAATTACATTTAGACGGTGGTATAAGTCTTCACGGAAGCGACCTTCATTTACCAATTTTTCTAAATCTTGGTGTGTTGCCGCTACGATCCGAACATCAACTTTAACAGGGATATGCCCGCCAACGCGGTAAAACTCACCATCTGCGAGTACACGTAGTAATCGCGTCTGTGTTTCAAATGGCATGTCACCAATTTCATCAAGGAAGAGAGTGCCGCCATTGGCTTGTTCAAAGCGACCTTGATGTTGAGTATTAGCGCCAGTAAAAGCACCTTTTTCATGGCCAAATAATTCCGTTTCAATTAAGTCTTTCGGAATTGCTGCCATGTTTAGAGCAATAAATGGTTTGGCTCTGCGTGGTGAATGCTTATGTAAAGCATGTGCAACTAATTCTTTACCTGTTCCTGACTCACCATTAATTAAAACGGTAATATGCGACTGAGATAAGCGACCAATTGCTCGGAAAACCTCTTGCATAGCTGGAGATTCACCAATAATTTCTGTCGATTGTAGCGGAGAAGCAGTTTTTGTAGCCTCTTGTTGCTGCAATTTATTGATATGTAAAATTGCTCGATTGACTAAAGCTAAAGCTTCATCAATATCAAACGGTTTTGGTAAATACTCAAATGCACCAGTTTGATAGCTAGATACAGCAGACTCTAAGTCCGAATGCGCTGTCATAATGATCACAGGCAAATCAGGATGAGAGTTTTTTACTTTAGATAAGAAAGTTAACCCATCAATGCCTGGCATACGGATGTCAGTTAAGATGACATCCGGCGCATCATGATGTAAACGTTCGAGTGCTGTTTGAGCTTCTTCAAAATTGGTGACGTCAAATCCTTCTTCTTTAAAGGTCTTTTCAAGTACCCATCGCATGGCGCGATCGTCATCAATAACCCATATTTTATTTCGCGACACGGTCTGACTCCCAAGGTAAATATAAGCTAAACATTGTTTTTCCAGGAACTGATTGGCATTCAATCATTCCGTTATGTTGATGCATGATGTTCTGTGCAATACTCAGGCCAAGGCCTGTGCCTTTTGCTCGTCCTGTAACCAAAGGATAAAACACAGACTCTAAAATGCTTTCGGGAATACCCGGTCCATTGTCCTCAATATCGACTCGTACCGCAGAGCGATTGAGTACACCATTAATAGTGACTAGACGTTGAATTCGGGTACGTAAAATTAATTCAGGCTCTTGATCTATAAAAAAAGATTTATTTTCTGTGATGGCTTGAATTGCATTAACGCTAATATTGAGCATGACTTGGATAAGTTGATCTCGATCGGCTTTTACATCCGGTAAAGATAAATCATAGTCACGCGTAATTTTGATTTTTTTCTTGGTTTGATTTGCGATTAAAGAGCGTACACGTTCCAAAGGTTCATGCACATTTACGTTTTCATAACTCGGCAGTTGTCTTGAACCTAGCATAGTGTCTGCTAAATTGGTGAGACGGTCTACCTCATTAATAATGACATCTGTAAATTCAGCATAACTCTCGTCATTTAAACTACGAGCAAGTAACTGAGTTGCACCCCTGATACCAGCCAGAGGATTTTTAATCTCATGAGCCACACCTCTAACCAGTTGTCTAGCCACCTGATGTTGTTGAATTAGGTTTTCTTCTTTAGAAATTTTCAACATCCGATCAATTGGATTTAGCTCAATAAGTAAGAGCGGGTGGTAGCTTTTGCCTGCATTTAACTGTGAAACCGTATAATCAACATGTAAGTCTTTAAAGTTGACATTAATTACAGCTTCACGACGTGTATAAGGCTGTCCTGTTTTTAGAGTATTGAGTAACGCTTCATGTGTATTAAAAGTATCATCAGGGGCATGAAGTAAATTTAAAACCGGTTGCCCAGAAGCGCGAAGCAAACTAATGTCAAAAAGTGCTTCACAAGCAGAATTTAAATAAAAAATATTAAAGTTACTATCGATTAGTAAAATCGCAGTAGTTAAGTTGTCTACCAAGAGGCGATAGTCGATAGGTGTGTGTTGATCCATTAGCGAATCGTTCCTGTCTTAAAATGGCGCAATGGCATCTTCATTAGTTATCGGTTTTCACCGTTATAGAACATGCATGATGCAAAATGTACGCCAACTTTGTTTATGGATTATTTTAAGGTTTTAAGCGTAGTTAAAGCGCTCTAAAATCGTTCTTAATATCTTTTGGTCAAAAATATGGATGTATATACCAATGATATCATGATCCAACTTGGTGCAATATTGAGTTTTGGTGCAAATATTGGTTGTATTTTGGTGCATTACACAAAGAGTGGGGTTTCCACCTATGCTTGAGACGAGAAAAGACATACAATACGCGCATTCAAGTGGAGCGCAGATTCATGAAGACCCCCAAAGTCGGTTTTGTTTCTTTAGGTTGTCCTAAGGCATTGGTAGATTCTGAACGAATTTTAACTCAGTTAAAGACTGAAGGTTATCAAGTTGCATCAGATTATGATGGTGCTGATTTAGTTGTTGTTAATACCTGTGGTTTTATTGAATCTGCAGTACAAGAATCGTTAGATGCAATTGGCGAAGCCATGAGTGAAAATGGCCGAGTTATTGTTACAGGTTGTTTGGGTAAAGACGAAGATAAAATTCGTCAAATGCACCCTAATGTTTTAAAAGTCACTGGTGCAGCAGCTTACCAGGACGTTATGGAAGCTGTACATGAATATGTGCCAGCACCGCCTAAACATAATCCGTTTATTGATCTTGTTCCTGAGCAAGGTATCCGTTTAACACCTAAACATTATGCTTATTTGAAAATATCTGAAGGCTGTAACCATCGTTGTACCTTCTGTATCATCCCAAGCATGCGCGGTGATTTAGTATCACGTCCGGTTGGTAGCGTATTAGAAGAAGCTGCCGCATTAAAACGCGCAGGTGTGAAAGAAATTTTGGTTATTTCACAAGATACTTCAGCTTATGGTGTAGATACTAAATATAAGCTGGACTTCTGGAATGGCCAACCTGTAAAAACCAAATTCTTTGACATGTGTGAAGCACTTGGACAGCTTGGAATCTGGGTTCGTCTACATTATGTATATCCATATCCACATGTTGATGCAGTAATCGATTTGATGGCTCAGGGTAAAATCCTGCCTTATCTGGATATTCCTTTCCAACATGCAAGCCCACGTGTTCTTAAATTAATGAAACGTCCGGCACATAGTGAAAATACTTTAGAAAAAATTAAATTATGGCGTGAAAAATGCCCTGATCTTGTAATCCGTTCTACTTTTGTGGTTGGTTTTCCAGGCGAAACTGAAGAAGACTTCCAGATTTTGCTCGATTGGTTGGTTGAAGCTCAACTTGATCGTGTAGGGTGCTTTACCTATTCACCAGTAGAAGGCGCTACGGCAAATGATTTACCAGATCATGTGCCAGAAGAAATTAAGCAAGAGCGTTACGAGCGCTTTATGCAAGTGCAGCAGCAAATATCTGCTGCCAAATTACAAAAACGTATTGGTCAAACGATGACTGTATTAGTCGATAGTTTGGAAGATGAATATCCTGTTGCTGTTGCACGTTCTTATGCCGATGCCCCGGAAATTGACGGTAATGTCTTTGTAGAAGATATCGATAAGAGCACGATTCAACCAGGCGATATGTTGGAAGTCGAAATTACCGATGCGGATGAATACGACTTATTTGCAAAGTTAATTAAAATTAAATCGGTCTAATCGAATCGCGATTCAAAAAGCATTCAGTTTAAGAGGTCTTGGAGCAAAATCATGGCGGAAACAATCAGCCCCCGTTATTCACGAATTTTATTAAAATTATCTGGTGAAGCTTTATCAGGTAATAAAGATATGGGTATTGATGCTCAAGTTTTAGATCAGATGTCACTTTCTATTGCGCATTTGGTAGGCTTGGGCGTGCAAGTAGGTATCGTTGTTGGTGGCGGTAACTTATATCGTGGAAGCCAGTTGCAAAAAGATGGTTTGGTTGGCCGTGTAACAGGTGACCAAATGGGTATGCTTGCGACTGTCATGAATGGTTTGGCAATGCGTGATGCATTGGTGCGTCGTAACATCAGAACTCGTCTTATGTCTGCACTACCAATTGGTACTGTTGTAGAGTCATACTCAAGTCGTGATGCAATTCGTCATTTAAGCCAAGGCGAGGTCTGTGTTTTCGTTGCGGGAACAGGAAACCCATTCTTTACAACTGATACAGCAGCATGTCTACGTGGTATTGAAATTGAAGCAAATTTAATTTTGAAAGCAACCAAAGTAGACGGTGTTTATAATAAAGATCCAAGCAAATATGAAGATGCAGTGAAATACGATCATTTAACATTTGATCAGGTGTTAGATGAGAAGTTAGGTGTTATGGATTTAACAGCAATTTGCTTATGCCGTGACCACAATGTGCCATTGCAAGTATTTGATATGAATAAATCTGGTGCGCTTTTATCAGTTGTAATGGGTGAAAAAGAGGGTACACGCGTTACTAAATAATGTACGTGTGCCGCAAAGCTCTTTATACTAGCGCTAAATTAAATTTGTTATATACATCCTTGAATAAATAAGTAAGGAAGATCATATGATTAACGATCTGAAAAAAGACAGCGAACAGCGTATGATGAAAACTCTTGAGTCTTTGGAACAAGGGTTTGCTAAAGTTCGTACCGGCCGTGCACACCCATCAATTTTAAATGGGGTAATGGTTCCTTACTATGGTTCTGATGTGCCTTTAAACCAAGTAGCGAACGTTGGTGTTGAAGATTCTCGTACGCTTATCGTTCAACCGTTTGAACGTACAATGGTATCTGCAATTGATAAAGCAATTCGTGAAAGTGATTTAGGTTTGAATCCAATTACTGCTGATTCAATCCGTGTACCTTTACCAGCTTTAACTGAAGAAACACGCCGTGATATGCAGAAAGTTGCACGCAGTGAAGCTGAAAATGCAAAAGTTGCTATTCGTAACATTCGTCGTGATGTTTTAGGTGATATCAAAGCATTATTGAAAGAGAAAGAAATCTCTGAAGATGATGAGCGTCGTGCAGGTGATGATATCCAAAAAATCACTGATAAATATGTTGCAGAAGTAGATAAGCGTCTTGCAGCGAAAGAAGCAGAATTGATGAAGGTCTAATTTTATGACCGAATCAGAAGAGTATCATCTTCCTAAGCATGTTGCCATCATTATGGATGGCAACAACCGCTTTGCAAAGAAAAATCAAATGCAAAAAGGTGATGGGCATCGAGAAGGTAAAAATATTCTTGATCCTATTGTTGAACATTGTATAAAAACTAGTGTCCGTGCTTTAACTGTTTTTGCATTTTCGAGTGAAAATTGGAATCGACCACAATATGAAGTCGATCTGCTTATGAAGCTTCTTGAAGAAACCATTCATGAGCAAATACCTCGCATGAAGAAATTCAATATTGCTTTGCGTTTTATAGGGGATCGTTCTAGATTACCTTCACATTTAGTTGCCTTAATGGAAGATGCAGAGCAACAAACAGTACATCATGACACCATGACATTAACCATTGCGATTAGCTATGGGGGTATGTGGGATATTGCAAATGCAGCTAAACAAGTTGCCCAAGCAGTTTCACGTGGTGAAATTGACGCTGATCAAATAAATGTTGATTTGTTCGAAAAATATGTCAGTCTAAACGATCTGCCAGCTGTGGACTTGTTGATCCGTACAGGTGGAGATTTCCGTATATCTAACTTCTTGTTATGGCAAGCAGCTTATGCGGAACTGTATTTTACGGATACTTTGTGGCCGGAATTTACAGTCGAGGAATTCGATCATGCACTGAATGTTTTTTCAGGGCGTGAACGTCGTTTCGGTAAAACATCTGAACAAATTCAGCAAGAGAAAATCGAGAAATTATAATGTTAGAGCGGATTGTTACCGCATTGGTACTTGTTGCAGTTGTTTTAAGCTGTATGTTTGCTACGCAATCACATTATCCAATGTTGGTACTTATGATTGTAGCAGCAGCGGTTGCGGGGTATGAATGGTATAAGTTGATGCCTCATGAAGCTGGCGCCGTAGTAAAACCTAAAGCATGGGGTTATGGTCTACTTGTTGCTTTTGTTTCGGGCGTTGCCTTGTTCTTTCACGACATTGCATTACTGCTATGGTCTGCTTCAATTTTAACTTGGCTCGTTAGTGTATATTGGGTTAAGTCCTTTCCTGAATTTGATGGGTGGTATAACGCGACCCTTTATGTCATTGGTTTAATTCTTATCTGTGCAGCAGTGACTGCAATTTTTGTAGTATGGCAAAGCTCACCATGGTGGTTGATGTATTTGTTCTTGCTTGTATGGGGTGCAGATAGTGGAGCTTACTTCGTAGGTCGTAAATTCGGTAAGAGAAAATTGGCACCTACGGTAAGCCCTAATAAATCAGTAGAAGGTTTATATGGTGGTATTCTCACTACAATTATTGTAATGCTTGTAGTGCAATATCAATATTTAAACTTAACTTGGGTTCAACAACTTTTATTCCTGATCTTATCTTTAGTCACAGTATTCGGTTCAGTATTAGGTGATCTATTTGAGTCGATGATTAAACGCCGTGCTGGTATTAAAGATTCTGGCCGTGTTTTGCCAGGTCATGGTGGTGTGTTGGATCGTATTGATTCTTTACTCGCGGCAGCCCCGATTTTTGCAACGGGAATGTATATATTAAAGCTTATTGGTGTAGATTTATAGATGACACAATCTGTTTGCATATTGGGTGTAACTGGTTCTATTGGGCAAAGTACATTAAAAATTTTAAGCCAACATCCAGATAAGTATTCAGTCTTTGCAGTTTCGGCACATAGTCGAATTTCTGAACTTGTTGAAATCTGCAAACAGTTCCGCCCTAAAGTGGTCGTTGTTCCTGAACAGAAAATAGTTGAACTAACCACCTTATTTGCTCAACAAAATATACAAGGTATTGATATTTTAATTGGGCAAGATGGTCTGGTTGAGATCGCATCACATACAGATGTTGATATTGTTATGGCAGCAATTGTCGGGGCAGCGGGACTGTTGCCTACTTTGGCAGCTGTTAAAGCTGGTAAACGAGTATTGCTTGCAAATAAAGAAGCATTGGTTATGTCTGGTGAAATCATGATGCAAGCTGCTCGTGATCATCAGGCATTATTATTACCAGTGGATTCAGAGCATAATGCCATTTTTCAGTCATTACCTCATAACTATTTACAAGTTGAGAGAACTGGACAACCACAACTAGGCGTATCTCAAATATTGCTAACAGCATCTGGTGGCCCATTCTTAAATCATTCCTTGGAACAGTTGGAACATGTAACACCCCAACAAGCATGTAAACATCCAAATTGGTCAATGGGGCAAAAAATTTCAGTTGACTCGGCTACTCTCATGAATAAAGGGTTGGAGTTAATTGAAGCGTGTCATTTATTTTCAATATCTGAACATTTTGTTACAGTTGTTGTTCATCCACAAAGTATTATTCACTCTATGGTGCAGTATGTTGATGGTTCAACATTAGCACAAATGGGTAATCCTGATATGTGTACGCCAATTGCACATGCATTAGCATGGCCTGAGCGTTTACAAACAAGTGTTCCTGCTTTAGATTTATTTGAGTATTCTCAACTTAATTTTCAGGCGCCCGATACCCAAAAATTTCCTGCATTAAATTTAGCAAGACAAGCAATGCGTGCAGGAGGTTTGGCACCTACCATTTTGAATGCGGCAAATGAAATTGCTGTTGAAGCATTCTTAAAGGAAAGGATTGGATTTACACATATTCCACAAGTGGTAGAGCATACTTTGCAAGAGTTAGAGAATGCCGCAGCTGAAAGCATTGAGTGCATTTTAGATAAAGATAAAGTGGCTCGATCTATAGCTCAGAAATATATATCAAGTATTGGAGGCTGAAATGAATGCGCTTTTTATGATTGCAGCAGCAGCTCTTTTACTTGGTCCTTTAATTGCAATTCATGAGTTTGGCCATTACTGGGTTGCACGCAAACTTGGGGTTAAAGTATTAGTTTACTCAATTGGTTTTGGTCCAACTTTATTGAAATGGACCTCTAAAAAATCGGGTATCAAGTATCAGCTTTCTGCTTTACCTTTAGGTGGCTACGTCAAAATGTTGGACGAGCGTGAAGGTAATGTCGCAGAACAAGATCTACCGTATGCTTTTAATAGACAAAAACCATGGAAACGTATAGCTATTGTTGCTGCAGGGCCACTAATTAACTTAATTTTTGCTGTACTTCTCTTTTGGGTTTTGTTTTTACCAGCACAACAACAATTAAATACCAAAATTGGTAAAATTATTCCAAATTCTCCAGCTGCAGAGGCCCAATTGCATGTGGGTGACAAAATTATTGCTGTTGATGGAAAAGAGACTACAACTTGGGAAAAACTAAATTTTGCTTTAATTGATCGTGTAGGTGAGACAGGTACTGTAAATATCGATATTGATCGTGCAGGTACAGAGAAAAATTTTGTCTTACCCATTAAAGATTTTTTAAAAAACCAGAATGAATCTGCATTGGATATATTAGGCTTCTTGCCTTATCGTCCTGTAATTCCTGCTGTGGTAACAGATTTAACAGAAGATGGTGCGGCTATTCGTCAAGGAGTGAAAGTAGGTGATCGTATTGTTGCGATTGATGGCCAGCCTATGAAAGATTGGTTTGATGTTGTTGAAGTCGTACAGCGTTCTCCAGAAAAATTGCTTAATATTGATGTTTTACGCCATGAGCAATTAGTACATTTACAAGTTATGCCGCAAGGAAAGCGGGATAATATGGGACAGGTCAATGGTGTACTTGGTGTAAAAAGTGATGCTGGAAAAATTACAATTCCTGACGAATATAAGCAAACAATTCAATATACTCCAATACAAGCTTTTGAAATGGCACTTGATAAAACTGGCCAAATCTCTAGCATGATTTTGAATTCAATAGTGAAAATGGTTAAAGGATTAATTGGATTAGAAAATCTTTCTGGCCCAATTACCATTGCAAAAGTTGCTGGACAAAGTGCAGAAATGGGATGGGAAACTTTTATCTCTTTTATGGCTTTAATGAGTGTAAGTCTTGGAATTTTAAACTTATTACCAATTCCAATGTTAGATGGTGGTCATCTAGTGTATTACATTATTGAAGCTATTCGAGGGAAACCTGTTTCTGAACAAATACAAATGTTTGGTCTAAAAATTGGTATGGTACTGCTCGGTAGTATGATGCTTTTAGCTTTATTTAATGACTTTATGCGTTTGTAAACGTATATGGATTTATAACTTACTGGAAAAAACTGGCATGCGGCACACACATTTTTTAATGCCTTTGGCACTTGTTAGCGCTATGGCAGCGGTACAACAAGCATATGCAGCTGATGATTTCGTTGTTAGAGATATTCGTGTAAACGGCTTAGTCCGTCTTACTCCTGCAAATGTTTATACCATGTTGCCAATCAACAGTGGCGATCGCGTTAATGAACCGATGATCGCCGAAGCAATTCGAACATTGTATGCCACGGGTCTTTTTGATGATATTAAAGCATCAAAAGATAACGATACTTTGGTCTTTAATGTCATTGAACGCCCTATTATTTCAAAACTCGAATTTAAGGGTAATAAACTTATTCCTAAAGAGGCATTAGAACAAGGCCTTAAAAAAATGGGTGTTGCAGAAGGTGAGGTTTTTAAGAAATCTGCTTTGCAAACCATTCAAACAGAATTAGAGCAGCAATACACCCAACAAGGTCGTTATGATGCTAGTGTTACTGTTGATACCGTTGCGCGACCAAATAACCGCGTTGAATTAAAACTTAATTTTAACGAAGGAACGCCAGCAAAAGTTTTTGATATCAATGTAATTGGTAATACTGTTTTTAAAGACAGTGAAATCAAACAGGCATTTGCTGTTAAAGAAAGTGGTTGGGCTTCAATCGTTACACGTAATGACCGTTATGCGCGTGAGAAAATGGCTGCAAGCCTTGAAGCATTGCGTGCTATGTACCTTAACAAGGGTTATATTAATTTTAATATTAATAATTCCCAGCTTAATATTAGTGAAGATAAAAAACATATCTTTATTGAAGTTGCTGTTGAGGAAGGTAACCAATTTAAATTTGGTCAAACTAAATTCTTAGGTGATGCACTTTATAAGCCTGAAGAGTTACAAGCACTAAAAATTTATAAAGATGGCGATACCTATTCACAAGAAAAGGTAAATGCAGTTAAGCAATTACTTCTACGAAAGTATGGTAACGCAGGTTATTACTTTGCTGATGTGAATATTGTTCCGCAAATTAATAATGAAACTGGTGTGGTTGACTTAAATTATTATGTAAACCCAGGTCAGCAAGTGACAGTGCGTCGTATTAACTTTACTGGTAATAGTAAAACTTCTGATGAAGTATTACGTCGTGAAATGCGTCAAATGGAAGGTGCTTTAGCAAGTAATGAAAAAATTGATTTGTCTAAAGTTCGTTTAGAGCGTACAGGTTTCTTTAAAACAGTTGATATTAAGCCTGCCCGTATTCCAAACTCTCCTGACCAAGTCGATTTGAACGTAAATGTTGAAGAACAACATTCAGGTACTACCACATTAGCTGTAGGTTATTCACAAAATGGTGGTATTACGTTCCAAGCTGGACTTAGTCAGACTAACTTTATGGGTACTGGTAACCGAGTTGCAATTGATTTGTCTCGTTCAGAAACTCAAGACTATTATAATCTAAGTGTTACTGACCCATACTTTACTATTGATGGGGTAAGTCGTGGTTATAACGTTTATTATCGTAAAACTAAGTTAAATGATAACTATAACGTTAACAACTACGTAACGGATAGTTTTGGTGGTAGTTTAAGCTTTGGTTATCCAATTGATGAAAACCAAAGCTTAAGTGCATCTCTAGGTATTGATAATACTAAAGTAACGACTGGCCCTTATGTTTCTACCTATGTGCGTGACTATTTATTGGCAAATGGTGGTAAGGCAACTGGTAAGTCGAATTGGTGTCCAACTGGTAAGACCGAGACTGACCCTGAAACAAATCAACCAATACCTGATACATGTGAAGGTGGTTTTAAAGAATATGATAGTGCTTTTGATGGCGAGTTCTTTACTTATAATTTAAACTTGGGTTGGTCATATAACACTTTAAATAGACCGATTTTCCCAACATCAGGTATGTCTCACCGAGTAGGTCTTGAAATTGGCCTGCCAGGTAGTGATGTTGACTATCAAAAATTAACTTATGATACACAAGCATTCTTACCGATTGGTAAATCAGGCTTTGTGCTTCGTGGTTATGGTAAGCTGGGTTATGGTAACGATTTACCATTCTATAAAAACTTCTATGCGGGTGGTTACGGTTCTGTTCGAGGCTATGACAATAGTACTTTAGGACCTAAATATGCCAGTGTAAATTTACAAGAAACAAAACAGAATGATCCTTCACCTGAAAATGTGGGTGGTAATGCATTAGTTCAATTTGGTACTGAATTAGCATTACCTATGCCATTTAAAGGTGATTGGACTCGTCAAGTACGTCCTGTACTATTTGCAGAAGGTGGTCAGGTCTTCGATACCAAATGTAATATTAATAACTCTGTATACGGTGATAAAGGCATGATGATTAATGGCCAAACTATTACAGATGTTAAGAAATATTGTGAAGATAACTATGGCTTTGATTTAGGTAACTTACGTTATAGCGTGGGTGTGGGTGTAACCTGGATTACTATGATTGGACCATTATCACTTAGCTATGCATTCCCGTTAAATGATAAACCGGGTGATGAAACTAAAGAAATCCAGTTTGAAATTGGTCGTACTTTCTAAGTACGATCTTATTGAACAACGAAATAAGGAAAGAAATTTACATGAAAAAATTAAATACATTAATGTTAGGGTTAGGCTTGACGGTGGCTTCGGTAGCAGCTAATGCAGCCGGTTATGGGGTGATTGATCTTGCTAAAGTTGTTGAGAGCAGTACTTATTTGAAACAACAAAACGCAAGCTTGAATCAGTCTGTGAAACCAACAACGACTAAACTTGAGCAATTAGGTAAAGAGTTAGAAGGGCTTCAACGTCAAGCGCAGACCCAAGGTCAAAAAATGAAAGAAGATGAGATTAAAAAATTACAATCTCAGTATCAATCAAAGTTAAATGAATTTAATTCAACACAACAGGGCTTACAGTCTAGAGTTCAAACTAGCTTGCAAAGTATGAACACAACTTTTGAGTCTAGAGTTAAGCAAGCTGCTGAGCAATTACGAAAAGAAAATAATCTTGACTTTATTTTGAATAAAAATTCAACTGTTGCCTATGACGCTAAGTATGATTTAACTGATAAAATGATACAAAAGGTTAATTCAATGAAATAAATTAATGAAAGTGCAACAATTTCGTTTAGATGAATTAGCTCACCTTGTTAAAGGTGAGTTAATTGGTGAAGGTAGTCTTCAATTTTCGAACTTAGCAAGTTTGGAAAATGCAGAGGTTAATCATCTTACTTTCGTAAATGGTGATAAATATCTCGAACAAGCTAAAGCAAGTCGTGCAGGGGCTTTCATTGTTACTGCTACTTTAAAAGAATATCTTCCTGAAAAAGATAATTTTATTATTGTTGATAATCCTTATCTTGCTTTTGCAATCCTTACTCATGTATTTGATAAAAAGCTTACTTCAAAAGGTATAGAGAGTACTGCTCAAATCCATCCTTCTGCTGTTATTTCAGAAGCTGCTTATATTGGTCACTATGTAGTCATTGGTGAGAATTGTGTAGTAGGTGATAACACAATCATTCAATCACATACCAAACTTGATGATGATGTAGAAGTTGGGAAAGACTGTTTTATTGACTCTCATGTCACCATTACAGGTAGTTCTAAATTGGGCGACCGGGTGCGTGTTCATTCAAATACTGTAATTGGTAGTGAAGGTTTTGGTTTTGCTCCCTATCAAGGTAAATGGCACCGTATTGCTCAGTTAGGATCAGTTCTAATCGGAAATGATGTTCGAATTGGATCAAATTGTAGTATTGATCGAGGTGCTCTTGATAATACAATTTTAGAAGATGGTGTAATTATTGATAACCTTGTGCAAATTGCACATAACGTTCATATTGGTTCAAATACTGCTATTGCAGCTACCTGTGGCATTGCGGGTAGTACAAAAATTGGCAAAAACTGTATTCTAGCAGGCGCATGTGGGGTAGCAGGTCACCTTTCAATTGCTGATAATGTGACTTTAACTGGAATGTCAATGGTCACAAAAAATATTTCTGAGGCTGGAACTTATTCTTCAGGAATTGGATTGTTCGAAAATAGCCAGTGGAAAAAGACGATTGTGCGCTTGAGACAATTAGCAGATGTGCCATTGACCCAAATCACTAAACGACTTGATCATATACAAGCTCAAATAGAGTCTCTTGAATCAACTTTTAATTTGCGTAAATAGAATATTATGACCGAGTCAACTACACCTAAATTTGCCATCCCTGAATTACCAATGCAGATTCAAACGATTCGTCAATATTTGCCGCATCGTTACCCATTCTTATTGGTTGATCGTGTGATTGAAGTTACTGACAATAGTATTGTTGGTTATAAAAATGTTTCTATCAATGAAGAGTTTCTACAAGGACATTTCCCAGAATATCCAATTATGCCTGGTGTTCTAATTGTTGAAGCACTAGCTCAAGTTTCAGGCGTTCTAGGTTTTATTATGAACAATGAGACGCCAAAACCAGGTTCTTTGTTCCTGTTTGCTGGTGCAGAAAGAGTTAGATTTAAAAAACAAGTAGTTGCAGGCGACCAACTTGTATTAAAATCCGAGTTGGTAATGCAGAAGCGCGGTATTTACAAATACAATTGTACAGCTAGCGTTGATGGCATTGTAGCGGCAACCGCTGAGATTATGATTTCACACCAAAAAACAGAGCAGGCATGAGCAATCACGATTTAATCCATTCTACCGCCATTATTGATCCATCTGCAGTGATTGCTTCAGATGTTCAAATCGGACCTTATTGTGTTATTGGTCCTCAAGTGACTATTGGTGCTGGTACTAAATTACATTCTCATGTGGTAGTAGGTGGTTTTACCAGAATTGGTCAAAATAATGAGATCTTTCAATTTGCAAGTGTTGGCGAAGTTTGTCAAGACCTCAAATATAAAGGTGAAGAAACTTGGCTTGAAATTGGTAACAATAATTTAATTCGCGAACATTGCAGCTTACATAGAGGCACTGTGCAAGATAATTCATTGACTAAGATAGGTAGTCATAACCTATTGATGGTAAATACTCATATTGCACATGACTGTATTGTAGGTGATCACAATATCTTTGCTAATAATGTTGGTGTTGCTGGACACGTACATATTGGTGATCATGTTATTGTCGGTGGTAATTCTGGAATTCATCAATTCTGTAAGATTGACTCTTATAGCATGATTGGTGGGGCCTCACTGATTCTTAAAGATGTACCAGCCTATGTTATGGCTTCTGGTAATCCTGCGCATGCCTTTGGTATAAATATTGAAGGTATGCGAAGAAAAGGTTGGTCTAAAAATACAATTCAGGGCTTAAGAGAAGCTTATAAATTGATATTTAAATCTGGTCTAACCTCTGTTCAAGCTGTTGAGCAAATTAAAAGTGAAATTTTGCCTTCTGTTCCAGAAGCTCAATTATTAATTGACTCTCTTGAGCAATCCGAGCGTGGAATTGTACGCTAATCAATAAGGCATAAAAAAAGACACTGTTTTAACAGTGTCTTTTTTTATGCCTAAATTATTTTTTAAAGAATTTAGCTTCTTCAGATTTAGGATATTGAGTAAGTAACTTATTTTTGTATTGATTAGCTGATACAGTATTCTTATCGACATCTTTGGCAATACTATATAGTTGATAGAGTGCTCGAGGTGCCTTGCTAGAGTTTGGATATTGGCTAGCGACAATATTGTAGTTTTTCTTTGCTTCATTGTAGTTCACCGGGTCTGTAGCTAAATGAAACTCGGCTAACCAGAAATAAGCATTGCCTGTATAAATACTGTTAGGATGGTTTTTAATAAAGTTTTGCATCGGAGCAATTGCTTTTTTTGCTCCACCTTGTTTATAAGCATCTAAAGCTACTGTATAAGCGGCTTTTTCTAATTCAAGTGGATTAGATTGGTTTTGAGCAGTAGTCGCTGGTTGAGTGTTGGTTACTGGTGTATTAGATTGTTGTTCAGACGTTTGAGATGGGGCGGCAACTACTTTATTTCCATCTGCAGGCTGAGATTGGGATACTGATGGACTAGCAGGTGTGGCGCTATTAGTATTGGTATTTGTACCGTCTTCTTGTGTAGTACTATCAGGGTCAACTTTTTGATGTAATAATTCTAAACGTTGATCTAAATCGGTATATCTATTCGCAAGGTCTTTTTTTAATTGGTCAATATCATTCGCTTGTTCTTCTAATTGACCTCTTAAAGTGCGGATATCATTTTCTAGTTGTTGATTTTTTTGCATAAGCTCCCAGTTTAAGTTTGTAGGAACTGAAATATTGTTTGAAGAAGTATTAGATGCACTGCCATCATTTTGACTTAAACCACGAGACTCAATAGGAATGTTTGCGTATAGAGAAGTGGTACTCATTAAGGCAATAAATAATAAAGAATGCTTCTTCATTTGCATGTGTATAAATCCATAATTTTATATAAAAGCCACCTTGACACAGGAATATAAAAACAATTCTCTAAATATCTAAGGTTTTTCATTGATCAATGCAATTAAAGCAGTTAACAGTTTAAATGCAAGGATAGTTTACAATCTTCAAGCATATTTTATGCAAAATAAGAAAAGAGCATAAGTTCAGAAAACTACATTTTGGGGGGTTTAAGCAATTTTTGCTGATGAATTAATCAATCGAAACAAAAACTTGCTGAAAAAGCCAGAGAAGGGTTGCAACTCTTTTAAAAATCTCTATACTTTGTTTTGCAATGGTAGCCCCGCTGGTGGCTTCGCAATTGTACTCTGTGAACCCCGCCAGGACCGGAAGGTAGCAACGGTAGCAGATCTATGATGTGCCGAAGTTTTGCTAGTGGGGTTGCCACCATTCCTTTAATCCAATTTTCTTTGGATCGCTTTTAAAATTACATCTAAATCAAATCCTCTATATTGTAGAAATCTAATCTGCTTTGCTTTAAGTTTTGGGTCTTTCTCTATCTCTTCTCCAAACTTCTTAACTTTAAGTTGATAAGCTTGTTCTACCCAATCAATTTCGTGAATTTCGTCGGCAATTAAATCATTTTCGATCTGTTTAGTTTTTAAAGCTTGTTGAATGCGTTTCGGTCCTTTACCTTTACGAATCTGACTTGCAAGCATTTGCTCAGCAACACGCTGATCACTTTGGTAATTTTGTTCAGATAACTCTTCAACGAGTTGGTTCACTTCTTCTATATTTTGTGCATAACGGGCTAATTTCTCAATGAGTTCTGCTTTAGAGTAGTCTCGTCGAGTAAGTAAAGCAAAAGCATATGAGCGCAAACGCTGGCCAGTGAGTGGTGGACGCTGTTGAGATTGTTCATTGTTTCTTTTGAACATATATATTTCCTTGTAAAAAACGCCCCGAAGGGCGTTTTTATGACTTAGGTGTAATTAAGATTCTAATAAAAGATCTGGTTCTTCTTCATCATCTTCAATTTGCACTGTGCCATTTGTACCTGTAGTCAACAATTGCTCACGGATATTGCGTTCAATCTCTTCAGCAATGTGTTTATTTTCTTCAAAATAGCGGATCACATTATTCTTACCTTGGCCAATTTTATTGCCTTGATATGAATACCATGCACCAGCTTTCTGAACGATATCTTGCTGTACTGCCAAATCTACAAGTTCACCTAATTGGTTAGTACCTTTACCGTATAGAATTTGGAAAATAGCTTCTCTAAAAGGAGGAGCCATTTTATTCTTAACGACTTTAACTTTAGTTTCTGAACCAACAATTTCATCGCCTTCTTTTACCTGACCAATACGACGAATATCTAGACGAACTGAAGCATAGAACTTAAGAGCGTTACCACCAGTCGTGGTTTCTGGGCTACCAAACATAACACCAATCTTCATACGGATTTGGTTAATAAAGATAACCATACAGTTTGAACGTTTAGCGTTACCAGTAATTTTACGAAGTGCTTGGCTCATAAGACGTGCTTGTAGACCCATATGAGAGTCACCCATTTCGCCTTCAATCTCTGCTTTAGGTGTAAGAGCAGCTACTGAGTCCACAACGATTAAATCAATTGCACCTGAGCGAACAAGCATATCAGCGATTTCAAGCGCTTGCTCACCATTATCAGGTTGTGAAACGAGTAGGTTATCAATATCTACACCAAGCTTACGTGCATATTGAGGATCTAGGGCATGCTCTGCATCGATGAAGGCACATGTACCACCAGACTTTTGACATTGAGCAATTGCTTGTAATGTCATTGTGGTTTTACCAGAAGATTCAGGACCATAAATTTCAATAATACGGCCTTTTGGTAAACCACCAATCCCCAATGCGATGTCTAAAGTTAAAGAACCTGTAGATACGGCTTCAACTGCTTGAACAGTGTTGTCACCGAGACGCATAACCGTATTTTTACCAAATTGTTTCTCAATTTGGCTCAAAGCGGCTTGTAATGCTTTGCTTTTATTCTCATCCATCTCAAAAACCTCAATACTCTATGTTCATCACGTTTAACCCAAGTGGATGCATTGAATCTCAACTTGTTTCACAGGGCTAATACTGACAGATTTTTTCTCTAGCTTCTATATATTGTATATGTGAGTGCGACACAACTCGACGTTTTTATTCATCATTATATGACCAGTGGTCTTCATAATGTTGATCGTTATCCTGTTTAAACCGATTGATTTGTCGCCGATCTTTCTTGCTTGGTCTATGGTCAGGTCGAGCTAGATTATGCAATTTTCGTTGCGAAGCAATCAACTCCCGTCTTGCAATACTTACTTCGGTTTCTTCATAAAGCTGTTGTGCAATAGGAGCCGGTCCTCTGGTATTGGAAAGTGCTTTAACAACAACTGTCTTTTTATCAAAACCTTGTTGAACAACAAGTTCCATTCCAACACGAATTTCTTTAGAAACTTTTACACGTTCATTATTGTGATGCACTTTTCCCCCTTCAATTGCAGCTTTAGCAATAGAACGGGTTTTAAAAAAACGTGCTGCCCATAACCATTTGTCGACACGCATGGTTTCTACAGCATCGTTTTCACGCAATTTTGACATCATTATCCTTTCTATCAGTTTGATTCAAAATAGACAGTAGCTCTGTAAGCTGATCTAGTGCTTTATACTCTAAATCTTGTAGCTGTCTTTTACTCTTAAGAGTTGAGGGCTGTAAGATAGTAAACAAGTGTCTTATACCAAATTTTTCTGCAGTTTTTAAAACTTGAATAGTATCGTCTAAAAAAATAGTGTTTTGGGGTTCAAAATAATGCAAGCCTTGTAATTCTTGCCAAAACTTAAGGTCTTCCTTCGCATAACCAATTTGTTCACTAGATACAATCACATCAAAAAAATCTTGAATAGGGATGTTATCAAGTTTTAACTGTAAGCTTGCACAGTCTGCGTTGGTCACTAACCAGCATTGATAGCCTTGTTCTTTCAGAGTATTAAGTAACTCCATACATCCTGATCGTGCTTTAATTTTATGCTGAAATTCTTTTTGAAGATTTAAAACATCTACACCTGTCGTTTTTGTCCAATACTGTGAAGAATACCAGGAAAGAGTATGTTTATTGCTACGATAAAACTGGCTTAATATTTCATGGCTTTGTGTTAAAGGGATTTGATGCGTCTGAGAATGTCGTTCAGGTAAGCATTCATTCCAGATAAAATCATCGAAAGCCAAATCCAATAAAGTTCCGTCCATATCGAAAAGCACTATTTTATGCATGTTTTGAGAGCTCCAATTGAAACAGACATGGAAGAAAAGTAATTTAAGATTATAATCATTAAAGACGATAAAACGGACTGATTTATGGTTATTTCATCATTTTATAATTTAAATAGTCTGTACTAGGTAAACAGAGAGATAACAAGAGAGTTCTTAGATTTAGACTACTCAATAAGATCGCTGAAACAAATTTTTTGAAAAATATTTATATAAAAGGAATAGTGTGGAGGATTAATAAAAATATATTAAAAAATATAGAGTTGTATTTGTTAGGAGATCATTTTTTGATAAGTATTTTTGCTTTTCTATGAACTCTATGGAATTATCATTATTTAAATATTATTAAAAGTTGGAATAAAAGTGGGCTTATATACAATTAGATATGGCTATCGTAATAATAGTTTTTTTATAGCTTCAAATGCTGCTGGACAATTCATTGTGATTGATGCATTAGGAGCAGATTTCCAAATAGGTCATCAAATTTCTTATGAAGGTACCAAAATAATAAATGAAACTTTAAATGATGAGACAGAAGCAACAGTTCATCTAGAGAGTAATGAAAAAGAGGCTTATGAATATTTACGTGCCATGAAATAATGAATTCGTTATTTTGATTTACATAGGATACGTATTGGCAAACATTTTATAAATTGAACCGTACTTGTTTAAAGTTATATTAAAAATTATCCGAATAACAATTTAGAGCAGGCAATGAAAATTGGATTTATTGGCGGAGCCAATGATGGCATAGTGATCAATGCTGCTAATGGTATTGATACTTATAAACTTGAATGGCATTACAAGGCTGAGAAGCATTGTGAAGAACAGCCATCATTGGGGCTAAATGGCCCCGAATATGACTATTACAATTTATTAATTTTGAGGAAAAACAAAGAGGCAAAACTTTTCTATGTTTTAACTACAATGGATAAGGAAGCTATTGCAGATAAAATTAATGAATATTGGGAGCATTCCACTTCGGTAGGTTATGACTTCGATGAATAACCTTTATTTTATATTCATTGGAACGGTTGAAATATATCCTATTTTACACCTTTATAACCCAAAATTAGGATTATTTATTTCATAAAGAACATGTTCTTGAAGGGCGTGTCCATCTGGAAGCTTGGGGTGATTGAAGTGTTTAACTTTACACATTCCTAGTCTTTCCATGACGGCTTGTGATGGCTTATTTACCGTTGCTGTAAAAGAAACCACTTTATCTTTATTCAGAACATTAAAGGCATAGTCCAAAGCTGCTTTTGCTCCTTCTGTGGCATAACCTTTTTTCCAATATTTTGTAGCAAGTCTCCAGCCAATTTCAATGCATGGAGAAAAATCAAATTGTTCTGGTTGGTCATGTAGACCAATAAAACCGATAAATTCATGGTTTTCTTTTAATTCTAAAGCCCAAAATCCCCAACCTTTTTCATCAATAAGGGCCGATGCTCTTTGAATTAAATTTATACTTTCAGTAGCAGATAAAAGCTTTGGAAAAAAACGCATAACATCTTTATCTAAACCCATTTCGATAAAGGAGGTAGCATCAGTTTCTTTCCATTGTCTTAAGATTAAACGTTTGGTTTCGATCATGGTAAAAGCTCTTTAAATATAATTTTTAATTTAACCACATAGTCTAGAGTGGCTTTTGTATAATTTTCTGTAAGATAATCTTAGAATTAATGCTTATCACTCCTTTAATTTTATTGAGTGTATTAATAACAAAATGAGAAAAAGAATTTAGATCTTTAGTGGCCACATGCAGTACATAGTTACATTCGCCTGTAATGATATAGGCATTAATGACTTCATCAAAATTCTTGATCTGGCTTAAGAAAAAGTTGTGGTCATTTTCGGTGAGTTGAGCAAGTTTTATTTCAACTATCGCCTCAATTTTTATTCCTAATTTTTCATAATTAACTTTCGCTTGATATTTTTCAATAATTCCGTTGGTTTCTAAAATCTTGACACGTCTGTGACAAGCAGAGGCTGAAAGATTAACGAGATCAGCAAGTCCTTGATTGCTTAAGCGGGCATTATCTTGTAAATACTTCAAAATTTTTAAATCAATTGCATCTACATTCATTTTCGAATTCCATACATGTTTTTTAATTTTAATTAGAATTCTATACGAAATTATCTGTTTTTGATCAAATATTATCGAATAAATCGAAAGAATCACCATGATAAAATTCAAATACAAAGGAAATGTTGAAATAGGTGCAATACCAAATGATTACTCGTGAACAGTGTTTGTATTGGGATCAGGAAGACGAACTCAAAAAATTTAAAGATGAATTTGCATTACCAGAAGGTGTCATTTATTTAGATGGTAACTCTTTAGGCGCTAGACCAAAGAAATCTTTGTCTGTCGCTCAGCATATTATTTCCCAAGAATGGGGAGAAGATCTGATCAATAGTTGGAATAAGGCTGATTGGTGGGGGCTACCTACTAGACTGGGCGATAAGGTAGCCACATTGATTGGTGCAGAACAGGGTGAAGTTGTTATTTCAGATTCAACTACACTAAACTTATTTAAAGTTTTATCAGCAGCGGTAAAAATTCAGGCTGAAAAATTTCCTGAACATAAAATAATTGTTGCGGAAAAGGATGCTTTCCCAACAGATATTTATATTATTGAAGGTTTTATTGATTTAATTCAAAAGGGCTATCAAGTTGAATTGATTGATGGAGTAGAAGACTTAGCTCGAGTTCTAGAAAAAGATGTTGCTGTAGTAGTTCTTTCTCATGTGAATTATCGTACTGGGTATTTCTACGATATGACATCTATTAATAAACAGATTCACTCTCAAGATGCTCTAGTTATTTGGGATTTATGTCACTCAGTTGGTGCTGCGCCTATGCATCTTAATCAAGCTGATAGTGATTTCGCGATTGGTTGTACGTATAAATATTTAAATGGTGGACCTGGTTCTCCAGCATTGTTATGGGTCAATGAAAAACACCGTGATCAGTTTTGGCAACCATTATCCGGTTGGTGGAGTCATAAAAAGCCATTTGATATGGCCCAGCATTATGAACCAGCGAATAGTATTCGTCGCTATCTATGTGGGACTCAGCCAATTATTTCTATGAGTCTGATTGAGTGCGGAGTAGATATTTTCCTGCATGCTGATATGCAAAAAATCCGTGAAAAATCGCTGAAATTAACTGATTTATTCATTCAGCTGGTACAGCAAGAATGTTCTGAATTTGGATTTGAGTTAATTACTCCTTTAGATCATAAATATCGTGGTAGTCATGTCAGTTATCGCCATGAGTTTGGTTATGAAATCATTCAGGCACTTATCGCACGTGGCGTGATTGGTGATTATCGTGAACCTGCTGTCTTGAGATTCGGTATTACACCTTTGTATCTGGGCTTTGAAGATATCTGGAATGCAGTACAGCATTTAAAAGAAACCATGCTGAATAGTGAGTGGAAAAACAAGCGTTATTTAGTTCGCGGTGAAGTGACCTGATATAAGGAATCAAAATAAAACAAATGGCTAGGAGGGCCTATGAGTAATTTTGATGAAATACAAAATAGAGAAGCTGGGCTGCATAAAAAGTTATCTGCAAAACAGATGGGGATGATTGCGATTGGTGGAGCAATTGGAACCGGATTATTTATGGGAAGCAAATTTGCAATTAGCTTTGCAGGTCCCGCAGTTATAGTCAGCTATGCGATTGGTGGTTTAATTGCTTTTGCACTTATGGCTTGTTTGGCTGAGATGACGGTTCAGCATCCTACTTCGGGCTCATTTGGTGCATATGCAGAACATTATATAAGTCCACTTGCTGGTTTTTTAGTTCGCTACTGTTACTGGGCTTGTATTGTGCTGGCTGTAGGTACCGAAATTACCGCCGTTGCTGATTATATGAAGCTCTGGTTTCCGAATGTAGGCTCTTGGGTCTGGATTGGATTTTTTTCACTCACCTTACTTGTTGTAAATGCCTATAGTGTAAAAGCCTTCGGGTTAGTCGAGTACTGGTTTTCCACAATTAAAGTTTTTGCCATTATCGTATTTATTCTTTTATCTATTGGTATATTGACGCAAAGTAATCAGGGAATGAATCAAGTAGTTACTAATTTGAGAGGTCATGGGGGCTTTTTTCCAAATGGCTTTAGTGGAGTATGGATCGGAGTCATTATTTCTATATTTAGTTACTTAAGTATAGAAATGATTGCTGTCGCAGCTGGTGAAGCTAAAGACCCTGAAAAAGCAGTAAAAAAGGCATTTAAAAGCACAGCGCTACGACTCATTTTATTTTACTTATTATCCTTATTTCAAATCGTTACTTTGGTGCCGTGGACTGTTCTGATTGGAGCAGATGCAACTAGTCCTTTTGTTATGGTCATGAAGATTGTTGGTATCCCATATGCAGATAGTATTTTAAATTTTATTGTAATTGTAGCTGCCTTATCTGCGATGAATAGCATGCTTTATATTTCAACCCGTATGTTGTTTAGTTTGTCACGTGCAGGTGATGCTCCAAAAGTTTTTGGCCGAATCAGTAGTAATGGTGTGCCAGTAAATGCGCTGTTGCTATCTGCGGTAGGGATTGGTATTGCTAGTATTGTTTATACGATTAATCCGGCTTCTGCGTTTCCAATTATGATTGCGCTATCGATGTTTGGTGCATTGTTCACTTGGGGCAGTATCTTTGTGACACATATGTTTTTTAGAAAACAAATGACACAGCAAAACATCGAGCTAAAATTTAAAATTCCCGCTAGTCGATTTATCTCGTTGTTTGGGTTTATTGCGATTTTAAGTATTACAGTAACTACCTGGTTTACCAATGAGTTTAAATCCACTTTACAGTTTGGAGTGCCTTTAGTTCTTGTTCTGATATTTTGCTTTTACTTAAAACGTTCAACTGTAAAGCTAAATCTCAATTCTGGTGAAGAAACGTTGAAGTGATCGCTATATGAGAAAATACGATAATGCTACAACGGTAGCAAATGAAGGGGAAATACTAGCAAGCTTTCAGTATAGAAGCTTGCTGAGTTATCAGACCTATCACCATATAAAAGATATAAAGTACGGTTCACAGAACCGATCAACGATGGATTTTTTTCCTTGTGAACACACCAATAAAACCGTGATTTTTATTCATGGAGGCTATTGGCAGTGGTGTGATAAATCGGATTTTGCTTTTATAGTGCCGTATATATTGGCAAAAGGAGCCCAGTGTGTACTTTTAGAATATGACTTGGCTCCTCAAAGTCATATTTCAGAAATGATTATGCAAATTCAGAAAGCTCTAGATTTTATTGCTAAACAAAATTGGAAAACGAATGAAGTTCAATTAGTGGGGCATTCAGCAGGTGCACATCTTGCAGCTGTATGTTTAAAGTAAGCGTCCGCTGAACCCCACTTTTTCTAACTCATTAATACCGCGATAGTGTCCACTTAAATTTAAGTGGACACCTATTTATGGATTTAAAGACAGTTATAGACAGTGCACCAACGCTAAAAAAGCCCCGTCGAACCTTCACAGCTGAATTTAAACATCAACTTATTCAGCAATGCCAGCAGCCAGATACATCAGTGGCCAAGGTAGCAATGCAACATCAGATCAATGCCAATCTGCTACATAAATGGATTCGTCAGTCCAGATCAATGCCCCCTGCATTAAAAACCCCATCCATTCCACAGACTGACTTTCTTCCGGTCATTCTTCACCCGACTCCAGTCAAACAAGAAGCACCTCTACCACCTGTGCCAGAGAAGAAAGCTGTCGCTCATATCAGGATTCCATTACATGAGGCACCAAGTTCCGCAAGGGATCAGATGATCGAGATCGACTGGCCGGTGGAGTCAGTAACTGAATTACTGTTGCTGATCCAGGGTTTGACTCAATGATTCGTATTGATGAGATCTGGTTGTCTACCCAGCCGATGGACATGCGTGCAGGGATGGATACAGCCATGGCTCAGGTGCTGAGAGCCTTTGGCTACATCAAACCGCATTGCGCTTACCTGTTCTGTAATAAGCGTGGCCATCGTATGAAAGTGCTGGTGCATGATGGACTGGGTATCTGGCTGTGTGCCCGGCGGCTGGAACAGGGGAAATTCCACTGGGCTAAAGTTCACCAGGGTGAAAGTATGGCGATCAGCCCGGAGCAGTTACAGGCACTGATCCAGGGTTTGCCCTGGCAAAGAATCGGACTGCAGCAAGTGGTAACAATGCTCTAAACCAGGCTCATCCATTCTGCTATTCTCCAAACGTTCTATTTCCTCTGCATCATGACCTCAGGCATACTGCGGTCATGAATACGCTGCCTGATTTAAGCCAACTGACCCATGAACAACTGCTGGAATTTACCAGACAGTTGGCGATGCAGCATCAGTCTCTGGCACAATCTAAACAACAACTGGAACAATCAAATCAGCAATTAGATGCCAGAGTTCAACATCTTGAAGTCACCAATCAGCAATTAGATTCTAAAGTTCAACATCTTTCTATTCTCAATCAAAAATACGAGCATGAGCTTGCACTATTTAAACAGCATAAATTCGGCAGTAAAAATGAACATCTAACCGCAAAACAAATCCATCTCTGGGATGAAGCGGTTGAAGAAGATATTGCAGCGGTTGATCTGGAACTGGAACGACTGAATGCAGATAAAACCAATGCAGCTGCACAGAAAGCCCCAGTCAACAAACCTAAACGTCGGCTGTTGCCAGATCATCTACACACCCTCCGTATTGAGCATGAACCTGAATCAACACAATGCAGTTGTGGCTGTACCTTGCGTCGTATCGGTGAAGATGTCAGTGAAAAACTGAATTTCAGACCGGCACAGTTCTATAAGGAACAGCATGTGCGTGGTAAATGGGTCTGTGATCAGTGTGACACTCTGACTCAGCAAGCGATGCCAGCCTATGTGATTGATAAAGGCATTGCTTCACCTGAATTGCTTAGCCATGTGCTGGTGTCAAAGTATGCCGATCATTTGCCTTTGTACCGTCAACGTCAAATCTTTCTACGCGCAGGTGTTGATCTGTCTAGATCAACGTTATCTGACTGGATTGGCCGCTGTGGGGTGGAACTGGAACCTCTGGCCAATGCCTTAAAACAGGTGGTACTGCAACAGCAGGTGATCCATGCAGATGAAACACCGGTGACGGTCATGCAGATGGGTGAAAATGAGAAAAAGCCCAAAAAAGGTTATGTCTGGGCCTATGCCAGCACACAGTACAATCCAGTTCAGGCAGTGATCTATGACTTTCAAGATAGCCGTTCTGGCCAGCATGCTGAAGACTTCCTGAAAGGCTGGCAGGGTCATTTGGTCTGTGATGATTACAGTGGTTATAAAGCACGCTTTAGATCAGGTCAGGTCATTGAGGTGGGCTGCATGGCACATGCACGTCGTAAATTCCATGAACTACATGTGACCAAGAAAAGTCAGGTCGCTGAACAGGCATTAGTGCTGATTCAGAAATTATATGCGATAGAAGCAGAATTAAGAAAAAAGACGGATGGTACAGCGGAAGACCGCTGCGAATACCGACAACAGCATAGTCAACCGGTCATGCAACAACTATATGAATGGCTCAACCAACATCAACTGACGGTGCCATCGAGTTCTCCAACCGCCCGGGCGATCAATTACAGCCTAAAACGTTGGACTGCTTTAAGCCGCTATCTGGATGATGGCAATCTACCCATTGACAATAATTGGATAGAGAACCAAATGCGTCCCTGGGCCTTGGGGCGTAAGAACTGGCTATTTGCAGGTTCGCTGCGCAGTGGTCAACGAGCTGCCAATATCATGACTTTAATCCAGTCAGCAAAGCTGAATGGCTTGGATCCGTATGCCTATTTAAGTGATGTGCTGAAAAGGTTGCCAACACATAAAGTGCCTCAAATAGAAGAATTACTACCTCACCGCTGGAAACCTGAACCCCGTTAAAACTTGGCGATGGCGTTCAGCGGATGCTTACTGTTTAAACCATCCTTTATTATCAGAATTGGCTTTATTAAGTGGTATTTATGATTTATCTCCTATAAAGGAGACTCATTTAAATCATGCATTAAACTTATCAGAAGAGGATATTTTGAAATATAGCCCTATTTATCAGAAACAGCAGACTGATATACCTTGTAGGATTTTGTGTGGAGAGTTGGAGCTAAGTGAATTGCAGTGGCAAAGCCAAAATTATTTTGAGCACAGATGTAGTACTGGTCATGAGTTAGTTTCTTTCGAGACTATTTCTGGAGTTAATCATTATTCCATTTTAGACTACTATTTTAAATATATATTTAAATAGATATGGATGTAGGCGCTGAACTTTATAAGAATAGTTTAATTATATTTTACTATTTAAATCAATAGCTTGTTTTTTGCTAAGAGATGCTGCATCAAATAATATGTTTTATTAAATTTGAAATAAATATATATTTTTGGTTATGTTTAAGTGAAAATGTAGAATAGTTCACATTTAAGTGGCTTTTTATCACTATGTTTGATTTCAAGTTGACCTAAATTAATAACTCAATTAGATTAAAAGGATAGTGTTTTCTCTCTAATCGACAAACTGTTTAGCTGTTGCTTAGATGAGTTTTATAGTCCGTAGCTTCCCAAGATACGGACTTTTTTATTTTGCATCATCCTTAGCTAAAAAATATTTAGCATACTAAAGCAGCAGTTAGTAGGAAGGATCAGGTCGAATTAAATGAAAATTTTAAAGAAGCATTGTAAATATATCTTTAAAGGTGTATATTTACTTATGCATATACTGCGTCTGTAAAGTTGTTTATTTTAATACCCTCATATTTTAGATATGAGGGTATTTTTTATTAAAAGATTTTTTCATAAAATTAATTTATTTAAATAAAATTATTAGAATTAGATAGTTTAAATGGTAATTAGAGTAAATAAAATATCTATACATTTATTATACGTATGACTTATAGTTAAAAAAATTGTAAATTACTTGGAGTTGCATGAATTGATAAATTTTGAAATAATTTTACTAATTTATTAATTATCATATTGTTATGGATATTTTGAAGTTTTTGAAAAGTTTTAATACTGTTGGAACTTACTTATCACTAGCAACTATAGTATTGCTCATTATGATTATTTTTTTTATTTTATTTCTCCAAAATAATAAAATACATCTCACTATAAAAAAATAAAATATATAAATTTAAATTAGATTTCTATCACAATTTTTATTGAAAAAGTTGAAGCATATTGTGTGGAATAAAAAATTATGAAAATATGATTTAGGTTTAAAAACAGATAAAAATCTTTAAGATTTCCATCTTGAATTTAATCCTGAAATAAAAAATTTATTATTTATCATAAAAATACTTGAAATATAATATATGGAGATACACATGAAGATTCGCAAGGTTTCTGCTGTTTTTCTTTCAATGGCTGCGACTCATTTAGCTTATGCGGCACCTAATCTTTTAAATTCTGCAATAGATTCTTCTCAAGCAAAAGGAATTATTAAAAATCAATATATTGTCATTTTGAATAAGGATATTGGGCCTGCGAAAGATTTTGCACAGAATATTGCAAAACAGCATGGTGGCAGAATTTTACAAAGCTACGACAGTGCTCTTAAAGGTTTTGCAATTTATTTACCTGATACTGCAGGCACAGCGTTCATTGAAGCGATGAAAAAGAACCCTCAAGTTCTTTCTGTAGAAAATGATACTGTAGTGAATATTGATGCAACGACACAAACTAATCCTGATTGGGGACTAGATCGTATTGATCAGAAAGCTTTACCATTAAATTCAACATATTCTTATTCGCAAACTGGTACCGGGACAACAGCTTATATTGTTGATACTGGTATATTGTCTACTCATCAAGAATTTTCAGGTCGTGTATTAAATGGATATACAGCAATATCTGATGGTAATGGTACGACTGATTGTAATGGGCACGGCACACATGTTGCTGGAACGGTAGGTGGTACCACTTATGGTGTTGCCAAGAATGTAAAACTTGTCCCTGTTCGGATTTTAGGATGTGATGGTTCCGGTGCTTCGAGTAATGTTATTGCTGGTTTAGATTGGATTTTGAAAAATGGAAGTAAACCAGCTGTTGTAAACATGTCCTTAGGTGGGGCGGCAAGCTCTTCTTTAGATAGTGCAGTAGAAAACTTATATAATAATGGCTATGTAATGGTCGTAGCTGCTGGTAACTCAAATACAGATGCATGTACTTCTTCTCCGGCTAGAACAAGTAATGCAATTACAGTTGCTGCAACTGACAATACTGATACTCGAGCAAGCTATTCTAACTACGGAAGCTGTGTTGATATTTTTGCGCCCGGAAGTCAAATTAACTCTTCTTGGATTGGGAGTAATACGGCCACTAAAGTATTAAATGGCACTTCCATGGCAACTCCACATGTTGCTGGAGTAGTTGCTGAACTTTTTCAAAGTACACCTACAGCTACACCTCAAACGATAACATCCAATCTGCTAAATCAAGCGACTAGTGATGTGGTGAAAAATCCATCTGGTAGCCCAAACCGTTTATTATATAAATCTCCTTAAAAATATAATTCTCTATGATTGAAAAGGTCCCGCAGGACCTTTTTTAAATTTTTGCATGTGTACCATACTTGTCAATCATGACTGAACTGGCTTCGTTTAAACCACGTACAGTAACTTGTATGCCATTCTTTTGAAACTTTTCCACTGCTGAATCAAGCATTGCAACCGAAGTGATATCCCAAATATGTGAATGAGTCAGATCAATAATGACTTCTTTTACTTCTTCTTTAAAGTTAAAGCTTTGCATGAATTTATCTGAAGAACTAAAAAAGATTTGTCCTCTTAAATCATATAAACGATAGTTGCCTTCTAATGAGGTTATCACGTGTACATCATTTTCAAGTTTATTCGCTAAGAAAAGCGCGGAAAGTAATACACCCGTCAATACGCCTAGTGCTAGGTTATGAGTAGCTACAACTACTACAACGGTTGCAATCATGACGATATTGCTACTTTTAGGATGAGTTTTAAATTGCGTAAGTGAACTCCACTCAAAAGTACTGATTGATACCATAATCATGACAGCAACAAGTGCAGCCATAGGAATAACTTTCAACCAATCACTTAAAAATACGACTAAAATCAGCAAGAATATACCTGCACATAAAGTAGATAAGCGTGTACGGCCACCTGATTTAACATTAATCATTGATTGTCCAATCATTGCACATCCAGCCATCCCACCCATAAAACCCGAGGCAATATTGGCAATACCTTGACCTTTACATTCCTTAAATTTATTACTCGGGCTATCCGTCATTTCATCAACAATTGTGGCTGTCATCATCGACTCAAGTAAGCCAACTGCAGCTAACGCTAATGAATAAGGAAGAATGATAAGAAGTGTATCTAGATTAAGAGGAATATTTGGAATTAAAAAAATAGGTAGAGTATTTGGTAGTGCTCCCATATCGCTAACTGTTCGCACATCAATACCAAAAAGGAGGGTAAGTAATGTGACTATAACAATACATATAAGGGGAGATGGAAAAAATTTTCCAAGCTTTGGTACATAAGGGAATAGATAAATAATTGCTAAACCAATAGCGACTAATAGATAGACGTGCCAACTTACATTGATTAACTCTGGTAGTTGAGCCATAAAAATGAGAATGGCGAGAGCATTTACAAAACCCATCACAACCGATTTAGAAACAAAGCGCATGAGCTTAGCAAGCTTAAGATATCCCACTACGATTTGTATGACACCCGTCAAAATAGTAGCTGCGAATAAATACTGAAGACCATGTTCTTTCACTAGGGTCGTCATGACTAAGGCCATAGCACCTGTTGCTGCCGAAATCATGGCAGAACGACCACCTACAAAAGAAATAATAACCGCAATACAAAAAGATGCATATAAACCAATTTGGGGATCTACACCTGCAATAATTGAAAAGGCAATCGCCTCTGGAATTAAAGCCAGACCAACAACAAGCCCAGAAAGAATATCTGCACGGACATTAGAGAACCATTGTTCTCGAAGATTCGTTAACATGGAAATAGCCTAGAATTTTAAATTTTAGAAAGGCTAGTGATGTGATATACCAACACACAAGCGACTACACCACATCACTAGACAGTGATGAGTTATTTACAAAAGAGAAGGGTAAATAAACTTAAGGTGGCGTAAGTGTCATGGATAATGAAAATTTGAAATTTTAAAGAGGTGCGAAGGATAACATAAGTTATTAGGCGGAGCCATTTAAGCTTGCTACCTTCACTTATTAGGCATCTAACTATTTTATGATTTGTTCATCTCTACTTTAGGCAGAGACGTAAATTCATTTAATGGCATATCTAGGAAAAAGTCAGAGGCTTCATCATGCTTGCAATTTAACCAATCATTTCTAAGATCTTCAGGTATCACAATAATTGAACGTTTTTCATCATCTGGTTTATGGAACTGTTTCATAAAAGAATGTCGATCTGCATTGATTGTTAATAATGACATTGTTCTAACTTTCTGCTTATCAATTATGGTTTCTTCATAAATTGCTGCAAGTGTAAATGGCTTTCCATCTTGACGGAATATGCCATACCAATGAGCTTTTCCATTGATATATTTAGGTTCATAAATAGCTTCAACAGGTATAAGTGCGAATTGATCGTGTGACCACGCATGCTTAAAGGAACGTTTTTGTTCAACCGTTTCAGTCCTCGCATTATAAGTTGCGTATTTAAAAGTTATTTCTTTTGCATATGGAGGTAGCATACCAAATTTAACTTTTCTCCATTCCCATTCATTTTGTTGAGATAAGATCATTGGACAGTCATCGCTTGGATAGACATCCGAGTTGTAGTCAAAAGTAGGTTCAAATAAGCCTAATTGATGAGCATGAGCTTTTTTAAGGGGTTTAAAATTTGCACACATAACTAAACCTGATTTCTGCTTTAGTCCTAGCTTGGAACTTTTGGCTTTGTGTTATGTATATTTTTATAATTTGAATTGTTTGTTTCAGTATTAATTTTTACTTTTCAATTACTTTAACAAAGATTTTCTTCGGATTAATCGTTTTAAAAAATAAATGAATTATTGGTAGGGGGGAACCATAGGGCATTTCTAAGATATTTATTGGTTTTGAATAGCTACTTTTATGCAACAGAGCCTTTCAGAAATTTGGATTTTAATAAATATGCTATTCATCATAATACAAAAGATATAGAGAACGCATACAAATCAAACATTTTTAGTGTGGGTTAACTCTTTAAAAAATTTATAAGGTGGAATTATGAATAAACATTTATTAGCGAAGATCACTCTTTTAGGTGCTCCACAACTATTTATCTTTAATACGGCATTTGCGGATATTCCTCTTACCCCAGCACAATTTGCTAAAGCAAAAACACAAAATTTTGATAAAAAAGTTATTCTGTCTAACTTGAATAAACCTCATGCTTTGTTATGGGGACCAGACAATCAGATTTGGTTAACCGAGCGTGCGACTGGCAAAATTTTGAGAGTAAATCCTGAGTCTGGTAGCGCAAAAACCGTTTTTCAGGTTCCTGAAATTGTAAATGATGCTGATGGTCAGAATGGTTTATTAGGTTTTGCTTTTCATCCTGACTTTAAACATAACCCTTATATCTATATTTCGGGCACTTTTAAAAATCCAAAATCTACAGAAAAAGAACTACCTAACCAAACGATTATCCGTAGATATACCTATAACAAAACAACAGATACATTTGAAAAACCTGTCGATTTGATTGCTGGCTTGCCATCATCGAAAGACCATCAGTCGGGTCGTCTCGTCATTGGTCCAGACCAAAAAATCTATTATACAATTGGTGACCAAGGCCGTAATCAGCTAGCTTATTTGTTCTTACCAAATCAGGCACAGCACACTCCAACCCAGCAAGAGCTCAATAGTAAAGACTACCATACATATATGGGTAAAGTATTACGCCTAAATCTGGACGGAAGTATTCCCAAAGATAACCCAAGCTTTAACGGAGTAGTGAGTCATATCTACACTTTAGGGCACCGTAACCCACAAGGTTTAGCGTTTGCTCCAAACGGAAAGCTTTTACAATCTGAGCAAGGACCAAATTCTGATGATGAAATTAATCTCATTTTAAAAGGTGGGAACTACGGTTGGCCAAATGTAGCGGGTTATAAAGATGATAGTGGTTATGCTTATGCTAACTATTCGGCTGCAACCAATAAATCACAAGTTAAGGATTTGGGACAAAACGGAATAAAAGTAGCTGAAGGGGTTCCGGTGACTAAAGAATCCGAATGGACTGGTAAAAACTTTATAGCCCCTTTGAAAACGTTGTATACCGTTCAAGATACCTATAACTACAATGATCCAACTTGTGGTGATATGACTTATGTTTGTTGGCCAACAGTCGCGCCGGCATCGGCATATGTATATACGGGAGGCAAAAAAGCGATTCCAGGATGGGAAAATACATTATTGGTACCATCTTTAAAACGTGGGGTAATTTTCCGTATTAAGCTAGACCCGACGTATAGTGTGACTTTAGATGATGCTATCCCGATGTTTAAAAGCAATAACCGTTATCGTGATGTGATTGCAAGTCCGGAGGGTAATATTCTATATGTACTGACAGATACGGCTGGTAATGTGCAAAAAGATGATGGTTCGGTAACAAATAATTTAGAGAATCCAGGTTCTCTCATTAAATTTACGTATAACGGAAAGTAATCTACGCAAAAAACCCAGCGCTATCGCTGGGTTTTTACATAACTTTAGATGTATTTATTCAGTTACGACCAACACTGGTACATGGATTTCTCCTAAGAGTGCTTGAGTTACACTTCCTAAGAAAAACTTTTTAAAACCTTTTCGCCCATGAGAACCGATTACTAATAAATCAGCTTTTAGCTCAGTTGCTGCTTTAATAATTTCTGTGTGAATTGTTTGACCCTCAACAATCTTTGTTTCAACAGAAATTCCGTGTTGATTAAATTGTTCTTTAGCCTGATCTAAGATGCCCTGAATCGAAGCTCTCGCTTTATTAAAGTAATCTTGCGCAATTTCTGTACTATCGATGATTTCAACTGAAATAAAAGGATCAATAGTAAGCGCATATACTAAAGTGACTTTACTGTTAAACGCTTTAGCAAGGCTTGCAGCATGGTTAACCGCAATAAGTGAAGTAGGAGAACCATCGACTGGAACTAAAATATGGTGATAACTCATATATTGCTCCTTATTGTCTTATGACAATATTTATTGTTGAAGAACCTAAGCTTGTTATCGTTATGGTTATATTATCGCCAATTTTATGATTTCTATTGTGTGTTTTTAGTGTGCAAAGTGAGCGACTACTTTTTAAAGGTAGAGATTAACTCATTGAATAATGACTTTCTAAGTAAGCCTGACCTTGTTTGAGAATAGATACAACCTGATTGGCATCGATAGCTTGTTCGAATAAAAAGCCTTGTCCAATGTTATAGCCAAATTGAAGAAGTAATTCTTCTTGTTCTGGTGTTTCAATGCCTTCTGCAATTAGACCAAGTGAGAGATTTGGAGCAAGTAAGCCAATGGCTTGAACAATTGAATAAATTGATGGGTCATTTTGCATCTTTTGTATAAAACTACAGTCGACTTTTAGACAGTCAATTGGGTAATCTCTTATATGTGTTAGAGAAGAGAATCCTGTTCCGAAATCATCTAAAGCAATGCGTACACCATGTTGTTTTAGTTTATTGAGTGCGCGAATAACATATTCCGAACCACGGTCCCCAAGCATATGCTCAGTAACTTCTACTTCAATTAAATGTGTAGGAATTTCAAGATGATTAATTTTTTTTAATAGCCGTTCTGCATAATTATCTCTTAAAAACTCAACTGGTGCAGCATTTAGAGATACTGGAAGGGGCTGAAAACCTAATTTTATCCATTTAGCCATATCATGCAAAACTTGATGTTGCATGATTTCACCAATTTTACTTGCTAAATCGTAATCTTTGAAAGCTTCAGCAATCTGAGAAGGTAAACCTGTCTGAGCCGACGTCGTGTGCCAACGGAGTAATGCTTCAAAGCCCACGACAGTATGTGTTTTTAAATCAACTTTAGGTTGATAATAAGGTTGGATGGTATGGTGACGAATAAGCTGCCGGGCAATGTTAAGTTGAGACGCGATTGCCTCGGTTAATTGCATCATACTCGGGTTATACATACGTATACCGCCACGACCTCGAGCTTTTAAGTCATGCAGTGCCATGTCTGCACAGCTTAATAAACTTGATTGATCAACAGCATCTTGAGGATAAATGGCACAGCCAATGCTCATCCCGCCGTTGAGTACATTCCCGGCATACGTAATAGGTTGATTAAGTTGCTGAAGCAATACTTCAGCAAGCTCGCGCACATCATTTTCATTTTTTAGATGGCTGACAATAACTGCAAACTCATCGCCACCTAATCTAGCGACAGAACATCGTTCATGGTCTACACATTGATTAAAACGTTTGGATAGTATTTTTAATAAGTGATCACCAGCACTATGGCCTATGGTGTCATTAATGTGTTTGAAATGATCTAAATCAATTAAAAGTAGTCCTACACTTGTTTGCGTTTCCCTTGAGTAGGCTAGAGTACGTTTTAGTTGAAGCTTAAATGAGCGTCTATTAAATAATCCAGTAAGTTCATCTCTTTCACTAATATCTCTTAAACGGTTTTCAGTAAGATATTGTTGAGTGACATTCCGGGAAACACACAATATTTGAATAATTTCGCCATTTGTATGCTGGATTGGGGTAAGCATGTTATCCCAATATTCAGGATCTTGATGAGGTAAACAACTCATGCCAGCGAATCGAGCTACTTTACCTTCTAAGGCTTTTTTTAAAGCAACTCTTCCACGCTTACGAATATGAGATGGTAAAAGGTCTAACCATCGCATGCCAAATTTTTTTTCATTTACAGGTACACCTAGAGCAAGGCATCCTGATTTATTCATATGAGATACTGTACCATCAGTATTTAAAACTTTAATACAATCCACACTAATATCGAGCATTTGGTTCTGTATATCGATATCTTTGCGTAAGCTTTGTTGTTCTTGAATATCTTGGTCAATATCTAGGAAACTAACAAACCATTCATTTTCCTGAGAAGATTCATGGTATTTCGACAATTGAATAGAAAGTTTACACCATCGATAGTGGTGACTCTTATGCAAAAGACGGCATTTAAACTCAACTCTTGATTGGAGCCGTATAGCATCTAACCATTTATTTTTAACTTCTTCTAAATCGGCAGGGTACACGAAATCTAACCATTGCTGAAACAATGGAGGAGAAGTATCGCGCCAGTACTTTGTACACTCCGTATTGCAGTATAAAATTAAGCCCTTTTCATCACTGACCCAAGTCGGTAGAGGAAACTGCTCAACAATAAAGTGCTTTTGGGTAGTGTTCGACATTGAAGTCATAACATGCCTAAAACTGCTGAAGAGTTAAACTATTTATAAACTGTATTGTAATAGTTGTGTCGTCCCCACAAAAGCTATAAAAACTGAATATTTGATTTTTTTTTAGACTTGAATAAATGTTTTTCTAAACTCGAACTGTTATTACTCATGTATGCATATGTTATTTATTAACTTTTAATTTTACGAAAATTATAAAAAATAGAGTTTTAACTTTAAAAAATTATGCTTATTTTTGTAAAAAACTTGTTAAAACAGGTGTTTATATAGCTGTAATAGAAGGCTTAACTGAGAAATTTATATCAAATAAAATATTTAAATAAGAAAAAAATGAATTACTTTGAATATTTTCTTTTAAAAAATTTATATAAAGAATCAGTTTAAGTTATTAAGCATTAATACAATAAGCACTATTAACTTTACAAAAGTAATATAAAATAAGGTCTTATGATATCGTAGAATTCTTTTTGTCAAAAAGGATATATAATTCCTTTTTGTGCATTTTATAGCCTACATTTTCCCCAAGATGTAGGTTTTTTTTATGCCAAAATTTTATTATCTCACTTGTTATTAACTTGTTAAATTATAAATAAAAAAAAAGCCATAATGGCTTTTTTATTTATACGGCTTCTGGTTTTTTCAACTGTTGTTGAATATAGAGATTCATATAGTATTGCTCTATATAATCATCAGCATAATTATTAGCTAATGTTTTTGTAGCTACTTGTTCATGCTTAGCATAGCAGTTAGTTTCCAAGTCCTTTTCAAGTACCCACCATTGGCGATTAATACGACGTACCTGAAACTTATCACTTTTATATTTTCTTTTAGCCATTTTTCCTATCATTACAATGTAGAGAATAAAAAAGAGTTTCTACTGGAGTTGAAAGAACAAGTCAACAAGCAGAATGTTTAATTGATTACTTTATGAAATCCATGTTCTTTATCATAATTATCACGTATAAAAAAAGCCCTCATGAGAGAGCTTTAAATCTAATAAATTTTGCAAATTATGAAAAAATAACTAACGCGATAGATTTTTTAAAAGCATTTTTAAACTTTCCATCATTTTTTCTAACTGTAGGGGGGTAATACCTTCAAATGATTGTTCAAGTACCACACTCGTAAGATCATTAATTTTACTGATCATTTCAATACCACGTTCAGTAAGATATACACGTGTAATTCGACCATCTGTTTGGCAAGAATATGTTTCAACTAAACCTTCATCTTTTAAGCGATAAACAATTTTAGTTGTCGTGGACATCTTTGAAATAATCATGTCAGATAGCTCAGATACGCTAGCATGAGGTTTGCTACTGAGTGCAAGCATAATACGTCTACGAGAATTATCGAGGCCATATTTTTTAAGGGCATTATCAATATTTTGAACATATTGAGCATGGACCTGAGTAATCCAATAATATGGAAAATCTTCAAGAGTGAAAGATTCTGTTGTAGGTAAAAAACGCGCATACTTCTTTGTCATTGACTTTTCCCCATACCTTGGTGGATCGCATTTTTATGAAACTAATCTTAATAGTTGAAAAATATAGTTTCACTAAGCAAGTTATATCAGGACTTTAAGTCTTGAGCAAAATTTATATTGTTTGAATTAACAAGGACAAACTATAAATTTTCCTCTTCTGATAAAACTTATTCCTTACCGTTTATTTGAACTTGGCTACTCGCTTGGTCGTAAAATGAACGATATTTGTTTGCATGAGAATCGTAGAAAAAAAAACGTGTTTTGAACGTGACATTTCTATCAAAATTTTTTGTCTACAAAGTCATAACTTAAAAAAATAAATCCATTTATTAGGTAAATATTTAAATTAATCATATATTTAATTGTTTTTTTAAAATGAAAATTTACCATACATTTAACATAATTGATGAATTATCTATAAAATTAATGCATATTTGTTTTTAAGTTATTGATTTTAAATATTAAAATTATTTTTGGGAGTAGGGGTAATTATATCTGAAAAATCCAAATGTACTTCTAAAAATTTTGAAATTAAAAGATGAGTGTGGCCTCAAATTAAATTTTTAGTGTTTTACCTTAGAACCACTGATGACATATCTGGTTCAAATTAATTGATAATCTATAAAACTGAGTACTAATAAAAAGGGAGAATTTATATTCTCCCTTTTTTAATTATGATTTTGTTAATAATTTTTCTTCTTGATTCTTTTTAATGATGGCGTAACTTACTCCCGTTACGATACTTCCAGCCGCAATTGCTGCAAGATACAACCACGCATGATTGATTGCATTCGGAATCAGTAGTACGAATACACCGCCGTGTGGAGTCACAAGCTCACAGTGAAATAAAGCAACTAATGCACCAGTTACTGCGCCACCTAGAATACAGGTTGGAATAACACGCATTGGATCTTTTGCTGCAAATGGAATTGCACCTTCTGAAATAAAGCATAAACCAAGCACAAACGCAGCTTTACCTGCATCTTTTTCACCAGTACTAAATTTATTTCTAGCGAGGAAGGTCGCAATTGCCATCCCAATTGCAGGAACCATACCACCTGCCATCGTGGCAGCCATTGGCATATAGGTATTGGTGGTAAGTAGTCCAACTGTAAAAGCATAAGCAGCTTTATTGATTGGTCCGCCCAAATCAATACACATCATACTTGCCAGAATAATTCCCATTAATACAGCATTTGTTGTGCCCATGTTGTTGAGGAAATCTTTCATTAACTCAAAAATATGCGCTACAGGTTGACCTACCACATAGAACATAATCAGTCCAACAGATAATGTTCCTAATAATGGAATAATCAAAATGGGCTTAAGGGACTCTAAGCTAGTTGGGAGCTTAACTTTTTTAGCAATAAATAACGCGATATAACCTGCAAGGAAGCCAGAAACAATACCGCCTAAAAATCCTGCTTGTAACTGTGCTGCCAATAAACCCCCGATTAAACCGGGTGCAAGACCGGGGCGATCTGCAATGGAATATGCAATATAACCCGATAGCATGGGTACCATGAGGGTAAATGCTGCTGCGCCAATCTGTTTTAATATGGCTGGCAGACTACCAGCTTGTTCCGCTGCATTTAGGCCAAAACATAAAGAAAGTGCAATTAGCAAGCCCCCCGCAACAACCATAGGCAGCATATAAGAAACACCAGTTAATAAGTGTTTATATACACCAACTTTTTCAGTTTTATCCTTATTTTCGGTTGTTGCTTGCTGTTTACCTTGTTCTAAAACCTGAGCATTAGCAATTGCCTCAGCAAAAGCCTTGTCGGTTTGTTTTAAAGCAAAACCAGTGCTACATCTATAGACACGCTTACCTATAAAGCGGTCAGTGTTGACTTCAATGTCAGTAGCAAGAATAACAATATCGGCATCAGCAATCGCTTGAGGTGATAAAATATTCTTCGCACCTACAGAACCTTGAGTTTCTACATCGATTTGATACCCAAGTCTTTCTGCACCTTGTTGTAATGCTTCAGCTGCCATAAATGTATGGGCAACTCCAGTTGGGCAAGCAGTAATGGCAACAAAATGAGTTAATGTATTTGAAACTTGCTTAGGTTTTTGTTCCCACTCATTTGCTAGTTTTGAGTGTTCAAGTGCTGTTAAAAGCGCTTTGTCTGCATCATCTTTAATATCTTCAATAGAAACTAAAGATAAAGCGTTTTGACCAAAAATATTTAGATTTTTAGGTTGTTGTCCAATAATAATGACATGATCAAAATGATCGCTTGATTCAAACTCATCGAGTGAAATGACACTGTGTTTATAGCCGTGTTGAGTTGCGACTAAAGCTAGTTTACGAGCCAAGATTAAAGCATTGACTTGCTGTTGCGGACTATTAGTGACAAATAATAAATGTTTAGCAGTTTGCATCAGATTCACTCAATGAATTGATAATAGTTTGTGCTTTTAGTTGGTCTAGAATCTCAGGAGTAGGGATTCGAAAACCAATTTGTGTTACAGCATGGCTTGCAATGGCAGTCGCAGTTTTTAAGGTTTCTTCAGGAGGCAGTTGGTTAACAAGTCCATGGATCATGCCGGCTAAGAGTGAATCACCAGCGCCTACTGTACTTTTTACAATAACTTTTGGTGCTTGAGCATGTAAGGGGTGAGTGGCGTGTAACCAATTTACGCCATCTTCACCCATTGAGATAACCACATGTTCAATATTGGTTAAGCTATCAAAAAGTTTTCTTTGTTCGGCATAGCTTGCGGCAGGACGTTGATAACTTTCAACCAACTCATCGGTATTCGGTTTGATCATCCAAGGTTGACATTCAATTGCAGCAACCAACGCTTTACCACTGGTATCTAGTGCAACTTTCTTATTATTTTTTTTGATCAGTTGAATAAGATGTTGTAACTCATCAATACTAAAACCTTGTGGAAGGCTACCCGCTATTGCAACGACCTCGACTTGTGGTAACAGAACTTCAATCTTATTAAATAGGCTTTGTTTGTCTGTTTCAGAAACAAAGAAACCTTTGCCGTTTAAATCGGTCATCCGCCCAGAATGCTCAGCAATTTTTATATTTTGACGTGTTTCACCATCAATATAAATAAACTCGGGTTGAAATTGAGCTTGTGCAAAATGTGTATCGAAAATTTGTCGATTATGCTCACCTAAAAAACCACTTACGATTACATCATGACCTAAGTCTTTTAATACTTGAGCAACATTTAGGCCTTTGCCAGCCGCATGAATTTCTACCGACTCTTGCCGGTTCACTTCACCTACTAATAACTCATTCAGTTGAATGGTTACATCAATTGCAGGGTTTAAAGTAATTGTTAAAATTTTAGCCATTACTATTCCCAATCTTATAAGTCTTGTTCAGATAGCTGGCGCACAGCAGGGGCGCTATCGCATAGTAAAGCTTGTTGTGCAAGCTTTTGAGCATGGCTATAGCTTAGTGTACGGATTTGAGCTTTTACTAAAGGAATGCTATTTGGTGACATACTCAGTTCGTCTACGCCTAATCCCATGAGAATAGGTACAGCTTTCGGGTCTGCTGCAAGCTCACCACAGATTCCTACCCATTTGCCATGTTTGTGGGCAGCTTTTACTGTTTGATCAATCAAATTAAGAATACTTGGATGTAATCCGTCTGCTTCCGCTGAGAGTATTGGATGGCCTCGGTCAATCGCTAAAGTATATTGGGTCAGGTCATTTGTGCCGATACTGAAAAAGTCGACTTCTTGTGCAAGAACCGGTGCAAGTAAAGCAGCAGACGGAACCTCAATCATAATACCAACTTGTAAATTGTCACATGGATGTTGGGCTCTTACTTCGTCAAGAATTGCTTTGGCTGCACGCCATTCTTCAACGCGTCCAATCATAGGGAACATAATGCGTAACGGACGATTATCAGATGCTTTTAGTAGAGCGGTTAATTGCTGTTTTAAAAGCTCAGGGCGTCTTAAAGTTAAACGAATTCCTCTTAACCCTAAGAATGGGTTTTCTTCTTCAGCAATTGGTAAGTAAGGTAAAGGCTTATCACCGCCTACATCTAATGTACGTACTACAAGCGGGCGACCTGCAAGTGCATCTAATACAACTCGGTAATCAGCCTCTTGAACAGCCTCATTAGGTGCACTGCTATGAGACATAAAAACAAGTTCGGTTCTAAGTAGGCCAATTGCTTCAGCACCACATTCTACTGCTTGTGCTGTCGCTTGAACTTTACCCAAATTGGCTGCAATTTCGATTTGGTGTTGATCTAAGGTAATTGCTGGCTCGTGGCTATGGCGTTCAGCTTCTTCACGAATTTGACGCTGTTGCTCACGCTTTTGCTTGGCTTGTTCGATTTGCGCTGCATCTGGATTTAAAACAAAAGTTCCAGTATCACCATTAATAAGTAAAGTGCTTTTCGGATCAATTTCTAGGACTTGTTCACCAGCACCAACAATAGCTGGAATGCCTAAAGCACGTGCGACAATTGCACTATGCGCACTTGCACCGCCTATAGCAGTTAGAATACCTGCGACACGGTCTTTGTTTAGACGAGCGACATCACTTGGCCCCACGTCATGCATGATTAGAATATAAGGCTCTTTAGGCTCTTCAATTACTACTTCACCACATAATTGGGTTAAAACTCTATCACCAATGTCACGTAGGTCTGTTGCGCGTTCAGCGAGTAAACGATCTGGTAGTGCTTCCTGTGCTTTAGCTGCAGCTTCAATATGCTCATGCCACGCAGCCGGTGCTGATAAATTTTGATAAATTTTTTGATATACACCATTAATTAAATCAGGATCATCAAGCATTTCTAGGTGAGCTCGAAAGATTTGTTTAATTTCAGAAGCATCAGCTTTGGCTATAACTTGGTGAATATTGTTTTTTACTGCATGTAGGGCAATATCTAAATTTTCTTTCTCGACTTTTACGCCTGAACCCATACGTTCATATTGATAAATCTTTGGTTTAATCACATGGACAGGTCCAAAGGCTAAGCCACTTGATGCTGCAATGCCCGTATTGTTACCCAATGTTGTAGCATTGGATATTGCCGTTTGAGCAGGGAGTTGGTCAGGTGTTTCACTGGTTACAGGTAGCGCTTCAACTTCTTCACCTAAGCCTTGCTGCACTGCCAAAATAACTTGATCTAAAGCCTCTACGGCATCGGTTTCTGGCTCAGCGATAAAACGTAGAGTTTGGCCACGCTTACAACCTAACGCTAAAAGACGAGTTAAACTTTTGGCAGAAACAAAGCTACCATCGTCTACTGCAACTTGGATGTCGCCTTGAAAGGTTTTTGTAAGATTGACTAAGTGTGTAGCTGGTCGGGCATGTAAGCCGTGTGCATTTGCTAATACTACTGAACGTTGAGGCCAGTCCGGAACAACGTCAGCTCCAATAATTTTTGCAATTTCGTTTGGCGTTTGAGTTTTATCTAGCTCGGCAACTTGCTCAGGGTTAAATAAAATATCAATTAAACGATTAAATCTTTCATTATCGAGTTGGTCATTGGCTGCTATACAAATGAGGGTGTTCAGCTTTTTACCATTTAGTTCTAAAGCCTGTGATGGTTTAGTAATACTAATAGCTGGTTGCTGAACAAAGTGATTGCTTGAAATGGACCAGATTTGATCTTGCAGTTGAATGGCTTGTTCTGGATCAAGTGAACTTAGAAAACCACATTTTACAAAATTATGTTTTTTGAGTGTTTGAGAAGCTGCCCAAAATAAATCTTCGATATCTTGTGCATCGATTTCGGTTTGAATAAGATTTTCATGAAGTGCTAAAGATAATGGCTGAGCTTGTAGTAATTCGATAATCTGCTCAGGTTTAGACGCATTCTTTACTTGTTCGCTGACGTCATGCATTAATGCACGAGTAAGAATTTGCAAAACTTGCAAATGTTCATCAGATTTTGCTGCAATCACTACAGCTAAATAAATTTTATTTTCTCCATCCCAGATCACACCTTCGGGAAAATGGGCTAAGCGAATCCCTGTTTTTAAAATATATTCACGTGATTGAGGAGTACCGTGGGGAATGGCAATGCCTTGGCCTAAATAAGTCGCGCTTTGTTGTTCACGATTGATGAGTCCCGTTATATATTCAGGCGTAACTAACCCATCTTTTTCTAATATATCTACTAGACACTTTAATGCATGTGTTTTATCAACAGCATGTTGATTCATATGAATATGTTGAGGCTCTAGTGCTAGCATAATTATCCTTGAACAATTTCTTTGGCTTTAGCTAAAACAGAAAAAAAGAAGCTGTTTGCATTAAACAAGTAAATATACCTGTTTTTTGACAACAGCTTCAGATGAATTACCTTAGCAGAACTTTAACGGTATATCGACGCATTTAAGTAAAAAGCTGCTCGTTTTTAATACAAAAAAACCTCTAAGCCGGATTACTGACTTAGAGGCGAAAATAAAAGCAGTGATTAATGTTTAATTTCTTGTTCTAAAATAGACCAAAGTTTTTGATGTGATTTTTTAAATAACAGCATATGGCCAATTGATTTATAGCCTAAATCTTTTGGGCTAAGTTCAATCATTTTTTTATTTGCATTTGGATATAAACTTAATAATTCTTGTACGTTCCGTTTGGTTGCAATCTCATCATCATCAGCCCAAATAGCAGTAATTGGACATTGAATATCTGAATGAAAATCATGAAAAATCGTCTTGCCTATAGCGTTTTTTACATATCCGGGACGACTACAAAACTCTCGCCATTGTTGAGCAACTTTTTTAGGTAGGTTTTCTCCCATACCAATGAATTGAGTTGCGCCATAGCCTTTAACGAGACTAGAAATAGGGAAGATAAGATTAAACATAACTGGTGCTAAAACCTTGGTTTTTCCTTTAAGGCCTTTAATATGTCCAGTTGAACCAGCAACCGTTATTACTTTTGCGACTTTATTATAATTAGGTACGACTCCTAGTAGTTGTCCACCAGCACTATGTCCAATAAGAATAACTTGATTTGCTTTCGTTTTTATTAATAAAGCATCAATTGCAGCAGGAATATCAAGTGTTCCCCAGTCGGTAATACTTGCGGTGCTTTGTTTTAAAGCGCCATGTAGGGACTCGCCAATACCACGAAAGTCAAAACTCAATACATCGTAGCCTTGTTGGCTTAACCATGCGGCGAAAGAGTGATAAAAGTTTTTAGTTATACCTGTTGCTGGACAAATGAGAATAGGATATTCAGTTTTCTTTTCTTGAGCAGGATAAAATTGAGCTGCAAGCTGATAACCATCTTTACAGGTAATCCAAAAAGATTCAAAAGTCTTATCCATAGATTTAAAGTTAATTGGCTAATCATTTATCTTAATGTACATGAGTTCCGAAAAGGCACTTGATTAAATTGTGACTATAAAGTCAAGATTTATGTTATATAGCTCATCAAATTTTAATAAAACGAATAAAGGAAATGATGGATTTATCGAAAGCCGTACAGTTGGCTATTGTTTTTAGTGGTGTCTTTTTATGGATAGGAATGTTAACCGGGGTATGGAAATATTGGCAAATTCGCCGTTCTGAATTAAGCCGTGCACATTATTATGTAGATATTGCACATAGAAGCAGTTTGCTTTATGCAGCAGCTACGCTCATTCTAGCTGTATTGAGCTATTTCACGGTTTTAAATGAGGATATTGCTGTATGGTGTGTATTGGCAAATATACTGTTTTTTAGTTTCTCAATTTTAGTTTATATCATTCATGGGTTTTTACAGGATACGACCAATCAGTTTAAACAACCGCATAGGTTAGGGCAGGTTAATTTGCCGACATGGCTGATGACATTTATGATGATTGCTTTAATTATTACTGAGCTGCTGGCAACTGCTATTTTGGTAATGGGAACGATTTTTCTATTTTTAAATAAATAAAAAATGGATGATTGCTCATCCATTTTTGAATTCTTATTTCTGTTGACTAAGTCGTCTTTTAGCTAATTTTCGCATTTTGTGGTCGACAAAGGCCCATACACAAAATACAAAAGAAACAACCATGGCATACATAAAGTATTCGGGTTTCAGATTCCCTTTAATCATACCTTGAAACAGTAGAGTCAGCATAAGAGCAAGTGTTGTTACTCCATAAACAACTGAATCTTTACTGTTCAGAGTGTTAATGAAGACTTGTTTGTTGAAATGTAATGATAACATCTCCATCCCTCCTTGTGGTTGCGCTAAAACCGAATGTTTTAGTCAAGAATAAGTTTAATGTTGTACTTGTATTTTTAGCTTAATTCAATAGTCAATTGAAAAATTTTTGAACAGTTTTATGAAAACCTCTATATTTATAAATAGTTAAGGTATAAAAAAGGTAAATATTAAATATTTTTGTATAAAATACTTAATATTTTAGAAAAGAGAAATTTTTAGGTGAAAAGTGTAATAATTTCTCTTTTCTCTCAATTTACTTTAGTTGCTTTGTTTCTTTAAGAAGACATCAATTGCGTGTTGTGCAATTTCAGCATCTTCAAAAGATTGGACACCAGAAACACCAATTGCACCTAAAATCTGGCCTTCATAAATAATCGCTTTTCCGCCTTCTAGCATACCTTTAGCACTTGGTAGACTTAAGAAACCAAGACGGCCATTTTGAAGAAGTTCTTCGTAAAATTTTGACGGACGGCCACTCATTGATGAGCATTTAGCCTTTTCTAGGCATATATGTGTACTGAGAGGAGAGGCACCATCTAGGCGTTTCATAAGTAATAAAGAGCTTGTTTCATCAACAATAGCTATACTGACTTTGAAGTTGTGTTCGATTGCATATTTTTGAGCTTCTTCCATTAAAAACTCTGCATCTGCTAATGTTAAATAATATTTACTTTTCATTTATGCTCTTCTTTACTGAGTAAGCTAAAAATTATTTTAATGTAATATTACAGCAAAAATTAATTATATCTATAGTTGAATTGTCATTAAATACTAGTGTTGGAAATAAAATGCTGGTTGGGTAAACGCAGCATTTTATTCAATATATAAAATCATGTTTGGGTAAAACTCGATTTCAAAAAAACACCAGGTTAAATGCTTTTATGTTTAACTTTGTCGATAAGGGTAGTTACCACAAGAACAACTAAAGATGGGATCAACCATGCTAAATTCTGTTCATTTAATGGTAAATGTTGAAGGAACATAGGAAGATTATCTCCAAAACCCGCAACCTTAAGCCCATCGATAATTCCGAAAATTAAAGCAATACTTGTTACTGAACCAACAATAAAAGATGGTTTATGCCAAAATTTCCAGAAGAAACTGAGCATAATAACCACAATAGCTGGTGGATAAATTGCACTTAAAACCGGTACTGATACAGCAATGAGTTTGGTCAATCCAAGATTAGAAATAATGAAAGAGAAACCAACTAAGATAAATACTAAAAGCTTATAAGGTAACTTGGTGAGTTGAGCAAAATATTCACCACACGCACAAGTTAAACCAATTGCAGTTACCATACACGCTAAGAAAATAAGTCCAGTTAGGAATAATGAACCCATATTTCCAAAAGCATGTTGAACATAGGCATGCAGAATTACAGCACCATTTGCGGCATTTGGAGCAACTTCGTGACTACCTAAACCTAATTTAAATAAGCTTAAGTACACTAAAGTAAGACCAACACCTGAAATAAGGCTAGCAATAATTGCATATTTGGTGACTAGCTTTTTATCTGTAACACCACGCGAATAAATTGCTTGAATAATAACGATACCAAATACTAAAGCACCTAAAGTGTCCATAGTAAGATAACCATTTACGAAACCTTCCGAAACAGGAGAGTTAACGTAATGATTAATTGGAGCAGGAACGTAGCCCGCAGGAATCATAACCGCTGCAATACCTAAAATTGCTAAAGCGATAATTTTTAGAGGTGCTAGAACATGTCCAACTGTATCTAAAAGCTTGTTTGGATATAACGAAACTAAAGTAACAAATGTAAAATAGATTGCGCTATAAATTAAAAGACTACTGCTTGATGTTCCGAAATAAGAGGAAAAACCAATTTCATAAGAAACTGTTGCAGTTCGTGGTGTAGCAAATAAAGGACCAACTGATAAATAACATACTACTGTTAAAATCAGACTTGCGATACGGCCTAAAGGTGAACTAATGATTTCAATGGAACCCTGCATGCGAGAGAGTGCCATAATCGTAATTACGGGTAAGCCAACAGCAGTAATCAAAAAGCCTATGGCCGCTAACCATACATGATCACCAGCTTGCTGTGCGACAATGGGAGGAAAGATAATATTACCTGCCCCAATAAAGAGGGCAAAGGTCATAAAACCTAAGGCAATAATATCTCCAGTACGAAGTTGTTGCATAAATTAAATTTAACAAAAAAGAAAGAATTTTAGAGTAAAAGAGAGCATGATCAAGCGCTATTTTATGTGAAAAAGAGATTTTTCAAGTTTTCTAAATCAGTCAGAGATATGAAAAATATCAACTGGTTAAGTTATCTATTTGAAAAACCTTTGAAAGAAATAGAGAAAATAGTTTTTAACTCTGATTTTTTAAAAAAATTATGTAAAAATAAAAATATAAAATACTATTATGAATGTTGAATATTTGGACATTTAAAGCTTTCCGCCTATCATATATCCATTCTAAAATACTATAAATTAACTAACATTTTTGTAGGTGTGATCAAAACAGTGCCTACGAGGATAAAATTGAATGAGAGCTTCTACTGTTACAATTAAAACAGAACAAGATCTGGAAAAATTAAGAATTTCTGGGCATTTGGCTGCACAAGTTTTAGAAATGATAGGGAAGTACGTTAAGCCAGGCGTAACAACTGAGTATTTAGACAATATTTGCAATGATTACATCGTAAATACTTTAAAGGTCATACCAGCCAATGTTGGTTATCACGGTTTCACAAAAACAATATGTACTTCAGTCAATGAAGTAGTGTGTCATGGTATTCCATCTCCAAATAAAGTTTTAAAAGATGGCGATATTATTAATATTGATGTAGCGATTATTAAAGATGGTTACTTTGGCGATACGAGCCGTATGTACTACGTTGGAAACGTAAATCCACATGCGAAAAAGTTGGTTGAAACAACTTATGAGGCAATGGTTGCTGGTATTCATGCAGTTAAACCTGGCGCTACTTTAGGTGATATTGGTTACGCTATTCAATCGGTTGCTCATCGCGAGGGTTATAGCATTGTTCGAGAGTATTGTGGGCATGGCATTGGTAAAGTTTACCATGAGCAGCCTAATATTCTGCATTATGGACAACGTGGACAAGGTTTGGTTCTAAAGAAAGGTATGGTCTTTACAATTGAACCTATGGTGAATGCAGGCAAACCTCAAGTTAAAGAATTAAATGATGGTTGGACCGTCATTACTCAAGATCTTTCTTTATCTGCTCAATGGGAACATATGGTTGCAGTTACAGATACAGGTTTTGAGCTACTTACACCTTGGCCAGAAGGGGTAGGAAATTATCCAAAAATTTAATCGTTATAAAATAAAAAGTTCGATATATTATCGAACTTTTTTATGGAGCTTAATTTATTAATGCTCTGAGAGATGTTCCACAAGATAATCAATAAATACACGCACTGCTGGGAGTAATCCTCTACGAGATGGGTAAACAGCATGAAATATACCGTGAGCTGCTTTCCAGTCCGGTAAGATTTGTACAAGCTGACCCGATTTTACAAAATCTTCAGCTGCTGTTTCTGGCAATAAGGCAATACCACAATTCTGACTTGCAAGTTGGGCAAGCATATAAAGATTTGTTCCCATTACAGTGGGGCTAACTTTCACTTTTTTCAGTTGGCTATCTGGACCATGTAAAATAAATTGTTGATCTAAATGCTCTTCGGACAAGCTTAAAATACGATGATCGCTTAACTCATCAGGTGACTTAATATTACCAAACTCATTTAAGTAAGCTTGGCTTGCGAATAAACTTTGTTCTATGAGCGCAAACTGTCTAAGTACTAAGCTAGGGTCATCATCTAATTTAGATCTGACACGTAGAGCTACATCAATACCTTCATTAATCACATCAACGCGACGGTTGCTTACAATAAGTTGTAAACGAATTTCGGGATATTTTTTTAAGAATGCCGGTAAAATTTTAGGTAGCTGGTTTTGGGCAATGTCTACAGGAACGCTTACTTTGACTACGCCTCTTGGTTGAATACTTAAGTGATCAACTAAATCATGGGCTGCTTGAGCAGCATTCATCATAACTTGTGCGTGTCTATAGATATCCATCCCGATATCGGTAACAGCAAAATGACGAGAACTGCGCTGAATTAAGCGAACCCCTAAATTTTCCTCTAAATTATAAACACGACGACTTAATTTTGATTTTGGAATGTCCGTAACACGTTCGGCAGCACTAAATCCACCATGCTCAACAACAAGGGCAAAACAATAAAAATCATCAAGATCTGTGAGCATTAAAATATCCTATTTATGCAACACTAAAGATTTTACATTATTAGTTTTGCAACGATAAAGTTTGATTTTAATTTTTTGTAAAAAGCCGATAAATACAAGAGAGTAAAGGGAATTAAATAATTTGAAATTATAATGTCATTACATTGAAATGTTTTTGTAATTTATTTTATGAAGCTTAAAACAAATATAGCGTTTACATATTATTTTTCATAAAATAGATTTTTCTCGGTTTTTTAAAAGTATGTCTTACCAGTTAGTTGAATTAGAAAATGCATCGGCCAATATCCTTTGCCCAATCTGTAAGCTTTCAGTTATTGATTGGACACAAGAGCAGTACGTCCAACCTTGTGAACATACATTGTTTATTGCAATGGATTTAGGCTTTGAATTTGTAGCTGATCGTTTTGAAGAAGTTATGAATCAAAACGTAGATGAGTTGCATGAAGATCCGAACATGAATATTTTTGAAGCGATAACTACCACACCGTATAAAAATTTAACTATTTTAAAAGCAGATCTTGGTGTTGATGGACTATTTCGTTATATCGGTATAAGTGATTGTTAAATTTATAAGTATAAAAAAGCCAATCTTTCGATTGGCTTTTTTATTATTAAGCTTCTGGAGCTGCGCTGTATTGTTCGATTAATGGTTTTAATTCGCCATTTTGGAACATTTCAAGCATGATATCGCTACCACCAATAAGCTCGCCGTTTACCCATAATTGTGGGAAAGTAGGCCAGTTTGCAATTTTTGGTAAAGTTGCACGAATATCAGGGTTTTCTAAGATGTTCACATATGCAAATGGACGACCAATTTGACTGAGCGCCTCTACTGCACGTGCAGAGAAACCACATTGTGGAAACTGTGGAGTGCCTTTCATGTAAAGTAAAACGGGATGCTTCGCAATTTGATCGCGAATTAACGCTTCAGTATCACGTGCTTGTTCAGTCATAAATAGATCCTCAACTAATCTTGCAGCATTATAGGGGGTGTTCACATCGCTTTGCAAACCGCCTTGTTGCTTAAAGTTGCACAGAATATTCAATATTTTATTGTATAAACCGAAGCGATAGCAAAAAGCAGACGAAATTTTAGATAAATGAAGGATGAGACTTTTCATCAGTGCAAGTTTTTGTTTATATAAACCCTTCTTAAAACCTCATACAGAAAGAGTTCGTGATGACTGATATTACCCTGGCTCCAGTACAACCTGATCAACCAACACACTTAATGGCTACTTATGGTCGCCAAGCGATCAGTTTTGTCCGAGGCCGAGGGGCATATCTTTATACACAAGATGGTACAGAATATTTAGATGCACTTACTGGTATTGCTGTATGTGGACTAGGACATGCTCATCCAGCTATTGCAGAAGCTATTGCAGAACAAGCAGCTACTCTCGTGCATACGAGCAATTTATTTGAAATTCCATGGCAAACTGCGGCGGCGCAAAAGCTTGCTGAGGTTTCAGGTATGGAAGAAATTTTCTTTTCAAACAGTGGTGCTGAGTCAAACGAAGGAGCGATTAAAATTGCTCGTAAATTTGGTACTCAACAAGGTATAAGCTTGCCAAAGATTATTGTTGCTGAACAATCATTTCATGGTCGTACTTTGGCGACACTTTCTGCAACTGGTAACAAGAAAGTACAAGACGGTTTTGCACCTTTGGTGGAAGGCTTTATTCGAGTCCCATTTGGTGACATTGAAGCCATTCAAGAGGCAGCCTTACAGCATCCAGATATCGTTGCTATTTTAATTGAACCAATCCAAGGTGAAGGTGGTATTAATACTGCACCTCAAGGATTTAGCTATTTAGAAGAAGTTCGCCAAATTTGTAATCAGCATAACTGGTTGATGATGCTAGATGAAATCCAAACTGGTAATGGTCGTACCGGTAAATACTTTGCGTATCAACATACAAATATTATTCCGGATGTTTTAACTACAGCAAAAGGATTGGGTAATGGTTTCCCTGTAGGTGCTGTAATGACTCAAGGTAAGGCTGTAGGTTTGTTAGGGCCAGGCAGTCATGGTTCTACTTATGGCGGTACAGTATTGGGTTCTCGTGTGGTTTATACGGTAATTGACACAATCCAGAAGGAAAATGCGGTAGAGAATGCAGCAGTAGTAGGTAATTATATTGTTGATCAATTACGTGCCCAATTGTCGGATAAGAATGTGCAAGTACGTGGTTTCGGTATGATGATCGGTATTCAACTACCTAAAGATTGTGCTGAACTTGTTGCGATTGCTCGTGATGAATACAAACTTATTATTAACGTTACGGCAGGTTCGGTGGTTCGTTTATTACCTCCAATTAACATGACACAGGCTCAAGCTGATATTTTGCTAGAGCGTTTAGTTGCTTTAATTACGAATTATCTTTAATTTTTAAAGACAATAAAAATGGGCGTTAATCGCCCATTTTTATTTTTGTATTTAGCCTGAAATATATTGCTTTAATTGTTCAATTAAAACTTTCTGATCTTCCATGGCTGCTTTAACTAAGTCACCAATTGAAATAAAACCAACTAATTTTTCATTATCTAATACAGGTAAGTGTCGTAAATGACGATCAGTCATGAGTTGTAAACATTCTTCAACTGTATTGTTTAAACCTACGGTAATTACTTTTGCCGTCATAATTTCAGCAACTGTGGTGCTATAAGACGAACGCTCCATAAGCGTTACTTTTCGTGTGTAATCGCGTTCAGATAATATTCCAACAACTTTTTCACCTTCTGCTACGACTAAAGCACCAATACCTTTTTCCGCCATAATCGTAATTGCTTCGAGGACAGTCGCTTCGGGTGAAATTGTAAAAATGGCTTGTTCAGATTTGTTCTTAATTACTTGTGCAACGATAGTCATTTCTTCTGTCCTGTTGTTTTATCATTTTGATTTAAATTAGCTCGATTTTTGAAAAAAGCAAAGACTTACGAGTCATTCAAATATTAGTTTTACGCTTAAACGCTCAAAAAGCACTCTAAGTTTGGTAGCTTAAAAACTTTAAGCTACCTGCCATTTTGGATGATTAAAAAAGAAATGATGCATTTGTTGAGTAGATAACTTCAACTTACGATGAGATGAGTTAAATAATGCAGGGGTAACTTTTAACCGTGTTAAAGTAGGTAATAAAGATTCATGAAAGTCTTTTGGGGTAATTTTTCTTGGCTTGTAATTAGGCCAATGAGTTTTGGCATATCGATGTGCTTGCACTCCATTTAACCAAAAAGGAAAAATAAAATCTTCCTGATCTGATTTAATGGCCCAGCCTTCATCAAATAGTCCCCAAAGAACTCCACAATACATCATGGTTCTTAAAATATAAATCTTGATCATCAAGTCTTTAGAAACCGGTTGTAGATTACTTAAACTGTTCATTTTAAATTTAAAGGTTTTCAACTTGTCTTGCTTATTATAAGAAAACCACATGACATTTCAGTTTAAACAGGTGTCAAATCGTAAACAAATATTGATGACTTGAAATATCTATATAAATCAATACTAAAAAATAATGCTGTGTTATGACTAAGAATAGTGAAGTAGGGTTGCAGAAAAAATTAATAACTTTAGTTTTTTCAGATATAAAAAAACGCCACCTGAGCAAGACAAAGCGACTTAAGCTTTGGCGAAGCGCAAGATGAACATAGTTATGGTTAATTTATATTGAACTTTTTACAGGTATAAAAAAACGCCACCTAAGTGACGTCTCTTTATGCTTGCATGGTGGCTAGTTTCTGCCAATATTGTGCTTTCATGGAATCACGTTCTACACGGAAACCTTGATAATATAGCTCTGCTAAGAATAGGGCAGCTTTGCCGTGACCAGCACGCGCAACTTCTTCTAACTGCGCAACAGCATCTTGGAAATTCATTTGAGAGTGAATTGTATTAACTGCAGTTGCGTATACATGTTCTAAATCATGATGAGAGATACGTTGAATCATATAAAACTCCTTATTTTAATTATGATTACTTTTTCTAAAGGCCACTGCCTTTGAACTAATGTAACTTAGAATTGTTAAACTAATATTACAAATTAATGGATTTGTCAACTATTGTTCAGCATTAGTTGGTTCACTATTAGGATACATGATTAAACATTATTCACAAATAATTTTGAGTAAAATCAATATGAGAATAAAAGACAAGGAGAATAACTATGACAAATACTATCGATGGCTTTGTTTTTGATACTCCTCCTAAAGAGGAGCAAATCATAGAGCTTGCTCATTACCATCGTAAATTATTAGACGAAGCAATTTTCCATCAAGAAATACATTTAGGTGATTATTGTTTGGCGCAACGTAAACGGGTTTTTGACTATGCTCGCCAATTGGATCCTAATCAAAAAGCTTGGTTCTATCAGGTTTATGATGGTGAACTTAGAAAAATTGCAGATGAAGATGAATTGCATCCAGCTGATGCTGAAGAAGGATTAAGTATTTTTGCTATGTTACTGGTGCTAGTAATTATTGCAGCAATCTTATACTTCTCTGTAATACGTTCTTTAATAAGCTAAAGTTTATCATCCAGTAAGGCTAAAGAATATTAGTCTTACTGGATTTTGACCTTGTGCTGAAGTGCATTGAACCCTACACTACATCAATTAGAGGTAGGTCATGCTCACATTCAAAGAAAATTTTCTTAAATTAAAGTCTGAGTTAAAGGCAGACCAATGTTTTAATCTGGTTGTGATTATTATCATTGGCTGTATTTTTATGCTGTCTTATTTAGCATTGCTTCGTCCTGTGAACTCGGAACAGTATCAACGAATTGTACAACTTTCTCGACAGGCTACATATCCTAGAACTCAAGATATGGCAGAGTTGATAATGAATCAATCAAAAATTCATAGGGCAGAGTATCTAAAGTTAATGTACGCTTATCAGTTTGAACATGATCACATCAAGGAATATCCTGCGTTAGCACAAGAAGATACTCAATAAGCATGGTCTTTATTTTAGAAAGGTTTTGCTCGCTATTGGAGCAGGCAAAAACTTGAATTTATGCTAAACTTTCTATTTTTTAACACGCTGCTTTTCAAGGAATCGGCATGCAACAACAATCGAATATGCAAAATAAATTCTTGATAGATGCTGAGATCGGGGATGACGATGTCACATTGCCTAATTTACCTGCTATCGATGTTCCTATCGTTGAGTCACCTGTTAAGCAAGAAGTAAAAGCACCAGAAGTTGTCGAGACAGCACCTTCAACTGAACCAGAGCAACCAAAATCAGGTTTCTTTGGGCGAATGAAAGAAGGTTTAAGCAAAACTCGCCGTAATTTCACCGATGGTATGGTAAATATCTTAATTGGTGGTAAAGAAATTGATGATGAGCTGCTTGAAGAAGTTGAAGAGCAATTATTAGTTGCAGATATTGGTGTAGATGCAACAAAAACGATTATTACCAACTTGACTGAACGTACTGCACGTGGCGATTTGATTTATTCACATTCGCTTTATAAAGCATTACAAGAAGAGTTGGTTGCTTTACTGGCTCCACGTGTGAAGCCTTTGCATATTGACCCTAATAAATCACCTTATGTGATTTTAATGGTGGGCGTGAATGGTGTTGGAAAAACAACCACTATTGGTAAACTGGCTAAGCGTTTACAAGGCGAAGGCAAGAAAGTTATGTTAGCAGCAGGTGACACATTCCGTGCAGCTGCTACTGAACAATTGCAAATTTGGGGTGAGCGTAACGACATTGCTGTTGTCGCTCAAGGCCATGGTGCAGATAGTGCTTCGGTTATCTTCGATGCTTTTGAAAGTGCGCGTGCTAAAGGTATTGATGTGTTAATTGCAGATACCGCAGGTCGTTTACATAACAAAAGTAACTTAATGGAAGAGCTTAAGAAAGTTAAGCGTGTTATGCAAAAAATTGATGCTACGGCACCTCATGAAATTATGTTAGTAGTAGATGCAGGTACGGGGCAAAATGCAATTAACCAAGTACAAGAATTTGATCAAGCAGTAGGTTTAACTGGTATTACTATTACTAAGTTGGACGGCACTGCAAAAGGTGGTGTACTGTTTAATATTGCTAGTCGTACTCATGTACCAATTCGTTTTATTGGTGTGGGTGAAAAAATTGATGATTTAAGACCGTTCTCGGCAAAATCATTTGTAGCGGCATTATTTGAAACAGAAAAGTAATTTACAGCTAAACTCTAAAAAACCTCATGAAATAGTGAGGTTTTTTTATATCCATATCTTTTTTTATTGTTGCGAAAATAAAACGAACTGTCATATTTTTAATGCTGATTATAAGAAATGAGTTTCATAGACTATATTCATTCCCAAACAACGGCCAATGGTCAAACAAATAGGTAGGAAATAAAAATGTCTACTTTCTTAGATAAAATTAAAAACCGTCGTACTATTTATGCAATTGGTAAAAATGTTGCATTAGATCGCACAAAAATTGAAGAAACAATTCGTGAAGCCGTTAAACATAGTCCTTCATCGTTTAATTCGCAATCTTCACGTGTAGTTACTCTATATGGTGAATCACATACTAAATTTTGGAATTTGGTTCGTGAGGCATTACGTAAAATTGTTCCTGCAGATGCTTTTGCTGGTACTAATGCAAAAATTGATAGTTTCGTTGCCGGTGTTGGTACAGTACTATTTTACGAAGATCAAGCTGTTATTAAAAACTTGCAAGAGCAATTTGAACTATATGCAGACAACTTTCCAGTTTGGTCTGAACATTCAACCGCAATTGCACAATTTGCAACTTGGACTGCGCTTTCAGAACTTGGTTTAGGTGCTTCTTTACAACACTATAACCCAATTGTTGATGCTGACGCTGCTGAAGCATTTGATATCCCATCAACTTGGAAATTACGTGCTCAATTAGTATTTGGTTCTGTTGAAGCACCAGCTGGTGAGAAAGCATTTATTAACGATGAAGATCGTTTCAAAACATTTAACTAATTTTAGTTAATCAAAAGAGTACCTCAATGGTACTCTTTTTTTGTGTTCAAAATTAACATGAAAAATAGTTATTTATTATAATTCAATAGTATATTTTAAAAGTTTTAAGTGTAGCTATGCTAAAACAGATAGTGTCATAAAATCGTCATAATCATATTGCATATTGCTCATGTTTTTACAAACTATTAAATATTATAGAGACGTGAACAAATGACTTTAAGATTAAGTGTTGCTGCAATTGGTTTATTACTAAGCGGTTCGGTATTTTCAGCAGTTACAATTACGGCACCTGAGGAAATTGTAATCCTTGCGGTGAACGGTCAAGAAGTCAATTCAGGATTATTCCGTTCCTCTAAAAATAACTACAAAGTTGATGCGGGTGAAACAAACCTAAGTGTGCGTTATCAAGAATACTTTGAACATCTAAATGGTGAACACGATATTGTTAAGTCTGGTGTTGTTACAATTCAAACTCCAACTTTAAAAGATGGTCAAACTTATAAGCTTGCTATGGTGGGTGTACCAAAAAAATATGAGCAAGCAAAGAAATATGCTGAGCAACCAACAGTCGCTTTATATAACTCAAATAACGAACTGGTTGTTCAGCAAACTGGTGCAAACAACGAAGCAAAACCTTGGTTTGCAACGGGTTTGTTGGGTAAGGTGGCTGACTTTACGACAAAACCTTCTAAACCACAGCCTGAACCTGTTTATGCTGCTGCCAAGCCATCTACTTCTCAAGTTACAACATCTATTGCCGCAACAGTACCTTCGGCAGGTGTTGCACAAACAAATGATCAGCGTCTAGTCGAGCTTTGGCAAAAATCTTCTAAGGCTGAGCGTCAAAAATTTATGGCGTGGTTAGCTGAACAATCAAATTAAGCAATTGCTATTCAAGATAAAGCCGATTTAATATCGGCTTTATTTTTTAAATATTTAAAATAGCCTAAGCATATTTATGATGAATTTAAATTTCCGTTTAGCTGAACTAAGTGACATTCCATCACTTTTAGACTTGATTAATCATTCTTATAGAACACAACAAGGTAGAAGCTGGACAACTGAAGTTGAATTCGTAAAAGGCCAACGTATTAGTCAAGAACAATTGACACAGCAATTAGAATTACCTAACTCAGTATTATTGGTTGCAGAAATAGATTCTTCACAAATTGTTGCATGTATTGGTCTGACATTTCAAAAAAATACGGTTGAGATAGGGACTTTCTGTACTGATCCTAATCTACAGAATATGAAGGTAGGTCGCTGTGTTTTGGAGTATGCTGAACAGTTCGCTTTGCGAAAAACACCAGAATTGGACAGTGCACTCATGTATGTTTTAAATGTACGTTCGGAGCTAATTGCTTATTATGAGAGACGTGGTTATGCAAAAACAGGTCATGTAGAACCATATCCGGCTGAAGCAGACGTTGGAATACCACTTATACCAATTAAACTAATTGAAATGAAAAAGGACCTCAAATGAGGTCCTTTTTTTAGGTTAAAAACCAGATGTAATAGCCTAGCAACATGAGAGGCCAAGCTACCCATGGGCTAAATAACCATTTCCATAACCAGAAGTGTGGTACAAAACCAACCCCGTAAATGAAGCCTCCAGAAATACCCACCATCACCAGCATAAGCTGGCTATGATTGTAGTGTCCGTTTGCATCTAACATGAGGGAAGGATGCACCAGTAAAATTACAGCAAGCGGCAATGCCAACAGAAATGAAATGGCCATTGCGAATGCTTGAGCTTTTCGTTGATTTGGTGCTGTCATTGCGTTTGCCATGATTTATTCCTCATCTAAATTTTGATGATGTTCGATATAAAGTGCACTGAGTACACCCGCAAAACATGCCATCAAAATTCCAAGAATCCATGCGAAATACCACATATGCTTCTCCTTATTAGTACAAGCTGTGCGAGTTTGACTCGATATGTTTGTTGGTAATCACGCCCCACATTTTGTAATACGACCAACTGGTGTAGAGCAAAATGATCGGAACGAATATGCATGCAGCAACAGTCATAACCCCTAAAGTACGATGGCTTGATACGGCATCCCACATTGTTAAGCTAGAGTTTGGATTGACACTTGATGGCAATAAAAATGGGAAGAGTGCAAACCCAGCAGTTAAGATCGCACCTACAATCATTAAGCTTGTGCCAGCAAAGCTTAAGCCTGCTTTTGCTTTTGATGCTGTAAAGAATGCAATAATTGCCCCTAAAATTGCGAGAACTGGAGCGATCTTGGTAATTGGATAATTAGTGTAATTGTTCATCCAACCTGGGTTGTTATTTGTGACTACCTGTTTAGCTAAAGGGTTAAGTGCAGCATTTGTATCAATTGCAGCAGCATAGCTATAACCAGGAACTTGACCGAAGTATAACCAAGCTCCAATAACAAGAAAGCAAACCAAGAATACTGCTGCCATAATTTGAGTGGCCTTAGCAGAACGCTGTTTTAAAGCGCCGTCTGTGCGAAGCATAAGCCAAGCACCGCCGTGCGCACACAACATAGATAAACTGACAACGCCGCAAACTAAAGCAAACGGGTTAAGAAGAGCAAAGAAGCTACCCGAATATTCAGAGCGCAATGTGCTATCTAAACTAAAAGGAATACCTAAGAATAAATTACCGAATGCTACACCGAAAACTAGAGCAGGCACCGCACCACCAATACAAAGGCCCCAGTCCCAAGAGTTGCGCCATTTTTTATTTTCGAGTTTAGAACGATAGTCAAAACCTACAGGGCGTAAGAACAGGGCAAATAGCACAAGTAATAAGGCCCAATACATTCCGGAGAATGCAACCGCGTAAACCATTGGCCACGCAGCAAATAACGCGCCACCTGCTGTAATAAACCAGACCTGATTACCATCCCAGTGTGGTGCTATGGTATTAATAGCAGCACGTCGTTCGTTATCAGTCTTGCCAACAAAAGGCATGAGTGCCATTGAGCCCATATCGAAGCCATCGGTTAAAGCAAACCCAATAAGCAAGACCCCAACTAACACCCACCATATGATTTTTAGGAGTTCGTATTCAATCATGATAAAGCCTCTCCATTAACAGCTGCTTTTTGCTCTTGTTTTTCAAAATGGTATTTACCAGTGTGAAGTGAGCTTGGTCCTAAGCGAGCAAATTTAATCATTAAGTACATTTCAATAATTAAAAGGACGGTATAAAACGCTGCTAACGCGAGGATGGAACCCCACACATCGCCTGTACTTAAACTTGAAGCTGATAAGTGTGTTGGTAAAATCTCACCAATAGACCATGGCTGACGGCCGCCCTCAGCTACATACCAACCAGTTTGTGCAGCAATCCATGGAAGTGGTAAGGCAAATAATGCATATTTAAGTAGCCAAGGTTTATTCTCAGCATTTCTTTTCGCAACAGCCCAAGTCGCTAAAATGAAAAGAAGCAACATTAAGAAACCAGATGCAACCATTGCACGGAACGAGAAGAATAACGCTGTAACATTTGGAACAGTGTCTTTCACAGCTGCTTGAATGTTTTGTTCGCTTGCATCTACAACATTTGGTGCATATTTTTTAAGAAGTAGGCCATAACCTAAATCTTTTTGATTTTTTTCAAATGAAGCTAACAACTCAGGTGAGCGATCACCAGCACGTAGTTTTTCAAGTTCAGCATAAGCAAGCATACCGTTACGAATACGAACTTCATGCTGTTGCATTAAGTCTTTTAAACCAGTGACTTCTTTAGTTGTTGAACGAGTTGCAATTAGACCTAATGCATATGGAATTTTAACTGCATAGTCTGTTCGCATTTCTTCATGGTTGGGTACACCAAATAACGTAAATGGGGCAGGAGCAGGGTGAGTATCCCATTCGGCTTCAATTGCAGCGAGTTTAGTTTTTTGCACATCACCTAGCTCATAACCAGATTCATCACCAAGCAAAATCACTGAAAGTGTAGAAGCGAGTCCGAAAATTGCGGCAATTGCAAATGAACGGCGGGCGAAAGGAAGATCACGTTTTTTGAGTAGATAGTAGCTTGAAATGGCAAGTACGAAAATCGCACCTGTTACATATCCGGCAGAAACAGTATGTACAAATTTAACCTGTGCAACTGGGTTGAAAATAAGTGCACCGAAATCGACAAGCTCCATACGCATGGTTTCGAAGTTAAATGCTGCACCTACCGGGTTTTGCATCCAGCCATTCGCAACTAAAATCCAGAGCGCTGACATATTAGAGCCAAGAGCAACTAACCAAGTTACACCTAAATGTTGTACTTTGCTCAGGCGATCCCATCCGAAAAAGAATAAACCAATAAATGTTGACTCAAGGAAGAATGCCATTAAGCCTTCAATTGCTAATGGTGCACCGAAAATATCACCTACATAATGTGAGTAATATGCCCAGTTTGTCCCGAATTGGAACTCCATGGTTAAGCCTGTAGTTACACCTAAGGCAAAGTTAATACCAAATAATTTTCCCCAAAACTTAGTCATATCTTTGTAAATTTCTTTACCAGATATCACATAAGTGGTTTCCATAATAGCCAGAATAAATGCAAGGCCTAGGGTCAAAGGTACGAAAAGAAAGTGATACATTGCGGTCATGGCAAATTGGAACCGCGAAAGATCAACCACGCTTTCAGAAATCATCAACGTGTCTCCTTAATGTGGGAAGTGTTATCGCCTGCAATATGCTCAGCGACTTGATTGTCGAAATTTTGGGGGATAGTGGGAGCGTCAAACCAAATATGTTTGATTGTTAAGAGAAGCACGACTTTAATTATTAGAATAATCGTAATTTCTCTAACTAATTTGGCATTAATATCTGGATTTTTAAGGCTCATAAAATAAACCTCGATACATATTAATTTCATTATTAATCAAAATATATTAAAAATAAACAATAAATATACTTTAAATAAAAACTTAATTATCTTTTTTATATAAAACAGTGTCTTATGTATTTAAATAATTTTAAATAAAATATCTTACTAAAATAGTTTGGATTGATTATTAAATCCAACTAAAACACTTGTAAATAAATATTTTAAGTTGATTAAAATGGTATGGTTAAATTTAATTCTGATTAAAATGGTTGGATATAATAAAGTTATTTTTATTTCTAACTAAAATAGTTGGATTAATTTTAATTAAAAAATAAAAAGATAGAAGGGAATAATAAAGTTATTAAACTGATAAAAGACAAAAATTATGGAAAATTAATCGGGTGCAAAAAGATCGTTTGATAAGGAGATTTTTTTGGCAACATAATGGCTCTTATGCACTTTAATAAGAATGACTTGTGAATATAATTCTAGCTCGCCATATTCTGGTTCAACTTGCACGTAGTGTAGTTGGCCGAACTCATCACGTACACGTGCTTGAGCTGAAAAACCGGGTCTGGCACTACCACTAGAGATAGTTGCTAGTCGCCCTAAAAGATTGTAATTGGTATGTGTATGCTTTGGTTTAATCACTTGATCAAGACAATGAATCATAAATACGGTAAAAAAGATTGCAATGACCAGTGCAGGGATGATTAAGTAAAAAGGGGTGATAAAGTAATGTTGTATAGCAAAGAAAGACAGCTGTAAGAAGTAACCAGCAAAACTGAAATTAATGAGTAAAAAAACAAAAATTAGAGCTTTAGAAAACTTAACATTAAGTATAGGTGAGTTAGTAAGCCAGTCTGGTGCAATTTTTTTTAGGAGTTGACTCGGCCGTAACCCGATATACATACCAATAGTTTCTACCACACTGAGCAATATCAAAGCCACAACACTTAAATGAAATGGCATAAGATAATAATTAAAAAAGAAATCAGCCATGGTAGAAACTCTAATGTTGATGATCTCAGTCTACGATATAAATACCGCCATCTGAATGTACTTTAATCTCAACTTTATTTAAAAAATCACCTAAACAAGGACCTGAAATACATTCGCCAGTTTCCACGTTAAATAAAGCACCGTGAGTAGAGCATTGAATATATTCTTTGTCTTGGTCTAGAAATTGATTTTCTAAATACTCAAGTTCGGTTTGCAAATGCGGGCATAAATTCTGATAGGCATAGAATGAGCCATCACGCTGTGTAATGAAAATAGTCGTTCCTTGTAAAGTGTCAAAAGCTCTAGCTTCACGCTCAGGAACTTCTTCCGTCATACAGATCCTTTCCATTTCAAGCACATTCCTTCTGAAAATTTTCGAGAAGTTTAGCATAGTCATTAATGGCTAAACGAGGACCAAATTGAGACACAACTTCACTAGAAATTAAGATAGCTAACTGCGCCGCAGCAGTTAAATCTTCATGATGATTTAATGCATAGAGGAAGGCACCAGCAAAAGCATCACCAGCGCCATTGGTATCTACAGCTTCTACGTGACGGCCAGGTACATGAAAATGTTGGGTTGAATTTGCAACTAAAGCACCTTTGGCACTTTGTGTAATCACAACAGTATGGTTTTTAAAACGCAACTGAGTGAGTGCATCCTCAATAGTAGAAGTATTGGTATACATTAAAGCTTCTTGTTCATTACAAAACAATAAATCTACACCATCATCCATAAGCTCTTCTAAGCCTTCACGTGCGTATTGAACCATTGCAGGGTCTGATAAAGATAACGCAATTTTAACGCCGTGAGCTTTAGCTATTTCTCGAGCTTGTTTTACCGCTTTACGTGCCGTTTCACTCGTAGAAAGGTAGCCTTCAATATAAAGCCATTTTGCTGTTTTTAATGGCTCAAAATCGATTTGGTCTTGAGAGAGTTCAGCTGTAATTCCTAAATAGGTATGCATGGTACGCTCAGAATCTGGACTAATAAGTACCATACAGGTGCCTGTTACACCTTCACTGATTGACTTTGGCGTAGTCTGGATGCCTGCATCATTTAGACCTTGCAGATAAATTGAACCCAAATCATCGTTGCCAACGCGGCAACCATAAAAAGCAGTTCCACCTAATGCACTAAAAGCTACAGTTGTATTTGCAGCAGAACCACCACTTGCTTGGCCTTTGTAGTCTTGAGTTTGCTTTAATTTTTCATAAAGGGCAGATTGTGTTTCACCGTCAGACAACTGCATGGTGCCTTTTTGTAAGCCTTGCTGACTAAGAAAATCATCAGACACTTTAAATTCTTGGTCGATTAATGCATTACCAATTGCAAAAAGATCTACAGTTGCCATATGTGTTGTCACAGAATAAAAAAATCAGACTGATAATTTTACACCATTGCTCACATTTGCTGTAGTTTATTGAATAAAATTCAGGTAATTCAGCAGTTAGTAGAGTTTTATTGTTTGCCTAAGCAATCGAAATATTCTTTTTAATAAATATTATCAATTAATAATGATTCTTGATAATATTTACAAATGTATAGTATTTCATTGAAACTTCGCCTGAAATTATTCATAGCGAACTTACATGAAACGTTCTATTTTATTTATTTCATCAGTTGGGGTTATAACAGGCCATGTATATGCAGCAGAGACAGACTCACAGGCTGTAACCAACCTTCCAACGATTTCAGTAAAAGCTGAGAAGGAAAACAGTTTAAAACAAGAGGTAGGACAAGCATCAAGTGCCACTAAAGGACTTATGCAATTAAAAGATGTTCCTCAAATTGTAAATGTTGTACCGAAACAAATTCTAAGAGAGCAGACAGTGACTTCTATGCAAGGTGCTTTGCAAAACGTTGCTGGTTTGAGCTTTAGTGTGGGGGATGGGCAACGTGATCAGGTCATGATTCGCGGTTTCTCTGCAATCACAGATAATTATGTAGATGGTATTCGCGATGATGCTTTGTATTTTCGTGATATGTCGAATGTTGAACGAGTTGAGGTACTAAAAGGACCTGCTTCTGTATTATATGGACGTGGTTCGGCGGGAGGTTTAGTCAATAAAATTAATAAAAAGCCAATGGATCAATCCTTGCGTGAAGTGAGCCTGATTGGCAGTACTACAGGGCAACGTCGTGCAGAAGTCGATGTAAATGAAAAAGTAGCCGAGAATGTTAAAGTTCGTTTAACTGGTGCAGTTGAAGACTCAGATGGTTATCGCGATCAGGCATTTTTAAAACGACAGGCGGTGGCTCCATCTGTACAGTGGGATATTACTGATAAAACCAAACTTTTACTTCAGGCCGACTACTTGCACGATGATCGTCTAGCTGATCAAGGTTTCCCGACAGATCCAATTACAGGTAAACCAGTTAAGACAAATCCTAAAACTTTTTATGGTGCATTAAACGGTAAAGAAGTTGGGGATGTCGATACTGAAATCTCAAGCCAGACTATCAGCTTAGATCATGAGTTTAATGATCAACTCAAATATCATGGTGCAGTTCGCCACTATAACTACTCATTAGATCGTCAATATATTGTTGATACACATCCTGCTGATAAGACAAAAATTACTTTGACTCAAAATAAACGCCTGCGTAATGAAGATGGTATATATGTTCAGCAAGAATTAAGTGGTTTATTTAATACAGGTTTCTTAAAGCACAATACCTTAATTGGTGCTGAATATAGCAAACAGCATAAAGATGAGATACTTTGGCAAGGTGCTAAGACAACCACTGATTTATATAATCCTAAATTAGACTACTGGGCACCTATTAATACCGGAACAACAGTTGCACGCAATAACAATAGTAATACCTTTGAAAACTATGGTGTGTATCTGCAAGATTTAATGACAGTAACAGATCAGCTTAAAGTTTTAGTTGGTTTACGTTATGACAATCTATCTCAAGATCGTGATGATAAAACGAGTACGAATTTAGACTTAAACCGTACTGACAATACTTATTCTCCACGAATTGGGGTGGTCTATCAGCCAGTAAATAATCTTTCACTTTATACTTCTTATAATCGTTCTTTCCAGCCTTTGGCTGATTCATTTGTTTTTTATCAAAACAGTGATGATTTAAAACCAACAAAAACTGAAAATTATGAGGTGGGTGCAAAGTGGGATGTGAATGATCAATTGAATGTGACATTGGCTTTATTTGAAATGAGCCAAACCAATATTCAAAACCAAGATCCAGCTAATCCAAATCAAGCACTATTGGCAGGCGAGCAAAAAACAAAAGGTATTGAACTTTCATTAACAGGTCAGTTGACTGATCAGTTGTCAGTGCTAGCTGGCTATTCTTATATGGATGGTAAGATTGAAAAGTCGACTGTTGGATTTACGGGTAATCACTCAGCGCTTACGCCAAACAACACAGCTAACCTGTGGTTAAAATATCAAATTAATGATCATTGGTATGCAGCTGTAGGTGGTCGTGGTGAATCATCACGCTTTAGTGCGCCAGATAACAAAAACGTTTTACCAGGGTATGCGGTTGTAAATGCAGCTTTAGGTTATCAAAGTGAACGTTATGATGTGAACTTAAATCTAAATAACTTGTTTGATCGCGATTATTTTGTTTCAGGCCATAGTGGAGCAAATGATTCAAATATGATGGGCGATCCTTTAAATGCTCAAGTTGCACTTCGCTATCGTTTTTAATTGAAAAAGTCTAAAAAGCTCATCATTTTGGTGAGCTTTTTTATTTGTCGTGTAGCATATAGATAGTATTAAAAGGTTTTGTTCTGGTAGGATACAACTAAGCTGGCTATGTGCTTGATATCAAAGCTATGCCCATGAAAACTAATACTCAACAAAAACATAGTATTTTACTTGGCTTTTGTTCGCCAATCTCAAGCCGACTCAGGCTATAATGAGACTTATTCACTTATCCGATATATTAGGAGATCACATGACTGTAGATGTCACTGAAACCATTTCTCAAACTGTTCACCCTGCGTTTCAGTTGCTACGTCAGCACCATGTTGAAGCATTAGATATTTTAGTGTCTGAATATAAGCATAAAGTCACAGGTGCGGTGCATTATCACTTGGCAACTGATTATGATGAAAATGTATTTCTTGTTGCGTTCAGAACACAACCAATGGACTCTAAAGGAACTGCACATATTTTAGAGCATACCGCTTTATGTGGTTCTGAAAAGTTTCCTGTTCGTGACCCATTCTTTTTAATGATTCGCCGTTCATTAAATACATTTATGAACGCGTTTACAGCAGCAGATTGGACAGCCTATCCATTTGCAACTCAAAATAAGAAAGATTTCCAAAACTTACTCTCTGTTTATCTTGATGCAGCTTTCTCGGCAAATTTGAATCCTCTTGATTTTGCTCAAGAAGGAATCCGTATTGAACTTGAAAACGGTCAGCCTGTATATAAAGGCGTAGTGTTCAATGAAATGAAAGGTGCGATGAGTGCGCCGTCTGACCAGCTTTATCATCAGTTGGCTCATCATCTATTCCCTGAAACTACATATCACTACAACTCAGGTGGTGATCCAAAAGACATTCCTGACTTAACCTATGAACAGTTAGTCGAATTTTATAAAACTCATTACCATCCAAGTAATGCGGTATTTATGACTTTCGGTAACCAAACGGCGTATGAGTTACAAGAGCAATTTGAAAAACTAGCTCTACATAAATTTACTGCGGGTACAACTTTATATTCAAAACCAGAAAAACGTTTAACAGCTCCTGTTGAAGTCACTGAAACCTATGCTGTTGATGGTGATGAGTTAAAAGACAAAACTTACCATGTGTTGTCTTGGTTGTTACCACAAGCGAGTGATATCAAACTGCGTCTAGGTATGCGTTTGGTCGAAGGTGTTTTACTAGAAAACTCTGCTTCACCACTACGTCATTATTTAGAAACTTGTGGTTATGCTCAGTCGACTGGTCCTTTAATGGGAGTAGACGACAGTAATTTTGAAATGACCTTCTATTGCGGCGTTCAAGGTTCAAATCCAGAGCATGCACAAAGCTTTAGAGATGGTGTCTTAAATGTTTTACGTGAAGTGGCTGCAAAACCAATTGACTCATCGTTAGTTGATGCAATTTTGCATCAAATCGAATTGCATCAACGTGAAATTAATGGTGATGGCACACCATATGGCTTAAGCCTGATCTTAAATGGTTTAAGTGGTGCTATTCACCATAACGACCCGATTCAAATTTGGGATGTTGACAGTGCTATTGCTCAGGTCAAAGAAGAACTTCAAGACCCAATGTGGTTATCTAATTTAATTCAAACACATTTGTTAGATAATCCGCACCGCGTACAAATGACTTTAGTACCTGATGCAACTAAGTCAGCGAAAGAGCAAGAAGCTGAAAAAGCACGTTTAGCTGCGATTGGTGAAAAGCTCACTGAAGAAGACAAAGCAGAGATCGTTGCTAAAACCAAAGCGTTACAAGAGCGTCAAGATACGCCAGATAATCTTGAGCTATTACCAAAAGTAGGCCTAGAAGACGTTCCAGCTGACTTGCATATTGTACAAGGTCAATTGCGCGAAATTATCTGTAATCGAATGGATACGCCGTTGAATTTGTATCATGCAGGAACGAATGGTATTTACTATCAACAAGTTCTCATTCAGATTCCTGATGATGTTGTTAAATCGCCATACTTTAATTTGCTCTCTATCTTAATGGGTGAAGTTGGTGCAGGTGAGTATGACTATCTTGAATTACAAAACTTACAAACAGCTGTAAGTGGTGGTTTAGGAATGGGCGCTTCATTACGCAGTAAAGTTGATGATAAAGACAAAATTAGCGCTTGGTTAACATTAACGACTAAATCTCTAACGCAGAAGTTTGATGCAATTCATCTATTAAAATTAGCATTTGAACAACTCCGCTTTGATGAAAAAGAGCGAATTATTGAGTTGTTGCAACAACGTAAGACACGCTGGCAGTCTCGTTTATCTGGTGCTGGTCATAGCTACGCGATGCAGATCGCTTCTCGTAATATGAGTGCATTGGCTCAACGTGACTATCAAAACACAGGTTTAGGTGCGTTGAACTGGTTAGGCGAGCTTGTTACTAACATTACTCAAGACGATGCTGCTTATGATGCCCTGATTGCTGAATTGAAGCATATCCATACCAAACTATTGCAAGCGCCTAAACAGTTCTTGCTTGTATGTGAAGAGCATCAGTCAGAGCGTTTAGTTGAAGAAATTCAAAACGTTTGGGATAAATTAAACGTTGATACAGCAGCGGCTGAGTTAACCCAAGTCGAGCAAGAAAATGATAATGAACATGAAGCTTGGTTAATTCAAACCAATGTTCAGTTCTGTGCTTCGGCATATCAAGCAGTTGAAGTGTCTCATCCGGATGCGGCACCTTTAATGGTGTTAGCAGCATACTTGCGTAATGGTTTCTTGCACAGCGCTATCCGTGAAAAAGGTGGTGCTTATGGTGGTGGTGCTAGCTATGATGGAAATGCATGTTCATTCCGTTTCTTTAGTTACCGTGATCCTCGTTTAGCTGACACGTTTAAAGACTTTGAAGCGAGTGTGCAATGGTTGTTAAATACAGAGCAACAACCTCATCAGCTTGAAGAAGCAATTCTTGGTTTGGTGGCGAGTATGGATAAACCTGGTTCACCAGCTGGTGAGGCAATTACAGCGTGTTATGCACTGTTACATGCAAGAACTCCAACTTTCCGTCGTACCTTACGTGAAAGATTATTGCATGTAACTTTAGATGATTTACAACGTGTTGCACGTCAATATTTAATTGAACAAACACCTGTAAAAGCTGTGGTTGCACCTTTTGCAAAACGTGATGAATTGCAACAACTGGGCTTTACGATTAAACAAGTTAATTAAAATAAAAATTGGAGATGAACATGGCGTTCAGACAATTTGAACGCACATCTTTACAGCTAAGTATGGGGACCCTGCTTAGCTGTTTATGTGCGTCGGTGGCATATGCTGACACCTTAGCCCCTGTAAAACCTGCGACCGTAGATGCATGTGTTGCCCTAGCTTCAAATGCTGATCGCCTAGCTTGTTATGACTCTGTATTTAAGCCCTCAGCTTTACCCGCTGTTCAAGCTGCCGCAGTACCAGAGCCTGTTAAAAAAATTGATAAACCTGCTGTTCAGCCTGAAACATTTAAAGAGAAGGTTGTAGATACGGTTAGTAATATTAAAGTAATAGGGAAAGCTCCGAAAATTGAACCTACTACTTCTTTATTAGATCAACGTTGGGAGTTATCTGAAAAAAGTAAACTTGGTGTTTGGAACATTCGTGCTTATCAGCCTGTCTATTTACTACCTGTATTTTGGACCAGCGATAAAAATGAATTTCCAACTAGCCCAAATCCCAATAATACAGTTAAAGAAGCTCAAGATTTGAAATCTACCGAAACTAAATTTCAAATTTCTTTGAAAACTAAAGCTTGGGAAAATATTTTTGGTAACAATGGTGATTTGTGGGTAGGTTATACCCAATCTTCACGTTGGCAGACCTTTAACTCTAAAGAATCTCGGCCTTTCCGTGAAACAAACTATGAGCCTGAAGCTAGCTTAATGTTTAGAACAAACTATGAGTTACTCGGTTTAGATGGTCGCTTGCTTGGTGTCACTTTAAATCACCAATCGAATGGTCGTTCAGATCCGTTATCTCGTAGTTGGAACCGTGTTATCTTTAATGTCGGCTTAGAGCGTGGCAATTTTGCTGTAATGCTTCGTCCTTGGATACGTATTAATGAAGCTGCCAAAGATGATAACAACCCCGATATTGAAGATTATATTGGACGAGGCGATTTGACCGCTTTTTATAAGTGGAAAGATAACGACTTCTCCCTAATGTTACGTCACTCTTTAAAAGGTGGAGATGACTCTCATGGAGCTGTTCAGTTTGACTGGGCATTCCCAATTAGTGGTAAGTTACGTGGTCACTTCCAGCTATTTAATGGATATGGTGAAAGCTTAATTGACTATAACCACCGTGCAACTTATGCAGGTTTGGGCGTTTCACTCATGAACTGGTACTAAGTTTGAACCCATAAAAATGCCGCTTTAACAGCGGCTTTTTTATTAACCAATTTGAATGTTGGCTTGAGGATGCTTGAGACGACTCTTTTTAGGAGTAGCAATTAAATACGCCAGTGTTAAAGGCCCAAGTCTCCCAGCAAACATAAGTAAACTTAATATAAACAGGCTACCGTTATGTAAATCTGGCGTAATACCTCGAGAAAGCCCAACTGTACAGGCTGCTGAAACGACTTCAAATAGTAAGTTCATAAAGTCGGCTTTTGGTTCTAAAAGCAAAAGTACAAAGAACCCAATAAATATGAGAATGCTGGTAATTGCAGTAACTGCTAGCGCCTTATAAGTAGTTTCGTGAGAAACAGAATGATTAAAAACCCTGATTTCATCAGTACGTCTTAAAAAGGACAGGACACTTAAAACCAATATGACAAAAGTACCTACTTTTATACCGCCAGCAGTACTTAATGAACCACCGCCAATAAACATAAGTAGCATCATAAGCAAAGAACTACTATTAGTCATTGCACCTGTGTCAATGGTGTTAAACCCTGAAGATCGTGGAACAGTCGCTTGGAACCAAGCATGTAAAGCTTGATCACCTACGCTTAGCATTCCTAGCGTATGAGGGTTTTGTGCTTCCATTGCCCAAATTAAAATAAAGGCCACTAAATTAATAATGGCAATAGTCGTTAAGATCAGTTTGCTATTTGGGCTAAGTTTTTTCCATTTTTTATTTTGTTTAATATCCATGAGAACTAAAAAGCCAAGTCCACCTATTGTATAAAGCAAACTTACCGTAAGGCAGATCACGTAGTTGTTTTGAAAACCCATTAAACTATTATTAAATAATGAAAAACCGGCATTATTAAACGAAGAGATACTATAAAAAATTGCATAATACAAACCACGAGCGAAGCCAAAAGCTGGTGTAAATGCACAGGTGAGAATGACTATGCCGATCAGTTCAAATAGGAGAGTATAAGTCACTACTCCTTTAGCTACGAAGGTTACTTTTGATAGGCTCGTTTGACCGAGGCTATCCTGAGCCATCATTTGCTGCTTAAGACCAATTTTAGGCGAAAGGCTTAGTGCGGCCAAAATAGCAAAAGTCATGAAGCCCAAACCACCTGATTGAATCAACAATAAAATAATGACTTGCCCAAAAAGTGTAAAAGATTCATGAATATTTAGAACGGATAAACCTGTAATCGTAACTGCTGACGTTGCTGTAAATAATGCATCCATCCAGCTGACATGACCGTTATTGGCAATGGGAAGTTTAAGTAATAATGTGCCAAAGACAATAAAGCCTAGAAAACCCAGCGCTAAAAGAGAAGGTGGGCTTAGGTTTAATGTTTTATGTGGTTTAGGCTTAAGAGACATATTTTTGGGTTCGTTTTTATAGGAAACAATTAGAGAGCTTTTTAAGTTGCTGTAAATGACCTTCTAAAATAAGAATATCATGCGTTTGTAGGGTAAAAGTCTCTTCAGTTTCAAATAAAATTTGCTGCTGTCGTTTTACAAGTAGAGTTTTAACTTGCGGTGCTTGTTGCATAATCCCATACAAATTAATGCCATTTAATTTCTCGGGAATATCGATTTTCACAATATAGTGATCATCATCTAAAGACATGTAACGACTTACCATTGGATAATTAAGTGCTTGCGCAACACGTACACCCATGTCTTCTTCAGGATGAATGATTTTATTGATATTGAGGTGAGACAAAATTGTGTGATGAGCCTTTGTCTTTGCTTTTACCCAAATTTTATCAATACCAAGATTTTTTAAATTCAGCACACATAAAATACTAGCCTCAATATCTTCACCAATTGCAACAACAACCGCATCACAATTTTGAATGTTTAATTCATCCAGTACATATTCATCAGTAGCATCAGCAATGACAGCATGAGTTAAAACATCGGCAAGATTTTCAACATTCTTTTTGACTGTATCAATGCCAATAACATCATGATTTAATTTTGTGAGTTCTTGAGCAACTGTTGCTCCAAAACTTCCCAAGCCGATGACCGCGAACTGTGCCATAAATAACCTTTTATACTTAATTAGGGCTTTATTTTTAATGATATTTTCTTTGAGATAAAGAGAAGCAATGTAAATATAGAAAATATTGGGCTCAAATAATAAAAAAGCCGACAAATTTGTCAGCTTTTTTATAAAACAAAGATTATTTCAAGAAACGTTTATAGCCCACATTGTCAGTAATTTCTGCGTATGGGTAGCTAATTTGTTCTAGGGTTTCAATTAAACCATCTGGATTTTGTTTGGCATCTGTTGCTTGTAAGCCAACCAATACACGGCCTTCTGCAGCACCATGGTTACGGTAATGGAACAGCGTAATATTGTGGGTTGGACCTAAACGAGTTAAGAATGTGAGTAATGCACCTGGACGTTCAGGGAATTCAACACGGAACAATCTTTCATCATCTAGATTAGCATGACCGCCAATTAAATAACGAATATGCAATTTAGCAACTTCATCATCAGATAAATCATCTACAACATAATTTTGCTGTTTAAGTTGTTCTAAAATTTCATGACGTTCAGCGTCACCACCTTTTAAGCTAATACCCACAAAAACTTGTGCTTCTTCTGTGTTATTTGCACGGTAGTTAAACTCGGTAATATTACGGCCCTGTAGAGCACGGCAGAAACCTAAGAATGCGCCTTTTTCTTCAGAAAGTGTCACCGCGTAAATTGCTTCACGTTGTTCACCGAGCTCAGTACGCTCTGCAATGTAACGTAAGCGGTCAAAGTTCATGTTGGCACCGCAAACAATCGATACCATGTTTTTACCGCTAATTTTATGCTCCGCTACATATTTTTTGATACCAGCTAGGGCCATTGCACCTGATGGTTCAACAATGCTACGGTTTTCATCAAAAGTATCTTTAATTGCGGCACAGATTTCATCTGTATTAACAGTGACAATGTCAGGATCAACAATTGGGCCAGAGTTATCTGATTTACGAAGACGAACAATATCAAACGGTAAAGCACCAATTTGTGCAACAGCAGTACCATCTGCAAATAAACCTACATGTGGCAAGATTACACGTTCATTGGCTTCAAGCGCTGCTTTTAAACACGCAGACTCTTCATATTCAACACCAATGACTTTTACATGTGGTGCAACTTCACCTAAGTAAGCTGCTACACCCGCAATTAAACCGCCACCACCTACAGCAACGAACACGTATTCCACATCGCGCCATTGACGCAATATTTCATTTGCAATAGTACCTTGACCAGCAATAACCAATTCATCGTCATAAGGAGGAATAAAAACTAATCCTTCTGCTTCGGCACGCTGCTGAGCGTATTTATTTGCAATATCAAAGCTATCACCATGTAATACAACTTGCCCACCTAAACGCTTAACTGCCTGAACCTTAATATCAGGAGTAGTGCTTGGCATAACAATAATTGCAGGAATTCCTAAACGTTGACCAGACAATGCTACGCCTTGTGCATGGTTGCCAGCAGATGCGCAAATTACACCACGTTCAAGTTGTTCTTTCGGTAATTGGCTAATACGGTTATAAGCACCGCGTAATTTAAAAGAAAAAACCGGTTGTAAATCTTCACGCTTAAAACGAATTGTATTATTTAATTTTTGACTAATTCGTGGAGCTGCTTCGAGAGGTGTTTCAATTGCAACATCATAAACCGTTGCTTGTAAAATTTGTCGTACCACACGAGACAGCATGTTCATCTTCCCTATAACAGTTTAAAATAGGAAATTATTGTAGCAAACCCTTGTGCATTTGCGCCGTTTATTGGCGCATAAATGTCAAAAAATAGTTGAGTGATGTAATGAGCCTATATGCAACCCAAGATGAAAAGAAACAAGCTGCTGCGAAAGCTGCTTTAAAACACTTACCCAAAGGTGGCATTTTGGGGGTAGGAACTGGAAGTACTGTAAATTTTCTAATTGACTTATTGCCTGAACTACAATTAGAAGCAGCAGTGGCAAGTTCTCAAGCAACAGCAGATCGTCTTAAAAAATTAGGTATCGAAGTGGTTGATATGAACCATGTAGGCAGCCTTGATGCTTATGTTGATGGTGCAGATGAGATTGATCGTCACATGCATATGATCAAAGGCGGCGGCGCAGCATTAACTCGTGAAAAAATTGTAGCTTCAATTGCTAAAAAGTTTGTATGTATCGTTGATGATTCAAAATGGGTTGATCAACTTGGTCGTGATTTCCCATTACCAGTAGAAGTAATTCCAATGGCGCGCTCTGCTGTAGCTCGTAAATTGGTTAGCTTAGGTGGTGATCCGGTTTATCGTGAAGGTGTGGTAACAGATAACGGAAACGTTATTTTAGATGTATTTAATTTGAACATCTTAAATGCAATTGATTTGGAAAAGACAATCAACAATATTCCGGGTGTTGTGACTAACGGTATTTTTGCGTTAAATCCAGCAACGATTGCAATTGTTGCAACAAATAATGGTATTGAAGAGCGTACTGCACAGTAATGTCTGTGGAAATGCCAGAAATTAAAATTGTTCGTCACGTAAGGGCAAGAAAATTGCGCTTACGTGTTGAGCCTGCGTCTATACGACTCACTGTCCCGCTATTTTGTAGTAAGAAACAAATTCAGCAGTTTTTGGCTCAGTCTGAACAATGGTTGATCGAGACATGGAATAAACAGCACTACGCTCAATCTACATCGTTTGAGATTCCTTCAGAAATTTCTTTTTTTAATAGAGAGCAGCCTTTTCAAATTGTTGTACAGAAGCAACATCGCATTTTTCAATTTGATTGGGAAAATAATCGTTTATTTATTAAAGACCAGCAAACCTATCAAGCCTTACAAAGCGCTGTTATTGCTTATGCCAAACAAGAGTTACCAGCATTTTTGTCAGAGCTTAGCCAAAAAACTCGGTTGAGTTATGCAGAGTGTGCTATCCGACGTCCTAAAACTCGTTGGGGAAGTTGCAGTAGTCAACATAATATTATGCTGCATGCAGGTCTGGTTCTTATGCCTGCTCAAATTACCCGTTATGTTTGCATTCATGAATTAGCTCACACCAAACACTTCGACCATAGTCCTGCTTTTTGGGCCGAAGTTGCAAAGTTCGACCCAAACTATATGCAGCATCGCAGACAATTAAAAGGTAACCCATTGCCTGCGTGGTGGTATGTGACAGCTTAGCTAAAGCTACATTCTAATTGTGTTGTTTGTAAGACATCTGGTGCTTTGCGGCTATCAAGGCCTGCTTGAGCACTAATAATCTTATTCGCTTTAATATGTAGCTGTATAAAATTATATTGCTGTGTTGAATTGTTGGGTTCAGACGAACTTGAGTTAAGTAAGTAGCTATAACTTGCAGCGTCGGTTTGCAGTAAATTATCTGTACTATCTGCGCTTAAGGCTGAGCGATAACTTAGTGAACCTTGAATTAACTCAATTTGGCCATTAGCACGGAAATTAAGTTGGCAACCCGATGCGCTGTTTTCATAGTGACCAACTAAATAGTCCGTAGCAGGCAGTTTAGGGTCAGATATATTGATGCTAGTTAAGCCTTGTTTACATGGATAAGCCGAATCATTACAACTTGTTGTAATACCACTAAATCCTACGGCACGTCGGTAGTCACCAGCACCATCTATACGGAAAAAGTCAGTTGTATTTCCAGAAGGCACAACTCCAGAATAGAGTTTTTTCTGCAAAAGAACATATCCTGTTTGATCTAAACTGGACTGACTTTGTGCATCTGCTAGTTGCAATGTGGCAGCTTTTAAATTGGTAGCAAAATAATCGCGAGTCGCTTTTTGATTGGCTGCTATGTCCAAAAGCGTATTTTTTACAGGGTCAATATTATCTGGCGATGGACTAAAAATAGGTGTCATGGTTGTATTGTCACCATTAAGCTTTTTGCCGTCTAAATATCCATCTTTTAAATCGGTGGCAAGACTATTTGTAAGTTCTTGATATGCATTGGTACTACCATGAATCGTATTCCAGTATTGTAAATATCCGAAACTCAGATAGCTATCTACATAAGTACTAGGCTGTTTAGTTGAATACTGTAATAAATTTAGTACAGTCAGCGGGCTAGCTGGGCTTAAGCTTGGAATGGCAGCATCTTTAAACGCACTAATAAGAGCGGTGTAAACATCTTGAGAAGCCAAATCAACATGTGATTGTTCAATACGGGTCGGGTCTATCGTTTCTTGTGGAAGTTGGCCTGAACGAATTACGGCACGCTGATAAATCGCTTCTGAACTTGGGCTAATCGGCTGCGTTTTATTGCTTATTGAACTTGGAGTAATAAAAGCGTGATAGACGCCAGAAATGTTCTCATATTTAGAATTAATTGGATCAAATACCTGAGATGAGGCTTGAGTTGTGACTTCTACTCGATAAAGCCGATTCAACTTGGTACTTGAAAGTTTAATATTATAACTTGTTAAACTGGCAACTTGGGTATCAATCAAAATACTATTGTCGGTGTTGTCATAGACTTTGAGTTGCACATTGCGCATTTCGACGGGGGTTTTAAGTGTAAAATCTGTCGTGACTTCAGGAGTTGGCACAGTCGGTGTCGGAGTGCTAGATGAACCTCCGCTACTACTGCCACCACCACATCCAACAAGGGCTGCGCTTAAAATTAAAGTACTAAGGCCGAGATAAGTGCACAACTTTGTTTGTTTTGATTGATTAAGCATCCTAGCTCTCCACAAATGAATCTGGTATTTATTTACTGATATTTGTTTGGTTCTGACAGACCAGCAAGTGCTATGTAATTAACGCTAAAAAATAAAAAAATTAAAATTACCAAGCATGAAATGGTTTTGTAAGCCTGGACATCCTGTCATACTACCGCAAGTATAGATTCAATATTTGAGGTAATGCACGTGATTTCTGTCGGAATTGTTGGTGGGACTGGTTATACAGGCGTTGAACTATTACGTATTTTATTACGACATCCAAAAGCGCAGGTTCGAGTTCTTACTTCACGTACAGAAGCAGGCAAACCAGTTGCTGATATGTTCCCAAACTTACGTGGACATACAGATCTTCAATTTTCAGATTTAAATATTGATGCATTAAAAGAATGTGATGTTGTATTTTTTGCAACTCCACATGGTGTTGCAATGCAGCACGCAAAAGATTTGATCGAAGCTGGAACTAAAGTTATTGATTTGGCAGCAGACTTTCGTTTACAAAATCTTGAACAGTTTGAAAAATGGTATGGTATGGAACATGCGTGCCCAGACGTACTAAAAGATTCTGTTTATGGTTTAACCGAGTTAAATCGTGAAAAAATCAAGCAAGCTCAAGTCATTGGTAACCCAGGTTGTTACCCAACAACTGTCCAACTGGGCTTGGCTCCACTTTTAAAATCAGCACAAGCATTAATTGAAACAAAGAATATTATTATTGATGCAAAATCTGGTGTTTCTGGTGCTGGTCGTAAAGCAAGTTTGGGCATGATTTACAGTGAAAATGCGGATAACTTTAAAGCTTATGGTGTTGCGGGACATCGCCATCATCCTGAGATTGTAGAAGCTTTGGAAAATATTGCAGGCGAAAAAGATGTTTTTGAAGGTCTTTTGTTTGTTCCACACTTAGTACCGATGATTCGCGGTATGTTGAGTACAATTTACGTGGACTTGACAGAGGCGGGGAAACAAACAGATATACAAGCTTTGTATGAAAACTTCTATGCAAATGAAAAATTTGTAGATGTCATGCCTGCCAATAGTTCACCTGAAACACGTAGTGTACGTGGGGCAAATGAATTACGCATTGCTTTGTATAAACCACAACCAAATAAACTCATTATTTTGGCCGCTCAAGATAACCTTGTAAAAGGAGCATCTGGACAAGCTGTACAAAATATGAACCTTATGTTTGGCTTTAATGAAGATGAAGGCTTACAAGGGATTGGTTTATTACCATAAAAAACTCTTTTTTGCTTCACACACATTTAAATTTCGATTTAAATGTGTGTCTTGACTCTGATCTTAAACACTGAGATGACGATGCAAAACTCGGAACAGACGACTTCTGTAGAAAGTTCGTTGCAAAAGAAAAAATTTTTAAACACCAATAAGCCTTTGTTTATTGGTGCTGCTATTTTAATGAGTGGTTGTTTTGCGCTCGGCTATACAATTGGGCACCGTCAAGGTTTAACTGTTGTAGGTTACGATGCAGATGCAGAGCAATTGGTTGAAGTAGTGCAAAAACAAAAAACAGCGTTAGATGCAGTTAACAAAAGCCTGAACGCTGCTGTACAAGAGCGTGATGTTGCTGTTACAAATGCAAATGACTTGTTTACAGCACTTAATCAAGCCAATGCTGATAAAACGCAACAAGAAGGTATGAGTAATATCTACCGTGAAATTTTAAGACAACGTGGTGGATTAAGCTTAACCATTCAGGATTTGGCAATTAAACCGTTACCAGAAAACGCTTATGAATATCAGCTTGATTTGGTGCAGGTGAGTCCAAATAAACGCCGTGCTTCAGGTTCAGTTGAAATAAGACTGATTAAAGATACTGAAGTCTTGGTTGTGCCACTTGAAGATAAGAACTTTAACTTCACTGATTTTGAGCGTTTGACTGGCCGATGGACAATGCCTAAGGGCTTCACACCTCAGTATATCGAAGTACGTTTAATAGGTGGTTCTGAAACACCAGTGATTAAACGTTTTAGTTGGCAGCGCGGTAAACCTGTCGAAACACCTTCTGCTTTTGTTGCAGAAATTCCTCAAGCTGAAGCAAATTCACAATAGTAACATCATATGCGAACAAATAAGCGTCAAACAAATTTAAAAGATATTAAGGCTTCTTTTCAGCAGTCTGGCTATGTCGATTGGCACTTCAATCCACGCTTAAGTGATTCGCAAAACGAAGATCATGACGGAGAGATTGTTGTTCAAACAGCACCTCCCGAACTCAAGCGTCCTCCTTTATATGCGGTAGTATTATTGAACGACGATTACACGCCAATGGACTTTGTAATTGAAATTTTACAACAATACTTTGCAATGAATCTTGACCAAGCAACTCAAGTAATGCTAACAGTACACTATGAAGGTAAAGGTACTGCCGGGGTATATCCAAGAGACATCGCGGAAACCAAGGCAAACCTTGTTAATAATTACGCTCGATCGCAAGGTCATCCATTACTTTGCCAGATTAAGCCTAAAGCATAAGGGGGTCACATGCTCAGTCGTCAATTAGAAGTATCATTACGTTTGGCTGTTAGCATGGCTCGTCAAAAGAGACATGAGTTTCTTACAGTTGAACACTTACTATTAGCCTTACTCGATAACGATTCGGCTGTGAATGCATTAAAAGCATGCGGCGCTGATATTGTTTCTTTACGTAAAGAATTAGAAGAATATGTAGAACAACATACTCCTAAGCTTGGCGAAAATAGCGAGCAAGCTCCACATCCAACAGAAAGTTTTGACCGCATTTTGCAACGTGCAATTTTCCATGTGCAATCAAGTGGTGGTGATCGTACTGTTGAAGGTGCGGATGTTTTGGTCGCAATGTACTCAGAGCGTGATTCTTTTGCTGTTTATTTGCTTAAACGTCATCAAATTAATCGACTTACTTTGACTCAATATTTGTCTCATGGTACACGTAAAGACGAAGTGCAGGTTGAAGAAGAAGTTGAAGACATTGAGGGTGAAAGCAACTCAGGCAATGCTGGGCCATTAGAACTTTATACGCTTAATTTAAATGTTGAAGCGCAAAAGGGTAAAACTGACCCACTCATTGGTCGTGAAAAAGAAATTGAGCGTACAGCACAAATTCTTTGCCGCCGTCGCAAAAACAACCCATTACTAGTCGGGGATCCTGGGGTAGGTAAAACTTCAATTGCAGAAGGCCTTGCATGGCTCATTGTAAATGGTAAAGCACCAAAACCACTTAGCAACGCAGAGATTTATAGCCTAGATATAGGTGCATTGGTTGCTGGTACAAAATACCGTGGTGACTTTGAAAAACGTTTAAAACAACTGTTAAATGCTTTGAAGAAAAATCCAAATGCGATTTTATTCATTGATGAAATTCATATGATCATTGGTGCAGGCTCAAGTATGGGCAGCACAATGGATGCATCGAATCTTATTAAACCAGCATTGGCAAATGGTACTTTACGTTGTATCGGTTCAACGACTTTCCAAGAATATCGTCAGGTATTTGAAAAGGATCATGCGTTATCTCGTCGTTTCCAAAAAATTGACGTAAATGAACCAAGCATTTCTGAAACTATTGATATTTTACGTGGGTTGAAAACGAAGTTTGAGGATTTCCACCACGTACAGTATGACGACAAAGCTTTAGTTTCTGCGGTTGAGCTTTCTGCGAAATTTATTAATGATCGTTTCTTGCCGGATAAAGCGATTGATGTCATTGATGAAGCAGGTGCACAACGCCGCTTAAAAGCAGAAAGTGAAGACAGCTTAATTACTGTAGAAAATATCGAAGACATCGTTTCTAAAATTGCGCGAATTCCGCCTAAGACAGTGTCTAAAGATGATAAATCAGTACTTGAAAATCTTGAGCGTGACCTAAAACGTGTGGTATTTGGTCAAGATGAGGCAATTACTGCATTGGCTTCTGCAATCAAGTTGTCACGTGCTGGTTTGAAATCACCAGACAAGCCTGTTGGTAGCTTCGTCTTTGCTGGTCCAACGGGTGTTGGTAAAACAGAAGTCACTAAGCAGCTAGCGAAATTGTTAGGTGTAGAGCTTGTCCGTTTCGATATGTCTGAATATATGGAACGTCATGCTGTTTCTCGCTTAATTGGTGCTCCTCCAGGTTATGTTGGTTATGACCAAGGTGGTTTGCTCACAGATGCGATTCATAAAAATCCGCATTGTGTTTTATTGCTCGATGAAATTGAGAAAGCACATCCAGATGTGTTTAACCTGTTGTTGCAAATCATGGATCACGGTGCGTTAACTGACAATAATGGTCGTAAGTCAGACTTCAGAAATGTCATTATTGTATTGACGACAAACATTGGTGCAGAAAGCATTTCTCGTGCAAGCATTGGATTTACCGAGCAAGACCATAGCTCGGATAACCAAGAAGCTATGAAGCGTGCATTCTCTCCAGAGTTCCGTAACCGTCTAGACAGTGTTATTCAGTTTAAAGCTTTACCAACCACAGTGATTGAATCTGTAGTTGATAAATTCTTAACAGAATTACAAGCACAGCTAGATGAAAAACGTGTAGTTCTAGATGTAGATCAAAGTGCGCGTGACTGGTTAGCAACCAATGGTTATGACCGTTTAATGGGTGCTCGCCCAATGCAACGTCTCATTCAAGAACACTTGAAGAAACCATTAGCTGAAATGATTCTGTTTGGTGAACTTGCAGATCACGGTGGTAATGTGGCGGTATCAGTGAAGAAAGAAGATGGCAAGGCAGTTGGTCTAAAACTTGAAGTTTTTGAAGATCACCATACGGCAGAACCAGCTTAATTTATGTTAATTGATAGTCTTTCTATAACCCGAATACTTAGTGTGCTCGGGTTATTTATTATTACTGCGATCGCTGAGATTTTAGGCTGTTACTTTCCTTATCTTATTTTAAAAGAAGGGAAGTCTGCTTGGTTGTGGATCCCTACAGCCTTAAGCTTAGCGATCTTTGTTTGGTTACTTACATTACATCCAGCTGCTTCTGGGCGCATTTATGCGGCCTATGGCGGTATTTATATTTTTACTGCACTCATGTGGCTTCGTTTTGTCGATCAGGTCGCTTTAACGAGATGGGATGTTTTAGGTGGCTTTATAGTGCTTTGTGGTGCAAGTTTGATTATTTTGCAGCCGCAAGGATTAATTCGCTAATGATGAAGTGAGCAATTAAATTTTAAGTAAAAAATAAGAAACTTTTTCGCAAAAAATACTTGTCAAATTCATCAACAATGCGTATTTTAGATTTAAGGAACATTTTTTAATATTTGAGATAAAGATGTTAAATCAATCTGTGAATTCTAACGCTTACTTTTATTTCTGGCAATTTAGATAGTTGCCTGAGCGTATTCGGGCATGAAAGTTGCCCATCACAGTTAATACCTGATCGGCAACCCCGATCAGGTTTTTTTATGCTTTATCTTTTTCAAATCGAGGAACTCAAAATGAACAACATGACTTATTCATACTTTAGCAACTTTTATTGGTTTTACTTTTGCTTACCTTTGCCAACGAATAGATCCAAAACGCTCAAATAAATGATCGGACTGATTCGGTTTCAGTCCAAAGGAAAAGACCAATGAATGCTTTAAATACTTTACTAACTCAAAGTAATACAAAAGAAACACCAGTTAGTTTACCTCTCCAGTTAAAAGCTAAATATCCGCTTGTGCAGACCTTCGCACGTCAAATTGCAGAACACCGTCAAATTATTCAAAATATTCTTGCTGGTAAAGATCAGCGTTTAATGGTTATTACAGGACCATGTTCAATTCATGACCCAGTTGCGGTTCTTGAATACGCAGAAAAACTGCAAAAATTACAAGAAAAAGTTAAAGATCAAATATTCATTGTGATGCGTGCTTATATTGAAAAGCCGCGTACAACTGTAGGTTGGAAGGGGTACATGTATGACCCAAACCTTGATGGTTCATCCAATCTACAATTAGGTTTAGAAAAATCACGCGAGCTTTATTTGCAAATTATTGAAAAGGGTTTGCCGATTGCGAGCGAAATTTTAAGTCCAATGGCAACTGGTTATTTTGATGATTTGTTGGCTTGGGGCGCAATTGGTGCACGTACCAGCGAGTCTCAAATTCACCGTGAAATCTCAAGTCATATGCCATACAGTATTGGTTTCAAAAATGGTACAGATGGTTCGATTCAAATTGCTTTAGATGCTATTCAGTCGGCACAAAATGAGCATCAATTTCTAGGAATGAATCAGCAAGGTTTACCTTCTGTTATTCAGAGTGCCGGCAACCCATTACCACACTTAATTTTGCGTGGAGCGAATCATGGTCCTAATTATGATTTAGCTTCAATTCAGGCAATACGTGAAAAACATAAGCAAAATCTTCCTCCTTTAGTCATTGACTGTAGTCATGGCAATAGTGGTAAAGACCCTTTACGTCAGCCAGAGGTTTTGCAGCAAATCGTTGCTGAACGCTTAAAAACTCAGGTGAAGGGTGTCATGATTGAAAGTCATTTAGTTGATGGTAATCAGAAAATTTCGTGTGAAATGACGTATGGTCAGTCGGTAACGGATGGTTGTTTAGGGTGGGATAAAACTGAACGGCTTTTATTAAATGTTGCTAAACAGTTAAAAGCAAGTGAATTAGCTCATTCGGCTTAATGATGTATACATTTAAAAAGGGATCTGTTTTAGCAGATCCCTTTTTTTTAAGAGGCATGTTTAAGTTCGGATAAAAAAGTAGTGATTTCATGCCCGAATTTTTTTGGCTCGGTTAATAATGGCGTGTGACCTGAACGCTCAAAATAAATTGTTTTTGCATGTTCGACACTATGTGCAATCAGTGTCTGACCAGTTTCTGGATAGAGTGTGGAATTACGGCCAATAAAGAAAGTTGTTGGGCACTGTAATTGTTGCAATGCCTCACGATAGTCTTCATTGTGAAAAAGATAATTTTCGACGTACCAAAATAAGTAGTCTAAGCGTTGAATCGGTAATAAGTATTTCTGTAAAAATGGCTGTTTTAACGCAGTTTTAAAAACAAATGGACTAAAAGGATTGCTACTTTGTAATTCAATAAAATCTACCCACAAACGTACCAATTTTTGACGGTCTGGAAGTGATAACTCATAAAGATATTTAGCATTTTTATGTTTTGATAATAATTGATAAATATCATTGAGTAATTGTTTAAATTGGGCATGTAATGGTCCGAATAAACCATATTGCCATGTCGCATCTACAGATATTTTAGGCGTTTGATCAATATGTAAATAAGCTTTTAACTGCTGAGCAAGATGAGCATGCTTCATACCATGCATTGCAGTGGTAGCACCCATTGAATAGCCCATTAAAATAAAGTGATCAAGTTTTAGTTGTTCAATTAAATGAGCGACATCTTGCCAGTGGCTTGATATGGCATCTTGCTCGGGAATAGCACAGTTTTTTGAACCGCCAAAACCACGCCAGTCAGGAATAATAAATTCATATTCTTTACGATTTGCGTAGATAAACGGTAGCCATTGCCAACTTTGCATACCTAGACCAGATAATACTAATACTGGTTCACCACGACCAACACGGCGTACAAATAATTTTTCCTGATCGGGCATGGTGTAATAAGGCATGGTTATTCTCCAGATGCGTTATCTTGAGCAAAAAGTTTTAATTGTGGGATGACCTGTTCTAACCATTTGATCCACTCAGTTTCCATAGTGATACCGAGTTCCAAGATCATTTTGTGGATATATAACACTCGATTATTCAAGTCATCACTATCTTTAAAATCTTTATCGTAAATATTTTGGTAAAGCTTAAGCTTTTCTTGGTGTAAGCCAAGATGTCGTAACAGTTCGGGTAATATTTGATTATTGCCCAATTGTGCCTCGGCACGCAATCTTACCATTAAGTCATCTCTAAGCTGAGCGGGTTCACTTTGCTGTGTCATCCATGAGGCAAGTTCTATACGCCCAAGTTGTTCGACTTGATAAGTCTTTTTTCGGCCGCTATCCATCTCATTTTCTAAAGTAGAAACCCAGCCTTTTTTTAGCATGTTATTGAGTTCACGATAAATTTGCTGATGTGTGGCATTCCAGAAAAAGCCCATAGAGCGGTCAAAACGGCGAGCGAGTTCAAAGCCAGTGCTTGGACGTTCTAGTAAGCTGGTTAGTAAAACATGGGGAAGTGACATGGCAATCCGTTTGTAAGCAAAAGTAAAGTGTGACTCATAAGATTATGCAACATGTTGCATAAAAGTCAAAATTTGATTATAAATTTGTGCAACAAGTTGCATTAAGCAAGCAGATTAGCAAGCCAAGGAGTTGTTATGTCGTTATATCCACATTTATTAAAACCATTAGATTTAGGTTTTACGACATTAAAAAATCGCGTATTGATGGGGTCTATGCACGTTGGTCTAGAAGAAGCGCCAGGTGGTTATGAGCGCATGGCGGCTTTTTATGCGGAACGTGCTAAAGGAGATGTTGGTCTTATTGTTACTGGCGGTATTGCACCTAATCAGGCAGGTTTAACCTTTGCTCATGCTTCTAAGCTAGATAGCACAGAAGAAGCCGAAAAACATAAAGTCATTACCGAAGCTGTACATGCTGCTGGCGGAAAGATTGCTTTACAGATATTACATACGGGTCGATATTCTTATCAGCCAGAGATTGTTGCACCTTCGGCAATTCAGGCACCGATTAATCCAATTAAACCTAAAGCAATGACTTCTGCAGAGGTTCAACAAACGATTGATGATTTTGCAAACTGTGCGAAGCTTGCTCAATACGCTGGATATGACGGCGTTGAGATTATGGGTTCTGAAGGTTATTTAATTAATGAGTTTATAGCAGCAAGAACAAACCATCGTGATGATGAATGGGGTGGTAGCTATGAAAACCGTATTCGTTTTCCTATCGAGATTGTAAAACGTACACGTGAAATAGTGGGTGAAAACTTTATTATTATTTACCGTTTATCAATGCTTGATTTAGTTGAAGGCGGATCTACTTTAGAAGAAGTGATTCAACTTGCTAAAGCGATTGAAAAAGCTGGCGCTACGATCATTAATACGGGTATTGGCTGGCATGAAGCTCGTATACCAACAATTGCCACTAAAGTTCCAAGAGCTGCATTTACTTGGGTCACTGAAAAATTAAAAGGTGAAGTTTCCGTTCCATTAATTACCTCAAACCGTATTAATACCCCAGAAATGGCTGAACATGTATTGGCATCGGGTCATGCAGATATGGTTTCAATGGCACGTCCAATGCTTGCAGATCCTGAGTTTGTTTTAAAAGCAAGTGAAGGTCGTAGTGATGAAATCAATACCTGTATTGGCTGTAACCAAGCGTGTCTTGATCATATTTTCTCTATGAAAATCGCAACATGTCTAGTTAACCCTCGCGCATGTTATGAAACAGAACTTATTTTTAAAGAAGCACAAAAACAGAAGAATATCGCTGTCATTGGTGCAGGACCAGCAGGTTTAAGTTTTGCTGTATATGCGGCAGATCGTGGACACCAACTTAAAATCTTTGAAGCAAGTCATCAAATTGGTGGGCAGTTTAACATTGCTAAAACTGTGCCTGGTAAAGAAGAGTTCTACGAAACATTACGTTATTTTAATCGTCAAATTGAATTACGTCCGAACATTGAACTTGTATTAAATCATAAAGCGACTTATGAAGAGTTAAGTCAATCAAACTTCGATGAAATTGTAGTTGCAACTGGTGTAACACCTCGTCAATTACAATTTGAAGGTATTGATCATCCAAAAGTACTGAGCTACTTACAAGTACTTAAAGAGCGTGTACCAGTAGGTCAGCGTGTTGCCATTATTGGGGCAGGTGGTATCGGTTTTGATACAGCTGAGTACCTAACCCATGAAGGTGAGAGTGGTAGTTTAAATCCAGAAAAATTTTATGAAGAGTGGGGTATTGATACTCACTATGAACACGTTGGTGGTTTAAAGCAGCCGAAAGTTGAAGCTTCTGAACGAGAAATCTATTTGTTACAACGTAAAGCTTCTTCAGTAGGTGCGGGACTAGGTAAAACGACTGGTTGGATTCACCGTACAGGGCTTAAGAACAGAAATGTGAAAATGTTGGCAGGCGTACAGTATGACAAAGTAGATGATCAAGGACTTCATATTACTGTTGATGGAAAACCAACAGTGCTTGAAGTTGATAACGTAGTGATTTGCGCAGGCCAAGAATCATTTACTGCAATGTATGACCAATTAAAAGCAGATGGTAAGAATGTTCATTTGATTGGTGGTGCTAAAGAAGCAGGTGAACTAGATGCTAAACGTGCTATTCGTCAAGGTGCTGAACTAGCAGCGGTTCTTTAATGATTTCAATGAGCACTGTCTTGGGTAAGAGAGTGCTCATGACTAAAAACTATTTGAAGGAAAAATAAAAAATGACACTCGAAACAACTAAACAGTCATTAGAAAAATGGCATCACATGGTTAAATCAAATGACTTATCGAACTTAAATGATTTGCTGGCAGATGAAGTCGTTTTCCGTTCACCAGTCGCTTATAAACCTTATGAGGGAAGACAAGTTGTTTTCTTTATTCTTACTAATGTGATTCAAGTATTCCAAAATTTTACCTATCACAGAGAGTTTTACACAGAAGATGGTAAAAATGTAGTACTGGAGTTTAGTGCGAATGTAGGTGATAAATCATTAAAAGGGATTGACATGATTCGTTTTAATGAACAGGGTAAAATTATTGATTTTGAAGTAATGATTCGTCCAATGAGTGGTTTAGCTGCATTAGCTGAGCAAATGGGTATAAGAATAGCTCAATTTAAACCTCAATAATTTTGTTAAATAGCCTAAGAATATTGAGGTATATAAAATGTGGTTAAAACTTTCAACATTGCTTTTATTGCCCGTATTATTTGTACAAGGCAGTAAAGTTCGAAAGAACACGCCACGTTTAGCAGAAGCCAAAGGTGAACGAGAAGGTTGTATCGGTCAAGGCAAGCCTTTATCCCTGCTTATTTTGGGAGATTCTGCCGCAGCAGGTGTCGGTGTAGAAAATCAGAAAGATGCCTTGTCTGGTGCTATTATTCAAGAACTGCAAAATGAATTTTCCCTGCAATGGAAACTTCATGCTAAAACTGGTGATACAACTCCACAAGTTTTTAATGCTTTACAGCATTTAGACGAGCAGAAGTATGATGTGATTGTGACATCTATTGGTGTAAACGATGTTACGAAATTTACTTCTGCTAAATCATGGATTAAACAACAGAAGCAATTATTTGAGCACATACAGAAACGTTTTCAGCCAAAGTTGATTATCGTTTCCGGTGTGCCTCCAATGCAACATTTCCCTGCTTTACCCAATCCACTAGCTTGGTTATTTGGGCAATATGCAGAGCAAATGAATCAAAAATTACAACAATGGTTAGCACCGCAGAGCCAGTTTAAGTTTCTTCAATACGATATTGAAACTTTTCAAGCCATGAATTTGACAATGGCAAGTGATGGTTTTCATCCTAGTAAGGAAGTTTACGCAATTTGGGGAAGGCAGGTTGCTGCTTTAGTGCGGCAATCATTTAACTCATAGTCAGAGGTAGTCATTGGACATGGGCATATCTGTTTTTAGTAAAATTAAAGATTTCGGTTCAGAGCTGTTTGATTTAGTGTTAGGTGCTGAGCATCCAAAAGTTTATTATGATCCTCAAGGGCAAATAAAAGATGTGTTGGAGAAGCTTCCTCAACTCAAACAGAAATATCGACCTACGCCTTGGTTAACCAATAGTCATGTCCATTTACTCTATTTTGATCTTATTAGAAAACAATCAATAAAATTAGAGTATGACCGCATTGATCAACTAACCATGAGTGATGGTGGGATTACCGCTATAGCTTGGTATGGATATGACTTACCGGCAGATACTCCAACAATTGTAATTATGCATACTATTACAGGTACGCCTGAAAGTATGCGTGAGTTAGTACGTGATTTGAATCAATATACAGGCTGGCGAATTGCACTATGCCTGCGCCGTGGGCACGCAGGTTTGCCAATGCCTGTGCCGCAAATTTCTCTTTTTGGATCTACCAGTGATTTAAAAGAACAGCTTAACTATATTCAAAGTTTATTTCCGACATCAGATTTATATGCAGTAGGTTCTTCAGCAGGTACTGGCTTGCTTGTTCGTTATTTAGGTGAACAAGGCGAAGATACACCTTTTAAAGCTGCTTTTGCGATGTGCCCGGGTTATAACACGGAAATTGGTTTTAAAAATGTTCATCCTTTTTACAGTAAAATGATGACGAAAAAACTCTTCAAGTATTTTATTTATCCGTATCAAAATACGTGGAGCAAAATAGCATCTTTAGAAAAAGTCTTATCGACGACCAATTTAGAAGAATTTGAAAAAGAATACTTTGAAATGGCAGGTTTTCAAGATTACGAGACTTACTCTAAATCTATTAACCCGATTTATGTGTTTGAAAATATCAAAATTCCATTAATGATTCTTAATGCAGAAGATGACCCTGTTTGCTCTATTAAAAATTTAGAACCTTATAAAGAGCCAATTCAGCAAATGAGTACTGTTGCTGTAGTCACAACTAAAAAGGGAAGTCATTGTGCATTTTATGAAGGATGGCGCAGTACATCATGGGCAGCACGTCTTATGTCTGATTATTTTCTAATTGAACGTAATAAATAGATAATTATTGAATATATAAGTGAAGCTCAAATTTTGGGCTTTATTTTATATCTTAAAATAAGAGCGGTATTGCTTCATTTTTCCAAGTTTTTGAATTGAAATTTAAATGAATTTAATCTGTTTTTATTATGAATTTTGTATAAATGCCCAAATCAAAAAAATTAATTTGGGCATTATTAAAACAGAAGCTTAGTTTTTAAGTGCTGGTGTTGCAGCAGCAATTGCAGCAGCAACTGCGTCATCTTCTGTCTTCGCAGGCTCAGTTGCCTTAGCTGGTTTAGACTGAGCCTTTTCAGGTTTAGGTTCTGCTTTAGGCTCAGGTTTTTTTTCAGGTTTAGGTTCTACCTTTGGTGTCTCAGATTTAGGTTGTTCAGCAACTTGTGTCTGTGAAGATTCAGCAGAATGCGCAGGACGGGTTTCTCGGCGAATTTCAGTTGTAGTATTAGTTGTTTCTTCACGTTCAACTTCAACTTGTGGTTGCGCTGGAACTTGAGCTTCTTGATGAGTATCTACACTCTCTAAAGATTCAAATTTTGCAGGCTTCTCTGGTTGAGGTTCTGAAACAGCAGTTTCAACCTTGTCTTGCTCTTCTTCTTTCGGTGTCTCTTTTTTAACGCATGCGGTTAACAATAGTCCAGCCGCAATTGCAGCACAGATTAAAAGTTTTTTATTTGCCATTGCCCTAAACAACATTTAATTGAGGAATTGGCATTATAACAGTAAATAGCAATGAAAAAATCATGTCAGATTGAGCTAATTTTTTATTAAAAATGCTGATAGAATAACCAGTTGTTTATTGTTCTTTGAATTGATGCGGTTTGACTTTGCTTTATAGGGGCAGAGTACAGTAAAATTGCCAAACATTGTAGGCCGATTTCGGCTTGATTGTACGAGAAACTTAATGACCCATTTTATTTTTGTCACTGGTGGTGTGGTTTCATCGCTAGGTAAAGGTATTTCTGCTGCTTCTGTTGCTGCACTTTTGGAAGCTCGTGGCTTAAAAGTCACAATGGTTAAAATGGATCCTTATATTAATGTCGATCCAGGGACAATGAGCCCATTCCAGCATGGTGAAGTTTTTGTTACCGAAGATGGTGCAGAAACCGATCTGGATCTGGGTTATTACGAACGTTTCTTACGTCGCGCGAAAATGACCAAACTAAATAACTTCACTAGTGGTCGTGTATATCAAGACGTTTTAAATAAAGAACGTCGTGGTGATTACTTAGGTGGTACAGTTCAGGTTATTCCTCATATTACCGATAATATTAAAGAACGTGTTCTTCGCGCAGGTGAAGGCTACGATGTTGCTATCGTAGAGATTGGTGGCACCGTAGGTGATATCGAATCTTTACCATTCATGGAATCGGTTCGTCAGTTAATGGTTGAGCTTGGTCATAAACGTACCATGCTTATGCATTTAACTTTATTGCCATATATTAAGTCGGCAGCAGAGTTAAAAACTAAACCAACTCAGCATTCTGTAAAAGAGTTACTTTCAATCGGTATTCAGCCAGACATTCTTATCTGCCGTACTGAATATGATGTAGATGTTGATACTAAACGCAAAATTGCATTATTCACTAACGTGGAAGCACGTGCTGTAGTGGTATGTAAAGATGCAAAAACGATTTATCAAATTCCACGTACCTTCTATGAACAAAACGTTGATGATCTAATTTGTGAGCGTTTTGGATTTAATGATCTTCCAGAAGCAAATCTAGAGGATTGGGACAATGTAGTAGAAGCATTACTGAACCCTGAATACACTTTACGTGTAGCTATGGTTGGTAAATATGTTGAGTTACCAGATGCTTATAAATCTGTAAACGAAGCATTGTTACATGCGGGTATTAAAAATCGCGTAAAAGTACAAATTGATTATGTCAACGCTGAAGAGCTTGAAAGCCAAGATGTATCTATTTTAAGTACAGCTGACGCAATTTTAGTACCAGGTGGTTTTGGTGAACGTGGTACTGAAGGCAAAATGAAAGCTATTCAATACGCACGTGAAAATCGTATTCCTTTCTTAGGAATCTGTTTAGGTATGCAATTGGCAGTTATTGAATATGCTCGCCATGTTGCAGGTATGCCAGAAGCATCTTCTACAGAATTTAACCGTTCTACAAAATATCCACTCATTGGTTTAATTACTGAATGGTTAGATGAGCGTGGTGAATTACAACAGCGTAGCCTTGAGTCTGACTTAGGCGGAACAATGCGTTTAGGTGCACAAAAATCAGAATTGGTTGAAGGCACAAAAACACGTGAAGTCTACGGAAAAGCTGAAATCACTGAGCGTCATCGTCATCGTTATGAAATGAATAATCGTTTCATTGAGGCGATTGAAAAAGCGGGCATGAAGATTTCTGGTTATTCTTCAGCACAACATTTGGTTGAAACTGTAGAAATTCCTGACCATCCTTGGTTTATTGCTGTACAATTCCACCCGGAATTTACAAGTTCACCACGTGATGGACATCCATTATTTGCTAGTTTTATTGACGCTGCAAAAACACAGCATCAAAAAAGTAAGTAATGCGATTTTAAATAAACTGGGAAAGTTTAAATGTCACAATTAAAACCACAAGAAGTTGTACGTTTAGGCGATATACAAATGGCAAATCATTTGCCATTTGTATTATTTGGCGGAATGAACGTACTTGAGTCAAAAGATTTAGCTTTTGAAATTGCTGAAACTTATATTGATATTTGTAAACGCCTAGATATTCCTTATGTATTTAAGGCGAGCTTTGATAAAGCAAACCGTTCTAGTTTGCATTCATTCCGTGGTCCTGGACTTGAAAAGGGTATTGAATGGTTAGGTGACATTAAAAAGCATTTTAATGTTCCAATTATTACCGACGTTCACGAACCATATCAGGCAGCACCAGTTGCCGAAGTCGCTGATATTATCCAGCTTCCAGCTTTCTTAAGTCGTCAAACTGATCTTGTTGAAGCAATGGCTAAAACTCAAGCTATTATCAACATTAAAAAAGCACAGTTTTTAGCTCCTCATGAAATGCGTCATATTTTGCATAAATGTTTGGAAGCTGGAAATGACAAACTTATTCTTTGTGAGCGTGGCTCAGCATTTGGCTATAACAATTTAGTTGTAGATATGCTTGGCTTTGACATCATGAAAGAAATGAATGTACCAGTATTCTTTGACGTGACTCATGCTTTACAAACTCCAGGTGGTCGTTCTGACTCAGCTGGCGGTCGCCGTGCTCAAATTACAACTTTGGCGCGTGCAGGTATGGCAACAGGTTTAGCGGGATTATTCCTAGAGTCTCATCCAGATCCAGACAAAGCAAAATGTGATGGACCATCTGCATTGCGCCTGTCGCAGCTTGAGCCATTCTTGGCACAACTAAAAGAATTGGATACTTTAGTTAAAGGATTCAAAAAGTTAGATACTCATTGATGCAGGAACTTGCATCGCGTTATTCATTCAACTGAGGAATTGTTCATGAGCCAAATCGTTGACATTCGTGCACGTGAAATTTTGGACTCTCGTGGTAACCCAACCATCGAAGCAGACGTCATCTTAGAATCTGGGGTGGTTGGTCGTGCATGTGCACCATCTGGTGCTTCAACTGGTTCTCGTGAAGCTTTAGAACTTCGTGACGGTGACAAATCACGTTACTTGGGTAAAGGCGTTCGTACTGCTGTTCAGAATGTAAATAGCTCAATTCATGAATTGCTTGTTGGTCAGAGTGTTTTTGATCAAAAAGCACTTGATGAAAAAATGATTGCATTTGACGGTACTGAAAACAAATCTAAATTAGGTGCGAATGCAACTTTGGCAGTATCTTTGGCAGCAGCTCACGCAGCAGCAGCTGAACAAAAACTTCCATTGTTCCAATATATTGCTAACTTACGTGGTCAAACTACTTTGACTATGCCTGTACCAATGATGAACATTTTGAACGGTGGTGCTCACGCAGACAACACTGTTGATATTCAAGAGTTCATGATTGAGCCAGTTGGTTTTACTTCATTTGCTGAAGCATTACGTGCTGGTGCAGAAGTATTCCATTCTTTGAAATCAGTTCTTAAAAAACAAGGTTTGAATACAGCTGTAGGTGATGAAGGTGGTTTTGCACCTAACCTTCGTTCAAACGAAGAAGCAATTACTGTAATTCTTCAAGCAATTGAGCAAACTGGTTATAAAGCTGGTTCAGATATGATGCTTGCACTTGACTGTGCATCTTCAGAATTCTACAAGAATGGTCAATATATTCTTGAAGGTGAAGGCAACAAGTCTTTTACAAGCAATCAATTTGCTGATTACTTAGCTGGTCTTGTTAAGCAATATCCAATTATCTCTATTGAAGATGGTTTAGATGAGTCTGATTGGGAAGGCTGGAGCTATTTAACTTCAATTCTTGGTGATAAAATCCAATTGGTTGGTGATGATTTATTCGTAACTAATCCTAAGATTTTACAACGTGGTATTGATGAGAAAGTAGGTAACTCAATTCTGATCAAATATAACCAGATTGGTACATTGACTGAAACTTTAGATGCAATCTACCTTGCTAAAGCAAATGGTTACACGACTGTTATTTCTCACCGTTCTGGTGAAACAGAAGATTCAACTATTGCTGATTTAGCAGTTGGTACAGCAGCAGGTCAAATCAAGACTGGTTCACTTTGCCGTTCTGACCGTGTTTCTAAATATAACCAATTACTTCGTATTGAAGAGTTGACTAAAGCGGTTTACCGCGGTAAAGCTGAGTTCAAAGGTTTAAACTAATCTTTTGAATAATACTTTGCTGATTTAAATATTGATGACAAATTAATATTTAAAATATAAGTGCTATTTCTTTTTTGGGAATAGCACTTTTTTATTTATCCTAAACGTCGAGTTTTTAAAGATTCAGCCCAACTATGATGATGACAGCGAGAACATTCTTGGTCGAGTTTGTTTAAAATTTTTGTTTCACCGCATTTCATACAAGAATAAAAAGTATTAATTTTAAGTACATCAGCTTTGCGGTAAGCATCTGGAAATAAAGGAAGTCCCCATTTAACGTCTTCATCTTCATAATAAAGCAAACTCAAAATACCATCAGATTCAAGTAAGGCTGTTCGGACTTGACCTAAATGCTCTACATTTTGTTGGCGCATTTCCGAGAAAAACTCGTCATGAGAATATGTTTGTTTCTGGAAATCTTTATAAACTAAGAGACCGTCCTTAACGACACAGAGAGCTCGGCCTTCTAATAAATTTTCAATTTTTTTATTTTTTACCATACCCCAAGTAACGAGGCGGTATAAAGAAATAATAGCTACAAAAGCAACAAATGCATGAGCAATAGGTAAGTCTTTAGTAAACATAGGATCACCAGCAGCAGATCCTAAACATAAAATAATAGCCAGTTCGAATAAGGAAAGTTGTCGAATACCACGTTTACCAGATAGTCTTAAAAAAGTAATGATGATAATAAACATCACAGTACATCGGATTAAAATTTCTAAAACAAAGGTCCACGTTGTGTCACCTATAAAAATGTTAGAAAGATCCATCTTCTTCTCACTTATTAAAATATGTATCAAAAATACATTTAAAATTCTTATCAAAATGGAAAGCAAAAAAGTATACTTTTTAGGTAGTTATTGGTTAAAAATATAAGAAATATGTGATTTTATATAGCTTCAAATAAAAATTTAATAAGTTTTATAGGGCTAATTGGATAAGTAATTAAGTATTTTAAGATGCAAATTTTAAATACTAAAACAGAACAGAGCTATAGTACGATTTTAAAACCTAGACTATTGTAGACTTTTAAGAATAATTATTTTGGTTAGGCCTATGATCTATGTAGCACTTGCTGTTATTGGGGTTCTATCAGGACTGATTAGTGGGGTAGTAGGGACTGGGTCATCTATTATTTTGTTGCCTATACTTTCTTATATTTTTGGGGCGAAGCTTGCAGTACCTATTATGGCAATTGCCGCAATCATGGGGAATATTTCACGTGTGGTGTTGTGGCGTAAAGAGCTTAATATTAAAGCATTTCTGTTGTTTACGAGTCTGGGCATACCCGCAACGATACTGGGAGCCAATACTTTATGGGTTATGTCACCGATATTATCCAACTTATGTATAGGTTTCTTTTTCTTTTGCTTAATACCGATTAGGCATTATGCCAAACGCCATAATTTTAAATTTAATTCATGGCAAATGATAGTCGCAGGTGGAGTGCTTGGCTATATCACTGGTGTAGTATTCTCCACAGGTCCATTATTACTTCCGGTTTTTAATGGTTTTGGTTTAACTAAGGGAGCTCTCTTGGCAACAGAGGCGGCAGCTTCATTTGGAATTTACGTAACAAAAAGCTTAACTTTTGGTGTGCTAGGTGTTTTACAGAAAAATATTTTAATTGCGGGAGTTGCGGTTGGTTTTTCTTTAATCATTGGTAATTATATTGGTAAAACATTTGTAATAAAGATGTCTGAGGAAACTTTTAATTTATTGCTAGATTGCATGTTGGCGGTTGCTGGTTTTTCTATGATATTTGCAGTTTTTACTCATTCTTAAGAGTAACTTTTATATACATAGATTGATTTATAAACAGTTGTGTTTATAAACATTATTTTCCTTTCCAATTGAGTTTAATTTTGACAAAATGAAACATGTTACGATGGTCAATTTAAAGTAATATGATCATTCATCGTTTTGCAGGAATTTTGCAGGAATTTTGCATGTCGCTTGTAAATTGTCATACAATACAAAAACTTAATAAAAGTTTTTAATTAAAGCTCTTAATGCTATGTTAGAAGTATTTCGATCCACTTCAAGCAAACTTATATTGCTACTGGTTATTGTTTTAGTAGCTATATTGCAATATCAGTTCTGGTTAGGTGAGGGTGGTTATTTTCCTCATCAAGCGCTTATGCAACAGATCCAACAGCAAGCCGAAGTAAATGATGAGCTTAAAGAGCGAAACCGCATTTTGGCAGCTGAGGTTTTTGACCTAAAAAACGGTACAGAAGCAATAGAAGAGCATGCTCGTCTTGATCTTGGTTTAGTTAAGCCTCATGAAACATTTGTTCAAATGAGTACAATTAGTACCAATTATAAGCCTATTTATATTGACCCGAACGCTAAAGTAGATTTGGAAACTAATGAGACACCTCCATCGCCAGACATCCCAGACTAAATTATGGGCAGTTATCCCTGCTGCTGGTTCGGGAAGTCGGTTCTCCAAAACTGAATTAAAGCAATATCAATACATTCAAGACGCTACTGTTTTAGAACATACGGTTAAACGTTTAAGTCAACTTCCATTAAGTGGCTATGTTTTAGCAATTGGTGCACAGGATAATTTTGCCTCGACTTTAGCTTTTCAGGATAAATATAAGGCTCATTTTTGTAATGGTGGTGCTGAACGTGTGCACTCAGTATTAAACGCTCTAAATTATCTATTGCAGATAGCGGATGAGAATGACTGGGTATTAGTACATGATGCTGCACGACCTTGTGTGACTTTTGAATGTCTTAGTGCTCTTGTTAAAACCGCAGTTGAAACAAACCAGAGTGCTATTTTGGCAATTCCGGTACGCGATACGCTAAAACAAGTAACTAAACAACACCAAATTGATAAAACTGTGAGTCGAGAACTTTTGTGGCAGGCTCAAACTCCCCAAATTGCTAAAATTGGCACGCTTAAAAAAGCAATAGAAACAGCATTAAAAAATAATTTGACCATTACCGATGAGGCGAGTGCACTTGAATCTGTGGACGAAAGTGTACAAGTGGTCATGGGGCGCTCTGATAATATAAAAATTACTTATCCTGATGATTTGGAACTTGCTCGTTTAATTTTACAATCACAGTCTTAAGGTTTTATATACAGTGCTGATGGTTATTTTATTTATGAAATAGCCTAAGCAAATATGTTGTTTTATACATATCTATCCAAAATTATTGGTATTTTTTTACAACTTGAGTTTATAAGATAGATTAAGTAATTTACTGAGATAATGTTCGATAGTCGAACAAAAAAATCCTAAATCGAACAAAACTATATATAGCTTACTAGATCAAAATACGAAAATTATCAAAAATGATTAAAAGGGAAATCTAAGGGAAACACTCGGGATTGAGTGAAATATTTATCTATTCTTCTCGCCTCAGTGTGCCTAACTCTCTTACCTATCTCTTCTTCAATGAGCACAATGGAGTTGTCTAATGATTGACAAAAGTAAGTCCTCACTAAGCGAGGTTTTATCGCAGATTAAAGATGGTGCAACCATTCTGATTGGTGGTTTTGGTACCGCAGGACAACCCGCTGAACTCATTGACGGTCTGATTGAACTCGGTGTTAAAGGCTTAACCATTGTGAGCAACAATGCCGGTAATGGTGACTATGGTCTGGCTAAACTGCTTAAGGCCGGTTCAGTAAAAAAAGTGATCTGTTCTTTCCCACGTCAGTCAGATTCTTATGTGTTTGATGAACTATACCGTGCCGGAAAGGTGGAACTTGAGGTTGTACCGCAAGGTAATCTGGCTTGTCGTATTCAAGCTGCAGGTATGGGTTTAGGTGCTGTATTTACTCCAACGGGCTTTGGAACACTTTTGGCCGAAGGCAAAGAAACTCGTGAGATTGATGGTAAAGATTACGTACTTGAATATCCGATCAAGGCTGACTTCGCTTTGATTAAAGCCTATAAGGGCGACCGCTGGGGTAATTTGGTTTACCGTAAATCTGCACGTAACTTTGGCCCGATCATGGCCATGGCTGCGGATGTCACCATTGCTCAGGTTTCTGAAGTGGTGGAGCTGGGTGGATTAGATCCGGAGCACATCATCACCCCGGGTATCTTTGTACAGCATGTTGTACAAGTACAGCCCGCACAGTAAGCAATAAGGAGAAATAACATGAGCTACCAGAAACTCAGCCGTGACCAGATTGCACAACGTGTGGCACAAGATATTCCAGATGGCGCCTATGTAAACTTGGGCATTGGCTTACCGACTAAAATTGCCAGCTACTTACCTAACGATAAAGATATTTTCCTTCATTCTGAAAATGGCCTATTGGCATTTGGCCCACCACCAGCGGCAGGTGAAGAAGACCCTGAACTGATTAATGCGGGTAAAGAGTTTGTGACCATGCTAGAAGGCGGCAGCTTTTTCCACCATGGCGACTCCTTTGCGATGATGCGTGGTGGTCACCTTGATATAGCGGTACTTGGTGCCTTTCAGGTTGCAGCCAATGGTGACTTGGCGAACTGGCATACAGGTGCGCCAGATGCGATTCCTGCGGTGGGTGGTGCGATGGATTTGGCAGTTGGTGCCAAGAAAGTATTTATCACTACAGACCATGTCACCAAGCAAGGTGAACCAAAGATTGTGGCTGAGCTCACTTATCCGGTAACGGGTAAGCACTGTGTGGATCGTATTTACACCGATCTGTGTGTGATTGATGTGACCAAAGATGGTTTAAAAGTAATTGAGAAAGTTGAAGGTCTTAGCTTTGATGAGTTGCAGGCTTTAACGGGTGCGACTTTGATTGATGCGACTCAAGGGTAAGGAAGTAGGGAAATGACATTAAAAAACGCTTATATCATCGATGCCATCCGTACTCCATTCGGCCGTTATGCCGGTGGCCTTGCACCTATCCGTGCCGATGACCTTGGTGCTGTACCCATTAAAGCCCTCATGCAGCGTAACCCAAGTGTAGATTGGGAACAGGTCGATGATGTGATTTATGGTTGTGCCAACCAAGCTGGTGAAGATAACCGTAACGTGGGCCGTATGTCAGCACTGCTTGCTGGGTTACCTTATCAGGTTCCGGCAACCACCATTAACCGTTTGTGTGGTTCATCACTCGATGCCATTGCCATTGCTGCCCGTGCCATTAAAGCAGGTGAAGCGAACTTGGTGATTGCAGGTGGTGTGGAAAGCATGAGCCGTGCGCCTTATGTAATGGGTAAGTCTGACAGTGCTTTTGGCCGTAGCCAGAAGATTGAAGACACCACTATGGGTTGGCGCTTCATTAACCCAAAACTTAAAGAATTGTATGGTGTAGATACCATGCCCCAGACTGCCGAAAACGTGGCTGAACAGTTCAACGTCAATCGTGCAGATCAGGACCAGTTTGCCTTGGTGAGCCAACAACGCACCGCAAGCGCGCAAGCCAAAGGCTTTTTTTCTAAAGAAATTGTGGCAGTTGAAATCCCTCAGCGTAAGGGTGAGGCTGTTGTGATTGATACTGATGAACATCCACGTGCATCCACCACACTTGAAGGTTTAAGCAAACTTAAACCTGTGGTTAAAGCAGATGGTACGGTCACTGCGGGGAATGCTTCAGGGATTAACGATGGTGCAGCCGCATTGCTGATTGCTTCTGATGATGCAGTTCAGGCTTACAACTTAAAACCACGTGCCAAGATCATTGCTTCAACAGCAGTGGGTGTAGAACCACGTATTATGGGTTTTGCTCCAGCACCAGCCATTAAAAAATTACTTAAACAAGCCAACCTGACTTTAGATCAGATGGATGTAATTGAGCTGAATGAAGCCTTTGCTGCACAGGCATTGGCAGTGACCCGTGATTTAGGTTTGCCAGATGATTCTGACAAGGTAAATCCAAACGGTGGAGCAATTGCATTAGGTCATCCACTGGGTGCTTCAGGTGCACGCCTTGTGACCACAGCCTTAAACCAGCTTGAACAAACAGGTGGTCGTTATGCCTTGTGTTCAATGTGTATTGGTGTAGGCCAAGGCATTGCTTTGATTATTGAGAGAGTCTAATCATGAGTCAGTTATATGCCAGCTTGTTTTACCAAAAAGACGTCACAGACATCTTTAGTGACTCATCCTTAATCGCATACATGATTCAGGTTGAAGTTGCGTTAGCCCAAGCGCAGGCACAAGTTGGCGTGATTCCTCAAAATGCAGCAAATACCATTGCCCAAGTAGCTGAGCATGCACTAGACAAGTTTGATTTTTCCGCTTTGGCAATAGCAACTGGTTTAGCTGGGAATATCGCAATTCCATTTGTAAAACAGCTTACAGCAATTGTTAAAGATGTGGATGAGGATGCTTCCCGCTATGTGCATTGGGGTGCAACCAGTCAGGATATTTTAGACACAGCTTGTATTTTGCAATGCCGTGATGCGTTAAATATTGTGGAAGCTCAAATTCAACAATGCTATGCGACTGCATTACAGCAAGCCAAGCAATATCGCCATCAAGTCATGATTGGACGTACATGGTTACAACAAGCTTTACCAATTACGTTGGGACATAAACTTGCTCGTTGGGCTTCTGCATTTAAACGTGATTTAGACCGTATACAAGCTATGAAATCACGTGTGCTCACTGCTCAGTTAGGCGGTGCTGTGGGTTCATTAGCTTCTTTGCAAAACCAAGGTTCGCTTGTGGTCAGCGCATTTGCGAAGCAACTGAATCTGACTGTACCAACAAGTACATGGCATGGTGAGCGTGACCGTATTGTAGAAATTGCAAGTGTGCTTGGCATGATTGTCGGGAATACGGGCAAGATGGCACGCGACTGGTCACTCATGATGCAAACTGAAATTGCAGAGTTGTTTGAGCCAACCGCAAAGGGTCGTGGTGGTTCATCGACCATGCCTCATAAGCGTAATCCAGTCGCAGCAGCTTCAGTACTTGCAGCAGCGAATCGTGTACCAGCGCTGATGTCTAGCATTTATCAAAGCATGGTACAGGAACATGAACGGAGTTTAGGTGCATGGCATGCAGAATGGTTAGCAGTTCCAGAAATCTTTCAGCTTTGTGCTGGAGCATTAAGCCGTACTAGTGAAGTTCTACAAGGTTTTGAAGTTAATGCTGAACATATGCAACAGAACCTTGAGTGTACCAACGGATTAATTATGGCAGAAGCTGTGATGATGGCACTTGCTCCCAAGATTGGCCGTTTAAATGCTCATCATTTAGTTGAAGCTGCATGTAAAACAGCGGTAGCACAAAACCAGCATTTGTTTGATGTTGTTAGCCAACTAGATGAAGTAAAAGGACAGTTTAACCAGCAAGAAATACGAGATATTTTCAAACCAGAAAATTATTTAGGCAATATTCAGCAACAGATTGATGCGGTTTTGCAAGAAGCACAAGGAGAGTCAAAGTGAAACAGACTATTCGTAATCGTCAAGGAAAACAGTTAGCAGTTTATACAGATGGTCTAAAAGATGCTCCTGTGCTTGTGTTTTCTAATTCATTAGGAACAGACCACGGTATGTGGCAACCTCAGCTTAATGAATTAAAAAGTCATTTTAATGTCATTACATACGACACACGTGGTCATGGTGAAAGTGATGTAATTAGTGACACGACATTGCAAAACTTAGCTGAAGATGTTGTTGATATTTTAGATGCCTTGAATATTGAAAAAGCTCATTTTTGTGGCATTTCAATGGGCGGAATTACAGGGCTTTGGTTGGCTATTCATCATCAAAATCGTTTTAATAGCATTACAGTTGCAAACTCGGCAGCCAAAATTGGTCAGACTGAAGCTTGGTTAAGTCGTGCTGAATCGGTAGAACAAAATGGTTTAGCTGAGCTGGTTAAAACCACGCATACCCGCTGGTTCAGTGAAAAATTTGACTATCAACATAATATTGTTGCACAGACGACGATTCAAAGTCTGGCAAACACACCAGCACAAGGTTATGCCAACGCATGTCGTGCTTTAGCGTATGCCGATTTAAGAGATGAAATTGCACAAATTCAAATTCCAGTACTGCTGATCGCAGGAACAGAAGATCCGGTAACTACAGTAGCAGATGCCGAATTTATGCAGAAGGCAATTAAGAACAGTCAGCTAGCAAAACTGGAAGCATCTCATCTTTCTAGTATTGAGCAACCACAGAGATTTACTCAGGAATTGACTAGGTTTATTCAGCAAATCTAATCGCTTAGTAATTTAAAAGGAATTGGCCTTAAGGAGGCAAATATGGCGTCTCAGGATTACGCTACACCAAACAAAAGCATCGATGCTCAAGCACTGATTAATGATGCTCCACTTAGTAAATATCAATGGATGATCGCAATCATCTGTTTCTTAATTATTTTTACTGATGGTATCGATACAGCTGCTATGGGCTTTATTGCACCAGCATTGGCACAAGACTGGGGAATTGATCGTTCTCAGTTAGGACCGGTGATGAGTGCAGCACTTGGTGGAATGATTATTGGCGCTTTAGTTTCTGGTCCGACAGCGGACCGTTTCGGTCGAAAAGTTGTTTTAGCTGTGGCAATGCTTGTGTTCGGTGGTTTTACTTTGGCATCTGCTTATGCAACCAACTTGGATAGCCTTGTCGTTTTACGTTTTTTAACCGGTATTGGCCTTGGTGCAGCAATGCCAAATGCCACCACTTTATTTTCTGAGTACTGTCCAACCCGCATTCGTTCATTACTCGTGACATGTATGTTCTGTGGCTACAACTTGGGTATGGCTACCGGCGGTTTTATTAGCAGTTGGCTTATCCCTACCTACGGTTGGCATAGCTTATTTTTGCTCGGCGGCTGGTCACCTTTAATTTTAATGATTTTAGTGATTGTAGTGCTACCTGAGTCTTACCGCTTTTTAATTGTGAAAGGTAAGAATCCTGAAAAAGTACGCAAAATCTTAAATCATATTGCGCCAACACAAATTCAAAATGCGACTGCATTTCATGTTCCTGAAGAGAAAACTGAAACAGCTCAAAAGAAAAATGTCTTTGGAATTATGTTTTCTAAGCCATATGCCAAAGGAACAATTTTACTTTGGGTAACTTACTTCATGGGACTCGTGGTTGTGTACTTGCTGACAAGCTGGTTACCAACACTTATGCGTGAAACAGGTGCTTCGATGGAGCGTGCTGCATTTATTGGAGGTTTGTTCCAGTTCGGTGGTGTGGTGAGCGCATTGTTCATTGGCTGGGCAATGGACAAATTCAACCCGAACCGAGTCATCGCTATTTTCTACTTTGCCGCAGGCCTATTTGCAATTGCGGTCGGTCAAAGCTTAGGCAACTCAACCTTACTTGCAGTATTAGTGCTTTGTGCGGGTATCGCCATTAATGGTGCGCAATCTTCGATGCCTGCGTTAAGTGCACGCTTCTATCCAACTCAGTGCCGTGCAACGGGTGTTTCTTGGATGACTGGTATTGGACGTTTTGGTGCAGTATTTGGTGCATGGATTGGTGCGGTGCTACTCGGTAATGATTGGTCATTCACCGCTATTCTCAGTTTATTACTAATTCCAGCGACTGCTGCGGCTGTTGCTGTATTTGTTAAATCACTTGTTGCGCATACCGATGCAACTTAATAGAGGTCTATCACAATGAATGATGAACAACGCTATAAACAAGGCATTGAAGTGCGGACTGAAGTTTTAGGTGAAAAGCATGTTGGTCGGTCTTTGCAAAACCTAAATGACTTTAACCAAGATTTTCAAAATTTTATTAGCCGTTACGCATGGGGTGAGGTGTGGTCGCGTCCGGGCTTGCCACGTCATACACGTAGTTTAGTGACTATCGCAATTTTATTGGCACTGGGCCGTGAAGATGAACTACGCATGCATTTACGTGCTTGTTTCAACAATGGTGTAACCAAAGAAGATTTAAAAGAGCTGATCTTACACAGTTCACTCTATGCAGGTTTACCTGCTGCAAACGCTGCAATGCACATGGCTGAAGAAGTCTTTAAAGAGTTGGGAATAGAAGTAAACCCAATTGCAGCGAAAGAACAGGATTAAGGAGATAAAGATGTCACAACATAGCTGGGGTGCCTACGCCCAACGTAATACAGATGATCATCCACCAGCGTATACGCCAGGTTATAAAACAAGTGTATTGCGTTCGCCAAAAAATGCATTGATCTCTATTAACGAGACTTTAACTGAAGTTACTGCACCGCATTTTTCTTCAAATCTGTTTGGTCCAAAAGATAACGATTTGATTTTGAACTATGCCAAAGATGGTTTGCCAATTGGTGAGCGTGTCATTGTTCATGGCTATGTTCGTGATCAGTTTGGTCGTCCTGTAAAAAATGCACTTCTAGAAGTATGGCAAGCCAATGCTTCTGGTCGTTATCGTCATCCAAATGACAAGTTTATTGGTGCAATGGACCCTAACTTTGGTGGTTGTGGTCGTACCTTAACAGATGAAAACGGTTTTTATATTTTCCGTACCATTAAACCGGGTCCGTACCCATGGCGTAACCGTATTAATGAATGGCGTCCTGCCCATATTCATTTCTCATTAATTGCTGATGGTTGGGCGCAGCGTTTGATTTCGCAATTTTATTTTGAAGGCGACACGCTCATCGACACTTGCCCGATCTTAAAAACAATTCCTTCTGAAGATCAACGTCGTGCATTGATTGCACTAGAAGATAAAAACAACTTTATCGAAGCCGATAGCCGTTGTTACCGTTTCGACATCACTTTGCGTGGTCGTCGAGCGACTTACTTCGAAAATGAATTGACTTAATCGGGAGCACGAGCATGAATAACTGGAATTTTCAGGAATTAAAAGAAACTCCATCTCAAACAGGTGGTCCTTACGTTCATATTGGGTTATTGCCACAACAAGCAAATATCGAAGTGTTTGAAAACAACTTTAATAACCAATTAGTACAAGACCAGACAAAAGGTGAGCGTATTCGTCTTGAAGGTCAAGTGTTTGACGGATTAGGTTTACCGCTACGTGATGTGCTTATCGAGATTTGGCAGGCTGATGCAAATGGTATCTACCCAAGTCATGCCGATACACGTGAGCAAAAAGCTGATCCTGCATTTCACGGCTGGGGTCGTACAGGTGCAGACTTTGAAACAGGTATTTGGAGCTTCAATACGATTAAACCGGGCGCGACAGCAGGCCGTAAAGGCTCAACTCAGGCACCACATATTGCATTAGTCATTTTCGCTCGCGGTATTAACTTAGGTCTTCATACACGTGTTTATTTTGACGATGAAGCTGAGGCAAATGCTAACGACCCAATTCTAAATAGTATTGAATGGGCACCACGTCGCCAAACACTTATTGCGAAACGTTTTGAAGAAAATGGTGAAGTTGTTTATCGCTTCGATATTCGCATTCAAGGCGATGACGAAACTGTATTTTTTGATATTTAAGAAACACCTAAGGCTACACCTGATTATTCAAGGATGTGTGTAGCCTTTTTAAGGATGAACTCTATGAACATGAAAACATTATTAAGCCTAAGTTTGCTTGTAGTCCCATTTTTTACAGCACAGGCAAATGCTGAACCTGTCGTTTTGGCTGCTCAAACACAAACTGCATCTACAGCTGTTAAAACGATTGTTCCGATTACCGCAAAAACCAAAGAACAAGCTCTGGCACAGGCTCAAGTGATTGCAAACACAGCAGATGCTGATTTGGCAGAGTTCCGTATCGATTTATTAAGCTTTGCCAGCGATACAAAACAAGTCATTGCCTTAGGTCATGAGTTGAAAAAGATTTTAGGCAACAAGCCATTGATTGCCACCATTCGTACGAAAAACGAAGGGGGGCAGCTTGAAATTAGTGATGCGGATTATGGTAAGACTTATCAGGCTTATTTAAAAAATCCGTTCATGGATTGGTTAGATGTTGAAATGTTCCGTGATCAAAAACTAGTTTCAGAAATTGTTCAAAAAGCACATCAAAAGAAAGTGCTCGTTGTCATGTCTAATCACGACTTCCAAAAAACACCAAGCCAAGATGAAATTGAAAAACGCTTGTTAAAACAAGATCAAATGGGCGCAGATGTTCTCAAAATTGCTGTAATGCCTAAATCTAAACAAGATGTTTTCACTTTAATGAACGCAACTTTAAAGGTAAGCCAACAGACTACTAAACCTTTATTGACGATGTCGATGGGGCAATTAGGTACGATTTCTCGTGTTGCAACTGCCAATATGGGCGGAAGTTATAGCTTTGGCATGATTGGTCAGGCTTCTGCACCGGGTCAAATTGATGTGACTAAGCTCAAACAGATTTTACAAACCGTTCAACCAACAAACCCATAAATCATAAGGATATGATGAAATGAATACATTACGTTTAACTACTCTTGCATTAGGTTTGATGGTTTCAGGAGTAGCTGCAGCACAAACTTATGTGGTTGACCGTTATCAAGATGATAGCAACAAAGGCTCTTTACGCTGGGCAATTGAACAAGCCAATGCAAACCCAAGCGAAGCTAGCGATATCTTGATTCAAGCAGTAGGCAAAGCACCTTATGCAATTAAATTAAACAGCCCGCTTCCTGAAATTAAAGCACCTATCAAAATTATTGGTACCCAATGGGATAAAACTGGTGAATACATTGCAATTGATGGTTCAAATTATATTAAAGGTGAAGGTGCAAAAGCTTGCCCGGGAGCAAATCCTGAGCAGTATGGTACCAATGTACGTACTATGACTTTACCGGGTTTTGTACTACGTGATGTCAATAACGTGACTTTAAAAGGCCTAGATATCCACCGGTTCTGCATTGGCGTATTGGTTAACCGTTCAAGCAATAACCTCATTCAACACAACCGTATTAGTAATAACTATGGTGGAGCTGGGGTCATGATCACGGGCGATGATGGTAAAGGCAACCCAACTGCAACCACGACTAATAACAACAAAGTTTTAGATAACATTTTCCAAGACAATGGTGATGGTTTAGAACTGACACGTGGTGCAGCATTTAACCTGATTGCAAATAACCATTTTGTTTCTACCAAAGTAAATCCAGAGCCATCACAAGGTATTGAAATCTTGTGGGGCAATGACAATGCTGTAGTTGGAAACAAGTTTGAAAATTATTCGGATGGCTTACAGATTAACTGGGGTAAGCGTAACTATATTGCCTACAACGAAATGACCAATAACTCGATTGGTTTTAACATGACGGGTGATGGCAATATTCTTGATAGCAATAAAGTGCATGGCAATCGTATTGGTGTTGCCATTCGCTCAGAAAAAGATGCAAATGCAAGAATTACACTGACTAAAAACCTAATTTGGGACAACGGTAAAGATATTAAACGCTGCGAAGCAGGTGGTTCATGTGTACCAAATCAGCGTTTAGGTGCAATTGTATTTGGAGTTCCTGCGCTTGAGCATGAAGGATTTGTTGGTTCTCGTGGTGGTGGTGTGGTGATTGAGCCATCTAAACTACAAAAAACATGTACTCAGCCAAATGAACAAGGTTGTAATGCTCAGCCGAATCAGGGTATTAAAGCGCCTAAGTTAACAGCAAATAAAGGTTCAGTTAATATAGAGGTAAATGGTTTACCAAACCAACGTTACCAAGTTGAGTTTTTTGGCAACCAGAGTACGACATCAAAAGAAGCTGAGCAGTATTTAGGGACTATAACAGTTGCCACAGACGTACAAGGCAACGCAAAAGCCAATTGGAAGCCAACAGTCAAAGTTGCCTCAATTACAGCAAATGTAACGGATCACTTTGGTGCAACTTCTGAGCTTGGGTTTGTGCAAGTTAAATAATAAAAAAATAAAGCGCCTCAAAACAGGGGGCGCATTTTAGAAAAGATAAAAGGGACTTGAAATGCCAAACGTAATCAAACTGAGTGTATTAACAATTGCTGTATTAGGTAGCCAATTTGCACTTGCGAATGAGCCGTGGTCACAAGACCGCCAATGGTTATTGGGTGACTGGAATGGTGAGCGTCAACAATTAGAGCAACAGGGTTATAAATTTACAGCTTCTATCATGAGCCAAGCTGCCACAAATTTAGATGGTGGGTATAACGACAGCAATACTTTTGAGAATGCTGCGCAGCTTTCTTTGGGTGCAACTTTCGATTTAGACAAAATTGCTGGATGGAAAGATACAACCGCGAGCTTAGTTGTGACTAAACGTGACGGTAATGCGCTTACTTTAGAGCGTATTAAAGACCCACGCTCTAGCCAACTTGGTAACGCACAAGAGATTTATGGTCGTGGCAAAATCTGGCGTTTATCTCAAGCATGGATAAAAAAAGGCTTTGCTGATAATACCGTACAAGTCAAAGTTGGTCGTATGGGCATGTCAGAGGACTTTAATAGTTCTCAATGTGAGTTTCAGAACTTATTGCTTTGTGGTGGGCAGTTAGGAAAATCAATTGGTTCAATTTGGTATAACTCACCAGTTGGTGTTTGGGCTGCAAACGTTAAATATCAGTTTGCACCTGAGTGGACTTTAGGTGTTGGCGTGTATGAGGTCAATCCAGACAATATTAAAACCGAATCAAACAGTGATGGTTTTAATCTGGATATGAATAACGTCAAGGGCGCTACTATACCGGTTGAACTTGCATGGAAACCAAAACTTGCTGCTTTCAATGGTTTACCGGGTGAATATAAAGTAGGTGCACTTTACTCAACCGCAGAAGCAAATGATATTAAAACTGCAGGTAAAGTTCATGACGGAAAACAAAGCTTCTGGATTAATGCGCAGCAACAACTTAGCCATGCCGGCCAAGATCCGAAACGCGGTTTATATGTAAGTTTTAATGGCGTTGTAAATGATAAAGCAACGACCTTTGTACAAAGTACACAACAACTTGCACTTTGGTATAAGGGCCCATTTGACAGCCGACCAAATGATTCAATTGGTTTTGGTATTGCCAATTATGTCGTTAATGACCGTGCTAAAGATAAGCAGATCGCGACAAATGAAAGCCGCGGATACTATAGCTATGATCCGATCGCATCTAACTATATTCCAATTCAGGACGACGAACTAAACGTTGAATTGAACTATACCTATCAATGGTCTCCGGCCGTCATGCTGCGACCAAATATTCAATATATCCATCAACCTGCTGGTGTAAAAGAAGTTGATGATGCTTGGGTGGCGGGCCTGAGTGTAAAAGTTAATTTTTAACAATATTGATGGCTGGTTAGACATAGTTTAACTGGCCCAAATGCTTGAACTATTTGTGTTCAGTATATGTGGAGTAGGATCTATGTCTGAGTCAGATTCTAAGTTTCATATCTTATTCAAAATATGGTGTTTTATTTTAGGTCTAGTTTTATTGGCTACCGGTGTTTTTTACATTGTAGGTGGTGGAAAACTAGTATCACTCGGCGGTTCTTGGTATTTCCTTATCTCAGGACTGTTTATAACCATTTCGGCAATTAGTATCTTCCGTAAAAAAGCACTTGGTGTCTGGATTTTTGCAGTTGTTTTTATCGGTACGGTAATTTGGTCACTGATTGACGCTGGATGGGAATTTTGGCCGTTATTCTCGCGCTTAATGTTTCCTGCTGGTCTTTTTGCTGCGTTGTTATTTACCTTACCTTCAATTCGACGTTACCAATTTCAAAATGGTTCAGCATCCTCAGCGTATGCTGTTGGTGGACTAGTCGTTGTCGGTATGTTGATTGCGCTTTACCAAATGTTTCAACCGCACCCGACAGTAGCAAGCTCAGGTCAAAAGCTACCTTTAGTGCCAGTTGACCCTGCTAAAAAACAGGTGAATTGGGAAAATTATGGTAATGATTCTGGCGGTAGTCGTTTCGTTGCTCTCGATCAAATTAATCGAGATAACGTTCATAAGTTAAAAGAAGCATGGCGCTTTAGAACAGGTGATTTTACAACGGGTAGCGGTAATGGTGCTGAAGACCAAATGACCCCACTACAAGTTGGAAATAAAGTCTTTTTATGTACGCCGCATAACAATATTTTTGCAATAGATGCTGATTCGGGTAAACAGCTTTGGAAAGCTGAGGTGAACTCTAAAGCCGATGCTTGGGAGCGTTGCCGTGGTGTTGCATACTTTGATTCAACAAAAACACGTGTACAACCAACTTTAGCTGGTGCAACTCCGGTCACTACTGTTGCGGCCAACACAGCATGTCCACGCCGTGTATATACCAATACTCCCGATGCTCGTTTAATTGCAGTCAATGCAGATACTGGTGAACGTTGTGCTGACTTTGGTGTGAATGGAACAGTTAACCTGCTCGAAGGCTTAGGCGATGGAACAAAAGCTCCACGTTTTGAAGTGACTTCTGCACCAACGATAGCAGGTACTACTATTGTAGTCGGCAGCCGTATCGCAGATAACGTGGCAGCAGATATGCCGGGTGGCGTAATCCGTGGTTATGATGTGATTACAGGTAAACTCCGCTGGGCATTTGACCCACGTAACCCTGATCCTAACCATGTTCTAAAACCAGGTGAAACGTATAAACGTAGTTCGGCAAACTCTTGGGCCGCTATGTCGTATGACCCACAAATGAATACAGTGTTCTTACCTATGGGGAGTTCATCTGTTGATATTTGGGGTGGTAATCGTAATCCGTTAGATCACAAATACAATACTTCTGTGTTGGCACTCGATGCGACAACGGGTAAAGAAAAGTGGGTATATCAAACTGTTCATAATGACTTATGGGACTTTGATTTACCAATGCAACCAAGTCTAGTCGACTTTCCATTAAAAGATGGTACGACTAAGCCAGCTGTTGTGATTGGAACCAAATCAGGCCAATTCTTTGTTCTAGACCGTGTAACTGGTAAACCACTTACTAAAGTGATTGAACAGCCAGTGAAAGCTGCGAATATTCCGGGTGAGCAATATAGTTTAACTCAACCACGTTCTGTTGAAATGCCTCAAATTGGTAATCAGACTTTAACTGAGTCAGATATGTGGGGTGCTACACCGTTTGATCAGCTCATGTGCCGTATTAACTTTAAGTCAATGCGTTACGAAGGTTTATTTACTGCACCGGGTACTGATGTTTCATTAAGTTTTCCTGGTTCTTTAGGTGGCATGAACTGGGGAAGTATTGCTTTTGACCCGACTCATCGTTACATGTTCGTAAACGACATGCGTCTTGGTTTATGGGTTCAACTCATTAAACAAACCCCTGAAGATATTAAGATTCAGGCGAGTGGCGGTGAAAAAGTAAATACAGGTATGGGGGCTGTACCAATGAAAGGGACACCATATAAAGTGAATAAAAACCGCTTTATGTCTGCTTTAAGTATTCCTTGTCAAAAACCACCATTTGGTACCATGACTGCAATTGATATGAAAACTCGTCAGGTTGCATGGCAAGTACCACTTGGCACAGTTGAAGACACTGGACCTTTAGGTATTAAGATGGGCTTAAAAGCACCGATTGGTATGCCGACTATTGGTGGACCGATGGCAACTCAAGGTGGTTTAGTCTTCTTTGCTGCAACTCAAGATTACTACTTGCGTGCTTTTGATTCATCTACAGGTAAAGAGCTGTGGAAGTCACGTATGCCAGTAGGTAGCCAAGGTACACCAATCAGCTATGTCTCACCTAAAACAGGTAAACAGTATGTAGTGGTTACCGCGGGCGGTGCACGTCAGTCTCCGGACCATGGTGATTATGTGATCGCATATAGTTTAGAGAAGTAATTAAACAGGGCAAAAGGATAAATTTTCTTTTGCCCTTATTTTTTTAATATCTTTTTTCTATTAGAGTGTTTGCGGAAATTCTATAATTTTAGTGAGATAGCTTTACCAAATAGTAAAAAAGTGCTTGAAGTTATTGCTAAACTTAAAATATACCTATAAATGTTTTATTCTGAACGCTAGAGATAGCCGAACTATTAAGCATTTTTTTATAATGTTTTACCTATAAATAAGATTAATAAGTTTATTAAGTTTTGTTTAACTTAAGATTGTGAATTTTAATTAAAAATAAACATTATTAGCTTTTTAGGCTTGAAAAACATGTTTTTTTTGTTGGAAAAACAAGCGTAAATATATACTTATATTATATTTAAATAATGTATTGCATTACTATAGAATGGTTGGCGCAGGTTATTACTACCCAGTAATAATTTGTATTTCAGGAATTTAAGCTTTAATTGGCTTAAGGCTCATCGAAAGATGGGCCTTTTTTTATGTGCTTTGTATTACAATTTCTTTATAAAATTAAAAATAGCCTAAGTCTTATTAAATAAAGATATGAAAAATGAGTCTTTAATGACAATTTGGATCTGATTTGTTAGATTAAAGCCACTTGATAATAATAGGTGATGTAATGAGATTTTTAGTTCTTGCAACTTTATCCGGTTTGGCTTTAATGGGTTGTGCTTCTGTTCAACAAGCACCTAATACACAAGAAACCATTCGTTATGCTTCTAGTCCATGTTTCGGCGCATGTCCAATTTATTCAGTAGAAGTGGCGCCTACAGGCTTAATTCGTTTTGAAGGTAAACAATATACAAAAACACTTGGTGTTAAAGAAATCCAAGGTAGCGTAAAAGATTATCAAAAACTTGCTGATGAATTAAAAACTTATCGTCCTCAAACAGGAACTCAATCTAAAACTGCGGGTTGCCAGCAAACTGCAACTGACATGTCTAGCTATTACATTACTTGGATTCAACCAAATGGTACAGAAACAAAATTAAGCCATTACACAGGTTGTATCTCTCCAGCAAATAATAGATTAAATAAAGTTATGGAAAAATTACCTGAACAATTAGGCATTAAAGATCTAATTTAATGATAAAAGCCCCAAAATCTTGGGGCTTTTTCTTGTTAAGAAGAATTATAAACTTAAAAGTTTTATATTAAGTATTTCTAAAAGAATCAGCGTATAATACAGATTACAAAAACATATATTGTTAAGAGTAGCTATATGTCAAATATTGTCTATGCTTTTTTGGGTGGTTTATTACTCGGCATCGCAACAGTTGGATATTTATATATAAATGGTCGTATAGCCGGAATTAGTGGTTTGATGGCACAACTTATTAGACCAACTAAAGATACTTTTAAAAGTTCTGCATTCTGGTTTATTGCAGGACTCGTAATTACGCCTTTCATATACAGTTATTTTTATCAGCCCGACATTGAAATTAAAGCCAATTCATTTGCACTTATTCTGGCAGGGTTACTTGTTGGTTTTGGAACACGGCTAGGCTCTGGATGTACAAGTGGTCATGGTATTTGTGGTATGAGTCGGCTCTCAAAACGCTCAATAATAGCGACAGCAGTTTTTATGTTTGCTGGCATGTTAACCGTTTATATCATTCGCCATGTGTTGGGGTAATCTTATGAAAAATGTCTTTGCTTTTATATTTGGTGGTTTGTTTTCATTGGGGTTAATGATTTCTGGTATGTCTAACCCTGCAAAGGTTTTAGGGTTTCTAGATATTTTTGGGCAATGGGATATTAGCTTAATGTTTGTGATGCTAGGTGCGATTGCTGTGGCATTTATTCCGTTTCAAAGGGCTATTAAAAAACCAAAAACACTCTTTAATGAACAAATTCAATTACCAACGAATACACAGATTGACCAAAGGTTAATTGTAGGCGCTTTTATTTTCGGTATAGGCTGGGGAATAGCAGGTATATGTCCAGCGCCCGCTTTAACTCTTGTTGGATTAGGACATTTTGAAGCACTTTATTTTATTGTCGCGATGTTAGTAGGAATGTTTATTTTCCGAATTTTAAATAAAGGAAATTAAAGATATGCAACAACCTCTAGTAAAAGATTTTTTTGATGAAAATACCAATACTTTTAGCTATGTTGTTGCGGATTTAGCGACTCGTCAATGCGCCATTATTGATAGTGTGCTTGACTATGATCCCGCGTCGGCCACTACAAAAACGACTAATGCTGATTTAATTATTGATTATGTCTTGGCGCAAAACTTCAAGGTACAATGGATTTTAGAAACCCATGTACATGCCGACCATATGACTGCGGCTCAATATTTAAAATCTAAATTGGGTGGTACAGTTGCGATTAGTCAAAAAATCTCAGTTGTACAAGAAACATTTTCGGCTATTTATAATTTTGATTTTAAGAAATTTAATGAAAATCAGCCCTTTGACTATTTGTTTGAAGATTATGAACATTTCAAAATAGGGGAGATAGAAGCCTATAACATTCCTACACCAGGGCATACACCCGCTTGCTTAAGCTATGTGATCAGTGATGCCGTTTTTGTAGGTGATACTTTATTTATGCCTGATTATGGTTCGGCCAGATGCGACTTTCCTAAAGGAAGTGCTGCTGCACTTTATGATTCGGTACAAAAACTTTACACACTTCCCGACGATATGCGTATGTTTTTATGTCATGACTATAAGCCCGAAGGTCGTGATGAATATGTCTGTCAAACTGATATAAAAACTCAAAAACAAAGCAATATCCATTTAAATCGACGAGTTTCCAAAGACTCATTCATAAAAATGCGTCAGGAAAGAGATGCGACTTTGGCAATGCCAAAATTAATTCTGCCTTCAATTCAAATTAATATGAACGGTGGAAATTTTCCGGAACCTGAAGCAAATGGTATCCGCTATTTAAAAATCCCATTTAATTACTTTTAGAAATAGCCTAAGTATTCATTCAATCATTTTAGGTACTCAAATAGCCTAAGCAAAATAAAATTAATTTTATGAAAATAGCCTAAGTAAGATTTAAAGGACTTGTCTTAAATCCCGCGCAGTCTCTTGCAATAGCGGCAGAATATGTTGAATTAAATATTCTTCAGTTGTTCTCATGGTTGGAGAGACAATATTTAAAGCAGCCACCACTTTAAAGTCTTGTCCATAAATCGGTACGGCGAGCGCATGAACACCTAATTCGTGTTCTTCACGTGAATAACACCAATCTTGTTCTCGGATTTCTTTTAGTAACTCTAAAAATTTATCATTTTCGACATGCGTATATTTAGTTAAACGCTGAAGTGGATATTTTTGGAGCCAGTCCAATTGTTCTTCTTGGCTTAAATGTGCCAGTAAAATTTTACCCGCCGAGGTTGCATGAGCAGGTAAGCGGTTACCCAAGTGCAAACCATATGGATTTACACGGTCAGTTTGTTGGTGAGCAGCACTACGGGCAATAGTAATGGCTTCATAACCATCAAGTACCATCACTGAATAAATGAGAGAGGTTTGGTTGGTTAGAAGATTTAATAAAGGTTGAGATACTTTTGGAAGCTGAGCTGCACCTAAATAAGCTCCTGAAAATTTGAGTACTTTAGGGGTTAAATAGTAATAGTGGCCATCTGACTCAAGATACCCTAAATATTCTAAAGTTAATAAATGGCGTCTTGCTGCCGCTCGGGTAAGCCCGGTTTTTTCAGCTGCCATAGAAATATTTAAACGATGTTGATTACTACTAAAGCTATCTAAAATCGCCATGCCTTTACCAATGCCAGCAATGTAATCTTCATGACGAATCGTTTTTTTGTTGTCCTGATTCTGGATTATCCGTTCATCTTTACTCATTACTGGTCCTTGTACGATAGAAGCTTAATAGATCAATTTGCTTTACTGAAAAAGTTTAATGATTTCATGTCGCAAAAATTGATGCCTTAAATTATCCCTCAAATCTTCATGCCAAAACATACCCATTTTAATATTGGTCATCTCAAAAGGCAGAGAATGGAGTTGAATATCAGGGCTATAAGATAAATGCTGCAAAATCATTCGAGGCATAGTGAGTATTGCGTCGGCTTGAGCTCCTAGAACTTGTAACGCCGTTGAATAATTTTGACAGCGCATAAATACATTTCTAGAGATTTTTTGGTGTTGGTTTAAATAAATATCTTCAAGTAAAGCACCTGTACGGCGTGATGAAACACCAATGTGTCTACCACTAATGTAGCTAGATAAATCGACTTCTTTAAGTTGACTACAAATGATGAATTCATCTGTGACCAGAAGATCAAAGGTAATTTTTGGAGACAAGTATTGTTCTAGGTCAATTACGAAATCGAGCTGTTGTGTAGCCAAGTCCGCCATAATATGTTTTCGATCGAGCTTCATACTGACAAACTGCAAATCTAAATTAAGATTTTGAAAATGTTGAGCCAATCTTGGGAGAATAATTGGCTCAATTTCGTCATGCACGGCGATTTTTAAGCTTTTTAAACTTGTTGGGTCGAACACATGTTTCTGCTGGCTAATATTTTGAATGGTTAAAAGTGCTTGCTTAACAGTTGGATAAATCTGTTCTGCAAAAGGCGTTGCAGACATTTTATTACCTACACGTATAAATACATCATCTTCAAGTTGCTGGCGTAAACGCTGCAAAGCATGACTTGCTGCCGATTGTGTAATATTGAGACTACTTGCCGCATTTGAAATACTTTTTTGCTCATAAATCGCGATAAAAAGCGGATATAAATTGATATCAATTCGGTGAAAAAAACTTAAGTCTAGGCCATGTAGGTTATGAATATTATTCATGAGACATTATTTAATAAAATCATTTCATTCATATTAAGTTTCAAGTTATGTTGATGTAAAGACCAGATAATGATGTAAAGGAAAAAGAATGTTTGAACTCTCAAAAAAAGCTCAAGATTTTGCTGAGCGAACTAAAAAATTTATTCAAGAAGAAATAGAACCTGTCGAGGCAAAATTTTGGGAAGAAGTTCATGAGTTAAATCCAGATGGAAACTGGACAAAATGGCAATGGCCAGACCTTTTAGAAACTCTAAAATCTAAAGCCAAACAGGCAGGCCTTTGGAATATGTTTTTACCCGATGAAAAGCTAGGTGCTGGGTTAACTGTTCAAGAATATGCACATATTGCTGAATTGACTGGCCGCAGTTTATTGGCACCAACCGTTTTTAACTGTAATGCACCAGATACGGGAAATATGGAGGTGTTATGGCGCTATGGCAGTGAACAGCAAAAACAACAATGGTTACAGCCTTTATTGGACGGAAAAATTCGCTCTGTTTTTTGTATGACTGAACCAGATGTTGCATCAAGTGATGCAACCAATATGCAAGCGACTGCACTCATCGAAGGAAATGAAATTGTTTTAAATGGCAAAAAGTGGTGGTCGTCTGGTTTAGGTGATCCAAATGCCAAAGTCATTATTTTTATGGCGCATACCCCAGATGAAACCAAAGATCGCCATCATCAACACTCTATGGTTTTAGTACCGATTGATACAGCGGGTGTTGAAATTCAGCGTATGTTACCTGTGTTTGGTGATTACGATGCACCACATGGACATGGTGAAGTTCATTTTAAAAATGTTCGAGTACCTCTTGAAAACTTTATTGGTGGTGCAGGCCAAGGTTTTGAAATTGCACAAGGTCGCTTAGGGCCAGGGCGTATTCACCATTGCATGCGCTGTATCGGAGCTGCTGAAAAAGCACTAGAACTTATGATTGATAGAGGCATGTCTAGAACGGCGTTTGGCAAAGAAATTTTAAAACTTGGTGGGAACCTCGAACGTGTAGCTGATGCGCGAGTAGCCATAGATCAAGCTAGACTTTTAACCTTGTATGCTGCTTATAAAATGGATACTTTAGGAAATATGGCTGCTTTAACAGAAATATCTGCAATTAAAGTCGTGGCTCCAAGCGTATTAGAAAAAGTAGTCGACATGGCAATTCAGCTACATGGCGGTGCAGGCGTTTCACGAGATACACCTTTAACAGGTTTCTTTGCTCAAGCACGTAGTTTACGTTTAGCTGATGGTCCAGATGAAGTACATAAAGGCATGATTGCCAAATTAGAGTTGGCCAAACGTGGTTATGGTCGTCATAAGAAAGTATAAGTTTAAAGGAAGAGAATATGTCGGTAATTGATGTAGGCGGTGAAGTACGTGAAGGTGAAGAACTTGATATTGGGGCAGTTGAAAACTGGTTAAAGAACCAAGGTGTTGAGTTAGTTGGTCCAGCAGTCGTTACTCAATATACGGGCGGCGCGTCGAATTGGACTTATCGTTTAAAGTATGAAAATACGGATTTAATTTTACGACGTCCACCAAAAGGAACAAAAGCCAAGTCAGCCCACGATATGGCCCGTGAATATATGGTGCAGAAAAACCTTGCTCCTTATTATCCAGTACTTCCTAAAATGGTGGCACTTTGTCAGGATGAATCGGTCATTGGCTGTGATTTTTATGTCATGGAACGCATTGAAGGAATTATTCCTCGTGCAAAATTGCCGCCTGAGCTTGGCTTTAATGAAGAAGATGTTCATGAGCTTTGTGTAAATGTTATTGATAAGCTGATTGAGCTGCATCAAGTTCCTTATGAGAACACACCTTTAGCTGAACTTGGCAAAGGTACAGGATATTGCCGTAGACAAGTTGAAGGTTGGGATAAACGTTATGAAAAAGTCCGCACAATTAACGTTCCTTCATTTAAATATGTCCGAAAATGGCTAAACGATAATATTCCTCAAGACTCTACGACTTGTATTATTCACAATGATTGGCGTTTTGATAACGTAATTTTAAATCCAGAGCACCCAACAGAAGTGATTGGCGTGCTGGATTGGGAAATGGCGACCTTGGGTGATCCATTAATGGATTTAGGTAGTGCTTTAGCTTATTGGGTTGAGCCTACGGATAATATGATCTTCAGGTCAACACGCCGTCAGCCTACTCACCTAAAGGGAATGTTCTCTCGCAAAGAAGTCGTTGACTATTATTTGCAAAAAACTGGTCTGGAACCTCAAAACTGGACTTTTTATGAAGTCTTCGGTGTATTCCGTTTAGCAGTGATCGCTCAGCAAATCTATTACCGTTATTACCATAAACAGACCCGAAACCCTGCATTTAAAGATTTCTGGATAGTGATCCATGCACTACATATGAGAGCTTTAAAACTTATCGCGCAGCAAAAATTGCAAGAATCGGAATTTGCTCAGCAATCTCTACAAAAAATACAGGGTATTTTAAGAAGATGACCACAATTTATCTGGTAAGACATGGACAGGCATCATTTGGTAAAAGTAACTATGATGAGTTGTCTGAAAATGGTGAAGCTCAAGCGACTTTATTAGGTCAATATTTTAAGAAAATATTGAAAGAACAACCTTATATAGTTGCAGGAACTATGCAGCGCCATGAACAAACTGCACAGCTCGCACTAAAAGAATGTTTTCCAGATGCGGTAATTCATCATAATAATTTATGGAATGAGTTTAACCATCAACAGGTTTTTGCCCGTTATGAGCCACGTTTTGAACAGCCTGAACTGTTAAAAGCCGATATCGCAAAAGAGCATAACCCTCGCGCGTATCTTGCAAAAATATTTGAAGGTGCGATTGAACGATGGACCGACGGTGATTTTCATCATGAATATGATGAGTCTTGGCCGCATTTTAAAAGCAGAGTTGAAACAGCGCTACAGCAACTTTGTGATGAGTTGGCAAAAACCAAACCTCGTTATGCAGTCGTTTTTACCTCTGGTGGGGTGGTTTCCGTAGCAATTGGCAAGCTGCTTGAACTGAGCGCCAATCGAACTTTTGCTTTGAATTGGGCAATTACCAATACAAGCCTCACCACTTTACGTTTAGTTGGCAACGAAGCTCAGGTTTTAAGTTTAAATGAACATCATTTTATAAAAGCTGAGCGTCCAGATTTACTGACATGGATTTAAAAATAAGGATAAAGCATGGCAAAGACAATTTTAATTACAGGTGCAAGTTCTGGTTTAGGTGCAGGTATGGCGCATGAATTTGCAGCCAAAGGTTATAACTTGGCGATTTGTGCACGCCGTTTAGACCGACTAGAGTCCTTAAAAACCGAACTTGAAAATGAGTACGGTATTAAGGTAATTGCGAAAAGTCTGGACGTTACCAATTACGATCAGGTTTTTGAAGTATTTCGTGCCTTTAAACAAGAATTTGGCTATTTAGACCGAATTATTGTAAATGCCGGAGTCGGAAATGGCCGCCGTATTGGTAAAGGTAATTTTGAAATTAACAGAGCCACTGCTGAAACAAACTTCATTTCTGCTTTAGCGCAGTGTGAGGCAGCGATTGAAATTTTTAGAGCGCAAAATGCAGGTCATTTGGTGGTGATATCATCCATGAGTGCGATGCGCGGATTACCAAAACATTTATCGACCTATGCGGCAAGTAAAGCTGCAGTTGCTCACTTGGCCGAGGGTATTCGCGCTGAGTTACTGGATACTCCAATTAAAGTCTCAACCATTTTTCCGGGTTACATTCGTACTGAATTGAACGAAGGTGCAAAACATTTACCTTTTGAAGTCGATGCCAAAACAGGGTGTAAAGCTTTAGTCAAAGCGATTGAAAAACAGCCTGTAAAAGCATATGTACCACAATGGCCATGGCTACCAATGAGTATTGTCATGAAAGTTTTACCGTTAAAGTTGGTTAATAAATTAGGATAAAAAATACCCCCAAAATTTAAGGGGGTAATTTTTATTTAGAATTTTTTAGTGTAATTGACAAATAAACGGTCTTCACCAAAGTCATTACCATGTTTAACGTTGTAGTCAATACGAATATATTGCAGGGCAAAGCCTTTTAAGAAAGGCTGCTGAAAGGCATAGTTCAGAATGATGTTTGATTCGGTTTCATGGTTTTTCTCACCATTGGCTGCTTTAAAGTCATGACCGTAAACATATTTCACCATTACGTTTAAGCCCGGTACATAATCTTTAAAGTCATAGCCATACATGACATGGTAAGATTTTTCATCTTCTTTGAAAAAGCCCGTAGCATTCCAGTTAATGAAATACGTCTCTGGTAAGAAACCATCCGGTAGCGGGTAAGCCGACTCTCCAATAATTTGTTGGTACCCCAAACCAAAGGTATGGTTTTTTACTTTGACGGTTTCAAGTAAACCAATGTTCTGGGCATCAATATTAAAAGTATTACCGTCATCTTTCGCATTGAAGTATTTAAACTTAGAAGTGAGGGCAAAGTTAGGCTGTTTCCATGTATGTTCAAGCCCTACATAGTGTTTGTTATAGAGGTCTTCCAAATTACCAAAATAATATTCACCTTTTAAAGACGGCGTGAATTGATAGCGCAAGTCAATATAATTTAAGCCATCAGATTCTTTAGTAATTCCATTGGATGTGAAAGAAAACTTTTTAAAGTCTTCTTCATTTCGTGGCGAGACTTTTTCAACTCGACCAATTTCTGCATAGAGTTGATCTGAAAGCTGTGACTTAAGGTTAGTGCCCCAATAGGAAGTGAGTAACTGACGGCTAGCATCGACTGCTGTTACAGGTAAATCTAGCCAGAGTTCGCCGACACTCAAAAGTGTTTTGTCATAACCTAGTTTTAAGGTCGCGCCGTATTTTAGATAGTCAGATGCTTGAGATTGCGTTTCTTTATTAAAAGGTAGAACCGTATCTGCGACATGTTTGTCAGAACTTAAACGCACGGCGTATTGAACGGAAGCATCGGCCCCAATCGTAATCGGTTTATCTGCTATGACTAGCGGAGTGTCATGCATTTTCGATTTATAAAATAAAGATGCTGCCTGAGACCAGCTACCGGTATCTTTAAGGGCGTCATTATCAAAATCGCGGTTGATATAGGCATTTTTTAAAGTGAATTTCCATTCATCTTCAGGTTGCTGATTTGGATTTGCAGCCCATGAGCTGCTACACATAAGTATTAAAGTGGCAAGAGCTAAAGTATGTGGTTGAAAGCGGTGAAATAATTCCATAATCCATTTCCAAGATATATGCCAGTCCTCGGCATTACGTATTGTGAAATATTGGTGTGGTGTTCCCTAAATTGTTTAAAGGGAACTCCTGTTTTTATAAATGGCTGTTGCTTCAATTAATGTAATTTTTCAAGCTTCATGCTTTCACTAAAGGATTTACAGCCTTTAAAAAGTAGAGCCAAAGCCAGTACACAGGACAAACCACCCACAATAGATAAAGAAGAACCCACCATTAATGGATTGCCAAAAACCTTATCTGTAATAATTGCCACTAATGTTGTACCAACACCTAGTCCAATTAAGTTACTCACCAAAAGGAATAGGGCAGAAAGGCGTGCTCTAAATTGGTTGGGTGCTAACATTTGCAATGCTGTTGCCGAGATCACAAGGGGGAAGGAGGCAAAGAACATTGCAGGAATGAGCAAAGTTACTGAAAGCCAGAGTTGATCTGTTTGGGTGAAAAATGCAATTGGAATAATCAGGCCAACAATACCAATCACCCCCGTGAACATCGGTGCATCTTGGCGTCCTTTTTTAATAAACCAGTCGTTTAGCCATCCTGCACAAAACACGCCTAAAGTATTTGCAACTAGCAATATACTGCCGAGCATATAGCCTGTTTCAGTCGGTGCGAGTTGAAACTTACGAATATAAAATGCTGGTGTCCAACTAGTCAGACTGTAGAGTGCCATTGCATAAAAGGTAAAACCTAAATAGTGACAAGCAAAAGTTTTTGCATGTTTTTTAATAAACTGAAGGCACTGTGTGAATTTAACTTGGTCAACTTGTCCACTTTGGTTGAGTTGCTGGCCTTTACGTGCAGGGTCTTTAACTGTCAAAATAAATAACAAACCAATAATAATGCCGGGTAACCCCACCACTAAAAAGGCAATTTGCCATGCTTTAAGTGCACCTAATAAAGGAACTTCAATGAGTGTCACGCCTTTAAGTAGGTTAATCACATAACCGCCAACTAAAAAGGCGATACCTCCACCTAAGAAAGCACCAATTGAATAGATCCCGACCGCGCGGCCTAGTTTGTCTTTACTAAACATGTCACTAAACATTGAATAGGCCGCTGGAGATAAAGCTGCTTCACCAACGCCTACAGCCATACGGCTTAAGAACAGTTGAATAAAGTTTTTACTTAAACCGCAAGTTGCTGTTGCCAAGCTCCAGACAATAATTCCGATTGAAATCAGTTTTGGTCGGGAAAAACGGTCGGCAATATAGGCTAATGGTAAGCCCATCACAGCGTAGAATAGTGAAAAGGCAAGGCCATGTAACAAGCTAAATTGAGTATCTGAAAGTTGAAGGTCTGCTTTGATGGGTTCAATCATCAACGCCAGAATTTGACGGTCAATAAATGAAAATATATAGGCCAACATACAAAGTATGACCACATACCATGCATATGCATTGGTTTTCTTTTGTGTCCTTTCAACGGCGATATTACTTTGGTTCATACACTTAATCCTTATGTATAAAACGCTTTAAAGAAATTGATCTCTAGCTTTTATTCATCCTCAAAATTTTTGATACGTCCCCATTTGAAATGAATAATAAAACGGCTAGAAATGATTGAATTTGGTTTGGTAAAGGACCTTGAAGAAGAGATCCTAGTACAAACGGAAATAGTAAGATTGGGTAAATTGTTGAATAATTATTTTCTTTTTATATGTAAAATTCCATTACTTATTGAGTATGTTTAGATACCTAAAAAGTATGTTAAGTGAGCTATTGGAAGAATTTAATTAAATAAAAATATGATTTTACTTGTTTTTATTTTTAGTATTGGACTTTTTATAGTAAGCAGCTAAAGAATGACTAGCTTTAACTGCTCTAGACCCAAGTTAATTTAGTGTCAATGGAAATAATTAACTGGATGGCATGAGATCAAATAATTTTTTTAACTGAGAATTTAAATTGTGTAGCTCGTCTTCTGAAAAAGCGTTAAGGATCCCAGCTAAGGTAACCACACTAATTTGATTAATCTGTTCAACCAGCTCAACTCCTTTGGTTGTTAATTTCACCATCGAGATGCGTTCATCAGTGGTAGAGGAGTAGACTTCCACAATTCCATCTTCTACCAATCGATATACAGCCTTTGTCGCTGTCGTGAGTTTTAAAGTAGAAAGATTGGCAATGTCAGTGATACTGGCTTCCCCAAGCGCATTGGTACTTAAAATAATTTTACGGCGAGTATTATCAATGCCGAGTTTCTTTATAGATTTTTCAATAAGTTGTGAATATTTACCATTAACTTGGGAAACCCAGAAAAAGGGGAAGTTTTGAATACTCGACGGTTCTTTATTGGGAAGAAATTGTTCTAAATGATCAAGCATAGCTAAGCAATAACTTAGTAAAAAAAGGGTAATCCTATTATAAACAAAATTTTGCATATTTCCCTGAACACACATTAGAAAAATTACTTGACAATTCCATTAAATTTTCTGATATTTTAATTAATGGATAAAAATACATGGAAAAGTGAATGAATATTATTAGCCAAAGTGTGCAAAAAGGAAGCGGCAAACTTAAGGTAATGGTGAAAGACACTATAGATATCCAAGGTCTAAAAACCATTGCTGGTAGTAAAGCTTTATTAGAAGTTGAACCTGCGCACGATGATGCAGAGGTGGTTAAAAACATCTTAAAAGCTGATTGCGAAATTATTGGTAAGACAAATTTGCACGAATTGGCTTTTGGAATTACAGGCATTAACCACACTTTTGGTACACCTATCAATCCTAAATATCCTGAACTTATTCCGGGCGGATCTTCGAGTGGTTCAGCCGCAGCAGTTGCAGCAAAACAAGCTGACTTTACCTTAGGGACAGACACAGGTGGCTCTATTCGTATGCCCGCTGCATGCTGCGGAGTTTTTGGTTTAAAACCGACTTTCGGTCGGGTAAGTCGCAAAGGCGTATACCCGCCGTCAAGTTCTTTAGATTGCGTTGGTCCTTTTGCAAATTCAGTCGAGATGATTGAAAAAGCCATGCAAATTATTGATCCAACTTTTAAGCCAGCTGAATATACGCATACACCAAAACTTGCGCTGCTCGATGTCAAAGCAGATGAGATTGTTTGGAACTGTATATATCAAGCACTTCAAAAAGCAAATTTAGAGACCGTTTTAGAAAAAGTTGAACATTTTGAAGCAGCTTATGATGCAGGCATGCAGATTATTAACTATGAAAACTGGCAAGCTTTTGGTGAGTTAACCCAAACGGGCTTAATTGGTTCTGATGTAAATAATCGGTTATTAAAAGCGGCACACACCACTTTAGAGCAAGTAAAGCAAGCAGAAGTTGTGAAAGCACAGCTCACCCAAGAACTCGATGCACTATTAGACAAATATGATGCATTGATCCTACCGACACTACCGCAAATTCCACCAAAAGTTTCTGAAGCTGAAAACACGGTCGCTTTTTTGAACCTAACCGGTTTAGTTCGACCATTTAATTTATCAGGACATCCAGCTATTTCAGTGCCACTTGAAACCAGTGAAGGTTTGCCTGTGGGCTTACAGATCGTATCAAAGCATCAAAAAGATGAGCAATTATGCGCAATAACCAAATTTTGTGTTGATGCAATGCAATAAATTACAAGGAGTTAGATGATGAATAAGTTGTCTAAAATGGAGTTTGCTTCTCAAGACCAAGCCGTAGACTTAGATACTTTGTGTCAAGAAATTCGTGAGCGTGCCTGTGCAGGTGAGTTTGATAATCAGGCCTATGTGAGCCAAGACATTATCGAAAAACTTAAAAAAATTGGTGTTTACCGTGCCTTGGTACCTAAACGTTTCGGTGGTGAAGAATGGTCACCACGGCAGTTTTGTGAGTTGATCGAAACTTTATCTAAAGCTGATGGTTCAGTGGGTTGGGTAGCAAGTTTCGGTATGAGTCCTGCGTATTTAGGAAGTTTGCCGGAAGAAACGCTGAAAGAGTTGTACCAAAATGGGCCAGATGTCGTATTTGCCGGAGGTATTTTTCCACCACAACCTGCTGAAATTACCGATGAAGGTGTAGTGGTGCGTGGACGTTGGAAATTTTCCAGCGGCTGTATGGGCGCTGACATTGTTGGTGTGGGGATTTCACCTCTTAAAAACAATGAAATGCAAGGTTTACCACGTATGGCCGTGATGCCTGCCAACAAAGCCAAAATCGAAATGACATGGGACACTGTTGGCCTAAAAGGTACCGGAAGCCATGATTTAGTGGTTGAAGATGTATTGGTCGAAAAGAAATGGACCTTTGTACGTGGTGAACCTTCAAAACTCAGCGAGCCATTTTTTAAATATCCATCATTGTCTTTAGCCACTCAAGTCTTAACCGTGGTGGGTATCGGGGTTGCAGCTGCTGCATTAGAAGAATTTGAAAAATTAGCACCGGGTAAAGCATCTATTACGGGTGGTTCAGAAATTGCCAACCGCCCAGTGACTCAATATGAGTTTGCTCAAGCTGATGCAGAGTTTCAGGCTGCAAAGTCTTGGTTTTATCAAACCATGGATATTGTGTGGAATGAAATTATTGCTGGTCGTGAAGCAAATGCTGAACAGATTAGTGATATGCGTCTGGCATGTACTCATGCAGCTCGCGTTTGCGCCAAAGTGACCCGAAAAATGCAAATGCTCGCGGGTATGACAGCGATTTATACCAACAATCCATTTAGCCGTTTTGTAAATGACACCAACGTGGTGACCCAGCATGCCTTTATGGGGGATGCAACTTTACAAAATGCAGGTTTGGTCAGTTTCGGGTTAAAGCCAACCCCAGGTTATCTATAAGTTTAAATTTTTAAAAAGGAATATTGAGATGGAAGCTAAAAAACCATTACGCGTGTTGTTTTGCATGGGTATTAACCAGAACTTTTTTGATGCAGAACCTGCTGAAGCAAAAGCGGTTTGGGCAGCATTTGGTGAAATGTGGAATGGTATTCATGACCTACCGGGCGTGCATGTTTTTGGGAATCTTGATGATGACCAAAGCATGGTGGGTGCAAGTACGGGTTGGCCTTGGACAACCTACTTGCTTGCTGATGTTCCGGATATTGAAACTGTACACGCGGCTTGCAACTTGTTTAGAACGACAGTGGTGGGTGAAGGGCCATACAAACTTTGGAAATATTGCAAAGTTGAAGCTCGTGTTGGGCGTGAATTGATTATTCAACGTTAAGGCGACCGCAATGACTGACAAAGTGAATATTGCAGAAATCATAGAACGGCTAGAACAGTTGGAAGCACACAATGCTATCCGTAACTGCATAAACCGTTATATGGAAATCTGCGACGAGCTCAATGCAAATACAGATCTTTATGAGTTGATGAATCTTTTTGATCAAGACTGTATTTGGGAAGGTATTGGTGACAAATATTCCAAATCCTTTGGTCGTTATGATTCTTGGCAGTCGATTTATGACATGTTCAAAAGCTATACCCAAAAAGAATCTCACTTTGTCATGAATGCACACTTTGTAAATTCAGAACAAATTTATGTAAATCAAAATGATGCAAATGCTTCATGGCTGATGTTGCAAACTTCAACTTTTCAAGATGGCCGTAGTCATCTGAATGCGGCAAAGCTCAAGGTGAAGTTTCATAAGCAAGCAGATGGAACATGGAAAATTAAACATTTCCAAACCCAGAATATTTTCAGTCGTCCGGTATCGCATTGGCACAGTGAAGCCGAGTTGCCGGTACCTTCCCAGGAATGACCCAGGACATATTTAAAAGGACTATTGATATGAACAGTATTATCCCAACGCATAACATTGGCATTGATTACGATGCTTTAGTTAAAAGTGACCGTGCCCATACTTCTCTTTATAAAGATGAACGCATTTTTGATGAAGAGATGGAAAAAATCTTTTATAGCACTTGGGTGTGGGTTGCGCATGCCAGCGAAATTCCGGAAGGCGGAAGCTATAAAACCATTAACATTGGTAAACAGCCTGTGGTTGTGGTACGTGACCGTAAAAAGAAAGTCCATGTACTTTTAAACCGTTGCCGTCACCGCGCAGCAACCGTATGCGAACATAAAAAAGGAAAAACCAACAGTTTTGTATGCCCATATCACGGTTGGAGTTATGCACTTGATGGCAGTTTACGTGGTGTGCCATCTCCGGAAAGTTACGGCGATTGTTTAGATAAGTCAGAATTACCGCTGGTGAGTCTACGGGTAGAAGAATATAACGGTATGATCTTCGCTTCATTTAAAGAAGACATTCAACCGCTTGAAGAGTTCCTTGGACCAGCAAAAAAATGGATTGACCTGTTTATGAAACAAGGCGCGGGTTATCCAATTAAAGTGTTGGGTGAACACCGCTTCCGTTTTCCGGGTAACTGGAAAATCCAGCTTGAAAATACCACCGATGCATATCATTTCCCGTTGGTGCACAAGTCATTCTTAAGTTCTGTAGATGAAAAAACCGAAGAACTCTTTAACTTCGAAAACCAGCCGGGCTTTGTTGAAGACTTAGGCAACGGTCACAGTGTCATGGTGATGATTCCTGAACTGGTCGATTTAGAAGAAGACTTAATGGAGCGACCAATTCAAGAGCGTTTCGAAGACTTGGCTCAAGCTTTGCGTGATGAAGGCCATGAAGAGTTAGAAGTACGCCGTATTGTTCGAGCAGTGGGTGGTTCTGGCTTTAACTTAAATTTATTCCCAAATATTGCATGTTCAATGGCGTTCTTCCGTGTGTTACAGCCAATTTCAGTCGCTGAAACAGAGATTCATCACTCGGTGATTACGATGGATGGCGGTCCACAAATTGCCAATCAATATCGCTTACGTTTGCATGAACATTTCCAAGGCCCATTTGGTTTTGGTACGCCAGATGACTCTGAAGCTTGGGAACGCGTACAACACGGTGCCAATGCGGGTAATGATTTATGGATCATGCTCAACCGCGGTTTACCGGGCGAAGTCAAAACCGAAGATGGCTTAAAAAGTGATGTCAGTGCTGAAACAGGTATGCGTGCAGCATATCAGCAATGGAAAAAGATGATGACAGCTTAAGGAGAGAGCAATGAATATGAATCTGCAATTATTAAATGAAGTCACTGCTTTCATCTGGGCTGAAGCAGATATGTTAGACCACAGCGAGTACCGTGAATGGCTCAATTTATGGAATGAAAAAGGTGTTTATATCATTCCGATTGACCCGAACCTCACAGACTACGAAAACAACTTAAATTATGCCTATGACGATAATCATATGCGTAAGTTACGGGTAGAGCGTCTTGAAAATGGTGAGGCAATTTCTACGGCACCAAAGGCGAATACGGTACGCAGCATTTCGCGAGTACGAGTGATTCAAGACCATAATGATGAAATCGTTTTACGCTGCGCTCAAAACCTGCGTGAATTTCGTAAAGAAAACCTCAAGCATTACACGGCCGATATTACGTACCATCTAACCCGTGATGCCGATACTGGTTTTAAGATTAACCGTAAAATCATTAACTTGGTTAACTCAACCGATACCTTAGCTGGTATTAGCTACATTCTTTAGGAGCGGTAACATGAAACAGGTTGTTTTAGTGACAGGTGCTGCTTCTGGACTCGGTAATGTGATTGCTGAATATTTTGCGAGCCAAGGCCATCAAGTGATTTTGTCAGCAAGCACGCTTGAAAAAGCCGAAAATGCCAAAGTACAAAGTCAGTATGCCCAAAATATGCTTCCTTTAAAGCTGGATATTTCGGTCGAGGCAGATTTTCATGCAGCGGTGCAATGGATTGAAGAGAAATTTTCTAAACTTGATGTGTTAATTAACAATGCTACCGTCACTAAAGCAACACCCGTATTAGAAATTACCGCAGCCGATTTTGATTGGGTGACCCAAGTTAACCAACGCGGCACCTTTCAAGCTTGTCAAATTATTGGTCAATACATGGCCAAAAAAGGTTATGGACGCATCATTAATATGGCGTCTTTGGCGGGACAAAACGGCGGTACTGCAACGGGTGCACACTACGCGGCAACCAAAGGGGCTATTGTGACATTAACCAAAATTTTTGCCAAAGAGTTTGCGGCAAAAGGTGTTACGGTCAATGCGATTGCACCGGGACCAATGGAGTCACCAATCGTTCATAGTGTGGTGCCCGACGAAAAAATGGAACAGTTCATCCAGAATATTCCGGTTAAGGCCTTAGGAAGTATGCATTTTATTGCTGAAACTTGTGGGTTGCTTGCGAGTCCAAATGCAAGTTTTGTGACTGGTGCAACATGGGATATTAACGGTGGTTTATTCATGCGTTAAGCCAATCGCTTTACCATGAAAAGGGAGTTAAATCATGACTACACTTTATGATGTTGTCGTTAAAAATCGCCATGTGGAAGGTGGAAATATTGCAGTTATGGAGTTTGAATCTGCAACTTCTGCTGCATTACCAAAGGTTGAACCCGGTGCACATATTGATGTGCACTTACCGAATGGTATGGTGCGCCAATATTCGCTTTGCCAAAATCCAAATGACGAAGGAAAGTTTCGCCTTGGAATTTTACGTGATCCTGAATCACGTGGCGGCTCGATTTCTGCATTTGATGAAATTAAAGATGGTATGCAAATTCAGATCAGTGAGCCGAAAAACTTATTCCCACTTTTAAAAGCCAAGCACAGTGTGTTAATTGGCGGTGGAATCGGGATTACGCCATTAATTACGATGGCATATCAACTTGCACATGAAGGTGCATCATTTGAGCTTCACTACTGTGGTGCTAGCCCTGAAAAATGTGCTTTTGTTGATGAAATTAAAAATGGTGTGTTAGCACAATACACAACTTTCCATTTTAAATCTGAAGGCGCAAGCCACAGAGCATTTTTTGAATCTGCCATTAAAGATATTGACCCTGAAAGTCATATTTACACCTGTGGTCCAGTCGGTTTCATGGATTGGGTGATTAACCTCGCCACAACTCATGATTTTCCTGAGCAGCAAATCCACAAAGAGTATTTCCAAGTCGAAACTGATACCTCGGGAGATTCATTTGAGGTGGTGGCTGAGCGTAGCGGAAAAATCATTATGGTCGAAGCTGGCGAAACCATTTTGCAGGCTTTGGCTAAAGAAGGCATTGAGATTGAAATGTCTTGCGAGCAAGGTGTATGTGGAACCTGCATGTGCGATGTGATTGAAGGTGAACCTGATCATCGAGATGTTTATTTTACTGATGAAGAAAAAGCCAGCAATGAGCAAATATTGGTTTGCTGTTCACGCTCTAAAACACCGAGATTAGTTTTAGATATCTAATGCTCTCGCGATTTATATGGATGTAAGAGAAGGTTTAGGAGAAAGATGATGAATGTATTACAACAAATAGATGAGTTTACGGTCGATCCACTACAGTTCCGACGGGCATTAGGAAATTTTGCAACAGGCGTTACCATTGTTACCGCACAAAATGCACAAGGTGAAAAAGTAGGAGTTACTGCAAATAGTTTTAACTCGGTATCGCTCGACCCACCACTTATTTTGTGGAGCATTGATAAAAAATCTTCAAGTTTTTCAGTATTTGAACAAGCAACACATTTTGCAGTCAATATTTTATCGGGCACGCAAATTGAGCTGTCTAATAAGTTTTCGAGACGCAATATTGATAAATTTGCCGACACAAATTTTCAACTTGGCGCAGGACGCGCACCCATTTTAGAAAATTGTTCAGCGGTGTTTGAGTGCGAACGTTATCAAGTGATCGAAGGTGGTGACCACTGGATTATTATTGGTAAAGTGGTTCGCTTCCATGATCAAGGCCGAAGCCCGCTAGTTTACCATCAAGGTGCATATTCTTGTGTCATGCCGCATCCGAGCCTTCAAGTTAAACAAACTGAACAGAGCGGTGTAGACCAAACACATTATGGGCATTTATATAATAATGTCTGCTACTTGATGAGCCGTGCTTTTAAAGCTTATCAAACCGACTATATTCCTAAACAAATGGCTTCGGGTTTCCGTACCAGTGAATCACGTCTTTTGCTTGTTTTGGCAAGTGGTACTGCTTCAAGTAAGGAGGATTTACCACGAGATATTGCTATGCCAATGCAAGAAGTGGAAAGATCGGCTGAAATTTTAAAATTTGAAGGGTTATTGGTCGATCACGATAATTTGTACGCACTGACCGAGAAAGGCAAACAAACGGCGCAGTATTTGTTTGATATTGCCGATAGCCACCAAAATGAGGTGTTTAAAAAGTATTCTGAGGAACAAAAGGATATTTTTATAACCATGCTGCGAGACTTTGCGGGAGTAGCATAAGCCCCATTAAGCTGATAAATTGAATTGATTTATCAGCTTCTTTACATCTAGCTGACTATCATCAAAACAATTCCAAGGATAAGGAATTTTTGGCACACAATTTGTTTATCAATAAAACAAGATTGCAAATATGCCAAGACAGTGCACCACCACAAACACAAAATTTTGAGCGGTGGCACATGTATAGAGAGGTAAGGGATGAACCAGTATGTAAGCGATGCATTACTCACATGGACGCACCATATTAAAAGTGTGTGCGGCAATTTTGAAACCGATTTTGACGGAACCCGTAATTTATTCATTGGTGAAGTTCAGTGCTTTTTATTGGGCGATACCGAAATTGCTTTTATTAAAAACAATGCCAATAAAATTGTCCGAAAAGCCGATGAAATCGATCGAGTGAATAATCGTTTTTGTTTTTTGATTTTGCAGTATTCGGGAAAAATGCTGCTCGAGTATAAAAACGAGACTCTAAGTCTGAATGAAGGCGATATTGTTTTGGTCGACCCAGTCGAAACTATTTCGATGTATCCGCAAGGCTTAGTCAGCCAGATTTCAGTCCATCTGTCGCGTGAAAAATTACTGAAAGAAAATATTAGTACCGAATATTTTGGAAAACTGATTACTCAAAATATGAGTGGTTTTTTACTTAAAAATATTTTGAAAAATATGTCTGCTGAAAACATCAAACTTTGGTATGCAACCGAAGATGGGAATGCTTTTGAAGATGCGTTAATTGCTTTAATCAAACCCACAATCAATTATAAAAATATTAATAGCTCCAATAAACTGATGGAAAACGCCGAGCGATATATTATAGAAAACTTAGCAAAACCCGATTTAACACCTAAATTAATTGCAGAGCATATTGGAGTGTCACTGCGTCATCTCTACCGTTTATTCCTTCAAGAAAATTTATCGATTAACAAATATATACAGCTCAAACGCTTAGAAAAAGTTAAAGCAGATTTGCTTGATAAAAGAAATAAACAAAGCTCAATTACCCAAGTTGCCTTGAAATGGGGTTTTTGGGACGGTGCTCATTTTTCAAAAATCTTTAAAAAGACTTATGGTATCTCTCCTAAAGAATTTAGAGAGGGTATGTCGGTTTAATTCTTTCATCTCTCAATGTCATTTTTAGACAAATCCGACGTCATTCTTGAACAAGCTAGCCCTATGTAACTGTGTTGAAATTAAATTCATTAGAGCAGGTTAGATAAGCTTAATAACCATAAAACTATTAAGTTGGTCTAATGAATTTCACTCACAGGAAAGTGCATTTTAACTGTCTGATTCAGATAGTTCAGGGATAGATGAAAAGGATGAAACCAATGCGTAAACAACGATTATTGAATGACATACAAAAAATACTGGCACTTAACTTATCAATCGCTGCAAGCTTTTGGGGACTCAATACTCAAGCGTTTGCTCATGGTGGACATGCCGAAATGGTCTCACTTTATCAAAACATGAGTGAGCAAGGCGCTAAAGTTGTTAAAGATGACTTTACCAATACCTATACAATCACCAAAGGTTCTATGGTAGTTCGGGCCAAACCCAATTCGGATCAGGTTTTGGTGAATGGCAAACCTTTCAAACTCAGTGTGCCTTTATTAATTAAAGATGGTAAACCTGTTATTGGAAAAGATTTTTTTAATGAAGTCTTCCAGTCGGGGTTAGATCAAACTTTCAAAATTGAAAATACGTTTCACCCGCTCAATAGCTTAAATTCTGACGAAATCAAAAAGACCTTTGATGTGATTAACCGCTCGAAATACGCCTATAAAAATATGCGTTTTGCCGAGTTAAAGCTTAAAGAACCTGAAAAAGCCAAAGTATGGGATTACTTCATTAATCACAAAGAATTTAAAGAAGATCGTATTGCTTCATTTATTTTATTAAAGGGCAATCAAGCGATTGAAGGTGAAGTTAATCTTAATACTCAACAAGTCACAAAATGGAATGTACTTAAAGATACTCATGGTATGGTGCTGCTAGATAATTTTGAAGCCGTGCAGCGTGTAATTGAGACAAGTAAAGAATATCAAGATGCGTTACGCAAACGTGGCATTACTGATGTGAAGAAAGTGATTGCTACTCCGCTAACTGTTGGATATTTTGGCGGTAAAGATGGGCTTGATAAACAACTCAACATATTAAAAGTCGTCGCTTACCTCGATGTCGGCGATGGTAACTACTGGGCACATCCTATTGAGAACCTAGTTGCTGTAGTCGATTTAGATAAAGAAAAAATTATCAAGATTGAAGAAGGCGCAATCATTCCTGTGCCGATGGCAAATCGACCTTATATGTCGAATAAGCCCTTAGCAAGTAAGCTAAAACCACTCAATATTACTGAACCTGAGGGCAAAAACTTTAGCATTACCGGTCAAACCATACATTGGGGGAACTGGTGTTTGCATGTAGCGTTAGACTCTCGTGTTGGCTTACAGCTTTCAACCGTGACCTACAAAGATAAAGGTGTGAAGCGTAAAGTCATGTATGAAGGTAACCTTGGTGGAATGGTAGTTCCATATGGTGACCCTGATATTGGTTGGTACTTCAAATCTTATTTGGACTCTGGCGAATATGGTATGGGAACACTCACATCATCTATTCTTCCTGGAACAGATGCACCCGACAACGCTGTTTTACTTGATGCCGTGATTGCAGACTACAAAGGCCAACCACAAGTAATTCCAAATGCCATTGCTGTGTTTGAACGATATGCCGGACCTGAATATAAACATCACGAAATTTTTGGTAACCAAGATGCCAGTGAAGCACGCCGTGAACTTGTCGTGCGCTGGATTAGTACGGTTGGAAACTACGATTACATGTTTGACTGGGTATTTTCCCAAAATGGTGTAATTGGAATTAATGCGGGTGCAACGGGTATTGAAGCTGTTAAAGGCGTTAAATCACGCACTATGCATGACAGTACCGCCAAAGAAGACACCAAATATGGAACTTTAATTGACCATAATATTGTGGGTACAACGCATCAGCACATCTATAATTTCCGCTTAGACATGGATGTCGATGGTGAAAATAACAGCTTTATGCATATGGACCCTGTGGTGAAAGCCAATGACAAAGGCGGTGTTCGTACAAGCTCAATGCAAATTGACAGTAAAGTCATTACCAATGAGCAAAATGCCGCTGAAAAATTTGATCCATCTACCATTCGCTTACTCACGAATTTCAACAAGGAAAATAAATTAGGCAATCCGGTTTCTTACCAACTCATTCCTTTTGCAGGTGGAACACATCCTGTTGCGAAGGGTGCCAATTTTTCTAAAGATGAATGGTTATTTAAACGTTTGAACTTTATGGATAAGCAAATTTGGGTGACTCAGTACAATCCGGATGAACGTTATCCTGAAGGGAAATATTCAAACCGTTCAACTCATGATACAGGCTTAGGACAGTTTATTGGCAACAACGAAAATATCGAAAATAAAGACCTTGTGGTCTGGATGACAACAGGCACAACCCATGTGGCACGTGCTGAAGAATGGCCAATTATGCCGACAGAATGGGTTTATACCCTAATCAAACCTTGGAACTTCTTTGACAACACCCCGACTTTAAACTTGGGTGAAGACGAGCAAAGTACGCAGCACGACCATCACTAAAGATCATCATGAACGAGGATGGGTAACGAATAAGTTACCCATACGTGAGCACGGTTAGGCCGTTCGCAAAAAAGGAATTTCTCAATGAAAAATTTATTTTCTCAGGTTATGAGAGGGACTCTCTTTGTCTCATTTTTTTCAACTGTGCATGCTGGTGAGCTTGAAATTAAGCCAACTTTTGAAGCAACTTTTGGAGCTTTTAGTAGTGGTAAAAGCTATAACGGCGAAAACCTAGATGATGAAAGAGTCAATTGGCAAGAAGGTCATCTTAAATATGGTGCTAAAGGACAATATACCTTTAAAAGCAAACAGCTCTATGCAAGTTTGAGTGGTATTAGCTCGGCAACATTTGGTGATGGCGACGCAGGTCAAAATAGTAATGGCAAAGAACGTAAAACAGATGTGAATGAATGGATCATTGGTTTTAAAGACGGCACCAATAAAGATGAGTTAACGACCTATGATTTAAGTATTGGTCGGCAAAATATCATGATTGGTGATGGGTTCTTTATTGCGGGTGATGCGTTAAACCTCGGTAAAGTGCCTGCGGATGGCACACTCGATCGGGGCGGTGCATATTATCTAGCAGCTCGTCGAAGCTTTGATTTTACGACTTTGCTTCAATACAAACCGCAAGAGAATACAACGCTAAAGCTGGCTTATTTAAAATCAAACAACAAAGCACAATTTTCACCAGAACTGTTTGTAACTGATTTGATGTATCAACTTAAAGATAAGGGCGTTGGGTTCACTTACTTAAACGTATTAGACCTTAAAGATGCTGAACACGTTTCAGGGCGTGAAGATCTTAAAAACTATGCTTTACGTTTAAATTATCAACCTTTACCAGAATTACAGCTCAAAACTGAGTTTGTGGTGCAAGATAAAAAAGATAGCCACGAAAATGCTGGCTACTTAGCGCTGAACTATAACTTTTTATCTTCAAAATATACGCCCTCATTAGGCTACCGTTTTAGTCATTTTTCAGACCAATACGACCCTATGTTTTATGGAAATACAGTCGGCTTTGGTACGTGGTTTCAGGGCGAAGTTGCCGGAAACTATGCTGGTCCATTTAATAAAAATGCAGATATTCATCAAGTCTCTTACACTATGAATTTGAAAGAAAATTTTATGTTGGGTGCTTTGGCCTATAAGTTCAAAACGGTAAATAAGTCTTTAACCAATGTGGATGGACATGAGTTAGATGTGTTTTCGGTTTGGTCGGTTAATAAAAAATTTAACGTTATTCCTTTAGTGGGACTCTATAAACCGAAACACGATATCCATAGTGGCGGTACTCAAAACTACGATGACAAGATCAATGTATATGCGCAGTTGATTCTGCAATACATCTATTAATAAATCCTTTTAAATGAATTGAGAGAAATAAAAATGAGTGAAGTTCAGATTTTACAAAATGTGCAGCAATTTATGGCACGTCAACATGGACATTTTATTGATGGAAAATTAGTTGCTGCCGAGCATTTAGATAAAGTGGATATTGTAAATCCATCGACTGAACAAGTGGTTGCTCAAATTAGTATTGGTAGTCAACAAGATGTCGCAAGCGCCGTCAAAAGTGCTAAACATGCTTTTCAAAATGCTTGGGCTGAAACGACACCCTATGAACGTGGCGTTAAATTAAATAAGTTGGCAGATTTAATTGAGCAACATGGTGAAGAACTTGCTCAGCTCGAGACGTTATCCACCGGAAAACTTATCAATATTTCCCGCCATCTTGAAGTCGCACAATCCGTTATTTTCTTAAGATATTTTGCTGGTTGGGCAACCAAAATTAATGGTCAAACCATGCAACCTTCTATTCCTTCTATGCAAGGTGAAAAATATACGGCCTTTACTTTAAGACAACCAGTGGGTGTGGTTGCAGGGATTGTGCCTTGGAATTTCTCACTGATGATTGGCATTTGGAAAATCGGTTCAGCTTTAACAACAGGCTGTACCATTGTGCTTAAACCAAGTGAGTTTGCCAGTTTATCTTTATTACGTTTAGCTGAACTTGCCATCGAAGCAGGTATTCCAGCCGGTGTAATTAATGTAGTGACAGGTAAGGGCGATACAGGGCAATATTTAATTGAGTCGCCACTCGTTAAGAAAGTTTCGTTTACAGGTTCGGTACCAACAGGTATTGCCATCGGTAAACTTGCGATGAGTAGTGATTTAACCCGTGTAAGTCTGGAGTTGGGCGGTAAAAATGCCATAGCTGTTTTAGCCGATGCAAATATTGATGAGATTTTACCGACTTTATTGCAAGCAACTTTTGTACATCAAGGTCAAGTTTGTGCATCCCCAGAGCGTTTTTTTGTACACCATACAAAACATAATGAACTAGTCGAAAAACTCTCTAAAGCACTTTCTAGTTTAAAAATTGGATCGGCTATGGATGAAGGAAGTATGTTTGGTCCACTCTCTAATCAGCCACACTTTCATAAAGTGAAACATTATTTAGATATGGCTAAAGCCAATAACCAGATTATTGCTGGAGGTGAGGCTTTAGATCGATCAGGATATTTTGTACAACCGACTTTAATTTCCTTTAAAAATACCGATGATCCTTTATTTTCAGAAGAAACTTTTGGTCCAGTAGTCGGGGTAATGCCATTCGAAACTGATGAAGAACTTATTCAACTGATGAATCAGTCGCGCTTTGGTTTAACCGCAAGTATTTGGACAAATGATTTGTCTAAAGCTTTGCGTTTAATTCCTAAGATTGAAGCAGGGACCTTGTGGGTCAATATGCATACGTTCTTAGACCCTTCGGTTCCATTTGGTGGCGTTAAAGCTTCAGGAATTGGCAGAGAGTTTTCAGATGCATTTATTGAAGATTACACCGAATTAAAATCGGTCATGATTCGGTACTAAGTTTCTACGAGATATAAAAAATGGCCTCTATAGGCCATTTTTTGAATCATTAAAATTAACCTAGTAAAAAATCCTTTAGGATTTTATTAAAAGCTTCAGGTTGTTCTACATTGGAAATATGAGAAGCGTCTATCTCTGCAAGTTGTGATTGTGGAATGCGTTGCTGCATAAACTCACCATCTGCAACAGTCGTTACAGGGTCTTGAGTTCCAGCAATCACCAATACAGGTATTTTGATGTCGTTTAACTGCTCACGGACATCCGCTTTAGCCAAAGCCTCGCAACAATTGGCATAACCTATTGCGCTGCCAGCACTTAAGTCGTTACACAGGTTGTTGACAATTGAAGCATGACTTTGGATAAAGGGATCTGTAAACCATCGCGAAGCTGCTGTAGCTGCGATTGGCTGTAAACCTTGCTCACGTACTAATTTTGCACGGTCAAGCCATGCTTGTTCTTGTCCGATTTTAGCGGCAGTATTTGCAACAATGACATGACTAAAACGGTTAGGGTAGTGAATCGCAAGCCATTGACCGGTTAACCCCCCCATAGAAATACCACAAAAAGCAGCTTTGCTAATATTTAGATGGTCGAGTAAACGGACAACATCTTCACCTAATTGCTCTACAGTGTATGGGCCGTCAGGCGTAGATGATGAACCATGACCACGTGTATCATAACAGATCACAAAAAATTGATCTTTTAACTCATTGAACTGTTTTTGCCACATACCATAATTGGTGCCCAAAGAGTTTGAAAACACCAGAGCAGGGGAAGATGGCTCACCAAAGGTTTGATAGTTAATTTGTGCATCGGCAGATTGAAAAGATGGCATTTGTTTCTCCTTAAAGTGCTTCAACACGTTCAATAATGAGTGCAATCCCTTGACCTACCCCAATACACATCGAACACAAGGCATAACGACCATCTGTTTGCTCAAGCTGGTTTAAGGCAGTGGTCACAAGGCGTGCACCTGAGGCCCCAAGTGGATGGCCTAATGCAATTGCTCCACCGTTTGGATTTACCTTGTTGCTATCATCTGGCAAGCCTAAATCACGGGTCACTGCCAATGCCTGTGCAGCAAAGGCTTCATTGAGCTCAATTACATCCATCTGCTCTAAAGTCAGGTTGGCTTGTTTCAGTAATTTTTTAATGGCGGGTGCCGGAGCAAAACCCATAATACGTGGTTCTACACCCACAGCTGTTGAAGCAATGATCTTGGCACGTGGTTTGAGGTTATAAGCCTGAACTGCATCATCAGAAGCAATCAGTAGAGCTGCTGCCCCATCATTAATACCTGAAGCATTACCTGCTGTTACAGTGCCATCTTCTTTTACAACTGGTTTAAGTTTCCTTAAACCTTCAAGTGTGGTCGATGCACGTGGATGTTCATCGCTATCGATCACAACAGCATCCCCCTTACGCTGAGGGATTTCAACTGCCACGATTTCTTTAGAAAAAAAGCCTTTGGCTTGCGCGCTTGCGGTGCGTTGTTGGCTCACCAAGGCAAACTGGTCCTGATCTGCACGATTAACGTTGAACTGTTCAGCCACGTTTTCGGCAGTCTGGGGCATGGTGTCTACACCATACAATTCTTTAAGTTTTGGGTTGATGAAACGCCACCCCATGGTGGTGTCTTCAATCTTCTGGCTACGGCCAAAAGCACTGTCAGACTTACCCATTACATAAGGCGCACGGCTCATGCTTTCCACACCACCTGCAATCACCAAGTTCGCTTCGCCTGCTTTAATAGCACGGGCAGCAATAGCAATCGCATCGAGTGAAGAACCGCACAAACGGTTAATGGTGGTTGCTGGAACCTGATACGGTAAACCGGCAAGCAGTGCTGACATACGGCCGACATTACGGTTATCTTCACCAGCTTGGTTGGCACAGCCATAGATCACATCATCAACCTGTTCCCAATCTACACTTGGGTTACGCTGCATGAGGGCTTTAATCGGCACAGCGCCAAGGTCATCGGCACGGACGGGTGCAAGGCCACCGGCATAACGGCCGAATGGAGTACGGATGGCATCGATGATATAAGCGTTTTTCATTCTTACATTTCCATTTTGAAATCTGTTGCTGTCATTGCTACATCGTGAAACTTTTTAGCATTTGCTGGTGCTGATCATGGTTACTAAGTTCGAAGTAGTCATGACGGAGTCTTATCGTGTTGAGTCAAATGCCAGTAGTTAATTCATGTCACTTTTTTAAAAAAGTAACCAAAAACCTTTGTTGAACAGAGGAGGCTTCCATGCCTCCCTGTCCAACGGGCGACATCCATGTCGCCTGTCACAATAGCGAATTACGGTAAAATCCAAATTAATAAGCAAGAACCGTATTCAAAGAGTTCCATTCAATGTTTCGCGTTGGCGACATGGATGTCGCCTCGTTGCTCAGCACAACAGGGATGTTGTGTCTGAGTAACAAAGGATTTTTGTTACTTTTTATCCTTAAAAAGTAAGGTACTGCCTATACAAAGGGCTTTCGAAGACCACTATCATTTACAGGCAATGACAGTAGTAGCATTGGCTATGCTGTGTAAACTTTACCCTTGAGTGGCATCGATCAAAGTTGCGCCCGTAAAAGCCTGTAACTCATCAAAGTTAAGACCTTCAACTTTCTCAATCACCTTTAAACCATCTTTGGTCACATCAATCACACACAGGTCGGTGTAAATACGATCCACACAGTGCTTACCCGTTACCGGATAAGTGAGCTCAGCGACAATCTTTGGTTCACCTTGTTTGGTCACATGGTCTGTGGTGATAAATACTTTCTTGGCACCAACTGCCAAATCCATCGCACCACCCACCGCAGGAATCGCATCCGGCGCACCGGTGTGCCAGTTCGCCAAGTCACCATTGGCTGCAACCTGAAAGGCACCAAGCACGGCAATATCAAGGTGACCACCACGCATCATCGCAAATGAGTCACCATGGTGGAAAAAGCTGCCGCCTTCAAGCATGGTCACAAACTCTTTACCTGCATTAATCAGTTCAGGGTCTTCTTCACCTGCAGCTGGTGGTGGGCCAAATGCCAATAGTCCATTTTCAGAATGAAGGAAAATATCTTTATCGTTAGGTAAGTAGCTGGCAATCTTGGTTGGTAAGCCAATGCCCAAGTTCACATAGGCGCCATCTGGAATATCTTGTGCCACACGTTGTGCAATCTGGTCACGGCTGAGTTTCTGGTAGCTCATGTTATTTCTCCTTATTGCTTACTGTGCTGGCGTTACTTGTACAACATGCTGTACAAAGATACCCGGGGTAATGATGTGTTCTGGGTCTAATCCACCCAGCTCCACCACTTCAGAAACCTGAGCAATGGTGACATCAGCAGCCATGGCCATGATCGGGCCAAAGTTACGTGCAGATTTACGGTAAACCAGATTACCCCAGCGGTCGCCCTTATAGGCTTTAATCAAGGCGAAGTCAGCCTTGATCGGATATTCAAGTACGTAATCTTTACCATCAATCTCACGAGTTTCTTTACCTTCGGCCAAAAGAGTTCCAAAGCCTGTTGGAGTAAATACAGCACCTAAACCCATACCGGCAGCCTGAATACGACAAGCCAGATTACCTTGCGGTACAACCTCAAGTTCCACCTTTCCGGCACGGTATAGTTCATCAAACACATAAGAATCTGACTGACGTGGGAAAGAGCAAATGACTTTTTTTACTGAACCGGCTTTAAGCAGTTTAGCCAGACCATAGTCACCATTACCGGCATTGTTGCTCACAATGGTTAAGCCTTTAACACCGAGTTCAATCAGACCGTCAATGAGTTCAGCGGGTTGTCCTGCGGTACCAAAACCACCAATCAGTATGGTTGCACCATCTTTAATCTGCGATAAAACCTCGCTTAGTGAGGACCTACTTTTGTCAATCATGTGAGAAACCTTAGAGCATGAGGTAACGTAATGTATTACTACCGCTAAAAATTTATTGAAATTCTTAATGGTAGTAATAAATGGAGTAAATTTTGTGAGTCAAAAGCGAACTTTTAACTCACATACACTTTCAATTAAGCACTAGCGCGACGACGTTCAACTTCAGTTGAAGGAGCAGCAGCGGCTTCTTTAACCAATTCAATGTTAAATGTGATGTGTTTGAAAGCGTGATCTAAACCACGGCGTTGAATTTCAGCAGGGTCTGTTACATCTACTGCTGTTGCCACTAAACCGTCACGAGTAGCGAAGGCAAAGTCATCCCATAAGTACTCATCACCTTCAATGTTGAATTGAGTAGTTAGCTTGCGGTAACCCGGTGCAGAAACGAAGTAGTGAACGTGAGATGGACGGTTACCATGACGGCCTAACTTGTTAAGAAGAGCCTGTGTTGTACCTTCAGGAGGGCATCCATAACCAACTGGCATAGTGGTTAACGCTACATATTTACCATCTGTATCAGTGAAAATGGTACGGCGTAAGTTAAAGTCAGATTGAGACTTATCAAAGAATGAATAGTTACCTAAACTGTTGGCATGCCATACTTCAACTTTAGCATTTTCAATAATATTGCCATCCGTGTCAGTTACTTTACCTTCAATAATTAAGGTATCGATTTTGCCAGTTTCAGTTCCATCATCCATACGTGCAAAACCAACTGATTCAGGCGCGCCAGCTACATAAAGTGGACCTTCAATAGTACGTGGTGTGCCGCCAGTAACACCAGCTTTGGCATCTGCTTCATCTGCACGTAAGTCAAGATAATGTTCTAAACCTAAGCCAGCAGCCAAAAGACCAAGTTCATTTGCTTGACCTGCATCGGTAAAATATTCCAAACCTTTCCAAACTTCAGAAGGCTGGATGTCTAAATCTTCGATGGCTTGAAATAAATCCCCAAGAAGGCGCACTACAATTTGTTGAACACGTGCATCGACTTCACCTTTTGCTGTGTCGACATTCATTTGTTTTACAAGCGCATCAATTTGTTGACGGTTCATACTAAAACTCCTTAAGTATGCAATACGGTTTTGGGTGGCAGCGCTGCGGGCATTTTGTTTTGCTAGCGAATAAGTGCCGCCACGTTCCTTGTTACCTTCTGAATAATCTGCTTGGTTTTTAAATGGACTTCAGAGATCACATTTAAAACATTCTTTGGATTTACGAATCATCATCACGAACAGAAGATGGGTGACGGTTCATTGCCATCACTTCAATGTCCATGTATGGATAGAGAGGTAAACCCTGTAAAATGTTGTGCAATTCTTCATTGCTCTCGACATCAAAAATGCTGATGTTCGAGTACTGGCCTGTAATTCGCCAGATATGACGCCATTTACCTTGGCGTTGTAATTCTTGCGAATAAGCTTTTTCAACGGCCTTAATTTCATTTGCTTTGTCGGCTGGCATATCAAGTGGAATATGCACATCCATACGTACATGAAATAACATGGGAAACTCCTTATCCTGTTGCCTTAACGACGTAATTTCTCAATCTTATCTTCATCAATTTCAATGCCTAAGCCCGGAGCTGTTGGCAAATGCAATTCAAAGTTTTCGTAACGTAGCGGCTCTTTTAAAATTTCTTCGGTAAGTAATAACGGACCAAATAATTCAGTGCCGAACGCTAATGTTTCAAAGGTTGCAAATACATGGGCCGATGCAATACTTCCTACAGGACCTTCAAGCATGGTGCCGCCATATAGGTCGATACCAGCCAAACCAGCAATTTTGCCAACTTCACATGCTTCAATCAGGCCACCAGATTGTTCAATCTTGACGGCAAATACATCTGCACCATGATTTTTTGCAATACGGTATGCACTGTCAGGTCCAGTTAAAGCTTCATCTGCCATAATGGCTACATCAAAACGATGGGTGAGGCGAGCAAGAGCTTCGGTATTTTGAATTGCACATGGTTGTTCGATTAAATCGATTCCACCATCTTGGAGCTGTTGAATACCATGAATACATTCAAGTTCTGACCATGCACGGTTTACATCTACACGTACACTAACATCAGCACCTAATGCTTTTTTAATCGCAATCACATGGTCAACATCTTGCTGTAAAGGACGTGCACCAATTTTAAGTTTGAACGTGTTATGGCGCTTTAGCTCAATCATTTTGCGAGCTTCAGCAATATCTTTTTCCGTGTCACCAGACGCAAGCGTCCAAAGCACAGGTAAACTATTACGCAGACGTCCACCTAAAACTTCGCTTAATGGCACACCTAAACGTTTGGCCTGAATATCAAGTAGGGCAGTCTGAATGGCACACTTAGCAAAGCGGTTACCATTAATATTTTTACGAATCAGTTTAAGTGTTTGTGCAACATTTAAATCTTTAACTGATGTCAGTAATGGTGCAAAGTAGGTATCAATATTGGCTTTGACACTCTCAGGACTTTCTTCACCATAGTTCAGCCCACCAATGGTGGTGGCTTCACCCCAACCGACAATACCATCCGTGGTCGTAATTTTAACGAGTACCAAAGTCTGGGTACGCATAGTAGTCACAGACAACTGGTGAGGACGGATAGTTGGAATATCCACAAGTATGGTTTCTATGGTTCTATACATGAAGTTTCAACTATTACGAACTTGTTTGTATACCATAGAAGAATGTAATAGCCTAAAATAGATATAGAACGGTATTTTAAGATACTAAAAAGGTATATTAATGGAATTAAGACATCTACGTTATTTTGTTACCGTTGTTGAAGAACAGAGTCTGACGAAAGCCGCAGAAAAGCTTTTTATTGCTCAGCCACCTTTAACACGCCAAATCAAAAAACTAGAAGAAGAATTAGGGATCGATTTATTCGAAAAAGGCTCTCGTCCATTAAAAGTAACGGAAGCAGGGCTGTTTTTTTACCAGCATGCGGTGCAAATTTTGACTCACACCGCTCAAGCTGCTTCGATGGCTAAAAAAATGAAGCTGGTCGAGAACGTTGTTAAAGTGGGTTATGTGAGTTCGCTTCTTTATGGGCGATTACCACAAGTCATCTATCTATTTAGGCAAAAAAATCCTGACATTCATGTTGAGCTTATTGAGTGTGGTACACGAGATCAGGTAGAAGCATTAAAACTTGGCAAAATCGATTTAGGATTTGGGCGATTACCAATTAGTGATCCAGCGATTAAGCGACTTCTGCTTAGAAAAGAAAAGTTAAAACTCGCAATCCATAAAAAACACCCATTAAGTGATTTCCAAGAGACAGGAATTTATTTATCTCAAATTATTAATGAGACAATTTTTTCTTATCCAACTACACCTAAACCAAATTTTTCGACCACTATTCAAGCTTTATTTACCAAATTAGGTCTTGTCCCAGCCAAGCTGACTGAAGTACGAGAAATTCATATGGCACTTGGCTTAGTGGCGTCCGGTGAGGGTATTTGTATTATTCCGGAAAGCGCCTGCGACATTGGAATGAAGAATCTAACTTATTTAAATATCTTAGACCTAGAAGCCTATAGTCCCATCTCTCTATCCATGCGCAACATGGACCAAAGTTCCTATATTCCTAAAATTTTAGATTGCATTGAAGAGATCTATAGCGAAGAAGATGTGTCTAGAAACTTGAATTTATAAACTTTTAAGGTTCTTAAACTGGATATTTCATGTTATTTTAAAACTTTAAACCTATAGGTAATATGTAAAAGGAATTATTGAATGAGAAAAATTTTAGGTTTAGCTTCACTTATTATGTCTACTAGCGTTTTACATGCGGAACAATTAAAAGAACAAGAAAAAACTTCTCCTTATAGCGCGAATGTGACTTTTGCTAGTCAATATATTTCACGTGGTTTCCAACAAACTTGGGGTAAACCAGCCTTACAAGGTGGACTGGATTATGCCAATCCTAGTGGTTTTTTTGTAGGAACTTGGGCATCAAGTGTAAGTTCCAACTATCTGCGAGATGCTTCAGTTGAATGGGATTTTTATACAGGTTATTTAAAAACAATCGATAAATTCTCGATTGGTATGTCTATTTTTTATTATTACTATCCAGGCGCGAAAAGTACACCAGAAACGGGAAATACGAGTTATAACTATGGTGAAATCGTACCTCAAATTGGCTATGGTCCTTTAAGCCTCAAATACTTTGTGACTTACACGCCAGATTATGCTGGTTATAACTCTAAAACCATGGGTGGACCTGCTGGTAAAAGGTCAAGAGGATCAAGTTATTTAGATGTTAACTTTACCCAGCCGATCAGTGAAACTTGGACTTTTGGTGCCCACTATGGCTATGAAAGAATCAAAAACTTTTCAGAGTCGAACTTTCAAGATGTTAAAGCCGAAGTAATTAAAGATTTAGGTGATGGTTGGAGTACAGGATTAGCCTATACCAAGGCATGGGATAAAAATGCTTATTATAAAAAGTATAGCAATGGTGAGCCGGGCGCACCTATTTCAAATCCAATTGATTCAACTTTTACAGTCTCTGTAAAAAAGGTGTTCTAATTTATAAATAAAAAGCCTGATCACTTTAATTTAGAGTCAGCAGGCTTTTTCTAATACATAGAGAAAATTATTTTTTAATTAAATCATAAGCCATCTTAGTGTCATCTAGCTGAACGAGTGAAGCATGGCGAGCAGAGAGCGGATCTTTATTTTCAATTGCTGTCAAAATTGCTTTATGTCTTGGTAGCGAATGGCCTTGTAAATTTGGACGTAGACTTGTCACTTGAATTGATTGCTGCAAAGGTAAAACCAACATTTTTGACATATAAGCCAATAAATCATTATGCGTTGCTTTAGCAATTGCTAAGTGAAACTGAATATCGGGTTCTATAAACTCTTCAACTGTTGTCGCTTTTTCCATGCCTTCATAGGCTTGCTTAATACGCTCAATATCTTCTTCATTTGCTGTACTTGCGGCAATATAAGCAAGCTCTGGTTCTAAAACGCGTCGTACAGTAGAAAGGGTTTTAAAAAACTCGTGTTCAGGGGTTGTTTGAATCAACCAAAACAATACATCCGGATCGAGCAAATGCCATTCTTCTTTAGGTCTAACCACAGTCCCGATTTTAGGTCTTGAGTAAGTTAAACCTTTAGCATTTAAAACACGGATGGCTTCGCGAAAGACAGGGCGGCTGACTTTATATTCCTCACATAAATCAACTTCACTTGGGAGTTTTTCATTTTCTGAGATTTCTCCAGAAACGATTTTTAATCCCAATTGTTGAACAATTAATGCATGTTGGCTTTTGCTTGGAATAGGATTTTTATAGTCAGCTTTACTCATATTTCACTATTACGAGATGTTGAATATCCTATGGTATAGATGACCTTGTGTTTTAACAAGATCATCTTTTTCAAGAATAAATATTAATGAGAATGACGTGGAACTTCCGAGCCGCGGCAACCGACCAAGAAATCAAAATCACAGCCTTCATCGGCTTGTAAAACATGTTCTACATAGAGCTTACGGTAGCCGCCAATAAAACTTGGTGGAGCTGGAGGCGCTAAATTTTCAAGACGTTGCTTAAGTTCTTCATCACTCACTTCTAGGTGAAGTTTTCCAGCATAGGCATCAAGTTCGATAAAGTCGCCATTTTGAACTACAGCCAAAGGCCCGCCTGCCATGGCTTCTGGAGCAACATGCAAAACTACAGTGCCATAAGCTGTTCCACTCATACGTGCGTCGGAAATACGGACCATGTCGGTAATGCCTTTGGCTAAAATTTTTGGTGGTAGTCCCATATTTCCGACTTCTGCCATGCCCGGATAGCCTTTAGGGCCGGCATTTTTCATCACAAGAATACAAGTTTCATCGACATCTAGATCTGGGTCATTAATCCGGGCTTTATAATCATCGAAGTTTTCAAATACGACTGCACGACCACGGTGTTTCATCAACTCCGGTGTGGCAGCAGATGGTTTAAGCACTGCACCTTTAGGCGCTAAATTACCGCGTAAAATACACATGCCGCCATCTTGTCGAATTGGGTTATCTATTTTCCGAATCACTTCATCGTTATAAATAGGTGATTGCTGGCAGTTTTCCCAAATGGTTTGACCGTTTACGGTTAAAGCTTGTGGATTTGGCAAGAGATTGGCTTCACCCATACGACGAATTACGGCTGGCAAGCCGCCGCTATAATAGAACTCTTCCATTAAAAAACGACCCGAAGGCTGTAAGTCGACAATGGTTGGCATACCGCGGCCAACACGGTTCCAGTCATCGAGTTGTAAATCAACCCCAATGCGTCCGGCAATTGCTTTTAAGTGAATTACGGCATTGGTTGAACCACCAATAGCTGCATTGACCTTAATGGCATTTTCAAAGGCTTCTTTGGTTAAGATTTTAGAAAGACGTAAATCTGCATGAACCATATCAACAATACGCATACCAGAAAGATGAGCCAACACATAACGGCGAGAATCTACCGCTGGAATGGCCGCATTGTGGGGTAAAGAAGTGCCTAGGGCTTCAGCCATACACGCCATTGTAGAAGCGGTGCCCATGGTGTTACATGTACCAGCCGAGCGTGACATACCAGACTCGGCAGATAAAAATTCATTTAAATCAATTTTGCCTGCTTTTAATTCTTCATGCATTTGCCAAACGATAGTACCTGCACCAATGTCTTTGCCTTTATGCTTACCATTCAGCATTGGACCGCCAGTCACTACAATGGCTGGAATATCACAGCTTGCGGCACCCATTAATAATGCAGGTGTAGTTTTGTCACAACCTGTTAGTAAGACCACACCGTCAATAGGGTTACCACGAATAGCTTCTTCGACATCCATACTGGCTAAGTTACGGGTAAACATGGCGGTAGGACGTAAATTCGACTCACCATTTGAAAACACAGGGAATTCAACAGGGTAGCCGCCCGCTTCTAAAATCCCTTTTTTTACATGTTCGGCAATTTTTCGAAAATGCGCATTACATGGGGTGAGTTCAGACCACGTATTACAAATCCCAATGATGGGCTTGCCTTGAAACTCATGATCTGGGATTCCTTGGTTCTTCATCCAGCTACGATACATAAAGCCATTTTTATCCGTTGTACCAAACCAGGCAGCCGAACGAAGAACTTGTTTGTTATTCATACAAATTTCCCTATATAGTATTACTATTAGAATTAATTGAATTAAAAAATACACCATAAATTTTATTTTTAAAAGGTTTGAAATTTAAATAGTATTACTATATTTTAAATTGAAAGGATAATTTACGAGCAAGATGCTCTATAAGTAAATAATAGGAAATGGAGTCGAACATGGATTTCGAAAAGGATGTAATACGGACGGTCACGTTTAAGCTGATACCTGCATTAGTCATACTATATCTGGTGGCATACATTGATCGGGCCGCTGTCGGGTTCGCTCATTTGCATATGGGTGCCGATGTAGGAATTGGTGATGCTGCCTATGGTCTAGGAGCTGGCTTATTTTTTATTGGATATTTTCTTTTTGAAGTTCCAAGTAATTTGCTTTTAGACAAATTTGGTGCTCGTAAATGGTTTACCCGCATTTTATTAACATGGGGCCTCATCACCATGGCCATGGCGCTTATTCAGGGCCCTAAAAGTTTTTATCTCTTACGGTTTTTACTCGGTGTTGCTGAGGCAGGTTTTTTCCCTGGTGTTTTATACCTGATTACACAGTGGTATCCGGTGCGGCATCGTGGAAAAATCATGGGAATGTTTGTGCTTTCACAACCGATTGCCATGATGATTGCAGGGCCTTTAGCGGGTCTATTACTTGGAATGGATGGCATTGCAAATTTGCACGGCTGGCAATGGTTGTTCGTTGCAGTTGGCTTGCCCGCGGTTTTATTGGCTTTACCGACATTTCTGTGGCTACCCGATAAGATTGATAAAGTAAAGTGGTTAAGCATTGAACAAAAACAATGGCTTAAAAATGAACTCATTAAAGATGAAGCCGAATATGACCAAATCCGACATGCCAATCCACTACATGCCTTAAAAGACAAACGCGTACTTTTATTAGCACTCTACTATTTACCGGTAACTTTAAGTATTTATGGTTTAAATCTCTGGCTTCCTACCATTATTAAGCAATTTGGCGGAGGTAGTGATATTCAAATTGGGTTCTTATCTAGCATTCCCTATATTTTTGGAATTATTGGACTCCTCATTATTCCGCGTAGTACTGACCGCCTGAACGATCGTTACGGACACTTAAGTTTTCTATATGCACTAGGTGCTTGTGCAATGTTTTTAAGTGGTTGGCTAAACTCTCCAGTTATGCAGTTGGCAGCTTTGGCTATAGTTGCGTTCTGTCTATTTTCATCGACTGCCGTGTTTTGGACATTACCAGGTCGTTTCTTAACAGGTGCAAGTGCAGCAGCTGGTATTGCCTTAATTAACTCTGTTGGAAATTTAGGTGGCTATGTCGGTCCATTTGGGATCGGACTGTTAAAAGAATACACGGGAAATATGGCTGCTGGTTTGTATTTCTTATCTATCGTCATGCTTTTTGGCTTGATTCTGACTTACATCGTCTATGCCAAGCTCGAACGCCAAAAAACACAAACAGTGAATATTCAAAAGCCTTTGTAAGGAATAAAACATGCAAATTATTCAATTTGAGAATCGTGCAAATCAACGTGCCGTCGCGAAAGTAGAAGGCAACATGGCATATCCGGTTAAAGATATTCAATCTGTTCGTGATTTAGCACTTTTAGCAATCCGCAATAAAGTTTCACTGGAACAACAAGTTGAGGCGTTAGGGTTTGAGTCCGAAACTTATGATTATTCATCGTTATTAGCAGACTTAAAGGTATTGCCGCCTTTAGATCATCCAGATTCAACGCATTGTTTAATTTCCGGTACAGGTTTAACCCATTTAGGTTCTGCATCTGCACGCGACAAAATGCATCAACAAAATTTAAGTGATGACAGCTCGGTGACCGACACTATGCGAATATTTCAATGGGGGCTACAAAAGGGGCGTCCAGCAGAAGGTCAGATCGGGGCACAGCCAGAATGGTTTTATAAAGGCGATGGTTCAATTGTGGTAAGACCGGGAGCAGAGCTGCCTTTACCTCCATTTGCCGAAGACGGCGGCGAAGAACCTGAAATTGCAGGCCTCTATGTTATTGGAGAAGACCTAAAGCCTTACCGAATCGGGTTTGCGCTGGGCAATGAATATTCTGATCACGTAATGGAGCGTCGTAATTATTTATATTTGGCTCATTCAAAATTACGTTTTTGTAGTTTTGGTCCCGCTTTACGGACAGGCGAATTACCAAAACATTTAGTCGGAACTAGCCGTTTGCGCCGTGATGGACAAATCATTTGGGAAAAAGAGTTTTTGTCGGGTGAAGACAATATGTGTCATAGCTTGGCAAATCTCGAATATCACCACTTTAAGTATCAACAATTCTTAAAAGCAGGCGATGTACATATCCATTATTTCGGTACAGCGACTCTATCTTTTGCCGATGGTATTCAAGCACAAGTTAATGATGAGTTTGAAATAGAAATGAAAGAGTTCGGGCATCCACTCAGAAATAAACTTGCTCATATGCAACCTGAATTACCGATCGGTTCAGTTATTACTCTCTAAGGAATATAAAAATGGTCATTGGACACAACTTTATTGGCGGTTCACGTAGAGCACAAAGTATAAGCTTATTGAAAAGTGTAAATGCAACAATGGGCGAAACTTTGCCTTATGAGTTTCACCATGCAACCGAGCAAGAGGTCAATCAGGCCTGTGAAGCAGCCAGTCAAGCGTTTAAGACTTACCGCCATACGTCTCCTGAACAGCGTGCTGTTTTTCTAGAAAATATTGCCGATGAACTCGATGCATTAGGTACAGATTTTCTTGAAATCGTTTCACAGGAAACCGCTCTGCCACTTGCACGCTTACAAGGTGAACGTGCCCGTACCAGTGGACAAATGCGTTTATTTGCCAAAGTGCTGCGCCGTGGTGACTTTTTAGGTGCCCGTATTGATACTGCTTTACCAGAGCGTCAGCCTTTACCTCGGCCAGACCTGCGCCAGATTAAAATCGGTGTTGGCCCTGTTGCAGTGTTTGGGGCAAGTAACTTTCCTTTAGCATTCTCAACTGCGGGTGGTGACACTGCTTCGGCACTAGCGGCTGGATGTTCGGTAGTAGTAAAAGCCCATAGTGGACATATGGCGACAGCAGATTTCGTAGCGCAGGCAATTGAACGTGCCGTAGAAAAATCAAATATGCCTAAAGGTGTGTTTAACATGATCTACGGTAATGGCGTAGGTGAACCTTTAGTGAAGCATCCTTTAATTCAGGCTGTAGGTTTTACGGGTTCACTGCGTGGCGGACGAGCTTTATGTGACATGGCCGCAGCTCGTCCACAACCGATTCCTGTGTTTGCTGAAATGAGCAGTATTAATCCGATGTTGATGTTGCCAGAAGCCTTAAAAAACCGTGGTGAAAAAATTGCACAGGACTTGGCTGATTCGGTGGTTTTAGGCTGTGGTCAGTTCTGTACCAATCCGGGCTTAATCTTGGGTATTAAATCAGCTGAATTTAGCCAGCTCATTAGCAACCTGACTGAAATTATGGGTGCTAAACCTGCGCAAACTATGCTCAATGCCGGAACCTTAAAAAGTTATACCGCTGCCCTTGAGCACTTAACTGAGCATCAAGGCATTAAGCATTTGGCAGGTCAAACTCAACAAGGCAATCAGGCTCAGCCACAACTGTTTAAAGCGGATATTGAGTTATTACTGGCGGGTGATCAGCTTTTACAAGAAGAAATCTTTGGGCCAACCACAGTCATTATTGAAGTTGAAGATAAAGCCCAACTCATTCAGGCGCTACAAAGCATGAATGGTCAGCTGACTGCGACTTTAATTGCCGATGAAACTGACTTAACCGAGTTTGCTGATGTAGTTCCTGTACTAGAGGAAAAAGCCGGTCGATTACTCATCAATGGCTACCCAACGGGTGTTGAGGTCTGTGATGCGATGGTACATGGCGGGCCATACCCAGCCACTTCAGATGCAAGAGGCACTTCAGTTGGAACCTTGGCCATTGACCGTTACTTAAGACCTGTGTGTTACCAGAACTATCCGCAAAGTTTATTGCCGGAAGCTTTAAAAGACAGCAACCCGTTGCAGATTTTAAGACTGGTCAATGGTGAGATGACTAGAGAAGCAATCTAAAAAATAAAAAGAGACCATATGAAGGTCTCTTTTTTATATTTCGAATAATAAATCTATAGCGGAGTAGGCAAATTAAGCACGACTTGTGCATCTTCTATAACATCTAAACGCAAAATTTTTGAAGCACCTAGTTCATTTAATAACTTTGTTAAAGGGCCTTCATTTTTCACTAATCTTACTTTCTTTGGAAAAAGTTTTTGCGCGAAAGAAAGAATGTTTGATTGAACCTCTGTCTGGTGCCATTTACCATCAACAACATGTAGCATGGTTGCTTTATTAATATGTGTTTCAGAGTCAACATGTTTTAAAGGGGGGACAGCAGTCTCTAAACTTAAATCTAACTTACCATTAAGATCAAAAATATTGGCTTGAACGCTTTTTGAGTTAATGTTCACGTCAATTTTAGTCAGCCATTTCGGTAACTGGTAACCATATACACCCCGCACTCTGGCAATTTCTGTATCGACAGGTAACGCTAAAACATGTGCATAAAAATGACGTTGGCGCATCGATTTGATTAGTTCTGCAATATGTGGCACATGCGCATTAGGCTTGCGTACCACAATCGCAATCGACACTTCGTTATAAGGGTCATTGTCACAAACCGAATAGGTAAAGAACGTAACAGCGACCAACCCATAACCCGGGAAGGGTTGTAATGGTGTTAAGTCAGCAGGAAGTTTTGCTTTAATCTGTTTAATAGGTGCAAGCATCAGCAGTTGCACATTTGCGCTACGATAATAAAAGTTGGGTGCCCAAACAGGACCTACACGGGACTCCATAATTTTTTTAGGAATATGACGGAAAAAGTCGATATTGCCAGCAGCAGGGTCTTGAGCGACTTCATCTAAATCGGGATTCATTCTAAAACGGTCATAATAACCACCTTTGGGTACTTTGATTTTTTGTTGTCCAAATTCAACCTCAGTAAATTGTTGTTTTATATCCATGAAAATTCACCTTTACATTAATTGACCGAGTATCTGATGCTGTCCATATGAAGACGTGTTAATTTAGAACCACTACAGAAACTATAAGTTTAAAGTTCACTTTAAAGTCAAGATTTTAATTTTGATGGCTAAAGGCTTTGACATTTAAATGAAATAAAAAAGGGGAAAGATGAGAAGAGTTTAAGGCCGTGCTTTCATATAAATTTTATTTTAAAAATACAATTAAAGTAATTGACCTTAAAGTTAACTTTAAGCTTAGTATCAATATTCAAATTTTATAACCAATCTATAAGTAGTTGTTTAGCAGGAGAACGAAGATGGGATACGTAACGACAAAAGACGGTGTAGAGATTTTTTATAAAGATTGGGGACCACGTGATGCCCAAGTTCTATTTTTTCATCATGGTTGGCCTTTGAGTTCAGATGATTGGGATACACAATTGCTTTTTTTCCTTAAAGAAGGTTTTCGTGTAGTTGCTCATGACCGCCGTGGACATGGGCGTTCGAGTCAGGTATGGGATGGTCACGATATGGACCATTACGCAGATGATGTTGCAGAAGTGGTTAAACATCTGAACATTAAAAATGCAATTCATATTGGCCATTCAACAGGTGGTGGTGAAGTGGCTCACTATATTGCACGTCATGGTCAAGAAAACGTTAAGAAAGCTGTTCTTGTCAGTGCAGTACCACCGCTTATGGTTAAAACTGAAAATAATCCTGAAGGTTTACCAAAAGAAGTTTTTGATGACCTTCAAAATCAGGTTCTCACAAACCGTGCACAATTTTTCCGAGACCTTCCATCTGGCCCATTCTATGGTTTTAACCGACCAGATGCGAAACCATCTGAAGGTATTATTGCTAACTGGTGGCGTCAGGGTATGACGGGCAGTGCAAAAGCACATTACGATGGTATTGTTGCATTCTCACAAACTGACTTTACTGAAGATTTAAAGAAAATCACTATTCCTGTTTTGGTATTACATGGTGACGACGACCAGATCGTGCCTTATAAAACGTCTGGTGTGAAATCTGCTGAGTTACTTCAAAATAGCCAACTCAAAATCTACCCAGGTTTTTCTCACGGTATGTTAACCGTAAACCATGAAGTAATTAATGCGGACTTATTAGCGTTTATTCGCGAATAATTTAAAGCTATAAACTTTAAAAAAGAGGCCTATTAAGTGCCTCTTTTTTATTTATAAGAAATTGAAATTAAAAGTAATAAATAGAGAAATAATAAAAGGTATTGACATTAAAGTTAGCTTTAATCTTAAAGTAAAGCCATACTGAATGAGGTCATTCCAATGAAAGTGTTCGAAAAATTAGTATTCCCAAATGGCTCATATGTTCCTAATCGTATTGCTAAAGCGGCAATGGAAGAAAATATGGCTGATTTAAACCATGCACCATCAGAAGAATTAATGCGTTTATATCAGGCTTGGGCAAATGGTGGCGTAGGTCTAATCATTACCGGAAATGTGATGGTAGACCGCCGAGCGATGACTGGACCGGGCGGCGTAGTGCTTGAAGATGAAAAGCATCTAGATACTTTCAAAAAATGGGCACAAATTAGCCGTTCCAAAGGTGCTCAGGTTTGGCTTCAAATTAACCATCCGGGTCGACAAATGCAAGCTAACCTAGGTCAGCAGACTTGGGCGCCTTCTGCAATTTCACTTGATCTTGGCAAAATGTCAAATCGCTTTAACACACCAATTGAAATGACTGAATCTATGATTGCAGAAGTGATTCAGCGTTTTGCAAACACGGCACGTTTAGGTGAAAAAGCAGGATTTACTGGTGTGGAAATTCATGCAGCGCATGGATATTTATTAAGCCAGTTTCTTTCTCCACTCAGCAATAAACGCCAAGATCGTTGGGGCGGTTCTTTAGAAAACCGCGCTCGTATTTTAATTGAGATTGTGGAAGCGGTTCGTAAAGTGGTTTCGCCACAGTTTACGGTCGCAGTGAAACTAAATTCAGCCGATTTCCAGCGTGGCGGTTTTAGCGCTGAAGATGCTCAGCAAGTGGTCAAAATGTTAAATGAGCATGCAGTCGATTTGGTTGAACTTTCAGGTGGTAGCTATGAAGCGCCTGCAATGCAAGGTCAGGCACGTGATGGTCGTACACTTGCCCGTGAAGCTTATTTTTTAGAATTTGCACAAGAAATTCGTAAAGTTGCCAAAATGCCTGTTATGGTGACAGGTGGCATACGCCGTAAACAAGTGGCAGAAAAAGTAATTGAAAGTGGTGTAGATATGGTCGGTATAGCCACAGCTTTAGCGATTGAACCTAATTTGCCAAATGCTTGGAAACAAGGCCAAAATATTTCACCTGAACTCAAACCAATTACATGGGAAAATAAAACATTGGCTTCACTTGCCAATATGGCTGTGGTCAAATTCCAGTTACGTAATTTAAGTGCTGGTAAAAAAACAAAACCAAATGTTTCACCAGCTTGGGCTTTAATTTTGCAACAATCAGCGATGTCATGCCGTACTCGCCAGTATAAAAAAGGCATGCGTAACTATTCATTTGCTTCTTAAAAAGTGAGTTGTGTTATGACAAATCTTAACGATTCAAACTGGTTAATTTATGGAGCAAATGGCTACACGGGCGAATTAATCGCTCGTGAAGCTGTACGCCAAGGTCTAAAACCGACTTTGGCTGGCCGTAACAAAGCTAAGGTTGAAGCACTTGCTCAAGAGTTGGGACTTGACTATAAAGCTTTTGGACTTGATAACGTAGATGCAATAAGTGAGCAACTCCAAGGTTTTAAACTGGTTATGCATTGTGCAGGGCCTTTTTCAGCGACATCGAAACCCATGATGGAAGCTTGTATAAAGGCAGGTGCTCACTATCTAGATATTACGGGCGAAATCTCAGTATTTGAGTTGGCACAGTCACTTAACAGCCAAGCCGAAAAAGCCGATATTGTGCTTTGTCCGGGTGTCGGTTTCGATGTAATTCCAACAGACTGTGTTGCTGCTGCCTTGAAAGAAGCACTACCAGATGCGACCCATTTAGCGCTTGGTTTTGACTCTAGAACTGGGTTTTCACCGGGTACAGCCAAAACAAGTACAGAAGGCATGGCCGAAGGTGGAAAAATTCGTAAAAACGGAAAAATTACCACTGTTCCGTTAGCACATTATGTCCGGACTATTGATTTTGGTGATGGCAAAAAAAGTGCCATGAGTGTTCCTTGGGGAGACGTATCGACAGCGTTCTATACAACCGGCATTCCAAACATTGAGGTGTTTGTACCTGCATTTCCTAAAATGATTTTTGGTGCAAAAATGCTGAACTATGTACGCCCAGTATTAAAAATCAATGCTGTGCAGAAGTTTATTAAATCACGTATTGAAAAAACGGTTGTGGGGCCAAATGAGGAGCTTCGAGCGAAAGTACCTACCTATGTTTGGGGTGAAGCAAGAAATGCACGTGGGGAAATCAAAACTGCCCGTATTCAAACGGAAAACGCCTATAGTCTTACCGTAAATGGCTCACTGACTGTGGTGAATTATTTACTCAGAAATACCGTTAAAGGCGGTACACATACACCCGCAAAACTGATGGGCTATAAGCTAGTGACCGAGTTGCCGGGTTCTGGCCCGCTAGTCATTACGTAACCAAGCCTTTATTAAAACAGTACGTTTATAGATAACCCGAATAAGGAGCCATTCTTGTTCGGGTCATTTATATAATTTATAAATATTTCAGGAAGATATAGAGCTATATAGATACAAGAAAAATCAGAAAACAAAACACTCCATAAGAAATCATTTAAATTGAATATACTAAAAAGCGATAAATCTTATTCATAACAAAGGAATGAAAATGAGAAAACTCATACTGTTTCTACATGCATCGCTTGATAGTTTTGTCGAAGGTCCAAATGGGGCAATGGACATAGGTTGGATTGCTTACGATGCCGATTTGGCAAATCATGCAAAAGAAATCTTGAGCACTGCCGATACGGTAATTTGGGGACGTGCGACTTACCAGATGATGCATAATTATTGGCCAACCATGCTTTCAAACCCCGAAGCTTCGGAGCATGAACGAAATCATGCTGAGTGGATTGAAAAGACTGAAAAAATCGTTTTTTCAACCACCTTAGATACTGTTGAATGGAATAATTCCAGACTTGTGAAAGATCATGTTGAAGAAGAAATTAATAAGCTCAAGCAGCAACCGGGCAAGGATATGGTGATTTTGGGGAGTCCACGGTTTGCACACTATCTCATGCAACTTGGTTTAATTGATGAATATAAAATTACGGTTTCGCCCGTTTTAATTGGTAGTGGCTTGCCGCTATTTCAAGGTATTCAGCAAAAGACCAATCTTAAACTTATTGAAAATAAAACTTTTGCTTCTAGTGCGATAGCTCTTCACTATCAAAAGGTTGGTTAATTTTTTCTATAATATTTATATGAAAAAGACGAATTACAAGGCTGGTCTGTAATTCGTCTTTTTAGATTTATTTTATGCTGCTTAAACGTTTAACGACTGCTTCGGCAATTTCTTTACTCGACTGAGGGTTTTGTCCAGTAATAATTCTGTCGTCTGAAACCACATATGAGGTAAACGGAATAAAAGCTTGTTTATATTTTGCACCACGTTCAATGAGTCCATTTTGTAAAGAAAATGGAGCTTGAGACTTAATACCTGAAAGTGTTTCTTCTATATTTGCAAAACCCGTAACAGTTCTACCTGCAATTAACGGTTTGCCATTTTCATCCTGTAAAGGTAATAAACCACCTACGCCGTGACAAACTGCTGAAACGACTCCACCTTGGCCATAGATCTGTTCGCTAATGTTTTGCAAAGTTTTATTATTTGGGAAATCCCACATGGTACCGTGCCCACCCGTATAGTAAATGGCTTTGTACTGGGTAGGATTAATCGCGTTCGGAGCTAATGTTGTTTTTAACCGTTGCATAAATGCTGGGTCGGCTAAATGCTGACGAGCGGATTTGTCTAAGTAAATAGACTTTAAGCTACGTTCATCTAGAGGCACTTCACCACCTAAAGGACTTACAAAGTCCATTTCATAGCCGGCAGCTAATGCAACATCATAAAAATGGGTGAGCTCGGTTAGCCAAAGTCCTGTTTTATCTGAACGAGAAGGGTAAGCCGAGTGATTAGTCATTACGACTAAAATTTTTCCACTTGTTTTTGCAAGGCTTTGAGCTTTATCTGAACCTGCGGCATAAACCACATTTGTAGATAAAAGAATGGTAAAAATAATGCTTAACCAACGTTGAAAATTCCACACTTTAAACATCACAGGTTCCTCATTTATCACCTGTGGTCCATCGTATGTTTAAAGTGTACTTTAAGGTCAATAGAATTCTATAGGTTTACGGCGTTTTTGATTTATCGTAATAGAGATTCATAAGGCGTTCGGCATTTTCTTCACAGGTAATTTCATCGGGTTTGTTATTAATTGCTTCAATCATGGTGAGTAAATTTTGCTTACTGACTTTAAGCTTTTGTTCTAAAAGTTCGATTTCCTGAATTTTAGATTCAAGTGTTTGGATGAGTGCGTCATGGTTCCAAGTAGTCACTTTTGACGGTAAAAATGATTTAATTTCTGCTAAAGAAAAACCAACTTGCTGGGCCTGTTGAATTAAAGAAAGTTGCTTTAAATCGTTATCTGTATATTCACGATAACCATTCGACTTTCTTTTTGCTTTAGGCAAGAGTTTGATTTGCTCGTAATAACGAATTGTAGGGGTACTTAAACCACTTAGTTTCGATAACTCGCTAATATTCATAGCCACATACTCTATTGACATTCAAGTTAACTTTAGACTTATAGTTACTTAAAATCAAGGTTCATAACTTTACCAAGCACACACTTTCAGTAACAGCTTTCTATGCTTTGATAGATGAAAGAATAGAATTATAAATATGAAAAATGAGGTGAGAAAATGTCTAAACGCATATTACATGTCGTGACCAATATTTCACGCTATAAGGATGTAGATGAGCCGACAGGACTGTGGTTGGGCGAGCTCACTCATGCTTATGATGAATTTGAAAAGCAAGGTTATGTGCAAGATATTGTCAGCCCAAATGGCGGAAAAACCCCGATCGAGCCTAAATCGCTTGCGCCTTTGGTTGCAGATAAATCTGTTAAAGCCAGAGAAAAAGACCAAGCTTTTATTACCTTGTTAGCAAATACTTTTAAGCCTTCCGATATTCATTGGCAAGATTATGACGTGATCTATTACACGGGTGGTCACGGTGTGATGTGGGACTTTTTAGATAATCCTGAACTGCAAGAAATCACCAAAAATATTTATGAAAAAGGTGGCATTGTTTCGAGTGTATGCCACGGTTATTGCGGTTTGCTTCACGTCAGACTTTCAAATGGCAAGCGACTCATAGAAGGTAAAAAGTTAACTGGCTTTGCATGGAGTGAAGAGGTTCTGGCAGGGGTAGCGAAAAAAGTGCCGTACAATGCCGAAGAGCTCGCTAAAGAATATGGCGCTCGTTATGAAAAGGCTTTTATTCCTTTTGCGCCGTATGTCGTTCAAGATGGCAATTTGATTACTGGTCAAAACCCGTTTTCAGCTAAGAAGACGGCTTTAGCGATTATAGAAACGCTTGAAAAGAGTGCTTTGTGAAAATTATTCAAAGTTATAAATAAGATAAGCCGAATACTGCAAATGGAGTGTTCGGCTTATTTTTATCGAACTATGAACGCCACCAATAATTTTCAACATTCGGCTCGTTTAAGTTCAAAATTTGTCCCATTTGCGGTGTGCTAATGGCTAAATTATTTTCATGAGCCAAAGCCACGATACGTTCAAACGGGTCGTCCCAAGCATGAAGCGCCAAGTCAAAAGTACCATTATGTACAGGCAACAAATGACGTCCTTTTAAGTCTAAATGTGCTTGTAAAGTTTGCTCTGGTTGCATATGAACATCGGGCCATTCAGGGTCATAAGCGCCAGTTTCTAACATGGTCAAATCAAACGGACCATAACGATGTCCAATTTCTTTAAACCCATCAAAATATCCCGTGTCACCGCTAAAAAACACACGTAAGTCATTATCAATAATCACCCACGAAGCCCAAAGCGTTGCATTGCTATCGCCCATACCACGGCCTGAAAAATGATGGGCAGGGGTAGCGACCAGTTCAAGTCCATCTACATGCGTGGTGTCCCACCAGTCGAGTTGTTGAACTTTTTCTGCTGGAATTCCCCATTTAATGAGTGTATCGCCTACACCAAGCGGCGTTAAGAAATGTTCAACTTTATCGTTAAGCTGCATAACCGCATGGTAGTCGAGGTGGTCGTAGTGGTTATGCGACAGAATCACACCTTTAATGGGTGGTAAGTCTGCAATGCTAATCGGTGGCTGGTGAAAACGTTTTGGACCAATCCATTGAAAAGGTGAAGCACGTTCAGAAAAAACAGGGTCGGTTAACCAAAACTCATTTTGCAGTTTTAACAAAATGGTTGAGTGGCCCAAACGAAATAGAGAGCGGTCAGGTGCACTTAAAAGCTGTTCTTTTGACAAACTTAAAACAGGAATTTCTTTGTTGGGTACTGTGTCTTTTGGTTTGTTAAAAAGAAACTTCCACATAAGTTGAAGTGTTTTACCAAAAGAAGGCTTGTGTTGGTTCGGACGCGTATTTCTAAATTTGCCATTGTGCTGCTGAGATGGCATTAAGGGAGAAGGCAAGTTTGTTGTGTTTGAAATAGTCATCTTGTTTTTCCTTATTGGAACAAACCTATATGTACAAATAAGAACTTGGGTTAAGTGCTTATTTTAATTCATTTAAATGAGTATTTACTCACTCATTAATTGGTTTAAAAATAAGGACGCCGCGCATCCTTATTCTATGATTTATATTGAAACTGCATGCCAAAACGCTTCAAAACCAGATTTGCGATAAAGCTCGGTTTGAGAAGGGTCTTGGGCAATAAAATTAAGTGTAACCTCGGCAAGCGCACCTAAAATCGAAGCAATAAATAACGGTGGATAATCTCTTAATTTGCCATCGTTAATACGTTCTTGAATGTTTTGAGTAAAGTCACAAAAGGTTTGCATACCAATTTGTTTGCTTTGCTCAGTAATTTGTTCTGAGGTCGAAAGCTGCGCCATTACTTTACGTTTAAGGGGAGCTTCTAAACTCCAGTCCAAATAACTTTGCCAGATATGCGACATTTGTGTTTGTAAATCTGAGTTGGTAGGGTAACCAAGCATCATGACCTGACGTAGCTCAGCCTTGAGCGAAAGATATAACTGGTTAAGCAATTCTTCTTTATTACTAAAATAGGTAAATAAAGTGCCTTCTGCCACGCCAGCAACTTTAGCAATTTTTGAAGTAGACGCACGTTCGCCAAGCTCTGCTAATGTTTCGATAGCAGCACTTAAAATTGCATTACGTTTATCTTCACTACGAGGACGAGCCATATACAAACAGATTAATTGAGTGATTACTCAATCATAAATAAAAATAGAAAAAATGCAAGCAAAATAAAAAAAGCCCTCAAAGAAGGGCTTTTAGGATTGAGTTATATGACTGAGTAAAACTTTTACTCAGGATCTAAGTAAACTTTACCGAGATCAATTTTTTTATAATGTTCAAAATTAGCTTTTTCTTCTGGAACTTGTTCATTAAATTTTCCTGAGTAATCTAATGTTTTGTTTTGATAATTTTTAAAGCTAATATAAATTAATGGCGGAAGATTTTTATAATCCTCTAAACTAGGTTCAATGAAAAAATATTCTTTTGTTAATGGTTTAATAGTAAAACTACCATCATTACTTACTCTTATGGTTGTTGATTTTTCATCAGGTAAATAGAAACCTATATATCCATTTACATTGTGTAGAGGCTGTTTAGTTTTACTGTCATAAAGATAACCAGTTGCTTCAGGAGTTAAATATAAAATTTTTTTTGTACAACCTGAAGCAATTGAACACGAGAGTATAAGAAAAAAGAATATTAAATATTTTTTCATTTTTTAGAAATCCCTGAAATAAATAACAATCCCATCGTATCTTTTTCGTTCGCTACCATGCGTGTATCCCAACCAGATATGGTAAGTAGATTACCCTTTGCATATTTCATTAGATCGATTTCACCAGTTTTTGGATATATGGTTCCAGCTTTAGGATTCTGATCATAGCCTGATGATCCATGATGTGTAACTGATTCATTGAAACCTGCATATGTTTCAACAATTGCATGGCCAGTCTCATGAGCTATTGTCTCTTTAAACTTTTTATCAGATAAAGAATACTCATAAAAAGACCAACCATTATCGAATTTTAAGTATCCTGTCATGTAGGCAGTTTTTCTGGAAAGTGCCCAGTTAGAACTACGGAACATTAGATCATTCGGGTTTACATTAGTTACAAATGTAAGTTTCATTTCGGGCATAGCTTGAACTTCGGAAGGTTTAGCCTTTACAAAAACTTCATATTCATCTCCATTAATTTTTATATTTTTTCCGGTCGGATGCGTATGATTTCTACCCCAATAATAATTGATACCATCTAATGCTAATTGGCGAAGCTGATCGAAAGTTTTGGTTTGAGTACTATATGGCTTAATTTTCTTAAAGGAAATTTGCATAGGAGGGACTGAGTTACCATTAAAAAGACCTACCGCTCCTCCATCGACAAAATTTACACGTAAATCAATTAAGACATGTTTTGTCTTTCGGTTAATGACAATATCCATCCAGTCTTTATTAAAATACTTGAATTTAAATATTTTCTCATCTGAACATTGAACTGAGCCACTTGAATAGCCTTTAACTTTAAATTTGACTCCTGATGGTTTCGTCATAAATTTACTATTATAGAAATCTTTAATATGATCCTAGCCAAAATAATGGACAGTACTTCCCTCTAAAGATAACGTAACGTTAACTTTGGAGATCCAAGAAATGGCCAAACGTTTTAGTGCTGAATTTAAACAGCAAGCAATTGATTATGCACTTTCAA